>JAZKAY010000011.1:0-441833 GCA_040388905.1 Pseudomonadota bacterium
GAGCCAAAGGCGAGTTGTTTCAGACCCCGGCTGGACCGAGCATCGCAGGGTGCCCGTAGCGCAGCGTAGGGACGACGAACAGGGTCGCCTTTTCTTTTCGTTAGTTTTCTTTTGGCGAAGCAAAAGAAAAGTGACTAGCCGCCGGGCTACCCCCGGCCTGGTCGTGAAGGGCAACGCTTCAACTTCTTGGCAATCACGCTTGATCTGAGCTTCGTTAGCGATGGATTGCGGATCAAGTCCGCAATGACAAGGTTCAGCCACAGGCCGCCAAGCTCTTTTGAAAAGCCTCATGGCCAATCAATTCAAACGAATGCGCATCAGCCAGCTGGTAATGCCACCACTCATTCGGGTGGTGGACAAACCCTGCCTCCAGCATGATGGTCAGCAGGTGCATGCGGTTGAGCATGACTTCGGCTGGCAGTGCGGGATGGAAATGGTGGGATGCAGGCGTCATGGTGTCGACCGGTGTACCCATGTCGAGTTCGTTGCCACGTGCGTCGAGCAGCGTCAGGTCGAGCGCCACGCCGCGCGTGTGGTTGGAGCCCACCGCCGGGTCGGCCACGTAGTGCGGATCCGGCAGATGTGCCCACAAGGCTTCCTGCGCCTCCTGAGGGCGGTAGGCATCAAATATCTTGAGCGTGAAGCCAAAACCAGCGGCTGCCGCAACCGCCTTGCGCAGCGCGGCCTCGGCCTGCGGGTGCAGAAAACAGCCGGTAAATCCGTAGACCACCTTGCCCGTGAAGTTGTCCGGGGTGGCGTACATCATGTCGATGACCACCTGGTGCGTCTGCGGGGTGATGTGAACCAGGGCGCTGGCTTGAGTCGTGGGCATGCCCTGATTATCTTGTCGTGACGCTGGCCGCTGATTTCTACAGCAGCCCGCCGCTCATGGATAAATTATGAGTCATAAATAACACCATAAGCACTTAATGATTTATTTGTGAATCATTAAGTGGGCGAAGCTGCTTTTGGGCAGAATTCCGGACCGAATTCGCGTTAAAAAGGGAAAAAAATGCCATTTTTAGGCGCCATTTTGGGCTGCAGCCCTTTAAATACGTGCGTGAGCAGCTACGTTTTTAATAGCGTTTGGCGTGGTCGGCGGGCAGAAGGCAGACCGGCTGGCGGCTCTACTGAAACGCCACCTCGGCAAAACTCCGCAGCTTGCGGCTGTGCAGCTGCCGGATGCCCTCCTGGCGCAGCAGTTCGATGGCGCGCATGCCTATGCGCAGGTGCTGGTCCACGCGTTCGCGGTAGAAGTGATTCGCCATGCCGGGCAGCTTGATCTCGCCGTGCAGGGGCTTGTCGCTCACGCACAGCAGGGTTCCGTAGGGCACGCGGAAGCGGAAGCCGTTGGCGGCAATCGTGGCGCTTTCCATGTCCAGGGCGACGGCGCGGCTCTGGCTGAAGCGGCGCTGCGGCTGGTTGCCGGGCAGCAGCTCCCAGTTGCGGTTGTCGGTTGAGGCGACCGTGCCGGTGCGCATGATGCGCTTGAGTTCCGGCCCCTTGAAGTTGGTGACATCTTCAACCGCCTGCTCAAGTGCCTTCTGGATTTCAGCCAGCGCAGGGATGGGCACCCACAGCGGCAGTTCTTCGTCCAGCACATGGTCCTCACGCACATAGCCGTGGGCCAGCACGTAGTCGCCCAGCTGCTGGCTGTTGCGCAGGCCGGCGCAGTGGCCCAGCATGATCCAGGCGTGCGGACGCAGCACCGCGATGTGGTCGGTGATGTTTTTGGCGTTGGCCGGGCCGACGCCGATGTTGACCATGGTGATGCCGGTGCGGTCGGCACGCATCAAATGGTATGCCGGCATTTGCGGCAGGCGGGGGGGCGGCACGCCCAGGTCATCGCCGGCTTGCGCCTCAAGCCCTGCACGGCGCCTGACCACATTGCCCGGCTCGACAAAGCAGGTGTATTCGCTGTTCGGGTCGGCCATGGCTTCGTGGCCCAGGCGCACGAATTCGTCGATGTAGAACTGGTAGTTCGTGAACAGCACAAAGTTCTGGAACCAGTGCGGCGAGGTGCCGGTGTAGTGGCGCAGGCGCTGAAGTGAATAGTCCACACGCGCGGCTGTGAAGAGCGACAGCGGCTGTGGCTCGCCGGGGCTGGCCTCATAGGTGCCGTTGGCGATGCCGTCGTCCATCGCGCCCAGGTCGGGCAGGTCGAACACGTCACGCATCAGCGTGCGGCGTGCCACACTGAGGTTGCCTTCAATATGGTCATGCTCGGCAAACGAGAAGTGCACAGGTATCGGCTGTGTGCTGGTGCCGATTTCAAGCTCGACGTTGTGGTTTTGCAGCAGCAGTCGGAACTGCTCGAGGTAGTACTCGCCATAAAGGTCGGGCCGGGTCAGCGTGGTTTCAAACCGGCCCGGGCCGGCGACAAAACCGTAACTGAGCTGCGAGACATCCAGCGTGTCGAGAATCGCGCGCGCCACCGTGTCGGTGTGGATGCGCACAAAGGGGTAACAGGCACGCACATGGCCGGGCAGGGTTTCGCCGGCCACAAACCGCTGCATGGCAGCACGCAGGTGGGCGATCTGCTGGTCATAAATCGCACGTACCTGGGCCAGCGCAGCGGCAGGGTCGTTGTAACGGCTGGGGGCGATGAAGGCTGGCAGGTAAGGCATGTGGGCTTCTTATTTTTTGGCGGGTGCAGGTGTTGCGGCCAGTGCTGCGGCGCGCAGGCCGATCTGGTCGGCCTCGGTCACGGCCGCTTCGCGGGTTTCCCGGTCAAACAGGCAAAGCTCGCGGCCGACGCGGTTCTTCATGTGCGGCTGCGGGTAGCGGCCCTGGATCAGGAGTGCCGTGATGCCCACGCGGTCGTCATAGGCCATGGGCTGGCCGACAGCCTGCGCATCCTTCAGCCCGCTGGCTTTGGCACAGGCCGCCGCAACTTCCCTGTCGTGCTCTGACCAGGCGGCGGGTGAGGATGCGAAGGCCAGGCCGCCGGCAGCGGACATCGCCACAAGGGCAAACCTGGCAAAGGTCACGAGGGAATGGTTTTGCATATCAGGCTGCCTTCACGGGTTCACGCATGGTCACAAACTCTTCGGCCATGGTGGGGTGTATGCCAATCGTGCTGTCAAATATCGCCTTGGTCGCACCGGCTTTCATCGCTACGGCAAAGCCCTGCACGATCTCGCCGGCATCTGCGCCCACCATGTGCAGGCCCACCACGCGGTCCGTCGCGTCTTCAACCAGCAGCTTCATCAAGGTGCGTTCGGTACTGCCACTGAGCGTGTGTTTGAGTGCCTTGAAGTCGCTGCGGTACACGGTGATACCGCCAAACTTCTTGCGCGCTTCGGCTTCTGAATAACCGACGGTGCCGATGTTGGGGTGCGTGAAGACGGCGGTCGGAATGAAGTCGTAGCTCATGCTGCGCGGCTTCTTGCCGGCGGCGGGGCCAAAGAGCTGGTCGACTACCACCATGGCTTCACCCAGGGCGACCGGCGTCAGCTGCATGCGTGCGGTGACGTCACCCAGCGCGTAGATGGAAGGTACAGAGGTTTTGTAATGCGCATCGACCTTGATGGCACCCTGTGCATTGACTTCAACACCGACCGCCTCCAGCCCCAGCCCGCTGGCGTTGGCCACGCGGCCCGTGGCGTAAAGCACGGTGTCTACCGTGAAGCTTGCGTCCTGGCCCTTGAGCTTCACGAGCAGGCCGTCTGCGGTTTTGGTGATGGATTCCACCTCGGCCTTGAACAGCAGGTTGACGCCGGTCTTGCTCATTTCGCTGGCGCTAAAACCGCGTATGTCGTCGTCAAAGCCGGTCAGCAGCATTTCGCCGCGGTGCACCTGCGTGACATGAGAACCCAGCCCATTGAAGATGGACGCAAACTCGCAGGCGATGTAGCCACCGCCCACCACCAGCAGGCGTTTGGGGAAGGGCTTGAGGTCAAACATGTGGTCAGAAGTGACGACATGTTCGCGGCCTTCAACCGCTGGCACGGTAGCGGTACCGCCGGTTGAAATCAGGATGTGTTTTGCCGTGAATTTCTGGCCATCGACCTCCACCGTGTGCGCATCCAGCAACCGCGCCCAGCCCTTGATGATTTTCACGCCCGAGTTGTCGAGCAACTGGACATAAACACCGTTCAGGCGCGAGATTTCGCGTGCGCGGTTGGCCTTCAGTGTGTCCCAGTCGAAGACAGGCGCTTGCCCCTTCCAGCCGAAGCCGTGCGACTCTTCAAACGATTCGGCAAAGTGCGCGGCATAGCTGTAAAGCTTCTTGGGAATGCAGCCCACGTTGACACAGGTGCCGCCCATGTCGGCCACCTCGGCCAGTGCGACCTTCGCGCCGCGCTGCGCAGCCATGCGTGCGGCCCGCACACCGCCACTGCCGCCGCCGACCACGAAGAGGTCAAAATCAAATGCCTGCATACGGGTTTCCTTTTCCTGTCTTGTCTTTCATGTCTTGACCTTACCACCGGCACACAACTTTTTCAGCATGGGGTTATGGCGCTGGACACTCATGTGGGCGCTGCGCGCGTGGCCAGTGTGGTCTGGCTGAGGCTGGCCAGTTCGGCTTTCATCCATTCAATAAACACTTTGGTACGGGCAGGCAGCAGCCGTGCATGCGGGTAGACCACACTCACCGGGCGTTTGGGTGGCTCAAACTCCTCAAGCACGGTCACCAGTTTTTTCCTCTGGATAAAAGGCGCGGCCTGATAGGAAATGAACATGCCAAAACCTGCGCCAGCCACGCAGGCCTCGACCGCAGGCGCGGCGTTGTTGAACTCCAGGTTACCGGTAACCGGCACGGTAAATGTTTTGCCCTTGTCATGAAAAGTCCACCACGGCCCGCTGGGGCCTGTGAAGCGCACGCAGTTGCGTGAAGCCAGCTCGCGCGGATGGGCGGGTGGGCCGTGTTTGCGCAGGTATGCGGGGCTGGCAACCACCACGCGGCGGATGCTGAACACCGATTGCGCCACCAGGGTCGAGTCTTCAAGTGCGCCTATCCGCACACCGACATCAATGCCTTCTTCAAGCAGGTTGACCACGCGGTCATGCAGCAGCAGCTTGCAGCTCACCTCAGGGTAGCGCAGCACAAAACGCGTGACGGCGGGCGCCACATACATCTGGCCGAAAAGAACAGGCGCCGTGATGACCAGCTGGCCTCGCGGCTCGCCGCCCCGGTCGCCAAGAGACTCTTCTGCGTCCTGCACGGCACCCAGCACCTCGCGGCAGCGCTCCAGGTAACGGCGGCCCTCGTCAGTGAGGGCAATGCGCCGGGTGGTGCGGTTGAAGAGCCGCACGCCCAGGTGCGCCTCAAGCGCAGCCAGGGTGCGCACCATGGCCGGCAGTGATGACGCCATCACGCGTGCTGCGGCTGTCAGGCTGCCCTGGTCCGCAATGTGCATGACGGCCTGCATGGCCCTGAGTTTGTCCATTGATCAATGGTAAGTCAGTTCATCCAATTAATCCATTAAGTGGAGTAGTTAAATCCGCTTCAAGCCATTTATTCATTCAAATGGTTGAAACAAAATCCAGTGATGGTCGGTTTCAACCATCAAATTTCACCCACAAAGGAGAGCAGCCATGACGTCAACCCATACCAAAACCGGCCCCGCAAAGCCCATCCGGCTGCACCGCGTGGCCATCTCTGGCCACTCGCACCGGGTCGAGCTGTTTTTGTCGCTGCTGGGTCTGCCGTTTGAGCTCGTCAATGTTGACCTGATGGGTGGCGCGCATAAAAAGCCGGATTTCCTGGCCATGAACCCGTTTGGACAGGTGCCTGTGATTGAGGACGGCGACGTGACGCTGGCTGACTCCAACGCCATCCTGGTCTACCTCACGCGGCGTTATGCGCAGGATGCGGAGCAGTGGTTGCCCGGCGACCCGTTGGCCGCAGCGCAAGTGCAGCGCTGGCTGTCTGTAGCGGCAGGCCCGCTGGCGTTTGGACCGGCTGCTGCGCGCGTGATACAGCTCTTCAAAAAGCCCGACAGCCCGGAAGATGCCATGGCCCGCGCCCATGCACTCTTCACGGTGATGGAGCAGCAACTCGCCACATCAAGATTTTTGGCCGGCGAGCGCGCCACGCTGGCCGATATTGCCAATTACAGCTATGTGGCCCGTGCGCCTGAAGGCAATGTGTCGCTCGATGGCTATCCGCATGTGTGTGCGTGGCTCGCGCGTGTCGAAGCCTTGCCGCGTTTCGTGCCCATGGTCAAAAGCGCGGTGGGTCTGGCCGCATGAGCCTGCCAACCTTTCACGAGGGCGAACGTGCCGTGCAGGAGCGCGTGGGCCCGGGCATTCGCGAAAAGCTGGCGGAGATTGGCCCGCGCGTGATTCGTGATTTCATGCCTGACCAGCACCGTGAATTTTTTGGGCAACTGCCCTTTGTGGTGGCGGGCAGTGTTGATGCACAGGGACAGCCCTGGGCATCAGTGCTGGCGGCGCCGCCGGGCTTCATCCATTCACCTGATGCGCTCACCCTGGTGCTGAACGTCCATCCGCTGGCGGGTGACCCCTTGCAGCACACCCTGAGAAACGGGGCGTCCATCGGCTTGCTGGGCATCGAGCCACACACCCGCAGACGCAACCGCATGAATGGTGTGGTGCAGGGAGTGACTGATGCAGGTTTTGCGGTTCGTGTTGAGCAGAGTTTTGGCAACTGCCCCAAGTACATCCAGGCCAGGGAGCCGCTTTACTCAGCTACCGGACGTGCGCAAGCTGTCGTGCATGAGGGTCGCCAGCTCGATGCTGCCGCACGCCGGCTGATTGAACGCGCAGACACGCTGTTTATCGCCACGTCTTATGCGGGCGGGGAGGCAGGCCGTGCCGGTGGCGTTGATGTGTCGCATCGCGGCGGCAAGCCGGGGTTTGTGCATGTGGAGGGTGATGCCACCCTCACCGTGCCGGACTTCATCGGCAACTTCTTCTTCAACACCCTGGGCAATATTGCCGTCAATCCGCGAGCGGGTTTGCTCTTTATTGACTTCGACAGCGGGGACCTGTTGTACTTGGCGGTGAACGCAGAAATCATCTGGGATGGCCCTGAACTGCAGGCGTTTGAGGGTGCGCAGCGGCTATTGCGTTTTCATGTGGAGGCGATGCGTCGGGTAGAGGCATCGCTGCCCCTGAGCTGGGGGCCGGCGTCGATCTCGCCCCAGCTGGCGGCGACGGGACAATGGCCTGAACGCAGCTAACAAGCCCTTTTTATCCAGGCGAAAAAGCCGCCCGCCGATAATCGGTGCATGACTACTGCCCCCACCGATTTCAGCGCCCTTTCCCTGCCAGCCCATGTGCTTGCCAACCTGAAGCAGCTGGGCTACTTGAGCATGACACCGATTCAGGCGGCGAGCCTGCCGGTTGCGCTGCTCGGCAAGGACCTGATTGCACAGGCCAAGACCGGCAGCGGCAAGACAGCGGCCTTTGGCATTGCATTGCTCTCCAACCTCAATGCGCGCCGTTTTGCGGTACAGGCCATGGTGCTGTGCCCGACCCGTGAATTGGCGGACCAGGTCGCGACTGAAATTCGCCGCCTGGCGCGCGCCGAAGAAAACATCAAGGTGGTGGTGCTGTGCGGCGGCGTGCCGCTGCGCAACCAGACGGCCAGCCTTGAGAACGGCGCGCACATCGTGGTGGGCACGCCTGGCCGCATCATGGACCACCTGGGGCGCGGCCACCTCAACCTTGAAGCGCTGAACACGCTGGTACTCGATGAAGCCGATCGCATGCTGGACATGGGCTTTTTTGAAGACATTGCCACTGTGGCAAAGCAGTGCCCGAAAGAACGCCAGACGCTGCTGTTCTCTGCGACTTACCCCGAAGGTATCGCCAAACTCAGCCAGCAGTTCATGAAAACGCCGCAGACGATCACGGTGCAGGCGCAGCATGAAAAAACAAAAATCCAGCAGCGCTGGTACCAGGTGCCCGACAGCGACCATGACGAGGCACGCCTGGGCGCAGTGGCGCAGGTGCTCAGGCACTTCCGGCCTGCCAGTACGCTGGCGTTCTGCAACACCAAATCGCAATGCCGGGCGCTGGTGGCCTATTTGAAAGAGCAGGGTTTCAGCGCGCTGGCGCTGTTTGGTGAACTGGAGCAACGCGAGCGCGACCAGGTGCTGGTGCAGTTTTCAAACCGCAGCTGCTCTGTACTGGTAGCTACCGATGTGGCAGCGCGCGGGCTTGATATTGCCCAGCTGGCCATGGTCATCAATGTCGATGTCACGCCCGATGCCGAAGTGCACATTCACCGCATAGGCCGCACCGGCCGCGCCGATGAGGAGGGCTGGGCCATCAGCCTGGCCAGCATGGACGAGATGGGCTACGTCGGCAAGATCGAGGTGCTGCAGAAGGCCGAATCCGAATGGCACAAGCTGTCGGAACTCACGCCTGCCAGCAATGAGCCGCTGCTGCCGCCCATGGTCACCCTGCAGATCGTCGGCGGCCGCAAGGAAAAAATCCGCGCGGGTGATGTGCTGGGCGCGCTGACAGGTGACGCGGGCAATGTGCCGCCGTTCACGCGCGAGCAGGTTGGCAAGATCAACGTCAATGAATTTTCGACCTATGTCGCGGTTGACCGCGCGCTGGCCAGCCAGGCGCAGCTCAAGCTCGCGAACGGCGGTGTGAAGGGCAAAAGCGTGAAGGTGCGCTTTATGGACGAGGCCTGAGGTGCGGCTTGCGGGGCTGATATCTGTGCGGGGGGCGGCCTGGTGTCTCTGCCTGTGTGCGGCCCTGTCTGGCCACGGCCTTGCTGCGGCGCAGGACCAACCCTCGCGCTACGGCAAATCACTGGTCCGCTCCTATGAGTTGCCGGCTGACTTGCTTGACCAGTACAACCTGGCGGCGCACGGGCAGGCTGACGGGCGCACCGAAACCCTGGCGGGCATTCCGGCCTGGTCGGGTTCTGAATTTCGTACTGCAGCTGGCGCCGGCCCTTACACCCTGGTGATCCGCATGCTGGGCGCAGCCATTGAAAGCGACGATGTTGCCGCACGCTGGCAGCTGGGCTGGGGAAGCACGCCGGGTGTGGTGCCGGTGTTGGGCGAACCCGGGGCCAGGAAGGGTGAGTTCCTGCAGTTAGTGCTTGCTTCCGAGTCGGCAGCCCTGGAAGAAGGCCGCCTTGTACCCTTGTCGCTGCGTCTGGGCGATGTGCGCAACATGCGCCTTGAAAGGGTACGGGTCGAAGTCTGGTCGGGTGCGGGCGAGACCTCCTGGCTGGATTGGCTCAGGGACTGGTGGAAACTGCTGGCTACCGCTGCAGTCTGGGTGGCGCTCTATTTTTACTGGCGCCATGACAGGCGAAAGACCGCTGCTGCAGACGCGCAGGCAGGCGGTGCCGTACCGGAAAACATGCCGGGCACCAACGCGGCAGAAGCCACCAGCCCGGCGGATGAAAAATAATTTTCAGGAAACTGCATCCAAAACGAAGTCTGGCGTGTAGTACATGTAGCAGCGCGAAAAAGCTGCGACAGGTTCTTTATCGCTAACCACTTCTGGAGGATTTCCATGTCAATCAAACGCCTTTCGATTCTTGCCGCAGCTTCCGCCGCCGCCCTGTTGACCGCTTGCGGTTCCATGCAGCCCATGATGTTTTCGCAGGACGGCCTGCCTGATGCCATCAAGGTTCCAGCCGGCAACCGTGTTGCCATGGAAACCGTGGGTGTGGGCGAGATCACTTACGAATGCCGTGACAAAGCCAATGCCCCTGGCCAGACCGAGTGGGTGTTTGTCGGCCCCAACGCTGTCCTCAATGACCGCAGCGGCAAGCAGGTCGGCAAATACTACGGCCCGCCCGCCACCTGGGAATCGATGGACGGCTCCAAGCTGACCGCTACCCAGCTGGCTGTCGCGCCTTCCGGTGCCGGCAACCTGCCTTACCAGCTGGTCAAGGCCAACCCCGCCATGGGCAGCGGCGCCATGACTGGCGTGACCCATATCCAGCGCGTGGCACTCAAGGGCGGCGTGGCTCCTGCAACGGTTTGCAGCCCTGCCAACAAGGGCACCAAGGAGATCGTGAAGTACCAGGCCGACTACATCTTCTGGAAGGCTGCTTAAGCCGCAGCTGAACGGAAGTTCAGCGCTTGAAGTACAGGACGGCAGCCATGAGAATCAGTGTGGCCGCCGTGCCTGGACCCCACATGTGTGCGGCCGGTCGGGGCGTACCCCGCTTCTGTGGAGCGCAAAAGCTGGGCCTGGCGGCCTGCCCTTCGGCTAATATCGGCGTGATTGATCCCCCGCAAACCCTTCAGGCAAAAGCGGGGTTGTTTCACCACTTCATGCCGATGAAGCTGACCAGGCCGATTGACTCCGTGACAACCCCGCCCGCTGCCACAACCAGTTTCGACTATGAGCATGCGCTCAAGGCCTGTGCTGCCGGTGACCGCACCGCATTTCAAAGCCTTTACCAGCAGGAAGCCCGCCATCTACTGGGCGTGACCCTGCGCATCGTGCGCCAGCGCCAGCAGGCTGAAGACATATTGCATGACGCCTTTGTCAACATCTGGAACAAGGCCTCCACCTTTGATGCCGCACTCGGCTCCGGTCGGGGCTGGATTTACAGCGTGACGCGCAACCTCGCTTTCAATGCCGTGCGCGATGGCGCACGCGAGGTTTCCGTCGATGAAGAGACCGCCGAAGCGCTGGACGCAGAAACATCTGCGCAGGCCCATGCCAGCATGACAGACGCCTTTGAGCTGCGCGCCAGCATGGGCAGGCTCAACGATTGCCTGGAACGGCTGGAGCCGGCACGCCGCAACTGCATCCTCTACGCCTACGTTGATGGCTGCTCGCATGGCGAGATCGCCGAGCGCACCAATACCCCGCTGGGCACCGTCAAGGCCTGGATCAAGCGCGGCATGGGTTCACTCAGGGAGTGCATGGCATGAGCCCCCCGAATGACACGAACAGCATGACGGACAGGCAGGACCTTGCCGCTGAATATGTGCTGGGCACCTTGTCGGCTGCAACACGCCGCGAGGTCGAGCAGAGTTTGCCGCTGGATGCGGAACTGCGCACCGCCGTACAAAGCTGGCAGGAGCGCCTGTTGCCCCTGGCCTCCCTGGCCGAGCCGGTCGAGCCGCCGGCGCAAGTCTGGCAGCGCATTGAACGCAGCATTGAACAGACTGCAGCACCTGCAGCAGTGCCAGCGCGCAAGCGCGTCGCCCCCGCACAGGAAAGCTGGTGGAACAGCGTGCGGCTCTGGCGAGGTCTTGCAGGCACCGGTTTCGCGGCTGCGGCGGTGATGGCTGCAGTGCTTGTCACGCGTATCGGTGTGTCGCCGGTGGCGGCGCCGCAATACATGGTGGTACTGGTGGCGCCGCAGGACAAGGCGCCCGGCTGGGTCATACAGGCGAATGCGGCGACTCCCAAACAATTGAGCCTGATACCTTTGGGTGATACACAGGTGCCGGCTGAAAAATCATTGCAGTTCTGGACCAAGGGCGATAACTGGACGGGTCCTGTGTCGCTGGGTCTGGTCAAACCTGGCCAGACGATACAGATCCCGCTGGACAAGCTGCCGCCGCTGCAGCCTAACCAGTTGTTTGAACTGACGCTTGAGCCCGTCAACGGCTCGCCCACCAACAAGCCTACCGGCCCCATCCAGTTCATCGGGCGCGCCGTCAAGGTCATCTGAACCCGCTTTGTAGGCAAGGCTGCCGACCTGCTGTCGGCACACCGGGGCAGGGCCGTTCGGCCAACATCGCCAGCTGCAAATCGCGCCCGTATTTGATGGCCCAATGAAGGGTCTGTGCACGCCTGCGCGCTGCACGTCCTACCCCCACTCATTCCCCAACATCACCCACAACTCAGACAGGCATCATGGTCAGGCTTGAATTTTCAACAGAACTTGCTTACGAGGTTTCGGGCGCGCCCTGCGATTTCATCTTCAACATCCAGGCGGCTTACACGCCAAGGCAAATCGTCATCAATGAGACGCTGGGCTTTACACAGAACGTGCCCTACACGGTCTATACCGACCCGGCCACGCAAAGCCGCTTCCTGAGGCTGCGCGCCAATCCGGGGTCCTTCACGCTGCGTTACGACGCAACTGTCGAGCTGGTGCACTACGAAGCCCACCCCGGCCAGTTGCCCGAATTGAGTTCGCAGGCACTGCCGGGCGAGGTGCTGACCTATCTTTACCCCAGCCGCTACTGCCAGTCGGACCGCCTGCTGACCCTGGCCAGCCAGGAGTTCGGCCACCTGCCGCTGGGTTACAGCCGCGCCACTGCGATTTGCGAATGGGTGCAGCGCCAGATCACCTTCCAGGGCAACACCAGCAACAGCAACACCTCTGCACTCGACACGCTGATCGAACGTGTGGGTGTGTGCCGGGATTTTGCGCACCTGATGATTGCCCTGTGCCGCGCTGCCAACCTTCCGGCGCGCATGGCCAGCGGCATGGACTACGGCGCAGACCCTGCGCTGGGCCCACAGGACTTCCATGCCTATGTTGAAGTTTTCCTGGGTGACCGCTGGTACATCTTCGATCCGTCGGGTACCGCGATTCCCATGGGCTTTGTGCGTTTTGCGACAGGACGTGATGCGGCAGACATTGCGTTCGCCACGATATACGGCAATGTGATGGCGTCGCAGCCCATCATCAACATACAGGCGGTGCCTAACAGCGAGGGGCAGCTTGTCGTGCCTCAGCATGTACCCTACGCTTTATCGACAGACGGGTTCTAGAAAACAAAAAAAGCGCCGGTCAGGCGCTTTTTTGCAGGTGACTTGAAACTCAGGCCTGCGGCTCGGAGGCCCGGCTCTCAGCATTGCGGCGACGTTCCCTGAAGGCCAGCAGCTCACCGACCACACCCTTTCGGAAGGCCAGCACGCAGAGCACAAAGATCGCACCGATGATCACGGTGACCCAGGAGCCCACCTTGTCAGCCAGCAGGTTCTGCAGCGCAATCACGATGCCCGAACCCATCACCGGGCCGAAGAAGGTGCCGACGCCGCCCAGCAGCGTCATCAAGATCACTTCTCCCGACATTGACCAGTGCACGTCAGACAGCGTCGCAAAACCCATGACCAGCGTCTTGAGCGAGCCGGCCAGGCCTGTGAGCGCGGCCGACAACACAAAGGCCAGCAGCTTGTAGCGGTCCACGTTGTAACCCAGCGAGATGGCGCGGGGCTCGTTCTCGCGGATCATCTTGAGCACCTGGCCGAAGGGCGAGTGCACGATGCGCGAGATGAACAGAAAACAGGCCACAAACACCGCGACCACCACGTAGTACAGCGAGATGTCTGATTCGAGAGAAAACACACCGAAGAGCTTCCCACGGGGCACACCCTGAAGGCCGTCTTCACCGCCGGTAAAGCTCGCCTGCAGGCAGACGAAATACACCATCTGCGCAATCGCCAGCGTGATCATGGCGAAGTAAATGCCCTGGCGGCGAATCGCCACCATGCCAACCAGCAGGCCGATCAAACCTGCAGCCACCGCGCCGGCAATCAGGCCAAGCTCCGGCGTCCAGTTCATTGATTTGAGTAGCCAGCCTGTGACGTAGGCTGCAGACCCGAAAAACGCCGCGTGGCCGAATGACAGCAGGCCGGTAAAGCCCAGCAACAGGTTAAACGCGCAGGCAAAAAGTGCGAAGCACAGCAGCTTCATCACAAACACCGGGTACAGGCCGAGGAAGGGCGCCGCGATTGCGAATGCCAGTAGCACCAGATAGGTGATCCGCGTAACTTTGTTATAGCTAGTCATTTTTAATTCTTACCAACCTGCGACGCAGTGGGGGTTTTGCAAGCCGGGGCCGCGGAACCGGCTTTGCCGGGCCGCAGGCGCAGCGGCCCCCTCGGGGGGCAGCGCATTACACGAAGTGAAAAGCGTGGGGGCCATCTCAAGCCTCCTTGCCGAACAAACCGGCCGGCTTGACCATCAGGACGATGACCATGATGACAAAAACAACGATGTTGGAGGCTTCCGGGTAAAACACCCGCGTCAGGCCTTCAATGATGCCCAGCACAAGCCCGGTGATGACGGAGCCGAGTATGGAGCCCATGCCACCTATGACGACGACAGCAAACACCACGATGATGAGGTTGGATCCCATGAGCGGGCTGACCTGGATGACAGGCGCAGCCAGCACACCGGCCAGCCCTGCGAGTGCAGCACCTGCGCCGTAGGTCAGCATGACCATCAGCGGCACGTTGACGCCAAAGGCCTGCACCAGCGGCGCGTTTTCTGTGCCTGCGCGCAGGTAGGCGCCCAGGCGTGTGCGTTCGATCAGGTACCAGGTGCTCAGGCAGACCACCAGCGATGCGACAACCACCCATGCGCGGTAATTGGGCAGGATCATGAAGCCGAGATTGGTGGCGCCGGAAAGCAGCTCGGGTACGTTGTAGTTCTGGCCGGACGCACCGTAGATTTCACGGAAGACGCCTTCCAGGACCAGCGCCAGGCCGAATGTGAGCAGCAGGCCGTACAGCGGGTCGAGCTTGTACAGGTGCTTGAGAAAAAGCCTTTCGATGATGACGCCGAGAATGCCGACCACCAGCGGCGCCAGCACCAGCGCCAGCCAGTAGTTGATGGCGAACTGGTCGAGCATGATCCACGCTGCGAAGGCGCCCAGCATGTAGAGCGCGCCATGGGCGAAGTTCACGATGCCCAGCAGGCCGAAGATGACGGCCAGCCCCAGGCTCAACATGGCGTAGAACGCGCCATTGACCAGGCCCAGCATGAGCTGGCCCATAAACGCTTGCAAAGGGATGCCGAAAATTTCCATGGGAGCCTGGTTGTACGCCTGAATGGCCGGTGCCTCGAGCTTGTCATCCCGGGCTTGAGCCGGCATTCATGAACTTCCCGCCCTCTGCATTCCTGCAGGGTGCGGGTTCATGGATTGCGGATCAGGTCCGCAATGACAATCGGGACAACCGGAAAATTACCTTTTTACGGATTACTTCTTGATCAGCGAGCACTTGGACTCGGCAATCGTCGTGAAGGCCTGCTCGCCTGGAACCTTGGCGATGGTCTTGTAGTAATCCCATGGCGTGGTGGACTCTTTCTGGCTCTTGACCTGGAAGAGGTACATGTCGTGGATCATGCGGCCGTCGGCGCGGATCTGGCCCTTGTGATAGAAGTCGTCGATCTTCATGGACTTCATGGTGGCCATGACCTTGTCGGAGTCCGTCGTCTTTGCGGTTTGTACAGCCTTCAGGTAGCTCATGGTGGCCGAGTAGTCGGCAGCCTGCAGGCTGGACGGCATGCGTTTGTACTTGTCAAAGAAACGCTTGGCGAACTTGCGTGAGGCGTCGTCCTGGTTCCAGTACCAGCTGTCAGCCAGTTGCAGGCCTTCGGTGTTGGCCAGACCCAGGCTGTGCACGTCGTTGATGAAGACCAGCAGGCCGGCGACCTTCATGGTCTTGCCGATGCCGAATTCTTTTGCTGCCTTCATGGCGTTGGTGAAGTCACCGCCGGCGTTGGCCAGTGCCAGGATCTGTGCCTTGGAGCCTTGCGCCTGCAGCAGGAAGGATGAGAAGTCGGATGCATTCAGCGGGTGGCGCACGGCGCCTGCAACGGTGCCGCCGTTGGCCTTGACCACGTTTGAAGCATCGCCTTCCAGCGAGTAGCCGAAGGCATAGTCGGCGGTCAGGAAGTACCAGCTCTTGTTGCCTGCCTTGACGAGGGCAGAGCCCGCCACCTTGGCAAGGGCCACGGTGTCATAGGCGTAGTGCACGGTGTAAGGCGAGCAGTCTTCATTGGTCAGGCGGGCAGAGCCGGGGCCGATGGCGATGAAGGGGCGTTTCTTTTCAGTGGTGACCTTGGACATGGCCAGTGCCGTGCCGGAGTTGGTGCCGCCAATCAGCATCTGCAGGCCGTCCTTGTCGATCCACTCTCGGGCTTTGGACGATGCGACGTCAGCCTTGTTCTGGTGGTCGGCGCTCAGCACTTCGATGGGGCGATTCAACACCTTGCCGCCGAAATCCTGTACGGCCCACTTGACCATTTCAGCGCCAGCAGGGCCGTCGATGTCGGCGTACAGGCTGGACATGTCGGTGATGATGCCGATCTTGATCGGGCCTGTGCCCTGGGCGGAGGCCGCAGCCACCGTGCCGAGGGCCATGGCGGCGACGAGTGCTTTGAATTTGAGTTTCATGGATGTCTCCTGTTAGCGGGGTTGTGGTTAAGCGGTTGTGAAAGCGGTAGTAAAAAAATTCAGACGCCGAGGTATTCCTGCAGCATGCCCATGTTGGCCTTGAGCTCGCTCTGGTTGAACTGCTTGACGATGCGGCCATGCTCCATGACGTAGAAGCGGTCTGCCAGCGGCGCGGCAAAACGGAAATTCTGCTCGACCAGGACGATGGTGTAGCCCTTGGCCTTGAGCGTGAGGATCATCTCGGCCAGCTTCTGCACGATGACGGGCGCCAGGCCTTCGGAGATTTCATCAAGCAGCAGCAGGCGCGCGCCGGTGCGCAATATGCGCGCGACCGCCAGCATCTGCTGTTCGCCGCCCGACAGGCGCGTGCCGGGGCTGGACGCGCGCTCTTTCAGGTTGGGAAACATCGCGTAGATTTCGTCAATGCTCATGCCGCCGGGGGCAATCGTGGGCGGCAGCATCAGGTTTTCTTCGGCCGAGAGGCTGGCAAAAATGCCGCGCTCTTCAGGGCAGTAACCCACGCCCAGACGTGCCACCTTGTGCGGCGCCATTTTGATGGACTCTTCGCCCCTGATCCTGATGGAGCCTTTGCGCGAGCCGGTCAGGCCGACGATGGCGCGCATGGTGGTGGTGCGGCCCGCGCCGTTGCGGCCCAGCAGCGTGACGACTTCGCCCTCATTGACGGTCAGGTTCACGCCATGCAGGATGTGCGACTCGCCGTACCAGGCGTTGAGGTCTTCGATGCGGAGGAGCTCTTGAGTCATCAATGCGCTCCCTGCAATTCCGTGTCCGCCGTGCCCATGTAGGCTTCGATCACCAATGGGTTCTTCGACACTTCGGCATAAGGCCCGTCGGCAATGATGGCCCCGCGCTGCAGCACTGTGATGCGGTCTGCAATTGACGACACCACATTCATGTTGTGTTCGACCATCAGGATGGTGCGGCCGGCAGAGACCTTCTTGATGAGCTGGGTGACGCGGTCAACGTCTTCGTGGCCCATGCCCTGTGTGGGTTCGTCAAGCAGCATCAGCTCGGGCTCAAGTGCCAGCGTGGTCGCCAGTTCCAGCGCGCGTTTGCGGCCGTAAGGCAGGTTGACGGTCATCTCGTCGGCAAAGCTGGAGAGGTCGACTGCTTCAAGCAGTTCACGCGCACGCTCATGCAGGTGGTACAGCGAGTCTTCAGCCTTCCAGAAGTGAAAGGAGGTGCCCAGGTTGCGCTGCAGGGCGGCGCGCACGTTCTCAAGTACTGTCATGTGGGGGAAGACGGCCGAGATCTGGAAAGAGCGGACGATGCCGCGGCGTGCCGTTTGCGCGGGTTTTTCAGACGTGATGTCGTTGCCGTTGAACAGGATGGTGCCGCGCGTGGGCAGCAAAAATTTGGTCAGCAGGTTGAAGTAGGTGGTCTTGCCTGCGCCGTTGGGGCCAATCAGCGCATGGATATGGCCGCGCTGGACCTTCAGGTCCACGTTGTTGACGGCGACAAAACCCTTGAACTCCTTGGTCAGGCCGCGCGTTTCAAGAATGTACTCAACTGGCAAATCTGACAAAAGGATCTCCGGCGGATAAGGGTAAACGGGCACTTGATCTGGAGGGCAAACATGCCCTTGCGGACAGGCAAAACGCCAGCCTCTGCAAAACACAGGTGGTGATAGTAGCCAGCCGTTTTGGGAGCCGATACCGGGTAAGACCCTTAGGTAGTTTTGCATCATGGCCGACCCTGAGCGCAAGGGGCTTGCGAAATGTCAACCGGGCGTCATTTGCCACCTTGCTTCATGCGTACGAGAAAGAGCCAGCACGGCCAGACCGTGCTGGCTCTTCAGGGTGCTAACGCAGTTTTACTGCTGCCGGTTGGGCTGCGCCTGGCCTTCGCGTGCTTCACGTATGGCAGCCGCTTCGGCCTTGCGGGATTGCTGACGTTCTTCTGACGCCTGCGCGCGTTGCTGGCGCTGCTCCTGCTGCTGGCGTTGTGCCTGCTCATGTGCCTGACGCTGCTGGTTGCGATCCTGATTGCGCTCCTGATTGCGCTCCTGGGCCTGCTGGGCGCGCTGTTCGGCCTGCGCCTTGCGTTCGGCTTGCGCCTGCTCCCCGGCCTGGCGGCGTGCGCTTTCCTGTTGTTGCTGTTGCTGCAGGCGTTGCTGGTGCCCCTGGTCGCGTTGTGCCCGCTGCTGCTGCTGTTGTTGGGCCTGCGCCTGCTGCTCCTGGCTGCGTTGTGCTGTGCGCCTGGCCTGTTCTTCTGCCCCGCGCTCTGCTGGAGGTGCTGCCGCCGCTGGCACGGGTAGTGGCCCCGGCAAAGGCCCTGCCTGAACCAGCGGCGCAGCGACGGGCCTTGCCGCCTGCTCGCGCCGTGCGTCACGGTCACGGCCATCCCGCTCCTGGCGGCCCTCGCGCTCACGCTGCTGCGTTTGTGGTGCGGGTGCTGCAGGTGCAGTGACAATTGCGGGTTGCGGCGCTGCACTGGCCTGTGGAGTCGGCTGCGGCCTGTCGACCCTCACATTGCGCGCATCGCGCCCATCGCGGCCGTCCTCACGCCTGTCATTGCGGTCAATTCGGTCTTTGCGGCTGTCACCAGGCTGGCCTTGCGCACGCTCATCGCGCCGTGCAGCATGGCTGTCCACCACCGGCCGAGTGGTCACGGTCGCAGGTGGCAATGCAGCAGGTGCTGCGCGTGCAATGTCACGGCGCTCAGGGCGCTGAGGCAGTGCCTCACGTTCTGCTGCGGCATTGACCAGGCGCGCACGGCCGAGATCGCTGGCGTTCACGGCCTGCAGGCTGCCGCGTCCGGCCCGGCCGCTGGCGAAGTCGCTCGTGCTGGCGGCGGTCACGGCCGCCGGCTGGCGCTGGTAGCGGTAGACATTGGTGACATTGACGGTGTTGTTCACCACGATGTTGTTGTTCACGCGGGTCACATAACGCGGGCTGACGCGGTAAGCGGGCCTGAAGGCCTCG
The DNA here is from genome assembly GCA_040388905.1 of Pseudomonadota bacterium. Classification (GTDB taxonomy): domain Bacteria; phylum Pseudomonadota; class Gammaproteobacteria; order Burkholderiales; family Burkholderiaceae_C; genus Polaromonas. The sequence continues at coordinate 18,995 of JAZKAY010000011.1, forward strand.
CCCGGTGCGAGCGGAAACCAGCCGACGGCGGGGCGCGGTGGCCCGCCTGAGCCGAGCGAAATACTCCAGTTCGCGCCGCCGCCGTTGCCGCCCACAAAGGCGACAAGCGCTGGCGCATAGACAGGGCGGGGCTGCAGGCGGCCGGGCACCCAGGCCCAGCGCGGGCCGATTTGTGCCCAGCGCCCATAGTGAAACGGCGCAAAACCCCAGGGCGCATCGTCAACCCATGTCCAGCCCCACGGTGCTATCCAGCTCCAGTGCCCGGCGCGGTAGGGCGCCCAGTTGGCGGGCACGGCGCGCGGCAGCCAGACTGGGCCGTAGCTGGGGTCCTGGCTCCAGTCGCCGTAGTTGTCGAGCTGCTGGTAACCCACGGTTTCGCGCGGCACATAACGCGCTGACACCGACTGGTCTTCGCGCTGGTCACGCGCCATGGCCCAGTTGTCAAAGCTGTCCAGCACGGCAGAACCCGGCGCGGCCGGCGTCAGGTTGGTGCCCGTGAAATTGCCCTGCTGCTGGTTGCCCAGGTTGATGGGCGCACCGCTGTCGCCGTACAAAACGCCAGCGCCTGACTGCGCCACAACCCTCGTTGTGTTGCTGGCGGGGTTGGCGTCTACACGGTAGTCACCCGGCTGCGAAATCACAAAGGCCAGGTTGGGCGTGTCGATTTCCAGCCGCTGGCCTTCAAACAGCTGGCGCACGCGCAGCCGCACCGTGCCCTGCGCCAGGCGCAACTGCGTGGTGTTGTCGTCCAGCGCCAGAAAGTCCAGGCTGGTCTGGCCGTTCAGGCGTACGGCGGTGGATCCGATGTGCAGTTCGCTGCGCGACTGCTCGCCGGTCCAGAGCCTGTCACCCGCCGTCAGCGGCCGGTTCAGCTGTGCCTGTCTCCATGCGTTGTCGCTGCCTGCATCACCGGGCGCATAACTGACAGCGCCTTCCATCAGGCCGAGGCGCGCGATGCTGCCCGGTGGGTCCAGCGAATCGTTCACGCTGGCGCCCTGCGGTACGGCTTGCGCCCAGACGGCGGGCACGGGTGCCGCCAGCAGGGCGAGGGCGGCGACGCAGGGCAGCCAGCGGCTGGGCGCGAAACGTGCGGTAGGGGTGTGGGTGGTTGAAGCAGTCATGGCTTTCCTCATCAAGCGTTCGGTAGGATCACCGTAGACCCTTGCAACGTCTGGAAAGCCCTCCCGCCTGCCAAGCTGCGGTAAAGATGATGCTCAAAACCTGCTGTCTTGAAACAGGCTGTAAGGCCTGTTCACGGGCTGGTGCCTGCCAGGCCCCGAGTCTGGAAATAATGCTTCATGAATAACACCTTAAGCGCTTAATGCTTTATTTGTGATGCATTAAGTCCTTTGGCCATCCTGGTCGGCCAAATTTTCGCTCCCAAAAAGCAAAAAATGGCCCAAAAAAGGCCATTTTCAAGCATCAAATCGGCTGCAGCCCTTTAAATACGAGCGTGAGCAGCTACTAATTTAATAGCAAATACCGGGTGATACACCCGCTGCAGTTTTCAGGAGAAAGCGGCAATCCCGGTAATCGCACGCCCGAGGATGAGCGCGTGCACGTCGTGCGTGCCTTCGTAGGTGTTGACCACTTCAAGGTTGACCAGGTGGCGGGCCACGCCGTATTCGTCGCTGATGCCGTTGCCGCCCAGCATGTCGCGCGCCATGCGGGCGATGTCGAGTGCCTTGCCGCAGGAGTTGCGTTTCATGATGGAGGTCACTTCGACCGCAGCCGTGCCCTCGTCCTTCATGCGGCCCAGGCGCAGGCAGCCCTGCAGGCCGAGGGCGATTTCGGTTTCCATGTCGGCCAGCTTTTTCTGTATCAGCTGGTTGGCGGCCAGCGGGCGGCCAAACTGCTTGCGGTCCAGCGTGTACTGGCGCGCCTTGTTGAAACAGTCTTCCGCAGCACCCAGCGCGCCCCAGGCGATGCCGTAGCGGGCCGAGTTCAGGCAGGTGAACGGGCCCTTGAGGCCGCGCACATCGGGGAAGGCATTTTCTTCAGGGCAGAAGACCGCGTCCATGACGATCTCGCCCGTAATCGACGCACGCAGGCCGACCTTGCTGTGGATGGCGGGGGCTGACAGGCCCTTGCTGCCCTTGTCGAGGATAAACCCGCGAATCGCGCCTTCGTCGTCCTTGGCCCAGACCACAAACACATCGGCGATCGGGCTGTTGGTGATCCACATCTTGGCGCCGGTCAGCTCGTACCCGCCAGCGACCTTGCGGGCGCGGGTGATCATGCTGCCGGGGTCGGAACCGTGGTTGGGTTCGGTCAGGCCGAAGCAGCCAATCCATTCGCCGGTGGCCAGTTTGGGCAGGTACTTCTGCTTTTGTTCTTCAGTGCCGAACTCGTTGATGGGCACCATCACCAGCGAAGACTGCACGCTCATCATCGAGCGGTAGCCGGAGTCAACACGCTCGACCTCGCGCGCCACCAGGCCGTAGCAGACGTAGTTCAGGCCGGCGCCGCCGTAGGCCTCGGGGATGGTCGCGCCCAACAGGCCGAGTGCGCCCATTTCGCGAAAGATCGCAATGTCGGTTTTTTCATGGCGAAAGGCTTCCAGCACGCGCGGTGCCAGTTGCTCCTGGCAATAGGCGGCGGCGCTCTCGCGCACCATGCGCTCGTCGTCGGTCAGCTGCTGGTCCAGTAGAAGGGGGTCGTCCCACTGGAAGCTGGCTTTGGATTTGGTGCTCATTGAAGTCTCCGGATAATCTGGATGGGGTGAACAGGGAAGATTACAGGGCTGATGGTGTGCATAAATCGCAATTCATGCAGCGTGGCGCTGTGACGGAATGCTGGCAAGCATAAGGCGAAGCCGGCATTCGGGCAAACGCAGATTTTGCACATGACTGTGCGAAAATCGAACTCCGAGACCGACAGGAGATCCAGCATGCGCCGCAAGATACCGTCCACCACCGCGCTGGCGCTGTTTGAGTCGGCCGCCCGCCACCAGAGTTTTACCCACGCCGCACAGGAGCACGCCGTCACGCAAAGCGCGGTCTGCCGCCAGATTGCGGGGCTGGAGGACTTTCTCGACGTCAAGCTGTTCAGGCGCACCAAACGCGGCGTGCTGCTGACCGAAGCGGGCACCAACTACGCGCGCAACGTCCGCGCCCGGCTGGACGACGTGGAGCGCGACACGCTCGAGATGATGGCCAAAGGCGGCGCAGGCGGCGCGCTGGAGCTCGGCGTCGTGCCCACCTTTGCGGCGAAATGGCTGGTGCCGCGCCTCGGCAGCTTTCAGAAACAGCATCCCGATATTGCGGTGCACCTTTCTTCGCGCACCCGGCCCTTCCTGTTTGCAGATACCGCACTCGACGCCGCCATCCACGCCGGCGAGGCCAACTGGCCGGGCACCGAATCGGTCTTTCTGATGGACGAAAGCATCGTTGCCGTCGGCAGCCCTGAACTTGTCACGACACGCCGCAAACTCAAGGCCGAAGACTTCGCCGGCCTGCCGCTGCTGCAGATGAGCACCCGGCCCTATGCCTGGCGGCAGTGGTTTGCATCGCTGGGGCTGGAAGTCGCCAACGACATGGCCGGCGCGCGCATGGAGCTGTTCTCGATGACCGCAGAAGCGGCGATACGCGGCCAGGGGCTGGCGCTGATCCCGCGCTTTCTGATTGAAGACGACATCGCCGCAGGGCGGCTGGTGCCTGTCGTCAAACACGAGTTCCTGAGCGACAGGCGTTATTACCTGATCTACCCGGAGCAAAAATCCGGCAACGCGGCGCTGGCCCTGTTCAGGGCCTGGCTGGAGGCCGAGGCAGCGCGTTACCGGCTGAATGCCTGAAGCGGAGAACCCGGTCATCGCCCATGGAGAAGGTGGTTTTCAGCAGCGCGAATAAAATAGCGGGCTTTCGCTCTCACCTTCGCCCTCTTCGGGACTGCCGCCAGAGCAGCGCCCGACCCTGACATCCACTGGAGACAATATGTTCAAAAAAATCATCACCGCCGGCCTGATGGCACTCGCCCTGGTCACGGCCGCGCAGGCCCAGCCTTACCCCAACAAGCCCATCCGCCTGATCGTGCCCTTCCCACCCGGCGGCGGCACCGACATCCTGTCGCGTCTGGTCGCCCAGAAGCTGACGGAGGCCAACAAGTGGAATGTCGTGCCCGACAACCGCGGCGGCGCCGGTGGCACCATCGGCATTGCAGAAGCGGCACGCGGCGCGCCCACCGGCTATGACATGGTCATGGGCCAGAAAGACAATCTCGTCGTGGCGCCCTGGCTCTACAAAAACCTGAGCTACGACCCGACCAAAGACCTGGTGGCCGTCGCCCATGTGGCCTACACCCCCGTCGTCATCGTCACCGGCGTGCAGTCACGCTTCAAGACGCTGGCCGACGTCGTGGCCGCCGCCAAAGGCAAGCCCGACACCGTCACTTACGGTTCGCCCGGCAATGGCACGACCATCCATCTGGCCGGTGAAATCTTCAACACCGCCGCCGGCATCAAGCTGCGCCACATCCCCTACAAGGGTTCCAACCCCGCCATGATGGATGTGCTGGCCGGCAATGTGGACCTGATGGTCTCGTCGCTGCCATCAGCGATCAGCCAGATCAAGGCCGGCAAGCTGCGCGCCCTGGCCGTTACCTCGGCCAAACGCAGCACGTCGATGCCCGACATCCCGACCGTCGCCGAACTCGGCTACAAGGACTTCGACGTCAGCACCTGGTACGGCCTGTTCATGCCTGCCGGCACGCCGAAAGAGATCGTCACCACCATGAATGCAGAGGTCAACAAGCTGCTGGCCACGGCTGACATGAAGGCCGCCGTGCACGCCCAGGGCGCTGAAGTGCAGAACATGACGCCTGACCAGTTCTCCACGCTGTTGAAGACGGATTACGCGAAGTGGAAAGACATCGTGAAGGCGTCCGGAGCCACGATAGAGTGATATTTCGGCCAATAGCTTAAAATCATTGGCTTAGCCTTTTTTAACCGGAGTCCTCCATGTCCAAGAAAATTCGAGTCGAGGCCGACATCTGCGCCCCGAAACCAGTCCCGCCAAAGGGCTACACCATCACCACTGGCAGCGGCCAGAAGATCAGCCTTGAGCGCGGTTCACACACCCGCAGCAAGAAGAACCCAGGCAAGCGCCCGCACCAGGGTTGAGCGTGTTTGCTGGTGCGGCCTGCGGGCTGCATTGATGAAAAAAGCGCCCTTGAGGCGCTTTTTTCATGGCTGGCCGGTTTTGCCCGGCTGGACTCGCCTGATTGGACATCGAGGAAGCAACTGCTTACATTTGGTTTTTATCCGTCTTAATCCCCCATTCATGACCACCTCCGATTCCTCAGCCCACATCTTCCTGCGCCTGCTGCCAGGCCTGGCCATCAGCGCCGCCATTGCGGCTGCCGCCATGGCGCTGGGCAGCATCAGCTGGCTGCAGACCCACGGCATGAGTGCGCTGACGGTGGCCATCGTGCTGGGCATGGTGGTCGGCAACACGGTGTACCCGCGTTTTGCCGGGCCGTGCGGGCCGGGCGTTGATTTTTCCAAACGAACGCTGCTTCGCCTGGGCGTGGTGCTCTATGGTTTGCGGCTGACGGTGCAGGACATCAGCACCGTCGGCTGGGGCGGTGTGATCACCGATGCGCTGGTGCTGGGCTCGACCTTTGCGCTGGCCTGCTGGATAGGCGTGAAGTGGCTGGGCATGGACCGCAACACCGCCATGCTGATAGGCGCAGGCAGCGGCATCTGCGGGGCCGCCGCCGTGATGGCAGCCGAGCCCGTGGTGCGCGCCCGGGCCGAGCAGGTCACGGTCGCCGTCGCCACCGTCGTCGTCTTCGGCACCATCGCGATCTTTCTCTACCCGGTGCTTTACCACCTCAACCAGCAGTGGCACGTCATCCCCGGCGGGGTCGAGGAGTTCGGCATTTACATCGGCACCACCGTGCATGAGGTGGCACAGGTCGTTGCTGCGGGCCGCTCGGTTGCACCCGATGCGGCCGACACGGCGGTGATTGCAAAGATGGTGCGCGTGATGATGCTCGCGCCGTTTTTGATCCTGCTGTCAGCCTGGCTGGCACGAGAGGACAAACAGAAAGCTGCCCCCGGCGCGACTCATGCCAAGGCCAAGGTGCCGGTGCCCTGGTTTGCATTTGCATTTGTCGGTGTGGTGCTGTTCAACTCGCTCAGGCTGCTGCCTGCGGAAGCCGAAAACATCGCGACCGAGATCGACACGGTGCTGCTGGCCATGGCGATGGGCGCACTGGGTTTGTCCACCCACCTGTCGGCCATACGCAAGGCCGGCATCAAGCCGCTGCTGCTGGCGCTGATTCTTTTTGTGTGGCTGGTGGTGGGCGGGGCGGTGATGAACCGCTGGCTGTATCAGTGGCTGGGTTGAGCGCGACTGCAGGACACCTCAGCGCCTCGTTCGCTGCATCGCATCACGGATTTCATCGGCCGCCGCGCGCAAGGCCGCGCAGCATTCTGGCGAAAAGGCGGCCTGTCCGGGGGATGCTTCAGAAACCGCGAAACCAATCGCCGCCGCTGAGCCGTCACGCATGAGCAGCGGTGTGGCAACCATGGCCACGCCCCTGCGCCAGTCATCCTGCGAGAAACAGGTGCCGCCTTTTTCAATGTCGTGGAAGGCCTGGTAGATTTTTGCGGCCTGTGAACTGCCCCCGGCCGCTGGCGCATGCTCACGCAGCCGCGCCAGCCACTCGCCCTGTACTGCGGGCTGCTGGGTCCAGAGCCAGGCGCAACCCAATGCGGTTGTGGCGACAGGCAGCGTCAGGCCCGCGCCCAGGGGTAATGGGCTGGCCGAACTGCCTGCGGCGTGTTGCAGCACCAGCATGTCCTCGCGCTCGGGAACGCAAAGCAGCGCGTGCACCTTGAAGCGGTCGGCAAGGGTCTGCAGCACCGGGCCTGACCTGCGCACAAGCCTTGAGCTGCCCAGAAAGGCCTGGCCGACAAACAGGCACTCGACATCGAGGCTGAAGTCGTCGGTACCCTGCACACGTCGTAAAAAGCCATGCATCTCCAGTGTCTGAAGCAGGCGCAGCGTGGTGTTGCGCGGCAGATCAAGCCTGGAGGCGAGTTCGCCTGCACCCAGGACGTCTTCGCCGGGGCGGAAGCATCGCAGCGCCTCCAGCCCGCGCTGCAGCGAGTCAACTGCGGCGGCCTGGGCGGGGCGCGTGGCGGCGGGGCTGGTGCGGCGGCGCATCAGGCGGGGTTCCCGGACGGTGTCAACAACGCGGCTGGCTGCGAGGGGTCTTCCTCAAGCTGCTGCCGCAATGCCATCAGCTTGGGGCCGAGTTCCGTTTCACAGCGTTCGCGCGGATACCGGAAAGCCGGCACGGCAATGCCCAGCACATACGGGCCTTGCGCGCGGGGGAGTTTGACAATGGTGGCGACGCCCAGCAGGTCGGGCTCCAGCTCGCTGATGGTCAGGCAAAACCCTGACTGGCGAATCTGCGCCGCAGCCTCCTCCATGTCTGCGATGAAATTCTGCTTCGGGTAATGCTGGTTGATCTCTTCAAGCACAGCAGCACGCACCGGGGGCTCGAGCGATGCTGCCCAGGCACGGCCCATGGCGGAGTAGGGCAGTGCGACGCGCGAGCCGACTTCGAGCCGGACTGTGAGCGCGCCCCGCCCCCGGCACACCACCTGGCAGGCCATGACCATGGCGTCGCGCACCGACAGCACCACCATCAGGTCTTCCTGGTCAGCAAAACGCTGCATGCGTTCACGTGCCCGTAAACGTACGTCCAGTGTCGACAGCGTGCCGAAACCAAGACCCAGTGCTGCAGTGCCTAACTGGTACTGGGTTTTTTCGGGCAGGTAGTTGAGGTAGCCAAGCCGCATCAGCGTGGCTGTGATGCGGGAAACGGTCGGCCTGGGCAGGCCTGTGGCTTCAGCAAGCTCGCTGTTGGTCAGCGGCGCATTGCGCGGGCAGAACGCTTTGAGCAAGGCCAGGCCGCGCGACAGGACCCGCACCGCATCGGCGCCTGCGGCACTGTTTTCAGGGTCAATTGCGAGGTTTGCAGCGCGCATTGGGGTAAGTCCCAGTCAATCGTTAATTAAAACGAAATTAGAAAAGTCAAAAAGAAACGAAATTAGACATCTGTCAAGGTAAGTATGGCTAATGCTAGCACGATGGCGAATTTTCACTTGTGAAATTTCGGTTAATTTAAAAGCGACACCACTCAAAAACTCGCCTTGATGATGTTATTAAATGAAATTTATATTTACAAAACGGAATGAAAGCCTAGGATGCAGGGCAGATTTCAGTGTTTTTTTGGAGCATTCACAGACATGTTTAACCTGCCATTCAATGAACTCGCGCTGGGTCAGCGCACCCGCTCAAGAGGGCGGACGATCACCGAGACCGACGTGGTCAACTTCTGCAGCCTGACCGGCAACTGGCTCGATATTCATGCTGATGCCGAGTTCTCCAAAAAGAGCAAGTTCGGCCAGCGCGTCGTGCAGGGCGGGCTGGTGTTCGTGATCAGCAATGCCCTGTTCGGCTACGACGGCGGCATCATCGAAGCCTTTTACGGCGTCAACAACCTGCGCTTTGTGAAACCCACCTTCATAGGCGACACGCTGCACGCCGAGGCGGAGATCACGGGCTTGCGCGACAAGGGCGACAAACACGGTGTGGCGACAGCCTTGCTCAAGGCGGTCAACCAGCACGGTGACGTGGTGATGAGCTGCGACTTCAGCGTGCTTGTGCATCGGGAGCGGGTGCCAGGCTCCATCCCGGTGACGGGTGCATTCACGGGAGTGCCAGCATGAACTTCCTGACCGAAGAGCAGCAGTACTGGCAGGAGACGGTCGCCCGTTTCATGGAAAAGGAAATCGGTGCCGACTACGTGCTGCGTTGCGACACTGCCCGTGAGTACCCCTATGAGGCGTATGAAAAAGTGGCCAAGGCCGGCTGGCTCAAGCTCCTGATCCCGGAAGAACAGGGCGGTGACGGCGGGTCGATTTTTGAGTACGCACTGATGTGTGAGGGGCTGGCGCGCTACGGCTTCGACTTTGCCACGGCTTTCATGGTGTCGACCTTTACCGCCATGAACATCGTCAAGTTCGGAACAAAGGAGCAGCAGGAAAAATACCTGCCTGCCTACATGCGCGGCGAGATCCGGTTTTCGATTTCCATCTCGGAGCCTTCCGCCGGATCAGACGCCGCCAGCACCCGCACCCGCGCCGAACTGCGTGACGATGGCTGGGCCATCACCGGGCAAAAACTCTGGTGTTCGGGCGCGGCCGCCAAAAATGCCGTCATTGCCATGCTGGTGCGCACCGACGCAGCCGCCGCCAAACACAAGGGGCTGTCGGTGCTGCTGGTGCCCAACGACACACCCAGGGTAGATATCCGCAAGTTGCCCACCATGGCCAGGCGCGCAACCGGCACGACCGAAATTTTTCTCGACGGTGCCGTGGTGCCGGAGGCCAATATTCTTGGCGAAGCGGGCGGTGGCTGGAAGATCATCACCGACCATCTTGAGCTGGAACGGATTGCCGTTGCGGCTGCCTATGTCGGCAATGCACAGCAGGCCGTCAGCGATGCGCTGCGTTATGCCCACGAACGCATACAGTTCGACCGGCCCATTTTCGAGTTCCAGGCGATACGCCACATGCTGGCCGACATGCAGACCGCTGTCGATGCGTCACGACTGATGGTGTACCGCGGCGCCGACATGGCCTCGCGCCATGAGCCCTGCACACGGGAGGTCAGCATGGCCAAGCTGATGGCCTCTGAAACCCTGCAGACGGTGACGCGCCAGGGCATGCAGATTCTCGGTGGCCACAGCATGCTGCCCGAGTCGCACATGGAGCGCTATTTCCGCGAGGGCATGCAGGCGACGATTGGCGGCGGCACGTCCCAGATCCAGCGCACCATCATCTCCAAGACGATGGGCATTTGATGGCTGTCATGGATGCGCCTGTCTTCAGCGGCCCGCTGGCGGGCGTGCGGGTGCTCGACCTGTCCCGTGTGCTGGCTGGGCCCTGGGCCACGCAGGCACTTGCCGACCTGGGTGCGGAAATCATCAAGGTAGAGCAACCCGGCAGCGGCGACGATACGCGCCGAATGGGGCCACCGTTTATCCGCGACAAGGCGACGGGCCTGGACACCGACGCCGCGTATTTCCTTGCCTGCAACCGCGGCAAACAGTCGGTCGCCATCGACATCGCCACGCCGGAGGGCCAGCAGCTCGTGCGTGCACTGGCGGCGAAGTGTGATGTGCTGGTCGAGAATTTCAAGGTCGGCGGCCTGAAGAAGTATGGTCTCGACTTTGAGTCGCTGAAGGCCGGGCTGCCCGACCTCGTGTACTGCTCCATCACCGGCTTCGGCCAGACCGGCCCCTACCGCAAGCGCGCCGGCTACGACTTCCTCATTCAGGGCATGGGCGGCTTGATGAGTGTCACCGGCGAGCGTGACGGCCAGCCCGGTGGCGGCCCCCAAAAGGCCGGCGTTGCGCTGGCCGACATCATGTCCGGCATGTATGCGGCGCTGGCCATCGTGTCTGCGCTGCGTCACCGCGACAACGGTGGCGGCGGCCAGCAGATAGACATCGGCCTGCTTGACGTGCAGGTGGCCGTGCTGGCCAACCAGGCGATGAATTACCTGACGACGGGCGTGGCGCCAAGGCGAACCGGCAACGGCCACCCGAACATTGCGCCCTACCAGAGCTTTCCTGCATCCGACGGCCACCTGATCCTGGCGATAGGCAACGACGGGCAGTTCCGCCGGATGGCGCAGGCCATGGGCAGGCCCGACATGGCAGAGGATCCGCGCTTCAGCACGGTTGCCCTGCGGCTTGAAAACTCGGCTGTGCTGCTGCCCGACCTGGCGGCCATCACCGCCACACGCAGCATCGACGAGTGGATAGCGGTGATGGAAGCGGTTGATGTGCCCTGCGGCCCCATCAACACCATAGACCGCGTCTTTGCCGACCCCCAGGTGAAGGCGCGCGGCATTCAGATGGAACTACCGCACCGCGTGGCGGGCAGTGTGCCGTCGGTTGCCAACCCGATTCGCTTTTCGGCCACGCCCGTGCAGTACCGCAATGGGCCCCCGACGCTGGGCGAACACACCGGTGCCGTGCTGCAGCGCCTGCTGGGCGCTGACCATGAAGCGGTGCGCGCATGGTCCTGTAGCCAGAGCGAAAGAACAGAAAAAGAGCGGTCCTGAACCGCCATTGCCTGCGATCCGTTCAGAAAAAATTGAGAGACAACTTCAACTTTTCACCAACCAGAAAGAAAACCATGAAGACATTGAGACAACTCTGGTGCCTGGCAGGCTTTGCTGCCCTGGCAGTGTTCAACCCCGCACATGGCCAGGCCTGGCCTGCGGCGAAACCGATTTCCATGATCGTGCCGGCGGGCGCGGGCGGTGTGACCGATGGCGTGGCGCGTGTGATTGCGCAGTGGCTGACCGAGCGCCTCGGCCAGTCGGTCGTGGTCGACAACCGCGCCGGTGCCGGCGGCATGCTGGGCGTCACCCTCGCATCCAAGGCCAAAGCCGACGGCTATACGCTGATGATTGGCACCAACACCACCATGGCTGCCAATGTGCACCTGTACAAAAATCATCCGGTCGACCCGCTCAAGGATTTCGTACCGCTGGCGCTGGTGGTCGACACCCCCTTTGTGCTGCTGGTGCCGGCCAACTCGCCGTACAAACGCGTCGGCGACCTGGTGGCTGCGGCCAAGGCTGCGCCCGGCAAGCTCAACTACGGCTCCGGCACCAGCTCGGCGCTGCTGTGCACCGAACTGCTGAAGTCCATCGCCGGGGTTGATCTCGTCAAGGTGCCCTACAAGGCATCACCGCAGGCGCTCACCGACATCATGGGCGGTCAACTCGACGTGCTGTGCGAGCCGCTGGCCAGCAGCCAGGGCAATATGAGCACAGGCCGTGTGCGCGCCCTCGCGCTGACAGGCGCCAAACGCTCAGGACTCGCGCCTGACCTTGAAACCGTCGTCGAAGCTGGTTTTCCCGGCATGGACTACACCGCATGGATAGGTTTTTGGGCACCTGCCGGTTTGCCGAAGGAGATTGCCACGCGCCTGTCCGATGAGATCCTGGCCAGCCTGAAGGACCCCGAGGTGCTCAGGAAGATGCGCGCGCTGGGCTCAGACCCGCGGCCTACCGGCCCTGAAGGTTTCGCCGCCCTGCAGCGTGCCGAGATGGCCAAGGTTGGCAACGTGGTCAAGGCTGCGCGCATCGTTGCCGAATAGACCGCAGGCCATGCCAGCTACACGAGCCCTGGAGGCCGGCCCCACCATTCGCGGCAAGACCGCGATCGTGGGCGCAGGCCGCTCCGATGTCGGGCGGGTGCCGGGCAAGAGCGTGATGGCGCTGGCCGCACAGGCGGCCAAGGCCGCGCTGGCCGATGCAGGCATGGTGCGCGGCGACATCGACGGCGTGCTGTGCAGTGCCGCCTTTGCCGCGCCCTTTCACCGCTTCAGTGTGGCCTTCAGCGAATACATGGGCATCGCGCCCACGTTCTCCAACACGCTCCAGGTGTCGGGCGCGACGGCGGCGACGATGTTCAACGTCGCTGCTGCGGCGATAGCCGGCGGGCTGGCGAAAAACATCCTGGTCGTCGGCGCCGACAGCCTGCTCACAGGCCTGTCGCCCGACCTCGCCCTGCGCGCGATGACTGAAAGCCGTGACCAGCAGTACGAAATGCCTTTCGGCATCCCGGTGGCCAACACCTTCGCCATGACGGCGCACCGCCACATGAAGGAGTACGGCACCACCGCCGAACAGTTTGCAAGGGTGGCCGTCATCCACCGCGAGCACGCACGCCGTACACCAGGTGCGCAGATGACCGCGCCCATCACGGTTGACGACGTGCTGAACTCCGGCATGGTCACCACGCCGTATCACAAGCTCGACTGCTCACTGATCTCCGACGGCGCTGCAGCGTTTGTCGTCACGTCTGCAGGCCACGCCCGAAGCGGGGCGCGCAAGCCGCCGGTCTACATCCTGGGCGCGGGCGAGTGCTACACACACGAGCATGTTTTCCTGATGCCCTCGCTCACCACCACCGGCGCGGTGCAGTCCGCACAAAAGGCCTATGCGATGGCCGGGTGCTCTGCGAAAGACATCGACGTGGCCGGCATTTACGACTGCTTTACCGGCACCGTCATCATGATGCTGGAAGACCTGGGTTTTTGCCCCAAGGGCGAGGGCGGGCGCTTTGTGGATGACGGGCAGATGACCTATGGCGGTGCCATCCCGTGCAACACGCATGGCGGCCTGCTGTCGTTTGCGCATCCGGGCATGCCGGGCTCGCTGTTTCATTTTCTGGAGGTCGTTCAGCAACTGCGTGGCGAGTGCGATGAACGACAGGTGGCTGGCGCCGAGCTGGCGCTGGTGCACAGCCTGGGCGCAGGTTTTGCCACGCAGGCCACCACGATTCTCGGAACGGGGGCGGCGCTGTGAACCATATCGATCCGAAGGACGCCCACGTCAGGCCTGTGCCCGTCCCGGACGCAGACACGGCTGTCTACTGGCAGGGCCTGAAAGAAGGGCGGTTGTTGCTACAGCACTGCCTGGACTGCGGCCATATCCAGTTTTACCAGCAGGCCATTTGCCGCCAGTGCGGCAACGAACGCCTGGAGCACAGGCCCGCCAGCGGCCTGGGCACGGTGCATTCGTTCAGCGTGGTGCACCGCGCGCCCGGCCCGGCCTTCAAGCAGGACGTGCCTTACGCGGTGCTGCTGGTCGAGCTTGACGAAGGTCCGCGCATGATCAGTTCGCTGGTCGATGCGCCTGTGGACAGCGTGAGCTTTGACATGCGCGTGCAACTGGTGTGCGAAGACGCTGGCGGCGGCATCACGCTGCCGCGTTTCAGGCCTGCATGAAGCTGCCCTACTTCTGTTGATGCCGGCTTGCCAATTTTTTTAAACGACCGACCGCCAAGGACATGCCATGACTTTTGATGATTTCCAGTTCCTGAAATTCGAGCGCAAGCCCAACGGCGTGTTGCTCATCACCATCAACCGGCCCGAGGTGTTCAATGCCACCAATGCACGCCTGCACTGGGAGTTGACCAAGGTCTGGGCGGCCGTCACTGACGATGCCGAAACAAAAGTCGCTGTCATCACCGGTGCCGGTGACCAGGCATTTTCTGCGGGCGGCGACCTGGAGTGGGTCTCCACCATGGTGGGCAACCCGGCGGTGGTGGCCACCACGCTGACCGAGGCATCGGAAGTGGTCTACAACATGATGGCCTGCGACAAGCCCATCATCTCGGCCATCAACGGCGTTGCCGTGGGCGCGGGGCTGGCCGTTGCCTTCCTGGCAGACATCAGCATCATGGCGGAAGAAGCCAAGGTTACGGACGGGCACGTGAAGATAGGCGTTGCTGCCGGCGACCATGCAGCCATCTGCTGGCCGCTGCTGTGCGGGCTGGCCAAGGCCAAGTACTACCTGCTGACCGGCGACTTCATCAACGGCAAGGAGGCCGAGCGCATCGGCCTCGTCAGCCTGTGCGTACCGCGCGCCGAACTCATGGACAAGGCCATGGCGGTGGCCAACAAGCTGGCCATGGGAAGCCAGCAGGCGATACGCCTGACCAAACGCTCGCTCAACGGCTGGATGAACATGGCGCGCCCGATATTCGAGAGTTCGCTGGCCATGGAAATGCTGTGTTTCCTGGGGGAGGACGCGGCAGAGGGCGTGGCCGCCGTGCGCGAGAAACGTGCGCCCAACTTCCCTTCTGCCAGGCGGTGATGCACGCGCTGGCCAGCAACACGGTGGCAAGAACGCTACGACAGCAATGACCCAGTTAAAAGGACACCGGTGAGTTCCACGCAACCCCCGTTTGAATGGCTACCGTCTGCCCAGGGCATGGCTGGCTCCAATCTTGGTGCCTTCCTGAAGGCAACCGGCGAGGCAGACCTGGCATCCCTCAGTGAACACGCAGATGCCGACCCGGCCTGGCTGATGCAGCAGGTGATGGATTTTTGCGACTTCCGTTTCTACAAGCCCTGGACGCAGATGCTGGACACTTCCGCCGGCATAGAGCGCGCCAGCTGGTGCGTGGGCGGCACGACCAACATCGTGCTCAACTGCCTCGACAGGCACCGCGGAACGCCAACCTGGGACAAGCCTTACCTGGTGTGGGAGGGCGAAGACCCCAAGGCCCAGCGCACGCTGACTTACCGCGAATTCGACGCAGAAGTCTGCCGGCTGGCGGGTGCGCTGCAGACCCTGGGCATCGTCAGGGGCGACCGCGTGGGCCTCTTCATGCCCAACCTGCCGGAGACCTTCATCGCCTTTTTCGCGGTACTGAAGATGGGGGCCATCGTGATGCCGCTGTTCTCGGGTTTCGGCCCGCAGCCGCTGATTGCGCGCCTGAACGACGGCGAGGCCAAAGCCGTGCTGACCGTCGACGGAACCTGGCGGCGCGGCTCGCCCGGGTTGATGAAGCCCGTGCTGGATGAAGCCTTGCTGTCGGTGCCCAGTGTCAGGACGGTGCTGGTGCTTCGCCACCTGGGCGATGCGGCAGAGTGCGCGATGACTGCCGGGCGCGACCATGACTGGTCGGCCGCCGTGCAGCCGCAGCCTGCAGACATGGCAACGGCCGAGATGGATGCGGAGGCACCGTCGGTGCTGCTCTACACCTCGGGCACGACCGGTAAACCCAAAGGCTGCGTGTGGACCCATGTGGGCTTTCTGGCATCGATGGTGGCGCGCGACATGCACATCTGCGCCGACTTCAGGTCCAGCGACCGCTTCTTTTTCATGAGCGACATGGGCTGGATGGTGGGCGCGATGTGCGCCTGCATACCGGCCTATTTCGGCGGCAGCCTGCTGGTGGCCGAGGGCACGCCCGACTACCCCGACAGCGGCCGCTTCTGGCGCCTGCTGCAGGACCACAAGGTCACCTATGTCGGTGTTGCACCGACGCTGATACGCAGCCTGATGCGCAACGGCGACGAGGAGGTCGGGCGTTACGACCTGTCGGCCCTGCGCATCACGGTGTCTGCAGGCGAGGTCTGGACGCACGCGCCCTGGCACTGGTTTTTCGAGCATGTCTGCAAGCGCCAGCTGCCCTTCCTCAACATCGTGGGTGGCACCGAAGTCGGCGGCTGCAACTTTGTCGGCACCCTGCACGGGCCGCTGCGGCCGGGTTCCTTCGACCTGCGCGGGCTGGGCGCAGGCGTGGCCATCGTCGACAGCAGCGGCAAACCGGTGGCGGACGGCCAGATCGGTGAACTCGTGCTCTGCAACCCGAACATCGGCATGACCAAAAGCCTGTGGCGCGATGAAGAGCGTTACCTCGACAGCTACTGGCGCACCATTCCCGGCCTGTGGGTGCATGGCGACCTGGCCATGCGCGACGCTGACGGCCTTTATTACATCCTGGGCCGCAGCGACGACACCATCAAGATTTCCGGCAAGCGCACCGGCCCCTCGGAAATAGAGACGCTGCTCACCGCTACCGGAAAGATCTCGGAAGCTGCTGTCATCGGCGTGCCGGATGAGCTCAAGGGCTCGGCCATTGTCTGTGTCTGTGTGCCCATGCCGGGCGTGGCGGCAGACGCCGCGCTGGAGCGTGATTTGGCCGAAGCGGTGGTGCAGGGCATGGGCAGTTCCTACCGGCCCCGGCAGGTGCTGCTGGTTGGTGACCTGCCCAAGACGCGCAACATGAAGATCATGCGCCGTGTTGTTCGCGCGCTGGTGTGCGGCGACAACCCCGGTGACCTGTCATCACTGTCCAATCCCGAGGCGATCAGGGCCCTGCAGCTTGTGCTGGGCAACTGAAATGTGACATGACGCTGGATATGCTATCGTATTTGTAGCTGCTCACGCTTGTGTTTATTGGTCTGCAGCCTGTTTTGACCCCTGAAAATGGTCAAAAAAGGCTTGTGAAGGCTTTTTTGAAGGCCTTCGGCTGCGGCGGCATCTGAAAATGTAAAGTCGACTTTACGTTTGTACTTGATCCCGCAGGACTCAGCCCTTGCGCCTCCGACCCTTGCCGGGTTTGGCGATGGGCCGGGGCGGCAGGCCCGCTGCGTTGCGCGCCAGCGCATCGGCCTCGCTGTTGCGGTGCTGGGGTATCCACTTCACGGTGCTGTCGCTGAACGCTGCCAGCTGCGCGCGCAGTTCCATGAACAGGGCATCCAGCCGCTCAATCGGCTGCCCGCCGTCACCGGTGAGTTGGTCTACCACCACGCGGCTGTCGCTGTGAATGCGCACGCAATCGGCACCAAGCCGTTTGGCCTCGTGCAGCGCCGCCATCATGGCGCGCGCTTCGGCTTCGTTGTTGCAGCCGCGACCGGGAGCCTGTTCGGACAGCGTGCGGCGCGTGCCATCGGGCGAAACCAGCACGGCGCCCAGGCCCATGTGGCCCGGGTTGGGGAAGGCGCTGCCGTCGCAGTGGAGGGTCCAGACGCCGTGACTGGCGTCGGGGGCTGTATCGTTAACCGGGCTGACCATGGGCCATTGTGATGGCGCGCCCAGCCGCCTGGCTACATATTCCGCCGGTACTGCCCACCCACTTCAAACAGCGCATTGGTGATCTGGCCCAGCGAGCAAACCCGCACCGCGTCCATCAGCACCTCGAACACATTGAGGTTTTCGATGACGGCCTGCTGCAGGCGCTTGAGCATGGCGGGTGACTCTTTGGCATGCAGGGCGTGGAAGGCATCCAGGCGCTTGAGCTGGTTCTGCTTCTCTTCTTCAGTCGAGCGGGCCAGTTCAAGCTTGTCCTGCACCGCGTCGCCGTGCGGGTTGCGGAAGGTGTTGACGCCGATGATGGGTAGCTCACCGGTGTGCTTGAGCATCTCGTAGTGCATGGACTCGTCCTGGATGCGGCCACGCTGGTAGCCGGTCTCCATCGCGCCCAGCACGCCGCCGCGCTCGGCGATGCGCTCGAACTCCATCAGCACGGCTTCTTCAAGCAGTTCGGTCAGCTCTTCGATGATGAAGGCGCCCTGTGAGGGGTTCTCGTTTTTGGCCAGGCCCCATTCGCGGTTGATGATGAGCTGGATGGCCATGGCGCGGCGCACCGATTCTTCGGTCGGCGTGGTGATGGCTTCATCAAACGCGTTGGTGTGCAGCGAGTTGCAGTTGTCGTAAATCGCGATCAGCGCCTGCAGCGTCGTGCGGATGTCGTTGAACTGGATTTCCTGCGCATGCAGGCTGCGGCCGCTGGTCTGGATGTGGTACTTGAGCTTCTGGCTGCGCTCATTCGCACCGTATTTTTCTTTCATGGCCACAGCCCAGATGCGGCGTGCGACGCGGCCCATCACCGTGTATTCGGGGTCCATGCCGTTGCTGAAGAAGAAGGAGAGGTTGGGCGCAAAGTCGTCGATGTGCATGCCGCGCGCAAGGTAGGCTTCGACAAAGGTAAAGCCGTTGGACAGCGTGAAGGCCAGCTGGCTGATCGGGTTGGCACCGGCTTCGGCGATGTGATACCCGCTGATGGACACGCTGTAGAAGTTGCGCACCTTGTTGTGCACGAAGTACTGGGCAATGTCGCCCATCACCTTGAGGCTGAACTCGGTCGAGAAGATGCAGGTGTTCTGGCCCTGGTCTTCCTTCAGGATGTCGGCCTGCACCGTGCCGCGCACGTTTTCCTGCACCCATTCGCGGATTTTTTCGGTTTCGGTGTCCGTCGGTTCGCGGCCGTTGTCGGCCCTGAATTTTTCGAGATTCTGGTCGATGGCGGTGTTCATGAACATGGCCAGAATGGTCGGCGCCGGGCCGTTGATGGTCATGCTGACCGAGGTGCTGGGGCTGCACAGGTCGAAGCCGTCGTACAGCACCTTCATGTCGTCCAGCGTGGCAATCGACACGCCGCTGTTGCCGACCTTGCCGTAAATGTCGGGCCGCAGGTCGGGGTCGTTGCCGTACAGCGTGACCGAGTCAAAGGCCGTGCTCAGGCGCTTGGCGGCCATGCCCTGGCTCAGCAGCTTGAAACGCGTGTTGGTGCGAAACGCGTCGCCTTCGCCGGCAAACATGCGGGTCGGGTCCTCGCCCTCGCGCTTGAAGGCGAAGGTGCCGGCGGTGTAGGGGTAGCTGCCCGGCACGTTGTCCAGCATCAGCCACTTGAGGATTTCGCCGTGGTCTTCGTACTGAGGCAGCGCCACCTTGCGGATGGTCGTGCCCGAGAGCGACTTGCTGGTCAGCGCGGTGCGGATTTCCTTGTCGCGGATTTTCACCACGTATTCTTCGCCGGCGTAGGCCTGCTGCATCGCGGGCCACTGGATCAACAGCTTGCGTGCGGCCGGGTCCTGGACCTGCTCGCGCTGCACCGCCAGGTCGATGGCGGCTTCCGCGGCCCTGGCCTTGTCGGGCTTGCCGACGGTCAGCATGTCGGCGGCGGCACGCAGCTGCTGGATTTCGCGCGCCAGCGTCGCCTGCTCCCTGCCGCGTTTTTTGTAGCTGCGCACCGTGTCGGCAATTTCAGCCAGGTAACGTGTGCGGGCGGCGGGCACCACCGGTGTCTGGTTGGTGCTGTGGCGCACATCGACGGCGGGCAGGGCGCCTTCGGACAGCTTCAGGCCGAGTCCGGCCAGGCGAGGTTTGAGGGCCTGGTACAGCGCGGTCACGCCGTCGTCGTTGAAACGCGCGGCCATGGTGCCGAATACCGGCATCTTGTCGGGCGCGGTACCCCAGGCTTCCTTGTTGCGCTGCACCTGCTTGGCCACGTCGCGCAGGGCGTCGAGCGAGCCCTTGCGGTCGAACTTGTTGATGGCGACAAACTCGGCAAAGTCCAGCATGTCGATTTTTTCGAGCTGGCTGGCGGCGCCGAACTCGGGTGTCATCACGTACATGGGCACGTCGACATGCGGCACGATGGCGGCGTCGCCCTGGCCTATGCCGGAGGTCTCGACCACGATCAAATCGAAGCCTGCGCACTTGCAGGCGGCAATCACGTCAGGCAGGGCCTGGCTGATTTCAGAGCCGAAATCGCGTGTGGCGAGCGAGCGCATGAACACACGTTGACCGCTGTCAGTACTCTTCTGACCGGCCTTGGGCACCGTCCAGGGGTTGATGGCGTTCATGCGGATACGGTCACCGAGGAGTGCGCCGCCGCTCTTGCGGCGTGAAGGGTCAATACTGATGATGGCGACACGCAGCTTGTCGTTCTGGTCCAGCCTGAGGCGGCGGATCAACTCGTCTGTGAGTGAGGACTTGCCGGCGCCGCCGGTGCCGGTGATGCCGAGCACGGGAATCTTTTTTGTGGCCGCCTGCTTGCGCAGCTTTTCAACCAATACGGGGTCGGCTTTTTCGTTCTCCAGCGCGGTGATCATCTGCGCCAGCGCGCGCCAGTTCATCTCGCCATGGCCTTCAATGGCCTTGATGTCTTTAGGTGCGAGGCCGGTGAGGTCCTTGTCGCAACGCATGACCATCTCGCCGATCATGCCGGCCAGACCCATCTTCTGGCCGTCTTCAGGGCTGAAGATACGCGCCACCCCGTAGGCCTGCAGTTCGCGTATTTCGGGTGGCACGATGACACCGCCGCCGCCGCCGAACACCTGGATGTGCTCGCCGCCGCGGCTCTTGAGCAGGTCGACCATGTACTTGAAATATTCGACATGCCCGCCCTGGTAGGAGCTGATGGCAATGCCCTGGGCGTCTTCCTGCAGGGCGGTGGTGACGACCTCATCAACGCTGCGGTTGTGGCCCAGGTGAATGACCTCGGCACCCATGCTCTGCAATATGCGCCGCATGATGTTGATGGCGGCGTCGTGGCCGTCAAACAGCGAGGCAGCAGTGACAAAACGCACCTTGTGTGTGGGGCGATAGTTGGCGAGGGCCTTGTATTCGGCGGACAGGTCGGTCATGTATTTGTCTCCGGAGAAGGGCCGCCGGGATGGATGTTGGGCGGCTGGGTCGTATTGACGTTTACGTAAACGTCAATCTTACACTTTCCAGCATGAAAAAGGGCGCTTTACGCGCCCTGAAAGAAATATTCTTGCATACCTTGTTTATCCATACAGGTATTTCGGCAGCCACAGTGTCAGGCCCGGCCAGACGTACATGAACACCATGCACAGGATGACGATCAGCATGTAGGGCATCATCCCGGCGAATATCTGGTTGATCGTCACATGCGGCGGCGACACCCCTTTCAGGTAGAAGGCCGACATGGCCACAGGCGGGGACAGGAAGGCGGCCTGCAGGTTGACAAAGACCAGCACGCCCCAGAGGATGGGATCAATCTGGAAGTGCGCCAGCAGCGGAAGGAAGATGGGCACAAAAATCACGATGATTTCTGTCCATTCCAGCGGCCAGCCAAGGATGAAGATGATGGCCTGCGACAGCAGCAAAAACTGCAGCGGCGTGAGGTTCATGGACAGCACCCACTCTTCCACCACACGCTGCCCGCCCAGAAGCGCGAACACGGCCGAGAACAGGGCAGAGCCCACAAACAGCCAGCACACCATGGAGGTGGTTTTTGCCGTCAGGAACACGGCCTCCTTGATGCGCTGGAAATTCAGCGTGCCCGCATGCCAGGCCATCAGGAAGGCGCCCGCAGCGCCCACCGCAGCCGACTCCGTAGCGGTGGTGATGCCGAACAAAATGACCGCCAGCACCATGAAGGTCAGTATGGCCAGCGGCATGACGGACGAGATCAGCATGCGCAGGATTTCAAACTGTTCGGCATCGAAGCGCCAGTAATACCAGGCCAGCAGCAGCACGGCTATTGCGCAGGCTATCCAGAAGCCGGTGTAGAAGACTTCAGGCACGGCCGCGGTCTGCGGGGCTTTTTGCGACGGGTCGCCCAGTTGTTCCATGGGCTCGTTTGCGGCCTGGGCTGCTGCGGGCTCCTGCACGTCTGCGGATCCTGGCGGTGCCTGCAGCCCGCCGTCAGAAGAAGGCGGTTCGCTCAGCCCGGATGTGGCTGGTGGCTCTTGCAGGCCGGATGTTGCGGCAGGCTCCTGTACGCCACTGGCGGGCGGCTCCTGCACACCGCTGCCCATGGCGACGGGTGCGGCGGGTGGGGTGGCAGCTGTGCCGGGGGCGATGGTGGACTTGGCCTGCAGGCTGACCTGGGGCGCATTGTTGTCTTCCTGCGAATGGATCACGACATACCACCAGACGGCGCCCAGTGTCACAGCTGCCAGAGCCACGGGTACCAGCGAGGTCGACAGGCTGCGCAGCAGCAGGCCGCGGGTGACGGGCTTGTCGGCGGACTGAGCCTGCAGGGCCCTGCCCGGCGAAGCAACTGCTATGGCCAGGGCCGGCAGCATGCGGTGCGAGTAGGTCGATGAGATGTGGGCAAGCCATGGCGGGACTGGTACACGCTGCTGTTCCGGCGGCAGTCTGGGCGCAATCCTGGGGTTGATGAGGACCCACCCGATGATGTAGATGAGGTAGAGCAGTGCCAGGAAAAAGCCCGGAAACATGGCCGCGGCATACAGCTTGACAACAGACTGGCCTGCCACTGCCGCGTAGACAATGATCATGACCGACGGCGGGATCAGTATGCCCAGCGTGCCGCCTGCAGTGATCACGCCGGCTGCCAGGCGTGTGTCATACCCGGCGTTGAGCATGGGGCGCATGGCAATCACGCCCATCAGCACCACCACCGCGCCGACCAGGCCGCTTGCGATGCCCCAGAAGGTGCAGATGATCAGCGTTGTCACGGCCAGCGAGCCGGGCACGCTGCGGAAAGCGAGCTGCACGCTGTGGAACATCTTGTCGACCAGCGCCCCGCGCTCCATCACATAGCCCATCAGGACAAACAGCGGTATTGATAAAAGAGTCTCGTTGGTCATGGCGCCGAATGCGCGTTGCACCATGAGGTCAAAAATCCTGTTGTCCAGCCACGGCGCCGAAGGGTCGTAAAACGCCACGTAACCGAACAGCATGCCCAGGCCCATGAGGGTGAAGGCGGTGGGGAAACCCATCATGATGACGACCACGATGAGGCAGAGCATGGTCATGCCCAGTGCGGCGTTGCTCATGATTTCAGGCTTTCCGATTGTTTGATCGCGAGTTGCCGAGCTTCTTCATCGACAAACTCGCTGCCCGCCAGTTGCTGGGCAACCACGTCGGATTCCTGCGCGTCTTTCAGGCGCGGTGTCCAGGCGCCGGTGCGCATGCACACCACGCAGCGCAGCATTTCAGACAGGCCCTGCATGAGCACGATGGCGCCTGCCACCGGGATCACGAA
Source organism: Pseudomonadota bacterium (assembly GCA_040388905.1). Classification (GTDB taxonomy): domain Bacteria; phylum Pseudomonadota; class Gammaproteobacteria; order Burkholderiales; family Burkholderiaceae_C; genus Polaromonas. The sequence goes on from JAZKAY010000011.1 coordinate 42,098, forward strand.
CTTGAAGGGGTAAACCGGTATGGGCTCGGCGTTGAAGGTCTGTTCGTGGATGGCCAGCGAATCCTGGAAATAGGTCCAGCCGGCCCAGGTCAGCGCGGCAATGCCGGGAATGAAAAACACCAGGTAAAGCACAAAGTCCAGCCTGGCCTGTGTGCGGGGCTTCATGCTGCCGTAGAAAAAGTCGCCGCGCACATGGCCATCATGCGCCAGCGTGTAGGCACCGCCCAGCATGAAGAGGGTTCCGTAAAGCATGTTGTTGGCATCGTAAATCCAGGCTGTGGGTGCGTTCAGCGCATAGCGCTTGAAGACCTCGGCACAGACAAGAAGCATGAGCGCGACGATGAGCCAGGCAGCAGCCTTGCCCACCCAGGTACTGATCTGGTCAGCGGTATGGAGAATTTTTTGCACGGTCATGAAAGCACCTGTTGCCCACAGCGGGCCACCCCAAAACAAAACCAGCCACCCATAAACTGGATGGCTGGTAACCAGCTACTGCAAGGCCAGTGCTCAGGCCTTTTTGCGGTTGAAGTAGTGGTTGTAGGCCATCTTGAAGTCGACCGTGTAGTCGTTGTGCCACTGGCCCGTGCGCTGTGCGAAAGCGCGCTGGGAGTCCAGTACTTTCTTGAAGAGCGGGTTCTCGCCGGCCTTCTTGGCAATGGTCGTATCCCAGGCCGCCAGCTGTGCGCGCAGTACGGCATCAGGTGTCTTGTAGAACTTGATGCCCTGCTTCTTCATCTCTTCATAGTCCTTGGAGTTGCGGTCAATCGCTTTCCAGCTCATGTCTGCGCTGGCGGCCTGTACGGCATAGTCGATGATGGAGCGCAGCTCGGGTGCCAGGGCATTGAGCTTGGCCTTGTTGAACAGGATCTCAAACTGCTCACCGCTCTGGTGAAAGCTCTGCAACATGCAGTTCTTGACCACGTCGGGGAAGCCCAGCACCCGGTCGCTGGACGCGTTGTTGAACTCGGCGGCATCGATCAGGCCGCGGTCCAGTGCCGGCACGATCTCGCCGCCGGGCAGGGGATTCACCGCCGTGCCCATCAGCGTGAACATGTCAACGGCCAGGCCGACGGTGCGGAACTTCAGGCCTTTCATGTCCTCGACCTTGGAAACCGGTTTCTTGAACCAGCCCAGCGGCTGCGTGGTCATGGGGCCGTAGAGGTATGACACCACGTCCATGTTGATGGACTTGTAGATTTCTTCCAGCAGCACCTTGCCGCCGCCATAGTTGTGCCATGACAGCACCATGTTGGCATCCATGCCGTAACCGGGGCCGGAACCCCACAGGGCCAGTGCCGAATTCTTGCCGTAGTGGTAGGCCACCACGCCATGGCCGCCATCCAGCGTGCCCTTGTTGACGGCTTCCAGCAACTGGAAGGCAGGCACCACTGCGCCGGCGGGCAGGACTTCAATCTTGAGCTTTCCGCCAGCCATGTCGTTGACTTTTTTCGCGAAGTCGTTGGCGTATTCGTGGAAGATGTCCTTGGCCGGCCAGGTGCTCTGAAAGCGCAGTGATGTGGTCTGCGCCGTGGCAATCATGGGGGCCGACATGGCGCCCGCTGCAACCGCTGCGCCCTTGAGTAATCCGCGCCGGCGTGGGCTCTTGGTCTCGATCATGCTTGTCTCCTGTGTGTAGTTTTTAACCGTAAGAGAACACATCATTTGGCATTCCCACGGCCCCACACAGAGGGTTTTTACCGATGGGGCGCTCAGAATTACCCTTGGGTCCGGCATCGCCCCGTCTACTGTGGTGACTTGTTTCAACTCACCTTCAGACCTTTGAGCGCAGGTTCAGGAGCCGGGTAGCGCAGGCCGAGTTTTTGCAGTGCCTGGCGCAGCAGCAGCGCAATCATCAGGTTACGGTGCGTTTTGGAATCGGCCGGTACCACCGTCCACGGCGCCCAGCTTGTGCTGGTGGCGTTCAGGAGGTCCTCGTAGGCCTGCTGGTATTGCGTCCATTGTTTGCGCGCGTCCAGGTCGCCCATGCTGAACTTCCAGTTTTTGGTGACATCGTCAATGCGCTCCTGCAGTCTTTCACGCTGCTCGTCGAAACTGATGTGCAGCATGAATTTCAGGATGACCGTGCCCGTCTCCGCAAGCATGCGTTCAAAATCATTGATGTGTGCATAGCGCTGGGCCGTTTGCTCCGGCGTGATCCAGCCATTGACGGGCGGTACCAGCACGTCTTCGTAGTGGCTGCGGTTAAACACCATGATTTCACCCGCGGCCGGCATCTGCTGGTGAATGCGCCAGAGGTAGTCATGTGCCCGCTCATTTTCTGTTGGCGCTTTCCAGCCCACGGTGTGTACGCCCAGCGGACTCATGCGGCTGAAGACGCTGCGCAGCGTACCGTCCTTGCCGGATGTGTCTGTCCCCTGCAGGACGACCAGCAGCTTGTAACGCCTGTCTGCGTAGAACAGGTTCTGCAGTCCGTCGAGCTCCGAGGCCAGCGCGTCAGTGGCGGCCCTGTCCTTCAGCTTGTCGCCTGTGGAAAACGGTTTGGCCGAGGGGTCAAGCTTGCCCAGCCTCAGGGCGCTGGATTTTTTCAATTTTGTTACGGTCCCTGGCCGCCACGGGGCGAGGAGTTTGTCGATGTCCTTGCCGATGTCCTTGAGCGGGTCATTGACCGCTGATGCCTGCACGACCGCGTCTGGTGATTTGGCTGATGTCCTGCCTGATTTTTTCCCTGATGCCATGGCTTGCCTTTGCTGCAGTTGGTATTCCATTTTGCATCTGTCCCGTCTTTTCATGTGCCCTGCGAAAGTCCTAAACTCGTGACAGCGTTTAACGACAGAGGAGAACAATTTGGACACAAATTCCCAGGCAGGGGTCAGGCCGGCCGATGGTTATGCCGGCGATATCCCGCCACAGCTGGCGTTTGAGTGGATGAGATCCGGAGACGCCGTACTGGTCGATGTGCGTACTGATGCGGAACGCGAATGGGTGGGTCACGTTCCCGGTGCTGCAGCCCTGGCCTGGAAACAGTGGCCCGGCATGGCGATGAATCCGGGCTTCGATGAAGGGCTCAAGGCGCTGGCGCCCGCAGGCGGCAAGCTGGTGCTGTTGTGCCGGAGTGGCGTGCGTTCCATTGCTGCTGCAAGGCGTGCGGCTTCGCTTGGCTTTGAGGCCTACAACATTCTGGAGGGCTTTGAGGGCGATGCGGATGCGGCGGGCCATCGCGGCAACACAGGTGGCTGGCGGAGGGCCGGATTGCCGTGGCGACAGGGTTGACACGGCCCTGACCGGCGTTAACTTTTTGCAACATGAAACCGTAAAAACTAACCAGTAGCCGGTTTGAAAGTAGGTACATAGTTCGCAGTAATGCTGTGTGGGCTGGGGATGTGAGGCTTGACCCTGTCAGTTCTGACAGGGTCAGAGGCGTATCAATGTGTTTTGAGGCTTTCAATGGTGATTCCACATCACCCGGAGTCCTCCATGCAAGTCCTTGACCGACCCATTTCCAGCACAAAAAATACGCCGCGCAATCCTGCGCTTGGCTCGCAACTTTCGCAACGCATCGCCCGTGATTTCAAGCCCCGATGGGATCTTCAGTGGGGCGGAAAATTCATGTTGCATGGCAAGACGCCGACCTCCGATGCCATACGCCTTGACGGCAATGATTACCTGAGCGTGACCGGTCATCCACAGATTGTTCATGCGCAGGTCGAGTCGCTTCGCAAGGCGCAGGAGTTTGTGGTTCAGTCGGGCGTGTTTCACCTCAACGAACATCCCACACACGCGCTTGAGCTGGCGCTCGCTGCCTGGGTCGGCAAGGATGACGGCTTCATCTGCCAGTCGGGCTACTCGGCCAATGTGGGCCTGCTGCAGGCTGTTGCTGATGCACAGACGCCGGTTTACCTGGACACGCTGGCGCACGCTTCGCTCTGGGAGGGTGCGCACGCCGCGCGGGCACCTGCTTTCGCATTCCGCCACAACGACCCTGCACACCTGGCGCGCGTGATTGCCAAAAACGGCCCCGGCATGGTGGTGGTGGACTCTGTCTACAGCACGACCGGCGCGTTGTGCCCCCTGGTCGAGGTGGTGGAGGTCGCTGAGGCGGGCGGCTGCATGATTCTGGTAGACGAGTCCCACTCACTCGGCACACACGGCCCCAAAGGGGCAGGCCTGTGCGCAGAACTGGGCCTGTCTGACAGGGTTCACTTCATCACGGCCAGTCTGGCCAAGGCCTTTGCCGGCCGTGCCGGCTTTTTCACCGCGCCGGCCCACATGCGCTACTACATCCTGTGTTCAAGCTTTCCGAACATCTTCAGCTCCAGCCTGCTGCCACATGAAATCGCAGGACTGGCCGCAACGCTGGAGCTGATCCGCAACAGTGACGACGCCAGGACACGCCTGCATGCGCACACACGTCGCCTGCGCGGCAGCCTCAGTGAGTTGGGCTACCCCATTCATCAGGGCAGTCAGCAGATCATCGCGCTCGAAGTCGGTTCCGAGGCCGATACCATGGTGTTGCGTGACAGGCTGGAGGAACGCGACGTCTTTTCTTCGATGTTCTGCGCGCCTGCGACGAGCAGCAAACGGGCCATGATGCGCCTGACGCTGAATGCTGGCCTGATGGATTCGGAGCTCGACCATGTGGAGGCTGCAGCCCGCGAGATTGCGCCCATCGTCAAGCCCTGGGACTGGCCAATCGCACGGCGCGCCCGCGCGGGTGCTGCTGCCTGAGCCGTATTTCCACCGTTGTTTTACCGTTGTCGCTGTCAGTCCTGCAGCGACCTTTCGCTCCGGCTTGACATGAAGCTGTGGTAGCTGGCACCCATTCCCGGTGAAAAGGCGGCCTCAAGCGGGAACAGCGCCGCATGAAGAATGGTACTGTCGCCACCCAGTGCAAAAGCCTGCTGCGGTGCGGGCTTGTGCGCTTCGCCAAGTGCAGGCTGGAGTTCCAGGTCAATCAGCTGGCGGCCCGAACGTATGCCTTCAACCGTCGCGGCATCCCATCCCTGGGACGCCGCCATTTCTGCGAGTTCAGGGAGCTTGTCCGCAGGTTCCATCTGCAGCCAGCTCGCATTTGCCTTGCTGTCCAGGGCCACGATGCCAAACGGCGCGCCCGTCACTACATGCTCCACCCAGCCCTGCTTTTTTGACAGGTTTTCCAGCGACTGGGCGATGGCCGGGTGGCACAAAAATGCGTGCTGCTCGCGTGACAGCGTGGCGCGCCAGGTCTGCTCATGCCTGGCATTGGGCGTGGCCAGCCGGTTGCTGATGGCATCGGTCAGCCGCAACCTAATTTCTGGCGCCTGCTTTGGAATGAATTGTTCGATCAGGCCCCGGTTGAAAGCCGAGACGGCAAGCTGCTCGTCAGCGCGACCGGTGAGCAGGACCCGTGCGCCCGACCAGCCGGACAATTCGCCTAGAACCCGCAGCCCGCTCATGGCCGGCATGGAGTAGTCCACGACGCAGACCTGCGTGAGGCCAAAGCGTGCGCTGCCATCTTCGCGCCAGTACGCCAGAATTTGCGGTATCAGCGGCGAGCCTTCGCGCCACCGGTTGATGATTTCCTGATGCCGCCACGCATCAGCTTCCCATCGGGCGGGCTCTTCCAGCAAAAGATCAATGCAGGCCACAGGGCGCAGGAACAGGCGAACGTACCAGTCTGGTGGCATGACTTCTGCCAGCATTTCGAGGTAGTCCGGGTCGTCATCCAGGAAAACCACGCCTCCCGGGCGCCGGTAAAGTGCAAAGGACATGATGTTTGGCCTGACGCGAGTTACAAAAGAACGGGTTGCCTATGAGCTACCCGTGATGGGTAGTTCCAGCGTGAAAACGGTGCCAACCGCATATTCTGATTTGACCTGTATGGTGCCGCCTGCACTGTGCACCACTTGCTGGCAAAAAGCCAGACCGAGGCCGTGACCTGTGCCGCGGTTGCTTGAGAAAAAGGGTTTGAAAATATGGGGCAGCAATGCCGCGTCAATGCCCATGCCGTGGTCGACGACGGAAATAAGCCCCCTGTCGCCCGCCATCGTGACATCAATGCGAAGTGAACCCGGCGCGTACTTTGAATCCGCCGCCATCAGGGAATGCATGGCGTTCTTGATCAGGTTGTCCAGGACCTGCGAAAACTGCTGCGCAGACGATTTGAAGATGAAGTCGCTGGCAATATCGACCCGCAGGCACTCACGCTGGCGGGTGGACTGGTAGGGATAGGCCGCGACCACATCACGCACGAGGCTGGCAGCCGATATCTGCTCACTGTAGCGTGGCAACTGCAGCAGCTTTGCATTTGCGATCTGGGTATCGATCTGGTGGTTCATGTTGCGCACCAGTATGTGCAGGCGCAGGGCCAGCCTGTCGAGCTGTGTTGCCCTGGGGTTGTCGGGCTGGCGCTGTACCTCCATCTTGATGGCGTCCCCCAGCAGCTCTGCCGTCGACAGCGGCGTACGCAGTTCATGGGCCATGATGCCTATGGTGGTCAGGGTGTTGGAGAGCTGTGTGCGCCTGAGGTTGGCCGATGACAGGCTGAGCACCAGCGCAATTGACCATGCGAAGGCAAACACCACCGCGTGGACTGGGCGCTCGCCAGGCGCGATGGCCGGTACTTCGGGACCCGCGACGATAAAGAGGCTGAATGCCAGCAGGCCGCCGGTGATGGTACCTACAGTGGCCAGCCGCCAGTCCGTGACGTGGTAATAAATCAGTACCATCGCCGCAAGCGTGGCCAGCCAAACCGTGCTGCCACTGTTGCACAGGTACATCCAGGTAAACATCACGGGCAGTTCAAGCCAGAAAACCAGGCCGAACACCCTTTGTGTCAGTGGGCTGCCGGGGTCCTGGTTGACCCGGCGCGTCATGAGGCTGTAGCCGAGGACGCTGGCCACAATGCGAAGCGGAAGGTTCTCATAAGGCTGGGGAAGCCAGCTGGACCATATCCATGCAAACAGTGCGTTGCCCGAAAAGAACGACAGGCCAAGCCACCACAAACGCCGGGGCGATGGGTGCAAAATGGGCTCCAGCGGGGCCAGTATGAATTCTTCGCGCAGCCACTGAAGCAGCGAGTGCTGTGCAAGCCATGTGCTGAAGCGGGCATTCCTCAATTGAAGGGTGCCTCCCGTACAACACGAACAGTGACCAACACAGTCTTGGGCATTTGCCTGTATTGTCCCTGTTCTTAAAGAGACGAGCTGATGCAATTACCTGCTAACTTTGACAGTGTGAGTCTGGACGGTGTTGTCAGCGACTGGCTTTGCGCGCTCCGTGAGTTCTCTGTCGAGGCCCTCATGGTGCTCGGCCCCGACCCTTTTGGCGGGCAGGAAGACCGGCTGGTGCTCGCACTGCATCCTCCACGGCTTCTGGATGCAGGTGAGGCGCTCGCCGAGAGCCGGGATTTCGGTGCGCCCTGGCGGGATTCCGATGCGCCGCTGGTGGCGTGGCAGGATATTTCCAAATCCGCATTCGAAAATCTGGGCCGGTGGCGCAGGCTCTGGCTGGCACACGGCTACCAGAGTGTGGTGCGCATCGCGTTCCCGCTCACTGTGGGGCGCGCGTTCGAGTGCTACCTGTTCAGTCCGAGGCAATGGCATGACCGCAGCGAGGCCGCCCTGCTGGCATGGTCTGCACTCAATATCTGGCCCTTGCTCAAGCGGGCGCTGGCCGAGGCGCGAAGCCCGCTCAGCCCCCGTGAGCTTGAATGCCTGAGCCTTGCGTTCCAGGGGAAAACGGCACGCGAGACCGGGGAGATCCTCGATTGCAGCGAGCGTACCGTCAATTTCCACCTGGCCAATGCCATGAGCAAACTCAAGGTCGACAACAAGCTCGCGGCCATACAACGCGCCTGCTGGTTCGGCCTGATTTGATGGCAACTGCAACCACTGTGCAGTTTGCTGCTACTGGAAAACCTCTAGGCTGTCGGGCTGGCAAAAACCGTCGTGCCCCGCAAACGTGTTCATAATGCAGGCCCATGACCTTCCTGGCTCTTGATGTAGGCAACACCCGGCTGAAGTGGGCCCAGTACGACTCTGTCGCAGCTGGTGCAAAACCGTTGGCGCATGGCGCGGTGTTTCTTGAGAACATCGACAAGCTGGCAGAGGAAGAATGGCGCACCATCGCGGCGCCGTCAAAGATCCTGGGCTGCATCGTTGCCGGCGATGCCATCAAGCGGCGGGTGGCCGAGCAGATTGAACTCTGGGACGTGGCGCCCCGCTGGGTCGTTTCCAGCCCGCAGGAAGCAGGACTTACCAATGGCTACGATCATCCCGCACGTCTTGGCGCAGACCGCTGGGTGGCCATGATTGGTGCCCGCCATCGCCTGCTGCGGCGCGGCATCAACAAGCCCTGCATCGTCGTGATGGTGGGAACGGCTGTGACCGTGGAGGCGATTGACGCGACCGGCAAATTCCTCGGCGGCATCATCCTGCCGGGCCACGGCATCATGCTGCGCGCGCTTGAATCCGGTACCGCCGGCCTGCATGTGCCTACCGGCGAGGTGTGTGACTTCCCGACCAACACCAGTGATGCGCTCACCAGCGGCGGCACCTTTGCGATTGCAGGTGCCGTGCAGCGCATGGTTGAAAACCTCACCGCCCATTGCGGCGAAGCGCCTGAATGCATCATGACTGGCGGGGCCGGCTGGAAGATGGCACCCAGCATGTCCGTCAAGGTCGAGCTGGTCGAAAGCCTGATTTTTGACGGACTTCTCGAGATCGCCTCGCGACGTTTCGCGGCCTAGTACCTGCGAGGCGCAGCACACTGGCATCCTTTCCAGCAGGGGCCGCGGAACTGGCTTCGCCAGGCCGCAGGCGCCGTCCCCTGCAAGGGGAGAGGAGGCTACACGAAGTGAGCCTCAACAGGGGTGAGCTACTCACTCTCCCCAAGGCAGCATCAACGTGACGATTGACAGCTTGGCGAACTCGGGCACAAACTCATCAATGATGCGCTGCGGTTCAGGGCAGAGCGTGCTGTCGGTGATGACCCCGAACTGCACACCGCCACCGTAGCTCAGGATCGACACCCCCAGGCCTACATCGCCAGACTGCGGTACCCAGAACATGCTCTGCTCCAGCGTCGAGCCGCAGAACTTCAGCTTCTCGCGCGGGCCGGGCACATTGGTCATGACGGCTGTGGTCTTCTTGGCGAAGAGGTTGAGCATCACATCCTGGGCTGGCTTGATCAAGAGACCCGCGACTGCCAGCAGGCTGAAGGCCAGCAGCGGCTGGTAACTGCCTTTGAGCGCGGCCATGCGGCGGCGCACTTCATATACACGTTCGATGGGGTTTTCAACACCTATGGGCAGCACCAGCGGCACGAGGCCAAATCGGTTGCCCAGCTTGTAAGCCTGCTCCATGGGGCGCAGGTTGACGGGCACCATGGCGCGTATCTCCTGGCCTGTCACGTCATCGCCATGCGACTTGAGGTATTCGCCCAGCGCACCGGCCACGCAGCTCAGCAGTACGTCGTTGATGGAGCAGTTGAGCGCCTTGCCGACAGCTTTGACCTCATCCAGCGGTATGGGCTGGCACCAGGCCACTTTTTTGGCACCGCCCGGCTTGCCCTTGAGCCGGGTTTTCGAGTCATCAGGCATCAACGCCATGGCTGCGGTATCTGACAGCACCTGGAACAGCACCTTGGCCATGTCCATGGAGCCACTCATGCCTTTTTCCATGCCCTTTTTCGGGTCGCCGAGCATGCCCAGCGAACGCGCCGCGCCTTCACCCACGGCACCCAGTGCTTTCACTGTGATGTCGGTGAACGGTTTGAGCAGGGTGTCGGTGATCCAGTCCTCGGCACCTGTCGCGGCTGCATTCTTTTTGCGGCGTTCGGGCGGCGGCGCGCCGCCATCGACCAGCGACATCGTCACCGAGATCAGCGCGATGCCGTCTGCAATGCAGTGGTGGATGCGCACAATCATGGCGCTGCCCTTCACGCCGTCAGGGCCGGTGTAATCTTCGACAAGGTGGATTTGCCAGAGCGGGCGTTTGGAGTCAAGCCGCTGGGTCGCCAGTGCGGCCACGCGGTCCTGCAGCGCCTCCTGCTGGTTGCCGCTGGCTGCCTTTGGAAGCTTCTCCAGCACGACGTGGTTGGCAAGATCAAAGTTGCGGTCAAACACCCAGGTTGCGCCTGCAGCATCTTCCATCACGCGCTGTTTGAAGCGGTCGTATTTGAGCAGGCTGTTTTCAATGCGTTCGCACACCGCCGCATGCTTGACGCCGGGTGCCAGTTGCCAGACACCGACGATCATCATCAGGTTGGCATCGCAGTCCATGCGCAGCCAGGCCGTGTCGACCTTGCTCATTCGCTCGCCCGAGAGGCCCAGCGTGCCCGATACGGCGCGTTTGACATTCTTCTGGACGGTTTTTGCAACTTTTTGCGCAGCCTGTTTGCCTGCTGCCTGCGCCGTGACGCGTGTGACCATGGAAAGCTCCGATTGTTGTAAGGCCATCTGGCGGCATCGCGGGCGATGCGGAGGCACCTCCCTATTTTGCAGCCAACTCTGTGGCTAAGATACCGGGCAGTTACCCCAAGAATAATTGGAGGGGTGGCCCCAATCCCAAACAAGGAGCATTCCATGGCAGACCTGAAAGCCGCTTTCGACAAGGCGATGGCCGATTCCAAAAACCTCAGCGAGCGTCCCGACAACGCGACCCTGCTGAAGATTTACGCCCTGTACAAGCAGGGCAGCCAGGGCGATAACGCCGACAAGAAACCCGGCTTCGGCGACATGGTCGCGCGCGCCAAGTGGGACGCCTGGAACAGCCTCAAAGGCACGTCGCAGGACGATGCCATGCAGCAGTACATAGACCTGATAGCCGACCTCAGCTGATATGCGCTGATGCCGAGGCGCACCGGTCTCTTCAGACCGGCGCTGGATGCAGGTCGGTGATACGGCCTGCTTTGGCCACCTGGCCGGGTACGTCATGGCCGACGATACCCGGCATTTGCCGCGCTACGCCCAGCAGCCTGTCGAGGTCAATGCCGGTGTTGTAGCCCATGGCTTCGAGCATGTGGATGGCGTCCTCGCTGCTGATGTTTCCGCTGGCGCCGGGTGCGTAGGTACAGCCGCCCAGACCGGCCAGGGAGCCGTCAAACCGCACTACTCCACCCTGCACACCGGCCAGCACATTGGCCAGGCCCATGCCGCGGGTGTTGTGAAAGTGCAGGGTCAGCTGTAATTCCGGGCGTGTTTTCAGGACTTCGCTCTGCAGGGCTTCCACCATGCGGCTGACCTGTGCGGGGTGACCCATGCCGGTGGTGTCGCATATGCTGATGCCGCGCGCGCCGAGATCGGCAAAACGTTTCGCCCACTCGATGATGCTTTGCTGCGGAACATCACCCTCGATCGGGCATCCGAATGCACACGAGAGTGACATGTTGATGGGCGTGCTGCCATCCACCAGTTTGAACACGTCCTGCAGGGCGGCAAAACTTTCCGCCATGGACATGCGCAGGTTGGCGCGGTTGAGGGATTCAGAAATCGACATCACCAGATTCAATTCGTCCGCTTTGGCTTCGAGAGCACGCTCCGCACCGCGCCGGTTGGGCACGAGCACTGTGTATTCGACACCGGGCACGCGGCGTATGCGGCCCATCACCTCATCTGCATCGCGCAGCATCGGGATGGCTCTTGGCGACGTGAACGACGTGACTTCGATTTTTGCGTAACCGCATTCGCTCAAGGCATCGATCAGCGCTACTTTTGTATCGGTAGGAACAAATTCCGGCTCGATCTGGAAACCGTCGCGTGTAGCCACCTCATTGAAATAAATACGTGTCATATCTGTGCTCCAGCCACAATTCCCTTGTCTTTCAATCCCTGAATCTGCGCTGCAGTCAGGCCCAGTTCTTTCAGCACGGCATCCGTGTCCTGGCCCAGCGCCGGCGCGTTGCGCCTGTGCCCGCCCGGGGTGAGCGACAGCTTGGGCACGATGCCGGGCAGTGCCAGCGTGCTGCCATCGTCCATCTGCGTTTGCGCCAGCATGCCGCGCGCCTTGTAGTGCGGGTCAGCTGCGATGTCTGCAATGCTGTAAATACGGCCTGCGGGCACCGAGGCGGCGTCCAGCACTGCCAGCACCTCGCCGACGGTGCGGGTCTCTGTCCATTGGCCGATCGCCTCGTCAATTTCAGCGACCCGCAGCACACGCCCTGCGTTGTCTGAAAGCGCCGGGTCATTCCCAAGGTCTTCGCGGCCTATGGCTTTCATCAAACGCTTGTATATGCTGTCGCCATTTCCAGCGACAAGGGCGTACCCGCCATCGCTGCAACGGTAGGCATTGGTCGGTGCAATGCCTGGCAGTGCGCTGCCGGCTGCTTCGCGCACAGCACCAAAGGCGTCGTACTCGGGCAGCAGGCTTTCCATGCAGTTGAAGACGGCTTCGTACAAGGCTACGTCGATCACCTGGCCCACGCCGTGCGTGTTGCGGTGGTGCAGCGCCATCAAAATGCCGATGACACCATGCAGTGAAGCCAGCGTGTCGCCAATGCTCACGCCCACGCGCACCGGCACGCGACCGGGTTCCGCGGTCAGGTGACGCAGGCCGCTCATGGCTTCTGCCACCACGCCAAAGCCGGGCCGGTCGCGGTAGGGGCCGGTCTGGCCGTAACCGCTGATGCGCAGCATGATCAGGCGCGGGTTCAGTTTGTGCAGGTCATCCGGCCCGAGTCCCCAGCCTTCCATGGCACCGGGCCTGAAGTTCTCTATCAGTACATCCGATTCTGTGGCCAGCTTGCGCACGATGTCCTGCGCCTCGGCTTGTCTGAGGTCCAGCGCCAGCGAACGCTTGTTGCGCGACTGCACCTGCCACCAGACAGAGGTGCCGTCTTTCAATAATCTCCATTTGCGCAGCGGGTCGCCCACGCCGGGCGGCTCTATCTTGACGACATCAGCGCCGAAGTCCGACAGTGTTTTGGCCGCAAAGGGACCCGCAATCAGCTGGCCAAGTTCAATGACCTTGAGTCCGGCGAGCGGGCCGCCGGAATTTGATGAGGGCAGGGAGGAGGCGGGAGCAGAAACAGTCATGGACTGGAGTTTGCCTCGTCCCCCTTCCAGCGTCCATTACTGCTTGCGACGCCCGGGTTTCGCATTTTGCGAAGGCTGAACCAGGAAGTCGACCAGTGATGCAATGGCTGCATCAGGCTGGCCCTCAGCTGTAGCCACCAGCAGGCGGCGCTTTGCCCAGCTGTCGGCCAGCGGCCGTCGGCAGAGCTTGCCAGACTGCTGGGTGGACAGGCCGGCCCCTTTTGGCAGGATGGCGATGCCCAGCCCCGATGCCACCAGGTTGCAGACCGCATCAAAACTGCGCACCTGCATGCGCAGTTTGAGCGGGCGTGTTGCGGCCAGCGCCGCCTCCTGCTGCTTTTGCAGGACGGCGGCGCCTGTGGTCAGGCTTATCCATTCCTCGTCGAGCAGGTCTGCAAATACCAGCGGCTTTGTCCCTTTCGCAAGGCGGTGCGTGACGGGCATGACGACCACCAGTTCGTCATGGCGAAAGACCTGTGTCTGCAGACCTGTTGTGTCGGGGCCTTCGACAAACACCGCCACGTCGGCCCGGCCTTCCTTCAGGGTAGAGACCACCAGGTGCGACACCTGCTCCTCCAGGTCCAGCCTTATCTGCGGGTAAAGCGCGCCGTAACGCACCAGCAGGGGCGGCAAAAACTCGCTGATGGCTGCGCTGCTGGCGCACAGGCGTATGTGCCGCGCAATGCCCAACCTCAGGTCAGAGAGCTCGCCGCCCAGCTGGTCCATGGTCTGCAGCAGGTTAAGCCCGTGTTTGGCAAACACGCGGCCTGCCTGTGTTGGCAGCAGCCCACGTGGATGGCGCTCGAACAACGCACCACCCAGCGCGCTTTCAAGCTCGCGTATGCGCCGGCTCGCGGCGGCCAGTGCCAGGTTTGAATCGTGGGCTGCAGCCGTCAGGCTGCCGGTGCGCACGCAGTCCACCGCCAGCCGGATGGAGACCAGGTCGAACCTGGCGAGGTTGTACGGGCTCAGCGCCACAGGTGTACGGGCATGGCTCAGGCTTTTTTGGCTGCAGCCTTTTTTGCCGCCGGATTTTTGGCGGCTGGGACTTTTTTTGCAATCAGGGCATCAAGGTTCTTGACGATCTCGCCCTCAATCTTGTCCTTGAACGCACCCAGCAGAAAACCCAGTTTGGCCTGCAGTTCAAAGCTGTCTTTGGTCACAGTCAGCGTGCCATTGACGCCCGACCGCGTGAAGCTCACCTCATCTGAGGTCTTGCCTTCTTCGTAAGTGCATTCCATGTCGAACTTTTCTTCAGCCTGCTCGGCCCACTTGAAGGCGGCCTTGCGCGCATCTGCCATGCTCATGCCGTGCTCGCGACGGATATTGATGTCAGCCATGGAAATCTCCTAAGAGTTTATTTTTAGTGCCTTGCGGCGCTCGTCTTTTGGCAACGCGGCCAGCCGTTTGACTGCATCATAAAACCGTTGCCAGTCACGGCCTTCGCGTTCAAACAGGGCTTCAAATCCGGGTACCAGTTCATCATAGGCGGCCTGCGCGCCCAGCGAAGCGTTATTGGCGTTGGCTATCCAGTTGTCGTAGCCTGAAAAGCCGCCCCACGATATTTTGAGTTTTGCGTAGTTGTCACGAAAGCGCTGCATGGCCGCAGCCTTGGCTTTGAGCTGGGCAGCACTCTCCGGAGGCTTGATCCCTTTTTTTTCACCGTCGGCGTTTTCGCCGTAGATGGACTGGAGTTCGCGGCGTGTGGCCAGTGTCAGCGCGCGAAAGTCCTGGCGGCGTTTCTCAAGTGCGGCATATTCAACCCGCGCCGCATCACTGGCCTGCGTCTGCAGCCACCGCTGGCTGCCCAGACGTTCCACCGTCGTGGCAAAAGATTCGTTGAACATGGTGTCGCCGCTGGCATAAACCACCTGGTGCGCCAGTTCGTGAAAGATGAGGCGCGCCAGTTCGCCTTCGGGGTAATTGATGAAGGTGTTGAGCAGCGGGTCACCGCCTGCCCAGTTCATCCATCCGAGTGTCGAATAGGCGGGAATGCCGAACACGCCGACTTCCAGCCCCTCGGCCTTCAGCCTTGCACCTTCGGCGCGTGCCTCACCCTCATCGAAATAACCGCGATAACCCACACAGCCTGCGACGGGAAAGCAGAAGGTCTTGAGTGTCAGCGACAGTTCGGGCGCAGCCATCACATTCCACACCACCGCGCTACGTTTGAGGTCGGCATAGCGGTGGTAGCTCGCGTTGTCGGGCAGCTTCAGGTCCGTCACCGCAAATTGCCGGATGCGCTGGCTCAATGCGAGCCGCGCCTTGAGCCGCTCGGGCGTCTCTGCATCGCCTATCCATTCGTCCACCGGTCGTGCGGCGTTCACCATCTTCATGTGGCCGCTGACCGATTGCCAGTAGTACCCGACGGTCGAGCAGCCGCCCAGCAACAATGCACCTGCCGCCATGGCCAGTGCGGTCCGTGCAGTTGACATAAGAGAAGCGTGCTTCACTGTGAGGTTGCAACCGCCTGCGGCGCGAGGGCTACTTCAACCAGGCAGTCATAAAAAACCGGGCCACGGCCCAGGTCGGTCAGGTGCTGGCTGGTGAGCTGGTTGACGTTGGTGCCATCCATGCCCAGCTTGCGCCACCAGATGCCCATGCCGTTGACGACGCCTGGCCTGGCGCGTGCAGAGACGTCGGCCTTCACAAGATAATGGCCGCGCTGGTTGAACACCTTCACCACGTCACCAGTCACAATGCCGCGCGCGGCTGCGTCGGCGGCGTGTATTTCAAGCACCGGCTCGGTCTCGATGTCGCGCAGGCTTTTGACGTTGACGAAGGTCGAGTTGAGAAAGTTGCGGGCAGGCGGCGAGATCATGGCCAGCGGGAAATCTTTCGACGTGCCAAATGCCTCGTAATTTGGCACGTGGTCGGGCAGGCCGTCCAGGCCCTGCGCCGCCAGCCGTTCACTGAAGAACTCACATTTGCCTGATGGCGTGGGGAAGTCACCGTTTGCATACGGCGCTTCGGGCAAACCCAAAGCCGCAAAACCCTTGTCCAGCAGCTCATTGAAATCAACCTTGTCGCCAAAGGCGGTAAGGCACAGCCTTTCATCGCTTTCAAGAAAGCAGGGCTCGTCAAAACCCATGCGCGCCGCCAGCTCCCGGAAGATCTGCGCATTGGATTTTGATTCGCCAACAGGCGCAATGGCGGGGCGGTTGAGCAGCACATCTGTGTGCCCGTAGGCACTGTGCACATCCCAGTGCTCAAGTTGCGTAGTGGCGGGCAGCACATAGTCCGCATAGTCGGCGGTGTCAGTCTGGAAGTGCTCCAGCACCACGGTGAACAGGTCTTCGCGCGCAAAACCCTCCACCACCTTGCCTGATTCGGGAGCCACCGCGACCGGGTTGCTGTTGTAGACGACCAGCGCTTGTATCTTTGGCCCGAAAGCTTGCGAACTTTCGGCCAGCAAATCATTGCCTATCGTGATCATGTTGATGGTGCGCGGCCAGCGGCCTGCAAGCAGGTCTGGCCTGTGCAATGCGGCGCGGTCTACAGGGAACAGGCCCGAGCTGCTCAGCAGCACGCCGCCGGCGCGATGCCGCCATGCGCCTGTCAGCGCGGGCAGGCAGGCAATCGCACGCGCGGCATTGCCGCCGCCGCGCACGCGCTGCATGCCGTAGTTCATGCGTATGGCGGCCGGCTCTTTGTTGATAAAACACTGGCCGTAGTCGCGCGCCAGGTTTTTGATCTGCTCCACCGGGACAGCGCAAATGGCCGCGGCGCGCCCGGGGCTCCACTGCAGTGCGCGTTCACGCAGTTCGGGCCAGCCGACGGTGTGGCGTGCAATGTAGTCGTGGTCCAGCCAGTCGTTGTTGATCAGCTCATGCATCACCGCCAGCGCCAGCGCGGCGTCGGTGCCGGGCAGCAGCGCGATGTGTTCGTGACATTTCTCGGCGGTCTCGCTTTTGCGCGGGTCTATGCAGATGAGCTTTGCGCCATTGCGTTTGGCCTGCTGTGCATAGCGCCAGAAGTGCAGGTTGCTGCCAATCGAGTTGCTGCCCCAGATGATGATGAGTTTGGACTCGGCAAAAAACTCGACCCGCATGCCGACCTTGCCGCCCAGCGTCTGCGCCAGACCCTCGCCACCTGCGGTCGAGCAGATGGTGCGGTCCAGAAAGGATGCGCCCAGCCGGTTGAAAAAACGCGACGCCATGCCTTCGCTTTGCACCTGGCCCATGGTGCCGGCGTAGCTGTAGGGAACGATGGCTTCGGGGTTGCGTGCGGCGATGTTCTGGAGGCGCGCAGCGATGTCTGTCAGTGCGGCATCCCAGCTGACGGTTTCAAACTGGCCCGAGCCTTTGGGTCCTGTGCGTTTGAGCGGGCGCGTCAGGCGTTCCGGATGGTAGGTGCGCTCTGTGTAATGTGAAACCTTGTTGCACAGCACGCCGCCGGTTTGCGGGTGTGCGGGATTACCCTGCACCTTGATGGCGACACCGTTTTCAACGGTGGTGACCAGCGAGCAGGTGTCGGGACAGTCATGCGGGCAGGCACCGAGAACGCGGCCAGACTGCGTGCCACCTTGCACCAAACTGACGCTAGGGGAGATGCCGATGGTATTGAGCATCACAGAACTTTATATTGGCTGTCATTAAATCAAAAACAGTGGAGACAACATGACCACCAGCAGAAGAGACAAAGCCGCCTTTATTCCCGCGATGGCGAAAGCCCTCATGGTAGCGGCGCTTTCGCTTTCAGGGCTAGCCGCCTGGAGCCAGGACGGTGTCAGCAAGGGTGCCGTCGTGATCGGCCAGTCGGTGGCCCTGACCGGCCCTTCTGCTGCACTCGGTGTGCCGTTTGCGCAGGGTGCCAAGCTCTTTTTTGACCGGCTCAATGCAGGCGGTGGCGTCAATGGCCGCAAGGTCGAGCTGGTGACCATGGATGACGGCGGCAACCCGGCCACCGCGCTGGCCAACACGCAAAAGCTGCTGGCCCAGGGTGTGTTTTCGCTTTTTGGTTATTACGGCTCGCCCCAGGTCACGGCGGCTTACCCGGCCATCAAGGACGGCGAAGTCATCATGTTTGCACCCATGTCGGGGGCTGACGAGTTTCGCGGCGCGGTCTACCCCAACATCTACACCATGCGGCCTGGTTACTCGGAAGAAGCCGCCGCCATCATGCGGCACGCCGAGACCCTGGGTGCGAAGAAGCTCGCCATCCTGCACGCGGCCGACAGTGAGTCGATGGCCGCGCTCGATTCGTCCGAGCGCACCATGCAGGGCGGTGCCAACCTGGTGGCCAAGGCGCCGCTTTCAGATGTGGCCAAAGTCATCGCCGCCAAACCCGAGTCGGTGCTGGTGATTGCCGATGCGCGCAGTGCCGCAGCGGCGATACGCGATCTGCGCAGCAAGAATTTCCGTGGGCCGGTGTATGGCTATTCCAACACCGGCGAAAGCCTGCTGGCCGAGCAACTGGGCGCCGCCGGCGCCGGGGTGGTGGTGATGCGGGTGGTGCCGCGCAGCGACAACCAGAAGCTGGCCGTGGTGCGCGACCTGCAGGCCGACGCCATCGAAGCCAAGGCCGGCAAGGCCAATGTCTACATGCTGGAAGGCTATATCGCCGCCCGTACCTACACCGAAGCCCTGCGCCGCATCCCCAAGGACCCGACGCGCGCCAAGCTGCGCAAGTCGATTGACGGCCTGGATGAAGTCAGCGTGGGCGGTTTCCGCGTGCACTTTGCGCAGGACCGGGTGGCTTCGAAGCTGGTGGAACTCAGCCTGATCGACTCGCAGGGGAAGATTCGCGAGTAGTTTTGCTATTTAAATCGTAGCTTGTCACGCTTGTATTTAAAGGGCTGCAGCCGATTTATGCTCCAAAAATGGCCTTTTTGGGGCTGTTTTTGAGTCGAAAACCTTGGATGGAAAGTCTCAGGCGCTCAAAAGTTAATACCCATATTAACTTTTCATTAGTTTTTAACGTGTACGTTAAATTTTTGCTGTAGGCGTTAAAAAGTTTCACCGTGTCTTGTCGGGTTTGATGACGTACCTTTCACGAGCAGGCCGGGCTACCCCCGGCCTGTTCGTGAAGGGCAACACCCTCAAACAGAAGTAGCCCGGTTCCTCAGCCGCGGGAAGACGCCTCTTTCCAAACCTTCCCCCGATACCACGCCAACCCAGGGCCAGCCATCCGCAGCATGGGAAAGTCCCCGGCAGTATCCCCATAGGCATAAACGGTCAGTCCCGCCGCATCCTGGCCAAAGCGCTCCGCCAGCCAGGCCTTGAGCCTGACAACTTTCTGCTCCCCATGGCAATTGGGTGTGCGCATCAGCCCTGTCAGGCGTCCACGCTGAACAGCCATTTCTGTGCAGAGCAAGCCTTCAAAGCCCAGTTGGCGGGCCACGCGCTGGAGATAAATGTCCGGCGAAGCACTCACCATCACGCAGCAATGGCCTTGCTCAAGGTGCCAGTCCAGCCGAGCCATTGAATTCGTGCGCAGACGGCTGCTGAAATCCTCGTCAAGCCAGCGCGAGGTCCACTGGTCCAACTCCAGCAGGCTACGGCCCCTGAGCGCCTCCAGCAGCAGGCGCTGCTTGGCGACATTGTTGGGCACCAGGCGCAGCGCGTAGCCAGCCAGCCAGGGAGCGCATTTCAGCAGCGCCAGTAAAAACCGGGGCCAGCCCAGGCCGCGTGCCAGGAAGGGCAGCAAGGTGTCGCCCGTGGTCAGCGTGCCGTCGAAGTCGAACGCGGCGACCACCACATTGCCTTCTGTCATGGGCAGCGCACCTGGCCGCAATAGCGCTCGCAGAATGGGCAGCCCGTCATCGGCAGCGACTTCGGGATCTTGAAAAAGCGCTGGAATATCTCGCCCAGCACGCCCTGGCGGTAGGCCTCGTATTTGAAACCCACACCTTCTACCGCATAAAAGGGCACGCCGCTTTGCATGAAGGTGAGCACGCGCACCGATTCAAAATAAGGCCTGAAGTCTTCCAGCGCAGGCGTCGCGCCCGTGATGATGCGTATGGTTTTGCCCTGATAGAGCGAGAAGTCAACCAGCATGTCGTCCTGCCGCGCATGGAAGCGGCCCACGCCGAAGACCGGCATGTACTGGCGCCGCTCAAAGCCGTAAATCGAGGCGGCGGTGTAAGCATCGGCCATCAGTACCACGCCGGGGCTGGATACCTGTTTGAGGATCTCTGCCGTCCTGTAGCTGCGTATGACCTGCGGGTAGATTTTTGCCAGCGGCGTAGTGGTGCGCCAGGTGTCGAGGTTGGTCATGTAAAGGCCCGCAACCACCAGTACATGCAGGCCTGCAAACACGGCCACGCCTTTGGCGCAGCTTTTGAGTTTGTCGGCCGGCAGGGCAAAGGCCAGAAGGGCGAAACCAAAGGGGTAGAACGACAACACCCAATGCAGGCCTATGACCTTTTTCGCAGACAGCAGTGCGAAAAAGAGCAAGGGCACCACCACCACACAGGCCAGTAAACGAAGCACGGCAGCTCCGGAGCCGGCTGTCGCTATCAGGGCCTTGCGGTACCTGATCGCCATCCACAAGGCTGCGGGTGTGATGAGGTAAGCCATCATCACCACATACAGCAGCGGCTTGCGCAGCTCAAACAGCTCCGCCTCGTTGCGGTTGTAGACGTTGAACATGATGTTCGACCAGCCGTGCGACACGTTGTAGGCGATGTTGATCGCCGGGCCGAACAGCGCGCAGGCGACCAGCAGCGCCAGGCCGGCCAGCCGCTCGCGCCGATACAGGCCGAAATACACCAGATAAGCCAGGCCCAGCACTACCGAGAAGTATTTGGACAAAAACGCGCAGCCGATGAACACGCCTGACAGCGCATAAAGCCCGTAAGTGCGGCCATCCAGCTGCGCGCGCCGTTCGGCCCGCATCAGTGCGGCCACAGACAGCGCCGACCAGAAAATCAGCGGCGTATCGGTGGTGATCAGCGTGTTGAGCCAGTTCAGCGGTGCCAGCCAGAAAAACAGCACCCCCCAGGCGGCCCGGTTTCTGTCGATGTCTTTCAGTCCCCACCAGAGTGCAGCACCCAGCCCGAGCGGCAGCAGCACCACCGGCAGGCGTATGGACCAGATGCTGTCGCCCAGGGTGGCCCGCATCAGGGCGATCAGCCAGCCCACCATGGGCGGGTGGTCTGAATAGCCCCAGTCGGGGTAGACCCCCCACCAGTAAAAGAAGGCTTCGTCGCCGGTAATCGGAAAGGTGGCGGCTATCCAGAAGCGCAGCAGCAGTGAGGCGATGCCTGCACCCAGCAGCCATCGGGGCAGCGTGGAGGACAGGCAATCAGAAGAGGGGGAAGCGGAAAGGGAGGCGGAGGTCATGAAAAACTGATGTCTTTGCGAATGGCGGCACTATAAAGCAGGGCGATCACGCCGATGGCCACCGCCAGCCAGAGCGTGAGCAGCCTGGTCAGCACGGTGATGACCATGGCGTAACCCGGCAGTGCGCCGTGAAGGGTCAGCAGGCCCGCCAGCACTGCTTCCATGCCGCCCAGACCGGCAGGCAATGCCGACAGTGCGCCGGCGACCATGGCCACAGCGTAAAAGCCCGTGGCCGTGATCAGGTCCAGCTTCAGGTCCAGTACACCGCAGAGCAGCCACAGCGCCGTGCCCTGGGCCGCCCAGGCGACCAGGGTCAGCACAAACCAGTGCAGTGGCCGTACGCTCAGGCAATGCCAGGCCTCGCCTATCCAGGTGAAGCGTTTCAGGAGGCGAAGGCGATAGTGCGCAAATACTGCCGCTGCCAGGCAAAGCGCCAGCACCATGGCCGCGATGGCGCCCCAGAGAAGCGCCGGTCTTGCCTGAACGGCCCCGTGCGAGAACGCCCAGATGATGGCGGGGATCGCCAGCAAGACCAGGCAAAGAAGGTCAGCCAGCCGTTCGGCACCAAAAATGGCCAGGCTCTGGGCCGCGCCCAGGGGGTTCTTTGCCAGCATCAGGCCCCGGACGGCCTCACCGACATTGCCAGGCGTGGGGGTGAAGGCGTAGCCTGCCAGGTACAGCCGCAGTCCCTGCCGCCAGCTGAAGTTGCGGCCGTAATGGGCCATCCAGTAACGCCAGCGCGTGCCGCGCAGCACATAGTTGAGGAGGCACAGGCCTGCGGCCTGAAGGCCCGTCCAGGACCACAGCAGCGACAGGGCCGTGCGTGGGCTGCCGCTGAGCACCAGCAGCGCGATGGCGTACACGGTGGCCACCACACCGAGCACCAGCAGCAGTTGTTTGAACGGCAGGCGTCGCGAAGGGGCGGGAGCCGGGGCGGCCTCAGGCGTCACAGCCATCGGCTTGCAAAGATGGCCACCCAGCAGATGCCGGCGGCCACTATCCAGGGGTCGCGCAGCAGGTCGCGGGCGACATCCTCGCCTTTGCCTCGGTGCACCTGGTAGGCATAACGCAGCATGCCGAAGATCACCACAGGCACGGTGTAGAGCAGGGTGTCGCCGTGTTGCTGGTGCGTTTCAGGGCTGGTGGTGTAGAGGCTGTAGGTGGTCAGGGTGGCCGTCAGTGTCACGGCGATAAAGGTATCCAGTAGCGCGGGCGGGTAGAGGGCGAGCACGGCCCGCTGGCTGCCCGTGGCGTGAAAGCTTTCAGCCTTGCGTTTTGAAAACCCCAGGAAGAGCGCCACAAAAAGGCCGGTCAGCAGCAGCCAGCGTGAGGGTGGTATGCCCACCGCCCAGGTGCCGGCCATCAGCCTGAGCATGAAACCAGAGGCAATGATGGACACATCGACCACCGGCACCCGTTTGAGCCGCCACGAATAGGCCATGTTGAGCAGCACATACCAGCCCAGCAAAAACAGCAGCGCCCGGCTGCCCCAGGCCAGCCAGATGCCGCCAGCCAGAAGCAGGGCCGCCAAGGCGATGCCTTGGGGCACCGGGACGGCACCGCTTGCCAGCGGGCGGTGCTTCTTGGTGGGGTGCTGGGCATCGGCCGCACGATCATGCCAGTCATTGAGGATATAGACCATGCTGGAGACGCAGCAGAACGCGGCAAACGCGATCAAAACCCGCTCCAGCACGCCCGGGTCGCGCCAGCTCTGGCTGAAGACCAGGCCTGCGAGAACGAAAACATTTTTTAGCCACTGGTGTGGCCGCATGAGGCGTATCAGTGCCGGCAGGGAGAAGGGCTGCATGGACAGGTTATGGCGCTTGAAAGGAAAGACAGCCTTCAAGCATAACTGCTGGAGCTTTTTGCAGCCCGACGGGTCAGGGCCCGGTAACTTTTGGTCTCAGTCTTCGAGCTCGGCCTTCGCCATCTCGACATCCAGCCGCTCGGTTGCGTCAAGGGGCTTGCTGGCGGCTGCCTGTTCGTAGAGCCTGGTTGCTTCCTTCATCTTTTTGTCGCCTTCCAGCATGACCATGCCGTTGGCATATTCGATCATGGCAATGGCCGATGAGGGGTTGAGCTTGATCGCTTCCTTGAACAGTGTCAGGCCGGTGTCTTTTTTGGCGCCGTAGGTCATGCCGCCAATGAGCGAGCCGACCTTGTCGATGACCTCGGCATGAAAGGCTGCCAGCGCGATGTGCGCATCGGCATGTTTGGGCTGCAGCTTGATGGCCTGCTCCAGCGAATTCTTGACTTTGGTACCCAGGCCCTGCGCCAGTGCCTTGGCCACGCTGATGCCCTGC
Organism: Pseudomonadota bacterium; assembly: GCA_040388905.1. Lineage (GTDB taxonomy): Bacteria > Pseudomonadota > Gammaproteobacteria > Burkholderiales > Burkholderiaceae_C > Polaromonas. The sequence goes on from JAZKAY010000011.1 coordinate 65,656, forward strand.
CCGTAACGGCCCAGTGCATAGGCCTGCCAGTAGTACGCATTGGCGTTTTTCGGCTGGTCTTTTTGCTGGGCTTCGGCCCGATCAGCCACTTCCATGAACAGATCGAGCTTGGCCTTTTCTTTTGTCTCGAGGTAGTTGGCGTAAATGCAGGCCGCCTTGTTGGCCACCGTGATGCCGTCGCCGCCGGCTTTCAACCCGGCTTCAGCCGCTTTCTGGAAGTCGCCGTTGTGAAACAGCACCCATGCGCCCAGCACGTCTGCGTCCTTGGGCAGGGGCTCGCAATCGCCTTGGTGCAGCTTGGCCCAGGCCTTTTTCAGGCTGGCGGCGTCGAATGTGTAGTCGCCCGCGTGCGGGAATGCGGTCCATTTGGCCATTTTTGTCTCCTTCGTTTTTAACTTTTCCGGTGCCTCGGGTCAGGATTTTGCCTGCCCCTTCTATTTTGGAGCTGACGGCGTGCTGTAAGCCCCCACCAGCGATTGCAGGTGCATGCGCTGGCCTTGTTCGAGATAGGGAATTAGCAGGTTGAGAACGTGGTGTGCGCCGCGAAGCAGGGCCGCCTGCGCGTTTTCCGGTTCCAGCGCATTGCGTGGGTCACGCACGTATTCAAAACTCAGCCAGTAGGTCAGCACGACCACCATGCTGGTGGCAGTGGCTTCGACCTCGCGTGAATCGATGGACATCGCACCGGAGCGGCTCATGCCGTCAAGCAGCGCCCTGACCGAGCGTGTCTTGTTCTTCAGCACTGACTGGAAATGGGTCTCAAGCCGGCGGTTTTTGCTCAGCAAATCGTTGAGGTCCCGGTACAAAAAGCGGTATTGCCAGATCAGTTCGAACAGCGTGTGCATGAAGAACCACGCGTCTTCAACATCACGAACCCCATCGCTGGCGTTGAGCAGTTCGGTCAGTGCGCGTTCATAGCGGTCAAACAGCGAGTTGATGAGCTCGTCTTTGGCCGGGTAGTGGTAGTAGAGGTTGCCGGGGCTGATGCCGAGTTCGGCGGAGATGAGTGTGGTCGAGACATTGGGCTCGCCAAAGCGGTTGAACAGGTCCAGCGTGACCTCCAGAATCCGCTCCGCCGTGCGCCTGGGCGCTTTTTTCGCCATGTTGTCTGCCCTCTGATGTGCAACTACTCTAACCGAGGGCAGGGGTTTGCGGCACTAGGGAAGTCCAGCAGCAAGTCTGGCTTCAGGCGAAATGCCGGGCGGCCGGATTGACGGCGTGGCTGAGGTCTTCCATGACCTCCTCCAGCGAGGCAATGGCCCGGCCAACGCGCGTAGGTGCGGGGCGAGCTGCAACCAGGTGCCGCCTGGGGTCGTCCAGCACATCCATGTCCAGCGTGACGCCGTGGCGGGCAAGTTTGGTTGACAGTGTTGTTTTGCGCGAGCGCAGCATCTGGCGGGTCTTCTGGTAGGCATGTTCGGCCATTTCACGGCGCTGGCCGTAACTGAAGGTGTTGGCCAGAAACATGTCGGTGTCACGGTGGTCTGGCTCCAGAAGCACGATGTCGGTGTCCGGGTAGGCGTGCTCATAGTGCTTCATACCCAGTTCCAGCCGGGAATGGATCATGGCGCGGAAGGTCTGGCTCATGACGGCGGGCAGGCCACCATTGATGAGGCGCGGTATGCGCTGCTTTTCGGCCGGAAGGCCACGCCGCATCACGCGCTGGTTCATGGCCAGTTCGGGTGCAAGGGTGGAGTTGAAGGGCACCAGAGGGTTCAGGCAGAACATCAGGTCCATGCCCTCATCCATGGCTACGCCGGCATGCATGGTCTTTTTGAGTGCGCCGTCGACAAAGTACTGGTTGTCGATTTCTACCGGGGGGAACAGTCCCGGCAGTGCAGAGCTTGCCTGCACGGCTTTTGATATCGGAACATGATCCCAGCCAGGCTGGCCAAAGGGTGCAGCTTCGCCCGTATCGAGGTTGGTGGCAACCAGGGTCAGGCGGCCTGCCAGTTCGCGGAAGTCGTTGGTGCGGCCGGACTTTGAGAAGAGTTTTGTCAGCCGGGCATCGATCTCGTCATTGCTGAAAATGCCCGTCGGCAAGGCGGGGCCCAGCGCCTCGATGGCGTTGAGCAGTGACTTGCCGCCCAGCGTGGCGCGCCACAGGGCTGAAAGCGCCAGGCCGGGTAGCGCGATGCTGCGGCGCAAAAATTCACCATAGGCGGGCACCATCAGCCAGGCCGGGTCGAACACTTCCGATATCTCGTGGTCGTTCTCGATGAACGATGCGCATAACTCGCGAGGCGTCATGCCATTGGCAAGCCCGGCTGCAATAAAACCGCCTGCGGACACACCGACATAGTGGTCCAGTTTTGTAAATGCAAGTCCCCGCAGGGACTCGTCAAGCGCACAGAGGGCGCCTATTTCGTAAATGGCACCCAGTGGACCGCCGCCTGCCAGCGCCAGGCCTATGCGGGGTTGCTTGCCGGTGCGTCTGGTTGTCGAAGACTTTGCAGGGCTCATGCTTGGAGTTCAGGGTGAATGGCAACGCCGACTTGCTGCGATGCAGCAAATGCTGCGGGCATTTTAAAGATGTGATTGAGAACAGGCAGGACGAAAAAAAGGGGACAGAAGTCCCCTTTTGCAAATGTCCTGGTTCAGGCAGCCTTGCGCGCGGCGGGGCGCTTGGTTGCTGCTTTCCTGGCAGCAGGTTTGGCCGCTGTTTTCGCGGGGGCCCTGGCGGCCGGCTTTGCGGGCGCTTTGGCACTCATTTTTTGCACGTTGCGGTTGAGTTCATCAATGCGGGCGATCAGCGCGTCAACGTCCTTGGCGGATGGCACGCCCAGCTTGTTCAGGGCCTTGGCAACGCGGTCTTCAAAAATGGTTTCCAGCTTGTCCCACTGGTTGCCCGCCTTGGACTGGATGTCGGTGGCCATGCTGGCCATCTTGCTGGTGGCGACCGAGATTTTTTCTTCTGCAACCGCCTGGGTCTTGCGCTGTATGGACAGGCCTTCCTTGACCAGGGTTTCAAAAACCTTGCCGCCTTCTTCCTGCGCTTTCGAGAAGGCACCCAGGCCAGCCAGCCAGATCTGTTGTGCAGATTCCTTGACCGCACCAGACAGCTGTGGACCGGATTTTTTCTCGGCGCTCATTTTTTGCAGTTTCTTGACCATGGGTTGCTCCTGAAGAATAGTGAAATGACATTGCGCGGCAGTGCTGCCATGCACATCCCAAAATATAAGCCCTGTGCGCGCCAGCATTTAGGTGCCGGGTTCTAGAAGTGCAAGGGGCGCGGGTTTTTGCTGAATAGGGTCAGCGAGGCTTTCGGCAAGAATCGGGCTTTGATTTGCCCTTCAGCGGAAAGACACCACAACCATGACAACGCACTATTTCGTCACCGGGGCCACCGGCTTTATCGGCAAACGCCTGGTGAAAAAATTGCTGGACCGCAAGGGGACCACAGTTTCCTTCCTCATTCGCAAGGAGAGCGCTGGCAAGGTAGCCGACCTGCGTGAGTACTGGGGTGTGAGCGCCACAAGGGCCATCGCCGTTCATGGCGACCTGACCAGCAAAAAGCTCGGCGTGAGTGCTGAAGACATCAAAAAGCTCAAAGGGCAGGTGGATCATTTCTACCACCTGGCCGCCGTCTATGACCTGAGTGCCGACGAGGAAAGCCAGGTCGCCGTCAATATTGACGGCACACGCAACACGGTTGAATTTGCCAAGGCCATAGAGGCGGGACACTTCCATCATGTGTCCTCCATCGCAGCTGCAGGCCTGTATGAAGGTGTGTTCCGCGAAGACATGTTCGAGGAGGCCGAGAACTACGAGCACCCCTACTTCATGACCAAGCACGAGAGCGAAAAAATCGTGCGCAAGGAATGCAAGGTGCCCTGGACGGTCTTCCGTCCTGCGATGGTGGTCGGTGACAGCACAACCGGCGAGATGGACAAGATTGACGGCCCGTATTACTTCTTCAAGCTGATACAGCGCATGCGCCAGTTGCTGCCGCCGTGGATGCCGGCCGTGGGGCTTGAGGGCGGGCGGGTCAACATCGTGCCGGTCGACTTTGTGGTGGATGCGCTCGACCACATCAGCCACAAGGCAGGCATCAGCAAGAAATGCTTCCACCTTGTGGACCCGGTGGGTTACCGCGTCGGTGACGTGCTCGACATCTTCAGCCGCGCCGCCCATGCGCCCAAGATGAACCTGTTTGTCAATGCTGCGTTGCTTGGTTTCATCCCGCGCGGTGTCAAGAAGAGCCTGATGGCGCTGGCACCTGTGCGCCGCGTGCGCAATGCCGTACTGGCCGACCTGGGCCTGCCGGAAGACATGCTGACTTTTGTCAACTACCCGACGCGGTTTGACAGCCGGGAGATGACGGCGGCCCTTAAAGGCTCGGGCATTGCGGTGCCGAATTTGAAGGACTACGCCTGGCGCCTGTGGGATTACTGGGAGCGTCACCTCGACCCCGATCTGCACATTGATCGCTCGCTGCGCGGCACCGTCAACGGCAAGGTGGTGCTGGTCACTGGCGGCTCATCAGGCATTGGCCTGGCGGCGGCCCACAAGTTTGCCGATGCGGGCGCCATCACCATCATTTGTGGCCGCGATCAGGACAAGCTGGACGAAGCCTGCAAGGAAGCAAAAGCCAAGGGTTACAACTTCGTGGCCTACCCGGCCGACATTGCCGACATGGCCGATTGCGACCGCTTCATCAAGGAACTGATCGCCAACCATGGCGGTGTTGATTTCCTGATCAACAACGCCGGCCGTTCGATTCGCCGCGCGATTGAGGCCAGCTATGACCGTTTTCATGACTATGAGCGCACCATGCAGCTCAATTACTTCGGCTGCCTGCGCGTAACCATGGGCCTGCTGCCGGGCATGACGGCCAAACGCAAGGGCCATGTGGTCAACATCAGCTCCATTGGCGTGCTGACCAATGCGCCGCGCTTTTCGGCCTATGTCGCATCAAAGGCCGCACTTGATGCGTGGACGCGCTGCGCATCGAGCGAGTTTGCCGATGTGGGCATCAGCTTTACCACCATCAACATGCCCCTGGTGCGCACACCCATGATTGCGCCCACCAACCTTTACAACAACGTGCCCACGCTGTCGCCTGAAGAAGCGGCCGACATGATCGCCGATGCCTGCATCAGCAAGCCGGTACGCATCGCTACCCGTCTCGGCATCACCGGCCAGGTCATGCACGCCTTGGTGCCGCGTATCGCGCAGATCGCCATGAACACCAGCTTCCGCATGTTCCCGGATTCATCTGCGGCCAAGGGCGCAAAACATGGCGACAAAGCTGCCAAACCGCAGCTGTCAGCCGAGGCCGTGGCCATGCAGCAGATGATGCGCGGAATCCACTTCTGACCATGCTGTGGCCAGATCGCCTGGCCTGCAAAGTCGCATGGGATAATTTCCGGCGACTTTATCCGCATCGTCAACAAGGATTCCCATGCTTCTCGTTACCGGTGGCGCCGGTTTTATAGGCGCCAATTTTGTGCTGGACTGGCTTGCCCAGTCTGACGAGCCGGTGGTCAACCTCGACAAACTGACCTATGCGGGCAACCTGCAGACCCTGGCGCCACTTGATGGCAATGCGCACCATGTTTTCGTCAAAGGTGATATTGGCGATGCCGAACTGGTCGCAGAGCTGCTCCGGACACACAAGCCACGGGCCATCATCAATTTCGCGGCGGAATCCCATGTTGACCGTTCCATCCACGGGCCGGAAGATTTCATTCAGACCAATATCGTAGGCACGTTTCACCTGCTTGAAGCGGTGCGCGCTTATTGGGGCGGTCTGTCCGGCGAAGTGAAAGCCGGTTTCCGCTTCCTGCATGTTTCAACGGATGAGGTCTACGGGTCCCTTTCGGCCCAGGATGCCGCGTTTACCGAGACACACCGCTACGAACCTAACAGCCCCTATTCCGCCAGCAAGGCAGCCAGCGACCACCTTGTGCGCGCCTATCACCACACTTACGGCCTGCCGGTTCTGACGACCAATTGCAGCAACAACTACGGCCCCTACCATTTCCCCGAGAAGCTGATTCCGCTGATGATCGTCAACGCGCTGGCCGGCAAAGCGCTGCCTGTCTATGGCGATGGCATGCAGGTGCGTGACTGGCTGTATGTGAAGGACCACTGCAGTGCGATCCGCCGGGTGCTGGAAGCCGGACGGCCAGGCGAGGTTTACAACGTGGGCGGCTGGAATGAAAAGCCCAATATCGATATCGTCCATACGGTCTGTTCACTGCTCGACGAGATGCGGCCAAGGACCGATGGCATCAGCTACAAGGCGCAAATTGCACATGTCACTGACAGGCCGGGACATGACCGGCGTTACGCCATCGATGCAGGGAAAATCCAGCGTGAACTGGGCTGGCAACCTGCCGAGACCTTTGAGAGCGGTATACGCAAGACTGTTGACTGGTATCTCCAGAATGCCGGGTGGGTTGCCCATGTGCAGAGTGGCGCCTACAGGGAGTGGACTGACCTGCACTATGGCAAGTCTGAAGGGGCGCTTGCGTGAAGATACTGTTGCTGGGGTCTGCAGGACAGGTAGGCTGGGAGTTGCAGCGCAGCCTGTCACCGCTGGGGCAGGTCATTGCACTGGACAGGCGGAGCACTCATTTTTGTGGCGACCTTTCCAGCCTGACGGGGATTGCAGAGACAGTCCGCGCCGTCAGCCCCGACGTCATCGTCAATGCCGCCGCATACACGGCTGTCGACAAGGCCGAGAGCGATGCTGCCACTGCGCACACGGTCAATGCCGAAGCACCCGGTGTGCTGGCCGATGCCGCCCAGTCGGCAGGTGCGTTGCTGGTTCATTACTCGACAGACTATGTTTTTGATGGCAGCGGTGAACAGCCATGGCGCGAGACTGACCCTACGGGTCCGCTCAGCGTTTATGGCCGTACCAAGCTTGAGGGTGAAAGGCGTATTGCCGGCAGCGGTGCCGACCACCTCATCCTGCGGACCAGTTGGGTATACGCAGCCAGGGGCGGCAACTTTGCAAAGACCATGCTGAGGCTGGCTGGCGAACGAGAGCGCCTTTCTGTGGTGAATGACCAGTTTGGTGCGCCTACGGGCGCAGATCTTCTTGCGGATGTGACTGCGCATATGGTGCGTTCGGTGCGTGGCGGTTCCGGCCAGTCTGGCGGCGTTTACCATGTGGTGGCTGCAGGGGTAACTTCATGGCATGGTTATGCCCGGTTCGTGGTGGCGCAGGCCGAAAAAGCCGGCCTTGTGTTGACGGCCTCGCCAGATACCGTTGACCCCGTACCGTCATCAGCCTTCCCTACACCCGCCGTGCGCCCGCACAACTCGCGTTTGTGCACCGATAAACTTGGTGCAGACTTCAACTTGCAGCTTCCCTCGTGGCAGGTGGGTGTCGCCCGCATGCTGACTGAAATTACCTGAATCCATACATGACACAACGCAAAGGCATAGTCCTCGCAGGCGGCTCGGGCACCCGTCTGCACCCGGCCACACTGGCCATCAGCAAGCAGTTGCTGCCGGTGTATGACAAGCCCATGGTGTATTACCCGCTCAGCACGCTGATGGTTGCAGGCATACGCGAAGTCCTCATCATCAGCACCCCGCAGGACACGCCCCGTTTCGAGCAATTGCTCGGCGATGGCTCCCAGTGGGGAATGAAGCTTCAGTATGCAGTCCAGCCCAGCCCGGATGGCCTTGCGCAGGCTTTCATCATTGGCGAAGAGTTTCTTGATGGTGCTCCCAGCGCGCTGGTACTGGGCGATAACATTTTTTATGGCCATGACCTGCAAAAGCTGTTGATGCAGGCCGATGCTGGTGGGAAAGGGGCGACGGTTTTCGCCTATCACGTCCAGGACCCCGAGCGCTATGGCGTTGTGGCGTTTGATGCTGAAGGCAAGGCCAGCAGCATTGAGGAAAAACCGGCACAGCCCAAAAGCAGCTACGCCGTGACCGGCCTGTATTTCTACGACAACCAGGTCGTCGATATCGCCAAATCAATCAAGCCGAGCGCCCGTGGGGAGCTCGAGATCACGACAGTCAATCAGGTTTATCTCGAACGCGGCCAGCTCAGCGTGCAGGTCATGCAGCGCGGCTATGCATGGCTTGACACCGGAACCCACGACAGCCTGCTGGAAGCGGGGCAGTTTATCGCAACGCTTGAACACCGCCAGGGGTTGAAAATTGCCTGTCCTGAGGAAATAGCCTGGCGTAACCGGTTCATCACTGATGCCCAACTGGAGCAACTGGCCGGGCCGCTGGCCAAAAGTGGCTACGGGCAATATTTGTTGCGGTTGCTCACGGAGCGCGGACATCCATGAACGTCACACCGACCGCAATTGCTGATGTGTTGGTTATCGAACCACGTGTGTTCGGTGATCAGCGCGGTTTCTTTTTTGAGAGTTTTAACCAGCAGGCTTTCAATACTGCCACGGGCACAAAATTTTCCTTTGTGCAGGATAACCACAGCAGGTCATCCAAAGGGGTGTTGCGCGGTCTCCATTATCAGCTGGGGCAGCCTCAAGGCAAGCTGGTTCGGGTGGCAAGAGGTGCCGTGTTTGATGTCGCCGTGGATATCAGGGCCTCATCGCCGACATTCGGGAAATGGATCGGCGTTGAGCTGAGTGAGGCCAACCAGAAGCAGCTCTGGATCCCTCCGGGGCTGGCTCACGGTTTTCTCGTATTGAGCGAAACGGCTGATTTTTTGTACAAAACGACGGACTACTATGCACCTTCCCAGGAGCGGTGCATCGCCTGGAACGACGCGGATCTGGGAATCAGCTGGCCGATTGAGGGTGTGCCCAGCCTGTCGGCAAAAGACAGTGCAGGCTTGAAGTTCAAGGATGCGATGTTGTGAGCAGGAGGAGATGCCGCAGTGGCATCACCATCTGTACGACGCGGGACGGGTCAGTGGACTACGCCATGTCCGAGTACGACCTTGAGCCCCGTCAGCCAAAGGATGCGCAAATCAAACAGGAAGGACTGTTTTTGCAGATATTCGGCGTCCAGGGCCACCTTTTCCGGAATCGGGAGTTCGTCCCGCCCGTTGATCTGCGCCCATCCAGTCAGCCCGGGAACCAGTTCATGAACGCCTTTGCTGGTGCGAAGCTCCGTCAGGTCGTCCTGGTTGAACAAGGCAGGCCGCGGCCCCACAAAACTCATGTCGCCCGTGAGGATGCTCCAGAGCTGGGGCAACTCATCAAGACTGCTTTTCCGCAGAAATGGTCCGATCGGGGTGAGGTGGGCGGCGGGGTTGGCCAGGAGGTGGGTAGCTACTTCTGGCGTGCCTATACGCATGCTCCTGAATTTGGGCATGCTGAAAATCCTGTTGTGGCGTCCGACGCGGTCGGACCAGTACAACACCGGGCCTGGAGACGTGAGGCGCACCAGCAATGCAACCACCACCAGCGGTATCGCCAGCACCAATGCAAGCGCCAAGGCCAAGCCCAAATCAAATAGACGCTTCAAAAACCGACCTCATGCTTCATCGATAGTTTTCTTCGAGGAGTTTCTTACACGCGCCGGGTACACGCATATCGCCCCGCTGCCATCAAATAATAGTGAACGTGACGCCCAGGAGCACATTCAGGGACAATTTACAATTTTAACCTTACGGGACAGGGGCAAAGGAATTTGCGTGTGCATTTCCCGGGGTGGGCGTTGCAACAATTCATCCCGGAAGCCCTGGTGCCGCCGTGTTGTGCTGAATTTCTAAACTATTATCAAACTCCATATTTGCGCACACCATGCATGACTACCCTGTAATCGCTGACCGGAAGATTCGTGTTGCCCTCGTGGGCTGCGGACGCATATCCAGCAATCATTTCGACGCGATCAGACAGCACTCGGAGCGGATGGAGCTGGTCGACGTGTGTGATACCAATGTCGATGCGCTTGAAAAAGCCACTGCCAGAACCGGAGCAAACGGGCATAGAAGCCTGACCTCCATGCTGGAGGTCACAACAGCCGATATTGTTGTGCTCTCGACCCCAAGCGGGCTCCATCCGGAACAGGCTGTTGAATGCGCGCGCGCCGGACGACATGTCATGACGGAAAAGCCGATGGCCACGCGCTGGCATGACGGTCAGCGCATGGTCAAGGCCTTCGACGAAGCCAATCGCCGGCTCTTCGTGGTCAAACAGAATCGCCTGAACGCGACGTTGCAGCTTCTCAAGCGCGCAGTAGACCAGAAGCGGTTTGGTCGCATTTACATGGTCAATATCAACGTCTTCTGGACCCGGCCACAAGAGTATTACGACAGCGCCGCATGGCGCGGGACCTGGGAATACGATGGCGGCGCTTTCATGAACCAGGCCAGCCACTATGTCGATCTTCTGGACTGGCTGATTGGACCCATTGAAAGCGTACAGGCTTATACCGGCACGCTGGAGCGCAACATTCAGGTGGAAGACTCTGGTGTGCTCAACGTTCGCTGGCGTTCCGGTGCACTGGGTTCCATGAATGTGACCATGCTCACCTATCCTAAAAACCTCGAAGGCAGCATCACCATTCTTGGCGAGAAGGGCACTGTTCGCGTTGGTGGCGTTGCGGTCAATGAAATCCAGCAATGGCAGTTTGCAGAACCGCATGAGGACGACGAGAAGGTCAAGGCTGCCAGCTATGAGACCACGTCGGTATACGGCTTCGGCCACCCGCTGTACTACAACAATGTGATCAACACCTTGCGCGGCGAGGCCGAGCCAGAGGCAGACGGACGCGAGGGGCTCAAGGCGCTGGAGGTGTTGATTGCCGTCTATCTGTCGGCTCGCGATGGCAAACGTGTGCCGCTGCCGCTCGAATACTGATCGCATGGCTGCAACCATCCATCCAAGCGCCATCGTGGACGCTGGCGCGCAAATCGGGGAGGAAACCCGAATCTGGCACTGGGTACACGTTTGTGCGGGTGCCCGCATCGGCCGGGGGTGTTCCCTGGGGCAAAACGTCTTTGTAGCCAATCATGTGGTCATAGGAGATAACGTCAAGATACAGAACAACGTCTCTGTCTATGAAGGGGTTGAAATTGAAGATGACGTGTTTTGTGGGCCCAGCATGGTGTTTACCAATGTTTACAACCCGCGCTCGGCCGTGAGCCGCAAGGACGAGTACCGGCCCACCGTCGTTCGCAAGGGAGCGACTTTGGGTGCAAATGCCACTATTGTTTGTGGCACGGTGATTGGCGAATACGCCTTTGTAGCCGCAGGAGCCGTCATTAATCGCGACGTCAAACCCCATGCCCTTATGGCGGGCGTACCCGCACGCCAGATCGGATGGATGAGCCGGTTTGGCGAGCGGCTCGCGCTACCGCTCGCAGGCAATGGCACAGCCATCTGCCCTCACACCGGTGATATCTACGAATTGATCGATGGCGAATGCTCATGTCGGATGCACTGATTCCGTTTATCGACCTGAAGGCGCAATACCAGGCCCTCAAGCCCCAGATCCAGCAACGTATCAATGCGGTGCTGGACCATGGGCAATACATCATGGGGCCTGAGGTCCGCGAACTCGAAGGGCGGCTTGAGGCATTGACGGGTGCCAGGCATTGCATCACCTGCGCCAGCGGTACAGAAGCCTTGCTTATCAGCCTGATGGCCCTGGGTATTGGCCCGGGCGATGAGGTCATTACTACGCCGTTTACCTTTGCGGCTACGGCAGAGATGATCGTCCTTCTTGGGGCAACGCCGGTGTTTGTTGACATTGAGGCAGACACCGGCAATATCGATGCCGCACTTATCGAGGCCAAAATAACTCCGCATACCAAGGCCATCATGCCGGTCAGCCTTTACGGCCAGGCGGCGGACATGGACGCCATCAGCGCGGTTGCAGCGCGTCACGGGGATATTCCTGTGATTGAAGATGCTGCCCAAAGCTTCGGTGCCGTTTATAAGGGGCGCCAAAGCTGTAATCTGAGCACGTTCGGTTGCACCAGTTTTTTCCCCAGCAAGCCTCTTGGTTGTTACGGTGATGGCGGTGCAGTTTTTACGAATGACGATGCGCTTGCCCAGGCATGTCGCGAGATCAGGGTTCACGGGCAAAGCCGCAGGTATGTGCATACCCGAGTCGGGCTGGGTGGCCGCATGGATACGCTGCAATGTGCGGTAGTACTGGCCAAACTTGAGCGGTTTGAGTGGGAGATTGAAAGACGTCTCCAGATTGGAAACCTCTACAACGCTACACTCGACGGACTGGGGATTTCGCGCGTTACGCAGCGCCCGGACCGCAACAGCGTATTTGCACAGTACACGGTCTTCGTTGATAACCGCGAAGTTGTACAGGGCAAGTTGAAAAGCGCAGGCATACCAACGGCCGTTCACTATCCTTTGCCGCTCAATTTGCAGCCTGCTTACGCACACCTCTGTTGCCCGGAATGCATGCCGGTCGCGGGCTATGCCGCGGCCAGGGCCCTGAGTCTGCCGATGCATCCAGACCTGTCAGAGGAAGGCGTGATGCGCATCGCCTCGGAGTTGGCTGCGGCGACGGGGCAGTGATTCAGACTGGTTCGTCAGGCAGTGCCTCTGCATGGCATCCTGTACAAGACCCCGTACATATCGGGAAGTGATTTTTCAAACGAGGTAGATGAATGGAACTCAAAGGCAAAAAACTGGTTCTGGTAGGCGGTGCCGGCCTGATCGGATCACACACCGTGGACCACCTGATCAGGGAAGACGTCAGGGAAATCGTCATCTATGACAACTTCGTGCGTGGCCGCATGGAAAACCTGCACAACGCATTAAAAGACCCGCGCGTCAGGGTTTTTGATGCTGGCGGCGATGTCCTGCAGACCGACATACTCGAGGCCGCGCTCGAAGGGGCTGATGGCGTTTTTCATCTCGCTGCACTCTGGCTATTGCAGTGCCATGAGTTCCCCCGAAGCGCATTCGATGTGAATGTAAGGGGCACTTTCAACGTGATGGAGGCCTGCGTGAAGAAAGGCGTGAAGCGCCTGGTTTACTCTTCATCGGCATCCGTATATGGCGATGCCGTCGAAGAGCCCATGACGGAAGACCATCCCTTCAATAACCAGAATTTTTATGGCGCGACCAAGATTTGCGGCGAAGCAATGCTGCGGCCGTTCCACTTTCGTTACGGCCTCAACTATGTCGGCCTGCGCTACATGAATGTTTATGGCCCGCGGCAGGATTACCACGGTGCCTACATCGCCGTGATCATGAAAATGCTTGACGCCATTGACCGCGGAGAAAGCCCGACCATCATGGGTGACGGTTCCGAGGCCTTTGACTTTGTTGCGGTTGAAGATTGTGGTCTTGCAAATGTGTGCGCCATGAAGGCCGAGAGCCAGGATCGCTTCTATAACGTGGGCACGGGCAAGCGTACATCCCTCAAGCAGCTTGCAGAAATGCTGTTGGTGCTGACGGATTGCAAAAAACCCATCACTTACGCGCCGCGCAGTCAGGCAACCCTGGTCCGCAACCGTATTGGGTCGGCCAGACGCGCCAGCGAAGAAATTGCTTTCACGGCAGGCATTGATTTGATGGACGGCCTCAAACGCCTTATTGAGTGGCGGGCAGGGCACAAGGCGGAAGTCCAGGCTCGCCGGCGTTCGGTGGGGCTGCCAGCGTGACTGAGGTTTCAAAGATGAACATACCTATCGCTCGCACCAGTCTGCTTGAGACTGAAATCCAGAGCGTGCTTGAGCCGCTTCGGAGCGGTTGGTTGGTGCAGGGGCCAAAAGTTCGTGAATTTGAGGAAAAGTGGTCCGCATTCACCGGCGCGGAGCATTCGATTGCTGTGACCTCGTGCACCACGGCACTCCATCTTTCATTGGCCGCATTGGGTTTTGGACCAGGAGATGAGGCCATTGTTCCCGCATTCACCTGGATTGCCACCGCCAATGTGGTTGAGCATTTGGGTGGGAAAGTGGTGTTTTGCGATATCGACCTTGCTACTTTCAACCTCGACGTCTCCCACCTTGAGAAGTTGGTAACGTCGCGAACAAGGGCGATCCTTCCCGTGCATTTGTTTGGCCTGTCTGCAGACATGTCGGCTATTCTGGCGTTTGCAGCCAAGCACAAACTGGCTGTGGTGGAAGATGCCGCTTGCGGATTCGGCGCCAGATACAAGGGGCAACACGTTGGCACCCTTGGTGATACCGGGTGTTTCAGTTTCCATCCGCGCAAGGCCATAACGACTGGAGAAGGTGGCATGGTTACCACCAATGACGCTGCGTTGGCTGAAAAGCTCCGCCGTCTGCGGGACCATGGTGCGGCCATGTCTGACTTGCAGCGTCATTTGGGTGCGCGCCCCTATCTGCTTGCCGACCATCCCGACGCGGGATATAACCAGCGCATGACAGATTTGCAGGCTGCGCTGGGCAATGCACAAATGGATCGCGCCCAACAGATCATCTCCGAACGCCAGCGATTGGCGGCTGTTTATGACACGGCGTTTGAAGGTTTGGGCTGGTTGAGAACGCCAATAAAGCTTGATGGTTACGAACACGGCTACCAATCCTATCCATGCCTTTTTCAGCCGGAACCAGTCACTATGTCATCTGTCTTGCGCGTTAACACCGTGCGCAACGATTGGATGGACAAACTGCAGCAGCGCGGAATATCGACAAGGCCTGCAACGCACGCCGTCCACATGCTGTCCTACTACCGTGAAAAATATGAACTCAGCCCTGAAGACTTCCCCTCTGCCTATGCCGCAAACCACTGCAGCATTTCGTTGCCGTTGTTTCATGGCATGACCGAGGCGGAGCAGTCGTACGTTATTGATGTGGTGGCTGAAGGTTTTCAGTAATGTGCGGTATTGCCGGAATCATCCATCTCGATGGCGCATCGGTAGCGCCCCCCATTTTGCAAAAAATGACGGATGCTATCGCTCATCGTGGGCCGGATGGAGAGGGCCACTGGATCGAGGGAAATGTAGGGTTGGGTCATCGCCGGCTGGCGATTCTTGACCTTTCCCCCGCCGGACATCAGCCTATGGTCAGTGCAGATCATCGCTACATGCTCAGCTACAACGGCGAGGTTTACAACTTTAGGGAACTGAGGGCAGAGCTTGAAGCGAAAGGCTACTGGTTTCGATCCAAGACGGACAGTGAAGTAGTTTTGAATGCACTGGCCGAGTGGGGCGTCAAAGCTCTTGATCGTTTCAATGGCATGTTTGCCTTGGCGCTTTGGGACCGTAAGGAACGAGTCATGCTCCTGGCTCGGGATCGCTATGGGATCAAGCCGATGTATGTATGCCAGCAGGGTAATTTTTTTGCCTTTGGGTCGGAGCAAAAAGCCATACTTGCCATACCCGAGTTCAATCGTCGGATGGATAAGCCTGCGTTGTTTGAATACTTCACCTTTCAGAATATTTTTACAGACCGCACACTGCTTGAAGATATTCAATTGCTTCCAGCGGGCCACTACGGATTACTGGATTTAAAGCAGCACAGCCCCGTTCTACGTCGAACGCAATATTGGGACTACGATTTCCGCGAACCCTCCGAACAAGCCAGCGATGACGAATATCGTGAAGAACTCGACAGGCTCTTTCGGCAGGCCGTCAATCGCCAACTGGTGACGGATGTGGAGCTCGGTAGCTATCTGAGTGGAGGCATGGATTCTGGATCGATTACAGCAATCGCCGCCAAGTCATTTCCGTACCTGAAAACCTTTACGTGCGGATTTGACCTGAGTTCGGCTTCAGGCATTGAACTCAATTTTGATGAACGGACAAAAGCCGAGGCGATGTCCTATCACTTTAAAACCGAACACTATGAAATGGTTTTGAAGGCGGGTGATATGGAGCGGGTCTTGCCGAAGCTGTCCTGGCATCTGGAAGAGCCGCGTGTAGGTCAAAGTTACCCCAACTACTACGCGGCTCAACTTGCCAGCAAGTTTGTCAAGGTGGTGCTGAGTGGTGCCGGTGGGGACGAGCTTTTTGGGGGTTACCCCTGGCGCTACTACCGCGCAGTGGTCAACGATGATTTCGAGCATTACATCGATAAGTATTACCGTTATTGGCAGCGCCTTGTCAATAACCGCGATCTCAAGCGGATGTTTGCGCCTATTTTGGGCGATGTCGAACATGTCATGACGCGGGACATTTTTCATGACGTATTCAAGCATCACAAAGATGACCTTGAAACCCCCGAAGACTATATTAATCATTCGCTGTATTTCGAAGCCAAGACCTTTCTGCATGGCTTGCTGGTGGTGGAGGACAAGCTCAGTATGGCGCATGGCCTCGAAAGTCGCGTGCCTTTTCTCGACAATGACCTTGTGGACTTCGCTATGCGTTGCCCTGTGAGGTTGAAGTTAAATAATTTGGCGGATGTCGTTCGCATCAATGAAAACGAGCCTGGCGACAAACAAGGCAAATTTTTTCAAAAAACAAGAGATGGCAAGCAAATTCTTCGCGATGTGATGAAGCGCCATATCCCCGAAGACGTGACACGTGCGGAAAAACAAGGCTTTTCTGCTCCTGACGCAAGCTGGTTCAAGGGTGACAGTATTGAGTTTGTGAAGCGCACTTTAATGAATAGAAATGCGCCGATATACGACTTCATCGATCGACCTGTAGTCGAAACTTTGTTGCAGGAACACTTGAGTGGCTCGCAAAACAGGCGCCTGCTTATCTGGTCCTTATTGAATGTGAATAGCTGGTTAGAGCGCGTTGAATGCTGAAAATACGCAGTGTGTCCGGGGACGCTCCTGTCCAGGAGTTCTTTGACTACCTGGTTTCGTGCCCTAACTCCCTTGTTTATGCGACCCCGCGATTCATCGCCTTGGTGTCTCAACACCTTGGTGCTGAAGGCGGTTGGCTTGAGGCAAGGCGAAATGGCTGTCTCGTAGGACTTCTTCCATTTGTGAGTAAACAAGGCTTTTTAGGGCCTGTGTTCAATTCTCTCGCGTACTACGGTAGCAATGGTGGGGTTGTTCAGCTTGATGACGACGTGGAGGCGAAGTCCGGCCTCATTGAGCATTTTTATACTATGGCTCAAAAAGCCGGAGGTGTAAGCGCCACCATCATTACCAACCCTCTCGAAGAAGATTCCAGCTTCTACTTCAAGCACGCCAATCACGATCTTCTGGATGAGCGCATCGGTTTGATAACGCACTTCCCCGCCAATGCAGATGCGGAAGTGCTAGTCAAATCCTTTGAGGATCCTCGTCCTCGCAATATCCGCCGCGCGGTACGTGACGGGATCACGGTGCAGCGCCGTCAGGACGCCGATGCCCTGAATTTTCTTTATGACACGCACTCTGACAACATGCGAGCGATTGGAGGACTCCCCAAGAAGAGGTCTTTTTTTGACGCCATACCACGTGAGATGCGCGAAGGAGAGTGGTCGATCCATGTGGGCAACAAAGATGGCCAACCGGTTGCAGCCCTTTTGACCTTCTACTTCAATCGCACGGTCGAATACTTTACTCCAGTGATCCGCGAAGAGTTCCGTAGTACACAGGCCTTGTCATTGATCATTTACCAAGCAATGCAGGATTCGATCCAGCGTGGATTTTTCAACTGGAATTGGGGTGGTACATGGCTTGTACAGGATGGCGTCTATGATTTCAAGAAGCGTTGGGGCACGACGCAATACAGCTACTACTACTTCACCAGAATATTTAACGCTGAAGTTCGCTCACAAACAAAACAAGCAGTCCTTGACGCTTACGAGGGTTTTTATGTTTTGCCATTCTCCGAGTTAACGGCTGTCTGAAAGGCGGGGAGTAAATGAAAAAAAAGTTAATCATTGCTGGAACCGGACTACTCGCAGAAGTGGCGAGGGTTTATTTTGAAAAATATACCGACTACATTGTTGAGGGCTTTGCCTGTCACGCGCAATTCAAGCAGACAGAAGACGTACAAGGACTGCCTTTGTATGAGCTGGAGAGTTTGAGTCAGAATTGCCCGCCTGGGTCATATGATGTTTTTGTGGCAATAGGCTACAGAAAAATGAATCGCCTGCGCCAGGCCGCGTATGAAGAGGTCAAGGCTTTGGGCTTCAATTGTCCAACTTTTGTGCATCCGGATGTTTATATCTGGCCTTCAACCAGCCTTGGCGACAATGTGCTCATACTTGAAGACAACACAATTCAGCCTTTTACAAGCATTGGCAACAATACCTTTCTTTGGTCTGGCAACCATATCGGACATCACAGCAAGCTCGGCCAGAATTGCTTCCTCGCCTCTCATGTGGTCGTATCCGGAAATTGCGAGGTAGGCAGTAACGTTTTTATCGGGGTGAATGCAACTTTGCGCGATGGCGTGAAGGTACTTGATGAGACCCTGATAGGTGCTGGCGCGCTGATTATGAAGGACACCACGTTCCGCGGCGTATACATGCCCGAAGGCACTGAAGCTCATCGCGTGCCAAGTAACAAACTGAGGTTCTAACTCACGTATGTGGAAAAAAATTGCGTTCTACGCCTTGCCAGAGGGAAGACCTGCGCGAGCGCACTCTCACGCGCAGTTGCCTACTGCACTTGTACTTTCGGGCAAGGTCCGGATTTTCTTTGCCGCAAGAAATTTGCAGCAGCATTCAAGCGTCGATTTCGTGGACTTGTCGCTTGATGGGGAGCGAGTCAGCTTTTCTGCGTATTCAGAACAGCCTGTGCTTACACCGGGGGGGATAGGTACTTTTGATGAGCATGGCGTGTTCCCTGCGTCTGTCGTGAAGCACAACAAGAAATACTTTATGTATTACATCGGCTGGAACCAGGGTGTTGAGCCTCCCTTGTTCTACGCCACTATAGGGCTTGCGGTGAGCGAAGATGGGAAGCACTTCGTCAAGCATTCCGTTGCGCCAATTATGGCTCGTAGTGCTCACGACCCATGTCTTGTTACTTCGCCGCACGTATATATCGATCGAGGTGTCTGGCGCATGACCTATGTATCAGGCACGGCCTGGACGCGAAAGACCGACGGAACTCTTCAATCCCACTATCACATCAAATACGCAGAATCTGAAAATGGCATTGACTGGCGGCGTGAAGGCAAAGTGGCGATTGATTTTGGCCGCGGGGAAACAAACATCGCGCGCTCTTGGGTCGTCAAGCTCGCTGACGGCACTTACAGAATGTGGTTTTCGTTTGTAAGCGCCGAGATTGGAAAATACCGGATTGGTTATGCTGAGTCGAGCGACGGCTATTCCTGGCAGCGCAACGATGAGTTGGCTGGCATTGACGTAGATGACGGTCAGGCGCGCGACATGATCTGTTACCCCTGTTTGTTTGAGTACTGTGACAATCGCTATATGGTCTACAACGGCGATAGTTTTGGGAAGAATGGATTCGGCGTTGCCATCTGGGCCGATTAGCCGCACGCTACACTTACCGGCATCAAAGACGCACCGTCAAACGCAATTGAGGCGGATTTGAATGGCTGAAGGTCAACCCACAAATGCATAACGACGATGAACGGAATAAACGCAGACCTGGCTATTGAAGACTTCACTGAGCTTGGCTACGCCAAGTTGTTAAGTGCAGCCATTGCGCGCTTCCGGTTTGTCGGCTTTGACTCTGCTGCGGACGAAAATGGTGTAGCCATTTGGCGCCACGATATCGACATGTCTCCGCACCGGGCGCTGAAAATGGCTGAGATTGAGGCGGATGTGGGTGTTCGTGCATATTATTTTGTCATGCTGGGTTCCAGGTTTTACAACGCCTGCGAGCCTTCGGTCATTTCACTGTTGAAGAAAATAGCGTCTCTTGGACACATCATCGGGCTTCATTTTGATGCCAGTGCTTACAGTGGAAATCTGGCAGTGATGGAGGCGGCCTTGAAGAGCGAAAGCATTCTTTTATCGGGTTTACTGGACAAGCCAATTGAATGTTTTTCAATCCACAACCCAACGGCGCAAAGTGGAGCGGCATTGACTGGCCCTTTGCATGCTGATCTGGTGAATGCGTCATCATCCTCTCTGGTCAAGCGCTTTACTTATTGTTCTGATAGCAATGGGGTCTGGCGCCACAGGAGGTTGATGGATCTTGTAAACGATCCATCCATCGAACGCCTGTATGCCCTGACGCACCCCGAGTGGTGGACTGCCATGCCTTTACGCCCGCGTGAGCGTGTCCAGCTTTGTATTGATGGGCGAGCCCGTCAGGTCGGTGCTGATTACGACATTGACGTTGCCCAATTTGGCCGACCTAATTATTAAATTTCGGCCTTGATTGGCATTGGCCTTTTCCAACATGAAAATTCTTTATACCGATGTTCACCTTCATTCGCTGAATCCGACAAACACACTGATGTCGAATCTGGTTGCGTCAGCAGTTGATGAAATCCGGTTTTACGGGCCGGGATTTGTATCGGGTTCGGAGCTGTCGTCGGGCCTGCTTCGGTTCATGGACCAGACCGGGCCTTACGATGCATTGGTCTTGGGCCCGAATGTACCCCTCTTTGCCCGGTCGTCGGGCGACGTGTCGGCGGCTGCGAACTACGCCAAAAACTATACCGCTTTTGCATCACCAAAAGAGGATCTGGTCAGGTATTACGAGGATGTTCTTGCCGCTGTGCCGGTTGCCCCTGTTGCATTGCGCTTTGCATGCCTGGTGACGCTTGATTACTATGGCTGCACGCAATCGCATATCGACAGAATTGAAGAGTTTGATTTGCATGTTATTGCGCCAAATTCGGCATTCTCCACTCAGATGGAAAGTCAACCGGAATGGGTTAACCAAGAAGCTCATTTTTTGCGGAAGAAAGACCGTCTCTCTAATGCCTGGACGGATTTCACCAGCCGTAAGCCGGAACGGGTTCTAACATCGCTTCATTTTGTGGGTGATGCCGAGTTCTCATTTCGGGGCCTTTCTTCACGTGCTTCTGATGTATCTATACCCGGTGTGGAATATGTTTTGCGCAAGCAAGCCGTTACCGCACTCAAGGCTGCAAGGGTTAAATATTCGAGCAAAGGGTTTTTCAACGCGTTTCGATTGGCTAACCGCCTAGGCTTGCCAGTTTTCAGGAAATTTACGTCGTTAAAGTTATTCAATCTTCTGTTTTTCCGAGATCTGCTGGATACCCGTTACGTTTACACGGCTCGCGGAGGGTTCGGAACCCCCATACGAAAATTCTTCGAGATACCTGCGGCGGGTGCGTTGTTGATTTGCTCACCCCCTATAGGATTTTTATCCTTGGGATTTCAAGACGGAGTGCATTACATGAATGCCGAGCCCGATCAGCTGCCGCAGATTCTAAAAGAACTGGGAGCCGACCCCTCCCGAGCGCAGGCCATTGCATCAGCAGGTCGCCAACTGGTATTTGAAAAACATTCTTTACGCGCCAGAGCAGAGCAGTTGCGCAGCTGTTTCGATGCTGTTAGCGAAGGTAGATACCAGGGCGCAAGCTGGAATGACGGCATTTTTACACTGACAGCAACAACGCCCTCACATGAATCTGCCTAAAACGACTTACCCAGATCACTCGTCAGAAGTGAAGTCCGGCGATCGATTTCAGTTCGGGGAAAACTGGAGCCGGTTCCTCTCCTTGGTGAATGAGGCCCGTATTGCCGAAGCGCAGGCTACTTTGCAACAAATGCTTGCTGTTGATTCTTTGCATGGAAAGTCCTTTCTTGACATAGGATCTGGCAGTGGATTGTTCTCCTTGGCGGCAAGGCGTCTAGGGGCCAAGGTATTTTCGTTTGACTACGATCCCGCATCCGTTGCTTGCACCCGTGAGATGAAGCGTCGATATTTCGCGGATGATGCCGATTGGACTGTCGCTGAAGGATCCGTGCTGGATACTGCCTATATGAAAGCTCGCGGGCAGTTCGATGTGGTGTATTCGTGGGGGGTGTTGCACCACACAGGCGATATGCTCTCAGCCTTTAACAATGCTGCCAATGCGCTCAAGCCAGGGGGCGCACTCTTCATCGCAATCTACAACGATCAGGGATTTGTTAGCCGCTACTGGACAGAGGTTAAGAAGATCTTCAATCGATGGCCGCTTTTGCGCCCACTTGTGATTGCATTTCATATCCCCTATCTTCTGTTTTTACGTTTTGTCATTCGGCTGGTGCAAGGCCGACTCAGAATAGAGCGCGGTATGTCTATGTGGTACGACATGCTTGACTGGCTGGGGGGGTATCCTTTTGAGGTGGCCAAGCCAGAATTTGTTGTTGAATACTTTTTGCCGCGAGGTCTAACACTCAGAAAGTTGCGCACCAGCGGAGGCCGCATGGGATGCAATGAATACGTATTCAGATAGTGTGACGAGTGGATAAGACCAAAAGCAGACTCTCAAGTCTCTCTGTTGTCGATCATCGGCCTGGTTATTTCTGCGGTTCGGCTATTTCTGGAATAACTGAGGTGAATCGTTTTTTTTTTTGGACAATGTGCTGTGCACAGACAGTCCTGCATTAATCGTGTGGAGATGTGATGTCGAATGCTCAAGCTGAAATGGAAGCAATGCTTCAGGCTTTTCGCAATAAGGTGCCCAGTCACTACTCTGTCTGTTCTTTGCAAGCTCCCAAGAATGAAAGCGTTGCATTTCTTCGAAGCGAGAAATACATCGATCACCTGCATGCTCTGGTCGCGAGGGGTGTGGTCAACGTGACGGTAATTGTTCCGCCAGGCATGGTGCTTCCGACGGTTGACGGCATCACTTACTACCGCACCGAGCATGTAGACCTGCTATTTACGCTGTTCAATAACGCGGTTCGGAAAGGATATGACCCCAAGCCTTTTGATTGCATCAGTTCTTCGGTGATTCTGGACCAGGGGGCAGTGATTGGTGCTGAAGGTGCCAGTATCGCCAAATACAAAGATGAACGCGTGCTGTTTCGCCATTACGGCCGCGTTGTGCTGGAGGATAACGTCTATGTCGGTGCCAACGCCGTCATTCAGCGTGGGCGGATTGACGAGACCGTTGTTGGCAAGGGTACGATGATCAGTTCGTTGTGCGTCGTCGGCGCCAATACGATCATTGGGCAAAACTGCACCTTGACGATCCAGTCCGGAATTTCGGGTTCTGCCCGTATCGGAAACCGTGTTTGGCTTGGGATTGGAGCCAAGGTCCGTGATTATGTGAGCATTTGTGATGACGCCTTTGTGGGCATGGGTTCAGTCGTCACCAAGGATATTACCGAACCTGGCATTTATGCAGGGAATCCCTGCCGGTTTTTGCGCCCGCTTGAAAAGTAACTCGACGGAACTGGCAATGTACGACTACAGAACAATCTTTCCCCGCATGCCTCAGGCGGTCACGATCGGTGACGTGACCATACGTGACGGATTTCAGAGTCAGGAGAAAAGGGTCTCAACAGAGGCAAAGATCTTCTATCTTTCAGAATTGGTTTTTGCAGGCTGCAAACACATCGAAGTTACCAATCTTGGCAATCCTCACCTCATGCCTCAGTTTGATGATTTTGAGGCGCTTCTAACTTACGCCCGCAGTGATCTCTTTAAAGATCGCTGCCTGCGTCGAGGAATAAATTACGACGAGATTTGCTTTACGGCTGTGACCATTCGCGAATCAGCCGTAGACCAGGCTGTCCAGCTTTGTGAGAAAGGTATCGGCCCGGATCGACTTCTCATGATGACCTCGACTGAAGAGGAACATCACTACGTGAACTCGGGAACGACCATTAAAGAGTATTGGAAAGAGGCGGAGCGAAGCATCAGGAAATGCAATGATGCGGGAATGGTCATGTGCGGCACGGTGAGCACCATATGGGGTAGCCCGGTCGGCGGACCTACCGATATGAAAGACGCGATCGAATTTACAAAGCATTGGCTTGATATCGGTGCTCATGATATTGAGCACAGCGACCATGACGGGAGTGGTACCGCACCGGAGATATTTAAATATTTCTCCGAGGTGCTTGATGCCTTTCCCGATCCAAAGCTTCACATAGCGCACTTCCACGAGACAAAGCGGATCGGCTCCGCTTCGGTTCTTGCGGCCTTGCAAGCCGGCATCAGTCGCTTTGAGGCCTCTCTCGGTGGAATTGCCGGGCAGCCGGTCAATTTTTTCGAAGACCGCCCTGTGCCAGGCACTGGCAAGTACTATCACGTCAGCCCCGGAATCGTACCGCTGGAAGACCTGCTTGTGCAGGTTGACGAGATGGGCATTGGACATGGCTATGACATTGACCGGGTGCTGTGGCTTGGGCAGCAGATGGAGAGAACACTGGGGCGCCGCTTGCGGTCAAACGCCATCAAGAATGGACGCACCCTCAAGGCGGGAGACATGAGTTTGGCGCGCCCGGGGCTTCAGGAGCGCAAACGCAAGCTGGGTGAAGTGTGATGATCGGGGAAATCAGAGCTTCGTGAGGGCATTGATATCGCTATGAGCACACTAACAAGCTGTATACCTCCATCGATTCAAGCGGCAATCCCAATGGTTTTTCTTAATAGGTCCGATGTCTCGGTGTTCGGCCGCAAAAGTAATGCCAGTGGTAAGTCATCCCAAGCTCTTATTCCACGAATCGAGTTCTGTCTGGAAAACTTGTTGATTGGCATGTATCGCGGTGCTCGCTGGCATCAAAGCCAATTTTTGGTTGAGGAACGATAGTGTGTGGACTGATCGTTGCCTGGAATCCTGCGGGTCTGAGCGATACGCGGTTGAACGCTGCGCTTGCGGATCTTCATCACCGCGGTCCGGATGCGCAGGCAACTGTCTGGCGCGATAACCATCGCCTGCATCTCGGGCATGCCCGGCTAAAGATCATTGATACGTCCGATGGTGCAAACCAGCCTTTTGTTTCGCCTTGTGAGCGCTGGGCGATGGTCTTCAATGGTGAAATTTATAACTACCTTGAGCTGCGCAACGAAATCGGTGAGCGTTGGCCATGGCGAACCCGGGGTGATACGGAAGTCCTCATGGCCGCATGGTCTTTGTGGGGGCCCGCATGTCTCGACAAATTGGTGGGCATGTTTGCTTTTGCCATCCATGATTCGCAACAGGGTGAGTTGACACTGGTTCGAGACCGCTTTGGCATCAAGCCGCTTTATCGGGTGAAAGTGGGCGAAGCGTTCTTCTTTGCAAGCGAAATTCCACCGCTGCTACGCTTTCTGCCGAACGTTCAGGCTGACAATTCCACGGTGTTGGCTTATCTGCAGGATGGGCTTTACGACCACAGCGTGCATACTTTTTTCTCGGGCGTTGAATCAGTCGCGCCATCCAGTCTGGAAACGGTCAACTTAAAGACAGGGGCAGTATCGGCGCGGCAGTGGTACAGCCTTGCCGAGCACATCCCTGATCTGTCTGGCGCCTCTGAAAGCGAATTACTCGACCGAACCGAAGAGCTGATAGTACAAGCCGTGCGCTCACACCTGGTTTCTGATGTCGCTGTTGGACTCAATGTTTCAGGCGGTGTTGACTCTTCAATGCTGGTTCGAACCACTCTGGCAGAGCTTGGTCATGCACATCTTTTCACGCAGGATTACGAAGGCTACAGCGAGCTCCCATGGGTTAAGGAGGTTTCCCAGGGAGGCACCCTGCACGTTGCAAATCTGAATTTGCAAAAAATCAACGCCTATTTACCTCAAACTGTAAAGTCCCAGGCGGAGCCTTTTGGCGGCGTGACTGTGTGTGGGTACAACGCGCTTTACAAAATGGCTCAGAAAGAAGACGTAACCGTATTGCTTGATGGCAATGGCGTTGATGAGGTTTTTTTGGGGTACAAGCGCTATCACCAGATTTACGTGGCCAGCGCTGCATCGCCAGTTGAGCGTCAGCTCTTGACCAATGACTTTGAGGCATTCTGGAAAGAACGCCCGAAAGAAGTTCGTGCCGGTGCATCAATCGACGGCACAGATGGTCTGTGCCCGCAAGCCATGACAGTGGAATTACGCGCATGCACGCCTCACGTTGGTACTTCGCAGTCAAGGTTTTCCAGTCCGGTTCGGCAGGCGGCAGCAGATGACCTGCTACGGACCAAGATTCCCCGCGGCTTACGGTTTAATGACCGGGTGTCCATGGCGCATTCCCGGGAGCTGCGGGTTCCCTTTTTGGACCACCGTCTTGTCGAGTTCGGTTTTGGTATTCCAGAGAAATTCCTGTTTGGAGCGCAGGGGTCGAAACTTTTGTTTCGCAAGTTGCTGGCTAAGCGTGCATCTGCAGCCGTGGCGTTTTCGGCCAAACGTTCCGTGCAATCGCCACAGAGGGAGTGGCTGGCCCAGGGGTGGCGCGGTCTGGTCAGCGAAGTGCTGTCGTCCGAAAGTTTTCTCGAGCGGGGGTGGGTCGATCCAAGCAAGGCCAGGCGAGCGTATCAAGCCTATCTTTCGGGGGAGCAGGAAAACTCTTTTTTTATCTGGCAATGGGTCAACCTTGAGTTGTGGGCGCGAGCATTTCTTGATGGCTGAGCCTTCACGTGGAAATGGTGTGATGGACCGCATTTCTGGTAACTGATTTTGTCGTTGCAAATGCGGGGTGGTAAGTCTAACCTTTTGTCAAATGTTTCGCAGCCAATTGATTCCTGGTAAGAGTCCACGTGAGGTGAAAATCGAAGCGCTTTTTGGTGCGTTTTATGAAAAATCTTGACTACTAAGAATGACAAATAGTTCGCCGATAATTCTGATATCCCACCATTTATCTTTAGACGCATTTGCTGAGTTGGCGAAGGCCCTTCAGACAGAAGCTGCGATTACTGCTGAGCTCTTGGTTCTATCGACCAACGATGCGAGTACCGCAAGCGCTACAGGCCTTAATCCTAATTTAATTCACTCCTGTGAAAAGTTTGTTAGCAATGAGTCGGGACCGCTTTTTACGCTGACAGATCTTCGACGACGTTTTCCCGACGTACCGTGGGGAACAGTGGTTGCCGCAGAGCGATCATTTACCGACTACTCTTTCCTGATGGGTGGAACGGGATCTCGGCTGGAGAGGGACGAATACATTGTTCCCCTTGTGCTCCGGCTGGTCTCATTTTTCGAGACCCAATTTGATAGATTTAAACCCCGAGCTGTCATCACAGTCTTTGGTGACAATATCTTCACCCTTATAGCTTCAATTGTCGCGGAGGAGAAGGGAATCCGGCTTTTGATCCCTCAACCAGCTTTTCTCAATGAAAAAGGCGCACTTGAAGCGGGATATTTTGCCAATACGAGATACCTCGAATCATTTGCGATGGTCCGCAGATACCTGGAATTGAGAGATAGGCCTCTGACAGACGATGAGCGCAAAAAAGCGGAGGAATTTTCAAATGCCTTGATTGCTTATGACGGCAATAAAACCCTGGCGCACATCTATAAAAAAAGTGATTTTGAAAAGCCGGTGACACCACAGAGCAGGCGGATTATTTCCTACTTAAGAGAGCAAAATCAGCTGAATGCAAATATTGATTTTTACAAGATAGATTGGCGGAGGAAGTTGGGCGCGAATCTATTGCGCTTAGTCCGCAGATATCAAGGGCGACGGTTTTTGGCTGCTCAGATTTCGGAGATTCCAAAAGAGGCTGTGTTTTATGCAATGCACTTTCAGCCTGAAGCATCAACGTTGGTTAATGGCATTTGGTATTCGAATCAAGTGACGGTCATCGAAGCCTTGTCCAAGGCTTTGCCCTTGGGCTACACACTCGTCGTTAAAGAGCATCCTCGCGGGCGGGGCATGCGTCCTCTTTGGCAATACAAGCACATGGCCTCACTACACAATGTAGTTTTTTCTGACCTGCCGTCAAAAGAGATCGTTCGGAAATGTCAGATGGTTGTGTCCGTTAGCGGCTCTATTGGATTGGAGGCGCTTGCCATGCGAATCCCTGTGCTGATGCTGGGTCGTACTTTTCATACATTCACTCCTTTGTACTACCGTGCTAAAGCTCCACAAGATCTGCCGGCGCTTTTTCACAGAGTGCTGATTAGCGGGGAGTTTATGCAGAGAGAAGGCCTAGATGATGAGATTCACAGATTCTTGCTTGCATATCTCGGAGGTAAATTTCCCTTTTCTCCGGTTGGTCGCGAGGCCGCCCTTCGCCTTGTCCCGTATGTTTTGCAGGAACTCGATTTGCCTATGGATGCTCCACTTAGGTGGCTTGAGAGTGTTGCTCAGGGACAGTCCATATAAGGCCTTTGTTAAGCCCGATCCTCCGTTTTTAGAGCGAGCATAAAAAGCGCACGGTTGAGGGGGCTAGCAACGAAGAGCGAGAATGGGAACATTGTTGGCCTCGGTTCAAGATTCGATCAATATCATACGGATTAATGTTCATTTATGCGCATACTAGGAATAGTTCCTGCCCGTGGAGGCTCAAAAGGAATACCGCGCAAAAATCTTGCGGATGTATGCGGCAAGCCCCTCATCGCCTATTCAATCGAAACCGGCAGGCAATTACTTGGCAATGGCACGTTGGCAAGATGCATTGTTTCGACTGATGATGACGAAATCGCAACCCGTGCCAGGGCGCTGGGGGCCGACGTTCCCTTTATGCGACCCGCAGCTGCGGCAACGGACACTGCCAAGGCGCTTGCCTACGTCCTGCATGCACTTGAAGTTCTTGAGCCGCAGGACGGTGCTTATGATGCGGTCATGCTGCTTCAGCCGACCAGCCCCATACGCAATGCCGCCGTTATTGCCGAAGCGGTGGCGCGCATGGCAGCCGGGCAATCGGACTCCCTGATTTCCTGCTATCGGGAGGAGTACATCAATGAGCTGGTGATGTATGACCCGCAGCCCGATGGCACGCTGGTTCCCCGCAACCCACTGCACAACAAGGGCGTTCGACGGCAGGAGCATGGCCCTGCCATGGTTCGCAACGGTGCCCTCTATGTCACCCGCACAGCCTACCTCAAGGCGACTGGTTCGCTGGTCTGTGACCGGCCTGTCCTGCTTGAGATGAGCAAGCTGGACTCGATTGATGTTGATGCGCCTGACGATCTCATTTTGCTGCGGGCGGTCATGTGCAGGTAGGTTTGCTTGAACCTGACCGGTTTGACTCTGCCGCCATCGCCGAACTGCAGGCTATGGGGCATGTGGTTGTTCCGTTTGATGGTAAGAACTTACAGGCCTTCCTTAAGCCAGTGCAGGTACTTTTTGTTCGCCTTGCTCACCATATTGATGCCGCCTTCCTGGCGCAGGCACCGGCTTTGCGTTATATCTGTAGCCCAACGACTGGCCATACTCACCTTGACGAAAGTGCCGTCGCCTCACGCGGCATCAAGGTTGTCAGCCTGAGGGGTGAGCAGGTCTTTCTTGAAACTATCCGGGCAACGCCCGAGCACACATTCGGTTTGGTACTGGCCCTTCTGCGCAACTATCGTGGCGCCTTTTCACACGTTGAAGCCGGCGGCTGGGACCGGGACCTTTTTCGGGGCGAAGAGCTTTACGGGCAGCGTGTGGGCATTATTGGTCT
Organism: Pseudomonadota bacterium; assembly: GCA_040388905.1. GTDB lineage: Bacteria > Pseudomonadota > Gammaproteobacteria > Burkholderiales > Burkholderiaceae_C > Polaromonas. The sequence continues at coordinate 94,850 of JAZKAY010000011.1, forward strand.
GGGACGGGTAGGTTTCAGGGTCGCCAGTTATTGCGAGGCATTTGGCGCCAGTGTCAGCTACGTTGATACGCGCGATGTCAAGGCCGAAAGCTGCTGGAGTCGGCTGGCAAGCGTGGAGCAACTGATTGAGACCAGCCGCATAATTATTTTGTGCGCCTCTTATGTGAATGGAGCTGCGCCCCTTCTCGGGCAGGCAGAACTCGCCTTGCTGCGTGGCCATTACCTGGTGAACACCGCACGCGGTGAGCTGGTTGACGAAGATGCCTTGCTCGTTGCCATTGAAAGTGGCAGGCTTGCGGGCGTGGCGACCGACGTGCTGGCTCACGAAGCCGGTGGCCACCAGCTTGCAAAATGGAACGCTGCGGCGAAGGGTCGCAATGTCATCGTCACGCCGCACGTCGGCGGTGCGACATTCACTGCCATGGCGTGCACTGAAAATTTCATTGTCAAAAAGCTTGCCCAGGTTATTGATAGCACGGAGACCAACACATGAAACTGGCTGAATACGAAGCTGCTGGCCGAACTTTTGTGGTGGCCGAGATTGCGCAAGCCCATGATGGCAGTGTCGGCATTCTGCATTCCCTGGTGGACGCTGCTGCTGTCGCCGGAGTCGATGCGGTCAAGTTCCAGGTGCACATAGCAGAGGCGGAGAGTAGCGCGCTGGAGCCTTTTCGGGTGCGGTTTTCACCGGTCGATGCAACCCGCTATGACTACTGGAAGCGTATGGAGCTTTCAACTGCCCAGTGGGCTGACCTGAAGCAGCGCTGTGAAGCGGCTGGGGTGGAGTTCCTGGCCACACCGTTTTCCAATGCTGCCGTTGACCTGCTTGAAGGCATAGGTGTGGTGCGCTACAAGGTAGGCTCAGGCGATCTTGCAAACCCCCTGTTGCTGGAGCGGCTCGCTCGCACAGGTAAAGAAGTCATTTTGTCGACCGGCTTGGGCGCGCTTGAGGAAATCGACGCAGCCGTGGCCCTTATGCGCGAACGCCAGGTACCGGTGGCCGTGCTTCAGTGCACAACAAAATATCCAACGGCGCCAGAAGACATCGGATTGCCCTGGCTGGCGACCCTGCGCGAGCGATATGCCTGCCCTGTGGGTCTGTCGGATCACTCCGGCACGATCTACGCGGCATTGGGTGCGGTGGCGCTGGGCGCCGCAGTCATTGAAGCCCACATCACGTTTGACCGTCGCATGTTCGGGCCTGATGCCAAAGCCTCCCTGACGGTCGACGATTTTGCCCAGTTGGTGAGCGGCATTCGCTTTCTGGAGAAGGCCAGGGGGCAAGGCCCTGACAAGGCGGCTGATGAGGGCAAACACGAACTCAGGCGCATGTTTGGCAAGGCGCTGGCCGTCAACCGGGACATGCAGGCTGGCGAGACCTTGCGCTTTGAGGATATGGAAAGCAAAAAGCCCGCAGACGGTGGTCTTGGGGTCGGTAAAATGGCTGAAATCATGGGCCGAACGCTGAAACGGGCCAAAAAGCGCTGGGATTTTCTGACGCAAGATGATCTGGCTTGAGTTGGCTTTGGCGCCTTTAGGCAGCATCATGCAAATTCCGGATCCCGACGCAAAACTTCTAAAGTTCAAGAGCACCAAAATCGATGAAAAAAATATGTGTGGTGGTTGCCAGCCGTGCAAACTACGGACGGGTCAAATACCTGATGAAGGCAATACAGGCACACCCTGAACTTGAGCTGCAGCTCGTCGTTGGTGCCTCCACATTACTCGAGCGTTTTGGCAACGCCATCAACGTGATCAAAAAGGACGGCTTCACGCCCGTCAGGTCCATCCATTACGTTATTGAGGGGGAGACTCTGGTTACGCAGGCCAAATCGACTGGGCTCGGCATTGTCGAGTTGTCAACCGCTTTTGAAGACCTGGCTCCGGATATGGTGGTTACAGTGGCCGATCGCTTTGAAACGATGGCTACGGCGATTGCTGCGACTTATCTCAATATTCCGCTCGTTCACTTGCAGGGGGGCGAAGTCAGTGGAAATATTGATGATCGCGTTCGTCACGCGATCACCAAGCTGGCTGATATTCATTTTGTATCCTCTGAAGACTCAAAAAAGCGTGTCATTGAGATGGGAGAAGATCCGCTTTACGTCTACAACTACGGATGTCCGGCCATGGATGTGCTGGTGCACGAAGATTTGTCTGTTAGTAATGAGTCCATGACCAAATATCTTGGGGTGGGCAGGCCAATCGACTGGACAAAACCTTATGTATTAATGGTTCAACATCCGGTTACGACCAGCTATGGTCACGGGTTTTCGCAGGTCAGTAGCAGCCTTCAGGCGTTGAAGTCCCTCGTTAACCTCCAGAAGATTGTGATGTGGCCCAATGTTGATGCTGGGAGTGACGATGTTTCCAAAGGCATTCGGCATTTTCGTGAGCTCAACATGCAAGAACCCATCTACTACTACAAGAATTTCTCCCCCGAAGATTACGCCAGGGTTATAAACAACGCCGTCTGCTGCGTGGGGAATTCTTCGTCCTTCATTCGAGAGTGTTCATTTCTCGGCGTTCCAGCGGTGATCGTAGGGGACCGCCAGCAGGGGCGGGAACATGGTAATAACGCTGTGTTTGCGACCTATGACACCGACGACATTGCGGAAAAACTGCGGATCCAGATCAACCATGGGCGTTATCCGCCCGATTCACGCTATGGAGCTGGGGATGCGGGCGTCCGTATTGCTCAGGAACTGGCCATGCTTGACTACAAACACACCGCATAGCAGGTGGTGGCCGGTAATAGAAATTAGTATGGCGTCAACGTTGACGTTAGACCATGAGGGTCTATGTTGAGCTGCCTCCTGTGACTATCCATCGTAATGAACGCCACTCAATAGGAATAAAAAAAATGAAAGCAGTCATCCTGGCCGGTGGCCTAGGCACCCGGTTAAGCGAAGAAACGGTATTGAAGCCCAAACCCATGGTCGAGATCGGGGGCATGCCTATTCTCTGGCACATCATGAAGACCTACTCGTGCCACGGCGTCAACGATTTTGTTGTGTGCCTCGGCTACAAGGGTTACCTGATCAAGGAATACTTCGCCAACTACTTCCTGCACATGTCGGACGTCACTTTCGACATGGCCAACAACAAGATGGAAGTGCACCACGCCAGCGCCGAGCCCTGGAAGGTGACGCTGGTCGATACCGGGCAGGACACCATGACGGGCGGACGCATGAAGCGTGTAGCTGCTTATCTGGGCGATGAGGACTTCTGCTTTACTTATGGTGATGGTGTGGCTGACGTGGACGTGGGCAAGCTGATCGAATTCCACAAGGCACAGGGCACTCTGGCAACGGTGACGTCGGTGCAACCCCCCGGGCGTTTCGGTGCCCTTGACATCGCCCACGGCAAGATTACCGGTTTCCAGGAGAAGCCGCAGGGTGACGGAGCGTCCATCAACGGCGGGTACTTTGTGCTTTCACCAAAAGTCATCGACTACATCGCCGACAGCACGACCACGTGGGAGCGTGAACCTCTTGAGCGGCTTGCCCGTGAGGGGCAGCTGTCGGCCTACAAGCACGAGGGCTTCTGGCAGCCCATGGACACGCTCAGGGACAAGACCTTGCTGGAAGAGCTCTGGAGCAGTGGCAAGGCACCCTGGAAAATCTGGAAGTGACGCTTCACAAGCTGCAGGCCCACTGTGACCATCGTCGTTGATCCCAGTGCCAGGGTGTCCGCTCTTGCGGATATTGAAGACTCCTTGCGTGGGACTGAAATTCGTGTGGGTGCGCATTCGGTCATCGACAGCTTCGTGAAATTCAAGCCCGCAGGTGGTGCCGGCAACGTCGTCATCGGCAGCCGGTCGGTCGTCAACTCGGGCTGTGTTTTTTATACCGGAAACGGCGTCAGCATCGGCGATTCAGTGGCCATTGCGGCCAACTGCGTTTTTGCGCCCGTCAACCACGAATACGGCGATCGCCATCGTTTGATCCGCGATCAGGGTTTCAGGCCCGGCAAGGGTGGAATTGTGGTTGAAGATGATGTGTGGATAGGAGCGGGGGTCGTGCTCCTGGACGGTGCCATCCTCAGGCGCGGCTGTGTCATTGGTGCGATGAGTCTGGTCAGGGGGGAAATCCCTGCCTACAGCATCCAGGCGGGTAATCCGCTCAAGCTTATGGGATGGCGGAAGTGAAGTTCACCGTTTTGGGTGGTCAAGGTTTTATCGGCCGCCACCTGGTCAACCACCTGAAAGCGCAGGGCCATACGGTGGAAGTCCCTGGAAGGGATCTCGAAGGAATCGGTCAAAGTGAACTCGGCCATGTGATCTATGCCATCGGGCTGACCGCAGATTTTCGCAAGCGGCCTTTTGACACCATCGATGCGCATGTGACCCTGCTGGCGAAACTTCTGCAAGGCTGCCGCTTTGAATCTTGGCTTTATCTTTCCAGTACGCGCGTTTATGCCAGCCTTGATAAAGCCCAGGCCGCGGAGGATGACGCCATCCTGGTTCCGCCAGGCCCTGACAGTCTTTACAACCTGAGCAAACTGATGGGGGAGTCGCTGTGCCTGACGCTTCCAAATCCCGCCATACGTGTTGCGCGGCTCTCGAATGTTTATGGGAAGGGCATGAGTACGGACACTTTTCTGGGGTCCGTATTAAATGACCTGCAGCTTCATGGCCGGGTCACGGTGAACGAGTCGCCTGAGTCGGGCAAGGATTACGTTGGGGTCGAAGATGTCTGCAAGTTGCTGGAGGCGATCAGTCTTGGCGGAAGGCAGCGTCTTTATAATGTCGCCAGCGGCCGCAACCTCACCCACAAGGTGTTGCTTGACAGAATCTGTACGCTGACTGGCTTCTCCGCAGGTTATTCAGGCGGAGCGCCAACCCGGACCTTCCCCTTGGTCGATGTTTCCCGGGCCGGGCACGAGTTTGACTACAGGCCGGGCCATTTGTTTGATACCGTCGGCGGATTGCTCACTGAATGTGGAATTCCCCGGCAAGCTGGAGATGATTTGTGAGCATCAAGAAGTCCGTCGATCCCATCGCTGAATTTGAGGCGATGAAGCTCGCGAATATCGCTTCCTATGCTCAGGACAAAGACTGGCATCGGCTGTCGAAGGAGTTCCATACCAAGTCCTTCCTCCAGTACTACATGTACAACTTTGCGATTCTGGGGCGGCCCATCATCCAGATGCCGATGGACATCATCGCCACCCAGGAATTGATCTGGAAGGTCAAGCCAGACCTTGTCATCGAAACCGGCATTGCCCATGGTGGATCCCTCGTCATGAGCGCTTCCATGCTGGCACAGATTGACTACTGCGAAGCTGTCGAAACGGGCAAGACACTGGACCCGAAAGCCTCACGCCGCAAGGTGCTGGGCATAGACATTGATATCCGCGCCCATAACCGGGCGCTTATCGAAGCCCATCCCATGGCGCACCTGATCGAGATGATCGAGGGGCCTTCCACCGATGCGGAGATTGTCGAAAAGGTGCGTAATTTCGCCAAAGGCTACCAGCGCGTCATGATTTGCCTGGACTCCAACCATGCGCATGACCATGTCGTGGCCGAACTCGAAGCCTATGCACCACTGACCAGCGTCGGCAGCTATTGCTGTGTGTTCGATACGGTTGTGGAAGACCTGCCGGCCGAGATCAGCGCTGGAAAACCCTGGGCACATGGAAACAGTCCCAAGACCGCGGTCTGGGAGTACCTCAGCCGCCTGAAGGACGGTCGCAGCAAGGGTCTGCAGGGTGAAGCCATGGTTTTTGAGGTCGACAAGATTGTTGAGAACAAGCTCATCATGACCAATGCGCCCGATGGCTACCTGCAGCGCACGGCGTGACAGTGTGGCGGTGCTGATTGCTGCAGTAGCTTCCCATCGTGGCTGATTTCGAGGCCGAGGCTGACGTAGTCGAGGCGCGCGTTCCGCGAGTCACCATCGGCATGCCGGTTTATAACGGCGCTGCTTTTATCCGCAACGCACTCAAAACGCTGCTGAGCCAGACCGAATCCGACTTTGAGCTGGTGGTTTCCGACAATGGGTCGTCAGACGGGTCTACCGAAATCCTTCTGGAAGCCGCAGCAGCAGACAAACGAGTCAGGTACTTTCGCCATGAAAAGAGCCTGAGGGCTTATGACAATTTCCACTACGTACTGTCCAAGGCGCGGGCGCCGTATTTCATGTGGGCCGCCTGCGACGACAACTGGGACCCGGATTTCATCGAGAAGCTTGCAAACTCGCTTGACGCCTCTCCCGAGCCTGTCATGGCTTTCTGTGACGTCACCACGATCACACCCACTGACAAGATAGGGACCTTCACGCCCTTTGACTTTGCGACCACCGGACTGACGGTGAAACAGCGCCTGTCCAAACTTGCGCCATTGCAGTGCTACTACTTCTACGGCCTCTGGCGGACATGGGCTATCAGGAAGGCACCGTATTCCTACTGCGCCTGGTGGCCCGATTTGCCTCTGATGCTGGCGGCGTGCATGCTGGGTTCGTTTCTGCATGTCCCTGGGGTCAGGTTCCATTATTACGAAGTCCCCAAAAGCAACCTCAGACGTGTCAAGGAACAGGATTATGTCGACCGCTTTAATCTTGTAGTTGCCGTGGGAGGCCTGATTGCGGCGGTCTACAGGGCATGCGCGAAGCTCGGCGGACCGGTGATGGGACTTTATGCGGCAGCGCTCGTGACCTGGAAGCAGATCAAGGTCGTTCCCCTGTACCTGCGTCGTCGGCTGATTCGCCGCATCTAGCCTTCAAGTTGACAGGACGATCGAGCGTCTGGATCTAATTGCTATATATTTCATAGCTGCTGACGCACGTGTTTATTGGCCTGCAGCCATTTTTAAGGGTCAAAAATGCCCAAAAATGGCTTCAAATTGCCTTTGAAGCATCAATTGCGATGCATAAAACGCACTTGGAAGGCCAAAATGTAAAGTCGACTTTACATATATCTGCTGGCGAGCTGTTTCCACCGAATGCTGGCTCGAGATCGGTTCAGAACGCGGGAGAATCACGGATCCTCCCGATTCCAGCCCCGGATAGTTCCAGACCCCAGACCCCAGGACCCCATGACGTCAACACCCCCGCATCAGCTTAATTTTGAAGGCAAGCCCTGGCTGCAGCGGACACCCTGGCTTCTATTTGTCGCAGCCTTCCTTGGTACCTGCGTTGTCGCCTGGGCGGTTCAGCTGGTCCTGTTGCCGCATTTCTTTCCGCATCTCCATGCCGGGCATGGCATGCTGGTTGGTGGTGATTCGGCGGGTATGAACCTCACGGCTGTGGAACTGGCTGCCCGCATTCAAAAAGAGGGCTGGTCGGTCTGGGAGCTCAGGCCAGCAGGCAACGCCCCCACCGGCATCGCTGCAGCCTTGTATGTGTTCGTGACGCCCGAGCCTTACATGCTCGTACCGCTGAATGCGCTGGTGCACGCGGCTGGAGGCATGACGGTCTATCTGATCGCATACCTTGTTTCGCAGAACAGGCTGGCCTCGGTGGTTGCTGCCCTGCCTTTCCTGCTGTTTCCTTCCGCGGCGATCTGGTATGCCCAGATTCACAAGGACGGCATTTTTGCCCTGGGCATGTTGCTCTGCGCATTGGGCTGGATGCAGGCCTTCCGACCCGCCTTCTGGGCATCTGCCACACCGGCGTATTCGGCCTTGTTCCTTCCTTTGGTGCTGGGTCTGTTCCTGTTGTGGCTGGTGCGTCCCCACATCATGATCATGATGCAGGCGGTTGCCGGCCTCACCACAGCTGCGGGACTGTTGTTTGCGCTGTTCTGGTGGCGCCTGGGCACACTGCCGGCCAGGCGCGTTTTTGTGGCTGCTTTGGTACTCGTGATGATCCCGGCGCTGGTGGTGCTCGCTAAACCATCAGACTACCGGGTTGAAAGCTGGAAGGGCGATGTGGTCGCGCGCGAAACCGTCATGCCTTACATGCCGGGGCACTGCCCACTGGCGCGGGGCATGATTGCAGGCGCGGACAAGCTTTCCAGCACCGTGGCGGCCATGCGCGATTTCTTTCTCTCCGGCAACAATTACAAAAACGCCAGAAGCAATATGGACCCGGATTTTGTGCCGGGCACTGTCTGTAATCTTTTGGGTTATATACCGCGAGCTTTGCAGATAGGCTTTCTGGCGCCATTTCCCAACGACTGGCTCGCGGAGGGCAGCGTGGCCGCCAACACCGTCATGCGGCGCGTCATCAGCGTGGAAATGCTGGCCGTTTATGCCTCGATGCTGTTCTTGCCACTCGCGATGTGGGTCTACCGCCGCAAGCCCGAGTTCTGGTTTGTGCTGGGCTTCTTTACCCTGCTGACGCTGATTCATGTCTATCTGGTGCCGAATATGGGAACACTCCAGCGCATGCGCTACGGCTTTTTGACCGCGACGGTGGGCCTGGCCTTGAGCGCGCTGGCGGTGCGCTGGTCGCGGCGAAGGCATGCTGGCTGAAGGGGCAGGGGCTGCAGGCGCGGCGGATACAATCGGCGGTCGGTTCCAGAGGCGGAGACACCTCCTGAAGTCCGTAATTCCCATGGGCCAACCGGCCTTTTTCTTTGTAAAAGTCTTGAGAACTTTTTCCATCTTGTTTTTCGCCGATATCCCGTACCTGCCTGCCTGCCGGGCCGGCTTTCCTGCGTTCGTCCCTTGTGATGGGCCAGTTCGGGCGGTTTGGCGAAAGTTGCCGCGCTGATGATCGATTTCGCGGCTTTTCGGCGCCTGTTCGCGGACATCTGGTCTGTATTTGGCATGCGCTACGCCATTTACCTTTGCCTCCTGACGCTGACCGGCCTTTTTGAGGGCATGACCATTGCAGGTGTCGTGCCGCTGCTCAGCGCCATCGGGATAGGTGGTGGTGGCGGCGGTTCCGGTGCCGGGGGGGTTATCACCCGTACCGTACTCGGTCTCCTGGAGTGGCTGGGCATTGGCGTATCTGTTCCGGCCATCGCCCTCCTTATCCTTGTGCTTCTTTTCATCAGCACATCTTTCTTTCTGGCCCAGGCCTACATGGGTGTGTCCCTGCAAACCGCTTATGTCAGCATCTGGCAACAGCGGCTGCTCTCGGGTATTTTTGGGGCCAAGTGGGGCCTCTTTCTGAAAACCCGTAATGGCGATCTGATCAATTCGGTTGTGACAGAAACACAGCGGCTGGGCGGCGCCTTTTATCAGACAGGGTTGCTGCTGACCGGCCTGATCCACAGTTTTGTTTACATGGCCCTGGCAGCTGTTTTGTCGGGCCTGACCACGTTTGGCGTGATCGCCGGGGGTGCGCTTCTTTTTCTGATCACCCGGCCGCTCATTCAACGGGCTTACAGGGTGGGGGCCGGCATCAGCCATGAAAATGCCGAGCTTCAGGTAAAGCTGGGGGAGTTTGTAAACAGTGCCAAGCTTCTCAAGGCCACTGCAACTGAAAAGCAGGCCCTTGACGTGATGGGCGGGATTGTTCAAAGGTTGCGGAGACACACCTTCTCAAACTCTTTCGATGCCCAAATTGTCAAGGGAATTTTTGATTTCGGCGCTGCAGCCATGGTGGCCAGCATTCTGGTTATCAGCCGCAGCGTGCTGAACATTGACGCAGCTGTGATCCTGGTCATTCTTGCGATTTTTGTGCGGCTCATTCCCAAACTCACCGGTTTGCAGCAAAGCCTGCAGTCCCTGACGGGAAGTTTGGCCTCTGTGGCCAAACTCAATGAGATGGCGCGTGTTGTGGAGTCGCAGGCAGAGGTCTCCAGAAGCACGCCATTGCCTTCAAACCTCGCTGCTGGCCCCCTTGCGGTCAGCGTGAACGGGATTTCCGTGAGCCATGACCAGACGGAGGTTATTTCCGGCTTGTCCATCGATGTGCCTTCCGGCGCCTGTATTGCCCTGGTTGGGCGCTCGGGTGCCGGCAAATCGACCCTGGTGGACGCCATGCTGGGCCTGGTACCGGTGACGGCGGGTTCGGTTGCTGTCAATGGCATTGCCATTGATGAATTGCCTTTGCATGCGCTGCGCAGGCGCATCGGTTACATGGGCCAGGAAACCATGCTGTACAACACGACGATCCGGGGCAACATCCTCTGGAGCCAGTCGCACTATACGGACGAAGATGTCATGATGGCCGCTTCGCAAGCTGCCGCAGACAGTTTTATAGCCAGCGCCCCACAGGGGCTTGATACTTTGGTCGGTGATCGTGGTGGTCGTCTGTCGGGTGGGGAGCGCCAGCGACTGGGGCTCGCGCGGGCATTGCTGGGGGAGCCGGGTCTTCTGATACTAGACGAGGCCGCAAGCGCCCTTGATGCAGAAACGGACGCGGCTGTCACGCGTGCGCTGGAATCGCTGAAGGGCAAGGTCACCATGATCGTGATCTCGCACCGCCTGTCTTCCGTGCGTATGGCTGACTACATCTATGTGCTGGACAAGGGCAGGATAGTGGAGTCGGGTACCTGGGATGAACTCGAAGGCAGCGCTGGCCAGTTCAGCCGTCTCCTGTGATTCTTCATGGCCGCATCCCCATGTTTCCATCCACACCAGCCTGCCGTTTCGATCTGCGGCTCAGGTTTTGCTGCGTGAGGAGGCGACGGTGAAAGTCCTGCACATCATCACGTCCCTGGACCAGGGCGGGGCCGAAGCTGTTTTGTGCCGTCTGGTCGCCCAAAAGACAGAGGGCGTCGAATATTCTGTGATTTCTCTCAAGGGTGAGGGGTTTTACGGAGCGGCGCTGGAAGCCCACGGAATATCGCCGCACTACTTTCAGTTTGCAAGGTTCTTCCAGCTCGCGAGCCTGTTTGAATTTGTGAGGCTGGTCCGCCTGATTGCCCGCCTGGCGCCTGATGTTGTTCAGACCTGGCTGTACCACGCCGATCTTATTGGTGGCCTGGCTGCGCGGCTGGCAGGTTGCCGGCGCGTGGTCTGGGGCATCCGGTCATGCAACCTGAGTCCTGAACTCATCAGCCGGTTTACCTTGGTAGTGGCCTGGGTGTGCGCGCGCCTCTCCGGACTGGTGCCGGCGGCTATCGCATGTTGTTCGCTGCAGGCGGCCAAAGAGCACAAGGCCGTGGGCTACAGCGCCAGCAAATTTTGCGTCATTCCGAATGGCTACGATCTGTCGCTCCTTTTGCCTGACCCTGCCCTGAGGCAGCAGGTACGCACCGAATGGGGCGTGGCAGACGGGGAAGTCCTGCTGGGCTGTGTAGCCCGATGGGACCCCTACAAGGACCACGACAACCTGTTGCAGGCGCTTTCAATCGCTGCAAATGCAGGCACACCCGTGCGATGTGTGCTGATTGGCGGCGGTATGGCGCAGAGCAATGCCGTACTGATGGATTTGCTGGCTAAGTACAATCTCACCCAGTCCGTTCTGCTGGCAGGCTCCCGCAAGGATGTGCCCTCGGTCATGAATGCGCTCGATGTGCATGTGTTGCCCAGCGTCAGCGAGGCTTTCCCGAATGTACTGGCCGAGGCCATGGCCTGTGGAACCCCCTGCATTTCCACCGATGTGGGTGACGCAGCGTTGATTTTGGGCGATACCGGCTGGGTGGTGCCACGCCGGGATCCACGGGCGTTGAGCCTTGCGATTGCGGACGCTGTGAACTGCGTCAAAACCGGGGCTTTTGTTGAACGCCAGCTGGCTTCGAGAAAACGTATTGTCGAGAATTTCAGCCTTGAGAAAATGAGGCTGGCCTATGTTGAGCTTTGGCGGTCTTTGTCTCATGGCTGAAAATTACCAGATGAACCTGTCGACTGCGATAGTCGGCGCCCTGTCCGGGTGTACTTGTTTGCCCCCGGGTGGTGATGGAGATGAAGCATGAAGGCATTTGGTGGGGTGTACAAGGGTTGCAGGGTGTTGCTGACCGGTCATACGGGCTTCAAGGGCAGCTGGCTGGCCTTGTGGTTGCAGGAGCTTGGCGCTGAGGTGACGTGTCTGGCATTGCCTTCGGAGACGGATCCCAGCCATTGGGCCTTGCTTGGCCTGGCGATCAAAGAGCATCTGGTCGACATTCGTGACTATGCCGCAGTCAGCAAGGTGGTTCAGCAAGTCCGCCCGGAACTCGTTTTTCACCTCGCGGCCCAGCCGCTCGTGCGCCGCTCTTATGCCGACCCCCTGACCACCTGGGCCACCAATGTGCAGGGAACTGCCCATGTGCTGGAGGCCTGTCGGCATGAGGCCAGTGTGCGCGCGATCGTTGCCGTCACGACCGACAAATGTTACGAAAACCAGGAGTGGCTCTGGGGCTACCGGGAAAACGACCGCCTGGGTGGTCATGATCCTTACTCCGCTTCAAAGGCCGGTGCGGAACTGGTGGCTGCCAGCTACCGCCAGTCCTATTTCAACAGGGAGGGCGCGCCCCTCCTGGCAACGGCGCGTGCAGGCAATGTGATAGGCGGCGGCGACTGGTCTGAAGACCGCTTGATTCCGGACATGGTGAGGGCAAGCGTGCGTGGTGAATCTGTGGAGATTCGCTCACCCCATGCAACCAGGCCCTGGCAGCATGTACTCGAGTCTTTGTCAGGCTACCTGTTGCTGGGCCAACGCCTGTTGCAAAAGCAGCAGGGTTTCGCCGATGCCTGGAATTTTGGTCCCGATGAGTCTGGCAACCAGACGGTGTCGGCGGTGTTGTCCCGCCTCAATGAAAGCTGGAGTGGTTTGCGCTGGCATGTGACTGGTGTGCCGCAACCACACGAAGCGGGCCTGCTTCAACTTGACAGCACCAAAGCACGTACCCTGCTCGAGTGGTTGCCGGTGTGGGGGCTTGATGAAGGCCTCAGGCGTACCGCCGAGTGGTATCGGCTTTACCTGGAAAAAGGGGAGGTCTGCACTCGCAGCCAGCTTACGGATTACGTTGAAGCAGCCGCAAAAAAGCGTCTTGCCTGGGCGACCTGAAATGAAGTTTGCTTCAACTGCCATTGCAGGTGTTTGTGTCGCGGAAACGAATTATTTCCAGGACAACCGGGGTGCTTTTGCAAGGCTGTTTTGCGAGAACGAACTGGCTGATGCTGTCGGTAACCGCAAAATCCGGCAGATCAACCAGTCTCGTACTGCCGCCATTGGCGCTGTACGCGGCATGCATTTTCAGCGTGCGCCCCATGCCGAGATGAAAATGGTGCGTTGTATCAAGGGCCGTGTCTGGGATGTGGCCGTTGATCTGCGTGCAGGTTCCCCAACTTTTCTGCAACATCACGCCCAGGAGCTGTCGGCGGACAATGCCTTGATGCTCATAATTCCCGAGGGTTGTGCGCATGGCTTTCAGGTGATTGAGCCTGACTCCGAGTTGTTGTACCTGCACACCGCCAGCTACGCGCCGTCAGCCGAAGGCGGGGTGCGCTTTGACGATCCGGCCTTGAATATTGCGTGGCCCTTGCCGGTTACAGACTTGTCCGAACGCGACAAACAACATCCACTCCTCAACAAGAACTTTCAGGGTATCGATCTATGAACTGCCGTCATTGCAGCACGCCGCTAAAGCATGTTTTTCTTGATCTGGGCTTTGCACCGCCATCCAATGCCTATCTGGTGGAGGCCGACCTGCAGGCGCCGGAGCAGTACTTCCCGTTAAAGCTGTTTGTATGTGACAAGTGCTGGCTGGTGCAGACGGAGGACTACTCCCGCTCTGACGAGCTTTTCACCAAGGACTATGCCTACTTCTCCTCTGTTTCAACGACATGGCTTGCGCACGCGAAGTCCTATGTTGAAGCGATCACTGCCCGGCTTGGACTGAACTCGAAAAGTTTTGTGATTGAAGTTGCATCGAATGATGGCTACCTCCTCAAGAACTTTGTTGCCAGTGGCGTGCCCTGTCTCGGGGTGGAACCCACGGACAGCACGGCAGCGGCGGCCGAGGCTATCGGCGTTCCTGTTGCGCGTGAATTTTTCGGTGAGCAGTTCGCCAGCAAGCTGGTTGCCGATGGCAAACAGGCTGACCTGATCATCGGCAACAACGTTTATGCGCACGTGCCCGATATCAACGACTTCACCATGGGCCTGAAAACCGCGCTCAAGCCCGGCGGCACCATCACCCTTGAGTTCCCGCACCTGATGAGCCTGATGCAGCTCAACCAGTTTGATACGGTGTATCACGAGCACTACTCCTATTTGTCACTGCAGTCGGTAAAAGCCATCTTTGCCAGGGCTGGCCTGCGTGTCTGCGATGTAGAGCAGATCAGCACCCACGGTGGCAGCCTGCGTGTGTATGGTTGCCACGCTGAAGATGCGCGCGCAGACGGCGCGCAGGTAGCTGTCATTCTTGCGCAGGAAGTTGAGCGCGGCCTGCAGGATCTGGCGACCTACAAGCGCTTCCAGCTTGCGGCCAACAAGGTCAAGAATGATTTGCTGGCTTTCCTGGTGGATGCCAACAGGGCTGGCAAGACTGTGGCAGCCTATGGCGCTGCAGCCAAAGGCAACACGCTGATGAACTATGCCGGCGTGAAAACTGATTTGATGGGTTTTGTGTGTGATGCGGCTGCTTCAAAGCAGGGCAAGTTCATGCCTGGCAGCCATGTCCCCATCCTGCCACCGGATCAGCTTCGTGCCCACAAGCCCGATTACGTTGTGATCCTGCCGTGGAATATTGCTGACGAGGTCGTCAAGGCCAACCACTTTGTGAGGGAGTGGGGTGGGCAGTTTGTCGTTGCTGTTCCGGCTTTGCGGATATTTTGATGAAAGTTCTGGTTACCGGCGGTAGCGGTTTTATCGGGCAGTATTGCCTCGCGCAGCTTCATGCCAAAGGCTATGAAGTTCACGCGGTGTCTTCAGTGCCGCGGGCCAGTTCGGCCACGGTGCAGTGGCATCAGGCGAGCTTGCTGGATTTATCGCAGACGCGTGATCTGGTGCGCTCGGTCAAGCCTTCACACCTGTTGCATCTGGCCTGGTATACCAAGCATGGAAAATACTGGACAGCACCTGAAAACCTGAACTGGGTTCAGGGAAGCCTGGCTTTGATGCAGGAATTTTTTGACTCGGGTGGCCAGCGCCTTGTGACCGCGGGCACCTGTGCCGAGTATGAATGGAGTCATGGCGTGTGCATTGAGGGGCAGACGCCTTTGGTACCGGCCACTCTTTATGGTAGTTACAAACATGCACTTCAGCAGATGCAGCAAGCCTGGTGCAGCCAAAGGAATCTTCCGGGAGCCTGGGGACGTGTGTTCTCCCTCTATGGGCCTGAAGAAAACCCGGCCCGCCTGGTGGCGTCTGTCATACGTGCCCTGCTCAAGGGCGAGGTTGCCACCTGCGGCAATGGAGGCCTTGTGCGTGATTACGCGCATGCAGAGGATGTTGCGTCCGCGTTTGTCTCCATTCTCGAAAGTGACCTGAATGGCCCGGTCAATATTGGGTCTGGAGATGCGGTCAGCCTGCATGATCTTGTTGAAAAAATAGCCATCAAGCTGGAGGGGCGTGACCTGACCAGGTTCCGTGACCCCTCCCTTGCTTCGAGTGGCGAGCCGCCACTCCTGTTGCCTGATATCAGCCGGCTTTTGTCTACAGGATGGCAAAAGAAATTCGATCTTGACTCCGGGCTGGATGACACGATAGCCTGGTGGCGCCGGCAACCCGGGATGCCCGGAGCCTGACCGGGCAACACACACCGTGGCCCGGCTCAAGTCCAATATTATTTTCAATTTTCTCGGCAGTGCATGGCTGGGAATACTTACGCTTGCCGTCACCCCTGTTCAGGTACATTTTTTGGGTGTTGAGGCCTTTGGCTTTGTCGGGCTTATCACCATTCTTCAGGTGCTGCTGGGATCGCTTGACCTCGGGATTGCTGCGACTGTTACAAAAGTTGTGTCGTCTGATCACAGTGAGGGCCGCAGCCAGAGTGCAGATGCACTCAATACGGCTTCAACGGTGTACTGGCTTATTGCCGCGTTTATAGCCATGCTTCTCTGGGCCAATTCTGACCGCGTCGCGACCTTCTGGCTGCACAACACCCGCCTTGATGCCGGTACGGTGACTGTTGGCATACAAATCATCGCAATCTACCTGGGCCTGCGATGGCCGGTTGCGTTTTATTCGGGTGTCATCAGTGGTTTGCAGCGCATGGATGCGTTGAACATCATCAAGGCATCGGTGAACACCTTGCGTCTGGTCGGGGGCGTTGCCGTCCTGTTTTTCCTTCCCAATCTGCTGACATTCCTTGTCTGGTTTGCCATCAGTTCTGCGGTTGAAATTCTCGTCTACGCAGTGGTGACTTACCGCCTGCTTCCCGCGTTACGGCTTTGGCCATATTTCTCGCTGGCTTCATTCAGGGACATCTGGAAGTATTCGGTGGCGATGAATCTCATTGCCCTGACTGCACTGGTGTTGAGCCAGGCAGACCGGCTGGCCGTAACCAAATTTCTCAGCCTTGAATATCTGGGTTACTACTCCATCGCGTACAACGCTTCCATCGCAATTTCGCTGGTACAAAGCGCCATCAACAATGCTTCTTTTCCCGCGTTTTCGCACTCATTCAGCAGTGGCGAACATGCTGATCTTTTGTCGCGCTACAACAAGGCAAGCCAGTTAATGGGGCTTGTGGTGGCTTTGCCCTGTTTTGCGCTGGTTTTTTTCGGTCATGAGGTTCTTGCTGTCTGGATCAATGCGAAAGTCGCCGACGCGGCGGCTCTCACCATGGCATGGCTGGCGCTCGGTTTCTTTTTCAATGCCATCGTTTCAAATGCCTACATGGCGGCTGTTGCCTGCGGACAGCCGGGCCTGCCCCTGAAGGTCAACCTGGTGGCGCTGGTGGCCTATCTTCCCGCTCTTTACTGGCTGGTTCATCTTTTTGGAATCAGCGGTGCTGCGGCAGCTTATGCGGGGTTGAATGCCTACTATGTCTTCACGCTTGTACCGCTGGTCCAGGCACGCGTTCTCAAGCAAGGGTTTGGCTGGTGGCTGCGCGCAAACCTGTTTCCTTTCCTGTTGGCCGGGATAGGCGCGTTTGGCGGTGCGAAAATCCTTTCCATGGCGTTTGCGCCGGGGTGGCTGTCTTTGGTCGCGCTGGGCGGCGGCGTGCTGGCTTATGCCGCAGCCGCGTGGCTGCTGCTATCCCGGCCTCTTCAGTCTGATCTTATTGGCGCATTCAAGCGGGTTTTTTCAACATGACGTCCTTAATTCGCATGCTGTTCCGGCGGCTTCGCCTGGAGTCCCTGCTTGCCATCCCATATGGCTGGGTGTACAGGTCCGCGTTCAGGCGTATTGGCGCAGGCTCCTTTGTCAGCCCGTTTATCCAGGCTGTCGGCCTTGACTGCATCACCCTCGGCAGTGGTTCCCGAATCAGCCGGAACACCCGGCTGCTGGCACTAAAAAGTTATGGAAGCCAGGCTTTCGTTCCGGAGATGGTGATTGGCGATAACGTCAGCATCGGGTTTGGCTGCACCTTGTCATGCGTTAACCGGCTGGTGATTGGGCATGACGTAACAATCGGAGACAATGTCTATCTGGCCGATTCCCATCATGACTACGGCAACCCGTCACTGGGGGTGCTGAGTCAACCCCTGTTGCCCGGAGAAATTACCATAGGTCAAGGTGCCTGGATTGGCTACGGCGCCTTTGTTGCGGGGAATGTTTCGATAGGTGAGCATGCGGTGGTGGGTGCCAACAGCGTCGTAACGCGGTCGGTACCTGCTTTTACGGTCGTCGCCGGAGTTCCTGCAAGACCGGTAAAGCGGTTTGATCACGGCACCCAGTGCTGGGTCAAGGTGGGCGCTGATGTCAATAAACAAGTTTAGAAGCTGAATTAAAAAATGAAATTCTCGGTATTGCTTCCTACCCGCAATGGCGGCCCTTATCTTGAAAATTGCATCAACTCCATT
This sequence comes from Pseudomonadota bacterium, assembly GCA_040388905.1. Taxonomy (GTDB): domain Bacteria; phylum Pseudomonadota; class Gammaproteobacteria; order Burkholderiales; family Burkholderiaceae_C; genus Polaromonas. The sequence goes on from JAZKAY010000011.1 coordinate 112,587, forward strand.
CTTGGACAGGGGTATGACGACCTGGAGTTGATCATTTCAGACAATGCCAACACTGACAAGACGCCAGAAATCATTGCCCAATACGCAACCGATCCCCGGGTAAAGATACTGCGTCTGGAGGAGATGATCTCGGTCACCGACAACTGGAACAACGCCCTGTTCGCGGCATCAGGCGACTACATGATGATGATGGGCGACGACGATCTCCTGTTGCCCGGATATTTTGTCAGGATGGCGCAAATCATCGAGCAGTACGGGCAGCCTGACTGCATCCTGCATAACGGCTATTCATACGTAGCGCCGAACTCCATTGGCCAGAACGAACATGGGTTTTACAGCCGTGCCCATTTCAATTTCGGCGAGGATTTGACGAAAGAAGGCGTCATGTCCATGGATCAACGGTTCTCTATCGTGCACGACATGTTCCGGTTCAAGGTGCGTATTCCCCTGAACATGCAAACCACGCTGGTGCGCCGCGACAAGCTTCCAAAGTTTCACCCCCCCTTTCCTGACCACTACGCACTCAACTCCCTGCTTTTAACGGCAGACAAGTGGGTATTCAGTCCTGAAAAATTGCTGGTGGTGGGCGTGTCGCCCAAGTCGTTTGGACACTATTTTTACAGCAGCAAACATAAAAGCGGACTTGCGTATCTCGGCATTGATCCGGAGTTTCCGGGGATGTTGCCGGGGAGCGACCTGACCAACGGCATGCACATGTGGCTCAATCTGTTGAAGAAAAACCTGGGTGACAAGCTGCGCGGGACAGAGATTGACAGGGGCGGCTACGTGCGCCGCCAGGTTTTTGCCTGGTACATGCAGAAGAAGCTGGGCGTCCTGAGTGTCGCGGACTTTCTTGCCAATATGAGGCTTCTATCCCTCGGTGACTGGGGTGGACTGCTGTTGTCCTTCTTCGACAGGGCGAGCTGGAATCGCCTGGTTCAGATCATCAAGTCCTCCAGGAAAAGTACGGCGGAGCTCCAGTGGAACAGTCTTCAGCCCTTGCCTGGCGTCGTCAATATTGCCCAGTTTTCGGACTGGATCACCTATCACGCTACGCCTGAGCAAAAAGGGTAGGCCCGGCGGCGTGGCGGAAAAACAAAATGACGAACTGGATACCGACAAAACGAAAATTGGTTCAATTGGTGAACGGTTTTCTCCTCTCCGTGGCTAATGCAAAGATCGTGCGTGCATTTCCGGAGACCTTTAGTTACCGGAAAAATGGCACGCGAGACGGCATGGACCGTCTGACCGTGTCAAACCGACTCAACAACCAGTCATCTGAAATTGCGTTGCGTTCGGCTACATCGGACTGGTTTACGTTTGACCAGATATTCATCCATGAGGATTACAACCTCAAGGCTTTGAAACGTTATCCGGAGTTTGAAGCGCTCTATGCGAAGTTCAGTGCTGGCGGGACGCCCCTGATTCTTGATCTGGGTGCGAATATCGGCTTGTCCAGCGTGTACTTTCACCATGTGTGGCCAGCCTCGCAAATCGTTGCGGTCGAACCCAGTGAAGACAACTTTGCAGTGCTGAAGGAAAACTTCAGCGCCAATTCCAAACTCGAAGCCATGCTTGCTGGCATTTCCAGCAAGTCTTCGAGGCTTGCACTTGCCGACCCTACCGTAGAAAAAAATGCGTTCACGACCCGGGCTGTCGAACCTGGTTCCGAAGGCGGCGTGCAGGGCGTGACGGTGCCTGAAATTCTGGCACGCTATCCGCAAGACAAAGGTTACTTTCCGTTTATCGTCAAGATCGACATCGAGGGATTTGAGTCAGACCTGTTCGCCGAAAACACCAGTTGGGTGGATGCGTTTCCGGTGCTGATTATTGAAATGCACGACTGGCTGTTCCCCGGGCAGGGAACATCTGCCAACTTCCTGAAAACTGTTGCAAATCTCGACCGGGATTTCGTCTATCTCGGCGAAAACGTCTTTTCCATCAAAAACAACCGTTCGGGGACGGGTGCTGCATGAACCAGCATCCCCGAATCCTTATTTTGTGCCCGTATCCGCTCGGCATCAGCCCGGGCCAGAGATTCCGGTTTGAGCAATATCTCGACACGTTACGCGCGAATGGCCTGGTGATAGACGTCCGTCCATTCCTCGACATGGACACCATGCGCATCCTGTACAAGCCGGGTTACATGGTCAAGAAGGTGCTCGGCGTGCTGGCGGGTTTTGGGCGTCGCCTTGCGGTACTTCCAAAGGTCTTTGTTTATGACCATATCTTCATACATCGTGAAGCAAGCCCCATCGGCCCGCCTTTTATAGAGGCCATACTTTTCGTGCTGGGGCGATCGGTCATTTTTGATTTTGATGACGCCATCTTCATCAGCAAGACATCCCGGGTCAATCGCATCGTCGCATTCGCGAAGTGGTCCTCAAAGATCAGGTTTATCTGTCGTCACAGCGCAAAGGTTGCGGTTTGCAATAACTACCTGGTCAATTGGGTAAGGCAATACAACCCGAACGCGGTTTTGTTGCCGACGACCATAGATCTTTCGTATCACAAGCCGATTGCCAAAGCGCCACTTGCAACACGTCGACCCGTGATAGGTTGGACGGGCACCCAGTCCACCATGGTGTATCTTGAGCTTGTTCGTGAAGCGCTGATTGAACTCCAGAAGCGATATGACTTTGAGTTTCGTGTGATCTGCGATGTTGACCCCAAATTCCCGGAACTGAAGAACTACCGCTTTGTAAAATGGACACTGTCCTCAGAAATTGAAGATCTCGCTGCCATGGATATTGGCCTCATGCCCGTTCCCCAGGGGGAGTGGGAGCAAGGCAAGGTCGGTTTCAAGGCCATACAGTATTCCGGCGTGGCCGCTGCACCTGTGGTGTCCTCGACGGGGTCTGGCCATGAAGTGGTGCTCCAGGGGAAGACGGGGCTTGTCGTTGACAATGACCGCGCCAGCTGGGTGAACGCACTGGCCTCCTTGCTGGATAATCCAGACCAACTGGAAACGATGGGGCAGGCAGCGCGTGAATACATTGATTCCCGCTACTCGGTCAGGTCGCAGGTTCCAACTTACATGGCCCTTTTGGGCAAATAATCGGCATTCAGCCAGCAGGCAATATTTTTAAGAGGTGAGGCGAGTGAAGATTGATAACGGAACCCGTGTTTATGTGGCAGGCTGCGGCGGCATGCTGGGTGATGCGATGTATGCGCGCCTTAAATCGACTGGTGCGGTCATCAAGGCAACCGACATCAACTGCATTGAAACCTGGCTTGAGTACGGTGACGTACGTGACTTTGCTGCAATACGCAAAAGCATTGTTGATTTCAAACCGGATCTGATCATTAATCTGGCAGCGCTTACTGATCTCGAATTCTGCGAAAAGGAGCAGGAAAACTCCTGGTTGACCAACGGTCTGGGCGCAGAAAACCTGGGCCTGGTTGCCAATGAGCTTGATGTGCCCTATGTATACATTTCGACGGCCGGCATCTTCGGCGGCGAGCGCGATTTGTACAACGACTTCCATGCGCCGAACCCCCTGTCCGTGTACGCGCAATCAAAGTACTACGGTGAGCAATATGTCCGCAACAGTGTGCGTAAGCATTACGTGCTGCGCGCCGGCTGGATGATGGGGGGCGGCCCAGGCAAGGACAAAAAATTCATTAACAAGATATACAAGCAGATTTGCGCCGGCGCCAAAGAACTGTTTGTTGTTGATGACAAGCTGGGTACGCCGACTTATACGGTCGACTTTGCGAATGGCTTGTGCGGCATTGTTGAAAGCGAACAATACGGCCTGTATAACCAGGTCTGTGGCGGTGCCGCGAGCCGTTTCGCGGTGGCTCAGGAATTTGTAAAGTTGATGGGGCTTGAAGATAGCGTGAAAGTGACGATTGTGCCTTCTGACTATTTCAAGCAGGAGTACTTCGCCCCCCGCCCGGCCAGCGAGAAGCTGGTCAACCTCAAGCTCAATCAGAGAGGTCTTAACCGGATGCGTGATTGGCATGTTTGCCTCCGGGAGTATGCCGAGGTCTTCAAGACCGACCACTCACGGCTTTGAGCAGGCCTTCAAGTGCAAGACTTCCACCATCCTGACCGTCGGCAGCTCGTTTTCGGGCTCAAAGTCTGGACCGGTATATTCCTGTACGCGCTGCTCGCTGGCCTGGCCATACAGCTGGTGGTGCTGCCGTATTTTTTTCCGCAGCTGCATGCCGGTAACGGCCTTGTAGCCGGAAGAGACTGGGTGGGTTTTCATGCACAGGCGGTCCAGGAGGCGCAAAACATTCTGCAAGGCGGCTGGGACAAGTTTCGCTTTCGCCCTGATGGGGACAACGCCATCATTGGCATCGCGGCTGCCTTTTATGCGCTTTTTTCACCGCATCCATGGACTTTGCTGCCTCTGAATGCAGTCATGTTTGCTACCGGCGGTGTCGCGTTGTTTTCTATTCTCAGGCGCATAGGGCTCGCGGAAAACGAATCTTTTGTAGCGCTCCTGCCTTATCTATTTTTCCCTTCCTCCCTGTTGCAGTATGCGCAGATTCACAAGGATGTTTTCTGCACGGCCAGCGTGTTGGTTGTCTTGTGGACCTGGATTGTCTTGCTAAGCCGTCAGCGCACCTTCGATCAAATAATTGGCCTGTTACTCGTTAATTTTGCGGCTCTCGTCGTAATGTCTGTCTTCCGGCCATATTTCATGTTCCCTTTCCTGGGTATGGTTGGGGTGCTTTTGGTATTTTGTATTTTGCGTATCACCTGGAAACTTGCCCGTGGTAAGGGTGAACTGCGTGCGGTGCGAGTCAACGAACTCCGTTTTAATCTTCAATCGGTCCTGATTTTGCTGGTGCTGGGAGCATGCACATACGTCATGTCTGTCAGCTACGTTGACTTGCAACTGCGGCCCATACCGGCCGACGTCGCGCCTGCCAGACTTGTGGTGCCGACATTCTCGTGGCACTCCAACGAGAATGTGAGAAGTGCAGACTCATCACGTGTCGTGACCGAAGAAGATGCCAGGAATGTCCGCGAAATCCAGGAGTGCCGACTCGTCGTGTTGCGCGAGGGGGAGTTTGTTATCAATACCATCAACCGGATGTTTCTCAAGGTCGCCGTGGCGCGCGCCGGCTTCACGAGTTCCGGTGGTACAACTGCAGCCAGCAATATTGACAAAAATCAGAATTTTTGCAAAAACGCAGACCTCATTCGCTATATACCGCGTGCCTTACAGATAGCATTTTTCGCCCCTTTCCCTTCAACGTGGTTTTCGCTGGAGAAACGTAACTCCAGTGCGATTGAGATCTACATCTCTGCAGTCGAGATGTTTTATTGCTACATCGCGTATGCGGGCTTGCTCTACTGGGCGTTTAATTATCGTCGCTGGAACGTGGCCCTGATGCTCCCGGTGACGTTTGCATTTGGCCTGTGCTTGCTGCTGGGTCTCACGGTTGCAAATGTCGGGACGCTCTATCGGATGCGCTTTCCTTTCGCGATGATTTTCGTGAGCATAGGAATGGCGGGAATCTTGCAGGTGGCAAAAATGCGTCCTCCGTGGGTGGAGGCTGGCGACTCTGTCGGAGATGAGTCGACCAGAAATCGCTAATTTGCATTGGGTCGTCTTTCTGGCACCTGCCATGACAGCGGCACATTTTCCGTATCATTTTTTTGCGGCTTAACCTTAATGTGTGGATTGGCAGGTTTTCTTTCACTGCAGCAGGATATTTCCGCGCCGGGTCGGCTTCAGCGGATGGCGGATGCCATTCGCCATCGCGGCCCGGACGCCGACGGCTACTGGCACGACACTGCTTCCGGAATAGGGCTTGCTCATCGACGCCTTTCAATACTTGACTTGTCCGAGGCGGGGAGCCAGCCCATGCGCTCTCCCAGCGCGCGCTATGTAATCGTATTCAATGGCGAAATATATAACCACAACGACATTCGGCACCATCTGGAAACCAGTCATTTAACGCCTCCGGCATGGCGTGGGCATTCTGACACCGAAACCCTGCTTGCCGCATTCGATCTACTGGGCATTGAGCCAACCATCCGGATGGCTGTTGGCATGTTTGCCTTCGCGGTGTGGGACTGTCAGTCTGAAAAGCTGATACTGGGACGTGACCGACTCGGCGAGAAGCCTCTTTATTACGGCTGGCAGGGCGAAACGTTCCTTTTTGGATCCGAACTCAAGGCTATGCGCGCGCACCCGGCTTTCCGCGCAACAGTTGATCGTGGGGCATTGAGCCTGTTCATGCGACATGCCTATGTTCCGGCTCCATATTCCATTTACGAGGGGATCCTGAAGCTGCCTCCTGGTTGCCTGCTTGAAGTATCACGGCAGCGCACTACCCCGACGATTCAGGCTTACTGGTCAGGTGCTGAGGTGGCTCGCAAGGGTGTACATGAGCCCCTTGTGGGGTCGTCAGAGCAGATGGTGAATGGGCTGGAAACCTTGCTGGCAGATGCGGTGGGCCGGCAGATGGTGGCTGATGTACCGCTTGGCGCCTTTCTTTCCGGAGGCATCGATTCATCCACAGTTGTTGCACTGATGCAGTCCCAGTCGAAGCGACCGGTTAAAACCTTCACCATCGGGTTTCATGAAGCCGGCTATAACGAGGCCGATGACGCCAAGGCTGTGGCAACACACCTCGGAACGGATCACACCGAGATGTACGTGAGCGCTCATCAGGCCATGGATGTGATTGGCCGTTTGCCTGAGTTGTATGACGAGCCGTTTGGAGACTCTTCCCAGATACCTACGCATCTGGTGGCGGGACTCGCCAGACAGCATGTGACTGTTTCTCTGTCGGGAGATGCGGGTGACGAGCTGTTTTGTGGTTATAACCGCTATCAGCTGACCAGCAAACTCTGGCGCAGGCTTTCCCTGGTGCCTCTGCCGTTGCGCAGCCTGATGGCCAAAACCCTGACCAGTGTTGCGCCCGATAACTGGGACCGGATTGCGGCAATGGCGTCTCCGCTTCTGCCCAGGTCCATGGTTCTCGCGCAAACCGGCGACAAACTGCACAAGGGGGCAGGGGTGCTGGCCAGTCGCTCGGTCGACGATTTGTACCTGGGGCTTGTCTCGCAATGGCAGGACCCTGCTTCTGTGGTGATAAACGGCAAGGAGCCACCAACCCTGCTCAGCGGCAATGCACCGGACCTCGCCGGGCTGGATGACGTTCAGAGAATGATGGCCCTGGACATGCTGACCTATCTTCCGGACGATATTCTTGCCAAAGTGGACCGGGCTGCGATGGGCGTCTCCCTGGAAACGCGCGTGCCATTTCTTGACCATCGGGTTGTCGAGTTTGCCTGGCGCCTGCCGCAGGGGATGAAGTTGAGGGACGGCCAGACCAAGTGGGCATTGCGCCAGGTCTTGTATCGTCATGTGCCCAAAGCCCTGATAGAACGGCCTAAAAAGGGGTTTGGCGTGCCTGTTGATGCGTGGCTTCGTGGACCGTTACGTGAGTGGGCGGAGGCTTTGCTGGATGAGTCGCGCCTTGAAAAAGAGGGATACTTTCATCCTTCCCCCATTCGTCAGAAATGGCGTGAGCACCTTTCCGGCCAGCGTAACTGGCAGTATCAACTCTGGAACGTGCTGATGTTCCAGATGTGGCTCGAATCACAAAACCTCACAACGGCCCCGTCCTGACCCTGCATGACCGCATACGAATCCCTCAAAACAAGGCTTGCCGCCACCCCGCGCAGCTGGCTTGTCACCGGTGTGGCCGGCTTCATTGGCTGCAACCTGCTGGAGGCCCTGCTGATGCTCGACCAGAAGGTGGTAGGGCTGGATAATTTTGCGACGGGGCGGCGTGAAAATCTGAAGCAGATTGAAGCTGCGGTGGGGGCCGAACGCTGGAAGAACTTCCGGTTCATGGAGGGTGACATCTGTGATGTGGCTACCTGCCACGACGCCGTCAAGGGTGCACAGGCCGTGCTGCACCAGGCCGCTTTGGGGTCTGTGCCGCGATCGCTGGAAGATCCGGTACGAACCAACCGCGCCAATATTGACGGCTTCCTCAACATGCTGGTGGCCACAAGAGACGCGGGCATACAGCGTTTTGTATACGCTGCATCCAGTTCGACCTACGGCGATCATCCAGCCTTGCCCAAGATTGAGGAGCGTATAGGCAAACCGCTCTCACCTTATGCGGTGACCAAGCTGGTCAATGAGCTCTATGCCGAGGTGTTTGCCCGTTGTTACGGACTCAATACCATAGGCCTGCGCTACTTCAATATTTTTGGTCCGCATCAGAATCCTGATGGTGCTTACGCTGCAGTTATCCCCAAATGGATTGCAGCCATGCACAAAGGCGACCCTGTTTTTATCAATGGTGACGGTGAAACCAGCCGCGACTTCTGCTTTGTCGCCAATGCTGTCCAGGCCAACCTGCTCGCTGCAACAACGGACAATACTGATGCATTGAATCAGGTTTACAACGTTGCGGTGGGTGATCGCACGACCCTCAACGACCTGCACCGGCTCATCAGGTCCGAGCTGCAGAGGCACCTGCCGGGGTTGCAGGTGGATGACCCAAAGTACCGCGATTTTCGCGCGGGGGATGTCCGGCATTCGCTTGCTGCGATCGACAAGGCCAGGTCACTGCTCGGGTATGAACCCAGCCACACCATATCACTCGGCATGAAAGACGCCATGGACTGGTATGTCCGCGACCTGCCGTCTCTTGCACCCTCATCCTGATACCGTCCTCTTTATGAACGAAAACTCCAAACTAAAACTCGCCATCGTTGGTCTTGGCTACGTCGGTTTGCCGCTGGCCGTGGAATTTGGCAAAAAGCGTCCTGTCGTCGGCTTCGACATCAATGCCAGGCGTATCGCCGAACTTCAGTCGGGCAAGGACCATACGCTTGAAACCGAGCCCGAAGAACTGGATGCGGCGGTCCACCTGTCGTTTTCGACAGACCCCGAACAACTGCGCACGTGCAATGTCTTTATCGTGACCGTGCCCACGCCCATAGACGAGCACAAACGGCCGGACCTGACCCCTCTCATCAAGGCCAGCGAAACCATAGGCAAGGTGCTCAAGCCCGGTGATATCGTGATTTACGAATCGACTGTCTACCCGGGCGCGACCGAAGAAGATTGTGTGCCGGTGCTTGAAAAATTCTCCGGCCTCAAGTTCAATTGCGATTTTTATGCGGGTTACAGCCCGGAGCGAATCAACCCGGGCGACAAGGAACACCGCGTCACCACCATCAAGAAAGTAACGTCTGGTTCAACACCCGAGATTGCCGAGGTGGTCGATGCGCTGTACAACGAGATCATCATCGCAGGCACCCACAAGGCGCCCAGCATCAAGGTCGCCGAGGCTGCCAAGGTGATTGAAAACACCCAGCGTGACCTGAACATAGCGCTCATCAATGAGCTGGCCATGATCTTCAACAAGATGGGTATTGATACTGAAGCCGTGCTCAAGGCGGCTGGTACAAAATGGAATTTCCTGCCATTTCGCCCGGGTCTGGTCGGTGGCCATTGCATAGGCGTCGACCCCTACTATCTGACGCACAAGGCACAGGCGCTCGGCTATCACCCTGAAATCATCCTGGCGGGCAGGCGGCTCAATGATGGTATGGGCGTTTATGCCGTGGCGCAGCTCGTCAAGGCGATGACCAAAAAACGTATACAGGTTGATGGTGCGCGTGTATTGGTCATGGGCCTGGCCTTCAAGGAAAACTGCCCCGATCTGCGCAATACCCGCGTGGTCGATATCGTTGCAGAACTGAAGGAGTACAACTGCCAGGTTGATATCTACGATCCCTGGATTTCAGCGGAAGAGTCCGTGCATGAATACGGCATCACGCCTATCGAAAAACCGCAGGCCGGCACCTATGACGGCATCATTCTGGCTGTCGCGCACAACGAGTTCCGTTCCATGGGAGCTGACGGCATTCACGCGCTGGGCAAGCCCGTGCACGTTCTGTATGACCTGAAATACGTGCTGGCAGCCGACGCCGTCGATCTGCGCCTGTAAAGTTGCCAGGCCTCATCCCCACTGCTGCACACGGGACGACGTCATGAGCAGTCCTGAAACAAGATCTGGCAAGCGAAGGAAACTGCTGTTCTTCGTCACGGAAGACTGGTATTTCTGCTCCCACCGCCTGCCACCTGCACGTGCTGCGCTGGCGGCAGGTTATGAGGTCGTGGTTGCCACACGCGTTGATCGCCGTGGCGAACAGATAGCCGCCGAAGGTTTCCGGGTCATTCCTCTGAGCCTGAGCCGGCGTAGCCGAAACCCCCTGCAGGAACTGGCCGCAGTGTGGGAGATCGTCCGGATTTACTGGCGGGAGCGTCCTGACATCGTCCACCATGTGGCCCTGAAGCCCGTGCTTTACGGCTCGGTTGCAGCCCTTTTGCTCCCCAGGCCAGCCGTCGTCAATGCCATGGCCGGCATGGGTTTTCTTTTTACCTCCAGCAGCCGTTCTGCCGGATGGCTCCGGGCCATTGTTTCGCGTGTTTTTCGCGTGTTGCTCAACGCCGGGCGCAATGTGCTCGTTCTCCAGAATCCGGACGACGTCAACCTGATGGTGTCTGGTGGGCTGGTGCAGGCTTCGCGGGTGCGGCTGATACGCGGTTCGGGTGTGGATACGCAGCGTTTCCATCCCGCGCCCGCGCCGGATGGCATCCCTGTCGTGATGCTGGCTTCACGCATGCTCTGGGACAAGGGGGTCGGTGAGTTTGTTGATGCAGCAAGACAACTGCGCGCGCGCGGGGTGCAGGCCCGGTTTGTGCTGGTGGGCGATGGCGATCCGGACAATCCTGCATCCATCCCGGATGGGCAGCTCAAGCTTTGGCATGACAGTGGTGTGGCTGAGTGTTGGGGTCGTTGTGAGGACATGCCCGGTGCTTTTGCACAGGCCCATATCGTCTGCCTGCCGTCCTACAGGGAGGGCTTGCCCAAGGTGCTGCTGGAAGCCGCATCCTGCGGCCTGCCGCTGGTCGCTACCGATGCACCAGGCTGCCGGGAGATCGTACGCCACGGTGAAAACGGCTTGCTGGTGCCTTTGCGCGATTCAACTGCACTGGCGTTGGCTATCGAACGTTTGCTGTCCGATTCTGCTCTCAGGGCAAGCATGGGTCGGAAAGGCCGTCAAATGGTCGAAGAAGAATTTTCCGAGGCATATGTAGCGGCTCAAACACTCGCCGTATACAGGGAAATGTGCGCGCCATGAACAAGCCGGTACTGGTCACAGGAGCTTCGGGTTTTGTAGGTCGTCGTTTGACCGATGCCCTGCGCGCATCCGGGCGTGACGTGCGCGCTGCATATCGTTCCCCGCGACCCGCAACCCCGGATGTTCATTCTGTTCAGGTGGGGGGTCTCGGTCCGGACACTGACTGGACTGAAGCCTTGCAAGGTGTTGATAGCGTGGTCCACCTTGCCGCGCGGGTACACGTGATGAATGACAAAGTGCTGGATCCGCTGGCCGAATTCAGGCGCGTGAATGTTGAAGGTACCCTGACGCTTGCCCGGCAGGCGACGGCTGCTGGCGTGCGGCGATTTGTTTTTGTGAGCTCCATCAAGGTCAATGGCGAATCTACATTGCCCGGGAAGCCATTTTCAGCAGATGACACCCCTGCGCCACTGGATGGTTACGGGATATCCAAATATGAAGCTGAAACCGGATTGCTGGCACTCGCCCGGAACGCAGGCATGGAGGTGGTGATCATCCGTCCTGTACTGGTCTATGGCCCCGGCGTTGGTGCGAACTTCCTGTCCATGATGCGATGGCTGAAGAAAGGAGTGCCTTTGCCGCTTGGGGCCATTCGCAACAGGCGCAGCATGGTCGCCCTGGATAACCTTGTGGATCTGATTGCTGTTTGCCTGGATCACCCGGCAGCGTCCGGGCAGGTGTTCCTGGCCAGCGATGGAGAGGACCTGTCGACGCCGGACCTTCTGCGGCGAACTGCAAATGCGCTTGGCAAGCGGGCTTTTCTGGTGCCGGTCCCCGCTATTTTTCTCAAGGTCGGGGCCGGGCTGATCGGCAAGGGCGATGTAGCGCAGCGTTTGTGTGGCTCACTGCAGGGGGATATCAGCAAAAACAAGACATTGCTTGGCTGGATACCTCCAGTCTCTGTGGATGCTGGCCTGGCTATAGCTGCCAGTGACCTGCGTGACCGCAGTGATTGAGCCTTCCGGCACAATGTTCAGGAAACCTGTTTCAACCTTTTCAACTCACCACCATGACCGAACCTGACCTCTCCCACATCGGCCCGCGCGACAAGGCAGAAATCCTGGCGCAGGCCCTGCCTTACATCCGCAAGTTCCACGGCAAAACCATGGTCATCAAATATGGCGGCAATGCCATGACAGACCCGGCACTGCAGGCTGACTTTGCCGAAGACGTGGTGCTGCTCAAGCTGGTCGGTATCAACCCGGTGGTTGTGCATGGCGGTGGGCCGCAGATTGAAACTGCGCTCAATCGACTGGGAAAAAAAGGTGAGTTCATCCAGGGTATGCGGGTGACCGACGAAGAAACCATGGAAGTGGTGGAGTGGGTTCTGGCCGGGCAGGTGCAGCAGGACATTGTCGGGTTGATCAACCAGGCGGGTGGCAAGGCTGTGGGCCTTACCGGTCGCGACGGCGGGCTGATCCGCGCACAGAAGCTCAAGATGGTGGACAACAAGGATCCTGCCAAGGAACACGACGTGGGTTTTGTGGGCGACATCGTGGCCATTGACCCCAGCGTGGTCAAGGCCCTGCAGGATGACGCCTTTATTCCCGTCATCAGCCCCATTGGCTTTGGCGAACAGAACGAAAGCTACAACATCAATGCCGACGTGGTGGCTGGCAAACTGGCGACGGTGCTGAAGGCTGAGAAGCTCGTGTTGCTGACCAACACCCCTGGCGTGCTCGACAAGGCGGGCAACCTGCTCACCGACCTGACGGCGCGCGAGATTGATGATCTTTTTGCCGATGGCACCATCTCGGGTGGCATGTTGCCCAAGATTGCCGGCGCACTGGATGCCGCCAAGAGCGGCGTCAACTCGGTTCATATCATTGACGGTCGTGTGCCGCACGCCATGCTGCTTGAAATCCTGACCGAGCAGGCCTTCGGCACCATGATCCGTTCGCACTGACAGGCAGGGCGGCTGGCTGCGGATTTCTGACAGTTGGCTGTCGGGCCTGATCCGGCTGGTGTATTCCCGAATCTGACCCGGTCCCGCAACCCCTATGCTCAGGCACTATGCGACTCCTTCTGGTTGAAGACGATGTGATGGTGGCCAGTGGCATCAAGCTGGGCCTGACCGATGCGGGTTATGCCGTTGACTGGGTGGGCAGCGCGGAGCGTGCTGAAGAGGTCATGCTCAAGGAGTCATTTGACGCTGCCATCATCGATATCGGCCTGCCCAAGCTCGACGGGCTGGAACTGACCCGGCGGCTTCGCACCAGCGGCCTGACCATGCCGGTGCTCATATTGACTGCGCGTGATGCCCTGCAGGATCGCGTTCAGGGGCTTGACCTCGGCGCTGACGATTACATGGTCAAGCCGTTTGAGTTGCCGGAGTTGCTGGCACGCCTGCGCGCCCTGCTGCGGCGCTCGCAGGCCGCCACCAGCGCCATCCTCAGTTTTGGCGTGCTTGAACTTGATTCGGCCAGGCGCGAGGCCCGCGCCAATGGGCAACTGATGGAACTGGGCCCGCGCGAGTGGACGGTGATGGAGTACCTTCTCATCAATGCCCCCAAGCCCGCCAGCAAGGACAAGCTGTTGCAGGCCCTGACAGGCTGGGACAAGGAAATCACGCCGAATGCCATTGAGGTTTATATTTCCCGTTTGCGTAGCAAGCTGGAACCGTATGGAATTGCCGTGCGTTCGATTCGCGGCTTTGGTTATCGCCTGGAACTGGTGGAGCCCTTGCCAGCCGCCGCCCCTGGCGCTGAATAGCTTGCACCAAAGGCTCCCGTGAGCTCATCCCATCGCTCCTGGGCCGGCCGTCTTCAGCGCTTTTTCAGTACGCGAATTCTCGCGACCGGCAGCAGCATGGTGCCGACGGCCATGAAGTCAGGGCTGCAGCGGCGCTTGCTGCTGTTGCTGCTGCTTCCCCTGGGCGTTTTTGCACTGGTCAGTGTTTATTTCGACTACCAGACGGCTGGCAATGTGGCTTTGCAAAAAGACCAGCAGCTGCGCCGCCTGATTCCCCTGCTTGCCGATTCAGTCCTGGCACCTGGCCCGGCGCAGGAAGGCGTGCCGCTGCTCCTGCTGGCGCCCGAGGTCGAGGACTTCATGAAGAGCCGTGCTGGTTCCGCAGGTTTCCGCATTTCGGACTCGGCCGGGGGCTTTCTTGTTGGCGAGGGGTGGATTGCCGGGGTTATTCCGGCAACCTATGAGCCAGAGTTCCAGAGCGTCGAAGAGGACGGCATCACCTATCGGCTGGTCGCCCAGCGTGTAGAGACGGCAGCGGGTGAACTGATTCTTCAGCTCGCGGACGGCTCGGACGCACGTCAGCAGTGGGTGCGATCAGTGTGGCTCAAGGTCTTGTTGCCCAACCTGGTGCTGGTGATTGTTGCCGGTTTTGCCGTGAACTGGGCCGTCACGCGCGCGCTCAGGCCCCTGATTGAACTCACCGATGCAGTCGATCGGCGCAGCCCCCGCGACCTCAGCGCCATTGATCCTCAGGCCACGCCGGTGGAAGTCCAGCCGCTGGTCAGCGCCCTGAACCGGCTCTTCGGGCTGGTCAATACCCAGGCTGAGGGCCAGCGACGGTTTGTGGCCGATGCTGCCCACCAGCTGCGAACGCCGCTTGCGGGTTTGCAGGCGCAGGTTGAGGCTTGGGCCCAACAGGCGCGTGCAGCCCAGGGCGAGGGAGCGGGCGCAGGCAATGCTGCGGTGACCTTGCCTGCAGACAAGATACTGCGTTTGCGCGCCGCCACCCGGCGCACCTCCCAGCTGGCCAATCAGCTGCTGGCCCTGTCCCGTGCCGACGCGTCCACGGCGGCGGCGCAGCCCATGCAGCGCGTGGACCTCAAGGATTTGTGCGAGTCCATCCTGCCCCTGCATCTGGATGCAGCCACAGCCAAAAGCATTGACCTGGGTCTTGATGCAAAACCTGCGCAGGCGAGCGCTTACGAGTGGCTGCTGCGCGAGTTGCTCAACAACCTGGTTGATAACGCCGTCAAATACACACCGGCCGGCGGCACCGTCACGATTCGCTGCGGCACGCTGGACGCCCAGGATGCCATGGCGAGCCCGTCCATCCAGCGCTCCTGCGGCGTCTTTCTGGAGGTAGAAGACGATGGCCCGGGAATTGCCGCTGAAGAGCGCTCCAGGGCATTGCAGCGCTTTTACCGGGTTCTGGGTACGGTCGGTGAGGGCAATGGTTTGGGGCTGGCGATCGCCGACGAAATCGCCCGGGTGCACCGATCCCAGCTTGAGCTGAGCGATGCTGGCCATGGCTCTGAGGGTCGCGGCGGCTTGAGGGTGCGCCTTCGCCTGTAAGCCAAAAGCTGGCAGTTGCTCACGCTGTGAGCCGGTGGTGGCGAGTCATGGGCGTGTGCGTTTGTTCTTTTTACCCCACGGCCCCGGCGAAACCGGGGTGCTACCCGGGGCGAATCCAGAGGGTGCTGTGCGAGAATGAATTGCAACGATACCCGGTTTTTTGAAACAAACTCCCTCAACCCGAACGCCCCTATGTCTGACCTGACGCTTGATGCCGAACAGAGCCCTGATGCCCCGTCCGCCGCTGTCGATGCGCCGGTTCGAAAAAGGCCCAAGCCGGGCGAGCGCAGGGTGCAGATCCTGGAGGCGCTGGCCACCATGCTGGAACAACCGGGCGCAGAGCGCATCACCACGTCAGCCCTGGCTGCCAGGCTCGAGGTAAGTGAGGCCGCACTCTATCGCCATTTCGCCAGCAAGGCCCAGATGTTTGAGGGCCTTATCGAATTCATAGAGCAGAGCGTTTTTACCCTGGTCAACCAGATTGGCGAACGGGAAACCGATCCTGTCTTGCGCACACGCAAGCTGGTGGTGATGGTCCTGCAGTTTGGCGAAAAGAACCCGGGCATGACCCGTGTCATGGTTGGCGATGCGCTGGTCTTCGAGAATGACCGTCTGCAGGAACGTATGAACCAGTTCTTCGACAAACTGGAATCCAGCCTGAAACAAAGCCTGCGTGATGCGGCTACGGCCAGCGGTGCCGCCACCCCCACCGTTGATGCGCAGGTGCGCGCTTCGGTCGTCGTTTCCTTCATGGTCGGCCGCCTGCAGCGCTTTGCCCGCTCCGGCTTCAAGCGCCTGCCGTCCGAGCACCTGGACGCCAGCCTCGCCACCATCCTGTCCTGATGCCATGTCGGGGTTGCCGGTGCCTGCCGGTGACCGCCTTGGAGCCTGGCTCGCGTCCATACATCCCGGATATTCCGGACTACCTATAACAACCAAGGAGCACCATGAAACTCGTTCGCTACGGCAACCCCGGAAAAGAAAAACCGGGCCTGATAGATGCCGAAGGCAAGCTGCGTGACCTCAGCGCACACGTCAAGGATTTCGGGCCGGCCGAACTGAGCGCGGCATCCCTCGCCAAACTGCGCAAGATCAAGACCGACAAGCTGCCGCTGGTCAAGGGCTCACCGCGCATGGGCTGCCCGGTCACCGGTTCGCGCAAGTTCGTGGCCATCGGACTGAACTACGCAGACCACGCCGCCGAGTCAGGACTGCCATTGCCGAAAGAGCCGGTGATTTTCATGAAGCCCACCAGCTGCATCCAGGGCCCGGACGACAACGTCATGCTGCCCAAGGGTTCGGTCAAGGGCGATTGGGAGATCGAACTCGGCCTCGTCATAGGCACGCGTGCCCGTTATGTCTCGCAAAAAGACGCCCTGAGCCACGTTGCCGGTTACTGCGTCATCAATGACGTCAGCGAGCGCGAGTTCCAGATTGAGCGCGGCGGCACCTGGGACAAGGGCAAGGGTTGCGACACCTTCGGCCCCATCGGCCCGTGGCTGGTCACCAGCGATGAAGTGCCCAACCCGCAAAAGCTCGACATGTGGCTGGACCTCAACGGTGAGCGCATGCAGACCGGCTCGACCAAGACCATGATTTTCAGCGTGGCCAAAATCGTCAGCTACGTCAGCCAGTTCATGACGCTTGAACCCGGCGACATCATCACCACCGGTACGCCCCCTGGTGTCGGCATGGGCAAGAAGAAAGACGGCAAATCTTCGCCGATCTTCCTGAAAAAGGGCGATGTGATGACGGCCGGCATCACGGGGCTCGGCGACCAGCGCCAGCTGGTTGTGCCTTTCAAGCTCTAAAAAACGTCTTCAACACCCGTGGGTAAGCGCCCACGGCGTGCCAAGGGTTAACCCGCGACTCGCCTAGAGCGCGGACCCTATATCTCCCCAAATTTTGAAGTAAATGACTTGACGGACAGCAATTTGCTGCAAAATAGAACGACCGTTCTTTTTATCTCTTTCATGTCTGGATTCCATGTCCGTCACTGACTTATCTGCCAAAGCCTCCCGCCCGTCCAAGGACACCTTGGCTGGGCGCGAAGTGCAGTCGGGCGCGCCCGCCATGCACAAGGGCCAGCAAACCAAGGCCGCGATTGTTGATGCGGCTCTGGGCCTGGCAACGCAGATTGGTCTCGAAGGCCTGAGCATAGGCGCGCTCGCCGAGGTCATGCACATGAGCAAGTCGGGTGTTTTTGCCCACTTTGGTTCACGTGAAGAATTGCAGATATCCGTCATTCGTGAATATCACAGCCGGTTTGAGGAAGAGGTGTTTTACCCCGCACTTCGCCAGCCACGCGGCCTGCCACGTTTGCAGGCGCTGTTCCAGAACTGGATGGTGCGTACATCTACTGAAATTGATTCAGGCTGCCTCTACATAGGCGGCGCAGTTGAGTTTGACGACAGGCCGGGACCGGTGCGTGATGCGCTCGCCGGCTCGGTCCAGACCTGGCTTGCCGCCATGTACCGCGCAGTTGTGCAGGCCAAGGAAACCGGACACTTGCGCGCTGATGCCGAAGAGCACCAGATGGCCTTCGAGATCCACGGCCTCATCCTCGCCCTGCATTACGAGGCCCGCTTCCTCAAGACGCCCGGTTCCATGGATCGCGCCAATGCAGGTTTCGCCAACATCATCAAACGTTATGGCAACGAGGCCGTTGTGCCCCTGCCAGCCGCCACCAGATCAACCAAAGCCTCCAAGGAGTAATTCAGCAATGCCCATCTACAACCCACCGCTTCGCGACATGCAATTCGTCATGCACGAGGTGTTCAAGGTCACCGATGAATTCAAGGCCATGCCCAGGCATGCCGATGTCGATGCCGACACCATCAATGCAGTGCTTGAAGAAGCAGGCAAGTTCGCCTCGCAGGTCACCTTCCCGCTGAACATCAGCGGTGACCAAGAGGGCTGCAAGCTCGACAAGACCACGCACGAAGTCACCCCGCCGACAGGTTTCAAGGACGCGTACAAACAGTATGTTGAGGGCGGCTGGGCAGCACTGAGCTGCGACCCTGAATACGGCGGCCAGGGCCTGCCTTTTGTGATGAACCAGTGCCTGTATGAGATGCTGAATTCGGCCAACCAGGCCTGGACCATGTACCCCGGCCTGTCGCACGGCGCTTATGAAGCCCTGCATGCGCACGGCACCGACGAACAGAAAAAACTCTACCTGCCCAAGCTCACCAGCGGTGAATGGACGGGCACCATGTGCCTGACCGAACCGCATTGCGGCACCGACCTCGGCATGCTTCGCACCAAAGCCGAACCACAGCCTGACGGCACCTACAAACTCACAGGCAACAAGATATTCATCAGCGCCGGTGAACACGACATGGCCGACAACATCGTGCACCTGGTGCTGGCACGCCTGCCGGACGCTCCACAGGGCAGCAAGGGCATCAGCCTGTTTGCCGTGCCGAAGTTCAATGTGACGCCGGATGGGGGTCTGGGCTCGCGCAACGGTATTTACTGCGGCGGTCTGGAGCACAAGATGGGCATTCACGGCAATGCCACGGCACAAATGGTGCTCGAAGACGCCGTTGGCACCATGGTCGGTGCGCCCAACAAGGGCCTGGCCGCCATGTTTGTGATGATGAATGCGGCACGCCTGGGCGTGGGCAACCAGTCTCTGGGCCTGACAGAAGTGGCCTACCAGAACGCACTGGCTTACGCCAAGGACCGCATCCAGATGCGTTCACTGTCCGGTGTGAAGGCCAAGGACAAACCGGCCGACCCCATCATCGTGCACCCCGATGTGCGCAAGATGCTGCTGACCGCCAAGGCCTATGCCGAAGGCGGCCGTGCACTGGCCATCTACTGCACCATGCTGCTCGACAAGGAACTGCACCACCCCGATGAAAAAGTGCGCAAGGACTCCGCCGAAATCGTCGCGTTGCTCACGCCCATCGTGAAGGCCTTCCTGACCGACAACGGCCACATCGCCACCAACGCCTGCATGCAGGTCTTCGGCGGCCACGGCTTCATCAAGGAATGGGGCATGGAGCAGTTCGTGCGCGACAACCGCATCAACATGATTTACGAAGGCACCAACACCATCCAGTCGCTGGACCTTCTGGGCCGCAAGATCCTGGGCAACAACGGCGCGACGCTCAAAAAATTCGGCAAGGTCATCGGTGCGTTGATCGCGGAAGAAGGCGTCAATGAAAAGATGGCCGAGTTCATCAATCCCCTGGCCTACCTGGCAGACCAGATGACCAAGTTCACCACCGAGCTCGGCTTCAAGGGCTTCCAGAACCCCGACGAAGTCGGCGCTGCCGCCGTCGATTACCTGCGTGTGGCCGGCCACCTGGTGTTCGGTTATTTCTGGGCCCGCATGGCACAGACCGCACTGCGTGAAATTGCAGCCGGAAACACCGACAAGTTCTACGTCGCCAAATTGCAGACCGCACGTTTTTATTTCTCGAAACTGTTTCCGGAAACCGCGACCCTGATGCGCACCGCTCGTGCCGGCAGCAAGTCGCTGATGGAAACCGACGAAGCACTGGCCTAGACCCACCCCGCCTGCGTCTCACTTCGTGTAGACGCGACCCCCTTCCAGGGGCGACAGCTGTGGCCCGGCGAAGCCGGTTCCACGCTGTCACTGGTGGGGGATCCCGTAGAACATTGATAAGGAATAAAACATGTCCCGATTTCAAGTGAAAAAAGTTGCAGTGCTCGGTGCCGGTGTGATGGGTGCGCAAATCGCTGCGCACCTCGTCAACCTCAAGGTGCCTGTGGTGCTGTTCGACCTGCCTGCCAAGGAAGGCCCGAAGAACGGCATCGTCATCAAGGCAGTTGAAGGCCTGAAAAAGCTCAAGCCCGCGCCACTGGGTGTGCCCGAAGACGCGGCGCTGATCCAGCAGGCCAACTATGAAGAGAACATGGAGGTGCTGAAGGAGTGCGACCTCATCATTGAGGCGATTGCCGAGCGCATGGACTGGAAGACGGACCTGTATCACAAGATCGCGCCCTTCATTGCTGAAGGTGCCATCGTGGCCAGCAACACCTCAGGCCTCTCGATCACCAAACTGAGCGAGGCGCTGCCCGAATCCATCAAGCCGCGCTTTTGCGGCATTCACTTCTTCAACCCGCCGCGTTACATGACGCTGGTGGAGCTGATCAATACGCCGACGACTGAGCCGAAGGTCCTCGACGACCTCGAAGCGTTCGTCACCAGCGCACTCGGCAAGGGCGTGATCCGCGCGCACGACACACCCAACTTCATTGCCAACCGCGTCGGCATTGCCGGCATGCTGGCCATCATCAAACAGACAGAAGCCTTTGGCCTGACCTATGACGTGGTCGACGACCTGACCGGCAAGAAGCTGGGCCGCGCCAGCTCCGGCACCTTCCGCACGGCAGACGTTGTGGGCCTGGACACCATGGCGCACGTGGTCAAGACGCTGCAGGACAACCTGGGTCCCGATAAAACGCCCGACCCGTTCTCTGACATGTACGGCACCCCCCCTGTGCTCGCCAAACTGCTGGAATCCAAAAACCTGGGCCAGAAGACCGGTGCAGGTTTTTACAAGAAGGTCGGCCGCGACATCATGAGGCTGGACCCTTCGACCATGGAATACGTCGCCGGTGGCGCCAAGGCCAATGAAGTCGTCGGCCGCATGCTGAAAAAGCCTGCAGGCGAGCGCCTCAAGCTGCTGCGCGAAGCCGAAGGCGCAGAAGCGCGTTTCCTCTGGGCCATCCTGCGTGACCAGTTCCACTACGCGGCGGTGCATCTTGAAAGCATTGCAGAAACGGCACGCGACATCGACTTCGCCATGCGCTGGGGTTTCGGCTCCAAACAGGGCCCGTTCGAGCTCTGGCAACAGGCTGGCTGGAAGCAGGTCGCAGAATGGATCAAGGAAGACATCGATTCAGGCAAGGCCATCTCCAAAGCACCGCTGCCGGACTGGGTGTTCAAAGGTCCCGTGGCCGACGCCGGTGGCGTGCACACGGCTGAAGGTTCCTGGAGCGCATCGGCCAAAAAATTCATTCCCCGCCGCAAGCTGCCGGTGTATGAACGCCAGTTTTTCCCCGAAGACGTGCTCGGTTCCAAAGCTCCAGACTTCACCACCGCAGGTACCACGCTGCATGAAGACGATGCCATCCGCCTCTGGACCCTGCCGGCGCCAAATGACGATGTACTGATTGCCAGCATCAAGACCAAGATGCACGCCATCAGCCCAGACGTGGCCGAGGGCCTGGCGATGGCCGTCGACCTGGCGGAAAAGAGCCACAAGGGTGTGGTCATCTGGTCCAACGACGAGATGTTCTCCGCTGGCGCCGACCTGCAGGGCATGCTGCCGGCCTTCATGGCTGGCGGCGTGAAGATGATTGAAGGCATAGAGGCCGAACTGCAGCAGGTCATGCTCAAGCTGCGCTATTCAACCGTGCCGGTAGTCGCTGCAGTGCGCGGCCTGGCGCTGGGTGGTGGTTGCGAAATGGCGGTGTACTCTGCCAAACGTGTGGCTGCGATGGAAAGCTATATCGGCCTGGTTGAAGTCGGTGTCGGTCTCGTGCCTGGCGCGGGCGGCCTGGCCTATATTGCACGCCGTGCGGCAGAAAACGCGACGACATCCACCAACAAGGACCTGCTGCCTTTCCTGACCGAAGGCTTCACCGCAGCAGCGATGGCGAAGGTCGGCACCAGCGCGATTGAGAGCCGCAAGATCGGCTACTTGCTGGACAGCGACATCATCGTGCCGAACAAGGACGAACTGCTGTTTGTCGCCATCAATGAAGCGCGCGCCATGTTCAACTCCGGCTACCGCGCACCGCACAAGCGCCAGTTCCCGGTGGTGGGCCGCAGTGGCCTGGCCACCATCAAGGGCCAGCTGGTCAACATGCGCGATGGCGGTTTTATCAGCGCACATGACTTCCACATCGGCAGCCTGATTGCCAACGTCGTCTGCGGCGGTGATGTCGATGCCGGCACCCTGGTAACGGAAGAATATTTGATGACGCTTGAGCGCAAGGCGTTCTGCTCGCTGCTGGAGAACGCCAAGACCCAGGAGCGGATCATGGGAATGATGAGCACGGGCAAACCAGTCCGTAACTGATCCATGCAACACCCACCCAACCGCCTTGAGCGGCAGCTTGAACGGCTTGACGAAGTGCCGGCCTTTGCGCGGACATGGTTCCGCAGCGTCGTGCTGCGCCGTGCCGTGCCTTTCACCGGGACTGCGGGCATAAGGTTCATCGAGATGAGCCAGGAGCGCACTGAAGTCAGCATCGCCAACAAGCACAAGGTGCAAAACCACATTGAAGGTGTGCACGCATCGGCCATGAACCTGCTGGCTGAAACGGCAACCGGCATGGTGGTCGGCATGAATGTGCGCGACGACTGCATCCCGCTGGCCAAAGAAATGAAGATGGCGTTTAAAAAGCGCGCCACAGGTTCGCTGTGCGCGGTTGCAACGCTGAGCGATGAACAGCGCGCTGCCATGCAGGCCAGCGACAAAGGGGAGGTGACCGTGCAGGTCACCGTGACCGATGAAGCCGGCATCAACCCGGTCGAGTGCGAATTTGTGTGGGCCTGGATTCCATCGGCCCCGCGAAAAGCCCAGACTGAACAAACGAAGTAACCGAAGAAATTCCCAAGGAACACATCATGGCCAAACAAGTCCAGGAAGCCTATATCGTTGCCGCCACGCGCACGCCCATCGGGCGTTCGGGTCGGGGTTATTTCCGCAATATGCGGCCCGATGAGCTGCTGGTGAAAGCCCTGCAGGCGGCGCTGGCGCAGGTCCCCTCGCTGGACCCGAAAGCGATTGAAGACATCATCTGCGGCTGCGCGATTCCCGAGGGCCCGCAGGGCCTGAACGTGGCGCGCATTGGCGCGGTGCTGGCCGGACTGCCGACCAGCGTGGGCGGTATCACCGTCAACCGGTTTTGTGCATCGGGCCTGTCGGCCATACAGATGGCGGCTGACCGCATCCGTGTCGGTGAGGCTGACGTCATGATCGCCGCCGGCACAGAAAGCATGAGCATGGTGCCCATGTCGGGCAACTCGCCATCGCTGTCGCCCAATATGTTCATGAACGACGAGAACGTCGGCATCGCCTACGGCATGGGCCTGACGGCCGAGAAGGTGGCCCAGCAATGGAAGGTCAGCCGCGAGGCGCAGGACCAGTTCGCGCTTGAGTCACACCAGAAAGCCATGAAGGCGCAACAGGCCGGTGAGTTCACGGCCGAGATCACGCCGGTGGAAGTGACAGACCGCACCGCCAACCTGGAAACCGGCGAGGTCATCAGCAAGACCCGCACCGTCAGCCTCGACGAAGGCCCGCGCCCCGACACCTCACTCGAAGGCCTGGCCAAACTCAAGACCGTGTTTGCCGCGCGCGGTTCGGTCACTGCGGGCAACAGCTCACAAACTTCCGATGGCGCAGGCGCACTGGTGCTGGCCAGCGAGAAAGCCGTGAAAGACTTCGGCCTCAAACCCCTCGCGCGTTTTGTGAGCTACGCTGCCAAGGGTGTGCCTCCAGAAATCATGGGCATTGGGCCTATCGAGGCCATCCCCGCCGCGCTGCGCTACGCCGGACTGCAGCAGCAGGACATCGACTGGTTTGAACTGAACGAAGCCTTTGCCGCGCAGTCGCTGGCTGTTATCAACACCCTGAAGCTCGATGCCAGCAAGGTCAACCGCATGGGCGGTGCCATCGCGCTGGGCCATCCGCTGGGTGCGACCGGTGCCATTCGCGCTGCCACCGTGATCCATGCCTTGCACCGCCACCAGCTCAAGTACGGCATGGTGACCATGTGTGTGGGCATGGGCCAGGGCGCAGCAGGCATCTTTGAGCGCGTCTAGGGTCTGCTCACCCTGTTTTCAGGAGATGCGTTGTGAGTCAAAAGGGCTGTGCGCAAGGCGCAAAACGTAGACGGGGTAGACCCCGGCAAGGCTTTGCAACGCCGCGCACGGCCCTTTTGATCACAACCCGCAGGGAACGCGGTGAGAGCAGCGCCACTCTGCGTTGCACTTCTAGGCAAGGCAGGAGCCTTGCCGTCGTCGCGCGCCTTGATTGGCGCTGCTCTCACCGCGTTCGCACTCCTGAAAACAGGGTGAGCAGGCCCTGGCTACTGCGCGGGCGATCTGCGGCGTTGGACCGGTGCTCCCCATCCTCACGTACCTTTAGTACGTTCCGGTGGGTCTGCTCCGTCCGCCTTGCAGCTCATCCCGCTCGCTACGCCCTTGAGAGCACCGGACAAGACGGCAGCCAATGCAGAGGAGACACCATGCAGACCCAGACATTGAACACCTCAGGAGCCAGGCTGTCGCTGAGGGTCTACGGCAGCGACGCCAGCCACACCAGCGTGGTCATAGGCGGTGCCATGGGGGTGCGGCAGGACTACTACGCCGCGTTCGCAGAGTGGCTCTCTGCCCAGGGCTTTCGGATCACGACGTTTGACTACCGCGGCTCCGGGTATTCGCTGCCCGACACTGCGCACGGCGGCCTTCGCGGCTTCAAGGCCGACCTGATCGACTGGGCGGCCGACTACGAAGCCGTCATTGATGACGCCAAGGCCGCTCTGCCCCATGCACCGCTTTACCTGCTGGGCCACAGCCTGGGCGCGCAGTTGCCCGGACTCCTCACCAACCAGCACAAGGTTGATGGCCTGCTCAGCGTGGCGGCAGGCAGCGGTTACTGGCGCGACAACGCGCCGCAACTGAGGCGGCTGATTCTTTATTTCTGGTACGTGCTGGTGCCGGTGGCCACGCGGCTGTTCGGCTACTTCCCCGGCCGCAAGCTGAAAAAGGTCGGCGACCTGCCCGCCGGTGTCATGCTGCAGTGGCGCCGGTGGTGCCTGGACCCGCACTACAGCGTGGGCGCAGAAGGCGAGGGCGCACGCCAGAGTTATGGCCGTGTCGGCTTTCCCGTACGCGCCCTGTCCATCAGCGACGACGAACTGATGACCCTGCGTGGAACGCACAACCTGATCAACCTGTACGCCAACGCGCCGCGCAGCGTCGAGCTGATTGCGCCTGCCGATGTAGCTGCCAAACGCATTGGGCACTTCGGATTTTTCCGTGAGCAGTTCATGCAAACCCTTTGGCCGCGCAGCCTGCAGATATTTGGTGACATGCCAAAGCGTGCAGCAGGCGTCACAAACACGACTGCATGAGCACGCACTTCAGGGCAAACTCACACGCATGAGCACACATCCTTTTGACCAGGCGCTTGCGCTTGAACCTGCGGGCGCTGACAGGCCCGACACCTTCATCGGCCACACCAGTCCTGCCTACTGGAATATGGTCGGCCCCTTTGGCGGCTCGACCGCAGCGACTGCATTGCAGGCGGTGCTGCAGCACCCGGCCCTGCTCGGCGAGCCGGTGTCGCTCACCGTCAATTACGCCGCCGCCACCAGCGCTGGCGCGTTCAGCATCACCGCCACGCCGGTGCGCACCAACCGCTCGACCCAGCACTGGGTCATCAGCCTGAGCCAGCCCGACGACAAAGGCAACGAGCAGGTCGCCATGACGGCCACCGCCATGACCGCATTGCGCCGCGATACCTGGCACCTGAATGACATGCCCATGCCGCAGGTCGCAAAGCCCCAGGATGTACCGCGCGCCGACATGCGCGGCGCGATGGAATGGCTGAGCCGCTATGAAATGCGCTTCGCACGCGGCGCCATCCCGACTGACTGGCACGGCGACGAAAAACGCTCGCCTGACAGCGTGACGCAAATCTGGGTGCGTGACGACGTGCCGCGAGGGCTTGACTTCACCTCCATCGCCGCCATGGCCGATGTGTTTTACCCGCGTATCTGGCTGCGCCGCCCCGTGCGCGTGCCGGGCGGCACGGTGTCAATGACGACTTACTTTCACGCCAGCGCCGCGCAACTGAAGGAAGTCGGCACCGGCTATGTGCTGGCGCAAGGCCAGGGTCAGGCTTTCCGCCATGGTTTTTTCGACCAGGCTGCGCAGCTGTGGAGTGAGTCCGGCACGCTTTTGGTCACCAGCCATCAGCTCGTTTACTTCAAGGAATAGATGAACGCCCACGGTCGCTCACTGCGTGTAGCTTCCTGCCCCCCCGGGGGGGTCGTTCGCCTGCAGCCCGGCGAAGCCGGTTCTGCGGCTCTGCTTGCTAAAACCTCGCTTCGGTGAAAATCGCAGATCGTTTCAAAATTTCTAATCGAGACAAACATGACAACCACCCCCAACGCCATCCCCGAAATCCTCACCAGCATTGATGCTGGCGTGATGACACTCACCATCAACCGCCTCGACAAAAAGAACTCGCTCACCGCAGCCATGTATGCCGCCATGGCCGATGCGATTGAAGCCGCCCAGCACGACAGCAGCGTGCGCGCCTTTGTCATCCAGGGTCATGAGACCATCTTCTCGGCCGGCAACGACATCAGCGATTTTTTGAATAAACCGCCCTCAACGCAGGACGCGCCGGTATTCCGTTTCCTGCGCGGCATCAGCAGCTTCAGCAAGCCGGTAGTGGCCGCCGTCTGCGGCCCGGCAGTCGGCATAGGCACCACCATGCTGCTGCATTGCGACCTGATTTACGCAGGTGACAACGCTGCCTTCTCGCTGCCTTTCGTCAACCTCGGCCTGTGCCCTGAAGCGGCCTCAAGCTTTCTGGTGCCGCAGCTCATGGGCTACCCGCGTGCGGCCGAGGCGCTGCTGCTGGGCGAACCCTTCCGAGTTGAAAGCGCGCTTGAGATGGGCCTCATCAACCGCATCGTTCCACCGGGTGAAGCGAATGCGCTGGCGCAGCAGCAGGCCCGCAAGCTGGCGTCCAAACCCATGAGCTCGCTGATAGAAACCAAGCGACTGATGAAAAAGGGCAACGCCGGCATCGTTGCTGAACGCATGATGGAAGAAGCAGCCAGCTTTGGCCGCATGCTGACAGAGCCAGCGGCTAAAGAGGCCTTCACGGCTTTTCTTGGCAAGCGGAAGCCGGATTTTTCAGCGCTTTAAACACGCCTGTCTGTCATCCCGGACTCGATCCGGGATCCATCCCCGGTTTGTGTTTGTTTCCGTGCCCTTTACTACCAGGCCGGATAACCCCCGGCACGGTAGTGAATGGCGTTGCACACAACAAAGCACAGCCATTACTCAGAACTCTGCTGCAAAGTCCACATCCGAAAATACCTGTCCCCCAAAGCCAGCAGCTCGGCATGCGTCCCCCGCTCAACAATCCGCCCGTCTTCCATCACAAGAATCTCATGCGCATCCACAACAGTAGACAGCCGGTGCGCAATCACCAGCGTGGTCTTGTTCTGCGCAGCGGCGCGCAGTTCACCCTGAATGGCGCGTTCATTGGCTGAGTCCAGCGCGGAGGTGGCTTCGTCAAAAATGACCACCGGCGGGTTTTTCAGCAGGGTGCGCGCAATCGCCACCCGCTGCTTCTCGCCGCCCGAAAGTTTCAGCCCGCGCTCACCCACCATGGTGCTGTAGCCCAGCGGTGTTGAAGCAATGAAGTCATGGATACGCGCCGCGCGGGCTGCGGCCTCGACCTCTTCATGTGAGGCACCGGGCTTGCCGTAGGCAATGTTGTATTCAACCGTGTCGTTGAAAAGCACGGTGTCCTGCGGGACTATGCCTATGGCCTGGCGCACGCTGGCCTGCGTGACCTTTTTGATGTCCTGCCCGGCGATGGTGATGCGACCGCCCTGCACGTCGTAAAAGCGGAACAGCAGCCGGGCCAGCGTGGATTTGCCGGCACCGGACGATCCGACCACCGCCACGGTCTTGCCGGGTGGTATTTCAAAACTCACATCTTTCAGTATGGGCCTGGCCGCCTCATATGAGAAGTTCACATTTTCAAACCGCA
This sequence comes from Pseudomonadota bacterium, assembly GCA_040388905.1. Classification (GTDB taxonomy): domain Bacteria; phylum Pseudomonadota; class Gammaproteobacteria; order Burkholderiales; family Burkholderiaceae_C; genus Polaromonas. Next base: position 140,790 of record JAZKAY010000011.1, read on the forward strand.
CCGTCGGCTCTGCGCCAATCTGTATCGGCTCTGCACCGGGTTCGTCGGCAATCTCGCGCTCTTTCTCAAGCAGGGTAAACATCTTGTCGAGGTCGGTCAGGCTCTGCTTGATCTCGCGGTAAATCACACCCAGAAAACCCAGCGGTATGTAGAGCTGGATCATGAAGGCATTGACCATGACCAGGTCACCCAGCGTCATGCGCCCATCAACCACGCCCTGCGTTGCGCGCCACAGCATGGCCACCAGGCCCACCGCGATGATGAGCTGCTGGCCGGTATTGAGCATGCTCAGTGTGCGCTGGCTCCTGATGGCAGCGCGCCGGTATTTCTGAAGGCTGCTGTCGTAACGGCTGGCCTCAAAGGCTTCGTTGTTGAAGTACTTGACCGTTTCGTAATTGAGCAGCGAGTCGATCGCATGGCTGTGCGCGGTGGAATCCAGCGCGTTCATCTCCTTGCGGAACTTGCTGCGCCACTCGGTCACCGTCACGGTGAAGGTGATGTAGAGCACCAGCGCCGTCAGCGTGATCCACGCAAACCAGGCATCGAACTTCACAGCCAGAATGCCGAGCACCAGGCCAACTTCAAACAAGGTGGGGATGATGCTGTAAAGCGAATACGAGATCAGCGAATGCACGGCACGTGTGCCACGCTCAATGTCGCGAGTCATGCCGCCGGTCTGGCGCTCCAGGTGAAAGCGCAGGCTGAGCGCGTGCAGGTGGCGGAACACCTCCAGCGAAATCTTGCGGGATGCGCCTTCGGTTGCCTTTGCAAATACCAGTTCACGCAACTCGCTGAAAAGCGAGGTCGACAGGCGCAGCAGGCCATAACCCAGCAGCAAGGCGACCGGCACCACGAGTACCGCCTGCACATTGCCGGGTTTAAGGCTCATGGCATCAACCAGCGTCTTGAGCAATACGGGCACGCCGACATTGCCCAGCTTGGCGGCCAGTACAAACATCAGGGCCGCGAGCACACGCCACTTGTAATCCCACAGGTAGGGGAAAAGCCGTTTGAGCGTACCCCAGTCAGACCGTGGGGGCTGCGGAACTGCGACACCGTTCACCAGAACAGGCGGCATGGCATGGAAAGAGTCAGGACTGGAGGCACGGGAGCGCATGGGGGACAATCGTTATGTTGTATTTACTTTTTGCAGATTGTGCCTATGTCTTCTGAATCAAGCGCCCACTCAGGTACTCCAGACCCGGTCTTGCACGTCGAATTGCCGACCGACAGGGAACTGGTGCTCAAGGTCATCCCTATGCCAGGCGACTGCAACGCCAATGGCGATATTTTCGGCGGCTGGGTGATGTCCCATGTCGACCTGGCCGGCGCCGTGCTGCCGGCACGCCATGTCGACGGTCGCATGGCCACGGTAGCGGTCAACCAGTTCATTTTCAAGCAGCCGGTGCGCGTGGGTGACCTGCTTTCGTTTTTTGCCACAGTGACGCGTGTGGGCACCACCTCTGTCACCGTACAGGTTGAGGTTTATGCCGAACGCCTGCGCAGCCAGGGCAAGTACGTCAAGGTGACAGAGGCCAGCCTGACTTATGTGGCGATTGACGATCTCGGCAGGCCGCGCAAAATACCCAAACCGACGGCATGACCAAAGCCATCAGTGTTCAGGAAACGATATAGGCCCCCGCGCCGGTCGACAGGAGTTTGCCGTCGGCGCCAAAAAACTCCATGCGCGTGCTCGCAACGCGCGAGCCAAGCCGCAGAACTTCGGCCTGCAGTTCAAAATGATCGCCAATCGCCGGCCGCAGGTAGTCCACACGCAGGTCGATGGTGCCCAGCTTGGCAAAACGGTTGACGCGCTGCTGCGGCGTTTCTTCCATGTGGCGCGCGCCAATGGCGGCCATCACGGCCAGGCCGGCCAGCGCGTCAAGGGCAGCACTGACGACACCGCCGTGCACGCGGTTGTAGCTGTAGTGGCCCACCAGATCCGGTTTCATGGCTATGTGTGCCCTGACCATTGCAGGCGTGATCGACGTGACCTTGAGACCCAGCACCTTGTTGAACACGATTTTGTTTTCAAACAGGTCTGTGAGCCCGGCGATGAACTCTTCCTCAAATACGACAGATGCCGGCGGGGGGTGTGATTTGGTCATACGCGGATTGTCATGCAGGCTGCAGGCTTATTTCCCCCGCAGCTGTGCAACCCGCTCCAGCAGCAGCTCACGCTCGCGTGCATTGCCCGCAAGCTGCGCGGCACGTTCAAACTCTGCCATCGCCTCTGAATTGCGGCCCAGTTTGGCCAGCAGGTCGCCACGCACGCTGGGCAGCCACTGGTAGTTTTGCAATGACTTGTCTGCGCCCAGCGCATCAATAATCGCCAGCCCCGCCGCTGGCCCGAAGGCCATGCCTACAGCAACGGCCCGGTTGAGCTCAATCACGGGTGAAGGCGTGGCCTGGGCCAAGGCGTCGTAAATGGCGACTATGCGCGCCCAGTCGGTGTCGTCACCCCGCGCAGCACGCGCATGGCAGGCAGCAATCGACGCCTGCAGCGCGTAGGAGCCCAGCGGTCTTGCACCCGCTTTCGCAAGCGACTCGGCATCCTTCAGCGCGGCTAGTCCGCGCCTTATCAGCAGCCGGTCCCAGCGGCTGCGGTCCTGCTCCAGCAGCAGCACCGGCCGGCCGGCCTTGTCCACACGCGCTGCGGCACGCGAAGCCTGCAGTTCCATCAGGGCGAGCAGGCCCTGCACTTCGCCTTCATCAGGTGCCAGACTACCCAGCATACGGCCCAGGCGCAAGGCCTCGTCGGTCAGCGCGGGGCGCATCCAGTCTTCACCTGCCGTCGCGGTATAGCCTTCGTTGAAGATGAGGTAGACCACTTCGAGCACCGAAGCCAGCCGGGCATTGAGCTCATCGCCGGTCGGCACTTCAAACGGCACCTTCGCCTCGCTCAGGCTGCGTTTGGCGCGCACAATGCGCTGCGCGATCGTCGGCTCGGGTACCAGGAAGGCGCGTGCAATTTCATGCGTCGTCAGCCCGCCCAGCAACTTGAGCGTGAGCGCAACCCGCGCTTCGGTTGACAGCAGGGGGTGACACGCCGTGAAGATCAGGCGCAGCAGGTCGTCGGCGATTTCGGCTTCCTGGCGCGCGGTGTCCAGCCCGTCGACAAAGTCAGGCACAACGTGGATCTCCTGCGCCTCCATGTCGTGGCCGACCTGCTCAAGTTTGCCCAGCAGCGACTTCTCGCGCCGCAGGCGGTCAAGCGCCTTGTTTTTGGCGGCGGCCATCAACCATGCCCCGGGGTTGTCAGGCACACCCGAGGCCGGCCAGTGCTCCAGCGCGGAGACCAGCGCGTCCTGCGCGAGCTCTTCCGCGAGACCAATGTCCCGCACCATGCGCGCCAGCGCGCCGACGATTTTTGCGGACTCGATGCGCCAGACGGTGGCAATGGCCTGGTGGGTGGCTGAATGCATGAATCAATATTACCGGCACACAAGTGACATCACTTAAGCCAGCCGCGGTACCGGCTTTGCCGGGCCGCAGGCGACGGCCCCCTCGGGGGCAACTGGTTATTGGGGTCAGACGCCAATTTCGCTGCGGTGCCGGGCACCACACCCTTCGGGCAAGCCGCAGGCCTGGCGAATTCGGACTCTGACCCCAAAAACCAGCGTGGGGGCTCACACATTTTGTGGCGCTGCATTTGGATCCATCCACATGACCTCCCAGATGTGGCCGTCCAGGTCTGTAAAGCCGTGCCCGTACATGAAACCGTGGTCCTGCTTGGGGTTAGGTGCGGTGCCGCCGGCAGCGAGGGCCTTGCCCACCAGGCTGTCCACCTCCTCACGGCTGTCGCATGACAGGCAGATCAGTACCTCTGTGGTTTTGGTCGTGTCAGCAATTGCTTTTTTGGTGAAACCCTGAAAGAAGGGCTCGACCAGCAGCATGGCGTAGCTGTGGTCCTTGCTGATGATCATGCAGGCGCCCTGCTCATTGGTGAACTGCGGGTTGAACTCGAAGCCCAGGCTTTTGAAGAAGGCCCGGCTACGGGCCATGTCCTTGATGGGCAGGTTGATGAAAACCTGGCGCGACATGTGGTTCTCCTTGTGATGAAGTGAAAAATGAATCAGGCCTTTTCGGCCTTGAGTTTCAGCGCGGCCAGGCCGTCGGCAAAGTCCTTGCCAATCATCTTGTCCATGTTGAAGACAACGCCCATGAACCTGGAGATGAAGGGCGCCGGCCCGGCCATCGCCCAGGTGACGGACGTCTGCGTGCCCTGCGGCAACAGCGTGAAGGTGATCACGTTGTCGGCCTTGAAGGGCGCGGTCATCAGTAGCCGCATTTGAACCTGCGAGGGTGCATCGGCACGCGTGACCTCAAAAGAACCGCTGCCGGCTTTTTTGCTTTCAAAGTCGTAGTGCGCGCCGGGGCCACTGGCCGGGCCGCTGTAGCGGCCCTTCATGGCCGGGTCCTTGTGGTTGTAGGGATTCCAGGTGTTGAAGGCATGCACATCGTTGATGAGCGGAAAAATCTTTTCAGCCGGTGCGGCAATCACTGTGGTGCGCGCAACACTGAAGGTGTCGGGCCGCTGAGACGCGATGGCGGCAACGGCGGCGATGGCCAGCACCAGCAGGCCGAGAAGGGTAAGGGCAATGGTCATGGTTTTTTTCCTCATGCCTGGATCATTTCCGGGTTGCTTCTGGATTACTTTTGAACAGGCGTGTTCATCTCGCGAGAGTGCCCAAGCTGCCCGTTGGGCAGTCTTCCAGCTCATGGAGTTGCCGTACCTCTATCACGGCCGGCATGTCTTTTTCACCTGCGGGGTTGGGGTAGCGGCGCGACCATTCCATCGCCTCTTCACGACTGCGCACCTGGATGATGGTGAAGCCGGCGATCAGCTCCCTGGCTTCGGCAAACGGACCATCGATGATGGTGCGCTTCTGGCCCTCGTAGTGGATGCGCCAGCCCTTGCGGCTGGGCTGCAGGCCGCTGGCGTCAAGCAGCACACCGGCGCGCGACAGCGCCTGCATGTAGACAGCCATCGCCGCCATCAGTTTTTCCTCAGGCGCCTGCGAAGTGTTTCCAGCTTCCAGTTCGGGCGTCGATTTGACGATGATCATGAAGCGCATGGCGCATCTCCTGGGTGATGAACAGACCGAAAAATCAGCCTTCATCCCCACGACGAACGCCCGACGGGAAAATCGACAACCCATCAGCAAAAAAACCCGGATTTTTTCAGTGGAGTTTGACCGTTGGGTCGGTGTCGTCGTCGTAGCAGGGACCGGTAGAGCGCACCTCGACAGTTGCCCACTCTGCCGCCGGGCACTGCCGGGCAATGGCCATGGCTTCGGCCCAGGTCTTGCAGCTGAGCAAAAAGAAGCCGCCAATCATTTCTTTGGCCTCGGCGAACGGGCCATCAACCACCGCCGCCTTGCCGGCACGCACGATAACCCGCGCAGCATTGGCATGTGAGCTGAGCGACTCGCTGGCCACAAGCACGCCCCGGGCCTGCAGATCCTGCCCAAAGCGCACCATGCGCTCATAAACCGCTTCGCCCTCGGCGGGGGTACGGGTGCTGCGCTGGGCGGGGTCTTCAACGATCAACAACATATAAGACATGGGTTTCACGGCTCCAGTGATCAGGTGCTGCAGACCGGCAAGGCACTGCCGGTCGGGTCTGGAGGCATTGTCCCGGTTTTTGGGTGGCAGGCAGTCACACCCCGATTACTATAATTTTTATAGCGGCTCACGCACGTATTCATTGGTCTGCAGCCCGATTTGGCACTCAAAAATGGCCTTTTTTACTCATTTTTCAGCCAAATCAGCTTTGCCAGACCGCAGGACGCCCCGAAATGTAAAGTCAACTTTACATCTGACTGCCAGCCGTCCCGCCGGTGCGATCTTCAGATCGGGTAAATGATGGAGTTCGGAATCATCTCGCTGTCGTAGATGCAGTGGCGTGATTCAAACTTCAGGCCGTCCGGCGTTTTGACCACCACGTCGATGTAGCGGCCGGTGTTGAAGACCGTGCTTTCCTGCGAGAGCTTGGTGCGAAAGACCGCGTAGTTGGCCTCGCTTTCAAAACGCTGGCCATCTGCCTTGTGGATGACGGGCGTGCCCACGACATGGCGCTGATAGTAGGGGTCATGGAACAGCGTCTCACGGATGCCGTAGGCGCGGTCTTTCAGCATGCCCTTGCTTTCAAACATCAGCGTGGCCAGCGGAAAGCCGCGCTCGTGGTTCTCGCGCGGCACCAGCTTGTAAGAGCACTCTTCGGTAAAAAACTCGGGCCACAGATCCCAGTCGCCCGAATCGACGGCTTTGGCGTAGTTGGCATAGAGCTGCGTGAGCTGGAAGTAGTCCTGGAAATCAATGGCAATCATGGGTGCCTCCGTGGCATTGGGTCTTTAGCCTGGGTTAGCAGGCAGGGCAAGGAGACCGCGGGACTGGCTCTGCCAGACCGCAGGTCTCGCCCCCTTGAGGGTGGGAGGGCCTTACACGCAGTGAAGGCCAACGGGGGTGTTTTCATTTCTCCATGACTTTGCGCCAGTATTCGTACATGCCCCGAATGAGCGTTTCGGTCACCATGTGGTCGGTGTCTTCCACACTGCGCCCGCCCAGTTCTGCCAGCGTGCGGTGAAAGGGCTTCTGCTCAAAGCCCTGCTGCGAGAACTCGATCACCTCGCCGTCGTCCGCCGACACAAAACCCGCCGGGCCGAAGAGATTGGACTGGCGCAGGCGGCGCTGCGTCATCTCGGGCGTGTCGTCTTCAAAACCGAAGTGTGTCCAGACAAAATCAAACTTGCCATGACCCAATGGCTGAATGTGGCGGGTTGAGACGCTGTTGACCTGCTGCTGCAGGATGACGCTGGGGAACAGCGTCATCATCACCGCAGTCGGCCCGCCCCACCAGGGCTCGGGCACGATGTCGAGAAAGCGCGGGTCGTTGAGTTCCATGCTCTCCTTGAAGCTGGACACCTGCGTTACCTGTGTCGACTGCTCTGACTTGCCGGCGCTGCCGCGTGTCGAGATCATGGCCGCATGGCGGTGGTGTGCATCCATCTTCAGTTCTGACTTGTTATCGGCGCGCCAGAGCCCGAAGGTCACAAACCAGGTGTGCAGCAGGCCGGGGTGATACGGGTCCTTGATGTTTTCCTGCATCAGCTTCCAGTTGCCGGGAATGCGCTGGCGGTTGTAGCCCAGGATGGTGAGCTTGCGGCCATCGAACAGGCGGTCGAAATAGCCGAGGATGGTCGGGCCCATGAAGTCTTCAAACGATTCGATGTCGTGGTCGAAACTTGCAAACACCACGCCGCCGCGCGTGGCAACCTTCAGTTTGTTCAGGCCGTGATCCGCGGTCTTGAAATCTTCCGGCATGCCGCCGTTGACCTTGCCGTCTACCCGCACGCCGCGCCGGAAGGGCACACCCAGCAAGTCGCCCTTGAGGTTGTAGCCCCACTGGTGGTACGGGCACACAAAGCCCTTCTTGTTGCCGTGGCGCTCGCGGCAGAACTGCATGCCGCGATGGGCGCAGACGTTCTCGACCACATTGATCTCACCATCGCCGCCACGCGCCATGATGACCGAGCGCTCGCCGATCACCGTGCGCTTGAAGTCGCCGTGGTTCGGTATCTCGGCTTCAAGCCCGACGTAGCACCAGTGATTTTTGTAGAAGAAGCGCTCCAGCTCTTTTTTGTGCAACTCATCGCCGGTGTAGGCCATGAAGGGGATGCGGCTGGTGCCGTCGGACTCCCAGTGGATGTCGGACGGGAAGGTGGGGTTGGCCTCGATAGGGGGCAAGGTCGTCTGGGTCATTTTTGTCTCCTGTTTGGTGCCCGCGTGGGACGGGCACTGCGTATCGCGTACCCCATGATCCCGCAGCCTGAAAAATCAGTCAATGCAATGGGGATAATGCCACCCATCATCTGAATCAATAATGATGGAGAAGCGATGGAACTCGAGGAACTGGATCTCAACCTTCTGGTGGTGTTCAGCCAGCTGCTGATAGAACGCAAGGTGTCCAAAGTGGCCGAGAACCTCGGGCTGGGCCAGCCGGCGGTGAGCAACGCGCTCGCGCGCATGCGCAAGCTGTTCGGCGACGAGCTGTTTTTGCGTACATCGCGGGGCATGGAGCCAACGCCTTTCGCCGTGCAGCTGGCTGAGTCAGTGACGGCAGGGCTGGGCCTGATTCACGGCGCCATCAACGGCAGCAGCACTTTCGAGCCGGCAACCAGCCAGCGACGTTTCGCCATCGGCATGACGGACATCGGCGAGATCTACTTTCTGCCGCGCCTGATGAAGGAGATTGCCCGCATCGCGCCGTCGGTCACCATCACCACCGTGCGCAACAGCCAGGCCCGGCTCAAGGACGATATGGAGGCTGGCCGCATAGACCTGGCCATAGGCCTGTTGCCGCAGCTCGACAGTGGTTTCTTCCAGCGCAGGCTCTTCATGCAGAAATATGTGTGCCTGTTCCGCAAGGGCCACCCGCTGGACAAAACCGTCATGTCGACGACAGATTTTTTTGCCGCCGACCATGTGGCCATCGTCTCCGCAGGAACGGGCCACGGCAAGGTTGACGAGATCATCGACAGCAAGGCCGTGAAAAGAAAAATCAAACTGACGGTGCCGCACTTTGTGGCGGTCGGGCACATCCTGCAGTCGACCGACATGATTGCCACCGTGCCCGAGCGTTTGGCGCACAGCATGGTGCAACCCTTTGATCTTGTATACCTGCCGCACCCGGTGAAGCTGCCGCAGATTGCGATCAATTTGTTCTGGCATGCACGGGTGCACAGGGACCCGGCCAGTCAGTGGTTACGGACGCTGGTGTTTGATTTGCATTCGGGTTGAGCCAGGTTAGCTTTGAGAGCGTTGCCCTTCATGACCAGGCCGGGGCGAGGCCCGGCTTCTGCGTGAAGGGCACTACCTCAACCTGAAGCAGGCCCGATCAAACCTGTCCAGGCTGCGCATTCTGCAAAGCAGCAATCCGCTCCTCAATAGGCGGATGGGTAGAGAACAGCTTCCCGATCCCACCAGTAATCCCCATGGCCTGAACAGTCTTGGGCAATTCGCCAGGGACCATTCCACCCAGACGGGCCAGCGCATTGATCATGGGCTGCTTTTTGCCCATCAGGCTGGCAGCGCCCGCATCAGCGCGGAACTCGCGGTGACGTGAGAACCAGGCCACCACAATCGCAGCCGCAAAACCGAGCACGATGTCGAGAATGATGGTGCTGATGTAGTAGCCAATGCCGGGGCCGGAATTGTTGTCGCTGCCGCGGCGCAGGAAGCTGTCAACCGCGTAGCCGATCACGCGGCTCAGGAACACCACAAAGGTGTTCATCACACCCTGAATCAGCGTCATGGTGACCATGTCGCCGTTGGCGATGTGGGCAACCTCATGACCCAGGACGGCCTCGATTTCTTCGCGTGTCATGCCTTGCAGAAGGCCGGTCGAGACGGCGACCAAGGCCGAGTTCTTGAAGGCACCGGTAGCAAACGCATTGGGCGCGCCTTCAAAGATGCCGACTTCTGGCATGCCGATATTGGCTGTGGTGGCCAGCTTGCGCACGGTCTCCACAATCCAGGCTTCGTCGGCGTTTTGCGGTTCATTGATCAGGCGCACACCCGAGCTCCACTTGGCGACAGGTTTGCTGATCAGCAGCGAGATGATGGCGCCGCCAAAACCGATCACCGCAGCAAAACCCAGCAGCATGCCCAGGTTCAGGCCCTGCGGTGTGAGGTAGCGGTTCACGCCCAGCAGGCTGGCGACGATGCCCAGCACCACCACAACGGCGAGGTTGGTCATTACAAACAAAATAATGCGTTTCATGGATTCTCCGTGGGGAAACTCTTTGACTGACTCTGGACTTCAGCGATGCCTGCAAAGGCCATCAACAAGCTGCGTCATCGCCTAAATGGGGGGTCACCCACCCAAATCAAGCGATTCGCTGCAGTTGTCGCGCAACATTTTTACGGGTTGTTTTGGGTGCGCGGCCTGAAGACGTAGGAGTCATCATAAAAGGAAAAGTTCTCGTTTTCAGCCCACCAGCCGGGTACGCCCAGTACCGGCAACGGGAAAAAGGGCTTGGCCGCCAGCCGCTCTGCGCTGAGACTGCGGGCGATCGATGCATCCATTTCCGCTATGGATATACCCTCCGGCTGGATCTGATAAACATGCGCCGTGATGGGTTTTCTGGGGTGGACGAGCTTTTCAAGCAGCGCGTGTCCGAAGAGCACCAGTTGCGACTCTTGCCAGAGCGGCCTCAGTTCAATAAACAGGCGCTTCCAGTCGCGCGCCTCAAGCGCGTCCCAAATGGCCTGCGGCGCCACCAGGAAAGCGGCGTTTTCATCAAACAGCGTCAGGGCATCGCGCACAGGGCCGCGAATGTTTTGCACGCCCGCTTTTGCAATTTCAGCGGCCTGCAGTTCATTTAGTTTCTTTTTGGTCTGCGGAAAAGTGATCCAGCACAGGCCGTTAAAGAAGTCGTGAATGTTGTCGCGTGTGGGGACGGTGCCGGTGTCGAAGATGAATTGTTCGTAGGGCTGACCATCGGGAAGAGCTGCCTGCGGCACAAAGCGTACATCAGCAAGATTCTGCTCATTGAACCAGTCAGAAACGCTAGAACCCTCTTTTGCCCCAATGATCGTCAGGCCCGTCGCCTCCATCGGGGCCAGCCAAGGTTGAGACCAATCAACCCCAAAGGAAGAGGACGTAGTGATGCTTGGTCCAACGCTCAAGGTGCAGCGAGATGGTGCCGCTTGTCACGCACGCTTACTTTTGAAGTGCCCTCATCCCTCAGATCAAAAGCCCCGGTCGCAATCAGCAGTTTTGTCAAAGTGGGATAGCCAAAGTTTCGCGAGTCGAATGAAGCCTTGTTGCCGATGTGAGTGCCCACAGGACCAACCTTAGCCCATCCCGCTTCATCTTCACAGGCTATCACCGCGCCTCGGAGGAGACTGACCAGCTTGGCGTCTTTCCTCAATTGTTCAGGAGGTACTCTCAGGGACGGCGAACGCTTCATAACAGCTGCCCCCATGTCGCTTTGAACACTTTTTTCTGTGGAGACAGCGATTTCAGCACCCTCCGTAACGCCAAGGCGCTCCAGAAATAAGAACCTTGAGCACGCGTTCACAAAAGGCTCTGGCGTTTTTTGCGCGCCAAAACCATACACAGCGGCACCCTTGGCACGCAGATGCATCACCAGAGGCGTGAAATCCGCGTCCGAAGAAACAATCCCGAATGCATCTGGACGATCGGTGTAGAGCAACTCCAGCGCATCAATCACCATGGCCATGTCACTGGCATTTTTGCCTTTGCTGTAGTCAAACTGCTGCATGGGCCGAATGGCATGTTCGTGCAATGCATCCTCCCAGCCCTTCAGCTCGTTCTTCTTCCAGTTGCCGTAGGCGCGCCGGATATTGCTCTCGCCAAAGGTGGACAACTCATTGAGGATCAGATCGATCTTTGAAGCCGGCGAATTGTCGGCATCAATTAGCAAGGCCACCCTTGGTTTGCGTTCCATCAGTGCTCTCCGATGCCGATCAGCTTCCACGCAAGGGGCTCACCCGACCGCAAGGGCTTGAGCTCCGCCTCGCCAAACGGATAACTCTCTGGCGGCGTCCAGCTTTCCTTTTTCAGCGTGATCGTGCCTTCGTTGCGCGGTAATCCATAAAAGGCCGGGCCGTGGAAACTTGCAAATGCCTCGAGCTTGTCGAGCGCACCTGCAGCCTCAAAAGCTTCTGCATACAGCTCCATGGCGGCATGTGAGGTATAGCAGCCTGCGCAACCCGTGGCGTGCTCTTTCAGGTGTGCGGGGTGGGGCGCGCTGTCGGTGCCCAGGAAAAATTTGTCGCTGCCGCTGGTGGCGGCCTCAACCAGCGCGATGCGGTGCGTCTCGCGCTTGAGCACCGGCAAACAGTAGTAGTGGGGGCGAATGCCTCCGGTGAAGATGGCATTGCGGTTGTAGAGCAGGTGGTGGGCCGTGATGGTCGCGGCAGTGAAGCGATCAGCGCTGCCTACATACATTGCAGCCTCTTTGGTGGTGATGTGCTCCATCACGATTTTCAGCTCGGGCATGTCCTTGCGCAGCGGAATCAGCTGCCTGTCGATAAACACGGCTTCACGGTCAAACAGATCAATGTCCTGGCTGGTGACTTCGCCATGCACCAGCAGCAGCAGGCCTTCCTTCTGCATGGCTTCAAGCGTTTTGTAGGTCTTGCGCATGTCGGTCACACCGGCATCGCTGTTGGTGGTGGCGCCCGCCGGATAAAGCTTGAGGGCGACCACGCCCGCATCTTTGGCCCGTTTGATCTCGTCAGGAGGCAGGTTGTCGGTCAGGTAGAGCGACATCAGCGGCTCGAACTTCAGGCCTTTCGGCACTGCGGCCTGTATGCGCTCACGGTAGGCAGCAGCCATTGCCCCCGTCGTCACCGGGGGGCGCAGGTTGGGCATGATGAGCGCGCGGCCGAACTGTGCCGCAGCGTGTGGCACCACGGTGTTCAGGGCGTCGCCGTCGCGCACGTGCAGGTGCCAGTCGTCGGGGCGGGTGATGGTAAGGCTCGTGAGGCTTTGGGAAGTCGTTGAAGTCATGGCCCAAATTGTCGCATCGCGCGGTGCGCCTCAGGACGGAACCCTGACTCGACAGAGGCGACCACCCGCAGGTTCAGGGAAACAGGCCAGACGTGACTTTGAAAGATCAAAGCAGGCATCGAATTTGCATTGAATCTTAATTGTGCACAATACTTACATAAATGTGCACAACAAAGTATCATGCCAGCCGGGGCCACCGGTGCTTGAGTCCAAAAAGGTGCATCGATGAGAACTTTTCAATTACACCGCTTGCTGTGCCTCCCACTTGCCGCGCTTGCATTCACCATGTCGTCAACGGCCGCTTACGCACAAACTGCCGCAACCTACCCAGACAAGCCCGTCAAGATCGTGGTGCCCTTCCCGCCCGGTGGCGCCGCCGACATCTTTGCGCGGCTGATAGGACAGAAATACGGCGAACTCTGGGGCGGCAAGCAGGCCGTGGTGATTGACAACCGCGCCGGGGCCAGTGGCATCATAGGCAGCGACGTGGCCGCCAAGGCGCCGGCCGACGGCTACACGCTGCTGATGGTCACCATTGGCCACGCGGTGAACCCCTTCATCTTCAACAAGCTGCCCTACGACACCCGCAAGGACTTCACCCCCATAGGCGTGATTGCCAACGTGCCCAGCATCGTGGTGACAGGGCCGTCTGCCGAGGGCAAGACCTTCAGGGACTTCATGGCCAATGCCAAGGCGCACCCTGGTGCGGTGAAGTTCGCCAGTTCAGGTGCAGGCACCACCAGCCATGTGGGCGCAGCATTGATGGAATCGATGTCTGGCGTTGACATGCTGCATGTGCCCTACAAGGGCGCAGCCCCGGCGCTGCAGGATGTCATGGGCGGCCGCGTCGACATGTCGGTCGACATCATCCTGTCGTCGCTGCCTTTGGTACAGGGCGGCAAACTGAAGGCGCTGGCGGTGACTGGCCCGAAACGCTCACCACTGCTGCCGGATGTGCCGACGGTGGCCGAAGCCGGCCTGCCGGGCTATGACTTCACCGCCTGGTACATGCTGCTGGCACCCGCCGGAACGCCTGCACCCGTGCTTGCCAAACTCAATGACGACCTGCGCCGCATCGCGGCCATGCCGGACGTGCGCGCCAAAATCGAAAGCATGGGCGGCGTCGTGGCCAACCCGACACTCAAAGAAACCAATGACCTGCTGACCGCCGACTTCACACGCTGGAGCAAGGTCGCCAAAGACCGGAATATCAAGGCGGAGTAATGAGCGAAACGACAAGGCGCGACCTCAAGGGCTACGGCCAGCAATTACCTGGCATTCGCTGGCCGGAGGGCGCGCGTGTTGCGGTGTCGTTCGTCGTCAACTTCGAGGAAGGCGCCGAGTTCTCGATGTCTGAAGGCGACAGCTGCAATGAAGCCGTCTACGAAGTAACAGACCCGCAGACCGTTGCCGACCCTTGCATTGATTCTCACTTTGAGTACGGCACACGCGTCGGTTACTGGCGTGTGGCGGAACTGTTCGGGCGTTTTGGTGTTCCCTTCACGCTCAGCGCCTGTGGGCGCGCGGTTGAACGCTCGCCCTGGCTTGCACAGGATGCGGTTGAACGCGGCCATGAGGTCTCGGCCCACGGCTACCGCTGGGAAAAACACCTGAAGATGGACGAGCAGACCGAGCGCGGCAACATTCTGGCTGCCATCAAGGCCATTGAAAGCGCGACCGGCGTGCGGCCTGCGGGCTGGCACACACGCTCCAGCCCCAGCCCGAACACGCGCAGGCTGCTGGTGGAAAACGGTTTCACGTACGACAGCGACGCCTACAACGACGATACGCCCTACTTCGTGAATGTTTCAGGCCGGCGGCACCTGGTGTTGCCGTATGCCTTTGACACCAACGACATGCACTTCCAGCACAGCGACCGTTTCGGCACCGGGCGTGAGTTCAGCCAGTACGTCTGCGATGCCTACGACTGGCTGGAGCGCGAAGGGCAAACCATGCCGCGCATGCTGTCGATTGGCCTGCACCTGCGCATGATTGCGCGGCCCGGCCGCATGGGCGCGCTGGAGCAGGTCCTGCAGCACATCACAAAAAGCCAGACCGCATGGGTGACGACGCGCAAGGCGATTGCACAGCACTGGATCACCACAAGCGCAAGCCAAAGCTAAAGTCGGGGACATGAAGAAAAAAGACGATGCGGTGTACGACACCCTGAGCCGGGCGTTGCTGACAGGCGCTTTGCCGGCCGGAACGCAGCTCATAGAAACGCGTGTTGCCGCGATTTTTGGCGTCAGCCGCGAACGTGTCCGCAAGGCGCTGCACCAGCTGGGCCATGAGCGCCTGCTGGAGCTGGTGCCGAACAAGGGCGCTTTCGTGAAAGCGCCCACCCTGGAGCAGGCGCGCGATATCTATGAAGCACGGCGTGTGTTCGAGGGCGGCATTGTCGCCAGGCTGACCGGACGCCTTTCGCTGCAGCAAATGGAGAGATTGCGCGCGCACCTGGCTGCAGAGCAGGCTGCATCTGAAAAAGGCGACAGGGCGACCAGCATACGACTGTCGGGTGAATTTCATTTGCTGCTGGCAGAGGCCACTGGCAGCGATGCCGTGGTGCACGACCTGCGCGAACTGGTCAGCCGAACGTCCATGCTGGTCGCGCTGTTTGAAGAAAGCACATCGTCGCATTGCGCGTGTGACGAGCACGGCGCCATCCTGAAGCAACTCGAACAGAACGATGTTGGTGGTGTGCTCAATGCCATGTACGCACACCTGTCGCTGATTGAGACGAGGCTGCAGCACCGCAAGCCTGCGGCACCGATTGAAGCAGAAGCCGTATTACGCAGTGCGTGGCTGGCAGCTGGTCACGCCCCGCCAGCGGACGCATAAAGCGCCGCCAGCCTGATGCGGATACTGGTCATCAACCCCAACACCACTGCGGCCATGACGGCGCATGTGGCCAGCCAGTTGCGCCTGTACCTGCCCGATGACACGGTCATTCTTGAAAAGACAGCGACCTTTGGCGGGCCGGTCATCGCCACGCAGCAGGCCTTTGCAACGGGGTCTGAAGCCGCCTCGATGGCACTGGCGGACGCTGCACGGGAAGGCGTGGTATTTGATCGCGTGCTGCTGGCCTGCTTTGGTGACCCTGGCCTTGAAGCACTGCGCAAGCTGACCCCTGTACCTGTCACCGGCCTGGCGGAAGCCTGCATGCGTCATGCAGAAAACACAGGCCTGCCCTATGCCGTCGTGACTTCCGGCGCAGGGTGGAAGACCATGCTGAACCAGCGCTTTGCACAGTGGGGCGCGGGTCGCCTCTATTGCGGCACACATGTCATCAGCGTGACTGGCATGGAAGTCTTTTCAGACCCGATGGGTGCCATGCCTGCGGTACTGGAAGGCATTGCCGCAGCCAAACGTGCCGGTGCCCAGCACATCATCCTGGGCGGAGTGGTGCTGGCTGGTTACAAGGCCCTGATGGCGCAATCCAGCGTGCAGACACAAGGACTGGCAGATTGCGTCGGCATCGCCGCAGCGGCACTGCTGCAGCCCTGAGACGCCGGGACACGCAGCAACCCCTGAGGAAAGTCCTGATGCGGCGGGGGGGGGCCGCCGTTACCATACGCAGCCGGCCACAAAAATGCTGCACAGGCGTCACCATCGCCGAAAGCCCGTCACTACAAGAATTTTTCATGCATCTGCCTCCCGAATCTGGCCACGCGCCAGAAGCCATGCCGCCGCTTGATGCGGCCGATGAACCCGTCAAGGTTTCCCTCAAGATTGAAGACTGGCTCACTGTCATCGTGATGGGCGCTCTCGCACTTTTCACGTTTGCCAATGTGCTGGTGCGCTACTTCACCAGCCAGTCATTTGCCTGGACGGAAGAGTTCTCTGTCTTCCTGATGATTGTGCTGGCGCTGGTGGGCAGTTCAGCCGCGATTGCGCGCGACCGCCACATCCGCATCGAGTATTTCTCTGAAGGCGGCTCGATGGCCAGGCGCAAAAAGCTGGCGCAACTCGGTGCGGTGATGGTCGCCATATTGTTTGGCCTGATCGCCGTACTTAGCGTGCGCCTAGTGTGGGACGACTACCGCTTCAACGAAACCTCGCCCGGCATAGGCATTCCGCAGTGGTGGTATTCGATCTGGCTGCCGATACTTTCGCTGGGCATGGCGCTGCGGGCGGTCGGCCTCTTCATTCGCCGGGGGCGTCGCGAATGATTCCGACGCTTCTTTTTATTGCATTCATCGTGCTCATGCTGGTCGGCGTACCGATTGGTGCAGCGCTGGGTCTCGCTGGCGCTGCTGCGATTGCACTGGCCAATTCGGACGCCCAGTTGTTCGGCCTCATGGCGGTGCCGCAAAACTTTTACGCCGGCCTGGGCAAGTACCCGCTGCTGGCGATTCCCATGTTTGTGCTGGTCGGCTCGATTTTTGATCGCTCGGGCGTGGCACTGCGGCTGGTGAATTTTGCGGTCGCCATCGTCGGGCGCGGCCCGGGCATGCTGCCTCTGGTCGCCATTGCAGTGGCGATGTTCCTGGGTGGCATTTCAGGCTCCGGCCCGGCCTGCGCAGCAGCCGTCGGCGCAGTCATGATCAGCGCCATGTCGCGGGCCGGCTACCCGCCGTCGTTCTCTGCCAGTGTCGTGGGCGCAGCGGCATCAACTGATATTTTGATTCCGCCGTCGATTGCCTTCATCGTCTACTCGGTGCTGGTGCCCAATGCCTCGGTGCCCGCACTGTTTGCAGCGGGCATGGTGCCCGGCATCCTGGCCGGGCTCGCACTTATCGTTCCGTCGGTCTGGCTTGCGCGCAAATACAAGATGGGCGCGCTCGAAGCCGACATGCCCAGGCCGCCGTTCTGGGCAAGCTTTCGTGATGCCATCTGGGGCCTGGCAGCGCCGGTGCTGATTCTGGGTGGCATGCGCGCTGGCTGGTTCACGCCTACCGAGGCGGCGGTCGTTGCAGTGTTCTACGGCCTGTTTGTGGGCATGGTGATTCACCGCACCATCAAATTCCGTGACCTGTTTGAAATACTGCGCGAGTCGGGTGAACTGTCGGCCGTGATTTTGCTGGTGGTGTCGCTGGCAGGCATCTTTGCATATTCGCTCAGCACGCTGGGTGTGATTGATCCGCTCACCCGCGCCATCACCAATTCGGGCCTTGGCGAATACGGCATCATGGCGCTGCTGATATTGATGCTGGTCACCGTCGGCATGTTTCTCGATGGCATTTCCATCTTCCTGATTTTTGTGCCTCTGCTGCTGCCGATTGCGCAGCACTACAACTGGGACCTGGTCTGGTTTGGCGTCATCCTCACGCTCAAGGTCGCCATAGGCCAGTTCACGCCGCCGCTGGCCGTCAACCTGATGGTGTCCTGCCGTATTGCCAACGTGCGCATGGAAGAAACCGTGCGCTGGGTGATCTGGATGATGCTGGCCATGTTCCTCGTGCTGGTGGCTGTCATCGCCTTCCCGCAACTGGCCTTGTGGCTGCCGCGCAAGCTGGGTTATTAAAAAACGTACCGCTTTTTACCAAGGAGACTCGCTCAATGAAATTCAAAACCGTCCTCGGCCTCGCGCTGGCCTGTGCCTCGCTGGCCTTCACCGCTGCTGCGCCTGCGCAGACCTACAAATCCGAGTACAAGATGTCGCTGGTCGTCGGCCCGGCCTTCCCATGGGGCAAGGGCGGGGAAATCTGGGCCAATCTCGTGCGTGAGCGCACCCAGGGCCGCATCAACATCAAGCTTTACCCGGGCGTATCGCTCATACAGGGCGACCAGACGCGCGAGTTCAGCGCGATCCGCCAGGGCGTGATCGACATGGCCGTGGGTTCGACCATCAACTGGTCGCCACAGGTCAAGGAACTCAATGTGTTCTCACTGCCCTTCCTGATGCCAGACTTCGCGGCAGCTGACGCGCTGACCCAGGGCGATGTGGGTAAGGAAATCTTCAAGGTCATCGACAAGGCCGGCGTGGTGCCGCTCGCCTGGGGTGAAAACGGTTACCGCGAAATCAGCAACTCCAAGCTGGCCATCAAAAAGCCGGCCGACATGAAGGGCCTGAAAATCCGCGTGGTGGGCTCACCGCTGTTCCTTGATACCTTCACGGCACTCGGCGCCAACCCGACACAAATGAGTTTTGCCGATGCGCAGCCTGCACTGGCCACCGGCGCGGTTGACGGCCAGGAGAACCCGCTGTCCATCTACACCGCTGCAAAGCTGCACAACTCGGCCCAGAAGCACATCACCATGTGGGGCTACGTCAATGACCCGCTGATCTTTGTCGTCAACAAGGAAGTCTGGGCCTCCTGGACAGAAGCCGACCGCGCCATCGTCAAACAGGCTGCGCTGGACGCCGGCAAGCAGGAAATCGCCATTGCCCGCAAAGGCCTGGTTGAAGCCGACAAGCCATTGCTCAAGGACATCGCTGCCCTGGGCACCACCATCACCCAGCTGACGCCTGAAGAGCGCGCAGAGTTCGTCAAGGCCACCCGTCCGGTGTACGACAAGTGGAAGAACCAGATCGGCGCCGGCCTGGTCAGCACGGCTGAAAAATCCATTGCCGCACGCAAGAAATAAGCAGCCCTGCAACAATTAAAAAAGCCCCGCGATGCGGGGCTTTTTTTTGCGCCATCGAAGCGCAAACCGGATTCAGTGCGCCAGGATCTTGTTGAGGAAATCCTTGGTCCGCGGCTGGCGATTCTCAGGGTGGCTGAAGAACTCGTCCTTGGAGCAATCCTCCAGCATCTTGCCGCCCACGTCCATGAAGATCACGCGGCTGCCGACCTTTTTGGCAAAGCCCATTTCGTGGGTCACGCACATCATGGTCATGCCGTCGAGCGCCAGGCCCATCATGGTGTCCAGCACTTCGCCGACCATTTCAGGGTCAAGCGCAGAAGTCGGTTCGTCAAACAGCATGGCGATCGGGTCCATGCTGAGCGCACGGGCAATCGCCACACGCTGCTGCTGGCCGCCCGACAACTGGCCGGGGAACTTGTCCTTGTGCAGCATCAGGCCCACGCGATCAAGATACTTCAGGCCATGGGCCTTGGCATCGGTAGCGTTGCGATTCAGCACTTTCATCTGCGCCAGGGTCAGGTTTTCAGTCACGCTCAGGTGCGGGAAGAGTTCAAAGTTCTGGAACACCATGCCGACACGGCTGCGCAGCTTGGGCAGGTCGGTCTTGGGGTCATGCACGGCCTGGCCGTCCACAAAGATCTCGCCTTTCTGGAAGGGCTCCAGCGCGTTGATGGTCTTGATCAGCGTGGACTTGCCGGAACCCGACGGGCCGCACACCACTACCACTTCACCTTTTTCAATGCTGGTCGTGCAGTCATTAAGTACCTGCACCGGTCCATACCACTTGGACACATTCTTCATTTCAATCATGGCCATCTTTAACTCCAGTATTTCTTAAATTTTGTCTTGGACTGCGCAGGCAGGCTTAACGGATGATCGCAATTCTGACCTGCAGGCGCTTGACCATGTAGGACAGTGCAAAACACATCACAAAATAAACAACGGCAGCCAGCAGGTAGGCCTCTTCAGGACGGCCATAGATCTTGCCTGCAGTGCTGAAACCCTTGAGCAGGTCATAAGCGCCGATGGCATAAACCAGCGAGGTGTCCTGGAACAGGATGATCGTCTGCGTGAGCAGTATGGGCACCATGTTGCGGAAAGCCTGCGGCAGGATGATGAGCTTCATGTTCTGCGCATAGGTCATGCCCAGCGCGCGGCCGGCGTTGACCTGGCCACGCGAGATGGACTGTATGCCCGCACGCATGATCTCGCTGAAGTAGGCCGCCTCGAACGCCACAAAGGTGATGATGGCCGAGATCTCCGCGCGGTAGTTGCTGCCGCCTGGAATGATGGCGTAGAAACTGGCCGGCACCAGCAGGAAGAACCACAAAATCACCATGACCAGCGGCACAGAGCGCATGCCGTTGACATAGAAAGTGGCGGGTATCACCAGGAATTTCTTGCCTGACAGCCGCATCAGCGCGAGCACCGTGCCGAATATGATGCCGCCTATGGTGGCAATCACCGTCAGCTCAATGCTGAAAATAAAGCCCTTGATGACGAACTTGGAAATAATGTCCCAGCTCAGGAAACTCAGGTCGAGTCCAAACATGTCAGTGTCCTCCACCAGTTGCACCGGCCACCACAAAGCCCGGTATCTGCAGTTTCTTCTCGACCACTGCCATCACACGGTTGACCGCGAAGGCCGACGCCGCATAAAGCAAAGTGACTGCAAGGTAAATTTCAATGCCGCGCGAGGTCTCTTCCTGCGCCTGCATGGCGAACATGGTGAGCTCGGCAATCGACACGGCAAACGCCACTGATGAATTCTTCAGCAGATTCATCGACTCGCTGGTGAGGGGCGGAATGATGATGCGAAACGCCATCGGCAGAATCACATAACGGTAGGTCTGCGCCGTTGTGAAGCCCATGGCCATGCCGGCATAACGCTGCCCGCGCGGCAGGGCCTGTATGCCCGCCCTGACTTGCTCGGCAATACGCGATGAGGTAAAGAACCCGAGCGCAAACACCACCAGGATGAAGCTCGGCAGGTCTTTCATCGCCGGGAATATTTTGGGAATCACAAAGTACCAGATGAATATCTGCACCAGCAGGGGTACGTTGCGGAAAAGCTCTACCCATGCATTGGCCAGCCGGACCAGCCATGGGCTGTTCGGCAGGGTGCGCATGGTGCCTATGAGCGCGCCGAAGATCATGGCGACGACCCAAGAAGCGCCGGCCACTGACAGCGTCCAGCCCCAGGCATCGAACATCCACTGCAGATAGGTACGGCCGCTGCCGTCGTCTTGCAAAAATACTTTCCAGTCCCAGGTCATGGTTACTCCAGCCTACTGTTATTGATGTTGTTGCTCAAACGAAAAACGAAAACAAAAGCCTTTCGGCAAATGACAAACCCCGCCATGAACATTAGTCAGGGACGGGGTTTGTATCTTTTCAGGTGCCAATAAGCGGACTCAGGCCGGATTATTTCTTGGCGTAGTCTTCCATGGGCTTGTCGTTGGGGTTCGCCCACGCAGCCTTGGTGCTTTCGCTCAGTGCGAGGCCGACCCTGGTGTTCTTCGGGGGAATGGGGTTGAGGAACCATTTGGTCCAGAGCTTGTCCATGTCGCCGTTCTTGATCATGGCCTTGATGGTGTCATCGCCGAGCTTCTTGAAAGCCGGGTCATCCTTGCGGATCATGATGGCGATGGGCTCAACGCTGAGCACTTCACCGACGATCCTGAAGTCTGCAGGGTTCTTGGCGGTGGCGATGTTGCCGGCCAGGATGGAGCCGTCCATCACAAACGCGTCAGCGCGGCCAGATTCGAGCAGCAGGAAGCTGTCGGAGTGATCCTTGCCGAAGACTTCCTTGAAGTCGACGCCCGTGGCGCGCTCGTTCTTGCGCAGGGTCTGCACAGACGTGGTACCGGTGGTGGTGGCGACGTTCTTGCCGTTGAGCTGGGCAATGGCGGTGATGCCTGAATTGGCCTTGACGGCGATACGTACTTCTTCAACGAAGGTGGTTGGCAGGAAAGCCACGTCCTTCTGGCGGGTCGCGTTATTGGTGGTGGAACCGCATTCGATATCAACCGTGCCGTTCTGGACCAGTGGAATGCGGTTTTGCGAGGTCACGGGCTGGTATTTGACTTCCAGCTTGCGGCCAGCGGCTTTTTCGAGCGCGGCAATCACGCCGTTGCAGACTTCAACGTGGTAACCGGTGTATTTGCCGTCACCCAGGGTATAGGACAGGGCGCCAGAGGAGTCACGAACGCCCATGGTGACCACGCCGGAGGCCTTGACCTTGGCAATGGTGTCGTTGGCCTGGGCAAAAGCACCGCCGGTAGCGAGCAAGGCGATTGAGAGGGCGGCTAGTTTGAGTTTCATGCTATCTCCTGTATTGAAATGAAACGGTTGGTGAATGCCATTCTAGAGAGTCGATACAAGGGCTAACCCCAAGGTTTACCCGTGCCCTTCCAGAACGTTTTGAGAGGTGTTTACGTTGATCCAGGGACCTGAAAATGCTGTCTTGATTACTGTCTTTACAGGGGATTCATGAGCAGCTTCGCAGCGGCCCCAATGTGGTGCGCACTAACCGATAGCCATCATGACACCTTTTGCAAGCAGTCTTTGTGCCAGCCCTGCCCGGCACCAGTCATCGCAAGATTTATGTCAGCCTGCAATGCCCAGTGCGTTCCCGTTCAGCGGTCACGAACTGTAAATTTGCCAACCTCAAAACACCAATGCTGTTTCAGGCAACGGTCATGCATTTTTTTAATAAGGGCTGAGGGTTACTACTTAGGCGAACTTCTGCCGCCTTGCGGCGCGGCCCTGGCGCCGGTCTGCGCCTGAAGAAAGGTCCAGAGTGCCTGGGCATGCCCTTTTGCAGAGGCGTTGGCCACCGGGCGCTCGCGGTAAACGCGAATGTCCATGGTCATCTCGAGCTTGTCCCCTGCACTCACCAGCTTCCTCGCGCGCAAGTCTTTCTTGACCGCACTGGAAGGCAAAAACGCCACGCCATGGCCCTCCAGCGCCATGGCCTTGAGGCCTTCGGCCATGTCGGTTTCATAAACCCGGTCCAGGTGAATCGCCGTGCCCGACTGCTTGAGGATGAGGTCCACCACACGGCCCAGATAGGCGCCCGGCGCGTAACCCAGGTAAGGCAGTGGCTGGCCTGCACGACCCGGCAGGCGGAACATCGGCTGGCCCTCCGCATCCGGCTTGACGTAAGGCGACAGCACCTCCTGCCCCAGGGTGACCATTTCATAACGATCCGGGTCGAGCTGGAAAGGCTGCGAGTCGTGGTGATAGGCAATCAGCAGGTCGCAACTGCCCTCGACCAGCCTGAGCACGGCATCATGCACATTGAGCGCGATGAGCCGGCTTTTGATGGGCCCGAATTTTTCGCGCAGGCTGCTGACCCATGCCGGGAAAAACGTAAACGCCAGCGTGTGCGGCACGGCAAACTCAATGACGTCCTGCCCCGCAGACGTATGGCCACGCAACATGGCCCGCGTGGACTGCAGGCCCTGCAGCATTTCAAGCGACTGGCTGTAGAGCGTTTCGCCTGCCGGCGTAAGCCGTGTCGGGTAAGAACTGCGATCCACCAGGTCGGTACCAGCCCACGCTTCCAGCGCCTGGATGCGCCGCGAGAACGCAGGTTGCGTGACGTGACGCAACTGGGCCGAGCGGCTGAAACTGCGGGTTTCAGCGAGGCTTACAAAATCTTCCAGCCATTTGGTTTCCATCTTTTAATTATGGGGGCTGGGATTTCGCTGGATGCTAGGGGAATTCCATGCGGCCTGGTAGTGAAGGGCAGCACACTACATTCAGGACGGGGCAGGACCGATCGGTTCAGCTCGCCTGATCCCGCCGAACCCTCTCCAACACAGCCCCAACCTCACGCAAATCCATCCCATACATATCAGCAAACTCCGCCTCGGTCTTGCCGCTGGCCTTGAAGGTGGCCATCAAAGCATCACGCTTTGCAGCCTCAAGCTTGAGTTGTGAAAGCGCTTCATCGACAAGCGCATTGGCTGACTCGTCCTGCACCCTGACACGTTCCGCATACTCTTCGCGCGACAAGCCGGACGCTTCAATGGCGGCGACTATTTTCGAGATCACGCGGGGCCGCAGGTCTTCTTTTGAGCGGGCCTGGCGGCGGCGGAAGATTTCGAGAATGGCGTGGTGTACGTGCTCGGGTGCAACAGGCTCTACAGCGTTGCCGTCGAGGTCATGGCGCTGATGGCCTGCCGCGACGCTTTCGAGGTAGCGGGTGGAGCGCGCATGCTGGCCCATGGCAAGCTTGAGTTCATCTTTCTTGAAGGCATCCGGGTGCCTGGCCAGCAGGTCCTGAAAAATGCCGAGCTTGAGCGGCAGGAACTGCGCACCGAAGAGTTTGGGGTGCAGCTCGAAAAGTTTCTCAAGCACCGGGTTGACCTCACGGGGCGGGCGCGCCTGTGGCCCTGGCCTGGCAGCGTGTGGACGCTTGTTGCCCTGGGGGCGCGGCTTGCGTGCGGCATCTGGCTTGCCCGCGTTGTCAGGCATGGTGGCAGCTGCAGTCGTTGTGGTGTCGGTCATCGGTAATCCGGTTGGTCAAGTTGGTGTGAGGTCGCTGCTGCGGTTCAGCGCGGCCTGTACATCTTGAAGTGATTGTCGCGTGAGATTTCAAAGTAATCGGCAGGCCCGCCGGCGCGCAGTATGGGTTGCGCGGTGACGGTGTCGTAAATGCCGTCCTTGAGCAGGTGGCGAGCGATGTGTATGCCCACCACCTCGCCCAGCACCAGCCAGGTCTCCACCGGTACGCCGTCCAGGCCCTGCAATTGCAGCAGCTGCGTCAGTTTGCATTCAAAAGAGACAGGGCTCTCGGCCACGCGCGGCGCATTGATGCAGCGCGAAGCCCCGGGTGTCAAGCCGGCCAGTTCAAATTCGCTGACATCGGGCGGCACGGCGGCGCAGGTCTGGTTCATCTGTTCGGCCAGTGGGCGGGTGGCCAGGTTCCAGCAGAACTCACCGGTCTGGCGGATGTTGTGCAGGCTGTCCTTGGCGCCAATGCTGGCAAAGCCGATGATGGGGGGCGTGTAGTTGAAGGCGTTGAAAAAACTGTAGGGCGCCAGGTTGAGCCGGCCCTCTGAATCCTGCGACGACATCCAGCCAATCGGTCTGGGCCCGACGATGGCGTTGAAGGGGTCATGCGGCAGGCCGTGACCTTTGGAGGGCTCGTAAAAGTGGATGTCTTCGTTCATGTTGAGCTTTGGTTTGTAATGCTGCGCGCTACGGCTTCGGCGACTTCAATGCCGTCAACGCCGGCCGACAAAATGCCACCCGCGTAACTGGCGCCTTCGCCTGCAGGGTACAGGCCCCTGACATTCAGGCTCTGGAAATCATCGCCGCGCGTCATTTTGAGCGGTGATGATGTACGGGTTTCAACGCCTGTCAGCACTGCATCGTGCATGTCGAAGCCGCGTATTTTTTTGCCGAAGGCGGGGAGGGCTTCGCGCATCGCGGTGATGGCGTAGTCGGGCAGTGCAGTCGCCAGGTCTGTCATCAGCACGCCCGGCTTGTAAGAGGGTTCTACGCTGCCAAGCTGCGTGGACGGTTTGCCCGCCACAAAGTCACCCACCAGCTGGCCGGGGGCTTCGTAGTTGCTGCCGCCCAGCGTGAATGCATGGGACTCCAGTTTGCGCTGGAAGTCGATGCCGGCCAGTGGGCCACCGGGATAATCAGTTGGTGAAATGCCGACGACGATGCCTGCATTGGCATTGCGTTCATTGCGCGAGTACTGGCTCATGCCGTTGGTCACGACCCGGTTTTCCTCAGACGTTGCGGCGACCACCGTGCCACCCGGGCACATGCAAAAGCTGTAGACCGACCTGCCATTGGCCGCGTGGTGCACCAGCTTGTAGTCGGCCGCGCCCAGCAGCGGGTGGCCGGCATGCTGGCCCAGGCGTGCACGGTCGATCAGGCCCTGCGGGTGCTCGATGCGAAAGCCTATGGAAAAAGGCTTGGCCTCCATGTACACACCGCGTTCATGCAGCATGGCGAAGGTGTCACGCGAGCTGTGGCCCAGCGCCAGCACGACGTGGTCGGCGCGCATCTGGTAGCTTGTGCCGTCGTTCAGGTTTTGAACCGTCAGGCCGCGTATCTGGCCCTGCTCGATCAGTACATCGCTGACGCGCTGCTCAAAGCGCACTTCGCCGCCCAGCGCGATGATCTGCTCGCGCATGTTCTCGACCACCTTGACCAGCTTGAAGGTACCGATATGCGGTTTGCTGACCAGCAGTATTTCTTCGGGTGCGCCGGCCTTGACGAATTCAAGCATCACCTTGCGGCCCAGGAAACGCGGGTCCTTGATCTGGCTCCAGAGCTTGCCGTCAGAGAACGTGCCCGCGCCGCCTTCGCCGAACTGCACATTCGATTCGGGGTTGAGCACTTTTTTGCGCCACAGGCCCCAGGTGTCCTTGGTGCGTTCTCGCACTTTTTTGCCGCGTTCAAGCACGATGGGTTTGAAGCCCATCTGCGCCAGCATTAGCGCTGCAAAAATGCCGCAGGGGCCGAAGCCGACAACTACGGGCCGGAGTTCCGGCGCGGCATCGACATGCGCAACAGGGTAGTAAGCCTGGTCTGGTGTGGCGCGTATGTGCGGGTTGTCTTCAAATTTGCCAAGCAGGCGGGCTTCGAGTTCGGCCGATGCCAGTTCTACATCGGCGATGTAGACCAGCAGCAGTTTCTGCTTGCGGGCGTCGTAGCTGCGTTTGTAGATGCTGTGGCTGCGGATGTCGCCGGGCGGGATGGCCAGTGTCCTGGCGATCAGCGCGGGGATGGCGTTTTCTGCGTGGTCAAGCGGAAGCTTGAGTTCTGTCAGGCGAATCATTGGGGCTTTCGTGGATCTGTTTTCCGGATCAGCCCGTATTTTAGGTGTGTGTCTGGTTGATCAAAATGCTATTGTTTAAGGAGCTGCTCACGCACGTATTCATTGGCCTGCAGCCGTTTTTGGCACTCAAAAGGGCCTTTTTTTGGCTTGCATCAGCTGCTGGATGAGCCGCAAAGAGATTCAAACTGCTTAAAAACAGCTGTTATAGCTATAACAGCTGTTTTTGAGGGGGCGTGGATATTGCCCCGATAATCACGCTGTGAAGCCTGCCAGACCGCCGCTGGTGCAATTTCCGAAAGGAAGCACTGGAGGAACGTCCGGACTGCACAGGACAGCGTAGGAGGTAACACCTCTCCACCGTGAGGTGAGGATCAGAGCAACAGAGACGAGTCGGCTTTTTGGGGCAACTCAAAATAGCCGGGTGAAACGGGCAATCTCTACGCGCAGCAATACCAAGTAGGCCAGCGTTGATGTAGCTCCGCAGAGCTGGCGGGTAGGTAGCACCGAGCCGTGGGGGTGACCCCCGGCCCAGATTAATGGCGGTCACACCGCGTCACCGCAAGGTGGTGCGGCGCACAGAATCCGGCTTATCGGCGGGCTTCACACTTTTATCGGCGGCGGCGTCGCGCAGGCAGCGCAGGCCTCGCCCCGTAGCGTCATTCTTCGATGAAAGCCACCTCGCGTGTTTTCCTCACTGCGGGCAACAAAACAATCAACAGCAGCACGACGCAGGCGATCAGCAGCCCTGCAGAGAGCGGGCGCGTCACGAAGGTGCTCCAGTCGCCACGCGACAGCAACAGCGCCCGGCGCAGGTTTTCTTCCATCATTGGCCCCAGGATGAGCCCGAGCAGCAGGGGTGCCGGCTCTGCCTTCAGTTTGTGGAAGATATAGCCGACCACGCCGAAGACACCCACCACCCAGATGTCCCAGGTGTTGTTGTTGGTCGAGTAAACACCAATCGCACAGAACAGCACGATGGCAGGGAACAGGAAACGGTAAGGCACGGTGAGGAGCTTGATCCAGATGCCGATGAGCGGCAGGTTCAGGATCACCAGCATGGCGTTGCCAATCCACATGGAGGCTATCAGGCCCCAGAACAGCTCCGGGTTGCTGGTCATGACCTGTGGCCCGGGTTGTATGTTGTGGATGGTCATGGCACCGACCATCAGTGCCATCACCACGTTCGATGGAATGCCCAGCGTGAGCAGGGGAATGAAAGAGGCCTGGGCCCCGGCGTTGTTCGCAGCCTCGGGACCTGCGACGCCCCGGATGTTGCCCTGGCCAAAAGGAACCTCACCCGGCCTGGCCTTTACTTTCTTCTCGATCGTGTAAGCCGCAAAGGCTGCCAAAAGTGCTCCGCCCCCGGGCAGGATGCCCAGTGCACAGCCCAGCGCCGTGCCGCGCAGGACGGCCGGCGTCATGTCGCGGAAATCCTGACGGGTAGGGAACAGTCCCTCAATCTTTGCTGCAAAGACTTCCCGCTGTTCTTCCCGCTGTGCAAGGTTGCTGATGATCTCGCCGTAACCGAAGACGCCCATGGCAATGGCCACAAAACCAATGCCGTCAGTCAGCTCCGGCACGTCAAAACTGAAGCGTGCCACGCCGGAATTCACATCGGTGCCGACCAGGCCGAGCAGCAGGCCCAGCAGGATCATGCCGACAGCCTTGAGCAGGGAGCCCGATGCCAGCACCACTGCGCCAATCAGGCCGAGAACCATCAGCGCGAAATATTCCGCCGGGCCGAATTTGAAGGCCAGCTCTGTGAGGGCGGGTGCGAAGGCTGCGATCATCACCGTGCCGACGCAGCCCGCAAAAAACGAACCAAGCCCTGCCGCAGCCAAGGCCGGCCCGGCCCGCCCTTTCTTGGCCATCTGGTGGCCGTCTATGCAGGTCACAACCGAGGACGACTCGCCCGGCAGGTTCACCAAAATGGCCGTGGTGGAGCCGCCATATTGCGAACCGTAGTAAATGCCGGCAAGCATGATGAGGGCGGACACCGGTGGCAATGCATAGGTCGCGGGCAGCAGCATGGCAATGGTGGCTGCGGGTCCGATGCCCGGCAATACGCCGATCAGCGTGCCCAGCAGGCATCCCGCAAATGCATACATGAGGTTGATGGGCGTGAAGGCCACGCCAAATCCAAGGGAGAGGTGCGAAAGTATTTCCATCTTGCCCTCAACCCGTGATGAATTCCGGCCATACCGGAAATTGCAATTTGAGCGCCACGACAAATACAAGGTAGCTGCCGATGGCCAGCGCCGTCGCGAGCAGGAGTGTGGCGCGGAATTTCCAGTCCGCCTGCGCCATGCTGGCGATGAAGGTCAGGGCATAGATGGCCACGATCAAGCCGAAAGCGGGCAGACTGATGGTTCGCAATCCTGCCAGCAGCAGGCCAAAAACGACATTGGCGGCAATGACGTAAAAAAGCGGCCTCCAGGCCCATTTGCCGATTTTTTCCGGTTCAGTGCTGTGGCCCAGGGCCTTGAGGGCGACGACCACCCCTACCAGCGCCATCAGTACGCCGAGCATCAGCGGGAAATAGCCCGGCCCCATGCGCGCCGCATCCCCGACGTTGTAATTGGTGGCGCCCCACGCGAATGCGATGCCCACTGCAATGAACATGACCCCGCAATAAAAATCCGGCTGGCTTTTGATTCTCAACTTTTTGTCTCCGCTTTAATAATCTGGCAACCGCATTTCGTGGCGGGGCTCATTTCTGGCTGGCCCGAATAGCGGGCGCTTGCTCTGGATTCGGCCGGCTGGACAGCTGCGGCCTTCAGGATTTAAAGCGTAAACGTCCAGTTTCTTCGTGTAAATTCGTTTTTAATTAACCTTTATTTCGGAAAATACGAACTGTTGGCGGTTCAGTTGCTGTCCGCCTTTTTTCGGAGCTGGTCGTGAATTTCAAGCATTTGTACTATTTCTGGGTGGCGGCAAAAGCCGGGGGCATCGTGCGTGCGGGGGAGCAACTGCACACCACACCCCAGACGCTTTCGGAGCAGATCAAGCTGCTTGAAGCCTCATTGGGGCAAAAGCTGTTCCGGAAAAGTGGCCGCCGGATCGAGTTGACCGATGAGGGCAGGCTGGCGCTGGGTTACGCCGACAGGATATTTGCCCTCGGCACCGAAATGGAAAGTGCGATGAGGCAAAGCCATGGCGGCCAGAAAACGCTGGAGTTCAGGGTCGGCGTGGCCGATTCCATGGCCAAGGCGGTTGTTTACAGATTGCTGGAGCCGGCCCTGTCCGTAGGCGTGACGGTCCGCCTGATCTGCAGCGTGGGCAGGTTTCCGGATCTTCTGGCCCAGCTGGCCTTGAACCGGCTGGATCTGGTCATCGCTGAAGAGCCCATCACCAGCCGGGTGAGCGTGAAGGCATTCAATCATCCGCTTGGCAGCACGCCCATGAGTTTTTTCTGTACCCCAGCGCTGAAGGCTTCACTCAAGGGAGCATTTCCGAAATGCCTCAACGATGCCCCCATGCTGATACAGGGGCCGTCCGCTTCCATCAGGACAAAGCTCGAAGGCTGGTTCGCCCGGCAGCACATTTACCCCCGGATAGTGGGTGAGTTTGATGACCTCGCCTTGTTGAAAACCTTTGGGAGGCAGGGGCGCGGGGTTTTCATGTCCGCCAGCGTCCTTGAGGAGGAGACGGTTGAGCAATACGGGGTCGAAGTGATAGGACGCACTGACGAAATGCAGGACCACTTTTACGCAATTTCAGTTGAGCGCCGCATCACGCATCCGTGTGTGGCGGCAATTGCCCAGGTCGCAAGAAAGCAGTTTGTTTTGCGTGAAGGGTGAAAGTTGGCGTCTTCAGTGCCTGCGCCGCCAAAGCTGGAACGCCATAAACCCCACAACACCGATATTCGCCAGCAACACTCCCGCATTGATCAGGCCGGGGCGGTGCACAAGGTGCGCGACTTCAAGCGGTATGTAGAGCGCCCCGGACAGCGCGGCCAGCCATTCGGCCCAGGCCTTTTCCCTCCACAGCCCGTACGCTTCAAGCCAGCGCACGGTGATGTAGGCGATGGCCACAGGCGCCATGGTGCGCAGGTCGATGGCGTTGAGCAGGTCTGCGTAGTGCAGCAACAGCTCGGGGTAGTGCATCTCCGGGTCCAGATGAAATCGCCAGAGCAGCGCGAGCGCCAGGCGGCGGACGTCGTAGTGCAGCAGCCCCAGCAGGCCAAGGCCCGCCGCGAGTGCGACAGCGCCCTTGATGGCCTCAAACAGCGCGATCGCATGCAGCGCGCGCCGCCTTGCATCCGGGTGCACGTGGACCGGCGCCGCATTGCTCATCAGTGCCCTGCCTGCTGCAGTTCCTGTATGCGCTCCACGTGTGCGAGCAGCGAGCGTTTGGCAATCGGCCAGACACGCTCATGCACATCGTCATAGGCCAGCGGCACCCAGTCGTCGAGGGTGCCGCCCGGGTTGGCCTGCATCACCGCCAGCACCTTCGCCTCGCGCTTGAGCCGGTGCTCTTTAAGCTGTGCAATCGCGCCTTTGGCATCGCCCAGCACATAGCCATGCGCCGGCAACACGAACTCGATGCCGTGCCCGTCGCAGGCCGCACTGAGTGCATCAAGGGAATCAAGATAGGCGGTCATCGCACCGTCAGGCGGGTTCACGATGGTGGTGCTGCCGTTGAGTATGTGGTCACCGCTGAAGAGCAGGCCGTCCTCGATCAGCACCAGGCAGACATGGTTGGCCGCATGGCCGGGTGTGTGGATGGCCTTCAGGCTGTGGGTGATGGGGCCGTCAGCGCCTTCGCCAGACAGGACGAGGTGTGCGTGGTGTGCAAGCACGATGTCCGGGGTGAACTGGCTGTCGGCGCGTGCGGTGGGCAGTGATGGCAGGCCATAAATCGGCGGCTTCGGCCTGCCGCCGGTTTCGACCAGCGACTGCAGGGGTTTGGCGCCCGGTGAATGATCAGGGTGCGAGTGGGTGCAGACAACCATGCGGATGTCCCCACCCGCCGCGTCAATCAGGCGCTGCAGGTGGTCCATGTCCAGCGGGCCCGGGTCTATGGCGATGTAGCCCGTGCTGGCATCGCCCACCAGGTAGCTGTTGGTGCCGGGGCCTGTCATCACGCCAGGGTTGGGCGCGGTCAGGCGCATGACGTTCTTCAGCAGTGCCACGGGTTTGTCCGTCTGCCAGTCAAGGTGGTGCACCATCTGGCCGTCGGGGCTGGTCAGCGCGAGTTCGCCGAAGGGCGACTCGTGCTCCATGTAGCGTGCTTCCGTGCCGCGCAGAAAGCCGGCGCGTGGGCAGGACGTCCACAGCGGCATCTCGGATGCGCAGGCCTCCAGCACGGCGTGCACGCTGGGGTAATGCTGCAGGCGCTCAAGCGTGCGTATGGTCGGGAAGATGATGAAAAAATTCCCGGCCTGGTGTTTTGCCAGGGCATCGGCAGGCCGCACCCACACCGGCTCGAACTGCTCGGCTTCATCGGCCACCGGCTCCTGGCCATGCGGCATGCGGGCGACCAGAAAGGGCACATCAAAGCGGCGCGGCAGGTCGCGGTCTGTGATCCAGTGCGCCAGCACAAACACCTCGTCGCCCGCCAGCGTCAGGCCACGCTCCCTGCACTGCGCTGCGAACGGCACCTTCCTGTCAAGCGCTGCAATATCGGCTGTTGTGACATGTGTGCCATCGGCATGCCGCGCGAGCAGCACGCCCAGCTCTTCAAAACTTTCACGTATCGCGGCAATCGCCTGCGTCAGGTGCAGGTCGCTCTGGCCCGGCCTGCGTGTCGATTGCGGATGGGCAGCAGCATCTGCCGCATCAATGCCGCCGCCGGGAAACACATAGGCGCCTGGCGCAAAGCTCGCCGTCATGGAGCGGCGTGTCATCAGCACTTCAACGCCCTGCGCTGAATCGCGCAGCAGCAGGACGGTGGC
Source organism: Pseudomonadota bacterium (assembly GCA_040388905.1). Classification (GTDB taxonomy): domain Bacteria; phylum Pseudomonadota; class Gammaproteobacteria; order Burkholderiales; family Burkholderiaceae_C; genus Polaromonas. Next base: position 173,568 of record JAZKAY010000011.1, read on the forward strand.
GGCATTGCGAAGCTCTGCGGGTTTGCGCTGAGGGTGAAGGAGTTGGTTTGTTCTTACCATTCAATAATTAAATCACGGAGACCGGCATGCTGAAGAAACGTCAATTACTGGTGGGCTGCATGGCCCTGGCTGCTACCGCAGGTGCCTGGGCCCAGAGTGGCCCCGCCTGGCCCATGCGCGGCCCCATCAAGCTGGTGGCGGTGTTCCCGCCCGGTGGATCGGTGGACCAGGTCGCACGCATTCTGGCGCAGCCCCTGCAGGCGCAACTCGGGCAGGGCGTGATTGTCGAAAACAAGGGCGGTGCGTCCGGTTCCATAGGTGCCGCAGCTGTAGCTGCATCACCTGCGGATGGCTACACCTTCGCCGTGGTGTTTGACACCCATGGCGTGAACCCGGCGCTGATCCCCAACATGCCGTTTGACAGTAAAAAGGATTTGCCTCCCGTCATCCTGGTGGGCACCTCGCCCATGGTGCTCGCCACCTTTGCCGGCAGTGAATACAAGACCTTCGCCGACGTGGTGGCCGCCGCGAAAGCGAAGAAAAATGTCAGCTACGGCACGATAGGCTCTGGCAGCCTGGGCCATGTCGCCATGGAACTGCTGGGCAAGAACGGCGGCATTGCGTGGACGCATGTGCCGTACAAGGGCGGTGGCCCGCTCATGAATGACGCGGTGGCCGGGCATGTACCGCTGTCGATTGGTTCGGTGTTTGTCACCAAGCCGCACATCGACAGCAAACGCATGCGCCCGCTGGCCGTGACGACCTCGAAACGCAGCCCCAACCTACCCGATGTGCCGACCATGGCCGAGAGCGGCTACCCGGGGTTTGAAGCCCCCGCCTGGTGGGCGGTGCTGGCACCGGCCAAAACACCGCCCGAGATCGTCAGGCGCATGAATGAAGAAATCAACAAGGCATTGAAGAACCCCGATATTGCCAGCAAACTTGCGGCGCAGGGCATTGACGTGGTGGGCGGCACGGCCGAATCTGCAAAGACCTTTGTTGACCGGCAAATGGACATCTGGGCGAAGGTTGTCAAGGACAACAACATCAAGGCCGACTAGTCTTCTGGCGTGACGCCCAGTGCCACGAGCAGGCGCGCCACCATGTTGTAAGCCGCAATGGCGGTGGTCAACTCCACGATTTCCGTGGTGTGGAAATGCTGCTCCAGTGCGGCGAAGACTTCGTCGCCTACCTTGACGTCCAGTGTCATCTGCGCGGCGTATTGAATCACCAGCTTTTCAACATCGCCAAGCACGGGGCTCTGGGGCACACCACGCGGGTTGTCTTTCAATGTGGCCTGCAGCGCGTCGAGTTCGGCCTGCGAGCCGCCTGCCGTGATGAAGTCCGGCGCATGGTGGTGGTATTCGTAGTGGGCCCCGGTCAGCAGGGCGACGGTGCAGATGCCCAGCTCACGCAGCTTGCGGCTGGTGGGCAGTTCGGTCCGCACGGCCTTGAGGTAGACATTCCAGCCGCGCGCCACCGGCTCGCTCCAGAGCAATGCCTTGTCGAGGTTGAGGAAAGTGCCGCCCCGGCGTGCCAGGATGGCCTGCACCAGTTCGTCGGGCTGTGGTTTGAGGTCGTTCGACCAGTCGGGGATACGCATGATGGCAATGCCTGGTTGGGATCAGGTGATTTCAAGGGCGACAAGAAAGCGCGCCACCATGTTGTAGGTGGCGATGGCACCTGTGAGTTCGACGATGTCGGTGGTGTCCATGTGCTTTTTGAGTTCGGCAAACACGGTGTCCTGCACCTTCACGTCCAGTGTCATTTGTGCGGCGTACTGGATCACGATTTTTTCAATCGCTCCCAGCGTGGTGCTTGCTGCAGGCGCGCGCGGGTTGTCTGCGAGTGCGCTTTTCATGGCATCGAGTTCGGCCTGCGTGCCGCCCTGCGCGAGGAACTCTTTCGAGTGCGCCTGGTATTCAAAATCGGCACCGGTCAGTAGCGACACCACGGAGATCGCCAGTTCACGCAGCTTCTTGCTGCCGCCCATGTCCATGCGCACGGCCTTGACAAAAACATTCCAGCCGCGGGTAAACGGTTCACTCCACAACAGGCCGCGGTCCAGCGGCAACAGCTTGCCGCCCCGGCGTTGCAGCACGGCCTGTACGAGGTCTTCAGGCTGGGGTTTCAGTTCGGGTGTCCATTCAGGCAGGCGCATGGCAGGCAGTTGGAAGTTGGTGAAGCCACAAGGGTACAACATGCCCCGATAATTGACCCATGCGAATCCGCTTTACAAAAATGCAGGGCGCGGGCAACGACTTTGTCATGCTCGACGAGACCAAAGGCCTGCTGGGCCTGACCACCGCGCAATACCGCTTCCTGGCGGACCGCCATTTCGGCGTAGGCGCCGACCAGATTTTGTCGGTGCGGCCTTCTCCCGCCCCGGGCATTGATTTTGAGTACGTCATCCACAACGCCGATGGCGGTGAGGTGGAGCAGTGCGGTAACGGCTCACGCTGCTTTTTGCAGTTTGTGCGGGAGCAGGGCCTTACAGCCAAGGATGCGGTCGTGGTCAAGACCCTGAGCGGGATCATCGAACCGCGCATGGAGGCGGATGGCCGCGTCCGCGTGGACATGGGTGCGCCCGTGTTTGACTTGCCGCAGGTGCCTTTTGATGCTGCCGGTGCATTGCCAGTGCCGTACGGCGGCTGGGGCATGTGGCCGCTGGTGCTTGAAGGGGCATCTGCGCCTGTGATGGTGGCTGTGCTGTCCATGGGCAACCCGCATGCTGTTCAAGTCGTGAGCGACACCGAGGCTGCGCCGGTGCTTGAGACCGGCCCGCTGATCGAAAACCATGTGCGCTTTCCGAAACGGGTGAACGCGGGTTTCATGCAGGTTGTCTCGCGCAGCCAGATCAAACTTCGCGTCCATGAGCGTGGCGTGGGTGAAACCCTGGCCTGCGGCACCGGCGCCTGTGCGGCCGTGGTGGCCGGCATCAGGCTGGGTCTGCTGGACACACTTGTGGATGTAGAGACGCATGGCGGCCAGCTGACGATTGGATGGACGGGCGACCTCAGTGCGCCGGTCATGATGACGGGACCGGCCACCACTGTTTTCGAGTCTGAAATAACCATCCCCGATCACATCTAGCTTCAATAGCCGAAAGACTGGACAATCCCGAACATGAACCCAACCGACCACTCCATCACCGAAGACGACATCGCCAACTTTCTGGCAAACACCCCCGACTTTTTTGAGCGCCATGCCGAGTTGCTGGCTACCGTGCAGTTGTCCAGCGGCCACGGCAGCCGCGCTGTCAGCCTGCAGGAACGCCAGGCTGGCCTGCTGCGCGACAAGATCAAGGGGTTGGAGTCCAAGGTGGTCGAGATGATCCGCCACGGCCAGGAGAACGTGGCGATTGCCGAGAAATTGCAGCGCTGCACGCGCAACCTGCTGCTTACCGCCCATGCCCGCGACCTGCCGGAAACCATTGTGGGCGAGCTCAAAAAGCAGTTCGCCGTGCCGCAGGCGGCCATCAAGGTCTGGACCGTGAACGGTATTTTTTCAGGCGAGTCTTTCAGCAGCGGCATCAGTGATGATGCGCGGGCATTTGCTTCGTCGTTGACCGCACCTTATTGCGGCGTGAATTCAGGTTTTGAGGCGGCCGGCTGGCTGCCGGAACCCGCCTCGGCCATGTCGCTGGCGCTTGTGCCGTTGCGGTCGGCGGCTGGCCAGGAGGCTTTCGGCATGCTGGTGCTGGCCTCGCCTGACCCTGAGCGCTTCCAGAGCGACATGGGCACCGAGTTTCTCGCGCAGATCGGTGACCTTGCCGGCGCCGCCCTGACGCGGCTGCTGCCCCAGGCTGCCGTCGAATAGACATCACAATGAGCAGCGTCGGCCCGGGTTCCACAACACAGCTTGTGGATGACGCGCCTGTGGCGATTCCCGACGCCGACCCGCTGGTCGAGCGCTACCTTGAGCATGTGCGGGTTGAGAAACGGCTTGCGCAGCGCACCACAGAACTTTATGCGCTCGACCTGCAAAAGCTGCAGGCCAACTGCCTGCAGGCAGGCCTGGGGCTGGTGGCCGTACAGAACACACACATGCGGCGCTGGGTGGCGCAGATGCATGCGGGTGGCCGCAGCGCGCGCGGCATTGCGCTCATCCTGTCCGGCTGGCGCGGCTTTTACACCTGGCTGGGTCGTGAGGGGCTGGTGGCCAGCAACCCGGTGCAGGATGTGCGCTCACCCAAAGCCGCCAAGCCATTGCCGAAAGCATTGAGTGTGGACGAAGCCGTGCAGCTGGCCAGTTACCAGGGCAATGCGCATGAGGGCGACGACAGCAACCCTTTGGCAGAGGCGCGTGACCGCTGTATCACCGAGCTGCTTTACGGCTGCGGCCTGCGTATCGGCGAACTGGTGGGACTGGACGCGCAGGCCGGCGCACAGGCGCGTGGCTGGATAGACATGGATGCGGCCGAGGCGCATGTGCTCGGCAAGGGCAGCAAGCGCCGCAGCGTGCCGGTGGGCAGCAAGGCCATGGAGGCCCTCAACGCGTGGATGTCTGCGCGCCAGGCCTGGGCAAAGGACGACGCAGCGCTGTTCATCAACCCGCGTGGCGGCCGCTTGACACCTCAGCACATCCGGGTGCGGCTCAAAAAACGTTCCTTCAGCGCCGGTCTGGCTACGCCTGTGCACCCGCACATGCTGCGCCATTCATTTGCCAGCCACGTGCTGCAATCAAGCGGGGATTTGCGTGCGGTGCAGGAGCTGCTGGGCCACGCCAACATCACCACCACGCAGGTCTACACACGGCTGGATTTCCAGCACCTGGCCAAGGTGTATGACGCGGCCCATCCCCGGGCAACAAAAGCCCCGGACAAGACAAAAACCTAAACAGTGTCCGTCTGGCGTTCGGGGAGCGGCCGCTGGCGGCGGCGTTTGGGTGGCGTGCTTTCACCCAGCATGAAGACTGCTTTTTTGTCTTCACTTGATACTGACGCAAGCTTTTCCTCAAGTGCCGTCAACACGCCTTGTGCGTTCGAGCCCTGGTGGGGCACCAGCGCATAACCTATGCGCACCTGCGCAATGCAGTCGACGTGCATGCCCTTGTACGGCATCAGGCAGCGCGCCACGATTCGCGGGCCCAGTGTGGCAGCGTCCTCGGCGCTGAAGGGGCCATCCACCAGCATGCCGAAGCGCCGCTCCGACAGGCGTGCGGCGCTGTCAATCTCGCGCGCAGTCGACAGCAGGCGCTCTGCCACGCGCAGCGGCAGGTCTTCGGCAGCCTTGCGGCCAAAGTCGCGCTGTATCTGGTCGGTGTTGACGATGTCAATGATCATCACCGCGCTCTGGTGCTTGAGCCTTTCAGAACGCGCAATCATGCGCATCAGGCGCTCGGCAAACACATGGCCGTTGATCAGGCCGGTGGCCGGGTCCACCCGGTCCAGGCCCTGGATTCGGCGTGTGTTCTCGCGTCGGTGCTGGCTGCGCAGCATCAGGATCACCATGACGATGGGCAGCTCTATGGCCACGCCCAGCTGGGAGCCATGCATGGTCATGAAGCTGATGGGCACCAGGCCGGCGTTGCGCGCCATCAGCCAGGCGCCTGCAATTACCACCGGCGACAGGCCGATCATCAGCCAGGGCGCGAAACGGTCACCACGTTTCCAGGCCCAGGCCATGGCGTAGACGGCCACCGCTTGCGGCAAAAACACATACAGCGTGAACAGCCCCAGACGGCGCTCGATGGGCACCAGCGCCAGGGCCGCGGCCATCACCACGCCCAGAACGGACACGGCCATCAGGCCCCGGTGCAGGCGCAGTGAGCGCTCGGGCAATGAAATGGCGGCCGATACAAACATCAGCATGCTGGCCAGCTCCAGCGTGGGCAGTACGGAAGTCGACACGTCGTTCCACCAGGCTGTGTCTGGCCAGAGGTGCAGCCCGGCAATGCCGGTCAGCGTGGCCTGCGTCAGGGCTATCAGGGTGACCGACAGGGCATACCAGCCATAGGCGTGGTCGCGCAGCGAGATGGCGCTGATGGCCGAGACAATGGCCGCCAGGCCCGCGAGGCCAAAAAAGATGCCGAGGATCAGCGATACGCGTTGCTCCGAATGGCTCAGGTAGCTCTCGCTGACAAACTGAAGTGGTGCGCTGAAGCGGTGACCGTTTTCAAGGCGCAGCAGGTACTGGCTGGGCACCTCTGCCGAGACGGCGATGGGCAGCAAGGGGTGACGGTGTGGCACCGGCCACTTGCTGACTGCCACCATGTCGCCAGCCCTCTGTTCGTTCCACTGTCCTGAAATGTCCAGGGTATAGAGCGAGGCCCTGTTGACGGACGAATAGGGGATCTCGACGTACCAGCGTTCTGCGTCGGGCGCAGGTGGCACGGTAAAACGTATCCACAGGACGTTGCCGGCCATGGGCTTGTAGATCGCGTTCCTGTCCGTCGGGTGCCAGTTGACGCCCGTTCCGGCGGCGACTTCCGGTGCGGTCAATTTGGCGCTGGTATCTATCCAGTAATCACCCCAGTCCTCAAGTGACACCGGCTGGTGCTGAACGTCCAGGTCAAGCACCGTGCGAGACCACGCCGCCGGGCTTGCAAGGGCAGCGAGCAGGCCTGTTGCAAGTATTGCGAGCAACATTGCACGCATCTGCATCGATATGTACTTAAAAATCATTAACCAGACATTGTCGCAAAATTTTCGACTTTTCGGTATCCGGAACCTGAAGCTTCCTGCGGCCCTGTGATGACGCACGCGACAATAGCGGCATGAAGACCCTCAGACTCAGAGAAGGCAAGGAAAAATCCCTGCTGCGCCGCCACCCCTGGATTTTTGATGGCGCCATCGCCAAAGGCAGTGGTGATGCGGGCGAGACCGTCCGGGTCGAAGGCCATGACGGCCGCTTTCTGGGCTGGGCCGCGTTCAGCCCCGAATCGAAAATCCGCGCCCGTGTCTGGAGCTTCGATGAGGCGCAGCGCATAGACGACGCCTTTTTTGCCGTGCGCATCAAGACTGCAGTGGCAGCCCGGCGGCTGTTTGACATCCAGAGCGACAGCATGCGGCTGGTGCATGGCGAGTCTGACGGCCTGCCCGGCCTGGTGGTGGACCGCTATGGCGATACGCTGGTCGCGCAGTTCTCAAGCTGCGGCACCGAGCGCTGGAAGGATGTCATCGTCAGGGCGCTGCTGGCCGAAACCGGCTTGACGCGTTTGTATGAGCGATCTGACGCCAGTGTGCGCTCCCTTGAAGGCCTGCCTGAAGCCACCGGCTGGCTGGCCGGCTCTGGCAGTACTGCCATCACCCTGAGCGAACACGGCTGGACATTGAGCCTGGACATCGCCGAAGGCCACAAGACCGGCTTTTACCTGGACCAGCGCGACAGCCGCCACAAGTTCGCCCAGTATTCAAGGCGCAGGCAGTTTCAGCGCGTGCTGAATTGTTATTGCTATACCGGCGGTTTTACCGTCGCGGCCTTGGGTGGTGGTGCGGCGCATGTCACGTCGATTGATTCGTCCGGCCCGGCGATTGAACGTGCCGCTGCCAATGTCGCCCTCAATGGTTTTGACGCCAGCCGCACCACCATGATGGACGCCGACGTGAACGCCTCGCTGCGCCAGTTCATCTCCGAAGGCAGAACCTTTGACGCCATCGTGCTCGACCCGCCGAAGTTTGCGCCCACGGCCGCGCATGCAGACCGCGCCGCACGCGCCTACAAGGACATCAACCGGCTGGCGCTCACCCTGCTCGAACCCGGCGGCGTGCTGTTCACCTATTCATGTTCAGGCGGCATCAGCGCCGACCTGTTCCACAAGATCGTTGCCTCGGCGGGTATTGACGCGCAGGTCGACGCTTTTATCAGCGAGCGCATGGGCGGCGCGCCTGACCACCCCATGACGGTGACCTTCCCTGAGGGTGAATACCTCAAGGGGCTGGTACTGGTCAGAAAATAGGGCCCGGGCAGATTGGCGCATTGCCGCAATCGCCTGCAAGCATTTCTGCGAGCTTTGCCGTATATGTTAAAAATTTAACGTATACATTAAAATTCCCCGCATCATGCAGCTTTTGAACGTCTGACCGTCAAAAAGGGCCTTCAAAACGCCAAAAAAACGGCATTTCAGGCATCAAATCGGGCTGCAGCCCTTTATATACGTGCGTGAGCAGCTATAAATTAAATAGCAAATTTCCCGCTCACGCCGTGAAACAGGTACGCCAGAGCAGGTATTCAACCGCCGTGCGGACGCTGCGGGGCCTGACCGCTAAACTCCTTGCTTCGCCGACAGCCGCAGGGCCCGTATTTCCGGGGCAAGCAACGGCAGATTGGCGTTTTATTCAGCGGTTTTCGCTGCGGTTTCATCAGTTTTCAGTTTTTAGGCACACACCATGAGCTTGATTCCCGTCACCATACTCACCGGCTTCCTCGGCTCTGGCAAGACCACGCTTTTGAAGCGCATCCTCACCGAAGCCCACGGCCAGAAGATCGCCGTCATTGAAAACGAGTTCGGTGAAGAAAACATCGACAACGACATCCTCGTCAACGACGTCGAGGAAAACATCATCCAGATGAACAACGGCTGCATCTGCTGCTCGATTCGCGAAGACCTGCGCGACACCCTGCAGCTGCTGGCCACCAAAAAGCGCAAGGGCGAGCTGGTGTTTGACCGCGTGGTGATCGAGACAACCGGCCTGGCCGACCCCGGCCCGGTGGCGCAGACCTTCTTCATGGACGAGGAAATCGCCGAGCAGTACCTGCTGGACTCCATCCTGACGCTGGTGGATGCCAAACACGCACCCACCCAGCTCAACGACCGCCAGGAGGCGCGCCGCCAGGTCGGTTTTGCCGACCAGATATTCATCAGCAAATCTGACCTGGTCGCCAAGGACGAGGTCGATGCGCTGATGCACCGCCTCAAGCACATGAATCCGCGCGCGCCGCAAAAGGCTGTGCATTTCGGCGAAGTGGCCATCAAGGACGTGTTTGACCTGCGCGGCTTCAACCTCAATTCCAAGCTCGAGATCGACCCGGAGTTCCTCAAGGAAGACGATCACGCAGGCCACGACCATGCGGGGCATGACCACGAGCATGGCGAGCACTGCGACCACCCTTCACATGCCCACGAAGGGCATGGCCACCATCACCACCACGATGACGACGTCAAGAGTTTTGTCTTCCGCTCCGACAAGGCCTTCAGCGCCGCAAAGCTCGAAGACTTCCTGGGCGCCATTGTCAATATCTATGGCCCGCGCATGCTGCGCTACAAGGGTGTACTCAATATGGAAGGCACAGACCGCAAGGTGATCTTCCAGGGCGTGCACCAGTTGATGGGCAGCGACCTGGGCCCGGCCTGGGGCGCGGACGAGAAGCGCAACAGCAAGATGGTTTTCATCGGTATCGACCTGCCCAAGGATATTTTGATGCAGGGCCTGGAGCAGTGCCTGGTTTGAGGTAGGCTGTCCGCACTTTGTAAAAAATGTGCTGAAAAACGCTGCAAGGCGTGGTGGAGCCTTATGTTTGTATCGATTCCCCAACGGTTTGTTTCAAGACGCTCACGGCCTTGCGGCCAGCCGCTACAATCGCGCGCCGACTGCAATACCCGGGCCTGCGCCCTGAGCCAGGGCACAGGGCTTGCAGCCAGGTTTTCTGTTGAAGCGACAAAATCAGCATTTGGGGCGGCATCCAGAGGAGACATCGAGTGAAAGCACCTGCAAAGAAGACGAAGGCACCGGTCAAGTCCGTGGCCAAACCTGTGGGAAAGACTGCGGTGAAAGCCGCGGTTAAAACAAAGCCAAAAGCTGCTGCCAAACCGCTTGTCAAAAAAGCCGTCAAGGCTGTTGCCAAACCTGCTTCCAAAAAAACTGCCAAGCCTGCCGCTGCCAAAAAACCTGTGCCCAAATCCCCCGTGAAACCTGCTGCCAAAAAACCGGCCGTCAAAGCCAAACCTGTTGCCAAGCCAGCTGCCAAACCTGCGCCTAAAAAGCCGGCTGCCCCGGTCAAGGCTGTCAAGCCGGTGAAAGCTGCCGCCAAGGCGCCCGCGAAACCCCCTGCAAAGGTGGCCCCGAAAGCAGCAGCCAAGCCTGTGAAGGCGGCCAGCCCCGTGAAAGCCGTCGCGCCAGCCCCGGCGCCGGTCGCAGCGCCCGTCGTCAGGCCACCTGAAAAATCCTCACAACTCCCGCCGCCCCCGCCCCTGAAGCCGGGGCGCCGGAGCTCTGCCCGTGCACATGCACAAATGCCTCCCCCCGCACCCATGGTGCCTACCCATGCGCCAGACGCAGCCAAAGCCAGCTACTCAACAATGACCGAACGCGTGATCGCGCCGCCACCCCATGTGGCCGCCAAAAAAGACCCCAAGCTTGCCAATAACTGGAAGACGAAATCTGCCGAGACCCTGACCGACGATGAAGTCAAGGCCATGCCCGACAGCGAGTACATGAACGAAAAGCAGATGGCGTTCTTTCGCCACAAGCTGTCCATCCTCAAGCAGGACATCCACAACAGCGCCGGTGAAACCACCGAGCACCTGCGCGAAGACACCGTCGTGGTGCCTGACCCTGCAGACCGCGCGACGATTGAAGAAGAACACGCGCTTGAACTGCGTACCCGCGACCGGGAACGGAAGTTGCTCAAGAAGATCGAGCAGTCGATTGCGCGCATTGACTCTGGTGACTATGGTTATTGCGACGAAACCGGCGAGCCCATAGGTGTGGGCCGGCTGATTGCCCGCCCCACCGCCAACCTGTCACTTGAGGCCCAGCAGCGGCGTGAGCTCAAGCAGAAAATGTTTGGCGATTAAAGCCAGGTCCAGCACCTTTTAAAGGCCTTTGAAGCGCGTCCCATGTCCAAAGAAGACACCTCTGCGGGTTTGCTCTCCAAGGTAGTGAAGTTCGTCCGCAACCCTGCGACGAGCTGGTCTGATCTTGACAACAAGGAAACAGACCGGGACGAGGCCCTGAGCAAGCAGCTGCTCAAGGAAATGATCGAACGCAAGCGGCGCAACGATTTTGTGCGCAAGCGCGAGTTCGACATGCTGCGCAAGATGCGCAAGCGCGAAGCCATGGTGGGGCAGGACCCCGGCGCAAGACCCTCGTTTTTCCAGAGCAGCATGCCGTCCAAGCCGGACGACCGCGCCAACACGCTCAAGAAGATCGACGAGATCGAGGCGCAGATGTCCATGCAGTGGTGGAAGACCAAGCAGGGCGGTGCGTCGTCCATGGACTCTGTCAACAGCTCTTCCTATCCCCCCAGCCGTTCGCCTGCGCCTGGCCAGGCGCAGCCCCGGCCAGGCGCAGCCCCGGTGAACTCCGTGCCCGCAGGTTATGCAAGCACCGAGCCGGCCAACCTGGAGATGATGGCCCAGCTGGCAGCGCAGAAGGCGGCAGCGGCTGCGGTAAAACCAGCTGCTGAAGCGCCAGCACCGCGTGTCGATCTTGCGCCGCTTGATTTCCCGTCTTTTTCGCCATCCCCTGCGCCACCCCCCCCACCTCGCCCCATGGTCTCGAATGCGCCTGTGCAGGCCGCAAAATTCGGTGGTCTTGCAGGTGTGGGCGTCAGTGATGAGGGTGCACCCAGCGGTTTCTCGCCGTCCCGCATGATGGCGGTGGATGTGGCCGAGGTTGCCCACGACGCCGAGCTTGAGGAGGCCTCCATCCGCTTTGCCAATGGTGATGATGCCGGCGCGGAGGCCGGACTGATGGAGATGCTGGCGCCGGGTGGTACCCGCGTCGCCCATCCTGAAACATGGATGGCCCTTTTTGATTTTTACCGTGCGACGGCGCAGCAGGACAAATTCGAGGCTGCTGCCATACAGTTTGTGCAGATGTTCGACCGCTCTGCGCCACAGTGGTTTTCCATGCCCGACATGGTCCGTCAAATGGGTGCCCCCGGGGCGCCTGCAGCCACTTCCGGGCAGGCTGCTGACTGGATCAGCCCTTCCTCCATGGGCGTGCAAAGTATTGCGGCGATGAAGGCTGCGCTGGCGAAGGCGCCCATGCCCTGGCGGCTGGACTGGAGCAACCTGAAATCCATAGACCAGGCTGCCGTCACACCGCTTTGCCAGGTGTTCAGCAGCTGGTCCGCGCAGCCGGTGCAGCTCCGCTTCATGGGGGACGCACAGCTGCAGCAGGTGTTGCAGAAGGCCACGCCTTCCGGTCAGCAGGAGACGCCACAGGACTGGTGGCAGCTGCGCATGGAAGCCTTGCGTATTACTCACCGGCCAGACGAGTTTGAACTCGCTGCGCTGGACTTCTGTGTCACCTATGAGGTTTCACCACCCTCATGGGAGAGCGCCCGCTGCGAATACAAACACATCGAAAAAGACGGCAGCGCCATCGCCGGGCAGACCCTCATCGGTGATGTGTACAGGGATTCCGCGCCCTCCGGCCTGAGCCACATGGATGGCGATACCCAGATGGATGGCATGGCCTCACAGATGGGCAGTGTGATGTCGATTGAACTGGCCGGCCAGGTTGTTGGTGACGCCATAGGCATGCTGGACCAGCTGGAGAACAAGCTGGTCGGCGCCGACATCATGGTCATCTCATGCTCACGGCTGATACGCGTTGATTTTTCTGCCGCAGGTACCCTGCTCAACTGGGTATCTGCGCGGCAGGCTGAAAACCGCAATGTGCAGTTTTCAGATGTGAACCGGCTTGTTGCCGCATTCTTCAATGTGATTGGCATCACCGAACACGCCCGGGTTTCCACGCGCATTGATTGAGCGTGTGGGCGCCCCTGCGCCGCGTTTGCATTCGCTGATCCTCTGGTTTTCCTTCCCCGTCATTCCGTTTCTGTTCGCACGCGCCGAAATTTTTTTCGGCAGCTTTCTCGCGTGACGACACATCGCGCAGGCCGCATTGCACAAGGCCGCATAGACCTTTTCTGCCGCTTCAATTGCATGCGCTGCGATGGCTGGGCCGTTTGCGCGATAAACGCCGTCATGCAAACCACGTCGTGTCTGAACCTGAATCAAAAAAACACCGAAGCCTTAAAGCACTACTTTCATTGCATGCGCTAAGTGCTTAATTTAGAACACCTTTTGAATTTCAAAAGACTTGTAGAGACGCTTCTAAGTCCTTGATTTCATTGAAAAAATTTGTTTCAAAGCCCTTGCGTGGTAAATCTTTCCTGCTAAAGTGGGAGGAAGTGCAATTTAGTGGTGAAAAGTGTTTTTCAAAGGTTTTTAACTGTGTTTCAGGGCGCTTCTTTTGTAACTCTCGATACCAAGGGTCGGCTCTCTGTGCCAACCCGGCATAGAGACGTCCTGAGCGCCACCAGTGCAAGCCAGTTGACCATGACCAAGCACCCGCACGGGTGCCTGATGATTTTCCCCCGTAGCGAGTGGGAAAAATTCCGTGACCGCATCGCCGCGCTGCCCATGCAGGCCCAGTGGTGGAAGCGCATCTTCCTTGGCAATGCCATGGATGTTGATATGGACGCCACGGGCCGCGTGCTGGTGTCGCCCGAATTGCGTGCTGCGGCCGGCATCAGCAAGGACGTGGTGCTTCTTGGCATGGGCAGCTACTTTGAACTCTGGGATGCGGCTACATACTCCGCCCAGGAAGCCGAACAGATGAAGGGCGAAATGCCCGACGTCTTCAAGGACTTTTCGTTCTGAAAGATGACGGTGCAGGACACATGGACACACCGCACCGTCTTGTTGAACGAAGCCATAAAGTCGCTTCACATCAAGCCGGATGGACATTACATCGACGCGACCTTTGGGCGCGGCGGGCATTCACGTCTCATCCTGTCGCACCTGTCCGCAGGGGGCAGGCTGACGGCTTTCGACAAGGACCCGGAGGCTATCTCCGAGGCTGGCCGCATCGAGGACACACGCTTTTCGATTCGCCACGAAGGCTTCAACCAGCTCGGCGAATTGCCCGCTTCGAGCGCCATGGGCATCCTGATGGATCTCGGCATCAGCTCTCCGCAAATCGACAACCCTGCGCGCGGATTTTCATTTCGGTCGGATGGTCCACTGGACATGCGAATGGACACCACGCGAGGCCAGAGCGTGGCCGACTGGCTGGCAGATGCATCAATCGAGAGCATGACGGAGGTGATTCGTGACTATGGTGAAGAACGGTTTGCTGGGCAGATTGCAAAGGCGATTGATCGTCGCCGACAGGAACGGGGCCCTCTTCGAGGCACCGCTGAACTGGCCGAAGTCGTGGCTGGCGCGGTCAAAACCCGCGAGCCGGGCAAGGACCCTGCAACGCGCACATTTCAGGCTTTTCGGATTTTCATCAACGCCGAGCTTGAAGAGCTTCAACAGGCGTTAGCTGCATCGCTGAAAGTACTTCAAACGGGAGGCCGATTGGTGGTCATCAGTTTTCATTCACTTGAAGACCGCATCGTCAAGCAGTTCATTGCGGAGCACTCGAAAGAAGTGTTCGACCGCCGTGCGCCCTTTGCCGAGCCTAAAAAGATGCGGCTCAAGGGACTGGGCCGCATCAAGCCATCTGATGCCGAAGTTGCCGGCAACCCGCGCTCACGCAGTGCTGTTATGCGTGTGGCCGAGCGTACTGAGGCAACCACATGACGCGCCTCAACCTCATTCTGCTGATCGCTGTTCTGGCGAGTGCGCTCTATCTGGTGCGCACGCAGTATGAGTCGCGCCGCCTCTATGTCGAGCTTGAGAAAGCCGCCGCACAGAGCCGCAAGCTTGAGTCCGACAACGAACGCCTGCAGGTTGAAAAACGCGCCCAGGCGACGCCCCTGCGTGTTGAAAAACTCGCCAAGGAAAACCTGCAGATGCGTACGGCTACGCCCGCCATCACACAGTACGCCACAGACAGCAGTGGCCCCAGGGCCTCTGCTTCTGCGACTGTGATTGAGAAGAAAGCGGGCACGCCATGAGCAAAAGCGTGCTCTACACCTCAAGTCCCTTGCTGGCCAGCAAGACGCCCGTATGGCGCAGCAAGCTCATCGTGGCCGGCATTGCTGTTGCGTTTGCGGGCCTGGCAGGGCGGGCCGCCTATGTGCAGGTGTTTGGCAATGATTTCTTCCAGCGCCAGGGTGAAGTCCGTTTCACCCGCACGCTGGAGCTGCCTGCCAACCGCGGCCGCATTCTTGACCGCAACGGGCTGATACTCGCGTCGAGTGTGCCGGCACCCAGCATCTGGGCCATCCCCGAAGACGTTGAAGCCACCAAGCAGCAACTGGCTGAACTGGCAAAACTCCTGGAGATGCCACTGGCCGAGCTGAACAAAAAACTCGGTAACGAAGACAAGACGTTTGTCTGGGTCAAGCGCCAGGTGGATGACCCGATTGCGCAAAAGATTGCGGCGCTGGGCATCAAGGGCATTTACCAGCGCAAGGAATACAAGCGCCAGTATCCCGAAGGTGAAACAGCGGCCCACGTTGTCGGCTTCACCAATGTTGAAGACCGCGGGCAGGAAGGCATAGAGCTCGCCTTCAACAAGGATCTTTCGGGCCGCGCCGGCTCCCGCCGCGTCATCAAGGACAGGCTGGGCCGTGTGATCGAGGACGTGGGCGAGCAGGTGCCGCCCCTTGAAGGCAAGGACATACAGCTCAGCATCGACAGCAAGGTGCAGTTTGTGGCCTACCAGAAGCTGCGCGATGCCGTGACATTGCGAAGGGCCAGGGGCGGCAGTGTTGTGGTTCTGGACACCATCACCGGCGAAGTGCTTGCACTGGCCAACTACCCCAGTTATGTGCCTGACAAGCGGCAAAACCTCACGGGTGAGCAATTGCGCAACCGCGCAATGACCGACACCTTCGAGCCGGGCTCGACCATGAAGCCCATCACGGTCGGTATGGCGCTGGAAGCCGGGCGTGTCACGCCGCATACGGTGATTGAAACCTCGCCCGGCCGTTACAACATCGGCGGCTTCACCATCAGTGATACACACAATTACGGCACGCTGTCGGTCGAAGGTGTGATCCAGAAATCGAGCAACGTCGGTGCGCTGAAGATCGCGCAGAAGATGAGCCCGCATGAAATGTGGGATACCTACACCGCGCTCGGTTATGGGCAGAAGCCGCAGATCCAGTTTCCCGGCGCGGTCACCGGCAGGCTCAGGCCCTGGAAAACCTGGCGGCCGGTTGAGCAGGCCACTATGTCTTATGGCTACGGCCTGTCGGCCTCGCTGTTCCAGATGGCGCATTCGTATACATCATTTGCCCATGACGGCCAGATCATTCCCGTGACCATGCTCAAGAGCAGCGAGCCGGCAGTAGGCGTCAAGGTCTTCTCTGCCGAGAATGCAAAGGCCGTGCGTCGCATGCTGCAGATGGCGGCGGCACCCGGTGGCACCGGCCAGCTGGCGCAGACCCTTGGGTATTCGGTGGGTGGTAAATCCGGTACCGCGCACAAGCAGGTTGGCAAGGGCTACGCAAGCAACAAGTACCGCGCTTGGTTCACCGGCATGGCGCCCATCGAGTCGCCGC
This sequence comes from Pseudomonadota bacterium, assembly GCA_040388905.1. GTDB lineage: Bacteria > Pseudomonadota > Gammaproteobacteria > Burkholderiales > Burkholderiaceae_C > Polaromonas. Next base: position 189,923 of record JAZKAY010000011.1, read on the forward strand.
GCATCATCGTTGCCGTCATGATTGATGAGCCCAGTGATGGCAACTACTTCGGCGGCGTAGCTGCTGCACCTGTATTCAGTGAAGTCGTGCAGCAGACCTTGCGCATGATGGGCGTGCAGCCCGACATGTCGGTCAAGCCGCAGATCGTCACCCAGTCCGTTGTGGAGTCGTTTTGAACACCCGGCTGAACACACCACTTGAGGCCGCGGGCTGGCTGCGTTCGCGTGTCACTGGCAGCCTTTGGGCGGACAGCCGCAAGGTGGGGGCCGGGGACGGTTTTGTCGCCTGGCCTGGTGCTGCTACTGATGCAAGGCAATATGTGGGCGCTGTGATTGAGGCTGGTGCCCAGGCTTGCATGGTTGAGGCTGAAGGCGCCGCCAGTTTCAACTTTGCGGACGAAAAAATTGCGACCTACGCCGGCCTGAGGTCTGCCGCCGCACCCATAGCCGCTGCATATTTTGAAGAACCCAGCAAACACCTGCAGGTTGTTGCAGTGACCGGGACGAACGGCAAAACCTCGACGGCCTGGTGGCTGGCGCAGGCGCTGGGCAAGGCCGGCAGTCGCTGCGGCATTGTTGGCACACTGGGCATAGGCGAGCCTGGGGCCATGGTCTTCAATGGCCTGACCACGCCTGATCCGGTGTTGCTCCAGCAACAGCTCAGGCGCTTTGTTGATGAAGGTTTTTCCGCGTGCGCGCTGGAAGCCTCATCCATAGGCATCGCAGAACAGCGTCTTGATGCGACCCGCGTGAAGGTAGCCATCTTCACCAACTTCACCCAGGATCATCTTGACTATCACGGTTCGATGGAAGATTACTGGCAAGCGAAGCAAAAGCTTTTCAGTTGGCCAGGCCTCGAAGCTGCTGTCCTGAATCTCGACGATGACCGTGGCCACGAACTTGACGGCGTGCTGTCGGGTACGGGTCTTGATGTCTGGACGGTCTCCATAGGCGGGCTTGCCCGCGTCCGGGCCGAGCAGGTAGCGCATGGCGCTGCCGGCCTCTCGTTTGATGTGGTTGAAGGCGCAGACAGGCAGCGGGTGTCAACCGCCATGGTTGGCCTCTACAACGTGTCCAACCTGCTGGGTGTGATTGCCGCCATGCGCGCACTGGGTGTGAGTTTGCATGATGCCGCGCAGGCCTGCGAGAACCTGTCGCCGGTACCGGGGCGCCTCGAAACGCTGGCCGTCGAAGGCATGCCGCTTGTTGCCATCGACTATGCCCATACGCCAGATGCGCTTGAAAAGGTATTGATGGCACTGCAGCCCGTGGCGCGAAGCCGCAACGGACGCCTCTGGTGTGTATTCGGTTGCGGCGGTGACAGGGATGCCAGCAAGCGCCCGCTGATGGCCGCAGTCGCACAAAAAAATGCAGACCGTTTGCTGGTGACCAGTGACAACCCGCGAAGTGAAAATCCGTCAGCCGTCATCAGCCAGATATTGCTGGGATTGACGCACAGTGATGCGGTGTATGTTGAAGCCGACCGTGCGCTGGCCATCAGGCAGGCCATCCGCGAAGCCCATCCTGCAGATGTCATCCTGCTTGCCGGCAAGGGGCATGAGAACTACCAGGAGGTCAAGGGCGTCAAACATCCTTTTTCTGACCGTACGCACGCCGAAACCGGACTGGCCTCAAGGCAGCCTGCGATGGGGAGCGCCTCATGATGACCTTGCAACAAGCCCTGGTCTGGGTGGGTTCTGGCGTCGTGGTGGGCGATCCACTGCTGTCGGTAAAACGTGTCCACACCGACACGCGTACCTTGCTGGAGGGTGACCTGTTTGTTGCGCTGAAGGGCGAGCGCTTCGATGCGAACGCTTTTTTGCCCGATGCAAAAAAGCAGGGCGCAAGGGCGGCGATTGCCCATGGCGGCCTGGAGCTTGCCGGGCTTGATGGTCTCGAAGTCAAGGACTCAAGGCTGGCCCTCGGGCGTCTTGCGGCAGGCTGGCGCGCTCAATTCGACCTGCCGCTGATTGCCGTAACGGGCAGCAATGGCAAAACCACCGTGACGCAGATGATCGCTTCCATCCTGCGCGCCTGGAAACAGGGCGATGCGTTTTCGACTGAAGGCAATCTCAACAACGACATCGGTGTGCCGCTCACGTTGCTCCGCCTGAAGCCGCATCACAGCGCCGGTGTGGTTGAACTCGGCATGAATCACCCGGGCGAGATTTCCTGTCTGGCAGATATTGCACGGCCCACTGTGGCGCTGGTCAACAACGCGCAGCGTGAGCATCTTGAATTCATGGCCACAGTGGAAGCTGTCGCGCGTGAGAACGGGTCCGTTATCACGTCGCTGGGCGAGCAGGGTATTGCTGTCTTCCCCGCAGACGACACCTACACACCCTTATGGAGGTCTCTGGCCGGATCTCGCAAGGTACTGACTTTCGCCGAGGCCGCCGGCACCGCTGATGTCACAGGCTCGGCGAGCTGGTCGGGAAATTCGTGGACAGTCCTGGCACGAACGCCCCAGGGCCCGCTTGATTTCATGCTTCAGATCGCAGGCCGCCACAACGTCAAAAATGCACTCGCCGCGACGGCCTGTGCACTGGCTGCAGGCTGCCCCCTGACGAGCATCGCTGCCGGGCTTTCCGCATTCGAGCCAGTCAAGGGGCGTTCGCGTGCGCTGGTGATCCAGGTCGGCGGCAGGCCGCTGAACCTCGTGGATGACACCTATAACGCCAACCCCGACTCCATGCGTGCCGCGATTGATGTGCTGGCTGAATTGCCTGGGCCGCGCCTGCTGGTCATGGGTGACATGGGGGAGGTGGGCAACGAGGGTCCGGCGTTTCATCAGGAAGCCGGCCAATATGCCCGCGAGCGCGGCATCGACAAACTGTTTGCAATCGGCGGGCAATCGGCACTGGCGGCCAGCAGTTTTGGAACCGGCAGGCATTTCACCGACATCGAGTCGCTTAACAAGGCAGTTCTTGGCGAGCTTTCCGGGCTTGGCAGCGTACTGGTCAAGGGGTCGCGTTTCATGAAGATGGAGCGCACGGTGCAGGCGATGACCGAATACACACAAAAAAATCCTGAGGGGGAGCGTCATGCTGCTTAACCTGGCCCAATGGCTCCAGTCGCTTTCCCCGGAACTCGGTTTTTTCCGCGTCTTCCAGTACCTCACACTGCGCGCCGTGATGGCCGCTCTGACGGCATTGCTGATTGGCCTGATTGCCGGTCCTTTTGTCATCCGCAGGCTGGTGTCGCTGAAGATAGGCCAGCCGATACGCGAATACGCGATGCAGACCCACCTGAGCAAAAGCGGCACGCCCACCATGGGCGGTGTGCTCATACTGCTGGCGATTGCCATTGCCACGCTGCTGTGGGCCGACCTGTCGAACCGTTTCGTGTGGATCGTCCTTCTGGTCACGCTGGGCTTTGGTGCCATTGGCTGGGCAGACGACTGGCGCAAGGTCGTACACAAAGACCCCGAAGGCATGCGTTCACGTGAAAAATACCTGTGGCAATCGCTGATCGGACTGGTAGCGGCGCTTTACCTCGTTTTCAGCATCTCCGAGAGCTCCAACCTGCGTGTGATCGGGCTGTTTGTCAGCTGGGTGCAATCAGGTTTTGATGTCAACCTCCCACCCAAGGCTGGCTTGCTGGTGCCGTTTGTCAAGGAAGTCAGCTATCCGCTGGGCGTGTTCGGTTTTGTCATCCTGACCTACCTGGTCATTGTGGGTTCCAGCAACGCGGTGAACCTCACGGATGGCCTGGACGGCCTGGCCATCATGCCTGTGGTGATGGTGGGTTCTGCACTGGGCGTGTTCGCCTACGTCACAGGCAGCTCGGTTTTCTCCAAGTACCTGCTCTTCCCCTACATTCCGGGCTCGGGCGAATTGCTGATCTTCTGTTCAGCCATGGCAGGTGCAGGTCTTGCGTTCCTGTGGTTTAACACACATCCTGCCCAGGTTTTCATGGGTGATGTGGGCGCGCTGGCCCTTGGTGCGGCTTTGGGAACCGTGGCTGTCATCGTGCGGCAGGAAATCGTGCTGGCCATCATGGGCGGCATCTTTGTAGCCGAAGCCCTGTCGGTGATGCTGCAGGTTTTGTATTTCAAATACACCAAGAAGCGTTATGGCACCGGCCGGCGCATCCTGAAAATGGCGCCCCTGCACCACCACTTTGAAAAGAGCGGCTGGAAAGAAACCCAGGTGGTTGTGCGCTTCTGGATCATCACCATGCTGCTGTGCCTGGTGGGTCTTTCAACACTCAAGCTGAGATGAACCACCTCGACCAGAAAAACATTCTTGTATTGGGCCTGGGTGCGTCCGGTCTGGCCCTGGCGCGCTGGTGTGTGCGCCACGGGGCGAAGGTCACGGTTGCCGATACCCGGCCTGCGCCCCCGCAGCTTGAAACCCTGAAGAGCAGCCTGCCCGATGTGGCTTTTATTCATTCAGAAATGAACGAGGCCCTGTTTGCCAGCGCGCCGTTTGACATGGTGCTGCGCAGTCCCGGCCTGTCGCCTGCCTCGATTGCAGGCGTCATGAATGCGGCGGAAGCCAGGGGTACTGCACGTGGCAACGAGCTCAGCCTGTTTGCGCATGCATTGGCAGACCTCAGGCAGGACCGTGGCTATTCGCCTCAGGTCATCGCCATCACCGGCACCAATGGCAAGACCACAGTGACCTCGCTGGCCGGGCAACTGATACAACGCGCCGGCAAGACGGTCGCGGTGGCTGGAAATATCGGCCCGACCCTTCTGGACACACTGGCAGAGAAACTGGATGCAGCGCTGCAGGCGCAGGCCGATGCGGCTGCGAAGGCGGCAGCCGAAGAGCAGGAGCAAGAACTGGAAAAGGCAAAAGCTGATAAGCAGCAGGCTGCTGCGCTGACTGCTGCTGTATCTCCTGATAGCGACACAGAAGACAAGCCCGAAGAGGGTGATGATGTTGAACCCCGTGAACCCGTTGAAGCTGGTGACCTGTTTGAGAAAGATGACGCGGATGAACCTGCGCTGATGCCTGTCATGGCGGTGATTGCCGCAGAGCCGCCGCCCCTGCCTGCGCTGCCCGCATTGCCCGAGGTATGGGTACTGGAGCTTTCCAGTTTCCAGCTTGATGGTGTAAACAATTTTGAGCCGACCGTCGCCACAGTGCTCAACGTCTCGCAGGACCACCTCGACTGGCATGACACCATGGAGGCCTACGCGCAGGCCAAGAACCGCATTTACGGCCACGGACTGATGTTTCTCAATCGCGATGACCCGCTTGTGATGGCGGCACTGCCAAAGCCACCGCCTCCGGTCAAAGGCAAACAGCCTCTACCACGACCCTACCTTACCTTCGGCAGCAACAGCCCCGAACGTCCAGGTGACTACGGCATTGAAACAGTCAACGGCATGGCCTGGCTGGTGCGTGCGACCGAAGCCGATGAAACCTTCAAACGCCGCAAGGACGAAGAAGTGGTGCTGTTTATCCAGCGGCTCATGCCCATGGATGCACTGCGCATCCGCGGCAGGCACAACGCCATCAATGCGCTTGCAGCACTGGGGCTTGCTGTGGCAGCGGGTTGCAACATGGCGCCCATGCTGCATGGCCTGCGTGAGTACCGAGGTGAACCGCACCGTGTGGAACCGGTCGCCGTGATTCGTGACGTTGAATATTTTGACGACAGCAAGGGCACCAACGTAGGCGCCACTGTGGCTGCGCTGGCAGGCCTGGGTGAAGATCGCAAGCTGGTGGTGATTCTGGGCGGCGAAGGCAAGGGACAGGACTTCCTGCCACTGGCTGCGCCGGTATCCCGATACGCCAGGGCGGTGATCCTGATTGGGCGTGATGGCCCGGCCATACGTTCCGCGCTTGAGGGTACGTCAGTACCGCTCATGGATGCCGCCACCATGGAAGAGGCCGTCAGCATGGCTTCGCAGCATGCAAAGACCGGCGATGCCGTGTTGATGTCACCTGCCTGCGCGAGTTTTGACATGTTCGACAACTATGAACACCGCGCACAGGCCTTTCATGCTGCGGTGCAGGCATTGGCGCTTGATGAAGGAGTGACCCTGTGACCGCCCTCACGCGTTTTTCAGGCTGGTTCTCCGGTCTGGGCAAGGCAACAGTGGACGTCTTGCCGGTACGGCTGGGCGGGCAAAGCCTGTCGCGCAGCCCATCGACACCGGTCAGCATGGCGGGTTTTGACAAGGCGCTGGTATGGGTCATTGTGGCCTTGCTCATGTGGGGCCTGGTCATGGTGTATTCCGCCTCGGTGGCGATGCCCGACAACCCGAAATTCGCACGCTACGCGCATACCCACTTCCTGACGCGCCATGTGATTTCGCTGATCGTTGCTTTCATTGTTGCCGTACTCGCCTTCCAGGTGCCCATGACCACATGGGAGAAGGTGGCACCCTGGCTGTTTGTGGCATCGCTGATGCTGCTCATCCTGGTGCTGGTGCCCTTCATCGGCAAGGGTGTCAATGGCGCACGCCGCTGGATCACGCTGGGCTTCATGAACTTCCAGCCCTCAGAGCTGGCGAAGTTTGCCGTGCTGCTGTATGCGGCTGATTACATGGTTCGCAAGATGGAGGTGAAGGAGCGTTTCTTCCGCGCCGTGATGCCGATGGCCATAGCGATTGCCATCGTCGGACTGTTACTGCTGGCAGAGCCCGACATGGGCGCCTTCATGGTGATCTCCGTGATTGCAATGGGCATTCTTTTCCTGGGCGGTGTCAATGCCCGGATGTTTTTTGTGATCTCTGCCGTGGTGGTGGTCGCCTTTGGCCTGATGGTCATGCTCAGCGACTGGCGGCGTGAGCGTATCTTTGCCTACCTTGACCCGTGGAGTGACAAGTACTCCATGGGCAAGGGCTACCAGTTGTCACATTCGCTGATTGCCTTCGGGCGCGGTGAAATTTTTGGTGTCGGGCTGGGTGGCAGTGTCGAAAAACTGCACTGGCTGCCTGAAGCGCATACCGATTTTCTGATGGCCGTGATTGGCGAAGAGTTTGGTTTCATTGGCGTACTGGTGGTGATTGGCCTGTTCATGTGGATGACCCGCCGCATCATGCACATAGGCCGCCAGTCAATCGCGCTGGACCGCCTGTTTGCCGGCCTGGTCGCGCAGGGTGTGGGCATCTGGATGGGTTTCCAGACCTTCATCAATATCGGCGTGAACCTGGGTGCGCTGCCGACCAAGGGCCTGACCTTGCCGCTGATGAGTTACGGCGGTTCTGCCATTTTGATGAACCTCGTGTCTCTCGCAGTAGTGCTGCGCATTGACTATGAGAATCGCCTGCTGATGCGCGGAGGGCGTGCATGAACACACAGAAGTGCGCCCTGGTGATGGCTGGCGGTACGGGTGGACATATCTTCCCGGGCCTTGCCGTCGCAGACGCGTTGCGGGACAAGGGCTGGCGCGTTCACTGGCTGGGCGGCAAGGGCAGCGCTGAACACCCCAGCATGGAAAGCCAGCTCGTACCCCCGCGCGGCTTTGCATTTGAAACCATTGATTTCTCGGGCGTACGCGGCAAGGGCGCTGTCACGCTGGCCTTCCTGCCGCTTCGGCTGCTGAAGGCGTTCTGGCAGAGCATTCAGGTGATACGCAAGGTCAAGCCCGATGTGGTCGTAGGTCTGGGCGGTTACATCGCCTTTCCCGCCGGCATGATGAGTGTGCTGCTGGGTAAACCGCTGGTGCTGCATGAACAGAACTCGGTGGCCGGCATGGTGAACCGCATTCTTGCGACGGTGGCCGACAGGGTGTTCACGGCCTTCCCCCAGGTGTTTAAAAATGCCGAATGGGTGGGTAATCCATTGCGCGCTGCATTCACTGCACAAGCCGATCCGGCGACGCGTTTTGCTGGCCGCGCTGGCCCACTGCAACTGCTGGTTGTTGGAGGCAGCCTTGGGGCACGCGGCCTGAATACCGTGGTTCCGCAGGCGCTGGCGCTGCTGCCGGCAGCGGGGCGTCCTATCGTCACACACCAGAGCGGCGCCAGGCAGATCGACGAGCTGCGTGCCAATTACGAGGCTGCAGGTGTTGAAGCCACGCTGACGCCATTTATAGATGACACGGCAACGGCATTCGCGAATGCAGACCTGGTGATCTGCCGTGCCGGCGCCAGTACCGTGACAGAAATTGCCGCCGTAGGTGCAGCTGCGCTGTTCGTGCCTTTCCCGGCGGCAGTCGATGACCACCAGACCACGAACGCGAAATTCCTGGTGGAGCCGGGCGGCGGCTGGATGGAGCAGCAACGCGACCTCTCTGCCGAAAAGCTGGCGACCTTCCTGAAAAACATGCAGCGTACCGCCCTGATTGAAAAAGCCATACAAGCCAAAAAAATGCAAAAGACAGAGGCCACGGCGCGCATGGTCGCCGCTTGTGAGGAGCTGGCTACATGAAGCACGCGATCAAGAACATCCACTTCATCGGCCTGGGTGGCTCGGGCATGTCCGGCATCGCCGAGGTGCTGCACAACCTCGGCTACGTGATCTCGGGCTCTGATCTCTCTGACAGCCCGACACTCAGGCGCCTGGCCTCGCTCGGCATCAAGACCTATGTGGGTCACGCGGCTGGCAACCTCGCGACAGTCGATGCCGTGGTGACATCCACCGCCGTGCAGGCCGACAACCCCGAGGTGCTGGCCGCGCGTGAAAAGCGCATTCCCGTGGTGCCGCGGGCGCTCATGCTCGCCGAACTGATGCGCCTCAAGCAGGGCATCGCCATCGCAGGCACCCACGGCAAGACCACAACCACCAGCCTGGTGGCCAGCATTCTTGCCGAAGGCGGTCTTGACCCGACATTTGTGATCGGTGGCCGGCTCAACAGCGCGGGTGCCAATGCCAAGCTGGGTTCTGGCGACTACATCGTCGTCGAGGCCGACGAATCCGATGCGTCCTTCCTCAACCTGTTGCCCGTGATGGCAGTGGTGACGAACATCGATGCCGACCACATGGAAACCTATGGCCATGATTTCGGCAACCTGAAAAAAGCCTTTGTTGATTTCCTGCACCGCATGCCTTTTTACGGTACGGCGATTCTGTGCACAGACGACCCTGCGGTGCGTGAGATCGTGCCTCAGGTCTCCTGCCCCATCACCAGCTACGGTTTTGGTGAAGACGCGCAGGTGCGTGCCGTCAATGTCAGGCCGGTTGGTGCGCAAATGCATTTCACGGCGCAGCGCCGCAACGGTGTGACCCTCCCCGACCTCGACATCGAGCTGAACCTGGCCGGTGAACACAATGTGCTTAATGCACTTTCGGCGATTGCCGTGGCGGTAGAACTCAATGTTCCCGACGAAGCCGTGCAGAAAGCGCTGGCGGAGTTCAAGGGCGTAGGCCGCCGCTTCCAGAGTTATGGTGACCTGCGTGCCGGTGACGGCGGGCAGTTCACGGTGATCGAGGATTACGGCCACCATCCAGTCGAGATGGCCGCCACGCTTGCGGCCGCGCGCGGCGCATTCCCGGGACGCCGGCTGGTGCTGGCTTTTCAGCCTCACCGCTATACGCGTACACGCGATTGCTTTGAAGATTTTGTAAAAGTCATCGGCGAGGCTGATCTGGTATTGCTGTCCGAGGTCTACGCCGCAGGGGAAGCGCCCATCGTGGCAGCCGATGGCCGTTCACTGGTGCGCGCCATCCGCGTGGCTGGCAGGGTCGAGCCGGTTTTTGTGGATGACATTGATGCCATGCCGCAGGCGATTTATGACAATGCGCGCGGCGGCGACGTCATCATGTGCATGGGTGCCGGTTCCATAGGCGCCGTGCCTGCAAAGGTGGTTGACATCATCTGGGCACAGGAGGGCAAGGCATGAGCCTGACGACCAATACCTCATCGATGTTCGGTAAGGTTGCTGTGCTGATGGGCGGCATGTCTGCCGAGCGCGAGATTTCCCTGATGTCAGGCACTGGCGTTTTACAGGCCCTCAAGTCGCGAAGCGTTGATGCGCATGCCTTCGATCCTTCACTTCGAGACATTGGCGAGTTGAAGTCGGAAGGCTTCGACTGCTGCTTCATCGCGCTGCATGGCCGCTTCGGTGAGGACGGCACTGTTCAGGGCGCGCTGGAGCTTCTGGGCATTCCCTACACCGGCTCTGGTGTCATGGCCTCCAGCATGGCCATCGACAAGGTCATGACCAAACGTGTGCTGCTGGCTGAAGGCCTGCCTACACCTCAATATGTATTGCTGCGCCGTGGTGCCTACAGCGCTGCAGACGTTGATGGCGTACCGGCCAAATTGGGTCTGCCCCTCATCGTGAAACCCGCTCGTGAGGGCTCTTCCATAGGCCTGACCAGAGTGGTGAACGCGTCGGACATGGCCGCAGCCGTTGAACAGGCCGCGAAGCTGGATGCCGACATCCTGTGCGAGCAGTTCATTTCCGGTGATGAGGTGACCTGCCCGGTGCTGGGCAGTGGGCCGGACGCAAAGGCCTTGCCGGTGATTCGCATCGTCGCGCCTGAAGGTAATTACGACTACCAGAACAAATACTTTACTGACACCACGCAGTACATCGTGCCCTGCGGCCTGCCTGCGGGTGAAGAAGCCGTGATCCAGGACATGGTCGTCAAGGCCTACCGCACGCTGAATTGCCGGGGCTGGGCGCGGGCCGACGTGATGATAGACAGGGCCACCCGCAAACCCTATTTGCTCGAGATCAATACCTCACCCGGCATGACCGGGCACTCCCTGGTGCCAATGTCGGCACGTGCGGCAGGCTTGTCGTATGAAGACCTGTGCATTGAGTTGCTCAAGACGGCAGCGCTTGACTACAAACGGGAGGGCGCCGCTTGAGCCGCAGAACGCCACAGCCCATCCAGATACCGGCCGATGTCAGGTTCATGAACGGCCTGTCGGCCCTGTTCATCCTGGCATTTGTGGCCATGGTGCTGGCGATAGCTGTGGCCTGGCTGGTGCGCCAGCCCCTGTTCAATCTGGGTGCGATCAGCGTGCAGGGCGACCTCGCGCACAACAACGCGGTCACCCTGCGCGCCAATGTCGCACCACGGCTGGCCGGAAACTTTTTCACGGTGGACCTGGGCCGCACACGTGCCGTGTTTGAATCTGTGCCCTGGGTTCGCAAGGCTGTGGTCAAACGCCAGTTCCCGAACCGGCTCAAGGTGGTGCTGCAGGAGCACCAGCCGATTGCCTATTGGGGCCCTGAAGGCGAGTCGCGTCTGGTCAACAGTTTTGGTGAAGTGTTTGAAGCCAACCAGGGCGAGGTCGAGGCCGAAGAGTTGCCCGAACTGGCCGGCCCGCAGGGCCAGTCAGGCCTGGTGCTGCAGGCCTACCAGATGCTGTCGCCGCTGTTCGACAAGCTTGATACCGCCGTGACGCGGCTTGAACTCACCGGCCAGGGCAGCTGGCGCGCCCGGCTCGATACGGGCGCCGCGCTTGAGCTGGGCCACGGATCGCTGGATGAAATCCAGGCGCGCGCGCAACGCTTCATCTCGACCTTCACCCAGGTCTCCGCCAAATACGGCAAGGATTTTGAATCAGCCGACCTGCGCTACGGCAACGGTTACGCCATCCGGTTAAGAGGGGTCACCACCATCAACCCAGGTGACAAAGAGGACAGGAAAGTCAAAAGGTAACGATATGGCCAAAGAATACAAAGATCTCGTGGTGGGTCTGGACATTGGTACCAGCAAGGTCATGGTCGTGGTGGCGGAAGTCCTGCCCGGCGGTGAGCTCAAGCTCGCCGGCCTGGGCATTGCCGCCAGCAACGGGCTCAAGCGCGGGGTGGTGGTCAACATCGATGCCACGGTGCAGAGCATCCAGCAGGCGCTGAAAGAGGCCGAGCTGATGGCCGACTGCAAAATCTCGCGGGTCTACACCGGCATCACCGGCAGCCACATCCGCGGCATCAACTCCAGCGGCATGGTGGCGGTCAAGGACAAGGAAGTCACGCAGGCCGATGTGGCCCGCGTCATCGAGACGGCCAAGGCCATCAACATCTCCACCGACCAGCGCCTGCTGCTGGTCGAGCCGCAGGAGTTCGTGATCGACGGCCAGGATGTGCGCGAACCCATCGGCATGAGCGGCATCCGGCTGGAAGCCAAGGTGCACATCGTGACCGGCGCGCAAAGTGCCGCGGAAAACATCATCAAGTGCGTGCGGCGCTGCGGCCTCGAAGTGGACCAGCTGATGCTCAACCCGCTGGCTTCCAGCCTGTCGGTACTCAGCCGCGACGAGCAGGAGCTCGGTGTGGCGCTGGTCGACATCGGCGCCGGCACCACCGACGTGGCGATTTTCACCGGCGGCGCGATCCGCCACACGGCCGTGATCCCGATCGCCGGCGACCTGATCACCAGCGACATCGCGATGGCGCTGCGCACCCCGACCAAGGACGCCGAAGACATCAAGGTTGAAAGCGGTTTTGCCAAACAGCTGCTGGCCGACCCGGACACCCAGGTCGAGGTGCCGGGCCTGGGTGACCGCGGGCCGCGCATGCTCAGCAAGCAGGCGCTCGCCGGCGTGATCGAGCCGCGCATCGAGGAAATTTTCTCGCTGGTGCAGCAGGTGATCCGCGAGTCCGGGTACGAGGAGGTGCTGTCGTCCGGCATCGTGATCACCGGCGGTAGCGCGGTCATGCCGGGCATGGTCGAACTCGGCGAAGACATTTTTCTCAAGCCGGTGCGGCGCGGCATTCCACGTTATTCGAGCGCACTGTCGGACATGGTGGCCCAGCCGCGCGCGGCCACCGTCATGGGGCTGCTCGAGGAAGCCCGGCTGGCGCGCATGCGCGGGCATCGCGTCGCGCAGAAGGCGGGCAGTGTTCACAACGCTTTTGGCCGGGTCAAAGACTGGCTGGTGGGGAACTTCTGATGAAAAAATTTCCGGTTTTTATCTGGCGGAGTCCGCGGTGCAGCCACTCGGGGGGCGCTGATCCCCCTGCGTGATGGTTTCCCGATTGAAAAGAAACTAATAAAAATTTTTGGCAACTGCAACATATGGATAGGAGGCTCACATGAGCATCGAAATGATTGAAATCGAAGAGTTCAACCAGGGCACGCAGATCAAGGTGATCGGCGTTGGTGGCGGCGGCGGCAATGCGGTCGAACACATGATTGAGCGCAACGTCCAGGGCGTGGAGTTCATCTGCGCCAACACCGACGCACAGGCGCTCGGCCGCGGCAGCGCACACAAGCAGATCCAGCTCGGCGGCAGCGGCCTGGGCGCAGGCAGCAAGCCCGAGAAGGGTCGTGACGCGGCCGAGATGGCGGTGGACGACATCCGCGCTGCCATCGCCGGCGCGCACATGCTGTTCATCACCGCCGGCATGGGCGGCGGCACCGGCACCGGCGCGGCGCCGGTGATTGCACGCATCGCCAAGGAAATGGGCATCCTCACCGTCGGTGTGGTGACCAAGCCTTTCGAGTTTGAAGGCGGCCGCCGCATGACCAACGCCGACCTCGGCCTGGCCGAACTCGAAGCCAATGTCGATTCGCTGATCGTGGTGCTCAACGAGAAGCTGCTGGAAGTGCTGGGTGACGACGTCACGCAGGATGAGGCTTTTGCCCACGCCAACGATGTGCTGAAAAACGCCGTCGGCGGCATTGCCGAGATCATCAATGTGCCCGGCCATGTGAACGTCGACTTTGAAGACGTTCGCACCGTGATGGGTGAGCCCGGCAAGGCCATGATGGGCACGGCGCGTTCCAACGGTCCTGACCGTGCCCGTATCGCAGCCGAGCAGGCAGTCGCCTGCCCGTTGCTCGAAGGCATTGACCTGTCCGGCGCAAAGGGTGTGCTGGTGCTGATCAGCGCCGCCAAAGGCTCGCTCAAGCTGAGCGAATCCAGGCTGGCGATGAACACCATACGCGCTTACGCATCGCCTGATGCCCATGTGATCTACGGTACGGCTTATGACGACGAGCTGGGCGAAGACATTCGCGTCACCGTCGTGGCCACCGGCCTGAGCCGCCAGGGCGTGCGCCGTACGGCCCCGCCGCTGCAGGTGCTGCGCACCGGCACCGACAATGTGCCCTTCAATGTGCCCACGCTGAACTCGGTGGCCGGCGGCACCACCATGGCGCAGCCTTCCGTGGGCGCTGCCCAGCCTGATTACGGCAACATGGCCGTGCCCAGCGTCTGGCGTACCAACCGCACGCAGGCCGCGGCCAAGGTCGATGCGCTGGCCTCCGGCGGCATGGATGATTTTGAAATTCCAGCCTTCCTCCGTAAACAGGCAGACTAGGAGTTCCTGGCTGTCATTGCGGACGTGATCCGCAATCCATGACCCCGGCTGCTGTCGTCAAGCGGGGTCATGGATCCCGGGTCAAGCCCGGGATGACGCCGAGGCGCCGCCTCCCCATCCAGATCGACCTCCTTTACCTGCGGTTAATCCGCCCTCTTTAAAATAGCGGCATGCTCGCACAAAGAACACTCAAGTCCCTGACCAAGGCGGTAGGCGTGGGCCTGCACAGTGGCCAGCGGGTTGAGTTGACCTTGCGGCCTGCAGCGCCCGACACCGGCATCGTGTTCAGGCGGGTTGACCTGCCGCAGCCGGTAGATATTCCGATCTCTGCGCTGGCGGTGACTGACACGCGTCTCGCATCGACCATCTCGACGGGCCATGCCAAGGTGCACACCGTCGAGCACCTGATGTCGGCCTGCGCCGGCCTGGGCATAGACAACCTCTACGTCGATATCACGGCAGAAGAAGTGCCCATCCTCGACGGCTCGGCCTCTTCATTTGTGTTCCTCTTGCAGTCCGCAGGCATTGCGTTGCAGGATGCGCCCAAACGGTTTGTGCGCGTCACCAAGCCTGTTGAGGTGCGCGAAGGCGAGGGCGCTGCGACCAAGTGGGCACGTCTCACGCCCTACGATGGCTACAAGCTCAGTTTTGAAATCGACTTCGACCACCCGGCGGTGGATTCGACCGGGCAACGTGTCGAGTTCGACATGGGCACAGGCTCCTACACCCGCGACATCGCGCGCGCCCGCACCTTCGGCTTTACCAAGGATGTCGAGATGATGCGCGCCAACGGCCTGGCGCTCGGCGGCGGGCTGGACAACGCCATCGTCATGGATGACTACAAGGTGCTCAACAGCGACGGCCTGCGTTACAACGACGAGTTCGTCAAACACAAGATCCTCGACGCCATGGGCGACCTGCACCTGCTGGGCAAGCCCCTGCTCGCCGCCTATAGCGCTTTCCGCTCCGGCCATGCGATGAACAACAAGCTGCTGCGTGAGTTGCTGTCGCGCAGCGACGCTTACGAAATCGTCACCTTTGAAGACGAAAAGCGCGCGCCCCAGGGTTTTGCCACCCTGGCCAGGGCCTGGTAAACCGCCAGCATCCTCAAAGCACCCATGCTTCTTTTCCGCTGGCTCATCTTCCTGCTGCTTCTCGCAGCCATCGTGTCCTTCATGTTCTACGCTGGCACCGGGCAGGCCCGCTTCAAGCGCATCGGCTTGATCATCCTCAAATGGACAGTTCTTGCCGGGCTTGGATTTTTTGCCGTGCTGGTGCTTGAGCGCATCGCCTGACAATTTTTGCTATTGATTTGGTAGCTGCTCATGCACGTATTTAAAGGGCTGCAGGCCTAAAATGACCCTAAAAATGCCTTTAAAAGCCATTTTTTGGGTCTCCTGGTAGTCAAGAGCAGGTTAAATTTGTCCGCCAGATATTTAATGCGTCATAAATAAAGCATTAACCACATAATGCTTTATTTATGACGCATTAATCTATCTGCCAGAGGCGAGGGCCGCGGCCAGCAAACCAGCGGAGCGCCCCGCATGCGCGTGTGTGATGGCCAGGCCTAACGCATCTGCGGCGTCCTTGCCCGGCAGGGCAGGCAGCTTGAGCAAACGCATCACCATCTGCTGCATTTCAGCCTTGCCGGCCTTGCCATAACCGGCAATGGATTTCTTCAGTTGCAGCGCAGAGTACTCGGCCACCGGCAGGTTGGCGGACACCAGCGCCGTCACGCAGGCGCCGCGCGCCTGGCCCAGCAGAAGTGTGGCTTGTGGGTTGACGTTGACGAAGACGATCTCGACCGATGAGCAGTCGGGCTGGTAGCGGTCAATCACTTCGCGCACACCGTCGAACAGCACCTTGAGCCGCGCCGGCAGGTTGCGCGTGTCCAGGTGTTTGGTGGTGATGGTGCCGCTGGCGACATAACGCAGGTCGTGGCCGTCAACATCCACCACGCCAAAACCGGCGATCTGCAGGCCGGGGTCGATTCCAAGAATCCTCATTCGGCCCCCACGCTTTTCACTTCGTGTAATGCGCGAGGCCCTGCAGGCCGCGGCTTGCGAGACGCTTCGCCTTTGTCGCCTGTCCAAACGTGCTCAAGCACGTTCAGAGCCGCAGGCTCCAGCCCCAAGGGGGCTAATTTCCCTTGGGGCGGCCCGGCGGGAAATTGCCTAAACACCGAAATACCAGCGCACGGAATGAAAGAAAACCGGCGCGGCAAAAAACAGGGCATCCACGCGGTCCAGCAAACCACTCGCGCCTGTAACGCCTATGCCGCGATTGCCCCAGTTGGGAATGCCGCGGTCACGCTTGAGCGCTTTCATCACCAGGTGGCCGAGCGAGCCGGAGACGCAGGCGATAAACGCCATCGCCACGGCCTGGGCCGGTTTGAAGGGTGTCAGCCCGGCCATCAGGCCACCGATCAGGCTGCCGACGACAACGGCAATGATCCAGCTGGTCCAGTTAAAGCTCTTGCTGACGTCGGGCGCACTGGGCGCGCGCTTGAGCTTTCGACCCACCAGGTGCTGCACGATCATGCAGCTTTGCACGACAAATACCAGGAAGAACACGAGAAAGGCGTTCTTGCCCTGGTACTGCGGAAAGTTAAGCAGCAACAATGCCGGAACATGGCTGCAACCGTAGACACAAACGACGATGCCCCACTGCAGCTTGGCGTTGCGCTCAAGAAAACGCTGCGTGTCACCGGCCAGCGCGCTGACCACCGGCAGCAACAGGAAGACATAGACCGGGATAAAAACAGTGAAGAGGTTGAACGAGCGCGTGATCACCATCGCAAACTGCACCGGCAGCACCACAAAAAACGCCAGCACCAGGCTGCGGTGGTCGCCCTTGCGTGTGGGTGAGAGCGTGATGAATTCGCGCAGTGCAAAAAAAGCAACCAGCCCGAAGAGCACAGTCGCCACCGTCTCCCCCAGCGCCCAGCCCACCCAGAACACGGCAGACATCGCCCATGAGGTGCGCAACAGGCGGCTGAACTCGCGCAGCTTCTGGGTGTAAACGTCGTCTTCGCGGCTGTCTTTCAGTGCCATCACAAAGGCAACGACGCTGATGATGGTCAGCAGGCCAAAGACGACGACGAACAGCAGGGCGACCTGGTTCGACGGCGAGAGGTTGCGAAGAAAACTGTTCATCAGGCTTCCCGCAGCGCCATCACGGCATCGCGTGCACGGGTCAAAAAGTGGCCGCGCTCTTCATCGGTGCCCAGCGCAATCGGCGCGCCGAATGTGACCGAGCACAAAATCGGCACCGGAACCACTTCGCCCTTTGGCATGACACGCTGCACGTTGTTGATCCAGGCGGGCACCAGCACAACATCAGGGAATTTTGTCGCCAGGTTGTAAAGGCCGGATTTGAAGCTCTGCGGCTCTTCCTGGTTGCCGCGCGTGCCTTCGGGGAAGAGGATGATGGAGTCGCCGTTGGTCAGTGCCTCGATCAGCGGCTCAAGAGGGTCCTGGTCACTGGTCTTGGCACGGTCAACATAGATGGCGTTGAAGACCGCAGTGGTCACCCACTGCTTGAAGGCGGTCTTGGTCCAGTAGTCCTTGGCGGCAATCGGCCGCGTGATGCTGCGCAGCTCTTCAGGCAGCGCAGCCCACATCAGCAGCAGGTCGGCATGGCTCTGGTGGTTGGCAAAATAAATGCGCTGCTCGGCCTTGGGCGGGCAGCCCAGCCAGCGCGCCTGCGCGCCCGTCAGCAGGCGTATCAAGCCCAGTAAAAACCAACCCATCATCTTTGCCAGCATGGGGCAATGATAAGCGGCTGTGCGGCTTGAAAAGGCTGGGGCTTACGCCAGGCGCATGCAGGCAGCTCAGGGCAGCTCGACGCTACCCATGCGTGCCGCGATGGTGCCTGCCCGCGATGACAGATAACCTGAGCCCGCGCGGGTTTCAAAGTATTTGGGGCGGGGCAGCATCACGGCAAGACGCGCTGCTTCATAGGCGCTCAAACTGGCTGCAGGCTTGCGGTAGTAATGCTGCGCGGCGGCCTCGGCACCGAACACGCCTTCACCCCATTCGACGCTGTTGAGGTAAATCTCGAGAATACGTTCCTTGCTCAGCATCACCTCAAGCATTAACGTCAGCACCAGTTCCTGGCCCTTGCGCAGCAGCGTGCGCTCACCCGAGAGAAACAGGTTTTTGGCCAGCTGCTGGGTGATGGTAGAGCCGCCCACAATTTTCGGTGCCTTCGCCGGCGCAAGCTGTGCCTTGCCCGACGGTGCTGTGCGGCTGGCAGATTTTTGCACCCGCTGTTCGGCCTTCGCGTTTTTGTCCCAGGCCTTTTCAAGCGCCTCAATGTCCACCCCATCGTGCTCGGTAAAACTCGCGTCTTCAGAGGCAATGACAGCACGCTTGAGGTTGTCCGAGATTTTTTCGTAGGGCACCCACTGCTGCCGCCACTTCAGGCTGCCGGTGGTGGTGGCTACGCGGTAAGTCTCTGAGCGCTGGAAGGCTGTTGACTCGGGGTTGACCGCGATCATCACGGCAATGCGTGCGATGAAATACAGCTGCAGGGCCAGGCCGGCAATCACGATCAGCCCAATCAGGCGCATCACTGCTTTCATGCGGAGTGGTCTTTCGCTGTGATGGGCATTTGTCGTGACTCAGCGGTTGGTGAGTTTGGTCTCAAGAGTTTCGTCCTTGGTGAACTTGAAACGTGAGACCACCACAATCTGGTCTGCCCGGCGGCGCATGGCGGTGCTGAAACGCTCGAACGGGCCTGTGCCCTTGACGATGGTCTGCGCGCGCCTGTCCAGGGTCAGGTTGCCCGAGGTCTCAACCACCTCGGTGGCCAGGATGCGTCCGTCAAAGTTGACGGTGACGATCATGGTCAGCTCGCCATAGAGTTTTCTGCCGGCCAGCTCGGGGAAGTTGGTCGTGCCCTTTTCTTCAATCTTGCGGCGCAGGTTGTCGTAATAAGTGGCGTAAACCTCTTCGCGCGTGGCGGGGCTGATGTAGCGTTTTTTCGGCCGCGCGTTTTCTTCATTGATGCGTTTTTCAATCTCCGCGAGGATCTTGATCAGCTGCCGGCGCTTTTCTTCACGCTGGGCCTGCGCCGGGTCGTTGGCCGGCAGGGTGGGGTCTGGCGGCGGCATGGACGCCAGTTCTTTTTTGATCTGCGCCAGCAACTGCGTCTGCTGCTGCTGCATGGACTCGACCCTGCGCTGCGCCTCTTCGGCGGCATCGCCCAGTTCAGTCAGCGCTGACGGTGGAAGGGGTGAGGTGGCCCGGCCTTTTTCAAGTTCGCCGCCGCCGGCCAGCGATGCCTGCGCGATGGCCCTGGCGACGTCAGGCTTTTCATTCGATTTGGCGTTGACCAGGATCACTTCGAGCGGGGTGTCCTGGAACACCCGGTTAAAGCTCTCCGGGTCTACAAAACGCGTCGTCAGCACCACTGCGTGAACCAGGGCGGACGCTCCCAGGGCGATTTGCAGTGTGCTGAAGGTTTTCACAGCTGTGAATTATCGGCTCAACAACACCTTGCGGGCTGACAAAACCAGTGTGAAACCGCCTCAGGACGCAGAAGAAACAACACCGGCCGCGTCGGCAGCGGGCTCGTTCATGTCAACAGCAATCGAAATCGGCCCCGAAGCCAGGCTTTCTTCGTCTTCTTCATCCTGGTCTTCAACGGGTGCCGCATCTGAATCGGCCACCACATCCAGGCGTTCGATCACCGTGCCGTTCACATCCAGCGTGATTTCATCAATCTCGCCCAGGCGTACCCGAACACGTGCGCCGCGCGGCAGCCCTTGTGCACCAGCGGCGGGCAGAACCAGCGGCAGTTCATCAGCGCGCACCAGGTTGTCCTTGAAAGACGTGGCCGTCAGTTCGGTGATGCCGTTTTGCTGCAGGTACTTCAGCGTCCAGTAGCGCTCTATGCCGGACTGGAAGCCGTTATAGGCGCTATAGGCCGCGTCAAAACCCGAGATGATTGAAAACAGCTCCGCATCCTTGGGTTTGAAGGGTGCGACCAGCGCGGCCGTCGGGCCGTTTTTGGCACAGGCAATGATCTGCCATTGATTGACGAGGTCGGTGTAACGGCGCAGCGGCGAGGTGCTCCAGGCGTAACTTTTCACGCCAAGGCCGGCGTGCGGCAGTGATTTCGTGCCCATGCGCACCTTCACACCGGGTGCCATGCTGGCCTGGCTGCGGTAAATGCCGGGCACGCCCAGCTCGGCCAGCCACTGGCCCCAGGTGCTGTTGGCCAGGATCATGGCTTCGGCCACGATCAAATCGAGCGGCGCGCCGCGCTGGCGTGTGGTGATGCTCACGACTTCGTTGCCAATGGGCTCCTGGTCCGAAGGGTTGTCGAGCCTGAAGTTGTAGTCGGGGCGATTGAAGTTTTCGGGTTTGCCGCGTGCGACTTCGCGTTGCGCCTTCAGGTGTTTGGCCAGCCGGTGCAGAAACACCATCTCGTTTGCCCAGGCTACATCAGCTGGCGGCGCTGCGGTCTGCGCAGAATCAAAAAATGCTTCGGTAAAAGTGCTGTCCAGCACGTCGTGACGCAGGTTGCTTTCAATCGGCACCTGCTCAATGCGTGTGTCTGTCCCGCGCACTTCCAGCGTGGCTTCATCAAGCGTCACGTAGAGCGAGACGGCCGGGCAGTTGCGGCCCGCCTGCAGCGTGTAGTTCTGCACCACTTCGTCGGGCAGCATGGTGAGTTTGTAGCCCGGCATGTAGACGGTGGAAAGCCGCGTGCGGCCCACGTTGTCAATTGGGCTGCCCGGTAGTACGGCGAGACCCGGCGCGGCAATGTGTATACCCAGCGTGACGGTGCCCGTGCCCAGGCCTTGCACCGAAAGTGCATCGTCGATTTCGGTGGTGGCAGAGTCATCGATCGAAAACGCTTTCACATTGGCCAGCGGCAGTTCTTCCTTGTGCGTGGGTGCCTGCAACGCCGGAAAGCCCGTGCCTTTGGGAAAGTTTTCAAAGAGAAATCGCTTCCAGTGAAACTGGTAGGCCGAGGTGATGGCGCCGGCTTTTTGCAGCAGGTCCAGCGGGGCTGTATGGGTGTTGCGCGAGGCTTCTACCACGGCCTTGTATTCGGCGCTGTTCTTGTCGGGCTTGAACAGGATTTTGTAGAGCTGATCGCGTATGGGCGCAGGGCATTCGCCTTTGCCGAGTTCTTCAGCCCACGCGGTGATTTGCAGCGCGACCTGTTTTTTCTTTTCAATGGCGGCCAGCGCCAGTTGCAAAATTTCGGCAGGCGCTTTCCTGAAGCGGCCCTTGCCGGCACGCCTGAAGTAGTGTGGCGCCTCAAACAGCCTGAAGAGCGCGGCGAGCTGCTGCTCCTGTGTCGCAGGTTTTCCGTCGGCGCTGAAGTAGTCGCGTGCAAGGTCGGCAAAGCCGAATTCTTCTTCGCTGGCGAATTCCCAGGCCAGTTCAAGTTCGATGTCCTGGCTGAGCTTTTGCCCTGCGGCCATCAGGTCGGCGGGCGAGGGTTTTTCAAATTTCAGCAGCGCGTTGACGGCCTTGACCTTGACGCGCTTGCCCGAGTCCAGCTCGACCTGCAGGGAGCTGTCTGCCTCTGACAGGATGCGGCCGGCCAGGAACTTGCCGGCCTCTTCAAACAATACAAACAAAACGTGCGCCTTTTTAATGTCCCGGG
Organism: Pseudomonadota bacterium; assembly: GCA_040388905.1. Taxonomy (GTDB): domain Bacteria; phylum Pseudomonadota; class Gammaproteobacteria; order Burkholderiales; family Burkholderiaceae_C; genus Polaromonas. The sequence goes on from JAZKAY010000011.1 coordinate 211,679, forward strand.
ATGTGGGCACCCAGTGTAATCAGGGCCACCCGCCCCGAATCAGCGGGCAAGATCCAGAAACTGCAGGATGGACTGCAGGTGATCATCAAAATCACTGAGCGCATGGTCGCCGCCTTCCAGCAGTTTGACCTGCGCATTTTTGTAACGCGCTGTCATTTCGCGCCAGTCCAGTACCTCGTCGCCTTTGGCAATCACGGCAAAGTAGTGTTCCGGGTGTTTGAGCGGGCCCGCATGTAGTGCCTTGAGTTCGTCCACAAACTCGGGCCGGAAGAAAAAGGTTTCTTCCGGGTCGTGCCATGAGGTTTGCTCGCCTATATATTTGCCAAGGTCGCGAGAGGGCTCGACAGCGGGATTCAGCAGCACGGCCTTGCAGCCCATCTGCCCAGCCACCCAGGTCGCGTAAAACCCGCCAAGAGACGAGCCGACAACGGCCATGCTGTCCCCGCTCGGCCATGTTTTGAGTTTGTCCATGATCTCCTGCATGGCCTGCCTGGGCGAGGGCGGAAGCTGTGGGCACCACCAGCTCACCCGGGGGTAATCACGGGCGACCAGCGCAGCCATTTTCTTCGCTTTGGCGGACTCGGGTGACGAGCGAAAGCCATGCAGGTAGAGCAGGTGGGTGGTGGGCATGGGGCTATCCTAAAGCCTGGGCCTTCGCTATGGCTGCTGCCAGCTTGCTGCGGTAGCTGACGGATAATCCCCGACATGGCCGCAGTTTTCGACAAACCTTCCCTTTTTCAGCGCTCCATGCCGTTGTTTCGGGGCTTTGACGGCCCGCTGGCGTTTGCGGTTTTCCTGCTGGCTTGCGCGGGCCTGATGATCATGTATTCGTCGGGTTATGACCACGGCACGCGTTTTGTTGACCATGGGCGCAACATGCTGATTGCCGGCGCCATCATGTTTGTGGTGGCTCAGGTGCCACCGCAGCGGCTGATGGCTTTTGCCGTCCCGCTTTATATTTTTGGTGTGGCGCTGCTGGTCGCCGTGGCGATTTTCGGCATCACCAAAAAAGGTGCCCGCCGCTGGCTCAATGTGGGCGTGGTCATACAGCCCAGCGAGATCCTCAAGATCGCCATGCCGCTGATGCTGGCCTGGTGGTTCCAGAAACGCGAAGGGCAGTTGCGTCCGCTGGACTTCCTCGTGGCCGGCATGCTGCTTGTGGTGCCTGTCGGCCTGATCATGAAGCAGCCTGACCTGGGTACCTCGTTGCTGGTGCTGGCCGCCGGCCTGGCCGTGATATTTTTTGCCGGCCTGAGCTGGAAGCTGATCGCCCCGCCTGTGGTGATAGGCCTGGTGTGCATCTTTCTGGTGGTCTGGTTCGAGCCGCGCCTGTGCGCTGACGGCGTGCGCTGGCCCATACTGCATGATTACCAGCAGCAGCGCATATGCACCTTGCTGGACCCGTCGCGTGACCCCCTGGGCAAGGGCTTCCACATCATCCAGGGCATGATTGCCATTGGCTCGGGCGGGGTGTTTGGCAAGGGTTTCATGGCCGGTACCCAGACCCATCTTGAGTTCATACCCGAGCGCACGACCGACTTTATCTTCGCGGCGTTTTCAGAGGAGTTCGGCCTGGCCGGAAACCTGCTGCTGATCGCTGCCTTCATCTTTCTCATCCTGCGCGGTCTGGCGATTGCGATGGAGGCGCCTACGCTGTTTTCCCGCCTGCTGGCCGGTGCCGTGACCATGATCTTTTTCACCTATGCCTTCGTCAACATGGGTATGGTCAGCGGAATACTGCCGGTGGTGGGTGTACCTTTGCCCTTCATCAGCTATGGCGGAACAGCCATGGTGACCCTGGGGCTGGCGGTGGGTATTTTGATGTCAATCGCCAAGGCCAAGCGGCTGGTGCAAAGTTAGGAGATCACATGGAGCTGTTTTCAGGGCTGAACACCGCAGAGGCGCGCAAGTGCGGGGTCGCGCTGGCGGAACTGGTGCTCAAGGAACTGCCGACGGATGCCCGCGTCAAGGAAAAGAGTTTCGCCATCAAGGCCGACAAGACCCTCAACCATGTGGCACGCGAACTCGCGGCCTTTAAAAGCAATAACAGCCTCAACATCCTGCAAAAGGCCAGGCTGGGCAATGCCTTTCTCTGGACCCTCAAGGACAACGGCGTGAATGAAGCCTATGCCGACAAGCTGACGGAATGGCTGACATTGCGGATGTAACGTTCATCGCCGCGCATTTTCTTTTTTATTCACCATGAAATCCCTGTTGGGCAGGTTATTTCGAGCGCCCGTTCTGTCGTCTGCATCGGACTTGCCCGCGCGTGATTCGGTGCGTTGCGCAGAGCTGAGAAAACGCGGCAACAACTTGTTGGCGCAGGGGATGCTCGACGAAGCCGCAAGGGCCTACCGCGCCGCTGTGGTGGCCGACCCGCAGGATGCGGCGTCGTTCGTCAATCTGGGCTATGTGCTCGGGCAGCAAAAGAACTGGCCGGAAGCGGAGCAGGCCCTCAGGCAGGCCCTGCGTCACGATGCCGGCCAGTGCGATGCGCATTTCATGCTGGGCCGGCTGGCTTTTGACAGGGGCGATGTGGCGGCTGCCACGTCGCACATGCGCGAGGTGCTGCGCATGCAGCCGGGGTTTGACCTCACCGGTTATTTTTCGGCCGACGATTCGAGCGAGAAAGCGCAGGCCTTATGCCGCATCTTGCTGTCGCTGGACCCGGACAATGCGCGCGTGCACCGCAGCCTGGGCATGAACTGCCTGCTGCTGGGCGACTACGAACAGGGCTGGCGTGAGTATCAGTGGCGTTTTCGTATTCAGGTGCCCGGCGAGGTGCACAAGGCCTTTGCCCGGCCGATCTGGCTGGGCGACTCGTCCATTGGCGGCAAGACCATACTCCTGCACTGGGAGCAGGGCTACGGCGACACGCTCCAGTTTTGCCGCTATGTGCCCGGGGTGGCCGCGCTGGGTGCGACGGTGGTGCTGCAGGTGCAGCGGGGGCTGGGCGGCCTGCTGGCGCGGCTGGAGGGCGCGTCGCTGGTTCTTGAAGAGGGGCAGGCGCTACCGCCGTTTGACATCTATTGCCCCCTGCTCAGTTTGCCGCTGGCGCTGAAGCAGTTCAGCGGCGAGATGGTCGCTGGCCGCCTGGCCTACCTGCAGGCGGACCCCGCACGGCTTGCGCACTGGCAACAGCGACTGGATGCGATGGGTTTGCCGCCCGGGCCGCGCGTGGGTGTGGTGTGGTCGGGCAACTGGAGCAATGCCCCGGGGCGAAAGCGTTCTGTGCCGCTGGCGCAGTTTGCAGCAGCGCTGCCACCGGGCTGCAAGGTGGTGGGCCTGCAAACCGAGGTGTGGGCTGACGATGCCGCACTGCTGGCGGCAGAGCGCCGTATCGTCTTTGCGGGTAGCGAACTCACAACCTTTGCAGAGACCGCTGCCCTTATCGCCGGGCTGGACCTTGTCATCACCATTGACACCAGTGTGGCGCACCTGGCAGGTGCCTTGGGCAAGCCGGTCTGGGTGCTGCTGCACCGGGTCGCCGATTGGCGCTGGCTGCTTGAACGTGACGACAGCCCCTGGTACCCGGGCGCGCGGCTGTTCAGGCAGCAGGTAGCCGACGACTGGAGCCATCCGCTGCAGGCCGTGCGAACGGAGCTTGCTGCCCTGTTGCAGCATGACCCTTCCGCCGCCGCGTCGTGACCATACTGCCTACAATGGGTAGATGACCTCACTCCGCTCTTCCCCAGCCTCAAAACTCAACGCTTCCACGACATCTTCCACCGTCAGGCCGACGGCGGCGTCGACCTCGGAGCGGCTGGAGATTGCGCAAAACCTGCTGCTCAAGCCCTTTGGCCTGACAGAGGCGCATTTGAGCCGGGCGCTGGGTGAAATCACCTCGCACGGCGCGGATGACGCCGACCTCTATTTCCAGTACACCCGCAGCGAAGGCTGGAGTCTGGAAGAAGGCATCGTCAAGACCGGCTCTTTCAGCATTGACCAGGGCGTGGGTGTGCGGGCTGTGAGTGGCGAAAAAACCGCCTTTGCCTATTCCGACGATATTTCCGATGCATCGCTGCTCGACGCCGCGCGCACGGTGCGCAGCATTGCCGCTGCCAGCAAGTCGGGCCGTATCAAGACGCCGGGCCGCAAGGTGGCCAGCAGCCGTTCGCTCTACCAGGATCTTGACCCGATTGCCACGCTCGACAGTACGGCCAAGGTCAAACTGCTGGAGAAAGTTGAAAAGCTCGCCAAGGCCAAAGACCCGCGCATCGTGCAGGTGATGGCCGGGCTGGCCAGTGAATACGACGTGGTGATGGTGGCGCGCGCCGACGGCACACTGGCCGCTGATGTGCGTCCGCTGGTGCGCTTGAGTGTGACCGTCATTGCTGAACAGAAGGGTCGCCGCGAAATGGGCTCTGGCGGCGGCGGCGGCCGTTTCGGCCTGGCTTACTTTGATGACGAACAGATTGGCCAGTACGTGGCCGATGCCGTGAAGGCGGCATTGACCAATCTTGAAGCGCGCCCTGCACCAGCCGGCGAGATGACGGTTGTGCTCGGCTCCGGCTGGCCAGGCATTTTGCTGCATGAGGCGATTGGCCACGGGCTGGAAGGCGACTTCAACCGCAAGGGTTCCAGCGCGTTTGCCGGCAAGATCGGGCAGCGCGTTGCTGCGAAGGGCGTGACGGTGCTGGACGACGGCACGATTGCCGACCGCCGCGGCTCGCTCAATGTCGATGACGAAGGCAACGCCAGCCAGCGCAATGTGCTGATTGAAGACGGCATTTTGAAGGGCTACATCCAGGATTCGCTCAATGCGCGCCTGATGAAGGTCAAACCCACCGGCAACGGCCGCCGCGAGAGCTACGCCCATGTGCCCATGCCGCGCATGACCAACACCTACATGCTGGGTGGCGACAAGGCACCCGAAGAAATCGTCGCCAGCATCAAGAAGGGCCTGTACGCCACCAACTTCGGCGGTGGCCAGGTCGACATCACTTCGGGCAAGTTCGTGTTTTCTGCGAGTGAAGCCTTCTGGGTCGAAAACGGCAAGATCCTGTACCCCGTCAAGGGCGCGACGATTGTCGGCAACGGCCCTGATGCCCTGACCCGCGTGACCATGATGGGCAACGACATGCAGCTCGACAGCGGCGTCGGCACCTGCGGCAAGGAAGGCCAGAGCGTGCCTGTGGGCGTCGGCCAGCCGACCCTGCGTATCGACGGGCTTACCGTCGGCGGTACGGCCTGAACCCGCTGAATCGCCGCGCGGGTTTTGGCATGATTTCAAGCTGTGCTACATTTCAGGCCATGCACAGCGCAACGTTTTATTTTGGTTACTTTTGGTTCTCAACCGCCTCCGGCCGTCGAGAGACTTTCGCGTAACCTCAAAAAACGCAACAAGATTCTCAAAACCGCCGGACCCCCGGCGGTTTTTTTTTGCCCGTTTTGAAATCGTTTTAACTGCCCCGCTACCGAAAATTCTAGAAATCAAAGAAGGAAGATTGCGATGAATGCTCCAGCCACCCCCACAGCGAACCCGTCCAAACCAGCCAGCGAGAGCTGGTATGCGAGCGTCGAGAAAACCAGCCAGACCGACGACGAACGCATCAAGGACATCACCGTGCTACCCCCTCCCGAGCATCTGATCCGCTTCTTCCCGATTCGCGGCACGCCCGTTGAATCGCTGATCAGCAACACCCGCAAATCCATCCACAACATCATGGCCGGCACCGACGACCGCCTGCTCGTCGTCATCGGCCCCTGCTCCATCCACGACCCGGTGGCCGCGCTTGAATACGCCCGCCGCCTGATGGAGCAGCGCAAAAAATACGCCGGCACGCTGGAAATCGTGATGCGCGTGTACTTCGAGAAACCGCGCACCACCGTAGGCTGGAAGGGCCTGATCAACGACCCTTACCTCGACGAAAGCTTCCGCATTGATGAAGGCCTGCGCATCGCGCGACAGCTGCTCATCGAGATCAACCGCCTTGGCCTGCCGGCGGGGAGTGAATTTCTGGACGTGATCTCACCCCAATACATCGGCGACCTGATCGCCTGGGGCGCGATTGGCGCGCGTACGACTGAAAGCCAGGTACACCGCGAGCTGGCCTCGGGCCTGTCGGCACCCATCGGCTTCAAGAACGGTACCGACGGCAACATCCGCATCGCGACCGACGCCATCCAGGCGGCGGCGCGCGGCCACCACTTCCTGTCGGTGCACAAGAACGGCCAAGTCGCCATCGTGCAGACCAATGGCAACCCGGATTGCCACGTGATTTTGCGCGGCGGCAAGGCGCCCAACTACGACGCGGCCAGTGTCACGGCGGCCTGCAAGGAGCTCGAAGCCTCGAAACTGCCGGCCACGCTGATGGTGGATTGCAGCCACGCCAACAGCTCCAAGCAGCATGAAAAGCAGCTGGACGTGGCGCGCGACATTGCCAACCAGGTATCGGGCGGCTCGAAGCAGGTGTTCGGCCTGATGGTTGAAAGCCACCTCAACGCCGGCGCGCAGAAGTTCACGCCGGGCAAAGACGATGCCGCCAAGCTCGAATACGGCAAGAGCATCACCGATGCCTGCCTGTCGTGGGACGACTCGCTCAAGGTGCTGGATGTGCTGTCGCAGGCTGTCGAGACCCGTCGCACAAAAAAGTAGGCGACTGGTCCGGTCGGCAGCTTGCGGGTTTCTGCGAATTGCCGCCTGGCCTGCAAGTGCCGACCATGGTCATGTGAACCCCACAACATCAATAGCGGGAGCAGGCCATGCGCAGTGAAGTCAGCGTGACATTCAAGGGCGCGCCGCCGGTGCGCATGGACCTCAATGAAGTCCAGCCCATGCCGCACGATGTGGCGCGCTGGTGGCTGGACGACCAGTTCACGCAGATGGGTTGTGAGCCGCTGCGCCCAACCGGCAAGCTGCTGACGGCAGACAAGGTGGTGGTGGTGGCTGAAGCAGCGGGCCCGGCGAAGTTTGCCGAACCCAAATGGTCACAGGAGTTTGCGCGTGCCGCCAGCGCCGCTTTAGGCAAGCCGGTGGTGCATGTAGATGTGGCCACGCTGAGCATCAGCTACTGAACCTGCTACCGTCCGGCATTAATTTGCTATTGTTTTTATAGCTCCTCACGCTCGTTTTTATTGGCCTGCAGCCCGATTTGGCCTCTAAAAATGGCCTTTTTGAGCCGTTTTTCAGTGTTTTGGGCTTGCGACGGCCTTTGAAACATCAAAATGTTAAGTTTCAGGTTAACATTTGGCCAATTTGTTAACCTGCAACTTAACATTTGGCCGTTTTTGGCCGAAGACATTTGTTTTCAGGCCTTCAGCGCCGCCAGCAGTTTGGCGTGTATGCCGCCAAAGCCGCCATTGCTCATGCACAGCAGATGGTCGCCGGGCCGGGCTGCCGCCTTGACCTGATTCAACACTTCCTCAATCGAGCCGGCCACCTGTGCCCGCGCACCCATCGGGGCCAGCGCTGCCTGCGCGTCCCAGTCCAGGCCGCCTGAATGGCAGAACGCCAGGTCGGCGGCTTCCAGGCTCCACGGCAGTTGGGCGGTCATGGTGCCCAGCTTCATGGTGTTGCTGCGCGGCTCAAAGATGGCGAGGATGCGCTCACTCTTTTTGCCAGCGGCATTGAGCTGGCGGCGCAGGCCGTCCACCGTGGTGTGGATGGCCGTGGGGTGGTGGGCGAAGTCGTCGTAGACGGTGATGTCGCCCCCGTTTTGATGCAGCACGCCGCGTACTTCCATGCGGCGTTTGACGTTCTGGAAGCTTGCGAGCGCTTCGGCGGCTGCCTCAGGCGCAACGCCAACATGCTCGGCCGCCGCGATGGCGGCCAGCGCATTGAGCTGGTTGTGCACGCCGCTGACAGCCCACTGCACGCGGGCCACGGGCTTGCCGGCTTTCAGCACCCTGAAGTCGCTGGGTTCGCCATCGGCGGTGAAGCCTTCAACGTTTGATGGGCTGCTGCCGAAGAGTACCTGCTCACTCCAGCAGCCTTTGCCCAGCACGCGCTGCAGGCTGGCTTCCTGCGCATTGACAACCACACGGCCCTGCGAAGGCACGGTGCGGACCAGGTGGTGGAACTGCCGTTCGATTGCCGCGAGGTCGTCAAAGATATCGGCGTGGTCAAACTCAAGGTTGTTGAGTATGGCCGTGCGCGGGCGGTAATGCACAAACTTGCTGCGCTTGTCGAAGAAGGCGGTGTCGTATTCATCGGCCTCAATCACAAAGGTGTTGCCTTCGCCCAGGCGCGCCGAGACCCCGAAATTCAGGGGCACGCCGCCGACCAGAAAGCCGGGTTTCAGGCCCGCGCTCTCAAGAATCCAGGTCAGCATGGCCGTGGTGGTCGTCTTGCCATGAGTGCCGGCGACGGCCAGCACATGGCGGGGGCCCGTCGCATGGTGAGTGGGGTGGTGCAGCACATGGCCGGACAGCCACTGCGGGCCGCTTGTATAGGGAAGGCCACTATTCAATATGGCCTCCATGAGCGGGTATTTGGCTGTGCCGTCGGGCAAACGCGCCCGAGAGACGACATTGCCGATCACAAACACATCCGGCTCAAAAGCCATCTGGTCGGCGCTGTAGCCTTCTATCAATTCAATGCCGAGGGCGCGGAGCTGGTCGCTCATGGGCGGGTAGACGCCGGTGTCGCAACCTGTCACCTTGTGGCCGGCCTCGCGCGCCAGTGCTGCCAGGCCGCCCATGAAGGTGCCGCAAATCCCCAATATATGTATGTGCATGGCGGGTATTCTAGAAGGCAGCTGCATCCCGATGGCAGTGGCCTAAACTCCTCTTTCACCCGACATTCAGCTCAAAACAGTGACCACCCTCCAATCAGAAATTGCCGCAACAGCCGCTGCGCTGGTCGTCGAAGAAGGGCTGGAGTACGGCCAGGCCAAACGCCGCGCCGTCAAGCAGATGGCCCTGCCGCAGCGCACCGAGCTGCCGGGCAACGACCTGATTGAGGATGCGGTGCTGGAGTACATCGCCATCTTCTGCGCCGACACCCAGCCTGTAGAACTCGCTGCCCTGCGTGAACTGGCGCTGGTGTGGATGGAACGCATGAAGGACTTCCGCCCCTACCTGGCCGGTGCGGTCTGGCACGGCACGGCCACAAGGCTGTCCGACATATACATACAGTTGTTTTGTGATGACCCCAAATCCGCCGAGATAGCGCTGATTGAGCACAACGTTGATTACGAACCCCGCACCGTCAAGGGCTTCACCGGCGGCAGCGTCGAGGCATTGAGCCTGAGCAGCCTGTGCAAGCCGCTCAATGAAAACGTCGGCGTGCACTTCATGGTGTATGACCACAACGACCTGCGCGGTGCGCTCAAGCCCGACACCAAAGGCCGCACGCCACGGGGCGACATCGCCGCCGTGCAAAAATTGCTGGCCCTGCCATCAGGATCGGACTCTCCCAAATGAATCGCAGAAACATGCTTTACGGCGGTGCTGCCGCAGTCGCCGCCGCAGCCGGGGCTGGCGTGGCGTGGTGGAAGATCCAGCCGCACCATGTTGCGCCTGCGGTGGCATCTTCCCCTGCGGACACCGATCCGTTCTGGAGCCTGAGTTTTGACACGCCGGATGGCCAGCCACTGGCCATGAATACCTTTCGCGGCAAGCCGCTGCTGGTCAATTTCTGGGGCACATGGTGCCCGCCCTGCATTGAAGAGTTGCCGCTGCTCAACAGTTTTTATGGCGCCAACAAGGCCAGGGGCTGGCAATTGCTGGGTCTGGCCGTGGATCAGCCGAGTGCGGTGCGCAAGTGGCTGCAGGCCAAGCCGCTGGATTTTGCTGTCGGCATGGCGGGGCTGGGAGGCACCGAGCTCAGCAAGGCCATGGGCAACACGGCTGGCAGCCTGCCGTTCACGGTCGTTTTTGATGCTGCGGGTCAGGTGCGACACCGCAAAATTGGCAAATTGACGCCTGAAGAGCTCAAAATCTGGGCTGCGAGCTGATACTGGGGTTGGCGGTTTGGATATTTCGCGCGTATGGTATCTAAATTACATCAAAAGCAATTGAAAAGTTATCTAAACGCCGTCATCGCAAAAATCGTAACAACGCAGATTTTGTGATTTACGTTCTCTTGCATGAGGTACACTCTGCGCTTTCCCGGTTTGGTCCGATGTCACAGCCACATGAGCTTGTGGCTGTTTAAAAGACCTTCAATTGCTTTAAAGGGTAAAAGCTGAAAATAAGCGAAAGTTAGCGAAGAATGGTTTTGCGCCATCTTTCAATTCGCAGTCATGTCACTTGCGAAGTGGTGTGCAGATTCAAAAAAGCCTCAACAGCCTGACAGCGACCTGCTCGCACTGGCATTTACCGTCGTTGGAGACCCCATGGATTTAAGAAAACTCAAGACCCTGATCGACCTTGTCTCAGAGTCCAATGTGTCCGAACTCGAAATTACTGAAGCTGAAGGCAAGGTCCGCATCGTTAAATCCAGCGGTGCGCCGCTTGTCATGCAGCAACCGGCCATGGCCATGGTAGCAGCCCCGGCCGCTGCGCCTGCAAGCGCCCCGGCCGCCGCGCCTGCCGCAGATGCCGCGCCTGCGGCCCCCGCAGGCCACGCGGTCAAGTCACCCATGGTCGGCACTTTCTACCGGTCTTCGGCACCCGGTGCTAAGGCCTATGTCGAGGTCGGCAGCGTGGTCAAGGAAGGCGAGACCATCTGCATCATCGAAGCGATGAAGATCCTCAACGAGATCGAGGCCGACAAGTCCGGCACGGTCACCAGGATACTGTGCGAAAACGGCCAGGCCGTGGAGTATGGACAGCCCCTCTTCACCATTGAGTGATGGCGGGGTGACCAGACGATGTTTAAAAAAATACTGATCGCCAACCGCGGCGAGATCGCGCTGCGAATCCAGCGTGCCTGCCGGGAACTCGGCGTCAAGGCCGTGATGGTCTATTCCGAAGCCGACCGCGATGCCAAATACATCCGGCTGGCCGATGAGTCGGTCTGCATAGGCCCGGCTCCTTCCAAAGACAGCTACCTCAACATGCCGGCCATCATTTCGGCCGCCGAAGTGACGGATGCCGAAGCGATTCACCCCGGCTACGGCTTCCTGAGCGAAAACGCCGATTTTGCCGAACGGGTTGAAAAAAGCGGTTTCAAGTTCATAGGCCCGACGCCGGATTCCATCCGCATCATGGGCGACAAGGTCTCGGCCAAGCAGACCATGATCAAGGCCGGCGTGCCCTGCGTGCCCGGCTCCGAAGGTGCATTGCCTGACGATGCGACCACCATCAAGCGTACGGCCAAACAGGTCGGCTACCCGGTCATCATCAAGGCCGCCGGCGGCGGCGGCGGGCGCGGCATGCGCGTCGTTCACACCGAAGCAGCGCTTTTGCATGCAGTGCAGACCACCAAGGCCGAGGCGGGCGCGGCGTTCGGCAATCCGGAGGTCTACATGGAGAAATTCCTGCAGAACCCCCGGCACATTGAAATCCAGATCCTGGCCGACCAGCACAAGAACGCCGTGTGGCTGGGCGAGCGCGATTGCTCCATGCAGCGCCGCCACCAGAAGGTGATTGAAGAGGCGCCCGCGCCCGGCATTCCCCGCAAGCTGATCGAAAAAATCGGCGAGCGCTGCGTCGCGGCCGTCAAGAAGATCGGCTACCGCGGTGCCGGCACCTTTGAGTTCCTGTATGAAAACGGCGAGTTCTATTTCATCGAGATGAACACACGCGTTCAGGTCGAGCACCCCGTGACGGAGTGGATCACCGGCATCGACATCGTGCGCACCCAGATCATGGTGGCCGCCGGAGAAAAGCTGCCCTTTGTGCAGCGCGATATCCAGCTCAAGGGCCATGCCATCGAGTGCCGCATCAATGCCGAAGACCCGTACAAATTCACGCCCTCGCCAGGCCGCATCACGACCTGGCACACGCCGGGGGGCCCCGGCGTGCGGGTGGATTCGCACATCTACGCCAACTACTTCGTGCCGCCGAATTACGACTCCATGATCGGCAAGATCATCGTGCACGGCGACACCCGCGACCAGGCTTTGGCCCGCATGCGCACCGCGCTGGCCGAGACGGTGGTTGAAGGCATCAATACCAACATTCCGCTGCACCGCGAGCTGATGGTGGATGCCAAGTTCACCGATGGCGGGACGAACATCCACTATCTTGAAGAGTGGCTGTCCAAGCGTGACCGTTAATTCAGTGAGCTGGCAGGATGAGCATGTTTGAACTGGTGCTGCTGGTGCCTGAAGAGGCAGTGGAAACCATCAGCGAGGCGCTGGATGCGCTGGATGCACTTAGCGTTTCTGTTGAAGATGCCGATGCAGAGACGCCTGCCGAGCAGGCGCTGTTTGGCGAGCCAGGCATGCCGCCGCCCAAGGATGGCTGGGAGCGCTCCCGCGTCGTTTCGCTCTTTGCCACCGAGGCACTGGCGATTGAAGCTTCCACGCTGTTGCAGGCGCAGGATTTTTTCACTGGCTGCACGCTGGTAGCCGTTCAACCGGTGCCGGAACAGGACTGGGTGCGCTTGACGCAGTCCCAGTTCGCGCCTGTCGAAATCACCCCGGACTTCTGGATTGTCCCGACCTGGCATGAACCGCCTGCCCAGGCAAAACAATTGATACGTCTTGATCCGGGGCTGGCTTTCGGTACAGGAACGCACCCCACTACACGCATGTGCCTGCGCTGGGTTGCTGGCCAAGGGGCTTCCGGAAAAGCCCTTGGCCGCGTGCTTGATTACGGTTGTGGCTCGGGCATTCTTGCCATCGGTGCAGCCAAGTTCGCTGCGCTTGACATTGACGCGGTGGACATTGATGAGGCTGCGGTGCAGTCAACACGCGCCAATGCGGAGGCCAATAATGTGACTCTCAATGCCGGTCTTCCCGACAAGGCGAAGGGTGTCTACCAGACCGTTCTGGCCAACATCCTTGCAACACCGCTCAAGGTGCTTGCGCCGCTGCTGTGCGCACACGTTGAAAAAGGTGGCAATCTTGTGCTGGCAGGGATTCTGGAGCGCCAGGCGGACGAGCTCAAGGCTGCTTATGCACCATGGTGCGTTCTTGAAGTGGCCGATACAGAAGACGGCTGGATTCTCATGACTGCGCGGGTCTGATTCGACCTGCCTGCTTGCGTCTTTCGCTCCTGATTCAGGAGTCACCACCCCCTACAATACGAGGCTAGATGAGCCTCATCACGCGCTGTCCCGCCTGCGGCACGATGTTCAAAGTCGTGGCCGACCAACTCAAAGTCTCGCAGGGCTGGGTGCGATGCGGGCATTGCTCTGAAGTCTTTGATGCCTCGCTGCATCTTCAGCCCGCGCAAACGCCACCCCAGCTTGCGCCTGCCCCTTACTACCCTGAGCCGCAGCAGCAGACTTACGGCGGGCAGTCCCATCAGGGCTACCTGCCTTCACAGGAGCCGGCGCCTTTCCAGCAAACGCCCCAGCCTGTTCAGGCTGAACAACTCCACGATGATCCCTCCTGGACACCCGGCGTGTTTTTCAATGGCCAGCCGCCTGTCCCCACCTCGCAGCCATACTTTAAGGAAGCTGTGCCTGAGCAGAGTCATGCCGGCGGTTTTCAGGCTGTTCCCGTCCCGGACGACGAACCGCAACGTGAACCCTATGACCGCAAGGGCGTGGAAGATGATGAGTACGGTGACGCCGTGCGAGTCATGGCGGCAGAGGCGCAGGACAGGGATGGCGACGACCATTCAACGCCGCTATATACAGAAGACTCCGTCCGCGGGCCGCTGCTGGATGAATCCGGCAACTCGCAAGATGTCTCTTTTGTCAGGGACGCCAGGCGCAAGGCTTTCTGGCGCCGGCCGGTCGTGCGCCTGGGGCTGGTGGTGCTGGGCCTGTTGCTCGCGGCCGGGCTTGTGCTGCAGGTCGCCATTCAGCAGCGTGACCAGATTGCTGCCCTGCAGCCCGCACTCAAGCCCTTTCTGGACGCCGTCTGTGACCAGATGCATTGCGATGTCGGGCCGCTGCGCCGTATCGAGACGGTAGTTATCGACAGCTCTACCTTCAACAAGATGGATGCAGACTCGTATCGCCTGAGTTTTTCATTGAAGAACACCGGTACAACACCGGTGGCCATGCCCCATCTTGAGGTGACGCTGACCGACATGCAGGACCAGGCTGTTGTCAGGCGTGTGCTTTCCCCGGCCCAGTTTGGCGCCTCCAGCGCCATGCTGGTTGCTGGTTCTGACTTTGCCGGTTTTGTCGTCATGCAGGTGCTGGCTGCAGATACTTCCGCTGCGGCAGCGGCGGCCGTCCCGCTAAGGGTTGCCGGTTACCGCATGCTTGCTTTTTATCCCTGACCTTTTCCTGAATTTTTAAACGAGAAAACAATGCCTGCTGTAATTTGTGGATCCCTCGCGTTTGACACCATCATGACTTTTGAGGGCAAGTTTTCGGAGCAGATATTGCCCGACCAGCTGCACATCCTCAATGTGTCCTTTCTTGTGCCGGCCCTGCGCCGCGAGTTTGGCGGCTGTGCGGGTAATATCGCCTACGCGCTCAAGCAACTGGGCGGCACGCCATTGCCAATGGCGACTGTTGGCAGTGATGGCGCCGAGTACGCTGCACGCATGAAGGGCATGGGCATCAGCACGGAGTTTGTGCGCGAGGTGGCTGATGCCTACACGGCCCAGGCCATGATCATGACCGACCGCGACAACAACCAGATCACGGCCTTCCACCCCGGCGCCATGATGCAGGCCCACATCACGCGAATTGAAGCGCGCAGCGACATCAAGATCGGCATCGTCTCGCCTGACGGCCGCGATGCCATGCTGCAGCATGCAGAGCAGTTCAAGGCTGCGGATATTCCGTTTGTGTTTGATCCGGGCCAGGGCCTGCCGATGTTTGACGGCAAGGACCTCGCCCATTTCGTCGAGCTGGCGACCTGGGTGACCGTGAACGACTACGAGGCCAAGCTGCTCAGTGACCGGACCGGCCTGTCGATTGCCGAACTCTCAAAACGTGTTGAGGGTCTGATCGTCACCCTGGGTGCCGAAGGCTCCGAGGTCTGGGTAGGCGGTGAAAAAACGCTGGTCGCGCCCAGCAAGGCCAAAGAAGTGGTGGATCCTACAGGCTGCGGCGATGCCTTCCGTGGTGCGCTGCTGTTCGGCCTGGAGCAGGGCTGGTCGCTGGTCAAGTGTGCCGAGCTGGGCAACCGCGTGGGTGCACACAAGATCGCCTACCGTGGCGGCCAGAACTACACGCTCGACGGAATCAAATAGTGCGGTTCGGTTGCGGTTGATGGAGTTGATCTGTCAGCTGCTGCCAGTTCGCAGTGACCGCAGCTTCGGCAGAAAGCCGGATCTGCTTTCTGCGTGAAGTCTGGCCTCGCACCAGTTCCAGCGAGTTGCGGGCGATGCCCAGCTGGGATGCCAGCCATTTGATCAAGGCCTCATTGGCTTTGCCGTCGACTGGCGGCGCTTTCAGCCTGAGCTTCAATGCGACCGGACTGGCGGGGTCATCCTCGCCATAAAGACCGTCGACCTGCGTTTTATTTGCATTCGGTATCACCTGGATGTCGATGATCACGTGACCGTTCTTGTCTGTATGGACAAAAGGCATTCCTGAAATGAGGGTGAGTTGCCCTGCAGGGGCTGACTTTGTTGTTGCCATGTTTCGTTGGCCCATAAAAAAAGCCCAGCATCAAGGACGCTGGGCTTTTAAGCAGAAGTACCTTACTGCTTACGGCTTGCTGGCTGTCGGAAACGGCCAGGCAGCTTGCGGGTTCAGAGTAGTCTGAGCCGCAGGGGCAGCCGGTGCAGCGGGTGCTTTGGCAGCGGGTTTTTTCGCGGCTTTCTTCGCAGCAGGCTTTTTCGCGGCTTTCTTCGCAGCGGGTTTCTTCGCTACTTTCTTGGCAGCAGCCTTTTTCTTGGCAGGAGCCTTTTTCGCTACCTTCTTGGCAGCGACTTTTTTTGCCGGAGCCTTTTTGGCAGGAGCCTTTTTAGCTGCAGCTTTTTTGGCCGGAGCCTTCTTTGCTGCTACTTTCTTGGCCGGCGCCTTCTTCGCAGGGGCTTTCTTCGCCGCTACTTTTTTAGCAGGGGCTTTTTTTGCCGCTACTTTTTTTGCCGGTGCTTTTTTCGCGGCTACTTTTTTTGCCGCAGGTTTTTTCGCAGTTGCCATAGTTTTCTCCTTGATCACATTGCAAAGAGCACTTCACGTTTGGAGTACGTAAAGCGATTCACGGCGTTGGGCTCTCGGATAAACCGGGCCCAGCGCCGCGAACACAGGAGCAATACCCGGTGCGCGCTTCTGCGGCGCTGTCACTGGTCATTGCAATTCTTGAAATCATGTTGTTCGGGTGTCGTCTTAATCTTTTCTGATCGTTGCTGCATCAATCCCAGGACAGGGCGCCGCCCGACTGGTATTCAATGACGCGTGTTTCAAAGAAGTTGCGTTCCTTCTTCAGATCAATCATTTCGCTCATCCACGGGAACGGATTTTCTTCGTTCGGGAACAATGTTTCAAGTCCAATCTGTGTGGCACGGCGATTGGCGATATAGCGGAGGTAGCCCTTGAACATCGATGCGTTGAGGCCCAGCACGCCGCGCGGCATGGTGTCTTCAGCGTAACGGTACTCAAGTTCGACGGCTTTGAGGAACAGGGCCTTGATCTCGGCCTTGAACTCTGCCGTCCAGAGATGTGGGTTTTCAAGCTTGAGCTGGTTGATCAGGTCGATGCCGAAATTGCAGTGCATGGACTCGTCGCGCAGGATGTACTGGTACTGCTCGGCTGCGCCCGTCATCTTGTTCTGGCGGCCCAGCGCAAGAATCTGCGTGAAGCCGACATAGAAGAACAGGCCTTCCATCAGGCATGCAAAAACGATCAGCGACTTGAGGAGCGTCTGGTCTGTTTCAGGCGTGCCGGTCTTGAAGTTGGGGTCGGAGATCGCATCGATGAAGGGGATCAGGAACTGGTCCTTGTCCTTGATCGATTGCACTTCGTTATAGGCATTGAAGATTTCGGCTTCGTCCAGGCCCAGCGACTCGGTGATGTACTGGTAGGCGTGGGTGTGGATGGCTTCTTCAAAAGCCTGGCGCAGCAGGAACTGACGGCACTCTGGCGCCGTGATATGGCGGTAGGTGCCCAGCACGATGTTGTTGGCAGCCAGTGAATCAGCGGTGACAAAAAAGCCGAGGTTGCGTTTGACCAGGCGGCGCTCGTCTTCGGTCAGGCCGTTCGGATCTTTCCAGAGCGCGATGTCGCGCGTCATGTTCACTTCCTGCGGCATCCAGTGGTTGGCGCAGGTAGCGAGGTATTTTTCCCAAGCCCACTTGTACTTGAAGGGTACCAGCTGGTTGACGTCGGTCTGGCCGTTGATGATGCGCTTGTCGGAAGCCTTGACGCGCTTGTGTACTGCGGGAGCTGTGGCGGTTGCTGCAGCTGGCGTTGCAGGAGTTGCTGCTGCAGGAGTGAAGGCACCATCGTTCAGCATGCGAGCCTGAACTTGCGGTTGTGCGGAGGAGGTCGAAGAGGACGTTGCAGAAAAAGGCGGAAGTTCCATCGAACGGCTTTCAGGTGAGCCGCTGGCAAGGTGATTTTGCGATGATGGTTTGACTTCTTCGTCCCAGGTCAACATAGAGATTTCCAATACTTTGGGATTATGAAAGCAGCGATACAAAATGAAAAGTGTTCATTCACATCGCTACAAAATTGTGTTGCTCAATTGCATCGCTTTGATCAGGTCACGCGATGCAACTGAACATCATCATGCGAGAAATTTTTATTGGCAGGCCTCGCAACCTGGATCATCGATTGCACAAAACTTGATGTCGGTCGCAGGCGTTGCATTCATCTGCGCCTGCGCTGCGGCCGCTGCTGCATCAATCGCGCTCATGCCGCTCGGTGCAGTAGCTGTGCTGGACGCTACCGAGTTCATCTTGCCTGCCGTCACGGTCGATTTTTCGGCGTGCGTTGCGCTCTGTGTGCGGAGGTAGTAGGTGGTCTTCAGGCCACGCAACCAGGCGAGCTTGTAGGTCTCGTCGAGCTTCTTGCCGGACGCACCCGCCATGTAGATGTTGAGCGACTGCGCCTGGTCAATCCATTTCTGGCGGCGTGCTGCAGCTTCAACAATCCACTGGGTCTCGACTTCAAACGCGGTGGCATACAGGGCCTTGATGTCCTGCGGCACGCGGTCAATGGGGCGCAGCGAGCCGTCAAAGTGCTTCAGGTCAACGACCATGACGTCATCCCACAGGCCCAGGCGCTTCAGGTCACGCACCAGGTAATGGTTGATGACGGTGAACTCGCCGGACAGGTTGGACTTGACCGAGAGGTTGCCGAAGCAGGGCTCGATGCACGCGTCCACGCCAATGATGTTGGAGATGGTTGCAGTCGGTGCAATCGCCACGCAATTGGAGTTGCGCATGCCGTCCTGGGCAATCTTCCTGCGCAGTGCATCCCAATCGAGGCTGGAAGAACGGTCAACTTCAACATAGCCGCCGCGCTGCTCGGCCAGCATGTCCAGGGTGTCCAGAGGCAGGATGCCCTTGTCCCAGAGCGAGCCCTTGTAGCTGGCGTACTTGCCGCGCTCTTTGGCAAGCTCGGTCGATGCCCAGTAGGCGTGGTAGCAGACGGCTTCCATGGACTTGTCTGCGAACTCGACAGCCTCTTGGGATGCATAAGGCACGCGCAGTTCGTACAGGCAATCCTGGAAACCCATGATGCCCAGGCCGACAGGGCGATGGCGCATGTTGGAGTCGCGGGCCTTCTTGACGGCGTAGTAGTTGATGTCAATCACGTTGTCCAGCATGCGCATGGCGGTGATGATGGTTTTTTGCAGCTTGGCGTGGTCGATCGCGCCGTCCTTCAGGTGCTGGACGAGGTTGACGGAGCCGAGGTTGCAGACAGCCGTTTCAGTGTCGCTGGTGTTGAGCGTGATCTCGGTACACAGGTTGGACGAGTGAACGACGCCGGTGTGCTGCTGCGGTGAACGGATGTTGCAGGCGTCCTTGTAGGTGATCCAGGGATGGCCGGTTTCAAACAGCATCGACAGCATCTTGCGCCACATATCGGTCGCCTGCAGTTTGCGCGATGGCTTGATCTCGCCGCGCTCGGCCCTGGCTTCGTAGGCTGTGTAGATGGCCTCGAACTCCTTGCCAAACTTGTCGTGCAGGTCTGGCGTGTCGGATGGCGAGAACAATGTCCAGGTCCCCTTTTCCATCACGCGGCGCATGAAGAGGTCGGGAATCCAGTTGGCGGTGTTCATGTCGTGCGTGCGGCGGCGGTCGTCGCCGGTGTTCTTGCGCAGCTCAAGGAACTCTTCAATATCGAGGTGCCAGGTTTCGAGGTAGGCGCAGACGGCGCCCTTGCGCTTGCCGCCCTGGTTGACTGCAACTGCCGTGTCGTTGACGACTTTCAGGAAGGGCACAACGCCTTGTGATTCGCCGTTGGTACCCTTGATGTGGGCGCCGAGTGCGCGCACGGGTGTCCAGTCGTTACCCAGGCCGCCTGCAAACTTCGACAGCAGGGCGTTTTCTTTAATGGCATCGTAGATGCCGCCCAGGTCGTCGGCCACGGTGGTCAGGTAGCAGGATGAAAGCTGCGAACGCAGCGTACCGGCATTGAACAGCGTTGGCGTGCTCGACATGAAGTCAAACGACGACAGGATTTCGTAGAACTCGATGGCGCGCTCTTCGCGGTTGATCTCGTTGAGCGACAGGCCCATGGCCACGCGCATGAAGAAAGCCTGTGGCAGCTCGATGCGCTGCTTGCGCACGTGGAGAAAGTAGCGGTCAAACAGGGTCTGCAGGCCGAGGTAGTCAAACTTCAGGTCGCGCTCGGGCTTGAGGGCTGCACCCAGGCGCTCCAGGTCGAACTGCTGGAGTTTTTCGTCGAGCAGCTCGTTTTGCACGCCCTTGGCAATGAACTGGGGGAAGTACTCTGCATAGCGGGTCGCCATGTCTTCCTGGGTGACTTCACCGCCCAGCACTTCGCGGCGGATGGTGTGCATCAGCAGTCGGGCAGTGGCATAGGTGTAGTCGGGGTCTTTCTCGATCAGGGTACGGGCCGCCAGGATGGATGCCTTGTAGACCTCGTCAATCGGCACGCCGTCATACAGGTTGCGCATGGTCTCGGCAACGATGGGGTCAGGTTTGACGTCTGCGCCCAGGTTGGCGCAGGACGCTTCGATCAGGGCCTGCAGGTTGCGGACATCGAGTTCGACTTTTTTGCCGCCGTCCATGACATGGAGCAATACTGCCGCCGGTGCCTGGGCTTGCGGCTGGCGGGCACGTTCCTGGGTGCGCTTTTCGCGGTACAGCACATAGGCGCGCGCGATTTCATGGTGGCCGCCGCGCATCAGGCCGAGTTCGACCTGGTCCTGAACGTCTTCTATATGGAAGGTGCCGCCGCCGGGGCGCGAACGCATCAGGGCACGCATGACGGCCTGGGTCAGCTCGTCCACCGTCTCGCGCACGCTGGCCGATGCCGCACCCTGGGTGCCGTGCACCGCCAGGAAGGCCTTCATCATGGCCACGGCGATCTTGTTCGGCTCAAAAGGAACAACGGCGCCATTGCGCCGGATGATCTGGTAATTGCTGAAGGGGTTGGTCTGGGGTGTGCTGTCGTTGCCTTGTGGGGAGAAGGTCGGCACGCTGGTGGTGACGGGTACGGTGCTCTGGGCTGTTTGCATTGATCTTCCTCTTGTTGGCTTTGTTCTTGATAGGCGCTACGTTGCCGTATCTGCTCTGTGTGCTGGTCTGCTGCTTGACGTCTGTCTTTTCATGTCTGTCTGGTTCGCTGCAACTGCCCTTTGTTGATGGGCTCATCTCAGGGCCGGAAGTTCAGCCCGGTCAGCGTTGCAGTTACCAATATGTCAAATATCGCGTCAAACTTAATCGGGCTTACACACTATACATAGGGTCTGTAGTGAATTCAAGCACTACAGGTAGTGTTTTCGAGCTGTATTGTCACCGGAAACTTTTTCTTACGTTTAGACCCGATTCAGGGCATATTGCGGGCATATGCAAATACCCGTGACGCAATGGCGCGCGCGGGCTTGTCCAGCCAGTAGCCCGATGTGCAGAGCGCACATTCATGCGGTCTGCGGCGGTTTTTGGCCTGCAAACGCCCACGCGTATTGGGTCTGGATGTACGTGAAGGCGGCGCACGGACGCACCACGCGCGGGCGTGCCGCCTCAAGCTTCAGGCGACCAAGGGAAAGTACTGATCCGGTGCCGCGAGGCTGCGTTGCAACAGTGGCCAGTCGAACCCGGGCCCCGGGTCGAACTTGCGTCCGGCAGCAATGTGTTCATGACCCGCAATGTGCTCGATGGGATAGTGCGCCATCAGCGCCGAACAGATGCCTGCCAGTGTTTCGTACTGCGCCGCTTCAAAGGTTTGCCCTTCAATGCCTTCCAGCTCAAGGCCTATGGAATCATCGTTGCAGTTCCCGCGGCCGCGGTAGCTTGATTGCCCCGCGTGCCACGCGCGGTCATCGCAGCTCACAAACTGCCAGAGTTCGCCTGCACGGCTGATAAAGAAGTGCGACGACACCTGCAGGCCGCGTATGCCCTGGAAGTAGGGGTGCGCATCCCAGTCCAGTTCATTGTTGAACAGGCGCTGCACATTGCCATTGCCGAATTCACCGGGTGGCAGGCTGATGGAATGAATCACCAGCAGGTCTGTGTGCGATTGCGCAGGGCGTGCGCCGAAATTGGGCGAGGGTGCTGCCCGGGCGTGGCGGTACCAGCCATTGTTCCAGAGCGATGCGGGCTGTCCGGCGGGTCTTGCGTCACCCATGCTCAGGCAGGTTCCGGCTCGCCATCGCTCACATCCGCCGCATCGGCGTTGCTGTCGCCGTCCGGCATGGCGATGTTCAGGCGGGCGATGCGGTAGCGGATCTGCCGCAGGCTGAGCCCCAGTTTGGCTGCGGCGGCTGTGCGGTTGAAACGCGTTTCCTGCAGTACCTTGCAGAGAATGTCGCGTTCCTGTGTGTCGAGGTAGTCCTGCAGATTTCCCGGTACACCGACGGGGACGGCCCTGGCGGGTGCTTCTGCATGGCTGGCGGCCGGCGGGTCCAGATGAAGCTCACCGCCTTCACTCAGGGCGACGGCCCTGTGCAGCACGTTTTCAAGCTCACGTACATTGCCGTTGAAGGCGTAGGCCTTCAACTGTTCAATCACTGATGCGGTGAGCGTGGGGGCAGCAAGACCTGATTCGTGGCAGATGCGGCCGAGCAGTGCTTCGCAGAGCTCGGCCAGGTCTTCGCGGCGCTCGCGCAGCGGTGGCACGCCGATCACGATGACATTCAGCCGGTAATAAAGGTCCTGGCGAAAGCGCCCGGCATGCACCTCGGCGCCAAGCTCCTTGTGGGTGGCGCTGACGATGCGCACGTCCACGGTGTCTTCCTGCGCAGAACCGAGCGGTCTGACCACCCTTTCCTGGATGGCGCGCAACAGTTTGGACTGCATGGCAATCGGCAGGTCGCCGATTTCATCGAGAAACAGCGTGCCGCCCTTGGCCGCCTGGAAATAGCCCTGGCGGTCCTGGGCCGAGCCGGTGTAGGCGCCCTTGCGTGCGCCAAAAAATTCTGCCTCGAGGAGGTTTTCGGGAATCGCGCTGCAGTTGACGGCTACAAACGGGCCGCTGGCGCGGTGGCTGCAGCCATGCACGGCCCGCGCGACCAGCTCCTTGCCTGTGCCCGATTCGCCCTGTATCAGCACTGGCGCCATGCTTTTTGCCACCTTGAGCACACGTGCCTTCACGGCCTGCATGACGGCAGATTTGCCCACCAGCCTTTGCAGTACGGCGGCATCCGGTCCGGCTGACGCATGTGCGCTTGCTGATGCACTTGTGCTTTTGTTTTTTATGCGTTCCTGTGTCGCATTGACGGCAGACCGTGAGCCCTGCACAGCCGAAGCCACCACATTGCGGAACTGCTTGAGGTCTACCGGCTTGGTGAGGTAATCAAACGCACCGGCCTTGAGGGCTTCAACTGCATTTTCGGCAGAGCCATGCGCGGTGATCACCACGCAGCGTTCGGGGCGTTGCTGAATGACCATGTCGCGCAGCAGCTCGAGGCCCAGGCCATCGGGCAGGCGCATGTCGGTGATGACGGCATCGAACTGGCTGGTTTCAAGCTGTGCGCGCGCCTGCGCCAGATCGCCCGCTGCTTCTACCCGGTAACCTTCGCGCAGCAGGGTCAGCTCATAAAGCGTGCGCAGGTCCGGCTCGTCATCAATGACAAGAATGCGTGCCGATGCCGGCTGTGTGGATGGCTGGGGGTTTTGGGTTGACATCGTGTTCAGGCGGCAAAAGTGCTTGTAGATGTTGATCCGGGACTGGACGCGCCAGCTGGCGCCCTGAAGAGTACAAAAAATTCATTGCCTTCGACAGCGTGGCGTGTGGTCCGCTGGTAGCCGATCACCGCACCATAACGTTCGCAGAGTTCCCTGCAAATATATAGACCCAGGCCGGTGGAGCGGCTTTCTGACGAGAAAAAAGGTTCAAACAGGTGCGTTTGCACGGTTTTTTCAAGCGGCTGGCCATCACTCCAGACTGACAGGCGCGCCTGCGCCCGTGCCGGACCTTGTGTGGAAACCTCAATGGCACCGGGCTTGTCGGTGGCATAACGCAGCGCGTTGTCGAGCAGATTGATCATCACCCGGCGCAGGTGCTCGGCATCAAAAACCACCTCGGCCAGTATGGCCCCGGTGCTCACCTTCATCAGCCGGCCCGCCGAGTTCTGTGCCGCCCAGTCCGCGCTGACGCGAAGGACCGATTCATCCAGCACCAGCGCAGTGACGGCCTGCGCAGGTTCAGTCACCTGGGCACGGGAGATGTTGAGTACCTCATCGACAATCCTGGCCAGGCGCTGGGCGTTTTGCCTGACCATGGCGGTCAGCTGCTTGTGGGCCGGGTCCTGCAGGTCTTCTTCGAGCAGGGCGTTGGCCTGTGAAATGGCGGCCAGCGGGTTGCGTATTTCATGTGCAACCGCAGCCGACATGCGGCCCATCGCCGCCATCTTTTCAGTGCGCACGCGTGCTTCCATTTCGCGCAGGTCTTCCAGAAACATGACGCACAGGCTTTCATGCCGGCTGTCCTGGGATGTGGCCAGGCGCGTGCGCACGTGCAGGCGCCTGGCGTCGAGGTTGATGTCGCCTTCCTGGGGTGTACCCAGCATGAACGTTCGGCTCATGATTTCGGCAAGCGGCTGCCAGGCTGCCTCGTTGGCCAGCACAAAAGGTGCTGCGCGCATCCCCTGGCGTGTGGCCAGCAGGCGTACCGATGCCGGGTTGGCGGACCGCGCAATGCCGCTGGCATCAATCACCAGAACGCCATCGCTGAGGGTCTCCACCACCAGTTCATTAACCAGCGTCTGCATGCGCGCCACAGACTGGCTGGCTTCTGCGCGCTGTTCTTCACGCGCCAGCCGCAGCGCCAGCTGGTTGGCCAGCAGCGCCACCGCAAAAAAACCGGAGCCGCTCAGGCCTGCCTGTAAAAATCGCGATGGCAGTTCGCCGAAGACTTGCAGGGACAACAGCCATGCATGGCCCAGCAGGAACAGCGTGACGCTGGCCGCTGTGCCGAGCGCCAGCAGCAGCGGTCCAAGGATGGACGCCAGCAGCACCGGCAATGCGAACAATGGCGTGTAGTTGACGCCGCCCGACTGCAGGTAGCTGAGCGCCGAAAAGGCCATCACATCCACGCCGATGGTGTAGAGCCATTGCAGGTCAAACTTGTTGCTGGGCGGCCGGGGCCGGGCAAGCACACGCACTACCAGGGTGGCGCAAAGATACCCTGCGCAGACCACAACGGCCCAACGGCTGGGCAGGCTGCCCAGTGCATAGATGGAGGCCTGCAGGATCACCAGCACGGCGGCGATCGTGACACGCGCCGACATGAAGGCGCGCCAAAGCCTTCCAAACGAACCCTGTTGCGTTTCGGCCTCCCAGACGCCCGGTGCGTCTTCTGCAGCACCGAACCTGGAGTTGTGCACTTCCGTCATCCCCCGGCCTGTTGCCTGTGGGCGGCGCTGCAGTAAGTGCCTTTGGGGCCGGTCAGCGCCTCGGTGCGCGGCAGGTGCACGTGGCAAACATCACAGGCCACGATTTCCGTCGTGGCAAGCTGGTTGCCGGGGCGCGGTTTGGGTGTGGACGGCGGGGCCTGCTCATCGCGGTCCAGCCGGCGCTTGTTTTTGAGCAGCCACAGTACGCCCATCACGATGGCGAGGATGAGCAGGTATTTCATGCGCGGTGCAGCACCACTTCAAGTACAAATCGCGAGCCTGCATACCCCAGCAGCAGCAGGCCCGAGCCCAGGTACAGCACACGCACCGCCTTGCGCCCACGCCAGCCCAGGCGCGCACGGCCAATCAGCAGGCCAGCAAATACCAGCCAGGCGAGCACCGAGAAAACGGTCTTGTGGTTCCATTGCCAGGCGCGGCCCGGCCCATAGAGCTGTTCGGCAAACAGCCAGCCCACAAACAGCGTGGCCGACAGCAATACGAAGCCGGCTTCGACGAAGCGGAAGGTCAATCGCTCCAGTGTCATGAGCGGCACGCCGGCGTTGTTCTGTGCTGCCTGGCGTATGGATTTTTCGGAGCGTGTCATAAGCCAGCCGTGCACGACGGCAGCGGCGAACAGGCCGTAAGACGCAATGCCCAATGCCCAGTGAAGCGGCAGCCAGGGTGAGGCCACCCTGTGATACGTGGTGCCCGGGAAGACTGCTGCCAGCACCACGGCTGCGCTGCCCAGACCGGCCAGCGCCCAGTGCGCCTGCAGTTGCGGAAAGAGCCTGCTTTCAATCGCATAAACCGTCAGCACCAGCCAGACTGTCATCGACAAGGCCGGTGCAAAGCCGAATTGCGGAGGTTCGCCCAGCAGGCCGGCGGCCAGTGCCACGGCATGAAACAGCCAGGCGGCAAACAGCACGGTGCGCAGCGTGTTGCTGCTCAAGCGGGAGGCGGCAAGCGCCAGCACACCATAGCTCACGGCAGCACCCACCGCTGCCACAAGACCCCACCAGGCGCCGAAAGCTAAAATCATGGCTAGAGTTTAGCCTTTACTGCCGTTGCGGCAGCTGCTTTTCAGCCTGACCTTCCCACCTAACTGCCCCACCTTCGTGGGGCCTTCCCATGGCCTCAGCCCTTACCGACAAACTCACCCGCCTCGTCAAGGAAATGCGTGGCCAGGCCCGCATCACAGAAACCAATGTGGGAGACATGCTGCGCGAGGTGCGCATGGCGCTGCTCGAAGCCGACGTGGCGCTGCCCGTCGTGCGCGACTTCATTGCCCGCGTAAAAGAAAAAGCGCTGGGCCAGGAGGTCATGGGCTCCCTGAACCCCGGCCAGGTGCTGGTCAGCATTGTCAGCAAGGAACTCGCCGCCACCATGGGCGAAGGCGTCAGCGACATCAACCTTGCCGCGCAGCCGCCGGCAGTCATCCTGATGGCCGGCCTGCAGGGCGCGGGTAAAACCACCACCACCGCCAAGCTGGCCAAACACCTGATTGAAAAGCGCAAGAAAAAGGTGCTGACGGTTTCGGGTGACGTTTACCGTCCGGCCGCCATCGAGCAGCTCAAGACCGTGACGGCCCAGGCCGGCGCAGAGTGGTTCCCCAGCACGCCGGACCAGAAACCGCGCGACATCGCGCTGGCCGCCATCGACTACGCACGCAAGCATTTCTTTGACGTGCTGCTGGTTGACACCGCTGGCCGGCTGGCGATTGACGAAGCCCTGATGGCTGAAATCAAGGAACTGCATTCCATATTGAACCCGGTCGAGACGCTGTTTGTCGTCGACGCCATGCAGGGCCAGGATGCGGTCAACACCGCCAAGGCCTTCAAGGACGCGTTGCCGCTGACCGGCATCATCCTGACCAAGACCGATGGCGACTCACGCGGCGGCGCGGCGCTGTCGGTGCGGCAGATCACCGGCGCGCCCATCAAGTTTTCAGGCACCAGTGAAAAGCTCGACGGCCTGGAAGTGTTCGATGCCGAGCGCCATGCTGGTCGCATCCTCGGTATGGGCGACATCGTCGCGCTGGTAGAGCAGGTCACCGCCGGTGTCGATGTGGCAGCCGCGCAAAAGCTGGCCGCCAAGCTCAAGTCGGGCGACGGTTTTGACCTGAATGACTTTTTGAGCCAGCTGCAGCAAATGAAAAACATGGGCGGGCTGTCCAACCTGCTCGACAAGCTGCCGTCGCAGATGGCGGCAAAAGCTGGCCAGGTCGACATGGACAAGGCCGAAAAAGACATGAAGCGCAAGGAAGGCATCATCCAGAGCATGACCCCGCTGGAGCGCCGCAAGCCCGAGCTCATCAAGGCGACACGCAAACGCCGCATTGCCGCAGGTTCAGGCGTTCACGTGCAGGAAGTCAACCGCCTGCTCAACGAGTTCGAGCAGATGCAGGGCATGATGAAAAAGCTCAAGGGCGGCGGCATGATGAAGATGATGAAGCGCATGGGCGGCATGAAGGGCATGCCCAAGTTCTAGGCGGCTGCGCGAGCGCCATTGGCAGGCCTAAAACGCCATTTTTAACGTGTACGTTAAATTTTTGCCGTATATGTTAAAAATCTTCGTTTCGCCAGCCTGGGCGCGCCTCAAACCGCCTCTGAGGGCCTTAAAAAGCACAAAAAAGGGCCAATTTCAGGCATTAAATCGGCTGCAGGCCAATAAACACGTGCGTGAGCAGCTATTTAATCAATAGCAAAACTGATCTCGCCTGGGGTGTGTACGGTATGCATGGGGGTCAGGCGAGTGGCTGTCGAATGCACGCTGGGGGATCTGACCCCCGATCATTGCGTTTGCTGGCATTGGGTTCACCCAGGGCGATCACTCCGTCTTGAATACACGCATGGCCCATGCGTTCCAGATGATGTCGGCTATTCACTCGCACTCAGGGTGATTTTTGCAGCGTTTCGAAGAACGGTACGTAATATCCAAAGCTCTCGCGAGTCGAGTTGTACGCGACAGGTTGCGCTTGGCGACACGGCGGGGACGTTGTTTCCCTTGAACAGCTTGCGACAAACAGCATTTGCGTCTCCTCTGTCGGCGCGAGCGGGAAAAAAGCCTACTTTCAATGTGCGTGCTAAATCTTCAAGGGCATTCCAGCATTCCAACAAAAGCTCGCATTCCCTTTGCGACAACGGCTTTGATGGTCGAAGATTCCGCAAGCTTCGAAACACAAGATCCAGGTCGATAACTTGGGTGGCCTGGGTGGCAACCGCAAAACCGTTGGCGTCTGCCAAGACTAAGAGCTCGTGCTTGGTGCTTGCCGAAAGAATCCGCGAGGATCTTGGGCTTTTTGCGTACCTATCAGGGTCAGCGCCGCCATCTTTCCATAGCAAATAGAAACGGTGGTGCATGTAAGCGAATTTGACGACATAGTGAAGATCGGAACTCATCAGCAATCACCTCGCTCGCAGTTTTTCTTGATCTTGCTGTAATCAGAACCAGGGCCACGCTCACTAACCCTCGGCTCCAGCGTGGCGGTGGCGTTGGCCGGGTCTGTGACGGCGATGGTGCGCCTGGCTAAGGCTCACCGCCTTCGGGTGGGTGGGGGCCTGATTTTCTTATTTGTTCTTTATCATCGCCCAAGCGATCCAACACAAAATGGTGATGACCATCACGACGTTTCCAATTCTGCAGAGACTTTTACCGTCAGCAGAATATTCTCGCGAACTCAAGGACCAAATACCGGGGAACCACTCCATGCCGGGGGTGAGATTTTCTTTTGATTCCAGTTTAGTGGTGGACAGAACCCCCATCACCCAGTAGCCGCACCCGCCTATAGTTCCAACAATAAAGAGAAAAGTATCTAGTGTCATCGGCTTAAACCTCCAAGGTCTATTGACGGAGCCGGTGCACCGCCAAAGAGGCCAAGCGGTGTCCATTGCAGGTTGGTGATCAGCGGTGTGCCGTTCCACGTCAGGGTGCTGAGCTGTCAGGCTTTGTGGCGACATGCTATCGCTCGCAAATAACAAGCTCGTAGTTCCAACGACCACCGGCATCAAGACAGCGATCAATTTTTAGCTGCCCCGAACCCCACCAAGCCATTGCAACGACTAATGCGACGGCAACCAATATCCAAGCAGTTCTGTTCTTCACAGCTTATCTCCATCAATATCGAGAAGGCAGACCGTTGGGTCTGTAAATGCCGCAAACCACATCGCAGCTACCTGATGTGCCCGCGTTACCTCGACCAAAGGTGTTTGCAGCTTGGTCGGCCTGCGATGCACTCGCGGGATCGCCTTTGATAGTTTGGTCAAACCACTCACGAGCGTCAGAGATCATGCACGCGGCGGCTTCACCAGTACCCCCGCGACGGCTTGCTTGGCAATTGGCCTTGCAGTGGAAAGTCGTTGGTGACGCACCCGTTGTACCTGTAGCCATGCTGGACAAGCGACTTTCGGCATTAAAGCTGAAGGTCTTGCTCCCCTGGTTGGTGATGTCACCAGCAGCGTTGTAGGTATAGCTGATGGTCGAGGTGCTGCTGCCCAGGCTGGTTTGCGTGCTCTGGCCGTAACCCAGCAACTGGTTGGTGCCGCTGGTGACGGTGTAGCTTCTGCTGGTACTGGTTCCCGCTCTCGCAGTTTGAAGGCTGCTGAGGCGATTGCCGTTGGAATCAAGCGCGTTATAGGCAAAGTAGAACGACTTAGTTGGACAACGCATTGGTTGCGTTAACCGCTGATGTTCTCCAACTGCGTTCTTGCAATTTCTGAAAAGAAGTCCCACGGACACGTTGCGGAGAATCCACTTAGGGTTTCTCTAGCTTCTACAGTCTTACCACTTGCTAACTGATCTTGTGCTCGCAGAATCGTGTTACCGAGGCGTCTTGACCAAGCCCTCTCATTGGTTCTGATATCTACGACGTACTGAGCGAACTCCCCAGGAGAATCGAATTGAAGAGGCCCTGATTCATTAAGGCCATCACGAACGATCTGGGTAAGAAGTTCAATATTTTTATCGTTGTACTGGGCGGCAATACTCTCTACCGATTGTTCCGCAAAAGTATGCCACCGCTCGATCAAAACATCATCCATATTATTCTTTCAGAAGGCCGAGCACATGTTCTGATTGCGCCGCGGACGACATGCCCCAGGTCCGGAGAATGGCCATTCCTGCTGCGCCGTGCACTTGTTCAAACACGCCCCGCAATCGCCACCCCAATTTTGATTCTGACACTGGGTGTATAGACGAATGCATTGACCGCGCCAGTCATCTGCCCCTGGCCAAGGTTCACCGCCTTCGGGTGGCGTTGGTGGGGGCGGCGGCATTGGCGGCGGAGATGGACGACGCGGCGTGACAGGGTAATCCG
This sequence comes from Pseudomonadota bacterium, assembly GCA_040388905.1. Classification (GTDB taxonomy): domain Bacteria; phylum Pseudomonadota; class Gammaproteobacteria; order Burkholderiales; family Burkholderiaceae_C; genus Polaromonas. The sequence continues at coordinate 241,871 of JAZKAY010000011.1, forward strand.
GCGAAATCGCCTGATCTTTTGAGTCCGGCCCGAGCATTTCATCGGCCGTTTTTTGCAGTCCCAATGGATCAGCAAATTTCAGGGGGTTTCCATATACGTAGCCAAACCGATTCCATCCACCATCAAGTCCAACAGGATCGGCCTGCGTATACCGTCCGCTGCCGCTGTCATAGCTCCTGAAATAGTTATAGCTCAACCCGGATTCAGCGTCTGCATACTGCCCGGGGTATCGCAGATTGAAGGACACCGAAGCAACAGTAGCGGTTCCCGAATTTGGATTCACATTGAGGTCAGCAAACCTGTTCGCAGCAATGGTTGGCGCTTCATCTCCAAACGCCGAGTACTTCCACTGCCAGACAGCCAGAGTGCTTGTGTTACTGAGCCTTCTTGGCGTGTTCAGGTTGTCTGAGTGGATGGCAAACAGACTGCCGTTGATGACCGCAGCAATCGGCATAGGGCCGTTGGGCGTAGGCAGCCAGATGTATTCAGTGTTTCCTGTACTAGACGGTCCACCAGTGCCGTACTCACCCAGCAGGTTTGAATCTTCGTCATAAACAAACGCAAAGCCAGGATCGCCTGTCGTCGGTGTTCCTGTAATCGGCTCAGTTTTAAACCCCGCTGGCCCGAAGCGTTGTGGGTGTAGTACGTCGTCGGTGATGTGCCAGTTGTACCAGTGGCCATGCTGGACAGGCGACTCTCGGCATTGAAGCTGAACGTCTTGCTGCCCTGGTTGGTGATGTCACCGGCGGCGTTGTAGGTGTAGCTGACGGTTGAGGTGCTGCTTCCAAGGTTGGTCGTAGTGCTCTGACCATAGCCCAGCAACCTGTTGGTGCCAGCTGTGACGGCGTAGCTGCGGGCCGTGCTGCTGGTGCTCGTTCCCGCTGTTGCCGTTTGCAGACTGCTCAGGCGATTGCCGTTGCTGTCATAACTGAAGCTGGCTGTGCCCGGGCCGGTCGTCGTCGTCAGCGCCGTGCTTTCAATAAAGCCCGTCAACCTACCCGTGGCGTCATAACCGGCAGTCCAGCTTGCTGTGGTCTGGGTGATGCCGCTGTTGGAGGGGTTGGTGTCAGTGGGTGCATACAGCTGTTGCGTGATGCCGCTGATTCTTCCAGCAGCGTCATACCCATAAGTGTTCAGCTCCGTAGCCGTGACTCGACCTGCAGTGTCATAGCCGCGCCTGCCAGCCATGTCAGTGCCCCCGCTGTTGCTGAACGCCCAGGTCCAGGTGCCCGGCTGGCCCAGCGGCGTCCATTGCAGGTTGGTGATCAGGGGCGTGCCGTTCCACGTCAAGGTGGTCAACTGGCCTGCGCTGTTGTAGGCAGGTGTTAACTGGTTGCCGCTGGGGTAGGTCGTGGTGCCTGCCAGCCCCGTGGCCGTAAACGAATACGTGACTTGTTGCGTGCTGCTGTTCGGCAGGGTCTGGGTCTTTTGCACGACGCGGCCAAAGATGTCACGCTGATAGCTTGTGCTGCCGCTTCGATCTTCTATCTTGCTCAAGTAACCAAGGCTGGCATTGGGCGCGCCCGGGGCGTTGTAGGTGCTGCCGGTGAGGTCATAGGCCAGGGTGGTGGTTTTGCCATCGGCAAAGCGGATCTGGGTGGGCCGGCCCAGCATGTCATAGGTCAGGGTGCTGGCCTGGCCCAGCGAATCGATGACTGTTTGGGGCAGGCCCAGGCTGTTGTAGCTGGTGGTGCTGGTGCCTGCGTCTGGGGTGCTCTCTTGTAGCGGGTTGCCCATCCGAATCGACCATGTTGAATTAGCCGGTGGTTAGCCAAAACGCCTCTATCGCGTCGGTCATCTCCCACTCACTCCCAGAGTTCAAGCATCGTGCAATCTTGTCAAGCTTCGCATGTGTTGACCTTTGGTAGCTCGCATCCTGCTCACGTAACGGCTGATCGATTTCGTAGTGATTGACTACGTGATAGAGGCGTCTAAGTACCTCACTTGCTGCAGGGCTGTTAAGCGTTGCTTCCGCCATAGCTAGCTCCAACTCCGCGAAAGATTGCGAACCTTGTAAGTACTCCCCCAATACGTTGCCGATCTGGCGCAAAGGCCTTAGCGTGTCTTCCATTTTCAACCTCCCCCACCGAGAATAGATTTCATCCAATCACCCATGAACTCCGGCATGCTCCTATGACGCTCCATGTCAGGTGCCTTAGGTGACCCTCAGCCAGCCACTGCTCTTGGTGCCCATGAGATAAACAGACATGCTGGACGTCCGTCCTTCACCATAGGAAAGCTTAAATCCAGTTAGAAGGCTGTGCTCTATTTGGCCAACACGCTGTGAGAGCGCCTCACTTGTAAACCCTCCTTTCGTCGTCCGATATTCTTCGGACCTTAAGGCGAAGACCCAGATCGCAACAACTATCAGGGCGCCTAATAAAGACGATACGAGCAACTTGAGCTTCATTTCTTTTTGCACCCGCAATATCCCGAATATCCTTTTTCGGAATTCAACAGTCCGCGTCTACGGGCGCGTCCGAGATCAGTTCAACACGAACTAGTAGTTGAAGCGCGGCATAGGAGATCGCAACCACTGCGGCGGAAAGTGCGATCAACATCGTTGCTGTTCCCTTTATTAGGTCAAAAGGGAAAAACATCACCAAGGCAGACGGCAGAAGTATGACCCACCAATATCGAACGAGCCTCAGCCTGCTTTTGCAGGCGTTGCACTTGAACTCAGCTTTCGGCTTGAAAAGCGCTGCGTATGGCAACAGCGTTGCATTGCACTTTGGACATTTCATGATCTGCTCCTTATGGTTTGCACGCCTCTTCTTTGTCACAGACCTTGTCGCAAATCAAAGCCTTAGCGAGAATACACCCGGCGCCTGCTGCCATGCCGCCAGCAGGGGTTGTCAAGGCCGACGTGCCAATCCCTGCAGCAGTGCATATCAGCTGAGATTTGAAGTTGCAGGAGGTGCGGCATCCGGGTGGAGGGGGCGTCCGCGTCGGGAGCACGCCCGCCGCGCACTCGGCCGTCGCGCAATTGCCAGAGGGCGTTTTTGGGCCAAACCACTCATTCAGTTGCCGCTGAGCCTCCTGGTTGATCAACCCCAAAGGATCGGTGTACTTCAGCGGGTTGGCATTGACATACCCAAACCGATTCCAACCACCATCAAGCCCAATCGGGTCAGCCTGCGTATACCGCCCGCTGCCGCTGTCGTAGCTCCTGAAGTAGTTATAGCTCAACCCGGATTCAGAATCCGCATACTGCCCGGGGTATCGCAGATTGAAGGTCACCGAAGCAACGGTGGTTGTACCCGGGTTCGGGTTCATGTTCAAGTCCGCAAACCTGTTGGCAGCAATCGTCGGTTGCTCATCCCCAAACGCAGAGTATTTCCACTGCCAAACCGCTAGGGTACTGGTGTTGCTGAGTCTTCGTGGCGTGTTCAGGTTGTCAGTATGAATAGCAAACAGGGTGCCATTGATGACCGCAGCAATAGGCATAGGGCCATTTGGCGTCGGCAGCCAGATGTATTCGGTACTTCCCGTGCTCGACGCTCCACCCGTGCCGTATTCACCCAGAAGATTTGAGTCTTCGTCATACGCAAACGCAAAGCCGGGGTCACTGGCAGTCGGCGTGCCGGTGATCCGCTCAGTTTTAAAGACACGCTGGCCTAAGGCGTTGTGTATGTAGTAGGTGGTTGGTGAAGTCCCCGTACTTCCGATGGCCATGCCGCTCAGACGGCTCTCGGCATTGAAGCTGAAGGTCTTTGAACCTTCATTGGTGATGTCACCCGCAGCGTTGTAGGTGTAGCTGATAGTCGAGGTGCTGCTGCCCAGGCTGGTCTGCGTGCTCTGGCCATAACCCAGCAACTGGTTGGTGCCGCTGGTGACGGCGTAGCTGCGTGCCGTGCTGATGGTGTTTGTGCCCGCTGTTGCGGTTTGCAGACTGCTCAAACGGTTGCCATTGCTGTCATAACTGAAGCTGGCTGTGCCCGGGCCTGTGGTCGTCGTGAGCGCTGTGCTTTCAATAAAGCCAGTCAACTTCCCTGTAGCGTCATAACCGGCAGTCCAGCTCGCGGTCGTCTGGGTAATGCCGCTGTTGGCCGGGTTCGTGTCCGTGGGTGCATAGAGCTGCTGTGTGAGGCTCGTAATTCTTCCAGCAGCGTCATAACCGTAAGTGTTCAGTTCTGTAGAGGTCACCCGGCCAGCGGTGTCATAGCTGCGCTTGCCTGCTATATCCGTACCGCCGTTGTTGCTGAACGCCCAGGTCCAGGTGCCCGGCTGGCCCAGAGGCGTCCATTGCAGGTTGGTGATGAGCGGGGTGCCGTTCCAGATCAAGGTGGTCAGTTGGCCTGCGCTGTTGTACGCAGGTGTGAGCTGGTTGCCGCTGGGGTAGGTTGTTGTGGCGGGCTGGCCCCGTGGTCGTAAACGAATACGTGACTTGTTGCGTGCTGCTGTTCGGCAGGGTCTGGGTCTTTTGCACGACGCGGCCAAAGATGTCACGCTGATAGCTTGTGCTGCCGCTTCGATCTTCTATCTTGCTCAAGTAACCAAGGCTGGCATTGGGCGCGCCCGGGGCGTTGTAGGTGCTGCCGGTGAGGTCATAGGCCAGGGTGGTGGTTTTGCCATCGGCAAAGCGTATTTGTGTGGGCCGGCCCAGCAGGTCATAGGTCAGGGTGCTGGCCTGGCCCAGAGAGTCGATGACGGTTTGGGGCAGGCCCAGGCTGTTGTAGCTGGTGCTGCTGGTGCCTGCGTCGGGGGTGCTTTCTTGTAGGGGGTTGCCCAGGGCATCACGGGCGTAGGTGGTGGTGACACCCTTGAAGTCGCTGGCACTGGTCACGGCATCAAGCGCGTTGTAAGCCAGCGTGGCGGTGGCGTTGGCCGGGTCTGTGATGGCGATGGTGCGCCTGAGGCCATCAAGCCCATAGCGGGTGCTCTGGCTCAGGCCGTTGGCCTGGGATGTGCGGTCGGCATTGGCGTTGTAGCCATAGGCCTCAAGCGTGGCGGCGGTGGTGGTGCCCAGGGTTTGGGTCACGACCTGGTTGACGCTGTTGATGCTGCGCGCCAGTTGCCAGACGGTGTTGCCTGCGCCGTCCTTGATCTGCTCTGTGGTGCGGTTGCCCATGGCGTCGAGGGTGTAGCTGCCCTGGGCACTGCGGTTGTCTTGCCAGCCGGTCAGGCGCTGGGCGTTGTCATAGCTGTAGGCGACCTGATAGCCGCTGGGCAGGGTGGCCGTGCCGACCAGGCCGGTGGGTTTGTAGGCGAAGGTACTGGTCATGCCGCCCACGCTTTGCGTCAGCAGGCGGCCGCGCAGGTCATAGGCGTAGGTGGTGGTCAGGCCTGTGGGCGCGGTCATCTGCGTGATGCGCCCGCCGCTGTCGTAAGCCATGGTGGTGGTGTGGCCGAGCGCATTGGTGCTGGTGCCCAGGTTGCCGAGCGAGTCGTAAACGAACTGGGTGGTGGCGCCGTTGGGGGCGGTCTCTGTTGCTGCCAGGCCCTGGGCGTTGTACGACCAGGCCCAGGTGCGCGTGACGCCGGTGGCGGTGTCGATGACGCTTTCGGTCAGCTTGTTGCCCAGGCTGTCATAGGTGTAGGCGGTTGTTCGGCCGGTCTGGGTGGTCAGCAGCGGCAGGGTCAGGGTGTTGTGCCACTGGGTGCTGGTGCTCTGGGCTTCGGGCAGGCCCGATGCGCGGGTGGTGGCCAGCGGCAGCCTGCGGTTGATGTCCCAGGTGTACATGGTGTTGACGCCCAGGAAATCAGTGGCCTGCGTGATGAAGCCGTTGGCGTCCTGCGCGCGGCTGGCCGCGTCGTTTGCGCCGCTGCCGCCCACAGGCAGCGAAGCACTTGTGACCGCCAGCTTGCCGACCGTGGTGCTGTAGCCATAGGCCCGTGACGTCCCCAGCGGGTCGGTCATGGTGACTGTGCCAGCCCAATAACTTGCGCTGTAGAGGTTGGCGCCGCCCGCGTACTGGGTGCTGACGGCCCGGCCTTGCACGTCGTAGGCGTAGGTGGCCAGCCGGTTGCCTGACTCATCAATGATGCCGGTCAGCAACTGCGGGTAGCTGCCATTTTCGTAAAGGTAGGCTTTGGTGACTGTGCCGGCACTGCTGCCGGGGTAGGTCACTGTGGCCAGACGACCCAGGCTGGTGGTGCTGGTGTAGCCGTCGTAGCTGAAGCTGATGGTCTGGCTGTCGGGCGTGCTGATGCTGGCCAATTGCGCGGCGGCGTTGTAGGTAAAGCTGATGGTCTGGGTGAACTGGTTGCTCACGCTGGTGAGCAGGCCTGCCACCGGCGCGATGCTTGAGGTGGTGCTGGTGGTGCTGTACGAGTAGCTGTTGACCCAGCCATTGCGCTGGGTCATGGTGAGCAGGCGGCCTGCAGCATCAAACTGCCAGGCCGAGTTGTCTTCGCTGCGCTGGTACAGCAGCCCGGGCGTGCCTGCTGTGAGGGTGTCAGGGCTGTTGTACGCCTGCCAGCTGCTGGTGCTCACGTTCCAGCTGAAGGGTGCTTCGCTGCCATCGCCAAACACCACTTTGGCGCTGGCGCTTGAGGTGGTGGGTGTGCCTTGCAGGCTGATGGACACGGCATGGTTGTGCGCCCAGGCCTGGCCGACCCGCGGGTCTACGACAAGGCCGCGAGCTGCGCCACCGCCCCAGGCGTTTTTAAAGGTACGAATGAAGCTGAGGGCCTGCGGGCCGGCGCCCTGGTAGTCCTGCTCGTTCTGAATTTTTTCGCCTGTGGCCGGAACAATGGGATTACCGAACTGGGCACCCGCCTGGCAGGTCTGGCCCTTGTCAACAGTGATGGGTGGTGGCGGGTTGGGTACGCACCATGCCGGCACCCCGTTGGGGAGGGCTGTTGTACACGTATGACGGGTCGCTGATTTTGAAATGGCGATAGGTCCAGTAAGACCCTGCCACGCAGGAGGTCAGCTCAATCGGGTGGTTGTCGGGTTGGGCCGTCGAGGCCTCTGCATAGGCTACTGCGGCTTCTGCCATGCCGCACCAGCTTGTGGCGCGGTAGTAGGGCACATCTTCGTAGTAATAAAAGTACTTGAGTTGCTCGTTGGCAGGACAACTCTGAAGGCTGGTCTCGTTGTAGACGACGGGCGACATGTTCAGCGTCTGGGCTGATACACCGCCGGCAAGCCCGGCACCCAATGACATGCACAACAGGCCAAGCCGCGCAATCAGTGATCTGACACTTTTTGACATTTTTCCTCCCCCCGGTAATTTTTCTTGCCCTCGCTTTGGAGGACTGGGGCGGAGTTTTTAGCCGATTTGGTTTTGCGTCAACAGCCCTTACGTCAGGACACATGTTTTTGTAACAAATGCGTTACGTGGGAGGGGCTTTGTGCAAGCGCTTCGATTGCTCAGGTGGGAGATAGGGCCGCAACCGAGCCTGGGGACTTCAACGGCTTGAAAAGACCAAAAGTTAATATGGAACTTAACATTGTTAATATGGATATTAACATTTCGGGCTTTGGCAGCTTTTTGAGGCATTTTTGCGGGCCCAAGAACCTGAAAATGACCCCAAAAAGGCCATTTTCAGGCATCAAATCGGCTGCAGGCCAATAGATTCAAGCGTGAGCAGCTATTAAATATATAGCAGTCAGCTGCCTCTAACGTTCAAAATTTCCCCCGCCAGGTGATCAGGCCGCCACCAACAGCGTTTTGGCGCGCTGGCTGGCATGCAGCCAGGCCCGGCGCAGCACGGCGGGCGAGCGGGTTTCTTCGGGAATCAGCAAAAAGTTCTGGGCGCGCATCAGCGTGCCGACACCGACCTTGCTGGTGATCACCGTCATCGGGATGGCCAGCAACAGCGGCAGGCCGACTGGCAGCAACCAGACCAGCGCGCGGGCGTCGATGAAAAAGATGCCGAGGGCCAGCAGCACGATCAGGCTGCTCATGGGTGCGAGCTGGCGCAGGGCGTGGCGCCATGGCACGGCTGCGGCTTCGCGCGGGGGCGACTTCCATTCGAGCTTCAGGCCTGTCAGCGCCACGACCACAAACAGCGAATGCGCCAGCATGCGTACGGGGGCCTGCAGCATGGCGATCAGCGTTTCAAGCAGGGCGCTGCGCAGCAGGCCGACCGTGCCGCCATAAGACTGCTGCTGGCGGTTGATCAGGATGGCGACGATGCCCAGGATGCGCGGCAAAAACAGCATGCACAGCGTCCAGGCCCAGAGAGCCATGAGTTCGGCCGGTACCAGTTCCCAGTCGGCAATCATGGGCGAGCCCGACAGCCACAGGGCGGTGCCCAGCGTCATAAAGCACAGCCACAGCGGTGCCGACAGGTAAGCCATGGCGCCGGTGCCGAACATGGAGCGGTGAACCGGGTGAATGCCGGGCTCGGCAATCAGGCGCGAGTTCTGCAGGTTGCCTTGGCACCAGCGGCGGTCACGCTGAAGTTCTGCCAGCAAATCCGGTGGTTGCTGTTCGTAGCTGCCAACAAGGTCGGCCACCAGCCAGACATGAAAACCTGCGCGGCGCATCAGCGCGGCTTCGACGAAGTCGTGCGACATGATGCTGCCGGCCATGCCGCCCGTGCCCTTGATGTGGGCCAGGGCGCAGTGCTGCATGAAAGGCTCGACACGAATGATGGCGTTGTGGCCCCAGTAGTGCGATTCGCCCATCTGCCAGAACTGCATGCCCAAAGTGAACAGGCGGCCGGTGACGCGCGAAGCGAACTGCTGGGCACGTGCGTGCAGGGTGACGTGGCCGATGGCCTGCGTCGCAGTCTGGATGATGCCGGCCGTCGGGTTGGCTTCCATCAGCTTGACCATCGAGACCAGGCAATCGCCGCTCATGACGCTGTCGGCGTCCAGCACCACCATGTATTTGTAGTCCTTGCCCCAGCGGCGGCAGAAGTCGGCCACATTGCCGGCCTTGCGGTCTGTGCGGCGTTTGCGCAGGCGGTAGTAGACCTCGATCTGCGGCTGCTCGGGGTGGCCGGCCAGCTGGGTGCGAAGCTCTTCCCAGGCGGCGCGCTCGGCCTTGATGATGGCCTTGTCATTGCTGTCGGATAGCACAAACACGTCAAATGCACGGGTGTGGCCGGTGGTGGACACCGACTCGCAGGTGGCGCGCAGGCCGGCAAACACGGTGCGCACATCTTCATTGCAGATGGGCATGATGATGGCGGTGCGGGTTGATGGGTCCAGCGTGTGGTGCTGGACTTTTTTGCTTGAGAGAGTGTGTTTGTCACCGAACAGCGTGACCCAAAAACCCATCATCGCCGTCATGAAACCGGTCACCACCCAGGCCGACAGCAATGCAAACAGCGCGACCTGGCCATACTGCAGCCAGGCGTTGTCGTAGTCGGGCTGCATGTCGATAAAGAGGCGCGTGGCGATGATGGTGCTGACCAGCGTCAGCAGCAAAAAGGTGGCGCGGCGGCGTTTGGCGGCGTGCTGCCAGGGCAGCAGTTTTTCAGCCTGCAACTGCTTGCGTGAGGCTGCGGGTTTGGCGGGGCTCACCAGTGCGACCAATGGGCGCAGGGCGAGTGTACCCATGCTGTTCCAGAAGCCGCGCCACGGCCTTGGCATCATGGAGCCGCGGTTGACCGGCGGCGCCGTGACCGAGTTCGGGTGACGCTCTTCGCGCAGGGCACTGCGGGTGCTCACTGTAGATGTCACGGTGTGATCAGGTTGGTCCATGTTTCGCTCACTGAGTTGCTGTTGTGCTGAAGAAAGGCGCGCAGCTCGACCGGCTTTGCCGGGTCGATGCGCTGCACGCGCAGGGTGGCGCGCCAGGCGCCGGTAGCGGGGTTTTTGTAAGCCAGGCTTTCAAGCACGCGGCCGTTGGCATCGGTGCTGACAATCGCTTTTACGGGTGCGCCTTCAGGCAGCGCATCGAGCGCGGGGCCTGCAAAGTCGATGACAAACTGCACTTGCTGGCTCAGGGTCTGGGCGTCCAGCCGTGAATAGCCGGTGCCGCGACGCGATTGCGTGACCCAGCCGTTGGGCGGCATCTGCTGGTTTTTGCCCTGCCAGGCGATCTGGTAGGCCAGTTCAAGGCTCTCGCCGGGCTGCGGCAGTTTTTCAGGCACCCAGTAGGCGACGGTGTTGTCGTGTGTTTCATCAGGCGTGTTGAACTGCAGCAACTCGACCCGGCCAGCGCCCCAGTCACCGACCGGTGTCACCCAGGCGCTGGGACGCAGTTCGTAACGCGCTTCGGTGTCTTCGTAGCTTTTGAAGTCGCGGTCACGCTGCATCAGGCCGAAACCGCGTGGCGACTTCATGGCAAATGAAGTGACCAGGGTGGAGGCCGGGTTCTGCAGCGGACGCCACAGCCATTCGCCTTCGCCCGTAACCATCATCAGGCCGTCAGAGTCATGCACCTCGGGGCGGAAGTCTGCTGCGCGTGGCTGGTTTTCGCCGAAGAAAAACATGCTGGTCAGCGGCGCGATGCCCAGCGTGGTTGCAGGGGCGACACCGGGACGCATGAAAATCCGTGCGCGCACATCAACGGTGGTTTGTTCGCCGGGCCTGACCTCGAAACGGTAGGCGCCTGTCATGCGCTGCGAATCAAGCAGTGCGTACATCACCAGCGGAGCACCTGCTGCGGCATTGGCAGCGGGCTTTTCAAGCCAGAAATCGGTAAAGCGCGGAAACTCTTCAGCACCCGGGCCGGTGGGGTTCACGGCCAGGCCACGTGCAGACAGGCCATAACGCTGGCCTGCACCCAGGGCGCGGAAATAGCTCGCACCCAGGAATGCAATCAGCTCGTCCTTGTAGTTCGGCGAATTGAGGGCGGTGTGAACGCGAAAACCGGCAAACCCAAGATCACCCCAGGTTTGCGGCTGAAGGCGGTTCTTGCCGAAGCTGAAGTCTGTTGCGCTGTAGGGGACGGTCTTGACGCCGTCAGCGCTGACTTCCGAGATGCGGACGATGTCGCCATGTGGGCCGACGTGGAAAAAATTTGTCTCGTAAGGCAGGGCGTCAGCACGCCAGAGGGCCTTGTCGGTATTGAAGCGGATATCGCGGTAACCGTCGTAATCCAGCGCGGCAAGCTCGGCTGGAACTGCCTGGCCCATCGTCTGGAAAGGCGCTTGTGCGCGTGTTTTTGCCAGTGTGGCGACGTCATCGAGCGTCCACGCCTGTGCGGCAGAAGCCAGCAGGGCGATGGCCATCACCAGCGTCGCACGTGCTGCCTTGCCTGCCCATCCGGTGCGTGCCGGGCGGGTGAACAGGGGGGCAAAACTGGCTAGCATGCCATCACTAGGGCAAACCCTGTGCCAGGTGAAAAAAGACTATTTAGATCAATGACTTAAACCGGAAATCTCCAGTGACAAACTGTATCAAGGCGAAAAGGTGGCTCAAACGGGGGTTTTTTGTCGCCATTGGGCGACAAGAGTCTGTAGGACAGCAGCTTTATCCTTACAGATCAAGCACTTATGACGTCGCTGGTCAGCGACGAAAAATCAGGGATTACCCTGAGATTCGGGCTTGAAATGGCCAGGCGTGAGGCCATGCTTTTGCATCAGGCGGTAGAACTCGGTGCGGTTACGGTCTGCAAGCCGGGCCGCATCAGCGACGTTGCCGTCGGCCAGCTTGAGAAGGTCTACCAGGTAACCGCGCTCAAAGCGCTGGCGCGCATCGGCCAGCGTCAGAATCTGCACGCTGGGCACACGCAGGGCGCGCTGGATCAGGGTGAGCGGAATCAAGGGCGTGGTGGCCAGGGCGCAGACCTGTTCAACCACGTTGTAAAGCTGGCGAACATTGCCGGGCCAGGCCGCCGTGGCCAGTGCCTTCAGCGCTTCTGGCGCAAAACCGCTGAGCCGCTTGCTGTACTTGGCTGCCAGCTTCACCAGGAAATGGTTGGCCAGCAAGGGGATGTCCTCGCGCCGCTCTGACAGTGGCGGCAGGGTCAGCGTGACCACATTGAGGCGGTAATAAAGATCGGTCCTGAACTGGCCGTCGGCCATGGCGGCGTCCAGGTCCTTGTGGGTGGCCGAGAGGATGCGCACATCGACCGGTATGGACTGGCTGGAGCCCAGCGGCCTGACCACACGCTCCTGCAGTACGCGCAGCAGCTTGACCTGCAGGGCCAGCGGCATATCGCCGATTTCATCGAGCAGCAGGGTGCCGCCTTCAGCCGCCTGAAAAAGGCCCTTGTGGTTGGCCACCGCATCGGTGAAGGCGCCTTTGACGTGGCCGAAGAGTTCGGACTCGAGCAGGGCCTCTGGAATGGCGCCGCAATTGACGGCAATAAACGGATGGGCAGCACGTGAACTGGCCCTGTGTATGGCCTGGGCCAGCATCTCCTTGCCGGTACCGCTTTCGCCGCGCAGCATCACGCTGGCGTCGGACTGCGCAATGAGGCGCGCTTCGGCAAGCGTTTCGGCCATACGGCTGGAGCGGCTGATGATGTCGGCCTGCCAGCTGCCCTCTTTGCCGCCGCTTTGCACAGGTGAGGGCGGCGAACTCAACGCAAGCGCCTGCGCAATCTTGCCTTCCAGCACCTTGCCGTCGAAAGGTTTGGTGAGGTAGGTGAACACGCCGCGCTCGGTAGCTTCCACGGCATCGGGAATGGTGCCGTGCGCGGTGAGCAGAATCACAGGCAGCGACGGATGGCGTGCGCGTATGTCGTCAAACAGGGCCAGGCCATCGCGGCCCGGCAGGCGCACATCGCTGAGTACCAGTTGTGGCCTTTCGATGTCGAGCAGGTTCAGGGCCGCTTCTGCCGATGTGGCCGTGCTGACCTTGTAGCCTGCGGCATTGAGCCGCATGGTGAGCAGTCGCAGCATGTCGGCGTCGTCGTCGACGACCAGAAGATGGGCAGTGTTTTGCGTCACTGTATGGCCGTTCTGGCTCGGCTGCGTGAGGCCGCCGGCGCGGAGGCTCCCGGCCGTGGTGTGAGGCTGCGTTCTATCTCCCTGAGGGCTTCAAGTTTGTCATTGGTCTGGTCCAGGCGACGCTGGGTTTCGCGCAACTGCTGACCCTGCCGGTCCAGCTGGTCTTCAATGCGCCGCTGTTCTGCGTAACGTGCGGCCAGCAGTCTGGCCAGTGGGTGAAGGGCGCGCGCTTCGGCGCTGCCGTTGGCAAGGACGCGCTGCAGAAGGTCCTGCGCGCGTACGAGGTCGTAGAGCTGCCGGGTCTGTATCAGCGCCATGGCCAGGCGCATCTGTTCATCAGGTGTGGGGGCATCGCCCAGGCGCGTGATTTCCTGGGCGAGTTCGTTGCCCGGCAGGGTGCGAATCCTGTCGGCATAGGCCAATACGGGTGTCAGGGTGTCGGAGACGGGCTGTGGGGGAGTGGCGGCAACAGGTGCCGACTGCAGTTCCACCGCGATGGGCGCGGCCCTTAGCGGCTGCATCGGCTGCATCGTCTGCGTCACGGTGGTGCTGCAGCCTGAAACACAGCACACGGCCAGCGCCATGGCCGCGATCTTTGTATGTCGGCGCCTTGCCGGGATGTCAATGTCTGAAAGCATGCGGAAGTTCAATCCTGAAGTGTGCACCAGGGCCGTCGGGCATGAGTTCCACGCGGCCGCCATGTGCGGAAATATATTCGTGAACGATGGACAGGCCAATACCGCTGCCGCGAATGGCGTCAATCGGCTGGCGTTCACCGCGAAAAAAAGGTTCAAAAACGCGCTTGCGGTCGGCTTCGGCAATGCCGGACCCCTCATCCTGTATATCTATGCACACACTCTCCGCGAGCTGCCTGAGCCTGATCTGCAACAGGCCGCCGGCAGGAGAAAAGCGTATGGCGTTTGAAATCAGGTTGGCGATGGCTGTGCCGATTTTTTCGGCATCGACTTCCATTTTTACGGAGCTGCCCTCAACGCTGACCCTGAGTTCGCGCGCGCGCCACTGCAGGCGCTGCGCCTCTACCTGGGCTTCTACCAGCTCAACGAGATCGGTTTTTTCACGATGCAGCTGGCGCGCCTCAAATGCGGCGGCATTGAATTGCAGCAGGTCTTCAATCTGGCCCTGCAACACGCCCGTGTTGTGGCGCAGTATTTTGGCGACCTCACGCTGGTTCTCGCTGAGATCGCCAGCCACGCCGTCTTCCAGCAGTGATACGCCCTCACGCAGCGATGCCAGCGGTGTTTTGAGTTCGTGCGAGATGTGCCGCAGAAAACGTGATTTGTCAGCGTCCAGTTCGACCAGCCTTAGGCGCAGCCAGTCAAGGCGCTGGCCCACCAGCTGCAGGTCGGCAGGACCCTGGATGGCGATGGATTCATCGAGGCGGTTTTCACCAAGGCCAACGATGGCCGTCTCAAGCTGCTTGAGCGGCCTTGTAAGCCAGATGCCGAAAGCCAGTGCAAGGACGACGGCCAGCACGACCGCAGAAATCACCTGCCGTGCCAGCGATGCGCGGCTGGACTCCAGCGTCTCCAGCAGGCCGCGGTTTTGCGCTTCTATGGTTTGCTGCACCTGCTGGGCAATCGTCGTGCTGACGATATCCATCTCGCGGAACTCGCGCGCAACCTGCTGCTCACGCTCAACTGCCGTAGAGATGGGTCCCGGCAACAGGGCCGTGATGGACTCGACACGGGCTTTCCATTGGGCGATCAGTTCTGCGGGCACGCCTTGCCTGGCCAGGCGCTCAAGAACCGCCGCTGCATCGCGCGCGGTTGTAGTGAAACGGTCGCGCAGCACCCTGTCCTCCAGCACGATGGCCTGGCGGGAAGCGCGTTCCATGGAGACGCTGCGCTCCGTCAGTGACTGTGCTGCAGAACTCAGCTCAAGTGCCTTCGCGGCGCTTTGCCTGCTCTGGGTGGTCAGTGATTCAAGTGTGTAGAGCGCCCGCAGGGATGATGCACCCAGTAGCGCAGCGATGAGCAAAAAAGCCATCACCAGAAGCTGGCGAAATGAAATCCGCTTGAACACCGCTGTTCCGCTTTGCCTTGGCCCGATGTTTTTTCAGGCGCTGGCGACGAGGTCCTGCGTCTCAAGCTGGACGACCTCACCGCGCAGGGAGCGTTGCGGCGCCTCGGTGATGCGGACATCGACCAGCTGGCCTATCAGCCTGTCTGGACCATTGAACACGACGGCGCGGTTGCATTCGGTACGGCCGAAGAGTGCGTCCGTCGTCTTGCGTGCAGCACCTTCGACCAGCACGCGCTGAACCGTGCCCAGACGGCTGGCGCTGATCGCGCGCACGTTCTCGTCAATGGCAGCCTGCAGGCGTTGCAGGCGCCTGAGCTTGACCTCGTGCGGCGTGTCGTCCACCAGATTGGCGGCAGGGGTGCCCGGGCGGGGACTGTAGATAAAACTGAAGGAGGTGTCGTAGCCCACGTCGTCTATCAGTTTCATCAGCTTGTCAAAGTCATCTTCGGTTTCACCCGGAAAGCCGACGATGAAATCACTGCTCATGGCCAGGTCGGGGCGTATGGCGCGCAGCTTGCGGATGGTGCTCTTGTATTCCATCGCCGTGTAGCCGCGCTTCATCGCCATCAAAATCCGGTCAGAGCCGTGCTGCACCGGCAGGTGCAGGTGGTTGACCAGCTTTGGGAGTTTTGCGTAGGCATCGATCAGGCTCTGCGTGAACTCATTCGGATGACTGGTGACGTAGCGTATGCGCTCTATACCGGGAATGTCGGATACGTATTCAAGCAGCGTGGCGAAGTCTGCGATGTCTGCGGTATTTCCCATGGGACCACGATAGGCATTGACGTTCTGGCCCAGCAGCGTGACCTCCCTGACGCCCTGGTCGGCCAGGCCTGCGACCTCGACCAGCACGTCTTCAAATGGCCGGGATACCTCTTCGCCGCGCGTGTAAGGCACTACGCAGTAGCTGCAGTACTTCGAGCAGCCCTCCATGATGCTGACGAAAGCGCTTGCGCCTTCAACGCGCGCCGGGGGCAGGTGGTCGAACTTCTCGATTTCGGGAAAGCTGATGTCCACCTGGGGTTTGTTGAGGCGGGCACGCTTTTCAAGCATGTCGGGCAGGCGGTGCAGGGTTTGCGGGCCGAACACCACATCCACGTACGGAGCACGCTGGATGATGGCTGCGCCTTCCTGGCTGGCCACACAACCGCCTACGCCTATCAGCACGCCCTTTGCCTTGAGGTGTTTGACGCGGCCAAGGTCGCTGAAGACTTTTTCCTGGGCCTTTTCGCGCACCGAGCAGGTGTTGAACAGGATAAGGTCGGCCTGGTCCATGTCCAGAGTCGGCTCGTAACCCTGCGCGGCATGGAGTACATCAGACATCTTGTCCGAGTCGTACTCGTTCATCTGGCAGCCAAAGGTCTTGATGAATACTTTTTTGCTCATGATTTGTTGTCCAGTGTGTCGCCCGATGCGCTGCTGTACATGCCGGTGTAGCCCCAGGCAGGGCCTTGTTACTTGTACGCAGGCAGCTTGTCGTAGGGCGTCTTGCCGTCGTCAGTCGCCGGCGCTGTCTCGAACATGGAGCGGATGTTGTTCAAAATGCCGCCGCCGTCCTCGCCAGGCATTTTTTGCCGTGCTTCTTCCGCATTGAGTACCCAGATTTCGTGCACCAGGCCGATGTTGTCACGCACGTATCTGACCGGCAATTTCACGTTGGCCAGCGTACCGGAGAGCACCAGGTTGTTGTTGACATCGCGTATGCGAACGCCGGGCGACAGCCGGTCTGCCTTGCCGTCCAGGGCCACGTCCGGTGGGGTGGTGATCACCAGTTCGCCACGTTTGGCGAGTTTCGGGAATTGCCTGACGCTGGGTTTGACGGTTTCGCCCGTCTGGGCCATTGCCAGGGGCGCCAGCGGTGCCGAGGCCATTGCAGCCATGAGGCAGGCAAAAAATACGTGTGTGCAGCGGTTCATGGTTTATGTCCAGAGGCTGTGAAGTGATAAAGCCCCAGGTTTTAAGGCCTGAGGCTTTTGGATTTTGGTGGTGATAGGTGGATTTGAACCACCGACATCAGCATTATGAATGCTGCGCTCTAACCAACTGAGCTATATCACCGTCAGGCCGACATTATAGCGGCTTGAAAGACCGGCTCCGGGACCGGGTTTCAGGAATGCGTAAAGACCGGCTTGCGCTTGTTGACAAAGGCGTCCATGCCTTCCTTCTGGTCGCGGGTTGCGAACATTGCGTGAAACATGCGGCGTTCAAACATCACCCCATCGCTCAGGGTGCCTTCAAATGAACGGTTCACTGATTCCTTGGCTGCCATGACGGCGATCTGGCCGTAGCCGCAGATCATCAGGGCCGCGCCCAGCGCTTCTTCCATCAGCTTGTCCAGCGGCACCACGCGGCTGACGAGGCCGGAGCGCTCTGCTTCCGTGGCGTCCATCATGCGGCCGGTCAGTGCCAGATCCATGGCCTTGGCCTTGCCGACAGCGCGTGGCAGCCGCTGTGTGCCGCCGGCGCCGGGAATGATGCCCAGCTTGATCTCCGGCTGGCCGAATTTGGCGTTGTCTGCCGCGATGATGAAGTCGCACATCATGGCGAGCTCGCAGCCGCCGCCCAGCGCGAAGCCGCTGACGGCTGCTATCACGGGTTTGCGTATGCCGCGAATTTGCTCCCAGTTGCGGGTGATGAAATCCTTGCCGTAGGCATCGGCAAAACCGTATTGCGCCATCGCACCAATATCGGCGCCGGCTGCAAATGCTTTTTCGCTGCCGGTGAGGATGATGCAGCCCACCGTTTCATCGGCATCGAAGGCCTTCAGTGCGTCGGCCAGTTCATCCATGAGCTGGTCGTTGAGCGCATTGAGCTGCTTGGGGCGGTTCAGGGTGACGATGCCCACCTTGCGCGTATCGGGGCCCTGGGTCGAGGTCAAAATCGTTTCGTAAGTCACGGGGGTCTCCTTTTTTGCAGGATGTCATCATGCCATGGCCTCAACCCTGAAAAGGCACAATGGCCGATGTTGACGACGCGCAATCTTCCAAGGAGACATCCCGTGACAAACCCCAGTCCAGCAAACGGCGGCGAAACGACCGTCCTTTATTCAACCCACGGCGCCGTTGCACTGTTAACGCTGAACCGCCCCCAGGCATTGAACAGCTTCACGCGCCAGATGCATCGCGATCTGGCTGCTGCACTGGACAGGGCCGAAGCCGACAAGACCATACGCGCCCTCGTCATCACCGGAGCCGGGCGCGGCTTTTGCGCGGGTGCCGACCTGTCTGAATTTGATCTGGCACCCGGACCAAACCTTGTGGAACGTGCCGATCCGGGACCTGTCATTGAACAGGCTTTTAACCCTACAGCGCGCCGGCTCACCAGCCTGCGCATGCCGACCATTGCAGCCGTCAACGGTGTGGCGGCGGGGGCGGGATCTTCGCTGGCGCTGACCTGCGACATCGCTTTTGCTGCGCCCAACGCCAGCTTTGTGCAGGCCTTCAGCAAAATCGGGCTGGTGCCTGATGCGGGCGGCAGCTGGCTGCTGGTCCAGAAGCTTGGGCTGGCGCGGGCGACGATGCTGGCCATGACGGGTGACAAACTGTCTGCCGCGCAGGCGAAAGAATGGGGAATGATCTGGGAGGTGGCTGATGACGCCGTAGCCGCTGCACTGGCCATGGCCCAGCGACTGGCTGTCATGCCCACACAGGCGCTGGTGGCTACACGGCACCTGCTGCGGGAAGGTACGGCGCGAACCCTGCACCAGCAACTTGATGCCGAGCGCAACCTCCAGACAGAGATGGGGCGCACTCACGACTACATCGAGGGTGTCACTGCATTTCTGGAGAAGCGGCCTGCGTCTTTTACCGGCGAGTGAACCGCTTCATGCGGGCGCTGTGGCAGGAGCTGCAGCCAGCCAGCGATCTATCTTTGTTGCATCCTGAACAGCCAGCCGCCAGGTTGTGAGCGCCGGTGGCATGGCCAGTTCAAGCCGCAGCAAACGCTTGTCGCGTGACACCAGTGCCACCACTTTTTTGGCGCTGCCCGCATAAAGTGGCAGGTCGTCAAGACGGTTCATGCGCCAACCCGAGTCGGGGTTGCCAGCCTTTGTTTTTGTCGCGGTTTCCACGCCCAGCCACTCATCGCCGGCAGCAAAACCGGCCTGCTCTGCGATGCCGCCGCGCAGCACCGCCTTGACCTGCAGGCCATTGCTTTCACTCACACGCATGCCCAGACGGTGCGCGAGTTGCGCCGGGTCTTCAAACACCGACACGCCGTGCGCCTGCAAAAGCTCTTTTAATGGCAGGTCACCCTTGCCATGCACCCAGGCCGCAAGCTCGGCAGAAAAGGAACGTTGTCCGAGGGCCTGCAGCGCCTGTGCAAAATCTTCTTCACGCATGGGTCCGGCCTTGCAGCTTTGCCAGAGTGTGCGCATGACCTCGTCGAGCGACGATGCGGTCGTTTTACGTTCAAGGCGCAGGGTCAGGTCGAAACAAAGGGCTACCAGTGAACCTTTGGTGTAATAACTGACAGTGGCGTTCGAGGTGTTTTCGTCCTGCCGGTAATACTTCACCCAGGCATCAAAACTTGCTTCTGCCACCGACTGCAGCAGCCGTCCCGGCGTCTGCATGACCTGGTTGATGGTCTTGTTCAGCAGGCGCAGGTAGCCTGCGTTGTCGAGCAAACCTGTCCGGCGCAGGAACAGGTCGTCGTAGTAGCTTGTGAAACCTTCAAAAAACCACAGCAGCTCGCTGTAGTTTTCACGGGCGTAGTCGTAGCCCGTAAATTCTGCAGGGCGCAGCCGTTTCACGTTCCAGGTGTGGAAATACTCATGGCTTATGAGCCCGCGCAGGATGGTGTAGCCCTCGGACACCTTGAAGGTTTTTGATTCGCCGGGTGCGGTCAGGCGCGGCAGATCATGGCGTTTGCAGATCAGCGCTGTCGAGTTTCGGTGCTCAAGGCCGCCGTAACCGTCGTCCACCGCATTGAGCATGAAAAGATAGTTTTTGAATGGCGGCTTTCTGCTGCCATGCCAGAAGCGGATCTGCGATTCGCAGATCTTTTTGGCGTCTTCAAGCAGACGCTCGCCGTCAAAAGCCGGGAGGGCGCCCGCCACAACAAAACGATGCGGTACCCCGCAGGCCTTGAAACTGCCGCTCCAGAAATTGCCCATCTCGACGGGGCAATCGACCAGTTCGTCGTAGTCGGCTGCGATATAGCTGCCAAATCCCTGCCTGTTGATTTTCAGTGGGGCAAGGCCTGTGGCGACCGACCAGCTTTCAACTGCATTGCGACCTGCAGGCTCGGGCAACTCGAGTACATGTGCAGTGTGTTCCCGGCCCTCTACCTTGAGGCAAAGGCTGGTGCCGTTAAAGAACCCGCGGGTCTTGTCGAGCCAGGCCGTACGCACCGAGTTGTCATACGCATAGACCTGGTAGCGTAGTACCAGTGGCTGCGACGACTTGCAGCTGGTCTGCCAGGTGTTTTTGTCCAGCTGTTTTGCAGCAATTGCGCGCCCGGCCTGCCTGGCTTCGAGTCCGCTCAGGTTTTTGGAGAACTCGCGAATGAGGTAGCTGCCGGGAATCCACACAGGCAGCGAAACCCGCTGGTCATCTGTAGGTTTTGCAACCGTCAGCGTGATGCTGAAGAGATGGGCATTCGGGTCGGCGACCTCAATGCGGTAGTGGACAGGGGCGTTTGCAGCAGTATTTGCGGCTGGCGGTGATTTTTTTGGAGCTGTGCGGGGCATGGGTAAAAGAATACCGCACTGCCGAAGCTACCGGGTTCTACTTCGCATCGGCCAGGAATTTCTCGACCTGTTGTGAGCTGATCGCACCTGGTACGCGAGAACCATCTGCAAAAAAGAGTGTGGGTGTTCCGGTGATCTTGTATTTGCGGCCAAACTCGATGTTGCGTTCAAGCGCCGTGGTGTCGCAGGTGGCTTTGGGCACCGGCTGGTCGCGCACCATGAGGTCCTGCCAGACCTTGGCTTTGTCTTTGGCACACCAGATGTTTTTTGACTTGTCCGTCGAATCGGCGCCGAGGATGGGGTAAAGAAACATGTGAATGGTCACATCCGTCACCTTCTGCAAATCACGCTCAAAGCGTTTGCAGTAGCCGCAGTTGGGGTCTTCAAACACGACGAGCTTTCGCTTGCCATTACCCCGCACTATCGTGAAGGAGTCCTTGACCGGAATGGCGCTGAATTCGATGGCATTGAGTTTTTCTACACGCTCTTCAGTCAGGTTGCGTTTGGCTTTTGTGTCGATCAGGTTTCCCTGCACCAGGAAATTGCCTTCGCCATCCGTGTAAAAAATATCACTGTCGTTCACGCGCACTTCAAACAGGCCGTTCATGGGTGTCTTGCTGACCTCATCGATTTTTGAGAACGCAGGCAGCCTTTCTGCCAGATTCTTGCGTATGGCGGCTTCCTGCGGCAGCGGCGGTGCAGCCCAACCGATGGAGGCAACGCTGGCGATCAACAGACCCAGGGCCCAGGCGGTTTTTGAAAATGTCATGCTCTATCCTGATTTCTCGAAACTTATAAACCTGTTGCTTGCCGAACCACCCATGATTTGAGTGGGCCGCTACGTGCAAAATTCTTCAATCCCCAATGCCGGAGTGCCTGCCAGCGCACATCTGTTTGCGCAAACAGGCCATGCAGGCTATCCGTCACCGTACCCATGGCGGCTACGTCCGCCTTGCGGGCGCGTTCATAACGCCTCAGAAGCTTTTCGTCCCCCAATCCGCGCCAGTATTCCCGTTTGCCAATCACGTCAGCAAGCTCGGACGCATCTGCCAGACCGAGATTCAGACCCTGGCCTGCGAGCGGATGCACAGTATGCGCTGCGTCACCTGCCAGGGCCCAGCCTGGTCCTACCCAACGGTCTGCCTTTGACAGCGTCAGGGGCCAGCTGCTGCGCTCACTGGCCAGTGTCAACTGGCCGGGCTTGTTGCCGCAATCGGTCTGCAAGGCTGCGCAGAATGCCTGTGGATCCAGGTTTTGCAGGGCATCTGCACGTTCTGAGGAGACAGACCACACCAGGGCCAGAGAGTTCCCGCCAGCGCCGGATATTGGCAAAAGAGCCAGGATTTCCCCGTTTTTAAACCATTGCCGCGCTATCCCCCGGTGCGGCTGGCTTGCCGTCAGGCGCGCGGCAACCGCTCTCTGGGGATAAGGCCTGACTGTCCAGGTGGCCCCAAACTCGCTGCGGCTGCTGCTTTTCTGGCCTTCACAAATCACCTGAAGAGCGGCAGAGACCGGTTCTGCAACCACTTCAATCTGCGGCTGGAAGCGGACTGCCTGCGCCAGCTGCTGCTCAAGTGCCTGGACATCCACGATCCAGGCGAGCGCATCGAGGGGTATTTCGTTGGCCGTGAAATCGACTTCGCTGCCGTCATCGCCCCAGATTTCCATTTTTGAAACAGATGTTGTGCTGAGCCCTTCGGGCCACGCCCTGAGGCCTTCAAGCAGTTTCCTCGAGGCATTGTTCAGGGCATAGGCCCGAACGTCTTCGCCTCTGGCCATCGTGACGGAGGGTTTGACCATGAGGGCGACCTTCAGGCGTTCACGGGCGAGCAGCAGGGCAAGCGTGTGGCCGACCACGCCGCCTCCGCGGATACAGACATCAAAGTGCTGGGACATTCCCCATTTTAGGAGGCTGGCGCAAAATCGCGGGAGGTGGAGTTTTTCCTGGCCAGTTGCGGTTTTCTTAAAAGGACGTTTTTCGTGAGCGATGTATCAAAAGAGAAATTCGACGCCGATGCGAATGCGGTTATCTCGCAGCTGTTCATCTACCCGGTCAAATCCTGCGCAGGCATTGAAGTTCAGGAGGCCATCCTCACCGAAACCGGCCTGGAGTTTGACCGGGCCTGGATGGTGGTGGATGAGCACGGGGGATTCCTGACGCAACGCGAGCTGCCGCGCATGGCACTCATCAAACCGCAGCTGAAACACTATGAAATGGTGCTGCGCGCACCCGGCATGCTCGCTCTCCATATCAACCTCAATGAGGTGGAAGAGCCAGCGCAGGTGAGGATCTGGGACGAAGAGGTCAAGGCCTACGACATGGGAGCAATCGCCGCCCAGTGGTTCACGGATTTTCTTGGTGTTACCGCTCGCCTCGTGCGCTTTGACCCGGACCATAAAAGGGCCAGCAGCCGCCATTGGACTGGTGGTGTTGAGGCCTTGAACCAGTTCAGTGACGGCTTTCCGGTATTGGTCATCAGCCAGGCCTCACTGGATTTTTTTAATGAAAAGATCGTTAAATCCGGGGTCTCGGCAGTTCCCATGGAACGTTTTCGTCCCAATCTGGTTTTGGGCCATTCCGGGCAGAACCTGTCTCCGCACGATGAGGACAGATTTGACATGCTGGGCATTCCGACCGAGCAGGGTCTGGTGCGGCTCAGGCCCGTCAAGCCCTGCCCGCGTTGCCCAATACCGAACATTGACCCTGTGACTGCTGTCCCGGGTACGGAAGTCGGGGACATGCTGCAGTCCTACAGGCAGGATGCGCGCGTCAACGGTGCCATCACTTTCGGTATGAACGCCATCATTCTGGAGGGGCTGGAGCATGTTCTCAAGGTGGGGCAGACTGTTGGTGCCACTTACCGCTTTGATTAGGATCTGAACGGGCGCCTTGGCGGCCCGCCTCGCCTCAGGCTCTGGATGGCTCCATCAAGGCAGCGTCATCCGGCGCTTCTTCACCGGACATAAGCGGCATCGGCTTGGTCATTTCGGGTTCGAGGAAACGAATGGGTCGCCTGCTCCGCGGCCCCATTTGCTGGACAAGTTCTGCCAGTGCCTGGGCAATCTCGGTGTCGCTGCCCTGGCGCTCATTGAGCAATACGGCGGCTATGTGAAATTGCAATACGATTTCAGGCTTGAGGCCCTTAAGCGGCATCAGTCCTGCTGCAATCAGCCGGGCTGCCAGCTCGGTCACCGGTCCACGTGTTGAAACACCTTCGAGAACCAGGCCGAACCGGGCCTCGTCCACGCGGCCTACGGTATCTACATCCCGCAGGATACGGCGAAGTTTGATGACGCTGCGCAAAAGACTCTGTTCTGCCACCGCCGCACCCCAGGTCTTCTTGATGTACTTGTAGTTCACAAGCTCGATGTAGACGACGGCTGCGTCTTCGCGGCGGCGTCTTGCCCGAGCCACAATCTGCTTGAAGCGGTCCTGAAAAATATGCGGGGTAAGCAGGCCCGTCAGTGCATCCTGGCTGACAAGGGCCTGCGCCCGCGCTTCCACGCTGTGCCGCTCCCTTGACCGCATGTTGAGGGCAATCAGCAAAAGTGGCATCTCAAAAATCAGCCCGATCATCAAGCCATAGCGTGACAGCCAGCTTGTCGGCATGAATCCGACCACATTTACGAGCAGCAGCAGCGTTGCGACTGCCATGGGTGTAAAGGCTGCGAGTGTCCACAGCCCTATCACGTCATTGCGTTTCCACGTCAACCAGGCCCGGGTCAGTCCAATCACGACGACCAGGCTCAGATAGCTGGCAACCATGGGGACGCCGATATTGCGTTCCAGCACTGCATAGGCCAGCGCGAGTGGGAGTGAGGCGACGCCGACGAGATGGCCAGCGTGCTCAAACCAGCGGTGCCGCAGGCCGAGTCCACAGAGATGGTGTATGACCAGCAGGGCCGCACCGCCTGCAAGTATGCCAAGGACACCCGGTGCAAGGTCATTCCAGCCATCTGCGTTGGGCCAGAGCAAATGTCCCGCAACGCCCGTCCAGGCCGCCATGACCAGTGTCAGGATGGCCGCATAAAGTGCATACCAGCCATAAGCGCGGTCCCGGTAAATGCGGCTTTGCACGATGCAGGCCACGACGAGCAGAAGCAGTGCCCCGAAAACCAGCCCGGCGACCAGATATTCAAATTGCAAGCGCTGACTTTGGTTGATTTGGGTACTTGCAGTGACCGGCACGCTCATGCTTGTGACGTTCTGGATTCGTACATAGACATCGTGAATGCCCGAGTCAGGCAAGCGTAACTGGAACTGCGCATAGCGACCTGGCACTGGCCAGGTCGCTACCGCTAAGGTATCGCCTGCAGTGAGGCTGCTCCAGTTTCCTGCAGAGGTGCTCTGGTAGACCGTGACCCTGTCCAGCAAGGGTTGCGGAAACGCGAGCATCCACTCCTGTTGCGATGTATCAGCTCTGGAAAAACGGTAATGCTGCCACAGCACGCCTTCCCTTCCCAGGGCATAGACCTGACCGGCTCGGGATGGCGTGAACAGGGCTTTTTGCGAGGTGGCTGCAATGAGGTCAGTGCCAACTTTGCCTTCGACATCTATCCATGAGTTGCTGGCTCCACTGATGTCCATCATGGGTGCCTGATCGGTCAGTATGGTGACTGGCTGTCCATGGGCCACGACGCAAAAAAGCAGCGGCAGAAAGGCTGCAAAAAACGCACTAAACCGGTCGTGCAATGACCTTGCCCTGGGCAGGAATACGTACCGGAAGTGGTATCGAATACACTTTGCAACCTGTTTTTGAAGGTTTGTCATGAGTTTGAAGTGCGGCATTGTAGGCTTGCCTAACGTCGGTAAATCCACCCTGTTCAATGCGTTGACCAAGGCCGGGATTGCTGCCGAAAATTATCCTTTTTGTACTATCGAGCCGAACGTGGGCGTGGTGGAACTGCCCGATGCGAGATTGGCGCAATTGGCGGAAATCGTCAAGCCCGAACGTATCGTTCCCGCCATAGTTGAGTTTGTTGATATTGCGGGACTGGTTGCGGGTGCAAGCACCGGCGAAGGCCTGGGCAACAAATTCCTTGCGCATATCCGTGAGACCGACGCCACCGTCAATGTGGTTCGCTGCTTTGAAGACGACAACGTGATTCACGTCGCCGGCAAGGTCGACCCTATCTCTGACATTGAAGTGATCCAGACAGAGTTGTGTCTGGCCGACCTCGCGGCTGTCGAAAAGGCCCTGCATCGCGTCACCAAGACAGCCCGCTCGGGTGACAAGGAATCCGTCAAGCTGGTTGCCATACTGGAGAAGTGCCAGCTTGCCCTCAATGATACGAAGCCCGTTCGGACCATTGATTTCAGCAAGGAAGAACGCCCGCTCCTGAACCAGTTCTTTCTCATCACGGCAAAACCGGCCATGTTCGTAGCCAATGTTGCCGAAGATGGCTTTGAGAACAATCCCTTTCTTGATCGCCTCAAGGCTTACGCTGCAGCGCAGCATGCGCCTGTGGTTGCTATTTGCGCCAAGATGGAAGCCGAGATGGCGGACATGGACGAAGAGGACAAAAAAATGTTTCTCGCTGAAATTGGTCAGGATGAGCCCGGACTCAACCGCCTCATCATGGCCGCCTACAAACTGCTGGGTCTGCAAACCTATTTCACCGCTGGTGTGAAGGAGGTCAGGGCATGGACCATTCATGTGGGTGATACGGGGCCTCAGGCCGCTGGCGTGATCCATACGGATTTTGAGAAGGGCTACATCCGCGCCCAGACGATTGCCTTTGATGACTACATTTCTTTCAAGGGCGAGCAGGGCGCGAAGGATGCCGGCAAGATGCGTAGCGAAGGCAAGGAATACGTCGTCAAGGATGGTGATGTCATGAACTTCCTGTTCAGCAGCTAGCCATGTACACCCCTGGGCTCACCCTGTGCAGCCTATCCTCCCTTTGCAGGGGACGCCGCTGGCGGCCCGGCGAAGCCGGTTCCGCAGCGGCCCGGGTTTGGCGGAATCGAGCCTCGCGGCAATTGGTGCGTGTGCCAGGATCCAACTGCACTTGTCACGAGTGGCTAGACTTTTGCTGCTTGAATCGGGCGGCATAGACACCATGACAGAGACCGTACGCCTTGCCAAACGACTTGCGGAAATGCTTCAGTGCTCGCGCCGCGAGGCCGAGCAGTACATTGAAGGCGGCTGGGTCACGGTAGATGGCGTGGTTGTGGAGGAGCCGCAGTTTCGTGTTGCAGCGCAATTGATCGAAGTGGCAAAAGACGCCAGCCTTCTCGCGCCAACATCGGTGACCATGCTGCTGCACAAACCCGCAGGGCAGGAGGCAGATTTGTCGCTGGCCACGCGCTCGCCGGATGACCGCTCGGGCATCAAACAACTCAAAAAACACCTTGGTGGCACCGAGCTGGCAAGCCCGCTGGCCATCGCCGCCAGCGGATTGGTGGTTTTTACCGACGACTGGCGCGTTGCGCGCAAGCTGCGTGAAGACGCGGCAGTGATGGAGCACGAGGTGATTGTCGATGTCAGTGGTGACATGAAACCCGGTGGGCTCGAACGGCTGAACCGGATCGATCACGGCTTCACTTTCAATGGCATGTTGCTGCCGCCTGCAAAAGTGAGCTGGCAAAACGAGACCCGCCTGCGCTTTGCGCTCAAGGGCGAGCGGCCAGGTCAGATCGCATACTTCTGCGAAAGCGTTGGATTGCACGTTGAGGCCATGAAACGTATA
The DNA here is from genome assembly GCA_040388905.1 of Pseudomonadota bacterium. Lineage (GTDB taxonomy): Bacteria > Pseudomonadota > Gammaproteobacteria > Burkholderiales > Burkholderiaceae_C > Polaromonas. The sequence continues at coordinate 269,040 of JAZKAY010000011.1, forward strand.
CGGGTAGGCCGCGTGCCCATGAGCAGCCTGGCGGTAGGGCACTGGCGTTATCTGCTGCCACAAGAGCGCTTCTAGACTCAGGCCCCGAACAGTTTGCCTGCCGCGCCCGGAAAGGCCCAGATCAGGCTACCGGTCATCAGGAAATAACGAAGAAATTTGCCAATCGCCATATAAGCCAGGCAAGGCCAGAATGAGAACCTGAGCCAGCCTGCAACTGCGCATAGCGGGTCGCCCACAACGGGCAACCAGGCGAGCAGGCAAGCCTTGGGTCCAAGCTTCTCAAGCCACCTCACCGCCCGGCCATGGTGAGATGAGTGTTGATATTTATCGACTGCTTTGTGTGCTCCGTAGCCAATCCACCAGTCGAGCGCACCGCCCAGCGTATTTCCGGCTGTCGCTACAAGCACGGCAGGCCAGAACATGACAGGATTTATTTTCACCAGGCCGAATACCACTGGTTCAGAGCCCAGGGGCAACAAGGTCGCTGAAATGAACGACACGACAAACACCGTGCTCAGGCCGTACTCGGGCAGCGCCATCAGGTCTATCAGGTGTTGTATCCAGGCTTCCATTCCCATGGAAGTATAGGCAGCAGGCATGCGAGGGGCTGTCAGGAAGTTGCCTGCAAGCTGGTGGGTAACTGGCCCGCAGATTTCAATTGCTGAAATTTTAGGCAGCTACAATCATGCCTTCTTTTTGAGCAAAGCCTTCCCATACTCACATGAATATCGGCCCTCACGCCCTGGCAAACAATGTGTTTGTCGCGCCCATGGCTGGCGTGACGGACAGGCCTTTCCGGATGTTGTGCAAGGCGCTGGGTGCGGGGTACGCCGTCAGTGAAATGGTGACGTCCCGTCGTGACCTGTGGGACACCCTCAAGACGTCGCGCCGCGCCAACCATGAAGGTGAGGCTGAACCGATTGCCGTGCAGATAGCGGGCACCGATGCACGCATGATGGCCGAAGCAGCAGCCTACAACATTGATCGTGGTGCGCAGATTATTGACATCAACATGGGGTGTCCGGCCAAGAAGGTCTGCAATAAGTGGGCCGGGTCGGCCCTGATGCAGGACGAAGCCCTCGCGCTTCAGATTGTCGAAGCGGTCGTTGCAGCTTGTTCGCCGTGCAAGGTGCCCGTCACCCTGAAAATGCGAACCGGTTGGGCGCAGGAACATAAAAATGCCGTGGCGATAGCGCGCGCAGCGGAAGATGCGGGTGTACAGATGGTGACAGTGCATGGCCGTACGCGGGAGCAGGGCTACAAGGGCTTTGCTGAATATGACACGATTGCCGAGGTAAAGACCCGGCTGGGCATTCCCGTAGTGGCCAATGGCGATATCGACACTCCTGAGAAGGCTCGCGACGTATTGGCTTATACCGGGGCCGATGCCGTGATGCTGGGTCGCGTGGCGCAAGGTCGTCCCTGGATTTTTCGCGAGGTCACACACTTCATGACTACTGGCACGCACCTTGCGCCTCCGTTGGTAATTGAGGTAAAGCGTTTGCTGGTTGATCATTTACTGGACCACTATTCTCTTTACGGTGCGTTCACTGGTGTACGCAGTGCGCGCAAACATATTGGCTGGTACGTCAAAAGCCTGCCCGGAGGTGAAGCTTTCCGCGCGGCCATGAATGTGCTGGAGGATCCTGAGGCCCAGCTGATGGCCGTGGCTGCTTTTTTTGACACACTGGGGCAGCAGATGGATCGGATTCCGCTGGCGGTTAACGATCTTGCCGGACAGGTGCCGAGACTGAAACAACATGAAAATATCGAGGAATCTGCTGCATGAGCAAAAAACAGATCGAAGACTGCGTGCGTAGCAGTCTTGAGGGCTATTTCAGGGACTTGCGTGGCACCGAGCCGGATGGCATGTACGACATGATGGTGCGTGTGGTTGAGAAACCGTTGCTGGAGGTTGTGATGCAGCACGCCGACCAGAACCAGTCGCGCGCTGCCGAGTGGCTGGGCCTCAACCGCAATACCCTGCGCAAAAAACTGCTTGATCACAAACTGATCAAGTAAGCCCACCAGCATCAGCCTGTTCTTTCAACATAACCAGACAAGACTTAAATGAACGCCCTGCTTTCCGTTTCCGACAAGACCGGCATCCTTGAATTTGCGCAGGCCCTGCATGCACTGGGCATCAAGATTCTTTCCACGGGTGGCACGGCCAAATTGCTGGGTGACGCTGGTTTGCCCGTCACCGAGGTTGCCGACCATACCGGTTTTCCTGAAATGCTGGATGGCCGGGTGAAAACCCTGCATCCCAAGGTACATGGTGGCCTTCTGGCGCGACGCGATGTCCCCGCCCATATGGCATCGATACAGGAGCACGGAATAGCCACCATAGACCTGCTGGTCGTGAATCTCTATCCTTTTGAGGCAACCGTGGCAAAAGCAGGTTGCACGCTGGAAGACGCCATTGAAAATATTGACATTGGCGGCCCGGCGATGGTCAGGTCGGCGGCCAAGAACTGGAAGGATGTGGGTGTATTGACCGACTCGTCGCAGTATGCGGGTGTGCTGGAAGAATTGAAGACGGATGGCAAGCTGGCTGACAAAACAAAATTTGCGTTGTCCGTCGCTGCCTTCAACCGTATCAGCCAATATGACGGAGCCATCAGCGACTACCTGTCCGGTATTCAGGAGGGCGGGGCGCACAGCATGTTTCCCGGCCAGGCTAACGGCCGATTTATCAAGGTGCAGGAGCTGCGTTACGGCGAGAACTCCCACCAGCAGGCTGCGCTGTATCGTGACCTGTATCCTGCGCCTGGCTCGCTTGTCACGGCAAGGCAGTTGCAGGGCAAAGAGCTGTCCTACAACAACATTGCGGATGCAGATGCTGCATGGGAATGCGTGAAGAGTTTTACAGAAGCGGCCTGTGTCATCGTCAAGCACGCGAACCCCTGCGGTGTAGCGATTGGCGCCGATGCCCTTGAGGCTTACAGCAAGGCGTTCAAAACGGATCCCACCTCGGCTTTCGGCGGCATCATTGCCCTGAATTGCACGCTGGATGAAGCTGCCGCACAGCAGATTTCAAAGCAGTTTGTCGAAGTGTTGATGGCGCCAGCCTTTACGCCGCAGGCGCTGGAGGTGTTCAAGACCAAGGTCAATGTGCGTATTCTCCAGATTGATTTGCCTCCTGGCGGGGACACCGCATGGAAACAAGGCCGCAATTTGATGGATGTAAAGCGCGTTGGCTCAGGCCTGTTGATGCAGACTGCCGATAACCATGAACTTGCTCTGGCTGACCTGAAAGTCGTGAGTAAATTGCAGCCGACGCCAGCGCAATTGCAGGATCTGCTATTTGCCTGGAAGGTTGCCAAATACGTGAAATCCAATGCCATCGTTTTCTGCTCCGCAGGCATGACGCTTGGTGTGGGCGCAGGCCAGATGAGCCGCATCGATTCGGCGCGTATTGCATCAATCAAGGCGGCCAATGCAGGGCTGGAGTTGCAGGGTTCGGCAGTCGCCAGCGATGCGTTTTTTCCGTTCCGGGATGGGCTGGATGTTGTGGTTGACGCCGGTGCTACCTGTGTGATCCAGCCAGGCGGCTCAATGCGTGATGACGAGGTGATCGCCGCCGCCAACGACCGGGGCGTTGTGATGGTGCTGTCGGGTGTCAGGCACTTCAGGCATTGAATCTCCCACGAGCCTGCACGCAGGCATCACTCATGGTGGGCACCTGAGATGCCGGGGGATTTGCCGAACAGGTTGTTAAAGACCCGAAAAGAACCTTGTGGCCGCGTCAACAGTGGCGGCAATATCTTCCGCACTGTGGGCCGCGCTCACAAAACCCGCTTCGTACAGGGCTGGCGCGTAATAGATTCCCGCATCCAGCATGGCATGAAAAAAGCGGTTGAAGGCCGGGCCGTCTGTCGTCATGACTGTTCCGTAGTTTTGTGGCAGGTCATTGAACAGGAAAAATCCGAACATCCCGCCTTCACTGTCTACCGAAAATGGAACTCCTGCACTGCTGGCTGCCGATTTCAGCCCAGAGACAAGCGTACGGGTCCGCTCACCCAATGCATCGTAGAAGCCAGGTTTTTGCACCTCGCGTAACGTAGCCAGACCGCAGGCCGTAGCAACCGGATTGCCCGAGAGGGTGCCAGCCTGATAGACGGGTCCCAGTGGCGCCAGTTGCTCCATAACTGCGCGAGTTCCGCCGAAAGCCGCCAGCGGCATGCCGCCGCCAATTACTTTTCCGAGCACCGTCATGTCGGGCTTGAAGCCTGGAATGCTTTTGGCATATACGCTCTGCGCACCACCCAGCGCAACGCGAAATCCGGTCATGACCTCGTCGAACACCAGCAATGCACCGTACTGCGTGCAAAGCTCGCGGCAACGCTTCATGAAAGGAACACTGGCCCTGACAAAGTTCATGTTGCCGGCTATGGGTTCGATCATCAGGCAGGCCGTCTCCCTGCCATGCAGTTCAAAGGCCTCTTCAAGTTGTGTCAGGTTGTTGTATTCAAGTACCAGTGTGTGTTGCACCACCTCCGGCGGTACGCCCGCGCTGGTGGGATTACCAAAAGTGGCGAGGCCGGAACCTGCCTTGACCAGCAGTGCATCGGCGTGCCCGTGATAACAGCCTTCAAATTTGATGATCTTGCTACGACCCGTTGCGCCGCGCGCCAGCCGTATGGTGCTCATCGCAGCTTCCGTCCCGGAGCTGACCAATCTCAGCATTTCAATGGATGGGACCAGCCTGACGATTTCCTCGGCCAGTTCCACTTCACGTTCGGTGGGCGCACCGTAGGAAAAACCTTCCAGCATGGCTTTCTGCACGGCATCAAGCACCTCAGGATGCCCATGCCCAAGAATCATGGGCCCCCATGAGCCTATGTAGTCGATATAACGTTTGCCATCTGCATCCCAGAAATGTGCTCCCTTGGCATGCTGCACAAAGCGGGGAGTACCACCCACCGCCTTGAAGGCCCGGACTGGCGAGTTGACGCCACCCGGAATCAGCTTCTTTGCGCGATCAAACAGGATTTCATTGCGTGAGGTTGAGTGCACAGGTATGCCTTTTCTAATGCTTGGTTGTTCCATTGGGAGGCAGGTCAAAAAAGGCCTTTGAGGCGGGTTCCACACCGGACTCCGGCGTCTCTTCGAGGCCGTCTTCTTCGCCTGCTTCATCGACATCTGCCTGCGCCCAGAAAAGTCGGTCCGGCACGATGTGGCCCATCCCCGGGTGAAAACCTGCGTCCAGACTGTGGTCCAGATAGGTCAGGGCCTCCGATGTGGCAGCCTGCAGGTCGTGCCCGTTGGCCAGCAAGGAAGCCAGTGCCGCCGATAGTGTGTCTCCAGCGCCTGCAAAAATAGCCTCAAAACGTTCAAATTTTTCGCTGTAGAGGACTGCCTGAGGTGTCGCCAGCACGTTGTCTATAAATTGGTCGGGAAGGGGAATGCCGGTAACGAGTGTGTAGGGCACGCCAAGCTCTGCTGCTGCCTTGGCAATGTCCTTGGCCGAGGGATTACGTTCCCCAGACCAGTCTGGCAGAAGCCACCGCCAAAGGCTGCTGTGGTTGCCTACCAGCACAGTGGTTTGTGGCAGCAGGAGCTCGCGAAATGCATCCAGATAGCTGTCAATCTGGTTTTCATCCCACCATGAAAGGTTGGGCATATAGGCAATAAGGGGTACATCGGCGTAATCGGAAGCAATCTCGGCGATGGCGCTTATATTTTCGGGACTGCCTACAAAGCCTACCTTGATGGCGCTTGCTGCCATGTCCTCGAGCACCGTCCTTGCCTGCTCGGTCACGGCTTCTTCATCAAATGAAAAATGATCAAATATTTCAGCGGTGTCACGGATATAGGCGCCGGTCACCACGGCCATCGCGTGACCGCCAGCAGAGGAAATCGCTGCGATGTCTCCAGTCAAGCCACCTGCGCCGCTGGGGTCACTGGCATTGAAGGTCATGACGCACGCAGGGGCCTCATCTGCGCCATCGGCTTGTATCTGTCTGCTGTCAACCGGGGGTGGGGTGGGGTTTGCCATAGGCTGCGATTTTGCCCTGTACGCGAATAAGCAACGCTGCCTCGATACAATTGTTGCATTCTATTTGAAGGCAACTTAAGCTGTGACTCAAACAATGACCTGGATGTGCTTGATTTGTGGGTGGATTTACGACGAGGAAGCTGGTGCACCCGAGCACGGGATCGCGGCCGGAACTCCTTGGGCGCAGGTGCCCATGAACTGGACCTGTCCGGAATGCGGGGCGCGCAAGGAAGACTTCGAAATGGTGCAGATCTGACATTCGAGGTGGCACGACAACTGCATGCCGTCCTGGCTTTAGCAGAGTTGCAAACAGAGGAGCGAAGACAGTGAGCACTACAAGTTCCGGACTCAAGGTCTTGGTTATCGACGACAGCAACACCATCCGGCGAAGCGCAGAGATATTTCTGAAGCAGGGGGGGCATGAAGTGCTTCTGGCTGAGGATGGCTTTGATGCACTTGCCAAGGTTAATGACTATCAACCCAACCTCATTTTCTGCGACATTCTCATGCCGCGTCTTGATGGTTATCAGACGTGCGCCATCATCAAGCGCAACGCCCGGTTTGCAGATGTACCCATCGTCATGCTGTCCTCCAAGGATGGCGTATTCGACAAGGCCAGAGGCCGAATGGTGGGCTCTCAGGACTACCTGACAAAGCCTTTTACAAAAGACCAGCTGCTCCAGACCGTTCAGGAGCTGGGCAGCGCCAAACAAGGAGTAGCGTAATGGCAGTTCAAAAGATACTGATAGTGGATGATTCCAAGACGGAATTGATGTTCCTGACAGACCTTTTGGTCAAGAATGGATTTACCGTGAAGACCGCCGAGAACGCTGAAGATGCCTTTCGTCGTCTGGCGGAGGAAAAACCCGAGCTAATCCTGATGGACGTGGTGATGCCCGGGCAAAATGGCTTTCAGTTGACCCGCGCCATTACGCGTGATCCGCTGTACTCCGATATTCCCATTTTCATGTGCACCAGTAAAAATCAGGAAACCGACCGTGTCTGGGGCATGCGCCAGGGCGCGCGTGACTACATTACCAAACCGGTGGATGCCGACGAATTGATGGCGAAAATCAAGGCTTTGGGCTGATCCGCCCTGATAGCTGACCATGGCGAATAGACAGGCACTCAGAGAACTGCAGACCCGGTTGGCGGACAGATTGCAGATCGCCCGGACTCAGGGTGTCGCGGCGTCCTGGCTGGCGGTGGAGGCAGGCGGGAAAAATTATCTCTTCCCGATGTCCCAGGCCGGCGAGATTTTTCCGATGAGCGCGACTCAGGCTGTGCCTTATACCCAGTCCTGGTTTCTCGGTGTAGCCAACCTGCGGGGTGGTCTCTTCGGCGTTGTTGACCTGGCAAGTTACGTCACGGGACAGAATGCTGCGCCCAAAACTGAAATTGCGCGAAAGGAATCGCGACTGGTAGCCCTGAATGCAGCGCTTGAAGTTAATTGCGCCTTGTTAATTGATCGCCTGGCTGGATTGCGTAACCAGCAGGCTTTCAGCGATTTCAAGGAAAGGGCGCCTGATGCGCCTGAGTTTTTTGGTCCGCAGTATGTGGATGAGAATGGCGCATTCTGGCAGGAAATCAACCTGCAATCCCTTGCCCAGCAAGCACACTTTTTGACCATCGGCGCCTAGCGCATCACGTTTTCCCCCGGAAGGCTCACCATGTCCGTTATCGAAAAAATCCAGAACCTGTTCAAAACAAAGTCCGCGCAGCCTGATGACAGCATGGATCTTGCTTCGGTCGGTATTCCTGCAGACCCTCTGGCAACGGGTGCCATGGAGCAGACAGCCGTCAACGCTGTAGCTTCCCCGGACATTGCACCCAGCGAAGAGGACTTTGCGCCTAGCCGCATGGCAACTCCTGAAGAGGCCGTGCTAGTTGAAAATCCGGATCTGTTGATGTTGCCGATTCTCGGTCGCCGCACCATCGCGCAGCATCAGCGGATACTGCTGATACTGCTGGGTGTGTCGGTGCTGGTTCTGGGTGTGGTGGCTTATCGTGCGCTGTCCCAGGCGGACACTGTCGCCCAACAGGTGGCTGCAACTGGCCAGTCGCTGATGCAGTCGCAGCGGCTTGCAAAATCCGTGTCGCAGGCTCTGGTGGGTAGCGCCCAGGCATTCCCTGATGTCAAGGAAAGCTCGGATGTGATGGCCAAAACGGTTCGTGGCTTGAAGTCCGGCGACGAAACGCTCCGGGTTGAGCCCGTCAATGCCGAGCTCCAGCCTGATGTCGAAAAAATCACTCCGCTCATGGAGCGTGCCGAGAAAAATGCGGCAACCGTTATGGGTCAGAAGGACATTCTGACGCAGGTGGGTAATGCGCTGCGGACCATTAACCGCCAATCGTCCGATCTGCTGGAAATCGCAGAGACAGTTTCTTCCCTGAAGTTGCAGCAAAATGCGGCACCTGCTGAAATCTCCGCTTCGGGTCAGCTGGTTATGTTGACGCAGCGAATCGGTAAATCCGCCAATGAGTTCCTGACGATGGAGGGTGTGAGCCCTGAGGCTGTGTTCCTGTTGGGCAAGGATTTGAACTCCTTCAAGGAAATCGCACAGGGCCTGCAGGAGGGCAGCCCTGAGTTGCGACTGGCTGGCGCCAAAGATCCGCAGACACGTGAGAGGCTCGATGCCCTGATGGCCTTGTATGAACAAACCCGTGTGCAGGCCGGCGCCATTCTCGGTAACTTGCAGGGTCTGGTATCTGCACGTGAAGCCCAGGCTTCAATCATTGCTGACAGTGAACCACTTCGCCGTAACCTTGAGGATTTGCAGGGCAAGCTTTCCTCACAGTCTGGCCTGAGTGCAGGATCTGTGACGGCTCTTGTGGTGGCTGCACTTTTTGGTTTGTTGTGCGCTATCGGCATCGCCCGGGTCCAGTTGCAGGACAGTCGCCAGCGTCAGACAGTTGCAGAGCAGCGGCAGCTAGAAGCCCGTGGCCAGGAGCAGGATGCAAAGCGCGTGAACGACGCAAACCAGGCGGCTATTTTGCGTTTGATGAATGAATTGCAGACAGTTGCTGAAGGTGACCTGACGCAGGAAGCGACCGTGACGGAAGATATTACCGGTGCTATCGCCGACTCGGTGAATTACACGGTTGAAGAGTTGCGACAGCTGGTGGGTAACGTGCAGAACACGGCTACCCGGGTTGCGCAGACGACGGCGCAGGTGGAAAGCACCTCTACAGAACTTCTCGCAGCTTCTACAGAGCAGCTTCGTGAAATTCGCGAAACCGGCCAGTCCGTGCTGGACATGGCCTCCCGAATCAATGAAGTGTCTGCGCAGGCGCAGGAATCGTCCCAGGTTGCGCGTCAGTCGCTGACAGCTGCAGAGTCGGGTCTTCAGGCCGTGCAGAACGCCATCGGCGGTATGAATTCCATCCGCGACCAGATTCAGGAAACCTCCAAACGGATTAAGCGGCTGGGTGAATCTTCCCAGGAGATTGGCGAAATTACTGAACTGATTTCCGACATTACCGAGCAGACCAACGTGCTGGCGCTGAACGCTGCCATTCAGGCAGCATCAGCCGGTGAAGCCGGACGGGGCTTCTCCGTGGTTGCGGAAGAGGTGCAGCGCCTTGCTGAACGTTCCGCAGATGCAACGCGTCAGATTTCGGCCCTTGTGAAAGCGATTCAGACCGACACGCAGGATGCGGTTGCCGCCATGGAACGCTCCACGCAGGGTGTGGTTGAAGGGGCCAAGCTGTCTGATAACGCAGGTACCGCGCTGACCGAGATTGACCAGGTGTCACGCCGACTTGCTGACCTGATTGAGCAGATTTCAAACTCTGCATCACGTGAAGCAGAGTCGGCCAACGTGGTGGCCGGAAATATCCAGCACATTTTTGCTGTGACTGAACAGACGGGAGAAGGTACCCGCTCAACTGCCCAGCAGGTGCGGGACCTGTCCCGAATGGCTGAAGAACTGCGCCAGTCGGTGTCACGATTCAAGATTGCCTGATATCGCGGTGCCTTTGCCTTTTAGTGCCTGTCGGCGAAATACGTCTTTGAACCGGTCCGTTATTTATGCAACCCAACGCCCAGAATTCAACAGCCGCTGACCTGGATCTGGCAGTCAATGACCTTGGCCCACTTGCCTGGGTACTTGAAGAGCTGCGAAAGTCCCTGGACGGTTCTGCCAAAGCCCTCAAACGCTTTGTCCGGGATGCTGAGGCGACGCGCGGATCCGATCTTGCCGCGATTGATGCCAGCCAGCTGCGCATAGCACGGCAGCAATTGCACCAGGCGGTGGGCGCCCTTGAAATGGTCGGTCTTGCCGCTCCAGCGCTGGTGCTGCGCGCGATGGAGGCTGCGGTCCAGAAATTTGTGCAGCAACCCGAGCATTGCACGCAGGATGCCGCCGCAAAGATTGAGCGGGCAAGTTTTGCCCTGACCGAGTATCTCGAAGGCGTGCTGGCAGACAAGCCCATTTCCCCGGTTTCCCTGTTTCCTCAGTACCGGGAAGTTCAGGAGTTGATCAAGGCGGACCGCATTCATCCGGCTGATCTGTGGACCTATGAGTGGCGATGGGTAGAGCCTGATACGGGTGCTGCGGTGGAACCGCAGCCGTATGGACCTGCATCAAGATCGGTTCTCGACCAGTCGGTATTGCAAATCATGAAGGGCAAGGCCCCGCAGGCCGCACAAACCCTGGCAGGCATGAGTCTGGCCTTTGCTTCGGCACAGACCGAGCGTCAGCCCCGGGTTTTCTGGAAAATTGCTGCAGCTTATTTTGAAGCGCTGGTGCATGACCTTTTACCGTCCGACATTCATGTGCGTCGCGCTGCGTCGCGCATCCTCCTGCAATACGCTTCGCTGGCAAAAGGCGATCCGGCAATTTCAGAACGGCTGGCGCAGGATCTGCTTTTCTTCTGCTCCCAGGCGGTCGCTGCACGTGCGAGCGATGCCCCCCTGTTGTCTGCTGTGCGTGCTGCCTACGGGTTGGCTCGCTTCAAGCCTGTGGACTACGAAGCTGTGCAGTTCGGGCGCTTTGACCCGGCCCTGCTGGCACAGGCCCGCAAACGTATTATTTCGGCCAAGGAAACATGGTCGTCTCTCTCTGCGGGCGACGCAGGAAAGTTCAAGGTAGTCGTTGACCAGTTCAGCCTGGTCACTGATTCTCTGGTCAAGCTGCATCCCCCCAGTGAACCTCTCGCTCAGGCCCTGTCTCGGGCTGTGGATGTCACTGCGAAGTCCGGGCAGGCTCCAGCCATTGGTCTGGCCATGGAGGTTGCGACTTCCGTGCTGTATCTTGAGGCTGCATTTGATGACCTTGATCCCAATGATCCGCAACTGAGTGTTCGTACAAAACACCTGGCTGAGCGCCTTGAGGGCGTTCGTGCAGGTGGTGAGCCACAGCCGCTTGAACCGTGGATGGAGGAGCTTTACCGGCGCGTCAGTGACAAGCAGACCATGGGAAGCGTGGTGGGCGAATTGCGCATCTCGCTGGGTGAGCTGGAAAAGTCCCTGGACATGTTTTTCCGCAAACCTGAGGACAAAACGATTTTGCGTGAAGTTCCGGGACAGTTGTCCCAGATGCGCGGTGTTTTGTCGGTGCTCGGACTGGAGCAGGCATCGCAGGCCGTTCTCCGCATGCGCGAGAGCGTGGAGCAGATGATGGTGACGGAAGTCGAGGAGCAACTTTCGCGGACCGAGGGCACTTTCGAGCAGCTTGGAAACAATCTTGGTGCACTCAGCTTCCTGATAGACATGCTGAATTACCAGCCTGCGCTGGCCAAGAAGCTCTTTGTTTACGATGACATCAAGGGTGAACTAAGACCCCTGATGGGCCGGACACAGAAGCCTGACGACGCTGCAAGCGTCACCACCAGCAGCGAGTTGTTATCTGAAGAGGTTATTTCGCTTGTTCAGCATGCCGATGCGGGCGCGTCTGCCGAGAAGCTCACTTTTGAACTTGATACGCTTGCCACGCACGCTGCGCTTGCCGGTCAGCCGGGGCTTGCAAAAAATGCGCATGATGCGCTGGTTGCGGTATCAGGGCACAACGAACAGGCCGCCGCCGATGCACTCAGCACCCTCGCTTTCTCGGTGGCACCGGCGGCTGTCGTGGCAGCCAGCCAGCCGGAAGAAGTCGATTTTGAAGAAGATGATCTGCGCGATATTTTCCTGGAGGAAGCGCGCGAAGTGGCGGCCAACGGTCAGCAGGCTCTTGCGGCGCTGGCTGGTAATCCGGGTGACGTGGGAGAGTTGACTGTATTGCGGCGTGTTTTCCACACGCTCAAGGGCAGTTCACGCATGGTGGGCCTTAACGAATTCGGTGAGGCTGCCTGGTCCGTTGAGCAGCTGTTTAACAGTTGGCTCGCTGATCAAAAACCTGCCAACGAAGAGCTCATGCTCCTGTCCACCAACTCGCTCACGGCCTTTTCGGGCTGGATTGAAGATATCGCGGGTAATCGTGATGGTGCATGGTCCGCTGCCACCTTTCGTATCAGTGCCGATGCAATGCGTACAGAAGGCCGACTTGTGGACCTCGTGTTGCCTGGCGGCACGCCTGCCGCGTCTGTTTCGACCGAACCCGAGCCGGCCCTTCCGCAAACGCCTGAGCTGGTGGCGGAAACGCCGCAGCCCGATATTGCTGAGGCCGCAGGTGACGCCGATATTGACTTCGATGATTTCTTCGGAACCGCAGAGCCTGCCTCACCCGTTGCACCTGCGGCTGCGATTGAGCCAGTTGCAGAAATTCAGGGCATAGATTTTGAAAGCCTGTCTGCACTTTCCGGCCTGCCGGAAGCCAAGACCGCCATTGGTAATGACGTACCCGCAGTGCCGGTCGCTGAAGCTGTGGAGGTTCCGGAACTGTCCTTTGAACTCGACATCCCTGCAGGGTCAACACCAGCTGTAGCGGCCACGGCGGGGGAGCTCTCGGACGCAGACTTTGACATTGACTTTCAGGCCCTTGAAGTGCCTGTCGAGACGGGCAGCGATGCTGAATCGACCTCTCCTGAAGTGGTTGTTGAGCTGCCCGGGTCTGATTTGTCTGAAGCCGGGAGTGCCGCAGAGATGCAGGCGGAAACCGGTGCATCGGCCGCTTTTTCCGGTAACGATGAGCAGGTCAAGGTGATAGGGACATTGCGCATCGGTATTCCGCTTTACAACGTATATCTCAATGAAGCTGATGAATGGTCGCGCCGTCTGGTGACCGAAATGTCCGAGTGGGCGCTGGAGCTTGACCATCCGATCAGCGATTCGACTGTTGCGCTGGCGCATTCACTGGCTGGCAGTTCGGCAACAGTGGGTTTTGAAGCACTGTCTGAAATTGCCCGCTTGCTGGAACACGTGCTCCAGCAATCGCAGACGCACCACAGCCACAGCTCTGCGACCAAATATGCCAGCCTCTTTGTTGGCGCGGCTGAAGATATTCGTCGCCTCCTGCACCAGTTCGCTGCGGGTTTCCTTAAAGAGCCCGATGCCACCCTCATGGAACAGCTGCATAACCTTGAGTTTGCCGATCCTGTTTCCATTTTTCCTTCTGAACCCGCAGATATTGATTCGGGTTTTGACGGGATCTTGAAGGTTGATGAGATACCTGCCGACGTGGAAGCCGAAATTGAGGCACTGGCCCCCTTGACGCCAGAAGCAAAGCTGCCAGAAGTGGTGACGCCTGATGCACGTTCCGTGGCTTCCATTCCTGTGCCTGTACCCGTGGAGTCTTTGTTCGCGGTAGTTCCTGATGCACCTGCCCAGACGCAACACTTCCTGTCGACGCCGACGGAAATTTATTCGGATGAAGACGACGACATTGATGCCGTTGATGCGATTGACCCGGAGCTCTTCCCGATATTTGATGAAGAAGCCGCCGAGTTGATGCCTCAACTGGGTGCGGCTTTGCGTCAGTGGTCGGCAAGGCCTGACAACGCGGGTGCGCGTATGGAAGTCCTGCGCGCCTTGCATACGCTAAAGGGAAGTGCCCGTCTTGCCGGCGCATTGCGGCTTGGCGAAATGGCTCACCACATTGAGTCGGAAATAGAATTTTTGGGGTCCGAGTCGGCAGCCGAGCAGGATTTTGAACCCCTGCTGGTCCGTTTCGATGCGATGGAGCACACGCTGGACGCCTTGCGCAAGGGCGATGCCGGTGCTGTCCAGACGCAAGCGGAAGAACGCAAGCCAGCTTCCGTTGCAACCGCCGCGCCTCCAGAAGCCACGAAGAGCACTGAGGCAGCATCTGACACATCAGGCGCTGAAGACCACGCGCCCGTCGTCCCATCAACTGCACCTGTTGCCAGGGCGCTGGTTCCGGCGCCGCAGACCATGGCCATGCAACCACTGCGGCAGGCAGCTTCTGCTTCCATCCGCGTTCGGTCGCAGCTGCTGGACCGCATGGTCAACCAGGCTGGTGAGGTCATGATCACGCGCTCGCGGCTTGAGGTCGAGCTTTCACAGCTGCGCGGCTCACTCAGCGACATGAGCGGTAACTTGAACAGGCTCAGGCAACAACTGCGTGACATTGAAGTTCAGGCTGAAAGCCAGATGCAGTCACGTATGGCCCAGGCCAAAGAAGATCAGGCGGGCTTTGATCCGCTCGAATTTGACCGTTTTACGCGCGTCCAGGAATTGACCCGAATGATGGCCGAGTCCGTGAACGACGTTGCAACCGTGCAGCGTACGCTCCAGCGGACTGTGGAAGCGACCGAAGACGACCTGATTGCACAGGCACGGCAGACACGGGAACTCCAGCGAGACCTCTTGCGCACCCGCATGGTCGAGTTTGAAGGCATCTCCGACCGGCTTTACCGTGTGGTTCGGCTGGCATCCAAGGAAACCGGCAAGCAGGTCAAACTCGACTTGCTGGGCGGCACGATCGAAATGGACCGTGGCATGCTGGACCGCATGACACCGGCCTTTGAACACCTGTTGCGTAACTGTGTTGCGCACGGCATCGAAAGCCCCGAAGCGCGCCTGGCCGCAGGCAAGGATGCTGCCGGCCTGATCACCGTGAATTTGCGCCAGGAGGGCAATGACGTATCCGTTGACTTCAGCGATGACGGCGCTGGTCTTGACCTCAAACGCATTCGCGAAAAAGGCGTCAGCCTGGGACTTGTGTCTGCTGATCAGGTTCTGGGCGAACAGGATGCCGCCAACCTGATCTTTATGCCCGGGTTTTCAACGGCGTCCCAGGTGACCGAACTCTCCGGACGCGGCATTGGCATGGACGTGGTCCGTGCGGAAGTCAACGCGGTCGGTGGACGCATTGAAACATCAACGGTTTCTGGCAAGGGTACGCACTTCAAGCTTGTACTGCCTCTCACAACCGCCGTGACCCAGGTCGTGATGCTGCGCGCAGGCACCCTCTCGGTCGGTGTGCCTGCCAACGTGGTGGAAACCGTCCGCCGCGCCACAGCGAAGGAACTGCAGCAGGCCTACAACACCGGAACCATGGATGTCGCTGGTGAATCAGTGCCCTTCTTCTGGTCGGGAGCCTTGTTGCAGTCCTCCCATAACAGTAATGAAGCGCAGGCGAAAACAACACCTGTCGTCATCTTCCGAAGCGCTGCCCAGCGAATTGCCCTGCACGTTGATGAAGTGCTGGGCAACCAGGAGGTTGTGGTCAAGAATCTCGGACCACAGCTTTCGCGCCTGCCTGGTCTGGCCGGCATGTCTGTGCTTGCTTCCGGCGCTGTGGTGCTGATCTACAACCCTGTTGCGCTGGCGTCGGTGTATGGCCAGGTGGCGCGGGCCCTGAGTTCAGACAGGGCAGAGCCGCACATGCTGGAGACCGCCCCGGCCGGTTCTGCTGCGGCTCCGCAAGCACCTGCGCTGACGCAGGTGACGCCGCAGATTCCCCTTGTTCTGGTGGTTGATGATTCCATCACCGTCAGGCGTGTGACACAGCGCCTGCTGCAGCGTGAGGGCTACCGTGTCGCCATGGCTGCTGATGGCCTGCAGGCACTTGAACGTCTTCAGGAAGAGCGGCCTGCGGTGGTGCTTTCCGACATCGAGATGCCCCGCATGGACGGATTCGACCTGGCGCGGAACATTCGTGGTGATGTGCGACTGGCAAGCCTGCCTATCGTCATGATCACGTCACGCATCGCAGAAAAACACCGCGAGCACGCGAGGGAACTGGGTGTCGATCATTACCTTGGCAAGCCCTACTCTGAAGAAGAGTTGATGAGCCTGGTACGTCATTATTGCAACACTGCGGTGCCTGCTTCGGCCTGAATGTTTGATGGGGGTGTCCGCCTTGCGGCCCCGCCGTCGGCATCAACTGGCTGGCCAATTTTCGATCAGGATTTCCTGACCACGGCATAGCGCCGCAGCGTCAGCGCACGCGCTTCATCGTGTTGCACTACCGGCGTAGGGTAGTTCTGCCCCAACTCCACACCAGCAGCCTTGAGTTCCAGTGGTTTCGCCAGCCAGGGTGCATGAAGGGCATTGTTGGGCAGGCCTGCAAGCACAGGCAGGTATTTGCGGATGAACTTGCCCTCAGGGTCGAATTTTTCGCTCTGGCTTGTCGGGTTGAATATCCTGAAATAGGGTTGCGCGTCGCAACCACTGCTTGAAGCCCATTGCCAGCCACCATTGTTTGAGGCCAGGTCAAAGTCATTGAGTTTTTCTGCAAAATAGCGTTCGCCCCAACGCCAGTCCAGCCCCAGGTCCTTGGTCAGAAAGCTTGCGACCACCATGCGCAGGCGGTTGTGCATGTAGCCGGTCTGGTTGATCTGTGCCATGGCGGCATCGACCAGTGGATAGCCGGTGCGGCCTTCACACCAGGCGTCAAACAGTGCCTGGGCACCGGCACCTTTCTCCCAATCTATCAGGTCGTATTCAGCTTTGAAAGCTTCGGTAGCAGCATGTGGAAAGTTGCTGAGAATCTGCGCATAAAAATCGCGCCAGATGAGTTCACTCAGCCAGACAGCTGCCCCCTCATCGCCTTCTTTCTGGCGCTCAAGCGCTGTCGATGCGAGTTTGCGTATCGATACCGTGCCAAAGCGCAGGTGAACCCCAAGGTAGCTGGGTCCCTTGACTGCGGGGAAGTTGCGGGTCTCTCCATAGTCTGCCATGCGGCCGAGAAAATCCTCGAACAGCTGTTCACCGCCATTCATGCCGGCCGGGATTTTCAGGGCCTTGAGGTTTGTTTCCTCAAAGCCCAGTTTCTTCAGTGTTGGCACAGCCCCTTGATGTTCAGCTGGCCGGGGCGCCAGCGCGCCAGCATATTTCTCCACGGGGTAGGGCGACAGATAAAACCCGTCAACCTTCTTGAGCCAGGCGTTCTTGTAGGGCGTAAAAACGCTGTAAGGCTTGCCTGCAAGGGTCAGCACCTCGGCATTTTCAAAGATCACATGGTCCTTGAATGTGTGAAGTGCACGGCCTTCCTTTTCCAGCTTCGCCTGTACCGCAGCATCCCGCGCGCGAGCCTGCGGTTCGTAGTCGTGGTTGGTAAACACAGCGTCAACCGACAGCTGGTGCGCGAGCAGGGGAATTGCGTCGCTTGCTAAAGCGTGTGTGACGATGAGCCCGCCATGCCGAGTCTGGTGTTTTTCTTCAAGCCTGCGCAAACCCTCATCGAGCTCTACCAGTGATTCACGTATGAATTCGACCCTGCGGTCGGCGCGTGGCAGGCTGTCAAGGATGGCAGTGTCAAAAACAAAAACGCAGAAAACCTGATCGCAGGATTTAAGCGCCTGATAGAGGGCAGCATTGTCTTGCAGCCTCAGGTCGCGCCTGAACCACATCAGGCCGGTGTTGTATTTTTTCTGCATGAAACATATCTTACAGAGGCGACCACGTGCTACGTGCCGGTAGCCCCTCACTGCCTGCTGGGCGTAAAATGCAGCCATGCCACTCGACTCATCGCCGATCAACCTGACGCATCACTTTTTGATTGCCATGCCGGGTTTGAACGACGAGACCTTCGCCAAAAGCGTGGTTTACATGTGTGAGCACTCCGAGCGCGGTGCCCTCGGCCTCGTGATCAACAAGCCCAGCGACATCAGCCTGAAGAATCTTTTTGACAAGGTTGAGCTTCCCCTGCACCGGCAGGACCTCACGCTGGCACCCGTCTTTCAGGGTGGCCCGGTGCAGACCGAGCGCGGTTTTGTACTGCACGAATCCATGATGCCGGGCAATGAGTCGGTCTACGCATCGACCATGACCATCCCCGGCGGGCTGGAAATGACCACCTCCAAGGATGTACTTGAGGCGCTGTCCACCGGCAATGGCCCCCGGCGCATTTTTGTGTCGCTGGGGTATTCCTCCTGGGGCGAGGGCCAGCTTGAATCCGAACTATCCGACAACAGCTGGCTCACCGTGGCGGCCGACCCCGCGGTGATCTTCGACACCCCGGTTGAAGAGCGCTACGACAAGGCCCTGCTGTTGCTGGGCCTGCAAAGCTGGATGCTGTCTCCCGAGGCTGGCCACGCATGAAGATGCCGGGCCGCTCCAGGGCGAGTACCGTAGCACGGAGTGCGAAGGCCTTCCAATGAGCCTCACGGCCATGCCTTCCCCGGCCGCCGGTTTGCAAACTTTTCTTGCTTTTGATTTCGGCTTAAAACGTACCGGTGTCGCTTCAGGCAATGTCCTGACCCGCACCGCCACGCCGCAACAGACCATTTCTGCAGAAGGCGATGCCCGCTTCCCGCTCATCGCCGCAAGGCTCAAGGAGTGGCAGCCTGATGCGCTGGTGGTCGGCGTTCCCTTTCATCCCAACGGCGCCAGCCACGAAAACACTGAGCGCGCCCGGAAATTCGCGCGACAGTTGCGCGGGCGCTTCGGGCTGCAGGTGTTTGAGGTGGACGAGCGTTACAGCACTACAGAGGCTCTTTCGGCTGGCGCCCGCGACGCAGATGCCGCTTCAGCCTGCATAATTCTGGAGCAGTTTTTAAGGAGTCTTCCATGAGTAGCCTGACGCTGGACGCAGAAGCGCTATACCGCGAGTTGCATCGCAACATGCAGCAACTGATGGCCACCTATGACGAGCTGCCCCTGCTGGTCGGTGTCGCATCGGGTGGTGCCTGGCTGGCCCGGCGCCTGCAAACCGATCTCAGCCTGCCCGGTGAGCCCGGCATCCTGTCGTCGTCCATGCACAGGGATGATTTTTCAAGCCGTGGCCTGGCATCCAGCGCACAGACCATGCTGCCTTTTGATGTCAACGGCGCGCACCTGGTGGTTGTGGATGACGTGCTTTACACCGGCCGCACCATACGCGCGGTACTCAATGAACTGTTTGACTATGGCCGCCCGGCAAGCGTCAAGCTGGTGGTTCTGGTTGACCGCGGTGGGCGAGAGCTGCCGGTGCAGCCTGATCTGGCCATCGCGCGCGTGGCTTTGCCTGCATCGCAAAGCCTGGAGCTCGAGCGCCTTGAGAACGGGCAGTTCAGTTTCAAGGTCCAGGACAGGGATGCCTGAATGAGGATGATGATCAAACCATATAAAAACCGGCGGATGAACAAGCCAGAACATGCCCCAGGAGCTTAAAACGTGTTGTACCGACGAAACCCACAACTCAACAAGAACGGTGAACTCATTCACCTGCTGTCAATCGAGGGCTTGCCCAAAGCCATCCTGACGCAGATTCTCGACACAGCCGCCAACTTCGTCAGCATTGGCGACCGTGAGGTCAAAAAAGTCCCGCTGCTGCGCGGCAAGACGGTGTTCAACCTGTTCTTTGAAAACTCCACCCGTACCCGCACCACCTTCGACATCGCGGCCACCCGCCTGTCGGCAGACGTGATCAACCTCGACATCGCACGCTCGTCCGCATCCAAGGGCGAATCGTTGCTCGACACCATTGCCAACCTCAGCGCCATGGCCGCCGACCTGTTTGTGGTGCGCCACAGCGAATCGGGTGCGCCCTACCTCATTGCCCAGCATGTC
The DNA here is from genome assembly GCA_040388905.1 of Pseudomonadota bacterium. Taxonomy (GTDB): domain Bacteria; phylum Pseudomonadota; class Gammaproteobacteria; order Burkholderiales; family Burkholderiaceae_C; genus Polaromonas. The sequence goes on from JAZKAY010000011.1 coordinate 288,878, forward strand.
GCGCCGCATGTGCACGTCATCAATGCCGGCGATGGCCGCCATGCGCACCCCACCCAGGGCTTGCTGGACATGTACACCATTCGCCACTACAAGAAAGACTTCAGCAACCTCACCGTCGCCATCGTCGGCGACGTGCTGCACTCGCGTGTCGCGCGTTCGGACATCCATGCGCTCACCACGCTGGGCTGCCCTGAGGTGCGTGTGGTCGGCCCCAAGACCCTCGTGCCTGCCGACATGGCGCAGATGGGCGTGCGGGTCTGCAACACGCTTGAAGAAGGCATCAAGGGTGCTGACGTCATCATCATGCTGCGTTTGCAGAATGAGCGCATGTCTGGCGCCCTGTTGCCCAGCAGTCAGGAATTTTTCAAGAGCTTTGGACTGACGACTGAGAAGCTAAAGCTCGCCAAACCCGATGCCATCGTCATGCACCCCGGGCCCATAAATCGGGGCGTTGAGATTGACTCCGCCGTGGTTGACGGCGCGCAAAGCGTGATCCTGCCGCAGGTCACCTTTGGTATTGCGGTACGAATGGCGGTGATGGGAATAGTGGCGGGGAACGAGGCATGAAGATACTTATAAAAAACGGGCGAATTATTGACCCCGCGTCGAAGCTTGATGCGGTGGGTGATGTCGCTATCGCAGGGGGTCGCATCGTGTCGCTTCAAGAGGCACCCGCAGACTTCTCACCCAACAAGGTGATCGACGCCAGCGGCTGCATCGTCATGCCTGGCCTGATTGACCTCTCTGCCCGCCTGCGCGAACCCGGGTATGAGCATGAAGGCATGCTCGAAAGTGAACTGGCTGCCGCCGTGGCTGGTGGTGTTACCAGCCTGGTATGCCCGCCCGATACCGACCCTGTGCTTGACGAACCCGGCCTGGTCGAGATGTTGAAGTTCCGCGCAGAAAAACTGCACCAGTCCCGCGTATTTCCTCTCGGTGCGCTGACCCGTGGTCTCAAGGGCGAAACCCTGACCGAGATGATCGAGCTCACTGAAGCCGGTTGTGTCGGTTTCAGCCAGGCAGAAATCCCGCTGGGCAACACGCAGGTGCTGATGCGGGCGCTTCAATATGCATCAAGCTTTGGCTACACCGTGTGGCTTAGGCCGCAGGAGATCCACCTCGGCAAGGGTGTTGCAGCCAGCGGTCCACTCGCAACTAGGCTGGGCCTGAGCGGTGTGCCTGTTGCTGCAGAAACGATTGCGCTGCACACCATCATCGAACTTGTACGCTCCACCGGCGCACGCGTGCATCTTTGCCGTATCAGCAGCGCGGCCGGGCTGGCGCTGGTGGCTGCAGCCAGGGCGCAGGGCCTGCCGGTGACCTGTGATGTGAGTATCAACAGCCTGCACCTGACGGATGTCGATATCGGTTATTTCGACAGCCGCGCGCGGCTCGACCCCCCGCTGCGCCAGCAACGCGACCGCGATGCCTTGCGCCAGGGCCTTGCTGATGGAACCGTTGATGCCCTGGTGTCCGACCACACGCCGGTGGATGAAGACGCCAAGACGCTGCCGTTTGCGGAGGCCGAGCCAGGTGCCACCGGTCTTGAATTGCTGTTGTCGCTGGCCTGCAAGTGGTCAGGCGACAGCGGCGGTGCAGCCACCCTCATGCGGGCGCTCGCCGTGCTGACCAGCGAACCTGCCCGTGTACTTGGCGAGTCCCTTGGTACGCTGCAGGCCAGCGCGGGCCGGCTTGTCGAGGGCGGTGTTGCAGATGTCTGCGTGTTTGATCCTGCTGCAATGTGGACAGTGGAGCCTGGCACGCTGCGAAGCCAGGGCAAACACACACCGTTCTCGGGCTACCAGTTGCCTGGCCGGGTGCGATGCACGGTGGTGGGCGGTCATCTGGCTTACCAAATGAAACCCGAGGCCTGAGCTTGAGCAACCTCAAGGCGGGCATCAGGCTGGCTCGCGCCTTGCTGCATGTGCTGGTGGGCTTTTTCACCATCCTGCTGGTGTTCCCACGGCTTCAGCAGGAACAGCGCGAGCAGCGCATACAGGTCTGGTCCGCAAAGATGCTGGCCTGCATCGGCATTGAACTCAGGGTGACGGGAAATGTCATTGTTCCGGGCCCCTTGCTCCTGGTGGCCAACCACATTTCGTGGCTCGATATCACATCGCTGCATGCCGCACGCTTTTGCCGTTTTGTGTCCAAGGCCGACATCAAGAAGTGGCCGCTCATAGGGCGTCTGGCCATAGGTGTGGGCACGCTTTTCATCGAGCGTGAATCCCGGCGTGACGCCATGCGCGTGGTGCACCACATGACGGACAGCCTGCGCCAGGGCGACGTGATTGGTGTCTTTCCTGAAGGCACTACCAGCGATGGCACAAGCTTGCTGCCATTTCACGCCAACCTGTTGCAGGCAGCGATAGTTGCTGATGTGCCCGTGCAGCCTGTTGCCATCTCGTTCATTGACGGCTCCACCGGGCAACGCAGCGCTGCGCCGTGCTATGTTGATGACGACACCCTTCTGGTTTCGATCTGGCGCACCCTGAGCGCTTCCGGCATTGTTGTCGTGATCACCTTTGGCGATCCGCAACGAGCCGAAGGCAAAGACCGGCGTGAGTGGGCGCATGCCCTGCGCGAAGACGTCGCCGCCTTGCGCCAGACCTGATGCGCCCCTGAACCGTTCAGGGTTTGGCCTTGATATAGCGCCACTCCTGCGTCCGGCCACCAAAACCGTAGGCTTCTGCCCGTACATCGTGAATGTAGATGTAGCTCTCGTCATGCACTCTGCCAAGCAGCTTTTCAAACGCATGGAATGACTCGGTGATGTACTGCGCCTTCTCATCCTTGGTGTTGGTACCGTCCACCACCTTGATGTCGAAATAAAAGCTGTTTTTGCCCTGCACCGCCAGTGAGCTGCCGCCCACTATCCAGTGCTCGGGCGCGATGTAGTCGATGGCGATGGACGTCAACTCACGCTTCTTGTGCAGGATGCGGGTGGTGAGTTCGAGCAGCATTCCAGATATTTTCATGCTGAGTTCTGCGCTGGCGGGCTGGCTGACCTTGACGTTGAGTATGGGCATTTTCAAAATTCCTCGGGTATATGGTTAGCTATGCAACTATTGTGTTAAAAAAAAGGTGAAGCTGTTGGACGTGGTGCTGTGCTTATTTCAGCGCGGCTGACACGCTGCGAACGTGGGCTACGGTTTCATCGAAATTGTCCTTTCCTATGGTTTGTTGAATGCGGCGTGTGACGTCGCCGCTGGCCTTGTTGATGGCCGCGTGCATGGCTTCTGCGTCCGGAGTGGGATAAACAGCCCAGTGCCTGCCATCCGTCTCAATGCTTCTGCGCTCCACCAGTTTCAGTGTCTGCAGGCCGTCCAGCAGGCGTGTAGCCGTGGGCCGGGAGATCGTCAGTTCATCGGCAATCTGGTGCTGCAGCAGGCCGGGCTTTTTGAGTACCAGGCGCAGCATGAAACCCTGCGATGGCGTTACGCCGAAGGGCTTGAAGGCGATGGTCCATTCCTTGTCGACAAGGCGGGCCAGCGCAGTGGTATTGAAATACAGGCAGTGGTCAAACATGCCGGCAAGTCTATCAAATATTAATTAGCTATGCAACTGTATATGGGGCAGCAAATGCCGGATTATCTGAATTGGGCTTCTTGCCGATGTAGGCAGCTACCTACGGTTATCACTTGTGGGGGACTACCGGGCCCGGGAGCGTGCCGTCATAAGGTGGCCTAACACCCCGGCAATCAGGCTTTCTGCCTTATTGAAATGGGCCTGTTAAACACCCAAGGAGATCATCATGAACAAGGACACCGTCGAAGGCAACTGGCTGCAATTGAAGGGCAAGGTCAAGGAGCAATGGGGCAAGCTGACCGACGATGACCTCGACATCATTGCCGGCAAGCGCGACCAGCTGCTGGGTCGAATCCAGGAGCGTCACGGCATCACCCGCGAGGAAGCCGAGAAGCAGGTCACCGAGTGGCATGAGAAAAACCCGACCAATTTTTTCGAGCGTTATTAAAGCCGGCCATTCAAAAGGAATCCTGACCATGAAACACAAGCTGCTCATGCTGACCATTGCACTGTCGTGTACTTTCGCCGGCAATGCCATGGCACTGACCAAAGACGAATACAAGGCAGGCAAGGACCGTATCTCCGCCGATTACAAGGCCAACAAGCAAAAGTGCGATGGCTTCAAGTCGAACGCGAAAGATATATGCGAGTCCGAAGCCAGGGGCGTTGAGAAGGTCGCAAAGGCCGAGCTTGAGGCACAGTACAAACCCACCCCCAAAAACATGGAAAAGGTGGGTTTGGCCCGGGCTGACGCTGCCTATGACACCGCCAAAGAAAAGTGCGATGACTTCGCAGGTAACGCCAAGGACGTCTGCGTCAAGGATGCCAAGGCCGCGCAGGTAAAGGCCAAAGAAGACGCCAAGGTTGCCAGGGCCGTGGCCGATGTGAACAAGGTCAAGACCGACAAGATTGCCGATGCCAGCCAGGACGCCAACAAGGCCAAAAACGAAGCTGACTACAAGGCTGCCAGGGAGCGCTGTGATGCGCTTGCAGGTGCCCCCAAGGACAGCTGTGTAAATGACGCCAAAGCCAGGTTCGGGATGAAGTAGGACGCTTGAATCGCCAAAAAACCCGGCATGCATGGCATGGCCGGGTTTTTTTTATTGGATCGGAATCATGAGCCCTGCATTCGGCCCGGACCCCGCCTGACTACGCAAACCAGTTGATCTTCCCGGTGCTGACGTCGTGCATGGCTGAAACGATTTTCACTTTGCCTTCCTTGACCAGTTCGGCAATGACAGGGCTCTTTTTCATGATCATGTCTGCCGCATCTTTGGCGTTCTGGTCGGCCACCTGCTGAACCAGCGTGCTGTTCTTTGAGCTTGGCACGCCCGTGTAGTGCAGCTTCTCAAGCGAGGGGCGTATGTTGGCAAGCAGGGCGGTCAGGTTGCCCATTTTCGCGTTGTCCACAGCGCCCTTGATGGCGCCGCATTCGGTGTGGCCCAGCACCACAATCAGTTTCGACCCCACGATTTTTGTGGCGAACTCCAGGCTGCCCAGAATGTCCGCGTTGACAAAATTGCCGGCCACACGCGCGGCAAAAACGTCACCGAGGCGCTGGTCAAACACCATCTCAGGCGGCACCCGGCTGTCAATGCAACCAACGATGACGGCAATGGGCGATTGCTGGCTGGCGGTTTCCTTCACCTGTTTCGTCAAATCGCAATTGACGGTCTTGCCTGCGACGAATCTGGCATTGCCTTCCTGAAGGCGCTTCAATGCCGCATCCGGCGTGGTGGACGACTGGCTGGCCTTTGTATAGACCGCGCAGCTGTCCTGCGCGTTCGCAGCCGACACCGCTGCTCCCGTCAAAGCTGCAAAACCAACAAAATTCCTGAGTGACTGACGACGTGAAACCATGGCTGACCCCCCTTGTAAAAGTTATAAATGGGCGGTGCCATTCTGTTACAAGTGGGCTGGTTTGTGGGAAATTTAAACCCGTAGACATCATTTTCCGCATGTTCGCCCCCTTGCTGAACCGGCAGTCCCGACACTCTTAAACTAGGTGTTTTGCCGGCCAGTTAATGGTGCGCGTGCGCGCGCAGCCATCAACCGGCCTGCGGGTTTGCAAAAAAAGGTCAGCATGCTTGTTCAGGATGGTTTGCCGGTGCGCGAGCGCATGCGGGCGCTGTGGGTGATTATTCCGGGGATTCTGGTCACGGTGCTGGACGGCACCATCGTCAACCTTGCGTTGCCGGACATCACACGTGAGCTGCATGCCACGGCGGCCCAGTCCATCTGGGTGATTAATGCATACCAGATCGCCATCATTGCACTGCTGCTGCCGCTGGCCACACTGGGCGATGTCGTGGGTTACCGGCGCGTGTACCTGGTCGGCATGGCGCTTTTTACAGCAGCATCGGTGGCCTGCACCTTTGCAGATTCACTGGTCACACTTGCGCTGGCGCGTGGCCTGCAGGGCGTTGGCGCGGCCGGCATCATGGGCGTGAATGCGGCGCTGGTGCGCCTGACATATCCCCGCGCCTTGCTGGGGCGCGGCATTGCCTTGAACTCCATGGTGGTGGCGGGCGGCACGGTGGCAGGCCCTTCGATTGCCGCAGCCGTGTTGTCAATTTCATCTTGGCCGTGGCTGTTTGCCATCAACGTGCCCATAGGCGTGTTCTGCCTGTTGCTGGGCCGTAGTGCCCTGCCGCACAACCTTTCAAAGGCCGGCAGCCACCGCATGTCGTGGCTGGATGTGATCCTCAATATTCTGATGTTCACCCTTGTCGTCCTCGGCCTCGATGGCTTGGGTGTGCGGCCTGAGGGGCAGAATGCTGCCGGGCAGGGCGTACCCATGTGGCTGGCCGCCACGGAGCTGGGGCTGGGTATCGCGATCGGCATCTTTTATGTGCGCAGGCAGTTGAAGCAGCCCTTGCCGCTTTTCCCCGTAGACCTTCTGCGCATCCCGGTGTTCGCGCTCTCGATGGGCACGTCCATAGGCGCTTTCTGCGCGCAGATGCTGGCCTATGTCGGCCTGCCGTTTCTGCTGCTTGAGAGTTACGGACGCACTCACCTAGAGGCCGGCCTGCTGCTGACGGCATGGCCGGTCGGTATCGCCATGACGGCGCTTGTCGCGGGACGGCTGATTGGCCGCATGTCCGGTGGCGTGCTGGGAGGCACAGGCCTGGGGCTGATGGCGCTGGGCCTGGCCCTGCTGGCCTTGCTGCCGGCACAACCTTCGAACGCAGACATTGTCTGGCGCATGCTGGTCTGCGGTATGGGTTTTGGGCTGTTCCAGTCACCCAACAACCACATCATCCTCACCTCTGCGCCGGCTCATCGCAGCGGGGGCGCGGGTGGCATGCTGGGCACTGCGCGGCTGACGGGGCAAATCATGGGTGCCGTGCTGCTGGCCATGATCTTCGGTCTGTTTGATCCACACGACGGCAAGGGACCGCTGATTGCCCTGTGGCTGGCTGCTGGTTTTGCTGCTGTGGCGGGTACCTTCAGCGCGCTGCGCATCAAACACCTCTGACTTGCTTGTGCTGGCCTAAGGTTTTGCAGGCTTGAAGTCCATCAGCTTCATGGCTGCCGTCAATGCCTTTGCCGACGAAGCGTAGCCATCCCACGGCTTGTTGCCGGTGGCCAGCCGCTCGCCGATGTTCTGCACATCCCAGTGCGCGCCGCCTGTCAGGTCCGGCAACTCGTCCCATGCCACAGGCACAGACACACCCATGCCCGGCCGGGCGCGTGCAGACCACGCGCTGACCGTGGTGGCCCCAAAGCCGTTGCGCAGGTAGTCGGCAAAGATTTTGCCCACGCGGTTGGTCGGGCCGCTCTTCGCGACGAAACGCTGGGGTATGGTGCGCGCCAGGTGCTGCACGATGAACTGTGAAAAGCCCTTCACCGTGTCCCAGTCATGCAGGCGCTTGATCGGTATCACCACATGCAGGCCCTTGCCGCCGCTGGTTTTGAGAAACGGCACCAGGCCGAGTTCTTCCACCAGCGTGCGCACCAGCAGCGCGGCTTCCTGCATCTGCGGCCATGTCACACCTTCGCCGGGGTCCAGGTCGAAGGTCATGCGGTCGGGCTTGCCTATGCTTGACGCCGTGGCATTCCACGTGTGGAACTCGATCGTGTTCATCTGTGCAGATGACAGCAGCCCGGTGATGTTGCCAATCTCCAGCAGCGAGTCGTGCGAGGGGTCCAGCGCAGGGTCCAGCAGTTTCACGCCGGGAAGTTCATCGCCCTTGGCATGCTTTTGAAAAAACAGCTCGCCCGCAGTTCCCGACGGCGCACGAACCAGTGAGACCGGCCGGCCCTTCAGGTGCGACAGCATGACCTCGGCGACTGCTGCGTAGTGCTGCACCAGGTCCAGCTTGGTCAGGCCGCTTTGTTTGTCTATGACACGCTCAGGGTGCGTCACGCGCAGCGACTTTGGCAGCGGCGCCGCTGCCGGCTTTTTGCTGACAGTCTTTTTTACTGGCGTCTTCGGAGTGGCCCGGGCTGCGGGCTTTCCTTCAGGTTTCAGATCAGATGCTTTCACAACTTTCTCCCGGGTAATGGCTTGCGGTTTTTTGTCGCTGCGCAGGCCCTTGAATACTGCGTGCCGCACGCGGTTGGTGTTGGTCCAGTCCGCAAACGCTATCTCGGCCAGCAATTTGGGCTTGACCCAGTGCGGCCTGCCTTCGACAGTCGTCTTGCTATCAAACGGGCGCACATCTGTTTCAAGCCTGTCGAGTTGCGCGCGCAGCTCGCCTAGAACCTTCTCATTGAAGCCGCTACCGACATTGCCCGCGTACTGCAGCTTGCCCTTGGCATCGTGTATGCCCAGCAGCAGCGCGCCCAGCCCGTTGCGCGAGCCTTTGGGTTCGGTAAAACCGCAGATGATGAACTCCTGTCGTTTGCCGCATTTGAGCTTGATCCAGTCTGGTGAACGGCGCGACTGGTAAGGCGCATCGGCGCGCTTGCCGATCAGCCCTTCAAAACCCAGCTTGCAGGCCGAGCTGACCAGGTCCTTTGATGGCGCATCAAAGGCGTCGCTGAAGCGCAGGCTGGGCGACTTTTTTTTCGCCATGATTTTTTGCAGCAGCGCACGGCGTTCTGCCAGCGGTACATCGCGCAAATCATGGCCTGCGTAAAAGGGCAGGTCGAACACGTAATAAACAATCGCCGCCGCATTTGCGCTGGCAGGTGCAGCCTTTCGCCCACGGCTTTCAAACGCGCCCTGCAGCAACTGGAAGTTGGGAATGCCGTCCTTGTCGGGCACGACGATCTCGCCGTCCAGCCAGGCGGTGTCCAGCTTCAGTGCTTTTAATGCACTGGCAAGTTGCGGCATCTTGTCCGTCCAGTCATGGCCGTTACGCGTGAAGCAGTTCACCTTGTCGCCATCCAGGCGTGCCATCAGGCGGTAACCGTCGAACTTCAGCTCATACAGCCAGTCGCCTTCGGGCGCGGTCTCGACCAGCGTTGCGAGCTGGGGTTCGATCATGGGCGGAAACTTCGCCTTGATTGCTGATGCGGGCAGCCCTTTTGAAGTGGCTGGTGACGCCGGCTTTTTGCTTGCCGCAACTGTTTTCGTTTTTGATTCGGTGCTGTTCATCACGCTGTCGGGCAGCGCCTCTGTGATGTCGTAATCGGCGGCAGGGCGCTCTTCGCTGTCATGCTCCTTGATGAGCAGCCAGGGCACCTGTTTTTCACCCTTGCCCTTCATGCGCACCAGCGTCCATTTGCCGCGCAGCTTCTTGCCGTGGATTTCAAACTTCAGCTTGCCGGCCTTGAAGCCTTTGGCAGCATCTTCAAGTGGCGTCCAGGTGCCGCGATCCCAGACGATGACATTGCCTGCGCCATATTGTCTGGCCGGTATCGTGCCCTCGAAACTGCCGTACGACAGCGGGTGGTCTTCAACCTGTACGGCCATGCGTTTGACCTTGGGGTCCAGGCTCGGCCCCTTGGGCACGGCCCAGCTTTTCAGCGTGCCTTCAAACTCCAGCCGGAAGTCATAGTGCAACCGGCTGGCCCAGTGCTTTTGTATGACATAGGCGAGCGCTTTGGCGTTCGGTTTGCCACCCTCGGCCGGCTCAGGTGTGACGCCGAAGTCACGCTTTTGCCGGTACAGCTCCAGCGAATCGTTTTTGGCCATGGCGCAGCTTGCAAATAAGGTTATGCAGCTTTGCGCCTGGCCACGCTTTTGTGCGGCGCAGTGCGTGATTTCGCTGCCGTTTTCTTTGCCGCCGTTCCAGAAGCAGCTTTTTTCTTCGATGGTGGTACATCTTCCGCGTCGTCTTCGTCTTCCTCAGCCGCCGCCTTGCTGGTTTTGGCCGCCGGCTTTTTCAGGCTGCGCTTGAGCAGTTCTGTCAGGTCGATGATCTGCGCGCCGCCAGAACTGCCTTCTTCCACATGCTCCAGCGGCGTGACGGTTTCGGTCTTGCCCGCCTTCACGCGCTGGTGCACCAGTTTCATGATGGCGTCCTTGAACTCGTCCTTGTAATCCTCCGGGTTCCACTTCGCGCTCATGTCTTTCACCAGCTGCTCGGCCATCTTCATCTCGTTGTCCCGTATGCCGGCAGACTTGATGCCCTCGGGCGGCAGCTCAAGATTGGTCCAGGGCCGAATCTCGTCGCCCCAGCGCAGAAGATTCAGCACCATGCCCTTGCCCGACGGAATCAGCGCGGCCAAATGCTGCTTGGTCTGTATGACGACCCGCGCCACCCCCACCTTGCCGGTTTTGAGCAGCGTCTCGCGCAGTAGCGCATACACCTTGGCCCCCTTGTTGATGGGCGCGATGTAGTAGGGCCGCTCAAGGTAAACGAAGGGGATCTCGCCCGCATCGACGAACGCTTCAATCTCTATCGTCTGCGTCGTCTTGGGGTAGGCGTCGGCGATTTCCTTGTCGCTGAGGATGACGTACTCGCCCTGCTCATAGGCAATGCCCTTGACGATGTTTTCCTTGGTGATTTCCTTGCCGGTCTTCTTGTTGATGCGCTTGTAGCCCACCGGGTCCATGCTGCGCTTGTCCAGCCAGTCAAAGTCCAGGCCCTGCTCGGACGTGGCCGAATGCAGGCCGACCGGGATGTGCACCAGCCCAAAGGTGATGGCACCTTTCCAGAGGACGCGTGAAGATGCTTCAGCCATGTTTGCGCTTTCGAAGGAGTGGAGTGGAGCCGTATGACGGACTCTCCATCCTGGCGCAAGCGGGCCGGGCTGGCGGTAGGACAGCGCAAAGGACCCGTGTCAGCGCGCCGTGAGTGTTGGCGCACATCGGACGTCACGCACAAATGAACTGACTATCCTGGCGCTGGCAGCAATTGCTATATATTTGGTAGCTGCTCACGCAAGTATATATTGGGCTGCAGCCGATTTGATGCCTAAAAATGGCCCTTTTTTTGCTGTTTTTGGTCATTTTGAGTCATTGAAGACACCTCAGCACCTCGAAAGTTAATATACAGGTTAACATTTCTGGAAATTTTGACGTACACGTTAAAAAATTAATGTATACGTCAAATTCCGGCTGAGGCGAGTGTGAGGACACCTACAAGCGCTTGCGACGGAACAAGAGGGCTGGCCGCAATGGCTCAGGGTTTTTGTTCCGTCACGTCCTGGTTGATGTGCTTGATGACGCCGTCAAACAGTGGCGTCACATTGGCCGCAAACCAGGTGCGGAACTCCTGGCGGTAAGGTTTGTCCAGTGCTGCGTGCAGGTCTGCCTCGGTGTCAAACCAGAACTCAAGCGTGGCGTAAATTGCCGGCGCGCCGTCTTCGTGGTCCTGGCCCAGCAGCAGCCTGGCCGACAGGATGCGGTCAAAGTTCATGTACATCTTCAGCGCGGAGCGCAGGGCTTGTTGCAACTCGTCGCCCTTGCCGGGCTGGGGTTGGCCTATGAGGTAGGCGCATCGCATGAACATCTTTTGGTTTCTTTCTGTGGCCACAAGGCCGGTTTGGAAATTGCACAAGCGGCGCGCTGGCCGCATGAGTGTGTGGTCAGCTTAGCCACTGGGCGAGTTGCGCGCCTGCGCCGTCAATGGCGGCTGCCTTCTTCTCGGGGATGTTCAGGCCTTCGGCATAGATGAACTGAATGTCGGTAATGCCGATCAGGCTCAGGAAGTTGGTGACGTGGCCTGTCTGTGTGTCGCGGTTGGTGCCTGCATAGATACCGCCGCGTGTGGCGAGGATGTAGCACTTCTTGCCTTCGGGCAACAGGCCTTTGGGGCCGGTAGGCGTGTACATAAAGGTCACGCCCACACGTGCGATGTGGTCGAACCAGGCCTTCATTCCTGACGGGATGCCGAAGTTGTACATGGGCAGGCCCAGCACAATCACGTCGGCCTGGCGAAGCTCCGCTATCAGCGAGTCCGAGTATTCAAGCAGCTTGTTCTGCGCCGGCGTGCGGTCGGCAGCCGGCACGCGTGATGCCAGAAACGCAGGTGCTTCCAGGTGGTGCGGCGGGTTGAGCCCGAGGTCGCGCGAGATGACTTTGGCCCCCGGGTTTTTCGCGAGCCAGGAGGTGGCAAAACGCTCCACCAGCTGGGTCGATTGCCCCTGGTCGCCAAAAATGCTGGTCGTGAGTTTGAACAGTGTGGTCATGTCAGCTTTCTTCTTAAAGGCCGGGTACAAAACGGTTCATGCGTGCGCCTATGCGCTTTTTCCAGTCGGCGCTCATCTCGAAGCCGGGCTGCTCTGCCGCCATCTCTTTGGTCTGCCTGTAGATCGCATCGTTCGGCTGGGTCAGGTCCAGCGGAATCAGGAAGGGCTGCGGGAAGTACCACTCGGTGTCGACAAAGAGTTCAAGGTTGTTGCCATCGGGGTCGTGGCAGTAAATGCTCCAGGCGATGCCGTGGTTGGCCGGGAAGATGCTCTGGATGTTTTCTTTCTCGAGGATTTTCTGCAGCTTGCGCAGGCTGTCGAGCGAACCGACCCGGAAGGAGATCTGGTTGATCACGCTGCCGAACTGTGCGTTGAACGGGTTGGGTGGAATGTTGTCGGGCTTGCCCGATACCAGCACCAGCTGGTGGTGGTCATGCGGGTCGCGCGAGAGAAAGATCAGGTCCATGCCGACCGCATGGCCGCGGTCCGTGACCGTGAACCCCAGCACGCGGGTGTAGAAGTCTTCCATCTTCGCCATGTCCTTCACGGCAAAGCCCATGTGGCTGAACATGAGGTTGGGGGCTTCGCTGTTGGGGGCGGCGGTGGCTGTTTCAGGTTTGGTGGCTACGCTTGTCGTCATGGTGTCTCCTTTTTAGTCATCAACAAAATCACAGGTCAAAACTCATGGTGCCAGCGGCGCGGCTTGTGAGGCCTGCAGTTGCGCGCGCAGGTCGGTCTTGAGCACCTTGCCGTAACTGTTCTTGGGCAGCGCGTTCACATACCGGTAGTGTTTGGGGCGCTTGAAGCGCGCAATCGCCTGCAGGCAGCAGGCATCGAGGTCTTTGTCGCAGGGCTGGCTGCCGTTTGTCAGGACGACAAACGCTACCGGTACCTCGCCCCATTCGGCATCGACCTGGCCGACCACGGCTACTTCTGACACGGCGGGGTGAGTGAGCAGCACTTCTTCAATCTCGCGCGGGTAGACATTGGAGCCGCCGGTGATGATGAGGTCTTTTGACCTGTCTTTCAGCGTCAGGAAACCGTGGCTGTCCATGCAACCCGTATCGCCGGTATACAGCCAGCCGTTCCTGAGGGTGTCGGCGCTCGCTTCGGGCCTGTTCCAGTAGCCGGGCATCACGGTGTCGCCGCGCACCACAATCTCGCCGACCGTGCCTTCGGATGCGGGTTGACCGGCGTCATCGACCACGCGCACTTCGACCAGCGCCTGTGCCACGCCGACGGACGCAATGCGCTGCTCCCACTCAGGATGGTTTGAGTCCGCAAGGTGCTCGCGTGACAGCGCGGTGATGGTCATGGGGCTTTCGCCCTGGCCGTAAATCTGCGCAAAGCGCGGCCCCATCACCTCCAGCGCCTGCCTGATGTCTTCCGTGTACATGGGACCGCCGCCGTAGACGATGGTCTTGAAGCCGCTGACATCGGCCTTCACCGCGCTGATGTGGTCCACCAGCCGCCTGACCATGGTGGGTGCCGCAAAAAAGCACAGGCTGCCCACATCGCGGGCCAGCTCTACCAGCTCGGCGGGGTCAAAGCTGCCGGAGGTGGGCACCACGTGGCGCGCACCGCGCAGTGTGAAGGCGTAGTTGTAAAGGCCAGCACCGTGCGACATGGGCGCGGCATAGACGATGGCATCAAGCGCCGCCACGTCGTCGACATCGGTGAAGTAACAGGCCGTCATGGCCAGCAGGTTGCGGTGCGTCTGCATCACGCCCTTGGGGCGGCCGGTGGTGCCCGATGTGTAGAACAGTGAGGCCACGTCATCGGGCTGCCTGTCCTGCATCGCCATGGGCGGGTGCTGCACGGCTGCGGCATAGTCACCGGACGCGAAGGTGATGACATGCACACCGGCACCCACCACCGTGGCCGCATCGCCCGCCAGCGCACCGGATACCAGCAGCACACGCGCACCGGAATCGCCCAGCACATAGTCCAGCTCTTTCACATGCAGCTTGTAGTTCACGGGCACGGCAATTGCGCCGGCCCACAGGATGGCGTTCAGCGCTTCAAGGTATTCAGGGCAGTTGGCTGAAAAGATGGCGACACGGTCACCGGGTTTGATGCCGCATTGTTCTTTCAGAAACCCTGCCAGTGATGCGGTGCGCCGCGCGAGCGTGCGGTAGTCCAGCAACAGCTGCGCGCCCACATAAAGGGCAGGCCGGTCCGGGAAAACTTCCGCAGACCTGTGCAGCAGCTGCGCGATGTTCACCGGCGGCGCTCCAGGATGCTGACATAGCTGGCAACCGCTGCGCCGCCCATGTTGAAGACACCCGCCATGGTGGCACCGGGAACCTGTATGTCGCCAGCCTGGCCGGCGAGCTGCATGGCCGATATGGCGTGCATCGACACGCCTGTTGCACCTATCGGGTGGCCCTTGGCCTTCAGTCCGCCAGACGCATTCACGGGTAGCCTGCCGCCCTTCATCACCGTGCCGTCATCGATGACGCGCGCGCCCTGGCCAACCGGCGCCAGGCCCATGGCTTCGTAGCTGAGCAGTTCGGCGATGGTGAAGCAGTCATGCACTTCGGCAAACGACAGGTCGGAGATAGAGCATCCGGCCTGCTGCAGCGCGGCCTTCCAGGCACGGTGCGGGCCTTCAAAGTCAAGTGCGCGGCGGTTTTTAAGCGGCAGGTAGTCATTGACCTGAACGCGTGAACGGATGGACACGGCCATGGGGAAGTCTTTGGCAACATCGTCGCTGGCGATGATCAGCGCGGCTGCGCCGTCAGACACCAGCGAGCAATCTGTCTTGCGCAGCGGCCCGGCAATGATGGGGTTTTTGTCCGAGACGGTGTTGCAGAAATCAAAACCCAGGTCACGCCGCATGTGGGCCCATGGGTTGAGCGCGCCATTCGCATGGTTTTTGGCCGCGATGCGCGCCAGTGTTTCTGACTGGTTGCCCCAGGTGCGAAAGTAGTCATCAGCCACAGCGCCGAAGATGCCGGGGAAGCCGCCGGGTGGCGAGCCGGTCTCACCGGAGTAGCCGCAGTCGCCGAGTATGCGTGTGACGTCTGCACCGCTGACATCGGTCATCTTTTCTGCGCCCACCACGAGCGCTATTTTTGCGCGCCCGGATTCAATCGCATCGCATGCCGCATAAATGGCTGCAGAGCCCGAGGCGCAGGCATTTTCAAGGCGCGTGGCGGGTTTCCAGCGCAGGCCTTCATCGGCGTGAAAGGCGAGAGAGGAGGCAAAGATATCGGGCGCAAAGCCGCCGTTCAAATTGCCCAGCCAGGTGCCGTCGATGTCATTTCCGGTGATGCCTGCATGGGCGATGGCCTCGCGGGCCGCGCGCACGATCAGGTCCTCAAGACGCATGCCATCAAATTTGCCGAAGGGGAGATGGCCCCAACCCACGATCGAAACGGCCACTGCAAGCTCCTCTGTATAGTTAGAAGCAGGACTTTAGGGCTGCCAGAGCGTTTCGTACAGGCGTCAAAATACGCTAGGGTTTCCCAGTACTTCCACCTCTCCCCGGGCATCTTTCAAGACATGGCCTCACCTGAATACGACGACGACCTGCTGCTGGTGTTCGACATTGCACCCGTGGGCTTGCTGGTGAGCCGCCAGCGTGTCATCCAGTCATACAACCAGGCGTTCTGCGACATCTTCGGCTACGCGCCCGAAGCCCTGCGTGGCGAGTCGTTCGAGCTTATCTACCCTTCGCGCCAGGAGTTCGACCACACCGGCGAGCGCGCCTTCGCCGCCATGCAGGCCACGGGCGCATACGCCGATGACCGCATCATGCGCAAGGCCGACGGGCAGCTCTTCTGGTGCCACGTCTCGGGCCGCACCAGGGACCGCGTGAACCCGTTTGATGTGGCCGTCTGGGTGTTTGAAGACATTTCGTCAGCCCGTCCCGTGACCACAGACCTCACGGCGCGCGAACGCGAGATTGCACAGTTCCTGGTCAACGGCAAAAGCAGCAAACAGATCGCGATTGAGCTGGGTATAGGTTTCAGGACGGTGGAGTCCCACCGCGCCAGGCTGATGCGCAAGTTCGATGTGTCGAGCAGCAGCGAGCTGATTGCGAAGCTGGTGGGGCGGAGCTAGGCCCGGACATTTGCGCTGAGCCAGCTGGTGCGGCCAAAGGGAATCGAACCCCTATCTGCCCCTTAGGAGGGGGCCGTTCTATCCATTGAACTATGGCCGCAACACCTGCAGTTGCTGCAGGGAACACGGATTGTATTCGCTGGAGTGCGCCCGCCTGCAGGTAGCCTCAGTCGTACTGGAAGGTGTAGATCAAATCCACCGCACTTTGCTGCCCGGCCTGGGCCCGTACGGTGAAGCGTTGCGACAGGTCGTAAAACACAAACAGGGTGCCGAGCGCACCGGAGATGCTGCGTTCATAGGCTGCGTAAAAGTTGCGCGAGAAGCGTTTGCCCAGCGTGACAGCACCTTCGGTCGTGGTGCCGTCGGCGTTGTTGGCTGCGCCCCTGAAGGACAGCTCATCCAGGCCCAGCGATGAAGCCAGGCCGCCCGACATGCCGCTGCTTTTGCTGCCCAGCAATGCCAGCGCGGCCTGCTGCAGCAGGGCGGCTTCTGCCCCGCCTGATGCGGATGCGCGGCCCACGACCAGCCAGGACAGCTTTTCGGCATCGGGCAGCTCGGGCTGCGCATACAGCCGAACGCGCGGCAGCAGGGCGGTGCCTGTGATCTGCACACCTACGCGCTGCGTGAGGTTGGGCCTGATGGCAAGAATATCGAGCGCAGGGTTGTCTATGGGGCCGCTGAACCTCAGCACACCTTGTTCGACGTCAAGCCGCTGGCCGTAGGCGCGGTACTGGCCACCGAAGGTGTTCACGGTGCCGACCAGGCGTGGCTCGGTCAGTGATTCACCCGTGAGTGCGAGCGAGCCGCGGACCCGGGTGTCTATGCCTTTGCCCTGCACGCGGAAGTCCTGGCCCAGATCAATCTGCACGGCGATTTTGAGCCTGCCTGACTCACTGGCGGCCGGTGCCGCGGCATTGGCTTCGGCCGGTGCCTTTTTTCCGACCGCCGCGCCGCCAGCGCTGCGTACCACCACGTCTTCGCCAAGCTGGGGTGTGCCCTCGTCAGGCAACAGGATGCGTGCCTGGTCGACCTTGAGATTGCCCGTGAACTGCGCCTGCCGACCTTCAAGTTTTGCCTGCAGGTCGCCTGACAGCGTGACCTGCCTGTCGGTGCGTATGCTGGCGCGCAGGCGGTCGAGTTTCGCATCAAGCTGCACCTGCGCCTTGCCGTCCAGCCAGGCGGCTTCGCCCTGCGCGCTCAATGTGCCGCCGGTATTGTTGGTGCCTGCGCCCTGCAGCGTGAACTCGTTGATGCGCATGCGGGTGCCGTCCAGCCGTGCGCGCAGGCGGCCGTTGCCGAACTCGATGCCATCGACGATGGAGCGCAGTGCGAGGTCATTGGCCGTCAGGTCGCCGGCCAGTTGCGGCTGGGCACGTGTGCCACTGATGGCCACATTGGCGCCCAGCGTGCCGCGCAAGCGCCAGCCCGGCGGTGCGAGTACAGACCAGACGCCTATACGCGGCAGCTGCGCACGCAACTGGCCGCGCAGGGGTGCATCGTCAGGCCAGGCCCAGCCGCCAGCGCTGTCTTTGGCCAGCCTTGTGGTGAGTTGCCCGTCAGCCGTGCCTGCGCGTTCGCTGTCCCAGCGCAGGGCCAGCGTCAATGCATCGCCATTGCTGTCGAGCGACAGCCTGGCTTCCTTCACTCCGGCTGCAACGCGGCTTGAGATGCCCTGCGTGCTCTCGGCCTGCACGCTGATGTCGCCGCTGCTGCGCGCCAGGCTGGCCTTGACGCGCAGGGTGTCGCCCAGCTGCGCATCCCATGCGCCGTCAAACACCAGGTTGCCTGCGAGGCCTGCCCCGGCCATTTGCGGGCCGGCTACCAGCTCTATCCATGCCAGGGGGAGGCCGGTGATTTTGCCGGCGGTGCTCAGTTCACCGCCGCGTCGGCGTATCGGTTGCCATTGAACAAGTGCTTGAGAGGGGGAAGTTGCACCAGGCGTTGCAGTTGCTGCCCGCGGCGGCGCTGCAAGTATGGCCTCCCCTGCACCCGATTCAAAAGTACCGCCTGCAGCACCGGGCGACCAGCGCAGTGGCACGTTTCCGCGTGTAGACAGACGCCAGGCGCCTTCGCCCAAAGCGGGGTCTTCAAGTGACACGCTGAGTTGCTTGACCACCGATTGCCACGCCGATGTGGCCCAGCCATCAAGTGCGCCCTGACGCGATGCCGTGATGCGGCCGCCGTCTGCTGCCAGTTGCAGGCCATAGCGGCGTGTGCCGCTTTCAACCCTGGCCTGCAATGCGATTTGCGCCTGGCTGAGTTTGCCGTTGATGCTGGCTTCAAGCGCGCGGATCTTCAATATGTTTGCAGGCGTTGCTGTGCTGGTGACCTGCTTGGCGGTGGCAACAGACGAAACTGAAAGTGATGGCGTGGCATTGGCGGCAGTTAGCCTGGCTGGGCTGCTGCGCCAGTCGAGCGATGGCACCTGCAGCTTCGCCTGAATTGCGGGGTCTTGCCAGCCGCCTTGCCAGTTGAGTGTCAGCGCAGCGTTTCCCGAGGCATTTGCAGCCTGAATGTCTGATGGCATGCCGGGCAGTTTTTGCAGCCAGCGCAAGGCCTGTGATGCGTCCCTGGCCTGCATGTCCAGCGTGCCTGCGCCGCTGGCCTGACGCAGGTCGCCTTGTGCCTGTGCCAGCAGGCCGGGCGCTGTCAATGTGACGCGGCCCTTGCCGGCCTTTGCTGCGGGTTGGGCTTCAAGCGAGCCTGCAACTTCAGCGTCATCAGTGCGCACACGAAAGGCCGAGAGTACCAGCGTGCCGCCTGCCTGGCCAGCATCCCAGCGGCCTGTGGCGGTTGCATCGCGCAGGCGAAGCTGGTTGTTTTTTTGTTGTGCTGCTGATCGCCCGGCAAGCGGAGCGTTTGCCGACTGAAGGCTGGCGTCAAACGCAATGGCGCTGCCCTGGCTTTTGGCCTCTGCGCGCCCGTCTACCGGCAACGATGCAAACTGCGTGTGCAATGCAGCAGGGTTGATTTGTTTGAGGGTGGCCTGCACCGACCAGTCCTGACGCGGCGCGGTGGCCGTCGCAGGGGGTGTTGATGTTTGTGGCGCGCCCAGCCACTGACCGGTTGCCGTCAGTTCTCCACCGCCCAGCCCGGCCTTGAGGCTGCGCACAATGGCCGCGCCATCACGCCATTCACCCTGGGCCTGAAGGCTTTCAAGAGGCAGGCGTTTTTTATCCCACGGCCCGGGAAGTTCATTGACGAGCTGTGTTTGAAGAACCCAGGCTGACGTGGTGGTGGCCTGCGCAGGCCGCACGCTGGCTTGCCCCGTCAGCCGGGTTTGCGGTGCATCGGGCCACAGCGCTGCAATGTCCAGCGCGCGGAAATCCGCATCGGCCTCGGGCAGGGGTTGTGCCGCCCATGGCGTGACACGCGCCGTCGCTGTTGCATGTGGTGAAAGGCTGGCAACAGTTGCGGACCCTGGCTGCATTTGCAGGACGGCCTTGAGCGCAAGTTCGGTCAACGGGCCTTTGGCGCTGGCATTGAAGCTCAGCGGCAGTGTGGTGGTGCGGCCGGGTACGGGCGCTTGCACGGTGCCGGTGAGCTTGGCCTCAAGCTCAAGTGGTTGCGTGGATGCCAGCGTCGCCTTGCCCTGATAGTGGCCGTTTGCAAACTGAAGATTTTTCAGTGCCAATTCATGGCGCAGGCCCGTGTAAAGGTAATTGCCCGAAATGCCCTGCACCTCTATCGCAGGCGAGCCCTGCCACTGAAAACGCCCGACGGCAAAATCATCCAGCGCAATCTGCAGCGGCAGACCCAGTGCGGTGGGGGGTAGTGACGGTGTGTTTGACGCGGGCCGCTGGTCGTTGACGCGAATCGTCGAGGCAGACAGGCTGTTGAGCTTGAGCGTGGCGTGCAGCAGTGACCAGGGCTGCCATGAGAAAGCCACCTCACTGGCTTCCACCGTCATGCCGTCCTGCTGCCACACCAGGCGCTTGACCGCGCCACCCTTGCGCAGTGAACCGCTGGCGCCTTCAGAAGCAAGCGGCTGGTATCGCGCGACCCAGCGCAACCCCGTGGCCAGCGATCCGTCGCTGCCGGCCCACACCCAGAGCGCTGCTGTTGCCAGCACCGCCGTCAACACAACACCGCCGAGTGCAGCCGCTGCAAGCTTCAGCCAGCGTGGTGCCTTCCGCAAGGGTCGGGTTGCGTTGTTTGGCGTGTTGTCTTCGGCCTGCATCAGAAAACAAAACCCACGTTGATGTGAAGCCGCAGCGCCTTGACCTTCACGCCATAGGCGAGGTCAATCTGCAGTGGGCCTATGGGACTGCGCCAGCGCAGGCCCGTGCCTATGCCGACAGAAGGCTTGAGGTCCTGCGCACGGTCTGCAACAGCGCCTGCATCCATGAACACGGTGTGCTCCCACTCGCTGGGCAGGCCGTCCTTGAGGATGGGGCGTTGCCATTCCACGCTGCCGACGGCCATGTAGCGGCCCGGCCCGACAACGCCGCCTGCCAGGGGAATGCCGATGTCGCGGTAGCCATAACCGCGCACTGTGCTGTCGCCGCCTGTGCGAAAGAGTTGGGCGCTCGGCACGCGTGCATCGTCGGCTGCGACCACCGCGCCACCTTCTGCGCGGGTGGCGATGCGGCCGTTGGACAGCGGGGTCACACCGAGGTAGCGTCCCACTGCCCTTGCAAAGGGCTGGCGTCTGGTGCCCAGGGTCACGCCGCCACCCATCTCGAAACCGAGCCCGTAACCCTTGCTGGGGAAGGGCAGGCTGTCGAAGTAACGGCCCGTCCAGACATAGTTGCCGCTGAGGGCCGAGCCGTCGCCGGTGTCGGCTGCAGACAGGCCTGTGGCACTCAGGTCCTGCACGCGCGCGCGGTCGTATTGCGCGTAGATGTTGCGGTCTATGCTGTCGCCCGATTGCGTACGCCCAAAGCGCAGGCGCTGTGAGCGTGTGATGAGCTGTCTGTCTTCGATGCGCTCGGCGCGGCCAAGCGCCACCCAGCGCCAGTTGTCGGCGTCGGGCATGGAGGTCCACTCGGTTTGCGCGTAGGGTGATTTTCTTTCCAGCTGCAGTTTGGTGACGGCCCGCCAGTTGGTACCGGGTACGCGGTTGTGCGTGTGCTCAAGCGACACGCGCGGGCCGTTGTCGGTGCTGGCACCCACACCCAGAATGACCTTCTGCAGTTTGGTCTCGCGTACCTGCACCTGCACAGGGGCGGCAGCCGGGTCGCTTTCAGGGTTGACAAAAATATAGGCCGAATCAAAGTAGCCACTGGAGGCCAGCCGCAGCTGTGCGTCGGCGAGCTGCTTCTGGTCATAGACCGCGCCTTCCGCCAGGCGTGCGATTCGGGGCACCAGGACGGGGTCATAACGTTCGACGCCGCTGACCTGCATGGGGCCGAGGCGATAGAGCGGGCCGGAATCAAGCTTCAGCGACAGGCGTGCGGATTGCGCAGGCGCATCAATGTCGGCCAGGCTGTCGGCCAGCCTGCCTGCAGGGTAGCGCCTGGCCACGAGTTCGCGCAGGGCCTGCGTCTTGGCGCCGTCCCATGCATCCTGTGTGAAGCGCTGGCCCTGTGGCAGCCGCCAGTCGCGGCGGATTTCATCGCGCTGGGCAACTGCATCCCTGTCGGCAGAGGTGGCGATGTCACCAGAGAAATCAATCGCAACGTCAGTGGTTCGCGTGAGCGGGCCGGGGTCTATGGCCACGATGATGGTCGGGTGCTGGTTGGCCGCACCTTCACGGGTGATGCGTATGTCGGGGCTGAAGTAACCCAGTGTGCCGACCAGGTTGCGCACGTTGCGCTCGGCCAGCACCACCAGGCGTGCGAGCTCGGCATCGTCAAGGTCAGTGACGGCCCTGTAGCGCTGCAGTTCTATGTGTTTTTCTACCAGATCCTTCACCGCAGCTGGTGCCCTGACCACGATATCGAAGGCAGTGACCTCGGGCGTGGCGCTGGAAGGCCCGGTTGCGCCTTCGGGTGTGGGCGGTGCCTGGACGCTGGCTGGCGGTGGGGCCGGGGCTGGCGCAGTCTGGGTGACGTTTGAGGCAGGCGTGGCCACTGCGGTCATCGACGTCGCTGAAGGTGCACTCTCGCCGGTCCTGGGCGCTGTCGCCAGCGCGCCCGCCACAGTCGCGGTCACGCCGGGCGCAGTATTTTGCGCCTGGGTCGGGAAGGTGAATGTTGCAAGCGCCATGGCTGCGGCCATCAGCAGCGCTTTCGGGCTCAGCCACGCCTGGCATGTACGCGTGTGGGTCACGCCAGCCAGTTTACTTGAGCACTATTTGGAGAGCATGCGCATGGCTTCTTCAAGCCCCTTGATGGTCAGGGGATACATGCGCTGGTTGACGAGCTGCTGGATGACGCTGATGCTTTGCCGGTATTGCCACACGCCTTGCGGCTCGGGGTTGATCCACGCAAATTTGGGGAAGGCGTTGGTCAGGCGCTGCATCCATTCGGCACCGGCTTCCTCGTTGTTGTATTCAACGCTGCCGCCGGGCTGCAAAATTTCATAAGGGCTCATGGTCGCGTCACCGATGAAGATGAGCTTGTAGTCCTTGTTGTACTTGCGGATGATGTCCCAGGTCGCAAACTTCTCGCTGAAGCGGCGGCGGTTGTTCTTCCACATGAAGTCATAGACACAGTTGTGGAAGTAATAAAACTCCAGGTGCTTGAACTCGGTCTTCACGGCCGAGAACATTTCTTCCACACGCGCAATGTGTTCGTCCATGGTGCCGCCCACGTCCATGAGCAGCAGCACCTTCACATTGTTGTGGCGCTCCGGCACCATCTTGATGTCCAGCCAGCCGGCGTTGGCGGCGGTGGACTTGATGGTGTCGTCCAGGTCCAGCTCTTCAACATGGCCCTCACGCGCAAACTTGCGCAGGCGGCGCAGCGCGACCTTGATGTTGCGTGTGCCCAGCTCCTGCGTGTCGTCGTAGTCCTTGTAGGCGCGCTGGTCCCACACCTTCACGGCGCTCTTGTTGCGGCTTTTTTCCTGGCCTATGCGTATGCCCTGGGGGTTGAAGCCGTTGGCACCAAAGGGCGAGGTGCCGCCCGTGCCTATCCATTTGCTGCCGCCTTCGTGGCGTTCTTTCTGCTCTTCAAAACGCTTTTTCAGCGTTTCCATGAGCTCGTCCCAGCCCATTTTTTCGATCTTCGCTTTTTCTTCGGGGCTGAGTTCGAGCTCGAGGTTTTTGCGCAGCCATTCGAGCGGCACATCCTTGGTGAAGTCCGTGAGCATCTCCACGCCCTTGAAGTAGGCCGCAAACGCCCGGTCAAACTTGTCGTAATGCTTTTCGTCCTTCACCAGCACCGTGCGGCTGAGGTAATAGAAGTCGTCAATTTTGTAAGCACCCTCGCCAGGCGTGCCATCTGCGTCGTCCTTGCCGCTGTTGGGGCCGACCACGCCGGCTTCCAGCGCTTCGAGCAGCATCAGGTATTCCTTGACGGAGACGGGCAGTTTGGCTGAGCGGAGGGTGTAGAAGAAGTCAATGAGCATGATGGGTGCCTAACGTGGCTTGTCGAGCAGATAAAGCAGTTGCGCCTTGACTTCGGGCCATTCGCCGGCGCTCAGGCTGTACATCACCGTGTCGCGAATGGTGCCGTCGCGGCGCAGGGCATGCCCTCGAATGACGCCGTCTTTTCTGGCGCCCAGACGCTCGATGGCTTTCTGCGATGCGAAGTTGAAGTTGTCGGTGCGCCAGCCCACGATATTGCAGCCCAGTGTTTCAAAGGCATGCGTCAGCATCATCAGCTTGCAGGTGGTGTTGACGTGTGTACGCTGGCAACGCGCTGCATACCAGGTGTAGCCAATCTCGACGCGTTTGAGGTTGTCCACGATGTCGTGGTAACTGGTGGAACCCAGCACATCACCCGTCGCGATGTCCGTCACGGCAAAAGCCACGCGGTTGCCGGTGGCCAGCGCTGTTTCGATGTAGCTGCGGGTTTCCTGCGGCCCGGGCACCGAGGTGATGCGCAGTTTCCAGAGTTCACCGTCGGCCGCTGCTGCCGCCAGCCCTGCTTCGTGCTGCAGCGCCAGCGGTACAAGCCTGACGCCCCGGGCTTCGAGTGTGACCGGATCAACAAAACCCATTTTTAGTTGTCCGCGCTGTCTTTGTCGGGCTTCTTGCGGCTGCGCCAGCGTCGGGCAATCTGCAGCCCGAGTCCGCCACCCAGGCCAACAAGCACGATGCCGAAGATGCTGCTGTTGCTGTAGCCGGCGTCAAAGATATTCAGGCCCAGAAGTTTGCCAATCCAGAAGCCGAGCAGCGCGCCGCCGACAAAACCAATGGCGTCGGAGAGGCCTTCAACAAGCAGCGATTTCTGGTTCATGGATGTCTCTTTTTTTTGAAGTGAGGTTCAGGCTTAACGATTATTGCGCTGCATGAACACCAGCTTTTCAAAGAGGGTCACATCCTGCTCGTTCTTCAGCAGGGCGCCCACCAGCGGAGGCACTGCGACCTTGTCGTCCTTGCTTTGCAGGGCTTCGAGCGGAATGTCTTCGGCGACCAGCAGCTTGAGCCAGTCCAGCAGCTCGCTGGTGGAGGGCTTTTTCTTCAGGCCTGGCAGGTTGCGCACGTCGTAAAACGTTTTCATGGCCGCAGCCAGCAGTTCCTTTTTCAGGCCGGGGAAGTGCACATCCACGATCTGGCGCATGGTGTCTGCGTCGGGGAACTTGATGTAGTGAAAGAAGCAGCGGCGCAAAAAGGCGTCAGGCAGCTCCTTCTCGTTGTTGGAGGTGATGAACACCAGTGGCCTGTGCTTGGCCTTGATGAGCTCACGCGTCTCGTACACATAGAACTCCATGCGGTCGATTTCGCGCAGCAAATCGTTGGGAAACTCGATGTCGGCCTTGTCGATTTCGTCAATCAGCAGGGCGACCGGCGTTTCAGACGTGAAAGCCTGCCAGAGCACGCCCTTGACGATGTAGTTGTGGATGTCCTTGACCTTTTCGCCCCCATCGACGCTGCTGAGCTGCGAATCGCGCAGGCGCGAGACGGCGTCGTACTCATACAGGCCCTGCTGTGCCTTGGTGGTTGACTTGATGTGCCATTGCAGCAGCGGCAGTCCCATGGCCTCGGCCACCTCTTCGGCCAGCATGGTCTTGCCGGTGCCGGGCTCGCCCTTGACCAGCAGGGGCTTTTTAAGGGTGGCGGACGCGTTGACGGCCAGCATCAGGTCCTGGGTGGCGACGTAGTTTTTGGAGCCTTGGAATTTCATGTTCAAAAGTGCGTTCTGTGTCGTTTGCCGGGTGAAGGGAAGGGGGTTTGGGGCGCTATCTGCGCTGTTTCAGGCCGGGCGGCGCTTTGGCGGTGCGCGCCCAGATATAATCAAAAGCTGTTTATAACAACAATCCCCACCTGAATCCCACTCGATTGTGCGCGCAAAATGAACAAGCTTTTTACTACGATATTCGCTGTAGCTGTCGCATTTGCGACCGCCTCAGGCCAGGCCCAGGAAATCAAGGGCGACGCCAAGGCAGGTGAAACCAAAAATGCCATGTGCATCGGTTGCCATGGCATCAAGGGCTACCAGTCGTCCTTCCCCGAGATTTACAAGGTGCCGATGATCTCCGGCCAGAGCGCCGCCTACATCTCTGCCGCACTGCATGCCTACAAAAAGGGCGAGCGCAAGTACCCCAGCATGCGCGGCATCGCAGAAAGCCTGTCTGACCAGGACATCGCCGACCTGTCTGCCTATTACAGCGTCAGCGGCGTAGTGGCCGGTGCCGCCTTGCCAGCGACCCCCAGGGCCCCCAGCCCTGCAGTCCAGGCGCTCCTGAACAAGGCCAACTGTGCGTCCTGCCACGGCGCCAACTTCAGCAAGCCGATTGACCCCAGCTACCCCAAGATCGCAGGCCAGCACGCTGACTACCTCTTCGTGGCCCTGAAGTCCTACAAGATGGACCCGAGCAACGCCAAGGTTGGCCGCGGCAACGCCATCATGGCCGGCATGGCCAAGCAGTACACCAATGCCGAACTGAAGGCCATGGCTGGTTATCTGTCTTCGCTTGAGGGCGACCTGAAAACCGTTCCTGAAAGCCGCTTCCGTTAAACCCGGGTGACCAAAAGAAAAGCCGCTGATTCAGCGGCTTTTTTTACGTCCCGACTTTGAGGGAAATCAGTCCTTTGTCGCGCGGCGTTGCACGCAGTCGATATAGGCGGCCCCATCGGGTGGCCTGCCTGAGCGCTGGCTCTCCCAGACCATCTGGCCCAGGCAGTCCATCGTTTCATGGTGCGCGTCATGCAATGAGTCGCGCCTGGCGGTCAGCAGCTCGACCGCCTGCCTGATACCGCGTGGCTGGTCTATAGAGCATTGTTCGCTGATGGACAGGTGCATCGAGATATGCAAAAAAGGGTTGGTCTTGCCGCCTTCCACGTCATACATTTTTACAAGCGCCGCATCCACATCTTCAAAGTCTGCGTGATATTCAGGGTGCTCGGCAATCCATTGGCTGGCCAGGGTCTCAATCGCCTCCATGGGCTGGCCGGTTTTGGTTTTTGCATGCACCGCGCAGAAAAAACGGCGGACATCGGCTTGTGACGGCGTAAACATGCAGGCAGTTTATCGCGAGGTACTTTCCCGCTGCAGGCGTGCTGGTTTGCCTTCACGGACTTTGTTGACGGATTTGCCCGGTTGAGTCCTACAGACGGATTCAGGCTCCATCCCTACATTACGGGTCAGGGTGATGCGGTTCCGGGACGCGGCGCTACCAGATATTTATCAACAAACCCGGCGAGGAGAAACCCAAATGAACGCAGCAAAAATCGCAGGTATTGTTCTGGTCGTCATCGGCCTGGCAGGCTTTTTCACCGGTGGCTTCAGCTTCACCAAAGACACGACCGCCGCCAAGGTCGGCCCCATCGAGCTGACCGTCAAGGAACGCGAGTCCATCAACATTCCCCAGTGGCTGAGCCTCGGTGCGATCGCTTTGGGCGCAATCGTCCTCGTCGCTGGCTTCCGCAAATCCTGACCTGACGTCGTTCAGCGCGCTCAGGCGCGTTGAACAGTCAGCATGCGCGAAATATCCTTCGCCGCTGACAGCAGTTGCGGCAGCATCGTCTCCTGCATGATCTTGGCACTGGTGCGGTTGGCCTGGCCACTGATATTCAGTGCGGCGACGGTTCGCCCTGCGCGATCCGTGATCGGCGCCGACATCGACACCAGGCCTTCTTCAAGCTCCTGATTCACCATGGACCAGCCCTGTTTGCGGACCTGCTCCATGCGTGCCAGCAAGTCCTTCATGCCCGTCACCGTGTATTTGGTGCGGGGGGTGATGTCTGAGCGTTCCAGGCGCGCGGCCAGCTCTTCATCGGGCAATGCGCCCAGCAACACCCTGCCCAGCGAGGTGCAATAGGCCGGCAGGCGTGAACCCACACCGAGGTTGATGCTCATGATCTTGTGCGTGGGTATGCGCAGCACGTAAACAATGTCGGTGCCGTCCAGCACCGCAACCGAGCAGGACTCGCGCACCTCGGCCACCAGCTTTTCCATCACCGGTTCGGCCAGGTTCCAGATCGGCATGGACGACAGGTAGGCAAAGCCGAGATCGAGAATCCGCGGCGTCAGGCTGAAGGTCTTGCCCTCCAGCGCCACATAACCCAATGATTGAAGCGTCAGCAAAATGCGGCGCGCGCCAGCACGGGTCAGGCCGCTACGCTCCGCAACTTCGGTCAGCGTCTGGCGGGGCGCATCGGCACTGAAAGAGCGTATGACCTCCAGGCCGCGCGCAAACGACTGCACATACCCATCGCCGGGTTTGAGGTCTGCAATACGTTTTGTCGCGGCATTTGCCATGGTGGGTGAAATCTCCTAAAATTCATTATACGAACTATTGTTCTTATGTCGAACTTTTAAACGTATTTCCTTTAAACGCGCTTCTGCTTGCAAGTGCAGAGACCGGAGACACCCCATGATCAACAAGATAGCCCGCTCGGTGGCCGATGCGCTGGCCGGCGTCAAGGACGGCTCGACCATCCTGATTGGCGGCTTCGGCACGGCCGGCATTCCCATCGAACTGATTGACGGCCTGATTGCCCACGGCGCCAAAGACCTGACCCTGGTCAACAACAATGCCGGCAATGGTGAGGCGGGGCTCGCTGCCCTGCTCAAGGCCGGGCAGGTGCGCAAGGTGATCTGCAGCTTTCCGCGCCAGGCTGACAGCTACGTGTTTGACGGGCTGTATCGCAGCGGTAAGGTCGAGCTTGAACTGGTGCCCCAGGGCAACCTGGCCGAACGTATTCGCGCAGCCGGTGCAGGTGTGGGCGCCTTCTTTTCACCGACGGGTTACGGCACGGAGCTGGCCAAGAACGCAGACGGATCGCTCAAGGAAACCCGCGAGATCAACGGCAAGCACTATGTGCTGGAGATGCCGATTCATGGCGACGTGGCGCTGATACGCGCAGAGCGCGGTGACCGCTGGGGCAACCTGACCTACCGCATGGCCGCGCGCAACTTTGGCCCGGTGATGGCCATGGCTGCGAAAAAGACGATTGCCACCGTGCATGAAATCGTCGAGCTTGGCGGGCTGGACCCGGAGGCGGTGATCACCCCCGGCATCTTCGTTCACCAGATCGTGAAGATCGACCGTGTTGCCACGCAATCTGGTGGCGCGAAAAAAGCAGCCTGAGTACCGGAGCACAAAATGACCTACCAAAAACGCACCAAAGACCAGCTCGCTGCACGCGTCGCCCAGGACATCCCCGAAGGTGCGACCGTCAACCTCGGCATAGGCCAGCCGACCCTGGTGGCCAACCACATTCCTTCAAGCCGCGAAGTGCTGCTGCACAGCGAAAACGGCATTCTCGGCATGGGCCCCGCACCTGCTGAAGGCGAAGAAGACTACGACCTCATCAACGCCGGCAAGCAGCCGGTGACGCTGCTCAAGGGCGGCGCCTTTTTTCACCATGCCGACAGCTTTGCCATGATGCGTGGTGGCCACCTCGACATCTGTGTGCTGGGCGCCTTCCAGGTGTCAAGCACTGGCGACCTCGCCAACTGGAGCACCGGCGAGCCCGGCTCCATCCCCGCCGTCGGTGGCGCGATGGACCTTGCCATTGGCGCGAAGCAGACCTGGGTGATGATGGATTTGCTCACCAAAAAAGGCGAGAGCAAGGTCGTCGACAAGTGCAGCTACCCGCTGACCGGCATTGGCTGCGTCAAGCGCATCTATTCAGATATTGCCACGCTGGCCTGCACGCCTGAGGGCCTCCAACTCGTCGACATGGTCGAAGGCCTGAGCCATGCCGAGCTTGAAAAGCTGGTCGGACTGCCCATCGCCGCCTGAACCTCGACAGACTAATTTTTTTCAGTATTAACCGGAGATCTCCATGACCACCCAAGCCTTCATCTGCGACGCCGTGCGCACCCCTTTCGGCCGTTACGGCGGCGCACTCAGCAGTGTGCGCACCGACGACCTCGGCGCCGTGCCGCTCAAGGCGCTGATGGCGCGCAACCCGAATGTTGACTGGCTGGCCGTGACCGATGTGATTTACGGCAACGTCAACCAGGCCGGTGAAGACAACCGCAATGTCGCGCACATGGCCACCTTGCTGGCTGGCCTGCCGATGGAAATGCCGGGCGCGACCATCAACCGCCTGTGCGGCTCGGGCATGGATGCCGTGGGCACCGCAGCGCGCGCCATCAAGTCGGGCGAAGCAAAGTTGATGATTGCCGGCGGTGTCGAGAGCATGAGCCGCGCGCCTTATGTCATGGGCAAGGCTGACAGCCCTTTCAGCCGCAATGTGCAGATGTACGACACGACCATCGGCTGGCGTTTCATCAACAAGCTGATGAAAGAGAAATACGGCGTCGATGCCATGCCCGAAACCGCAGAGAACGTTGCCACCGACTACAAGATCAGCCGCGAAGACCAGGACAGGATGGCCCTCGCCTCGCAGCTCAAGGCTGTGGCCGCGCAGAACGCCGGTGTCTTTGATGCGGAAATCGTGCCTGTCACGATTCCCCAAAAGAAGGGCGATGCGATTGTTGTCAGCAAGGACGAGCACCCGCGCGCAACCACCATGGAAACGCTGGCCAAGCTCAAGGGCGTTGTGCGTCCTGACGGCACCGTGACCGCCGGTAACGCGTCGGGCGTGAACGATGGCGCGTGCGCCATGCTGATCGGTACCGAAGAAGCCGCGAAGAAAAACGGCCTGACCCCACGCGCCCGCATCGTCGGCATGGCCACGGTGGGTGTGGCCCCGCGCATCATGGGCATTGGCCCCGCACCCGCCACGCAAAAAGTGCTGGCACTGACGGGCCTCAATCTCGAGCAGATGGATGTCATCGAACTCAATGAAGCCTTTGCCGCACAGGGCCTGGCCGTGCTGCGCGAACTGGGCCTGCAGGACAACGACCCCCGCGTGAACCCCAACGGCGGCGCGATTGCACTCGGCCACCCGCTGGGCGCCTCGGGCGCACGCCTGGTGACCACTGCGGTCAACCAGTTGCACCGCACGGGCGGCCGCTACGCACTGTGCACCATGTGCATTGGTGTGGGGCAGGGTATTGCACTCATCGTCGAGCGTGTTTGATCTGAATTGAAGCAACCGGGGGATCTGGCCATGAAAAGTTTTGTCTACAACGGCCAGCCCTCACGCGTGGTGTTCGGCACCGGCAGCCTGCAACACCTGCTGCGAGAGATCGACCTGCTGGGCGCAACAAAAGCGCTGGTGCTCTCAACACCCGAGCAGCGCAAGTCCGCCGAGATGATTGCCGACCTCCTGGGGCTACGTGCCGCCGGGGTGTTTGACCGCGCCGTGATGCATGTGCCGATTGAAACCGCGCGTGAAGCACGTGAAGTCGCCAGCCGCCTGGGTGCCGACTGCGCTGTGGCGATAGGTGGTGGCTCCACCACCGGGCTGGGCAAGGCGATTGCGCTCGACTCCGGCCTGCCGATTCTTGCCATCCCCACGACTTACGCGGGCTCAGAGATGACGCCGATTTACGGCATCACCGAAGCTGGCATCAAAAAGACCGGCAAGGACGCCCGCGTGCTGCCGCGCACCACGATTTACGACCCCGAGCTCAGCGCAGGCCTGCCGGTCGGCATGAGCATCACCAGCGGCATCAACGCGATTGCGCACGCCGCCGAAGGCCTTTACGCCACAGACAGCAATCCGGTGATGAACCTGATGGCCAGGGAAGGCATTGCCGCGATGGGCCGCGCGCTGCCTGCCATCAAAAAGACACCCAACGACATGCAGGCCAGGAGTGACGCGCTCTACGGCACCTGGCTGTGCGGCATGGTCCTGGGCAATGTCGGCATGGCACTGCACCATAAGCTCTGCCACACCCTGGGCGGCAGTTTCAATTTGCCACACGCAGAAACCCACACCATCGTCCTGCCGCACGCGCTGGCCTACAACGCTGCCGCCGCGCCACAGGCCATGCAGGTGATCTCTGAAGCACTCGGCAAAAAGAACGCCGCGCAGGCTGTGTTTGACCTCGCCAAAGACAATGGTGCGCCTGTTGCTTTGAGAGACATCGGCATGAAGGAAGCAGACCTCGACAAGGCCTGCGATATCGCCATGCAGAACCAGTACGACAACCCGCGCCCGCTGGAGCGCACGGCGATGCGGCAGCTGTTCCAGGATGCGTTTGAGGGGACGCGGCCCGCATCCTGAGCGCGAGCAGGCCAGCATGCTATCAATTCAGTAGCTGCTCACGCACGTATTCATTGGTCTGTAGCCATATTTGGCGCTCAAAACAGGCCTTTTTTGAGCGATTTTGGGCATAAATGGCGTTGCCGTGCCGCCCAGAACCCCAAAATGTAAAGTCGACTTTACATTTTCTGCGTGGCCAGCGTGGCCGCTTCAATACACGCCAAACCGCCCGGTCCACTTTCGCTCAAAGTCCATCTTTTCAAAGTGTTCGGCCATGAAGTCGATAAACGTCCGCACCTTGGCCGAAAGGTGTTTGCGGCTGGGGTAGGCGAGGTTGATGGCCAGGCGGGGCAGGTCCCAGTCGTCGAGCAGCGGCACCAGCCGGCCGGCGACGATGTCTTCATAAACGATGTAAGAGGGCTGCACCAGGATGCCCATGCCGTCGAGTGCCGCGGCGCGCAGGATCTGCCCGTCGTTGGCTTCCATTACCCCCTTGAGGTTCAGCGTCACCGTCTTGCCGTCTCTGGTGAAACGCAATTCGTGCGGCTTGTTGGCCAGGGTGTAGATCAGCAGCTTGTGGCGCTGCAGGTCCTCAAGCGTTTTGGGCACGCCGTGCTGCGCCAGGTAGCGCGGTGAGGCAGTCAGGATGCGGCGGGTCTCGGCCAGCTTGCGGATGGTGATGTTTGAATCGGGCTCGACCTCGCGTGTGCGGATAGCGACGTCGATGTTGTTGTCGATGATGTCCATATAGCGGTTGCCCGATTCGACATGCACGGTCACGTTGGGGTAGCGCGCCGTGTACTCGCGCAGCAGCGGCGCCACGTGCTTGAGCGAGAACGACAGCGAGGCGGTGATGCGCAGCACGCCGGTCGGGTTGAGCGCCGTGGCATTGACGGCCGATTCGGCATCGCCCAGGTCGCCGAGTATGGTTTTGGCGCGGGTGAAAAACTCCTGCCCGGTGTCGGTCAGGTAGAGGCGGCGCGTGTTGCGCTCGACCAGCCGCGCGCCCAGGCGTGCTTCGAGCGAGGCGAGGTGCCGGCTGGCTGCGGCGTTCGACAGGCCCAGTGCTTCGGCGGCGCGGCTCAGGCTGCCGGCTTCGGCTACCTGCACAAACAGTTCGATTTCAGTCCAGCGGTCCATGATTTGCGGGTTAGGTTTTGCGTTGAGCGGAAAACTGATTTTCGTATCAGGGCTTTTATTCCGCCAGACGCAGTCTATATTCACCTTCGACAAAGACAAAGCACCCCATAAACAACAGGAGACCCCATGAGAAACCTCAACCAGGACACCATCACCCAGGCCGTCATCGCCCGCCTGGCCACCACACCCGACCCGCGCCTCAAGGAAATTTTGACCAGCCTCGTCCAGCACCTGCACGCCTTTGCGCGTGAGGTGAAGTTGACCGAAGAAGAATGGATGCAGGGCATACAGTTCCTCACTGCCACCGGCCAGATGTGCGACGACAAGCGCCAGGAGTTCATTTTGCTCAGCGACACGCTGGGCCTGTCGATGCTGACGGTGGCGATGAACAACGACAAACCCGCCGGCTGCACCGAGCCCACGGTGTTCGGCCCCTTCTTTCTGGAAGACGCGCCGCGCTTCAAGCTTGGTGACGACGTTGCCGGCGGTGCCAGCGGCGAGCCGTGTTTTGTGCACGGCACCATCAAGTCACTCGACGGCACGCCTGTGCCCAACGCACTCATCAACGTCTGGCAGGCCGATGCCGACGGCAACTACGACGTGCAGTACGCGCACCTGGCCAAACCGCAGGCGCGCGGCATTTTGAATGCCGACGAAAACGGCAACTTCCACTTCAAGACCATCCTGGCCGAGGCCTACCCCATTCCGACCGACGGCCCCGTCGGCGCGATGTTGAAGGCGACCAAGAACCACCCATGGCGTCCGGCGCACCTGCACTTCATGATCGATGCGCCAGGCTACGAGAAGCTCATCACCCACGTCTTCCGTGACGAAGACCAGTACCTTGAATCGGACGTGGTGTTTGGCGTGCGTTCATCACTGGTGGCGGACTGGAAGAAAAAGCCAGACGGCACCTATGACCTCGAATATGACTTCGTGCTGAACCCGGTCAAGAAGACGGCCAAAGCCTGAACACGCGGGCGAATAAAGCGTGATCAAACACATCGTCATGTGGAATGTGCGCGGCGACACGGCGGCTGAAAAAGCCGCCGGTGTGGCCAAACTCAAACAGGCCTTTGAAAGCCTGCGCGGCAAGGTGCCCGGCCTGCTCAACCTGGAGATTGGGGTGGACAGCAGCCGCATCGACTACGCCTGCGATGTCGTGCTGTATTCGGAGTTCGACTCGCAGGCCGCGCTTGATGGGTATGCGGTGCACCCCGAGCATTTGCGTGTGAAAACCGAGTTGGGTGACCTGCGCACTGCGCGCCATCAAGTCGATTACGAGCTTTGATCAGGCCCGTTTCTTGAACAGCGCCGATGCGCCGCTCGCGGCCCGTATGTCTTCGGCGGTGCTGATCAGCGCATTCGACAGTTCTTCCATGCGCGCCTCGGTCAGGCGTATCAGCGGACCGGCAATGGTCACCACGCCAATCGTGCCTGAAGGCGAGCGTATCGGCGCAGCCATCGCACTCATGCCAGGCGAGAACACCTCGCTGATGGTGGCGAAGCCGCGTTTGCGCGCAGTTTGTATATAGGTGAGCAGTGCCTGAACCGTGGTCGGCGCATTGGGGCCGAAATCCTGCGGCTGGCCAAAACCCTGTTTGGCCACCAGTTGCAGGGCTTCTTCATCGCTCATGGTTGACAGCCACGCGTGGCCGGCCGAGCTGCAGGACAGGCTGACCGAGAGGCCCATGTCGGGGTCATAACGCAGGCCGCGCCGTGCGCCCTGTGCCTTGGCCACAAAAGTGAGGTCGTCGCCATCGACGACCGCCATGCGGACCAGTTCGCCGGACTCTTCAGCCAGGTTGTCGAGCAGGGGCTGGGCCACGTCGACCACGCCGGAAGCGCTGAGAAAGCCAAGCCCCAGTGAAACCAGTTTGAGGGTGAGCACATACTCACCTTGTTCCCTTACCTGGCGCACATAACCGCAACGCACCAGTTCGGCCAGCAACCTGTGGGTGGCGCTGAGTGGCATGTCCAGCGTCGCGGCGATGGTGGAAACGGTTTGTCCTTCGGGGTGGACCGACAGCTGTTCCAGGGTCTTGAAGCTTCTTTCCAGCAGGTTGCTCATGGGGTAGGTCGTGTCTTTCGGGTTGAACCGGGCTATTGGGCCATGACAGGGGCGGGGGTGCAATTGATTATTGGTAATGGTTTTCCATTATGGAAAGACTTTCCATTTATCTGCAAAATCCCGCCACATCTGCAAAACTTAACCCGGAGACCGTTCGTGAAATTCACCCGCCGCCCGCTCGCCCTTGGCCTTGCAGCCGCCCTGTCATTTGCTTTTGCCATGCCCGCCATGGCCCAGATCCAGGAACGCACCATCAAATTTGGTCACCTGAACAACCCCGACCACCCGACCAGCCTGGGCGTTCGCAAGTTTGCCGAAATCGTCGCAGCCAAGACCGGCGGCAAGATCAAGGTGCAGGAATTTGCGGCTTCGCAACTCGGCAACGAGCTGCAGCAGCAGTCGGCGCTGCAGGGCGGCGTGCAGGAAATGCTGGTCGCGTCGACCACCTCCCTGAACGGCATCGTCAAGGAATTCGGCATGCTCGACTTCCCCTTCCTTTTTGCCAATGCGAAGCAGGCTGACGCGCTGGTCGACGGCCCGCTGGGCAAGATGCTCACTTCCAAACTGCCTGAAAAAGGCGTGATCGTCCTGGGCTTTTTCGACCTGGGTTTCCGCAACGTGACCAACAGCAAGCGCCCCATCATGAAGGGCGCCGACCTGGAAGGCCTGAAGCTGCGCGTGATCCCTAACCCCGTGTTCCTGGAAACCTTCAAGACCTTCAAGGCCAACCCCGTGCCCATGCCTTTTGCCGAGCTGTACGGCGCGCTTGAGAGCAAGGCTGTGGACGGCCAGGAAAACCCGTTTGCAGTCATCGCGTCGAGCAAGTTCTACGAAGTGCAGAAGTACGTCAGCGGCACCAACCACGTCTACGCGACCAACCCGATCCAGATCAGCAAGCGCTTCTGGGACCGCCTCTCGGCCGCCGAGCAGAAGATTCTGGCGGACGCCGCCATCGAAGCCCAAAACTGGCAGCGCGTAGTCAGCCGTGAAGTCTCGGCCAAGGCGCTCGGCGAGCTCACCGCCAAGGGTATGGTCTACAACGACATTCCGGCTGCCGAGCTGGCCAAGATGCGCGCCGAAGTGCGTCCCGTCTATGACAAGTTCTCCGCCGCCTATGACCCTGCCATCGTGACCCTCTTCAAGTCCGAGCTGGAGCGGGTGTCCAAGTTCTGATCCCCCTGAACTGAGTCTCATGAAAATACTTGTCCTTCACGGGCCGAACCTGAACCTGTTCGGCCGGCGCGAGCCGCATATCTACGGCACCACGACGCTCGCGCAGATCAACGACATGCTGGCAAAACTGGCCGGGGAACTGGGCGTGGCGCTGGAGACCATACAGTCGAACCACGAAGGGGCGCTGATTGATTTCCTGCACCAGAACATCGACTCGGCCCAGGGCGCGCTGGTCAACCCCGCCGGGCTGACGCAGCATGGCGTGCCGCTGCACGACGCGATCAAGGCCATGCCCTTCCCGGTGATCGAGGTGCACATGTCCAACCTCGCGACACGTGAGCCCTGGCGCCACCACTCGATCATTTCGCCGGCCGTGAAAGGAACGATACAGGGCTTCGGTCCACGCTCGTACCTGGAGGGCCTTCGGGTCGTGACCGACATCGCGCGTGAAGCGCAGGCCCTCGCCGCGCAAAACTGACATGGACAAGTTTGTCGACAAGGCCTGCAAGGGCATCGAGTTCCTCATCGCACTCGGCCTGGCCATCATGGTCGTGCTGGTGTTCGGCAACGTGGTGCTGCGCTACGGCTTCAACTCGGGCATCACGGTGTCTGAAGAAGTGTCACGCTGGCTCTTCATCTGGGGCACCTTCCTCGGTGCCCTGGTGGCGCTGCGCGAACACGGCCACCTCGGCATCGACATGGTCGTCGGCAAACTGCCCGTCATCGGCAAGAAGATATGCCTCATCGTCGGCCATGTGCTGATGATCTTCATCGTCGTGCTGCTGGCCATGGGCAGCTGGGAACAGGTCAAGATCAACCTGGACGTCACGGCGCCCACCACCGGCTGGTCCATGTCCATCGTCTACCTCGCGGGTCTTGTGTTCGGCGTGCTGGCATGCGGCCTGCTGCTGCTGGATTTGTGGAAGGTCGTCAGCGGCCAGCTGTCGGATGACCAGCTTGTGATGGTGCAGGAGTCTGAAGAGGCCGTGCAGCTCAAGCAGGTGCTGGACGACGCACGGGAGTCAGACAAAATTGCCGGAGCGCGTTCATGACCATTGCCATCTTTCTCGGCTCGCTGCTGGCCGCCATGGCCCTGGGCATTCCCATCGCGTTTGCCCTGCTGGCCAGCGGCGTCGCCCTGATGTGGCACCTGCAGTTGTTCGATGCGCAGATCCTGGCGCAGAACCTGGTCGGCGGCGCCGACAGTTTCCCGCTGCTGGCCGTTCCCTTCTTCATGCTGGCCGGCGAGATCATGAACGTCGGCGGCCTGTCGCGGCGCATTGTCGACCTCGCGCTGGCGCTGGTCGGCCATGTGAAGGGCGGGCTGGGCTACGTGACCATCATGGCGGGCTGCCTGCTGTCGGCGCTGTCGGGCTCGGCCGTTGCCGACGCGGCCGCGCTCACGGCGCTGCTGCTGCCGATGATGGTGAAAGCCGGGCACGACAAGGTGCGTGCCGGCGGCCTGATCGCATCAGTAGGCGTGATCGGCCCGGTCATCCCGCCCAGCATCGGGCTGGTGATCTTCGGGGTCGCGGCCAACGTGTCGATCTCCAAACTCTTCCTGGCGGCCATCGTGCCGGGCCTGCTGATTGGCGGTGCACTGTGGATCACCTGGGCCTGGCTGGTGCGCAGCGAGAAGATCGTGCCGCCGCCGCGCAAGTCGGCCACCGAGATCATGAAGGCATTCCGCGAAGCCACCTGGGCGCTGGTCCTGCCTGTCATCATCCTGGTGGGCCTGCGCATGGGCGTGTTCACGCCGACTGAGGCAGCTGTGGTGGCTGCCGTTT
The DNA here is from genome assembly GCA_040388905.1 of Pseudomonadota bacterium. Lineage (GTDB taxonomy): Bacteria > Pseudomonadota > Gammaproteobacteria > Burkholderiales > Burkholderiaceae_C > Polaromonas. The sequence continues at coordinate 326,733 of JAZKAY010000011.1, forward strand.
ATGCACTTTTTGTCTCCACCGTCATCTACCGTGAACTCAAGCTGTCGCAGCTCTACGCCGTGTTCGTTGCGTCGGCCAAGACGAGCGCCATCGTGATGTTCCTGATCGCTGCGGCCATGGTCAGCGCCTGGCTGATCACGGTGGCCAACCTGCCGGCCATGGTGGTGGAACTTCTCAAGCCTTTCATGGGCAGCCCGATCTTGCTGATGTTCGCCATCATGGTGCTGGTCATGGCCGTCGGCACGGCGATGGACATGACGCCTACCATCCTGATCCTCACGCCGGTGCTGATGCCCGTGGTCAAGGCCGCAGGCATAGACCCGGTCTACTTCGGTGTGCTGTTCATCATCAACAACTCCATCGGGCTGGTGACCCCGCCTGTGGGCACGGTGCTCAATGTCGTGGCGGGCGTCGGCAAGATCAGCATGGACGATGTCACCAAGGGTGTCATCCCCTTCATGATCGCCGAGTTCACCATCATGTTCCTGATGGTGGTGTTTCCGAAACTGGTCACCGTCCCAGCGAGCTGGTTCTACTGACATGGCGCTGTTAGGCAATGCGGCAGTCGCCATGTGGTGGGACATCCTGCCCGCGCAACGCGAGGAGTTCCAGGACTGGCACTCCCGCGAACACTTTCCAGAGCGCATGGGCATTGACGGTTTTCTGCGCGGCTCGCGCTGGTCCAACATTGATGGGGGAACTGGGTTCTTTGTGATGTACGAGCTGGCATCGTATGAAACCCTCACTTCGCCTGGATACCTGCAAAGCCTGAACAACCCCACGCCCTGGTCTGTGAAGATGATGCCGCACCACCTGCACATGGTGCGCAGCCAGTGCAGGCTGCTCAGCAGTTTCGGCGGCGGGCTGGGCAGGGCGATGCTGACGCTTCGCCTCTCACCAGCGGATGGCCAGGAAGCGTCTTTACTGGCCTGGCTCGACAAGCTGCTGGCCCGCCTGGCCGACAGCAGGGGCATCACCGGGGCGCACCTGCTGCAAACCAGAACGCCTGATGCGGCCATGACACACGAGCAGAAAATCCGGGGCGGCGATGCCGTCGCCGACTGGATTGTGCTGCTGTCGTCTTATGACACCGGGGTCCTGCAACATGCCCTGGCGAATGAGCTGTCGCCGCAGAGCCTCAAGGCTGCAGGCGCGCTTGCTGCCATGACACATGACATCTACGCGCTCTCGTTCTCATTGGGCAAGCACGACCTTAAAACCGCCTCGTAGCTGCGTTAGCCAGCTTGTGCCGCCAGGCTGCGCTGTATGGCGACCAGCGCCTTGTTCAGCGCTTTCAGGATTCGCTCTCGCGCTACATCGTCAAAACGCACGGCGGGTACGGCGACGTTGATCGAACCCAGCGCCATGCCCGCGCTCGACAGAACCGGCATGGCCACGCCGCAAATGCCGGGCGTGAATTCTTCCGTCACATACGCCACGCCGGTTTCACGCACCGCCCTGATCTGCTTGCGCAGTTCTTTTTCATTGCGGATGGTGTTGGGCGTGACGGCCTCAAACTTCACGCTGCGCAGATACGCTTCGCGTTCGCCTTCAGGCATAAAGGCCAGCAGTGCCTTGCCGCCCGAGGTGGCATACAGCGGCGCGAGGTCGCCCTTGCGCATGTGCGACACCAGCCGCTGCGAACTGCTGACCGAAGCTACCACTTCCGACTGCATGCCTGAGAGCTGGTTGAAGGCGCTGGATTCGCGGCAGGCGTCGGTGATCTCTGCCAGCACAGGCTCGACGATGCCGAGAATGCTGCGGCCCTGCATGGCCCGGCCCGCCAGGCGCGAGACGGCCTCGCCAAGACGGTAGCCCCGCGACACCGCCGAGTAGTCAAGGTAGCCACGCGCGGTCAGGTTGCGCAGCAGCTGTGTCAGGCTGCTTTTGGGAATGCCCAGTGCTTCCGACAGGTCGGTGTGCGACATGTCCTGCCCGCGCTGCGCCAGCAGTTCGAGCACGTCGAGCACCCGGTCTGCGGATTTGACGCCACCTGTTGCAGGTTCAGTCATGTTGGCTGCCTTTATTATTTGTTTATATATGTGAACAGATGGTGTGAATATTAACCGCAGTTCGGGCATGACCACCATAGGCATCGTTCCAGATTTCATAAATGAATTTTTCAGAACAAGCGAGAAAAATCAGTACAAACCCTTGCCTGATGAATGGGAGATATTGATTAAAGTTCATATACAAGAACTTGTTTCTTCCTGTGAATTATCAGGTTCCTGTCATCCCGGACTTGATCCGGGATCCATCTGCCTACTGCGTAAAGATGCGGGGCCGTGGATTGCGGATCAGGTCCGCAATGACACCGCTCAAAACGAACAGTTTTTTTAAATGAAAGGCCCCATGACCGATACCCTGAACGACGAACTCCGCATACGCCAGACCATAGAGCGCTGGGCTGTCTGGCGTGATGCTGGCGACTGGGCCCGCTTCGCCACCGTCTGGCACCCGGAAGGCCGCATGGAAGCGACCTGGTTCCAGGGCCCGTTTGCTGACTTCATTCGCGTGACGCAGGAAGGCTGGGCCAAGGGCGTGAGCATCCTGCACTTCCTGGGCGGCTCGGCCATCGAGGTCAATGGCGACCGTGCGATTGCGCAAACCAAGATGACCATTTCGCAGCGCGGCAATGTCGAAGGCGAAGACGGCCCGGTGATGTGCGACGTGGTCTGCACCGGCCGCTTCTACGACTTCATGACAAAGCACGATGGCGAATGGAAGGTGCTGCACCGCCAGCCGATTTATGAAAAAGACCGCATCGACCCGCTGGATTCGACCGCGCAGCTCAGGCTCGATACAAAAGTGCTGGCGTCCATGCCTGCAGGCTACCGCCACCTCGCCTACATCCAGACCCGCATTGGCTACACCGTGAAGATGGACATGCCCATGCTGCAGGGCCCTGTGGTCGATGAGCTGTATGCGCGTGGTGCACGCTGGCTGGCCGGTGGTGCGCTGGAACGCTGAGCCTGTGCGGCAGATGACGAACAAATAATTTAAAAGGAGACATTCATGACCTATTCCCTCAACCGCCGGACGGCGCTTGCGGCACTGGCCGCTGCCGGCGCACCGTCAGTGTTTGCGCAGGCTTCGGCCTTTCCCAACAAGCCCCTGCGTGTCATCGTGCCGCAGCCGCCCGGTGGCGGTTTTGATGTGGTCGGGCGCCTGCTGGCCGACCGCCTCGGCAAGGCTTTGAAGCAGCCGGTGGTGGTGGAGAACCGCACGGGTTCCGGAACGCTCAATGGCACCGACCTCGCGGCCAAGGCCGACGCCGATGGCTACACGCTGGTCGTGGGTTCCATCTCGAACATCGCGCTCAACATGGGCCTGTACAAGAACCCTCCGTATAACAGCCTGCGCGACTTCGAGCCGCTGGGCCTGGCAGTGTCGTACAGCTACACGCTGATGTGCCGCAAGGACCTGCCCTACAAGACGCTGAAGGAAGTCATGGCCTACGCCAAGGCCAACCCGGGCAAGCTGACCTACGCCTCGGCAGGTGTGGGCTCTGGCCAGCATGTGCTGGCGGCGGCGCTCTGGCAGCAGGCGGGTGTGGACATCACGCACATCCCTTACCGTGGCGCGCAGATGGCCTACCAGGACCTGATCGGCGGGCGCGTCGACATGTTTTTTGACCTCTCGCCTACCGCCCGCCCGCAGATTGAAAGCGGCAATGTGCGTGCCCTCGCCGTGTCAGGTGCTACGCGCCAGCCCACGCTGCCCGATGTGCCGACCATTCGCGACAGTGGTGTTGCAAAGCTCGAGCTTGAATCGTGGTTCGGCCTTTTTGCACCCGCCAAAACACCGCCGAAAGTGCTTGAGCGCCTGCGCAAGGAGATGGACAGCATCATTGCCTCGCGCGATGTCAGCGACACCTTCCGCAAGGCGGGTGGGCGGTCACTGAGTCTGTCCCTTCCCGAGACCAAGGCACTGGTCAAACGCGATACCGAGTTCTGGTCAAAACTGATACGCGAGCTGGACATCAAGGCCGAATAAATTTCGGGTACAGCCCGTAACCCACGCATGCAGGGCATGGCCGGGTCAAAACCGGCATGCCCCGCAGTGAGCCGCCGCCTGCAGACCTTGCTGCGCGGTGGTTTAATCGGCAGTCTTTTCAAATTTCGAGGCAAACCCCAACATGACGACAAAAATTGCCCAGGCCAGCCTGGACCAGCTCTTCTTCAACGCGCGCACCGCCAACGGCTTCATCGACAAGCCCGTGCCGCTCGAACTGCTCAAGGAGGTCTATGACATCGCGAAGATGGGCGCGACCTCAATGAACACGCAGCCTGCGCGTTATGTTTTTCTGAACAGCGCCGAGTCGCGCGCACGCCTGCTGCCTGCACTGTCGCCGGGCAACCTCGACAAAACGCGTGACGCCCCTGTCACAGTCATCGTCGCTTACGACACACGCTTTTACGAACACATGCCGCAGATCTGGCACAAGCCGGGCGCTAAGGAAATGTTTGAAGGCAACGCGCCCATGGCAGGCGGAACGGCAGTGCGTAACGGCACACTCAGCGGCGCATACTTCATGATCGCCGCCCGCGCGGTCGGCCTGGATTGCGGCCCCATGAGCGGTGTCGACCTGGCCAAGGTCAATGCAGAGTTCTTCCCTGACGGCCGCTTCAAGACCGACTTCCTGATCAACCTCGGATATGGCGACAACAGCAAGCTCTTCGACAGGAACCCGCGCCTGACTTTTGAACAGGCTTGTTCCGTGCTGTGAGCACGAAACAGGACTTTGGCTCTATTGACGCTCCCCCACCCAATCCCCCCGTCCGGGCGGACTTGTTGAAGAAGACACGGGTTTGAGTTTCCCCCTCATCACCGACCCGTTCTTCTACGCCGTCGCCATCCCCGCCGTTCTGCTGATGGGCATCAGCAAGAGCGGCTTTGGCGCGGGCTTCGGTTCGCTCGCTGCGCCGCTGATGGCGCTGGCCGTGACGGTGCCGCAGGCGGCGGCCATCCTCATGCCCATACTGCTGCTGATTGACCTGCTGGGACTGGCTGCATTTCGCAGAAGTGTTGACCTCAAGCTGCTCAAGTTCCTCCTGCCTTTTGGCCTGCTGGGTACGGTGATTGGCGCGCTGCTGTTCAAGGTGCTGGATGCACGCGTGGTGGCCGGCATTGTCGGCATACTCATCCTGATCTTCCTGGCGCAACGGGTGGCGTTTCCACCGCGTGCAGATGCGCCGCATCCACCGCGCTGGATAGGCGCCATCCTGACCTCGATATCGGGCTTTACCAGCTTTGTCGCGCACGCAGGCGGCCCGCCGGTGGCGTTTTACGTGATCCCCATGCGCCTGTCGCCGCTGGTGTTTGCATCGACCATGGCGTACTTCTTTTTCTTCATCAACCTGTCCAAGTGGATTCCCTATGCCTGGCTGGGGCTGATTGATGCACGCAACATGGCCACGTCCCTCGTGCTCCTGCCGCTGGCGCCGCTGGGTGTCTGGGTAGGGGTGCGCCTGGCGAAGACCATGAGCGCGGTTCTTTTTTACCGGCTGCTCTACGCCGGCATGCTGCTGACCGGCTGCAAGCTGGTCTGGGATGGGTTTATAGCCCCCACGGTTGCTCACTCCGTGTAGCGCCCGAGGCCTTGCAGGCCGCGGCTCGCGAGACGCTTCGCCTCTGTCGCCTGTCCAAAGCTGCTCAAGCAGCTTTCGAGCCGCAGGCTCCAGCCCCTCGGGGGCCGCTCGCCTGTGGCCCGGCGAAGCCGGTTCCACGGCTCTGCTTGCTAAAACCTCGCTTCGTTTCAGCATTCCCCCTTTGCCTTTGGGAGAGGGTTGGTCAAGCCAGCAATCTGCAGTATCAGCGCGGTCAATGCCGGTCATTACCGAATTTGAATAGACAAGCTCGCGGGGGCTCAATAACATCCTCTGGATGCCGGACGCAAACTGCGGCCCTGCATTATCAAGAGCTATAAACCCGACAGGAGACAAGATGATTCACGTATCGATGGCGCGGCGCGCCGCTTTGGCTTTGGCCGTTGCAACCCTGGCCGCCGGCCCCATGGCACAGGCCCAGACGGCCGCCAAATGGCCCAGCGCACCTGTGCGCTTTGTGGTGCCTTTTCCCGCAGGTTCCGCACCCGATGTGCTGATCCGCCTCGTCGGCGTCAAGCTGACCGAAAAATGGGGCCAGGCCGTCATTGTTGACAACAAGCCGGGCGGTAGCGGTGTCATCGGCATGAACACCATCCTCTCTTCGCCCACCGACGGCAGCGTGTTCGGTTTTGTGCAGGGCTCTGCCATCTCCGTCGCACCCAGCACAATCAAGGGCGTGAGCTACGACTTCAACCGCGACTTCGTGCCCGTCACGCTGGCAGCCGTACTGCCTTTTGTGCTGACCGTGCCTGCAGACTCTCCGTATAAAACGCTGGGTGAATTTATCGCCGCTGCCAAAGCCAAACCGGGCAGCATTGAAGTGGCTGACAACGGCCGTGGCACTGCGCCGCACCTGGCTTCGGCACTGCTGGGCCTGCAGTCGGGCGCACAGTTTCTTGAAGTGCACTACCCCGGCGGCGCGCAGGCCATGCAGGCCACGCTGGGCGGCCAGACCAAGATGATGGTCGAAACCTACAACGTGGTGGCCGGCAATGTGCAGGGCGGCAAGATGCGCGTGCTGGCGTCGATGGGCGACCGTGTCGAGCCTGGCCTCGAGCAGTTCCCCCTGGCCAATGCCACCGTGCCTGGTGCTGTTGCCTACGGCTGGTTTGCGGTCATCGCCAAAAAGGGTGTGGACGCCGCCCAGCTCGCGAAGATGAACCAGGACATGGGCGATGTGCTGCGCATGCCCGATGTGATTGCCAAGTCGCGTGAACTGGGCACCTACCCGCGCCCCGGCACGCCGGAGCAACTGGTGCAGTACATCAACCAGGACCGCAGGACCTGGCAGGGTGTGCTCGACAAGCTCAACATCAAGCCTGAATAAGACATGAAGCGGTGCCCGCGCCTCAGTTGGGCGCGTGCAGCGCCAGCCAGCCGTGCAGCGCAGCCGTCAGGTCTGCCAGCGGGGTCGCCAGTTCGCCGATGGCCTTTGCCACCTTCTCGTCGCCCTGATGGTCGCGGATGGCAGTTTCCACAGCCCCGGCCAGCGCTGAAACATCTTTTGCCCCTATCGTGCCGGACACGCCCTTGAGTGTGTGGGCCGCGCGCTGCGCTGTTGCTGCATCACCTGCAGCCAGGGCCAGGCGGATGTTGTCGGCGCAGTCCCGTTGCCCGGTCACATAGCGCTGCAACATCGCGAGATAGAGCGGCTTCTTGCCCATCATGTGCGCCAGTCCGGCGTGTACGTCGAGCCCTTCCATGCCTTCCGGCAGGCCGCTGTTGTTGTTGTGACTGTCCGCTGGCACATCAGCTGCTGCAGGCGTTGCAGCATGCAAGGCGGCACCGGGCAGCATGGTGCGACCGGGTATCCATTTGATCAGCATGCGCCACAGGCCGTCCGGGTCTATGGGCTTGGAGAGGAAATCGTTCATGCCGGCATCCATGCAACTGCGCCGGTCTTCTGCCATGGCATTGGCCGTCATCGCCACAATCGGCAGCGTCCGCAGGCGTGGAATGCGCCGTATGGCGAGGGTCGCGTCGATGCCGTCCATCACAGGCATCTGCATGTCCATCAGCACCAGGTCATAGCTGTACGCCTGAACCTTGTCCAGCGCCACCTGCCCGTTTTCTGCGACCTCGACTGAAAAACCTGCGTCTTCCAGAAGCTCGCAGGCGATCTGCTGGTTGATGTCGTTGTCTTCAGCCAGCAGGATGCGCGCGCCCTGCACCGTTGACAGCTGTTCAATGCCGGTGGCGGCACCGAGCGCGCCGAAGCGGCTTTCGGGCCGCGCCTGGCCCAGCGCCTGCATGGTGGTGTCAAACAGCATGGAGGGGCTCACCGGCTTGACCAGCACGCCGCTCAGGCCCAGCGTTTCAGCCTCGTGAATCATCTCTTCCCGACCGTGTGCGCTCACCATCAGCAGTATCGGGTCGGGGGCCAGTTCCAGCGCGCGTATATGGCGGGCCGTTTCCATGCCGTCCATGGTAGGCATGCGCCAGTCGAGGTAGACGATGTCAAACGGGTTGCCTTCGGCTGCTGCGGATTGCAGCGTGCGCATGGCCTCCTCACCGGAGGCCACATCGGCCACCCGGAAGGTCATGGCCTCCAGCATGCCGCGCAGCACGGTGCGGGCATGGGCGTTGTCGTCCACGACCAGCACCCTGCGGCCGCGCAGGTCCGGGTTGGGCAGCAACACACGCCGGGGCAGGGTGCTGATGCCCAGCCTGACGGTGAACCAGAAGGTGCTGCCCGAGCCGGGCACGCTGGTCACGCCGACTTCACCGCCCATCAGGCCAGCCAGGTTTTTTGAAATCGCCAGGCCCAGGCCGGTACCGCCGAACCTGCGTGTGGTCGAACTGTCGGCCTGCGAAAAGCTCTGGAACAGGCGCGAGATCTGCTCGCCGGTCAGGCCTATGCCGGTGTCGCTGACCGAAAAATGCAGCAGCACGTCATGCGCTGTGCGCTCCTTCAGGCGTGCCGCGATCACGACTTCGCCGGTCTCGGTGTACTTGACCGCGTTGTTGGCGTAGTTGATGAGGATCTGGGACACGCGCAGCGAGTCGCCGACCAGTGCGGGCGGTACGTCGGGCGCGATGTTGAAGACCAGCTCCAGGCCCTTGCTGCTGCATTTGTCGCTGATCAGGTTGGCGACGTTGTCCAGCACCTTGTCCAGTTCAAAATCAATGTTCTCCAGGCTGAGCTTGCCGGCCTCCACCTTGGAAAAATCAAGGATGTCGTTGATGATGCCCAGCAGGTGCTGGCCCGAGCTTTGCACCTTGCCGATGTAGTCGCGCTGGCGCGGCGTCAGGTCGGTCTTGAGCGCCAGGTGCGACATGCCGATGATGGCGTTCATGGGGGTACGGATTTCGTGGCTCATGTTGGCCAGGAAGTCGGACTTCATCCGCGTGGCATCCTCGGCCGATTCCTTGGCCCGTCGTACTGCGTCCTCCTGTTCCTTCCTGTCCGTAATGTCACGGCTCACGCCCAGCAGGCCCTCCTGTTTGCCGTCCTCATACCAGAGTGGCGACACCATGGTGTCAAGCAGCACGCGCCGACCGTCGGGGTAGGTGACCCAGTGCTCGGCGGATATTTTCTGCAGCGACTTCAGCGTGACCTCATCGCGGGCGCGCATGGCAGCCGCGACCTCAGGCGGGAAGAGGTCTTCGCAGCTCAGGCCCCGGATTTCCGCAGGGCTACGCCCGACCATGGCCGCATATGCATCATTGCACCCGAGGTAACGCCCCTCATGATCCTTGTAGAAAATCGGGTCGGGAATCGAACTCACCAGCGCGCGCATGGTGCTGCGCTGGCGGCTGATTTCACCGGCAGCGCGTTTTTGCTCCGTGATGTCCCTGAAGGTGGCGACGTGCACGGCGCGTTCCTCATCCTGCGCCAGGAACACCGTGATTTCCACATCAATCAGGTGCCCGTTGCCGCAGCGAAAACGGCTTTCGAACTGCAGCGGTTTGGGCGAGTCCTCCAGGCTGACCCTGATCTGTGCCACGGCCTCGGCGCTGGTGTCGACATCCAGCCTGGACAGTTCAAGCCCGACAAATTCTTCAATCGGGTAGCCCAGCTCTTCGCAGGCGGCCTTGTTGGCGTACACCACGCGCCTCGTCACCGGGTCCAGCCAGAAGAGCGGGCCGGAGTTTTCAACCACCAGCTGGTTGAAGCGGATCTTGCGTTCAGCACGGCTGCGTGCGGTGACATCACGGAAGTTGAAGACCAAGCCCACGCGTTTGCCCTGGGATTCCACCGGCGTGATGATGCGCTCGATAAGGCGCCCGTCCTTCATCTCGATTTCGTCGAACACCGCGCCGTCCATGTGGGCCCACAACTCGGTGGCCCGGGCGACAAACCCCGCGCTGTCCTTGACCAGCGAGGCGTGCTGCTCCATCAATGCGATTTCCTGCCCGGGTGCCATGAGTGCATCAGGCGCCGTGCCCCACATTTCGGTAAAACGCGGGTTGATGTATTTCGCGCCGCTTGCGAAATGGATGGCCAGCACACCATCGGGTGCGGCGTTCAGGGCGTTGCCCAGGAAGGTGTGTGACGCCGTCAGGTGCTTGATGCGTTTGTCGCCTTCTGCCAGCGCCATGGCCATGGCCCGTTCGGAGGGCGAAGGCATGCCCATGAGGCGCTGAAGCAGCGGTATGCGCGCCAGCTTTTTTTTCAGGGCTTGTCGCATGGTGCGCCCGCGCACAGTTCAGGCGGCAAGCCGGTCTGCCATGGCGCGCAGTTCGGCAGCCAGTGCGGCCCTGTCTGCAGCCGGCCGGCCCTGAAGGTCCAGCCGGGTCGACATACCTTGCAGTTCGCGCTGGAACAATTTGCGTATACCCACGTCGGTGCCATCCAGGCTGATGCGTACGGCATGGGCGGTGATGGGCTCGGAAAATCCCTTCGCGTCAATGGACACCGAGGGCTCGGTATCGATCTCGTTTTTGACCAGTGCATAGGTTTCACCCGAGATCAGGATGCCGCCGGGTTCGGCGGCCTGCTCAAGCCGCGCTGCCAGGTTGACCTCGGGGCCGATGATGGTGTAGTCCATGCGCAGGTCGCTGCCGAAATTGCCGACGTCGCAAAAACCGGTGTTGATGCCTATGCGTATGCGAAAGGTCTTGGCTGCCCCGGTGTCGCGCCAGAGGGTCTGCAGGTCTGCCATGGCCCGCTGCATGGCAATCGCCATGCGCACGCATTGAAGTGCATCCTCCCTGACGCCGCGGCTGTGCGGGTCGCCGAAAAAAATCACCATCGCGTCGCCGATGAATTTGTCCACCGTGCCGCCATACTCTGCTGCAATGCGGGACATCTCGGAGAAATAGCTGTTCAGCAGCCGCGTGATGTCCTCGGGTTGCCATTTGGATGTCGAGCCCGTGAAGTCCTTGATGTCGGAGAAAAACACCGTGAGTTTTTTGCGCTCGGTGTGGATCTCTGCCTGCTGGGAACCGTCGAACAGCGACTGGTAAACCTGTGGTGCGAGGTATCGCGAGAGTTTTTCAGACAGCGCCTGCAGCCGCCTGGCGTTGCCGCTGCGTTCCAGGTGCGACTGCACGCGGGTGAGCAGCAGGGGCGGGCTGATGGGTTTGGTGATGTAGTCAACCGCGCCCAGGTCCAGGCCCAGCTGTTCTTCCTCCATGGTGCTCAGTGCGGTGAGGAAGATCACCGGTATGGTGGCCGTCGGCGGGTGCTGGCGGATGCGGCGCAGCACTTCATAGCCATCCATGTCCGGCATCATGATGTCGAGCAGTATCAGGTCGGGCGGCGCCTGCGACATGATGATGGCCAGGGCTTCCCTGCCAGAGGCGGCCAGCAAAAGATCGTATTTGTCTTCAAGCAGGCCTGTCATCAGAAACAGGTTGTCGTCGGTGTCGTCAACAACAAGCACGCGTGAGCGTGGTGCGGTGTGCGCGGCGCTGACGCCTGCAGGCACGGTCGGCAGTGATGGGTGGTCTTGATTCATGGCAAACCCCGAATAAAGGTGGCTGATGATCTGGAAACCAGGATTTCATCAACTCAGATCGTCTGCACCATAAAAATCATTATTTGGTATTAATGTGATTTATTTGATGAAATTGATAAAAGGATTTTACCATTTGGGTTTTTGCAAGACCAGTCCTATAGCACCCGACGTGGTGTAGGCGCGCGCGGTCACTTTTAAGGCCTGGCTGTCTGATCTCATCAGTTGCTCCAAAGGGGTGCTGATATATTGGCAACACCTTTTTTGTGACGCATGCCAGCGTGTTGTCATTGCTTCGCCAGGCCTTGAACCCCTTCCATGACCACTGTCGTTTTTGCTGATCTTGTAGGCAGCACCAGCATGTACGAGCGGCTGGGCGACGAGGCTGCGTCACGCTTTGTCAACCAGCTGATGGGGGTGCTCAGCCAGGTGTTCGAGCAGCACCAGGGCCGCGTCGTCAAGGTGCTGGGCGACGGCCTGTTTGTGGTGTTCCAGGCCCAGGGCGACGCGCTCGCTGCCTGCATCAACATACAGAAACGCCTGCAGGACAAACCCATACAGCCTGGCGGCACGGGTGCGCCGGTGCAGATGCAGATAGGCATCGAATCAGGTGAAGTCGTCGAGATTGACGGCGACTGTTTTGGCGATACGGTCAACTCTTCCGCGCGGCTGGCCGACCTGGCAGGCGCGGCACAAATCCTCACCACTGAGAACGTTTTCAAAACCCTGTTGCCCGTGCAAAAGGCGTCGCTGCGCAGCATGGGACCCATGTATTTGCGGGGCAGGGCGGAAGCCAGCCATGTTTACCGGGTCGAGTGGCAGACCGGGCGCGATGAAGACGCCACCATGGCCGGCCGGTCGATGTTCGCGGTTAACCATGAGGTCTTTCTTGAGCTTGAATTCGGCGGCAAGAGCGTGCGGCTTGATTCAAAAAGCAGCAGGCTCAGCCTGGGCCGTTCGCCGGACGCCGCGCTGTCGGTCAATGACCCGCGTGTCTCGCGCATGCATGCCACGCTGGAATGGCGCGGCGGGCATTTTGTGCTGACCGATGCCTCGAGCTACGGCACCTGGGTCTACCTGGGCAACCAGGGCGAACCGGTGGTGCTTCGGCGCACCGAGTGCTACCTGGTCGGTAGCGGCCAGATCGTGCCGGGCTGTGAGCAGGCCGATGACAATGCGCCGGTGATCGCGTTTTCCGTGCGCAATTGACCAAAACGCCGGCGGCTGGTCTCCATAAAACCCGGTCCTGCGTGGGGCATGCACGCTAGAATCTTTTTTCCTTAGGGATGTAGCAAGTCGCCGCATTCCGGCTCTCACCTTTGCCCACCCCCATGAGTCTTAAAAAGCTTGGCCGTTACGATCTGGTCCGCGTGCTCGGCAAAGGGGCGATGGGGCTGGTGTACGAGGGCAGGGACCCCAACCTTGACAGGCGCGTCGCCATCAAGACCATCAAGGTCGAAAACCTCTCCGACGAATCTGCCGCCGAATACGAAGTGCGCTTTCGCACCGAGGCCCGCTCTGCCGCGCGGCTTCAGCACCCCAACATCGTCAGCGTCTACGACTCCGACCGCGACGGCGACATCGCCTTTCTTGTCATGGAGTTCATCCAGGGCGATGACCTCAAGCACCACCTCGACAAGGGCGAGCTCTACACCCTGGAGCAAAGCCAGCGCATCATGGCTGACCTGCTGTCCGCACTGGACTATGCCCACCGGCAGAACATCGTGCATCGTGACATCAAGCCCGCCAACCTGCTGATCGAGCCGGACGGCCGCGTCAAGCTGGCCGACTTCGGCGTGGCGCGCATCCAGGATTCCGGCGAAGCCACACGCACGCAGGGCACCATCGTTGGCACGCTGAAATACATGTCGCCCGAGCAGTTGCAGGGGCGGCCCATTGATGCACGCGCCGACCTTTATGCCGCCGGCGTGGTGCTCTACCAGCTGCTGACAGGCAAACGGCCCTTTGATGGCGACACCGACTTTGCAGTCATCCAGCAGATCGTCAACTACACACCACCTTCAGCCACCTTTCATAACAACCGTCTGCCACCTGCGATTGACGCGGTGGTGGCCAAATCACTCGCCAAGTCGCGCGACCAGCGTTATTCAACGGCGCAGGAGTTCTCAAACGCGCTCGCAGCCGCCTGCCGCGACGCCACCGACATCACCGTGGTGCCACCTGCCGCTGCGCCGGGCAAGGGCAGCAACTCGACCTGGACCGCCACCATGCTCGCCGGTGAGTCGCTCATCAGCACGAACAGCGGGACCAGCGGAACAAGCGGAACAAGTGCCACCAGTTCATCCATCGTCACGCAGGAGCTTGAGCTGGTCTACTGGAAAGACATCAAGGAATCCGTTGATGTGGAAGACATCCAGGGCTTTCTCGCCAAGTTCCCGTCAGGCATCTACGCCGACCTGGCGCGCAGGCGCCTGAAAAAGCTGGGCGTGTCTGGTGACGAGTCGGATGTGGGTACACGCTCGGGCACCGTCACGCAGCTGAGCGGCTCGCCCGGGCTGGACAAGACCGTGCTGCAGATCCGGCCTGCCGCTGATGCTGCTGGCGAGACCACAGACAAGACAGACCTCGCCTGGCAGGCGCTGGAAGCCGCTGCCGCGCAAACGCCCTCGCTGCCGCTTGGCCAGGCCGCGCCACCTGCGGCGGCTGACACCGATCCCGATGCGACGAGGCTGGGTACTGCCCCGGCTTCTACCCCGTCACCGGTCAAGGTGGTAGCGGTGCCGCCAGCAACTGTGCATGTCGCTGCTTCCCCAAGCGCGCAGCCGGCCGCCGGAGCGGCGTCACCCGGCAAACCCAAAACAGCCCTGATCGCCGGCGCAGCCATTGCCGTGCTGGCCGTTGCAGGCATCGCTTTCAAGCTGATGTCGCCTTCCGCACCGGTCGATCCCGCCGCAGCGGCCTTGCTGGCTGCGTCTGCTCCAGCCGCCACTGCCCCGGCCCCTGACGGCGCGGCCTCAGCCGCATCGCCCGCCGCTTCATCGCCTGCCGCGCAAGCGTCAAGCCCGCAGGCCGCTGCATCTGCACAGGCCGCTGCGCGCGCCGCAGCAGCAGCCAAGAAAGCCGCAGCCGACAAGGAAAAAGACAAGGACAAGGCGGCCAAACCCGCGCCGGCCAAGGCGGCATCAGCTGCATCGCCAGCCGTCAGCCATTCCACTGACCGTCCCGCAGCCACCTCGGCAGGCGCAACTACCCCGCAACAGGCCTGTGAAGGCCGCATGCTGCTCGGCTTCCAGACCTGCATGAGCGAGCAATGCGCCAAACCCGCTTTCGCCAACGCCGCCATCTGCGTCGAGCGCCGCGCCATCGAACAGCGGCGTGAAGCCGAGAGGATGTCGCGCTAGCCTGGCGAGCACCTGTCCCCGGCTCATTGCGGACCTGATCCGCAATCCATGAACCCGACGCCGTACCCGCCCATAAGTCATGGATCCCGGGTCAGGACCGGCCTGACAGGCCGTAAGAGTTTTTGCTGTGTACGGCAAAAATTTAACGCAGGTGTTAATTTTTTAACGTATACGGCAAAATCTGCCTTTCTGGACTGCTTACCGGTCGGGTTTTGTCTCCAAAAACGGCCAAAAAGGCCGATTTTGAGGCATGAAAACGGCTGCAGCCCTTTGAATACGTGCGTGAGCAGCTACTGAATTAATAGCGCATGCAGCTCTGCCGTTCCCCCGGCATGTATCCCGGGATCGAGTCCGGGATGACAGAAGGCCGCCGGACACCCGCTTAAGGCACCGGCCCATCCGCAGCCCTGGCCCCGGCTTCCTTGTCCCAGCTTGCGGGCCTGCGCTGGGCCAGCTGCTCGCGCTCCTGGGCCATCTGCTCTTCCAGCTGCAGGCGGCCCTGCACAGCCACGGCGATGAGTTTGCTGCGGTCCTTGCGGTGCGGGTACATACGCTCGAACAGCTCGATGTTGTGCTGGCGAAAGCGCATGGCGGACTGACGCGCCTCGTGTGGCGGGTGGCCGAGCAGCTCGAGCACCGAGCGGGCGCTGCGCAGGCTGGACTCGAACAGCTCGCGTTCGACCCTCATCACGCCGCGGTCCCGCAGGTTGTTCCAGTGGGTCACATCCCGTGCGCGCGCGACGATCTCAAGCTGCGGAAAGTTCTCTTTCACGATGTCGACGATCTTCAGGGACTGCTCGACGTCATCAACAGCAATCACCAGGATTTTTGCCGTGGCGGCGCCTGCCGTGCGCAGCAGGTCAAGGCGGGTGGCGTCGCCGTAAAACACCTTGAAACCGAAAGCGCGAATGGTCTCGATCAGGTCGGCGTCGTGGTCGAGCACGGTGGCCGACATGCCCTGCGCCGACAGCATGCGGCCGACGATCTGGCCGTAGCGGCCGAAGCCGGCAATGATGATGGGTTTTTCCTGCTGTTCGGAGATCTCTTCGAGCTGCGGGCCTTTGTGTTTTGCATAGCTGGGCAACAGCACCTTGTCGACAAAAATCAGCAGCAGCGGGCTGAGCAGCATGGACAGCGCCACCGCGCCTATCAGCAGCGAGGATGTCTCGCTTGAGAACACATTCGCGCCCGCAGCAGCCTGGAACACCACAAATGCAAACTCGCCGCCCTGCGCGAGCAGCACAGTGAAGACCGGCCGCTCCTGATAAGGCAGCTTCATGAGTTTGGCCAGCGCGTAGATCACCACCAGCTTGAGGCCGAGAAAGCCGAACAGGATGGCGGCGATCAGGCCGGGGGATTTGAGCAGCACGCCGAAATCGATGCTCATGCCGACAGCGATAAAGAACAGGCCGAGCAGCAGGCCCTTGAAGGGCTCGATGTCGGTTTCAAGTTCACGCCGGTATTCGCTTTCAGCCAGCAGCACACCGGCAAGAAAGGCGCCCAGTGCCATCGACAGGCCGACAAACTGCATGAGGGCAGCGATACCGACCACCAGCAGCAGCGATGCAGCGGTGAAGATTTCAGGCGTGCCGCTGTTGGCAATCCACTTGAGCAGCGGCCGCAAAAGAATGCGGCCGCCGAGGATGATGCCGCCTATGACGCTGACGATCTTCAAAGCCTCCAGCGCACGGTTGCCATGCTCAACCGCATCGCCGCCAGACATCGCGCCCAGCAGCGGCAGCAGCGCCAGGATGGGGATGGCGGCGACGTCCTGGAACAGCAGGATGGAAAAGCCCGCCTGCCCGCTGGAGGTCGGCATCAGGTTGCGCTCGCCAATCGCCTGCAGCGCAATGGCTGTTGACGACAGCGCCAGCCCGAGGCCGGCCACCAGTGCAATCTGCCACTTCACGCCGAAGGCCACGGCCACCGCCATCAGGATGACGGCGCAACCCAGCACCTGCGCGCTGCCCCAGCCGAAGATGGGGCGGCGCAGGTTCCACAGGCGTTTGGGTTCCAGCTCCAGCCCGACGAGAAAGAGCATCAGCACCACGCCGAATTCGGCGAAGTGCAGGATGTCCTGCACATTGGTAACCAGCCCCAGCCCCCACGGGCCTATGCCTATCCCGGCGGCGAGGTAGCCAATGATGGAGCCGAGGCCCAGTTTTTTGGCAATTGGCACCGCTACGACGGCGGCGGCCAGGTAGATAAAGCTGTTAACCAGCCAGGCAGGTGCGTGTTCCATTATTCCGGTGCCTCTTCATCATCAAACCTGATCGTGCTTGCGAACGATGGCCGGGTGGCTGCGGGGTCTGGCTTGGGCCTGTCGTTGATGGGCACCACGCAGGCGGCGCACTGTTCGAGCTCGTCCATCTCGGGCCACTCGGGGTAGCTGTCCAGCCGTTCCCTGAATGTCAGCAGGTGCCGGGCAACCGATGCAGCATCCACGCTGTGCGCGCCGTGCAGTATCAGCGGGGGCAAAAAGCGCATGCCGCAGAGGGCGGCGCTCTGTTCATAGGGCGGCAAAAACGCATCGAAAAAATAGCGGTTGTAACCCTGTGGGTGGTACGAGTCTTCAGGCCCGCCCGTCGTGGCGACCAGCCAGAGGTCCTTGCCCTGGAGTGCACTGCCTTCGTCGCCATAAGCCCAACCGTAGGTGAGCACTTCATCCATCCAGAGCTTTTGCAGCGCCGGCATGGAATACCACTGTATGGGGTGCAGCATCACGATCAGGCTGGCGCTGGCCATGGCCGCCTGTTCTGCGGGCACGTCAATGGCGTAGTCGGGGTAGCTGGAATAGAGGTCCTGCACCCTTGCGCGCGGCGATGCCTGGGCGGCCTCCATCATGGGGCGGTTGACGCGTGATTCACGCCATGCCGGGTGCGCGGCGATCACGTAGATGTCATGCGCGGCCGGATTTTCTGTGGTTGTCGGAAAGCTTGTCATGCCGTTACCATAGCGGAAAAGCCTGGTGCCATGCACGTACCGGGCCAGCGGCGGGCAGCGCCCGCACCCATATCAAAAACCCTGAGGAGATTTCCATGCCCGTGGTCGTCATTGCCAATCCAAAGGGAGGCGTCGGCAAATCGACACTTGCCACCAACGTTGCAGGCTACTTTGCCAGCAAGGGCCATGCGGTGATGCTGGGCGATGCGGACAGGCAGCAGTCCACCGCGCTGTGGCTGGGCCTGCGCCCGCCGGCGGCCCGGCCGATTGCGAGCTGGGACGTCACCTCAGAGCTGGTCAAGCCGCCCAAGGGCACCACCCATGTGGTGCTGGACACGCCCGGCGGCCTGCATGGCTCGCGCCTCAATGAGGTGGTCAAGGTGGCCGACAAGATCATCGTGCCGCTGCAGCCCAGCGTGTTTGATATTTTTGCGACCCGGGCTTTTCTTGACCAGCTGGCTGAGCACCGCCGCGCCGGCAAGGTGCAGGTCGGCATCGTCGGCATGCGTGTGGATTCACGCACGATTGCCGCCGACAAGCTGCACGACTTTGTCGACAACCTCGGCCTGCCGGTGCTGGGCTATCTGCGCGACACGCAAAACTACATCCACCTTGCTGCGCGTGGTCTGAGCGTGTTTGATGTTTCTCCGGGCCGCGTGGGCAAGGATCTGGAGCAGTGGCAGGGTATCTGTCAGTGGCTTGACCGGTAAGAAACCTTCATAAATCCGATTCCCGGGCGCATGGCTGCGTTGCGCGGTGCTCGGAATCCTCATGCACCGGAGTGCACTCCGGTATCTTGCGCTCCGTGCGCCTTGCCCTGCATCCCGCCAATCGAATTTCTGAAGGCTCTAAAGGCCGTACCTGAATCATGAAAACATTCCAAACCCTGGCCGACCTGGCCGCCTGTGTGGGCCAGGAAGTGGCCGTCAGCGACTGGACGGTCATTGCCCAGCCGCAGGTCAACCAGTTTGCCGAAGCCACGCATGACCACCAGTGGATCCATGTCGACCCTGAAAAAGCCGCTGCCGGGCCTTTTGGCGGGCCGATTGCGCATGGCTTTTTGACGCTGTCGCTGATGCCGTGGTTTTTTGAATCGTCGTTTGAGGTCACCAGCGTGCGCATGGGCGTGAACTACGGCCTGAACAAGGTCCGGTTTACAGCGCCGGTGCCGGTCGGCAGCCGTGTGCGGGCCCGAATGAAGCTGCTGGCGGCCGAGCCGATAGCCAATGGCGGCATGCAGCTCACCTGGAATGTGGCGGTAGAACGCGAGGGGGGCGACAAGCCCTGCTGTGTGGCCGAGGCGCTGGTGCGGCTTTACGCCTGACCAGCCGTCGCCGGGTGTCGGGCCTGAATCAGCCCTGGATGCGCGTCAGTTGTGACGGCGGAATCCAGCCTTCGAACACATCGACCAGGCTGTTGATGCGTTCCACTGCAACGCGCTGGCTGTGTACCTGGGATATGCACTGGTGCAGGTCGCTGCGCAGCATCCACAGGTCGGCCGGCGTTTTGGCAGCGTTGATCTTGAACATCACGCGCTGGGCGCGTATGTCCTTGTCCTTGCAGTCGTCCAGCGTGCGGCGCAGGCTGTGCCTGATCTGCTCGATCGGCAGCTGCCTGCGGTTGATGGCGCTGCCGCCGCCGTGGATGGTGGTCCCGAAAATACGTTGAATAAGCATGTTCACGGAAGGGCTCCTGCCAGTCTTGTGAACTGCAAGGAAATAAGGGGGTACGCGAGTTGCTCTGATGGGATTGGCTTGCGTCGAATTGCTTTAGGTCTAAAGCTTGATGTCTGAAGTTTAGGGTTTTCCCGAGCTTCCTTCAAGGTGACCGTCTCTAAAGCAAAACAGCCCGTGTCGCCAATGCGACGCGGTTTAGGGAAGGTTAAAAAACGGGTCAGCCCGGCGTGATGGGCGCCATTCCCTCGAACCCGTTCTGGCGCCACGCTTCAAAGACAGTGAGCGCTACCGTATTGGACAGATTCAGGCTGCGCTGGCCGGGATGCATGGGCGCTTTCAGGCGTTGCGGCAGTGCAAACGATTTGCGAACTTGTTCCGAAAGCCCACGGGTTTCCGAGCCGAAGACCAGCCAGTCGCCCGGCTTGAAGGCGGCATCGTAAAGGTTTTGGGTGCCGTGGGTGGTCAGGGCAAAGAGCCGGTCGGCTGAGGGCTTTTCGCTGGCAAGAAAGGCCGCCCAGTCCGCGTGGCGCAGCACTGGTGTGTATTCGTGATAGTCCAACCCCGCGCGGCGCATCTGTTTGTCGTCCATCGAAAAACCCAGCGGCTCCACCAAGTGAAGCCTGCAGCCAGTGTTGGCTGCCAGGCGTATGACGTTGCCGGTGTTGGGCGGGATTTCGGGCTCGACCAGGACGATATTGAACATCGGTGAATTGTCGCCGGGGCAGGCGGCCTGATCACGCGAGGTCAGTTTTTGCGATGGCGATGCCTGTGACGCTGCTGGCGCCCGCTGCCCTGAGTGCGCGTGCCGCCGTGAAGATGGACGCACCGCTGGTCACGACGTCATCGACCAGCACCACACGCCTGCCGGAGAGTTCCGGCAGGCGCAGTGGATCGATCTGGAAAGCGCCCTTGACATTGGCCAGGCGTGCCTCGCGCTTAAGTTCCGTTTGCGGGCGTGTGTTTCTTGTGCGCAGCAAGAGCCGGGCATCGGCCCTGGCAGGGCTGGCCGATTGTTGTACCAGTGCACGGGCAAGTTCCCATGCCTGGTTGAAACCGCGCGATTGCAGGCGTTCCGCTGACAGGGGCATGGGGATGATGAGGTCGCGGACATCAAGGCCTGCAAGTGCCTGGCTCACTCCTGATGATTGCATGAGCAGGCTTGCAAAAAAGCCGGCCCAGCCGGGCTGCTCGCCGAATTTGTAGCGGGTGATCAGGTCTGACCAAGGGTAGGCATAGGAGGTCGCCACCAGCATGGTGCCTAGTGGCGAGGGGCTCCTGATGCATTCCATGCAGAGGCTGGTGCGTGTGCCCATGGAGAGGTCGGCCGGCAATGCCTGCGCGCAGCCCGTGCAGCGAACAGGCCGCGGTGAAAAGCGCGAGATGCAGGGCTGGCAGACCTGGCTGGCAGGCCAGCTGCGGCAGACGGCGCACTGGCTGGATAGCCCGGGCCAGGAAGGGCGTTTTACGGGGCTGACAAGACGTTGGAACACGGGGATCAATATACTCGCGAGCTTGCCGCTTCCCGCGGTTCGCCTTCACCCCATCTCCCATGACCACCACCGAGCGCCCACCCACACTGGATCCGCGTGCCGTAGCACGCTGGCAGCTGGTGGCGCCTGGCCAGTCGCCATGGCTGCATGAAGAAGTGGCCAGCCGCATGATGGACCGCCTGCAGTGGATCAAGCTGGCACCTCTGGCCTGGGCGCATTGGGGCGCGGTGCGCGGCGGGCTGAAAGCACACGACAAGCTGTCGCGAAAATATCCGCAGGCTGCTTGCTTTGTCTCTGAAATGAACGCCGTAAAAGCGCAGCAGGCTGTTGAAACGATGGCATTGCCCTGGTGGAATCCTGCAGGCTGGTTTGGGGCAAAGACACGTTTTGGAATGCCGCCTCCTGCCAGCGTCGACATGCTCTGGGCCAACATGGCCCTGCATGAAGCGGCTGACCCGCAGGACCTGCTGGCCGAGTGGCACAAGGCGCTCAGGGTCAATGGTTTCCTGATGTTTTCCTGCCTGGGGCCTGATACCGCGATTGAGCTGCGTGAGCTCTACAGGGAGTTGGGCTGGCCGCCTGCGGGGCATGAACTGACGGACATGCATGACTGGGGTGACATGCTGGTGCAGGCGGGCTTTGCCGAGCCAGTGATGGACATGGAGCGCATCACCCTGACCTATGAAACACCTGGGCGTCTGTTGCAGGAACTCGCTGAGCTGGGGCGCAACTTTCATCCCGCACGATTTGCCGGCCTGCGCGGAAGGCGCTGGAAGGCACGGCTTGAAGACCTGATCACAGAGCGTCTGGCCACAGGCCCGGACGGCAGGCTGGCCCTGACATTCGAGGTGATTTACGGTCATGCGCTGAAGCCGCAGCCGCGGCTCAAGCTGAGCGCCATGAGTTCGGTGTCGGTCGAGGACATGCGCGCCATGCTCAAGGACGGACTGAAGGACGGGCGTTCAACGGGCAGGAACTCTTCCTGAGGCCCGGGTGCTGGCGACTTCTGAAGCGCACCAGAGGGCAAGCTGGCTATAATCGGTCTGTATTTCCGGGCATGTTCCCAGGCTTACGGCGGCGCGCTACCTGCGCTGCTTTTTCGGGTGTCGCTCCGTGTCGCAAACCACCTCTGCGCTTGCCGCCTCCTCCTTCCGTTTTGCCAGCGTGTCGTCTGTCCAGGATGACCGCCAGCGCGCTTCAGACAGCGTGCAGTGGCTGCTCAAACGCAATTGCTCCGTGACACCGGCCCAGCTTGGCTGGCTTTACGTGTCGCTGTGCGTTGTCTCCATGGGCATTGCGATCTTTTTCTGGCTGCAGGGCGCGCGCATGGTCATGCCTTTTGCCTGGCTTGAACTCCTGGCCGTCGGCAGCGCTTTCGTGGTTTACGCGCGGCACGCCCGTGACGGTGAAAAAATCGTGCTGCAGGGCGGGCAACTGGTGGTTGAACTCGAAAACGGCGGCCGTATGCAGCGTGCAGAATTTAACCGTCAGTGGGTGAGGGTGGAGCCCAAAAACGGTGATGGTTCATTGATAGAAGTCTCCGGACAGGGGCAGTCGGTGCGCGTTGGCCGGCACCTGCGCCCTGAACTCAGGCCTGCCCTGGCACGTGAAATCCGGCTTGCACTGAGAACCCCCCAGCCCCTGCAGGCACCCTGAAAGCGCCCCGCAGAATCCTTTTTTAAAGCTGTTGGCTGTCAATAAATCATCAGGCGATGCAAGGCAGGCCCGGCGCTAACTTTATAATCAGCAGGTTAAATTAAGCCGGATGCCTTGCTAAGCAGCCTGGACAGCGATTCGACCAGCAATTGAAGCCATAAAAGTGATCACGATGAACGTAAGCAAAACCATAAGCAAAATGACCCAGTCCATGGCCAAACATGCCGCCATGACCCTGGCTTTCGTGGCCGCCTGGGCCAGCACCGCAGCTTATGCCGTCAAGGACTTGCCTGGCGGTCCGGCTGTCAACCAGCTCAACCTGCACCCCGCAGTCACCAAAATCGCAGAAGGCCAGCACTGGTTGCACTGGTTCATCATGATCATCTGCATCGTGATCTTCATCGCGGTGTTCAGTGTGATGTTTTATTCCATCTGGAAGCACCGCAAGTCGCAAGGCCACAAGGCGGCCAACTTCCATGAGTCCACGCTGGTCGAAATCGCCTGGACCATCGTTCCCTTCATCATCGTGATCGGCATGGCCCTGCCGGCCACCAAAATACTGGTTGCCCAGAAGGACACCACCAGCGCCGACCTCACCATCAAGACCACCGGCATGCAGTGGAAGTGGGGTTACGACTACATCAAGGGTGAGGGCGAAGGCATCGCTTTTGTGTCCACACTCGACAACGCACACCGCGAGATGTCCAACAACGGCGGCCCCAAGGGTGCCAATGTGCCGGACAACTACCTTCTGAAGGTCGACAACCCGATGGTCGTGCCGGTCAACAAGAAGGTGCGCATCATCACGACCGCCAATGACGTGATCCACGCCTTTGCGGTGAACTCACTGGGCATCAAGCAGGATGCGATTCCCGGTTTTGTCCGTGACACCTGGTTCCGTGCCGAAAAAATCGGTGACTACTATGGCCAGTGCCAGGAGCTCTGCGGCAAGGAACACGCCTACATGCCCATCCACGTGAAGGTGGTCTCGGCCGCCGACTACACCGCGTGGGTGGCCGTAAAGGCCAAGGAAGCCGCCGCCAAACTCGACGACCCGACCAAAGTCTGGACGCTGGTGGACCTGAAAGCGCGTGGCGAGAAGGTTTATGCCGCCAATTGCGCAGCGTGCCACCAGGCCAACGGCAAGGGCGCCGGCCCGATCAAGCCGCTTGACGGTTCCGCCATCGTTCTTGATGCAGACCACAAGAAGCAGATCACGATCCTGCTGAACGGCGCTGCCGGTGGTGCGATGCCTTCCTGGAAGGCGTTGAGCGACACCGACCTTGCCGCAGTGGCGACCTACACCAAGAACAACTGGTCCAACCAGACCGGCCAGCTGGTGCAGCCCGCTGAAGTTCTTGCCGCGCGCAAGTAATCTGCGCAACATTTCAGACCCGAATTACCCAGCCGCCAGACCATCCCGTCGGCCGCAATGACAAAGTTACCAGGCTAAATGCCCTGTAAGAGCCACCAAAGGAAGCCAAGATGAGTGCAGTTCTAGACCCCCATGGACACGGCGATCATGCGCATGATGATCACCATGACGACCACCACGCCCCGACGGGCTGGCGTCGCTGGGTTTATGCGACCAACCACAAGGACATTGGTACGCTGTACCTGCTGTTCAGCTTTTTCATGCTGATGTTCGGCGGCGTGCTTGCGCTGCTGATCCGCGCCGAGCTGTTCCAGCCCGGCCTGCAACTGGTCAACCCCGAGCTGTTCAACCAGCTCACCACCATGCATGGCCTGATCATGGTGTTCGGCGCCATCATGCCGGCCTTCGTGGGCTTTGCGAACTGGATGATCCCGCTGCAGATCGGCGCCGCAGACATGGCCTTTGCCCGCATGAACAACTTCAGCTTCTGGTTGATGATTCCTGCCGGTTTGATGCTCACGACGTCTTTCCTCATGCCTGGCGGCGCACCCGCTGCCGGCTGGACGCTCTATGCGCCGCTGACGCTGCAAATGGGCCCGTCCATGGACGCTGGTATTTTTGCGATGCACATCCTGGGCGCCTCGTCCATCATGGGCTCGATCAACATCATCGTCACCATCCTGAACATGCGCGCACCCGGCATGACGCTGATGAAGATGCCGATGTTCTGCTGGACCTGGCTCATCACCGCCTACCTGCTGATCGCCGTGATGCCCGTGCTCGCAGGCGCCATCACGATGACGCTGACCGACCGCCACTTCGGCACCAGCTTCTTCAACCCCGCCGGCGGCGGCGACCCGGTGATGTACCAGCACATCTTCTGGTTCTTCGGCCACCCCGAGGTCTACATCATGATCCTGCCGGCTTTCGGCATCATCAGCCACATCATTCCCGCGTTCTCGCGCAAGCGCCTGTTCGGTTATGCGTCGATGGTTTACGCCACCGGTTCAATTGCCATCCTGAGCTTTGTCGTCTGGGCACACCACATGTTCACCACTGGCATGCCTGTGACAGGCCAGCTGTTCTTCATGTACTCGACCATGCTGATCGCGGTGCCAACAGGCGTGAAGGTGTTCAACTGGATCGCCACCATGTGGAAGGGCTCGATGACTTTCGAGACGCCCATGCTGTTTGCGGTCGGTTTCATCTTTGTGTTCACCATAGGCGGTTTGACTGGCGTTATTTTGTCGGTCGCACCGATTGATACGCAATTGCAGGACACTTATTACGTGGTGGCTCACTTCCATTACGTGCTGGTGGCGGGTTCGCTCTACGCGATGTTTGCCGGCTACTATTTCTGGTCGCCTAAATGGACCGGTGTGATGTACAACGAAACCCGCGGCAAGATCCACTTCTGGTGGTCGCTGATTTCCTTCAACGTTACCTTCTTCCCCATGCACTTCCTGGGGTTGGCCGGCATGCCGCGCCGCTATGCCGACTACCCAATGCAGTTTGCCGATTTCAACGCAATTGCCAGTGTGGGTGCCTTCTTCTTCGGTTTTGCACAGGTGTACTTCTTCCTGTTCATCGTGGTGCCGACCATGCGCGGCAAGGGTGTTCCCGCCAAGGCCAACCCATGGATGGATGACGACGGGCTCAAGGGCGCCGAGGGCCTCGAATGGCAAGTGCCTTCTCCAGCACCTTTCCACACCTTTGAAACGCCACCCAGGCTGGATGCAACCGCAACCCGCGTGATTGGCTGATTGATCTGTTCCGAAGCACGATGACCACACCTGAGCAAAAAAAGAACAACCTGCGCCTGGCCCTGGTGCTGGCGTCGGTTGCTGTCGTCTTTTTTGCCGGCTTCATGGTCCGCATGATCTTTTTTGGCCGCTAGGCCGGTGCTGATGTGATGCGGATCAGGCGCGAAAACTTCAGGATGGTCGGCAAGCTCGGCGTGATCGTACTGGGCATGTTCTGCTTTGGTTATGCACTTGTGCCCATCTACAAGGCGATTTGCGAGATGACCGGCATCAACGTGCTGGCGCTCGGTGACCGGCAGATTCCCGGCGCGACGCCGAAGATGCCCGCCAACACACAGGTTGACCTCAGCCGCACCATCACTGTCGAGTTTGACGCCAACGCGCGCGGCCCGTGGCATTTCAAGCCTGCGCAGAACAGCGTCAAGGTGCATCCCGGGGAACTGACCACGGTGATGTACGAATTCCAGAATGTGCAGGACCGGACCATGTCCGCCCAGGCCATTCCCAGCTACGCACCCATGCAGGCCGGCGCTTACTTCAACAAGCTCGAATGTTTTTGTTTCAGCCAGTACACACTGGCGCCAGGCGAGAAGAAGCAGTGGCCCGTCGCTTTTGTGATCGACCCCAAGCTGTCGAAAGACGTGACGACCATCACGCTCTCGTACACCTTTTTTGAAGTTGGCGGCAAGGTGCCTGCGGCGCCGCAGGCCTCGAATGCAGCGGCATTGAAGGTGGCTGCTGATGTAGCACAGGCATCCGGCACATGAGCACTCCTGAAAACATCCCTCCGCACAAACGCAAGGGCTCCGTGTTCAGGACCATCAAGGCGGTGATGTGGTCTTTTGTCGGTTTGCGTGCGCGCGGTGATTATGAAAAAGATGTGGCGCAGCTCAACCCTGTGCACATTGTGATCGTCGGCTTTATCGGCGTTGTCTTATTTGTAGGTGGCCTGATTCTTCTGGCTACCTGGGTGGTGGGCAAATAAGCCTTCGCCATCGTTTTGAATTTGAAATCAGAGAATTAGCGAAACAGGAGTTTGGAAATGTCTTCAGCAACCCCCGCAGGAACCACCCCGTACTACTTTGTACCGGCACCGTCGCGTCACCCGGTGATGGCGTCCATCGGCCTGTTCTTTGTCATTCTCGGTGCGGCGCAGTGGATCAACGGCCACACCTGGGGCGCGTTCTCACTGGCCTTCGGCATGCTCTGGTGGTGGACCATCCTTTACCAGTGGTTCAGCGAGTCCATACGTGAAAGCGAAGGCGGCCTGTACGGCTACAAGATTGACCTGTCATACCGTTGGGCGATGAGCTGGTTCATCTTCTCTGAAGTCATGTTCTTCGGCGCATTCTTCACGGCACTCTGGTGGGCTCGTGTGCATTCGGTGCCTGCACTGGGTGACCTGGAAAACGCATTGCTCTGGCCTGACTTCAAGGCTGTGTGGCCCAGCATGGCTGCCGGCGTGACCGCTTCGCCTGCCGACATCATCGAACCTTTCCAGACCGTTGGACCTTTCTGGCTGCCGACCATCAATACCGCGCTGCTGCTGAGCTCTGGCGTGACCATGACGATTGCCCACCACGCCCTGCGTGAGAACCACCGCAGCCGCACCATCGCCTTCATGTGGGCGACGGTAGCCCTGGGTGTCATCTTCCTGTTTGTGCAGGGTTATGAATACAGCCATGCCTACGCTGACCTGAACCTCAAGCTCACGTCCGGCGTTTATGGTTCTACCTTCTACATGCTGACTGGTTTCCACGGCTTTCACGTGTTTGTCGGCATGCTGATGCTGCTGTTCATCACGCTGCGCCTGCAAAAGGGCCACTTCACGGCAGACAAGCATTTCGGCTTTGAAGGCGCTGCCTGGTACTGGCACTTTGTGGACGTCGTCTGGCTCGGCCTCTACATCCTGGTGTACTGGCTTTAAGCCCGGGACAGGCGGAACTTGCCGCCGTCAGCCGAACACTAAAAAGGCCGCATGAAGCGGCCTTTGTTCTTTTGGTTTATTTGCCGGCCGGAATGCCTGTCGGCTGGATGTAGCCCAGTTTCCAGGCAATCAGGATGCAGATGAACAGCAGCACAGACAACCCAATGCGAACAGTCAGCGCACGCGCCATGTTGTTCGTTTTGGCCTTGCCGTCCCTGCCGTCTTTCATCATGAAAAAAAGTGCTGAGGCCAGGCTGCCTAGGATGGCGAGAAATGCGAGCGCAACGAGATATTTCATGAGCAGGATTATCCGCCCGTGAAGGCTTTCCTGCTGTCCCCGCGGTTCTGGATCGTGACGGTTGCGGCCATTCTTGTCGCCGCCCTGACATTCTCGCTGGGTCAGTGGCAATTGCGCCGCGCCGCGCAAAAAGAAGCACTGCAGACCGCGATTGCCACGCAGTCGGGGCACGCGCTGGCAGATGCAGCAGCCCTGGTCGCGATCAACCCCCCCGAAGACGCCATACACCGCCCGGCCCTGTTGCGCGGCACATGGCAGTCACAACACACAGTCTTCCTTGACAACCGCCCCATGAGCGGCAAAACGGGCTTTGTGGTGGTCACCCCGCTCGTGCTTGGAGGCAGCGGCAAAGTCATCCTTGTGCAACGCGGCTGGGTGCAGCGTGACTTCACCGATCGCAACCGACTGCCTGATGTGCTCACGCCCACAGGCCTCGTGACAGTGCAGGGCCGTATTGCCCCGCCGCCGTCGAAGCTATATGAGTTCAAGGGCGTCGAAAGCGGAAGCATCCGGCAAAATATGGATCTGCAGGCGTTTGCTGCGGAAACCGGCCTGCCGCTGATGAATGTGTCGCTTTTGCAGACAGGCGCATCCAGCGAAGGTTTGCAGCGCGACTGGGCGCCGCCCAACCTGGGCATTGAAAAACATTACGGTTACGCCTTTCAGTGGTTCGCCCTGTGTGCGCTGACAGTCTTTCTGTATCTCTGGTTTCAAGTCATCAGTCCCCTGCGGCGCAAGCGGCAGCCAACGAGCAAATTACCGTGACCCAAGCGAATCCTGACAATCTTTCGACAACGCCGTCGCCCACCGCCGCAGACGAGCCGCTCAGCCTGACGGTGCATAGCATGCCCACGCCTGGCCGCGATGCGCCCCGCACAGCCGTCGGCCGCTGGAAGATGATTGCCGTGTTGCTGGTCTGTGCGTCGCCGGTCATCGCTTCTTACTTCACCTATTACGTTATTCGCCCTGAAGGCCGCCGCAACTATGGGGAACTGGTAGACCCGCAGCGTCCTCTGCCCGCCATGGCCACCACCACGCTGGATGGCAAACCCGGCCAGATTGCCTCGTTGAAAGGCCAGTGGCTGCTGATGAGCGTGGCGGGTGCGGCCTGTGATGCTGCCTGCCAGCAACGCCTGTATTTCCAGCGCCAGCTGCGCGAAGCCCTGGGCAAGGAAAAAGACCGCCTCGACTGGATCTGGCTGGTCAATGACGAGGCTGCAGTGGACCAGCGCCTGATGCCTGCATTGTCGTCATCAACCACCTTGCGTGTGCCAGCAGCGGCGCTGTCGCAGTGGCTGGTACCTGCAGCCGGGCAGAAGCTTGAAGACCATATTTACCTCGTTGACCCGATCGGCAACTGGATGATGCGATTCCCGGCCAACATGGATGCTGCCGGTGCGGCCAAGGCCAAACGTGACCTCGACAGGTTGATGCGCGCATCGTCAAGTTGGGACAAAGAGGGTCGCTGAACATGCCTGCGTTCACACTCTCTTGCAAGTTCGAGACGCGGAACCGGCTTTGTCGGGCCGCAGGCGGGCGGCCCCCTCGGGGGGCAGGAAGCGACACGCAGTGCGCGACCGTGGGGGCTATATGACAGAGGTTTACAACCTCAGCCCGGCGATCCGCCTGATGATCATGGGCCTGGTCGTGGCCATGGGGCCGCTGGCATGGGTGTGGCTGCGCAATCGCAAGGCACCTGTCGCGCGGCGTTTGCAGGTCCTCACGCTGGTCACCCTTTTTCTCACTTTTGATCTTGTGATCTTTGGCGCCTTCACCCGCCTGACGGATTCCGGCCTCGGCTGCCCCGACTGGCCGGGCTGTTACGGCCACGCAAGCCCTGTGGGTGCGCAGGTGCACATTGAAACTGCGCAGACCGCCATGCCGACAGGCCCGGTCACGCATTCCAAAGCCTGGATCGAGATGATTCACCGCTATCTGGCGACCGGTGTGGGTGTGCTGATACTCACGCTCACCGCAACCAGCTGGCTGGAGCGCAAACGCATACAGATATCGCCCTGGTGGCCGACGTTCACATTGATCTGGGTTTGCCTTCAAGGCGCATTCGGCGCGCTCACAGTGACCATGAAACTTTTCCCCGCCATCGTCACCATGCATTTGCTGGGCGGGCTGGTGCTGCTTGCACTGCTCAAGATTCAATCCGTTCGTTACGCGCAGGCGCAAGGTGAGCAGTCAGCTGTTCCTGTCAGCGACCGTGTACGCACACTGGTGCTGGTGACGTTCGCCTTGTTGTGGCTGCAGATCGCCCTGGGCGGCTGGGTCAGCACCAACTACGCGGTGCTGGCCTGTACGGACTTTCCTTCATGTCAGGGGTCACTCTGGCCGGCCATGGATTTCAAACAGGGCTTCACGCTCTGGCGCGAACTGGGCGCGGGCCGTGATGGCGCCAATATCAGCTTTCAGGCGCTGACGGCCATTCACTACGTCCATCGCCTCAGCGCCTACATCGTGTTTGTCGCCATGCTGGTGCTCGCCGCGCGCCTGAACCGCATTCGTGCCCTTCGCGGGCAAGCCCAATGGCTGCTGGGCCTGGCCCTGTTGCAGGTCGCGACCGGCCTCGGTAATGTGCTGCTGGGCTGGCCCATGGCGGCAGCGGTGATGCACACCGGCGGCGCTGCGGCGCTGGTGATTGTGCTTACCGACATGGTTTTCTGTACCCGCGCCGCCCTGAACACGGTGAGTGCGTCAAAATTGAGTGCTTCGAGACTGACCGCATGAACCCTACCGATTCCACCGCACCCATCGCAGCCGCACCGCTTGCGCTGCCCGTGCCCTCAAAATTCAGGCAGTTCTATTCGCTGACCAAACCACGGGTTGTGCAGCTCATCGTGTTCTGCGCGCTCATAGGCATGGTGCTGGCCGTCCCGGGTGTGCCTTCATGGGCCGAGGTCAAGCTCGGCCTGATCGCCTGCGCAGGCATCTGGCTGGTGGCGGGTGCTGCAGCTGCGTTCAATTGCCTGGTGGAGCAGGGCATTGATGCGCGCATGAAGCGCACCTCCTGGCGGGCGACTGCCCAGGGCCAGATCAGCAACACTTTGGCGCTCACTTTTTCTGCCGCCCTCTGCGCTGCAGGCTCGGCCATCCTCTACTTCTGGGTGAACCCGCTGACCATGTGGCTGACCTTCGCCACCTTTGTTGGTTATGCGGTTATTTACACCGTGATCCTCAAGCCCATGACGCCGCAGAACATTGTGATTGGCGGCGCGTCGGGCGCGATGCCGCCTGTGCTTGGCTGGGCTGCGATGACAGGCGCCGTCAGCCCCGAGGCGCTGATTCTTTTCCTCATCATCTTTTTGTGGACGCCGCCGCACTTCTGGGCGCTGGCGCTTTATCGCGTCGAGGACTACCGCAAGGCGGGCCTGCCCATGCTGCCGGTCACGCATGGCAATGAGTTCACGCGCCTGCAGGTGTTTCTCTACACGCTGGTGCTGTTTCCTGCCTGCGTGATGCCGTTTGCCTTTCACATGAGCGGCTGGCTTTACCTGGTGGCCGCGATTGTGCTGAGCTTCGGTTTCAGCTGGTATGGCTTCAGGCTGTGGCGCAATTATTCGGATGCGCTGGCGCGCAAGACTTTCCGTTTTTCATTGATTCACCTCTCAGTGCTGTTTGCTGCGCTGCTGGTGGACCATTACATAATATGACCCACCCCCGAAGCGCCTGCGGCGCCTCCCCCTCAAGGGGGCGCCACCAGTGGCCCGGCAAAGCCGGTTCCACGGTGGCCCTTGCAAGACAACTATGAATACCAGACGCCATACCCTCATCTCGATTGCTGCTGCTGTTCTTGCAGCCTGCTCGCCAGAAGAAAAATTTCAGTTCAAAAGCATAGACCTGACAGGTGCTGACTATGCGAAGGACTTTTCCCTTGCCGACCAGAACGGGCAGGTGCGCACCATCAAGGACTTCGCCGGCAAGGTCGTCGTGGTGTTCTTTGGTTTCACCCAGTGCCCGGACGTTTGCCCGACCTCCATGGCTGAACTGGCTTCCATCAAGAAACAGCTGGGGCCTGATGGCGACAAGCTGCAGGCTGTTTTCATATCGGTAGACCCGGAGCGTGACACTCCCCAGGTATTGAAGGCCTACATGGGCAACTTCGACCCGACCTTCCTGGCCCTGCGCCCGACCATGGAACAGCTACCGCAGGTCACCAAAGACTTCAAGATCTATTACAAAAAGGTAGACGGCAAAACCCCGGGCAGCTACAGCATGGACCATACGGCTGGCAGCTATGTGTTCGACCCCAAAGGGAACCTGCGCCTGTACAGCCGCTACGGCAATGATGTGGCGGGCTTCACGTCGGATATACGCCAGTTGCTGAAAAGCGCCTGAGAAAAATCGGTTAGATCCACCCATAAAAAAACCTGCGCCGGTCGCCCGGAGCAGGTTTTTTGCTTTTAAGCTGCGACGGTTTTACGCGTACGCCGCCAGCGTCTTTTTCATCTTCTTCATCGCCGCAACTTCAATCTGGCGAATCCGTTCCGCGCTGACCTTGTACTCGTCGGCCAGGTCATGCAGTGTCATGCCGCCTGAACCGTCGTCGTTCACCTTGAGCCAGCGCTCTTCAACGATCCGGCGCGAGCGTGGGTCGAGTTCGTTCAGCGCCGTGCTGATGCCATCGCTGGCCAGCGAGTCACGGGCGCGTGATTCCATCAGGGCGGTCGGCTCCTGCGTCGCGTCCGCAAGGTAGGCGATGGGGCCAAAGGCGTCTTCACCATCGTCGCTCGGGCTCGGATCAAGCAGCACGTCGCCACCGGACATGCGCTGCTCCATCTCGATCACTTCTTCGCGCTTGACGTTCAGCGTTTTCGCCATCGAATCGATCTGGCTTTCGCTCAGGGTGTCGCGGTGTGTTGCCACATCGGCGTCGTCCTTGAAGCCCTGTTTCATCGAGCGCAGGTTGAAAAACAGCTTGCGCTGGGCCTTGGTCGTGGCGACCTTGACCATGCGCCAGTTCTTCAGGATGTACTCGTGCATCTCGGCCTTGATCCAGTGCAGCGCGTAGCTCACCAGACGCACGCCCTGGTCAGGGTCAAAACGCCGTACAGCCTTCATCAGGCCGATATTGCCTTCCTGGATCAGGTCGCCGTGGGGCAGGCCATAACCCAGGTATTTGCGCGAGGTGGCCACGACCAGGCGCAGGTGGGACAGCACCAGCTTCTCGGCCGACTCGATGTCGTTGGTGTCTTTCAGCTTGCGGGCGAATTCCTGCTCCTGCTCCAGGGTGAGCATGGGCAGGCGGTTGACCGCCGAAATGTAGGCATCCAGGTTTCCCAGTGGGGGCAGCAGCGACCACGGGTTGACGCCACCAACGGAATTCGCAGGATTGGCTGCGGACATCTCACGGGCGGTCAGGTTATGGGGGGCGAGAGCATAAGACATGCAAAACTCCTTCTTTCAGTGCCAAATATTAGCACTCTGTTAGAGCGAGTGCTAAGCAATAGGTTCAATGCGAGGGATAGCGAAAGGCTAATACGTGTTAACCCTTGGATTTACTCTAAGGCAAGCCGTAAATTTCAGCAGGCGGCTGCCCGCTTTTGTATCTGTAGGCGAACAACCATGGGTTATGACGAAGGCTCAAGGCGGGTTCATTCGTGCCTTTTATAGAGGTAATGAGGGCATTGATGTGCTTCAAGTATGCGCTCAGGCCACCTGGCAGGCTTAGGCCAGCCTTAAAGGACGATTTTGGCGAGAAAAAGACTGTTTTTGAGCCGTTTTTAAGCATCAAATCAGCTGCAGGCCAATAGATAAAAGCGCGACCAGCTATGAAATAAATAGCAATGCCGGCATGCCTGGAAACTCCGAGGTCAGCGCAGCCGCTGGTCGTCGCGCACTTCGCGCACTTCCACATCCACCACATCGCCCTGCTTGCCAGCCTGCGAGCCGCCCGGGCTGGCACCCCAGATGTCCTGGGGTGAAAAGCGCTGGAATTTGCCAAAGGCCATGATGGGAGGGGGTTTCTTACCCGTAAACAGGCCGACGAGCTGGCGCCAGACCAGGAAAATCAGGGTCGCAGCCAGCAGGCTGAGCGCAAAGACGATGCCGAAAGCGGCAAGAACGAGTTTCAGAACCAAACGCAGAAACTTGGCTGTAAAGCTGGACACGTGATTCCTTTAAACCCCTTAAATCTGGCCGGTGCGCCAGGTTTCAAGGGTACGTACCGAAACCTGAAAATATCGAAACATGAAAGCGCGTCTTCAAACCCAGGGCGGCGTTGTAACCCTTTGTGAAGGCGCGCAGCCTTCACTGCGGCTTGCGCCTTGCCCTGAGCGCGAACCCATCACTTTCATGATGTTTCGCTACTTCCAGGATACGGTACCGGCTTACCAACGCACGCCCAGCTTGATGAACAGTTTGCTCAGAACAAACAGGGGGCCGACCCAGAGGTATTGCAGGTCTTCAAAGAACGAAGGTTTTTTGCCTTCCATCTTGTGGCCGATGAACTGCATGATCCAGGCGCCCACAAAAATCGCGACTGAAACCGGCAGCACGTGTCGGCCCATGGCAAAAATAATGACAAATGCCAGCGCAGAGATGACAGCCATGGTGATCAAAAACACCACCGACAGCCTGGCGTAATAAACCATGCTGGCCGCCACAAAGGCGTAAGCCACCCACGGGTGCAGCGCAAACAGCATGCCGACCAGGCTGAGCATGATGAGCGGTATGGCAATGAAGTGGATCACCTCGTTGCCCGGGTTCTGGTGGCTTTCTCCGTAGTGGGCGAGGAGCTCATCCACGCGGCGCGTGCCTTGTGGTGTTTCAGTGTCGGTATGGGTTGCGCTTGTCATGGGCTGTCTCCTGTATCTGCTGTATCTGCTCTGCGGCTCACTCTACAGGCCCAATTGCCACCCGCGCAAGCGTGAAAACGCCGATTCCGGTGTCTTTAGACGCACGGCCCCAGCACGGCTGCCGTCAATCGGCCATCTGGGGCCGCCATGGCATGCCAGTTATTCTTCAGGGCCATCACAAACTCACAGTGCAAAGCAGCCATGCGAGAACCTCAGGCCTTAAACGGCGCAACACGCCTTCACTACATCGTCGGTGACCCGATCGCACAGGTCAAATCCCCCGCAGGCGTGACCCGCGCCTTGCAGGAGCGCGGGCACAACGCGTATGTCATGCCTGCGCACCTTGCCCCCGCAGATCTGGCGGCCTGGTTCGCCGGTGTGTCGCTGGCCAAAAACGTGGACGGCATCATTGCCACCGTTCCGCACAAGTTCGCCTGCTTTGAGTTGTGCGCGACGACTTCCGGCCGCGCGGCGTTTTTACATGCCGTCAACACCATGCGCCGCAATGCCGATGGTTCTTGGCACGGGGACATGTTTGACGGACTGGGGTTTGTCGCAGCCATGCGTGACAAGGGCTGCCAGCCTGAAGGCAAGAGCGCGTTGCTTGTCGGTGCGGGTGGTGCGGGTTCTGCGATTGCACATGCGCTGGTGATGGCCGGTATCAAGGGTCTGGCCATACATGATGAAGATGACTCGCGCCGGGGCACACTGGTGCATCGCCTCGCAGGCCTCAACAAATGCCCGGTTATCCAGGGTTCAGCAGACCCGACCGGTTTTGACATCGTGCTCAATGCCACGCCCGTCGGAATGAAAGACGCTGACCCCTGTCCGCTGGACGCGGAAAGGATCACCACCGGCATGTTTGTGGGCTGCGTCATCACGCAACCCGCGATCACGCCGCTCATTGCCGTCGCACGCCAGAAGGGGTGCGCCACCATGACAGGCGCAGACATGTTCGGCCGCGTGCGCGACCTGATGGTGGGTTTCCTGCTGGGCGCGTGAAGCGGCCTGTCTCAGGAGGTTGCCGTGAAGTTGAGGGACTTCACAATCGGTTTCCAGCGTGCCAGATCACCCTGCAGGCGTGCCGCGAGTTCTGCCGAGGTTGACCAGCGCGCCTCCAGCCCGCGCTCGGACATGGCCTTGACGACGATGGGCGAGGTCAGCGAGGTTTTCAGCGCATTGCTCAGGCGCTGCACATGGCTTGCCGGTGTTTTGGCCGCCACGAAGAACGCGAACCAGTCGTTCAGCACGATGTTTTTGAAGCCCTGCTCCGCAAAGGTGGGTACCGCCGGAGAAAACCGGCTGCGCTTTTCACCGGTGGTCGCGAGCAGGCGGCATTTGCCGGCCTCGACGAAGGGCATCAGGTCTCCCAGTGGCGTAGCAACGGCGGCAATCTGGCCGCCCACCATGTCGGAAATGGCAGGCACCGTGCCGCGGAAAGGCACATGCGTCAGCTCGACACCGGCCGCCTGCGCGGCCATGGTGCCCATGAAGTGGGGCGATGAGCCTGCAGCGGGCGAGCCGAAGTTGGCCACGCCCTTGTTGGCCTTGCACCACTCAAAAAACTGGGGCAGCGTTTTGACGGTGGCCGGTACGAGTGGCCCAATGGCGAATGCCAGATCGAACACCGCGCCAAGCGACACCGGGATGAAGTCCGCGACCGGGTCATACGGCAGCTTGGGGTAGGTATGTGGATAGATACCCATCATGGGCGAAGGTGTCAGAAGGATGTTGCTGC
Organism: Pseudomonadota bacterium; assembly: GCA_040388905.1. Taxonomy (GTDB): domain Bacteria; phylum Pseudomonadota; class Gammaproteobacteria; order Burkholderiales; family Burkholderiaceae_C; genus Polaromonas. The sequence continues at coordinate 363,273 of JAZKAY010000011.1, forward strand.
CGTCTGCCGGTGCATTCTTCACGGCGGCAATCGCGATCTGCCCGCCTGCGCCGACCCGGTTGTCAACGATGACGTTGCGCGAGTACGCGGGCTGTATGGAATCGGCCACGCGGCGCGCGAAGATGTCGACCAGTGAGCCGGCAGGCTGGCCGAGCACGATTTTTGAAAGGTCAAGCGCACTGCCACCGCTTTGTGCAAAAACCGCAGGCAGGCCTGAAGCGGCAGCGCTGGCTGCTGACAGTTGCAGCAGGGTGCGGCGTGAGAGGGGTTGGGCTGATTTCATGATGTGTCTCCTGTTGTGTGAATGGCTAAGGTGGCAAAAAAGGGTGTCAGCGTGCAAGCGCCTGCTTCAGGAATGAACCGGCGGTTTCGGTAAAAAGCACAGGTGCCTGGACATTGCCCAGATGCGCGACGCCAGGCAGTACGACCAGCTGGGCATTGCCTATCTGACCTGCCATCAGCGCGCCGGCAGCGGGCGGCGCGGCCATGTCTGCTTCGCCTGCCATCACCAGCGTAGGAACCGTGATGTTTTTCAGCATGTCCAGATGGTCCAGTTGCTGGATGGCGCGAATGGCAACTGCATAGCCTTCGGGGCTGGTCGCCCTGATCTGGCTTGCTATCCATTGAAGCGTCATCGGTGAGGCCTGGGCAAAAGCTGGCGGAAACCAGCGGCCGAGAATGGCTTCGGCCTGTGCGGGCAAACCGTCTTTGGCAAGCTGTTCGAGCCGCCCGCTCCACAGCTCCCTGACGGGGGCATCGGTGCGTGCGCTGGTATGCGCCAGCACCAGCGCACTGCAACGTGCCGGATACCTCAGGGCAAAAGCCTGGGCCACCATGCCGCCCAGAGACAGGCCGACAAAAGCCGCACGCTGGATATCAAGGTCGTCGAGAACCTTCGCCACCTCATCGGCAAACCCTGCAAGCGTTGCGGCGCCCTCAATCAGAGGGCTTTCGCCGTGACCGGGCAGGTCGATACGGATGACCCGAAACTGCGTTGTCCACGCCGGCATCTGGGGCAGCCACAAGTCACTGCACGTGGCCAGGGCATGCAGCAGCACAAGCGGCGGGGCAGCTGCTGGCCCCTGCACGCTGCAGGCAAGGCGCGCGGCGCTCATGACCCTGCTCCCGTGTTCCAGCGGCCCAGGCCGATTCCGGTATACCAGCTTGAAACCGCCTTGTAATAAACCGGTTCATAGGCACCGCCCAGTGCAGCGCCGTGCGCGATCAGCCAGGTGCGGATTTCTTCGGCGCCGTTGCCGGCCTCATGCACATGCTCCGTAGCGAAGTCCACCAATGCCTGGTCATCACCGGCCGCCAGCAGGCGCAGGAATTGCGCGTCAAATGCCTCGTTGACCAGGCCCATGCGCGGGGTGGCAATGTCGTGGCTCAGGCCGCCGGTGGCCAGGATGGCCACACGTTCGCAACCGGGGTAATCGCGCAGTGCCTGGCCAAGAAATTTGCCCCATGCGAGTGCCCGGCGCATGGGCGGCAATGGGGGTTGCACGCAGTTCACCAGCAGGGGCACGACCACCACGTCTGCAGCAACGCCAGCCAGGTGCAGGGGTGTCAGTGTGCCGTGGTCAAGGATGAGCTCCATGGAAATGGCCGGGTCGAACCCGCTTTCATGGGCCTGTGCGACAAGGTAGGCACCCAGCTGGGCGTCGCCACGCAGTTCCTGCCTGTCTACCTTGAGCCAATGCTCTGCAGGTGTCTTGTAGGAGGCCGCCGCGCCTATGCAGACGGCAGGCAGGTTGTTGAGAAAGAAATTGTGGATGTGATCGTCCGAAATCACGATCACAGCGTCGGGCTTGCCACGCATGATCTCTTCGCCCACCTGCCTGAAAGCGGCGAAGATGCTGTTGCGGTCTTCATCGGGAATCGCCGCCGGGAAGTTGATCATCACCGGCGTGTGGCTGGTGGCATGGATGGAAACGATTTCAGCCATTGTTTGCACTCTTTTCAGCTTGACCCGCCACTGCACGCAGCGATTGCACAAAAACATCCTCGGGAATGTGCAGCCCCAGGCAGTGCGCGCGCAGAAGGTAGGGGTTGACGCCTGCCAGGTACATCGCACCAATGTCGTTGTCGCGGATGGCCGCCTTCAGCGGAGCATCGAGGGGGATGTCCGCCATGTAGTCATCGGGACTGGCCTTGTAGCGTTCGAGGTGGCTGGCCTGGTGGTGCACGTCATACAGCACGCGGTTCATCCAGTACGCGTCGATCGTGGGCATGTCCTGGCGCCAGTTGCTTTGCATCATTTGACTCCTTCACCGCGCACCTGCCGCGTGAGCCAGTCAACGACGGTTGGCAATGTCTGCGGCGTCAGGCCCATGTGTCCGCCGGGAAACATGCGCACAGACTTGGGCCGGCCATGGTCCAGCAGCAGGTGGATATCGGCCACCGGGCATTGTTTGTCTTCCTTGCCGTTGACCAGCAGCAGCGGAGCGGAGGGCTTGTCCAGCAGGCCCTGGTCGAGCAGTGACAGCCTGCCGAAGAAGTTCACGTATTCCTGTTCTGTCTTGGCGCCCAGCATGGCGCTGCGGGTTTCAATCAGCTCCATGAGATAGCTGTCAGGGTACTTCGATGCCTGCACCCAGTCTGGCTGGAACATGTAGTGCGCACCGCCACCCCAATTCACAGCCCCGGCAATGCTGTCGGGAAACTGGTGCGCCAGCTTGGTGGCCCAGTAGCCGCCGAACGAGCGGCCCAGGCAGCCCGGCTTTGCACCGTCCAGCGTGGGCTGCTTGCGCACCCAGTCCAGCACGGTGATGAACTGGCGTTCGGCATCGGGCACACCCCTGACAGGCGACTCGCCGGTGCCTGCGTTGTCCATCGCCACCGTTGCCACGCCGCGCGCGAGAAATGCGTCGCTGGCTGCGGTCATCTGTTCCTTGTAGGCGTCCACACCGCCCCACATCACCACGACGGGCGGGCGTTCCACACCTGCAGGGCGGCGCAGGAGAACAACCACCTTGTTGCCTTCACCGGCCTTGCCTTCAAAGGGCAGTTCAAAGCGGGTGATGGGCTCTTTCCAGAAACGGCTGGCGGCCAGATAGGTTTCACGCTCTGCCGCAGCGCATTCCTGTTTGGCAGGGTGGTTGGGGCAGGGAAAGCGGCCGATGAAATACAGGCCGCTGGCCTTCTGGTACAGCGACTGTGCATCCGGTGCATTTGTTTTTTCAGCGCCTTCAGCCTGCGAGCGAACCTTGTCTCCCTGCGCTTTCCAGTAGGTACCCCAGGCGTCGCCATCCAGTCCCGGAATGCCGGCGATCTGTGCGGGTCCGTCTTCAAGCGTCAGTGCATTCAGGGGGTGGTTGCGTGAGGGCAGGCGTTGGGCCATCCAGGCCTTTGCCTCGTCGAGGGTCTTGGGCCGGTCGGTGACCTGGGGGTTGAAAGTGGCTGACAAGTGGTTTTCTCCGGAATGAATCTGCTTGGGCTGATCGTAGGGAAAGAGGGGGCAGCGTGTTGTTCCCAATCCGTAGCAGGACTTGACTGGTTTTGTGGCGCCTGGGGTGTGAGGGCAGAACCGGCAGCCACGCAGCAAGCGCAGTCTTGACCCGGCGCGCCATGCCTTTTGACTTTTCCGGCGTTTTGCCGTGATTCGATTGACGCACCCGAAGCGCGTCCATAACCTTCACGGCATGTCACATTCAAAGAAGCACATCAGTAAAGCGCTTGTCGTAGGCGGAGGCATTGCCGGCATGTCCACTGCCATCACGCTGCGCAGGCAGGGCATGGAGGTTGACCTGATCGACCTTGACCCGCAGTGGCGGGTTTATGGCGCGGGCATCTCGATCACCGGACCCACCTTGCGGGCGTTCAAGGCGCTCGGCATCCTGGATCAGGTGAAGGCTGAAGCCTTCACCGGCGACGGCATACAGATCTGCGACGTTCAGGGTGTGGCGTCCCATATCGTGCCGACGCCCATCGTTGCCGATGACGACGTTCCCGGCTCCGGCGGCATCATGCGGCCGCTGCTGCACAAAATTCTTTCGGGCCGTACCGTGGAAAGCGGCGCGCAGGTGCGACTGGGCATCACGGTCACGGCATTCAATGAGGAAGAAAACTTCGTTGAGGCGATTTTTTCAGACGGCAGCAGCGGGAGATATGACTTCGTGGTGGGAGCCGACGGTGTGTTCTCGGGTGTGCGAAAACTGCTCTTCCCCGACGCGCCGGGCCCGAAATATTCAGGCCAGTGTGTCTGGCGTGTCACAGTGCCGCGGCCTGCCTCGGTTGAACGCAGGATGTTCTTCCTGGGCGGACCCTTGAAGGTGGGCCTGACCCCGGTGTCCAGCAGCGAGATGTACATGTTTGTACTGGAAACCGTTGAGAGGAGGTCACCGTTGCCTGAGCCGCAGCTGCATATCGAGTTGAAAAGACTTCTTGAAAGTTATGGCGGCATCCTGAGTGACGTGCGTGAAAGTCTGGGGCCTTCGCACGAGATTGTGCTCAGGCCACTGGAGGGTTTCCTGTTGCCTCTGCCCTGGGAAAAAGGCCGTGTCCTGCTGATCGGCGATGCGGCTCACCCGACCACCCCGCAACTGGCATCGGGTGCCGGCATGGCGGTTGAGGATGCCTTGGTGCTGGGGGAGGAAATCGCACGCGCCGCCTCTGTTGAAGAGGCTTTTGCAGGCTTCATGGCGCGCCGCTATGAGCGCTGCCGTCTGGTGGTCGAGAACTCGCTGGAAATCGGCCGCAGGGAGCAGGCGCGCGAGCCGCTTCAGCGTCAGGCTGAACTGGTGGAGCAGTCGCTGCGCATCCTTGCGGAACCGATCTGACGCGACCCCTTATTGCATCAGACTGCCCGTTGTCTTCCTGCGAAATTCGCGCGGGCTGTCACCGAATTCAGCCTTGAAAGAGCGGCTGAAGTGCGAGACATTGCTGAAGCCCCAGTTGTAGGCGATCTCGCCGATGGTGCGGTTCTTCAGGGCGGGCTCTGTCATGTCGCGCCTGCAGAGTTCGAGGCGCTGCTTCCAGACCGACTTCATCAGGGTCTTCTCGTCCTCCGAGAACAGCTCATACACATGGCGGGGCGACAGGTTGACGGCTTGCGCGATTGCATTCGCATCAAGGCTGCTGTCCCAGAGGTTGTCGCGCACAAAGCGCGTGATGCGCTGTCGGTGCAGGGCTTTCAGGCGCGAGGGCGATTCGTCTGAAGATTTGTCCAGCCCGCGCAATGCAGGCGCAAGCAGATGGGGGAGCGCATCCGACAGGTCATCGGCAACGTCTTCCGACATGGATGGTGCCATCTCAAAAAGCTGGTCAAGTACGGAGATAAACAGCGAGGCAGCGGGGCTGTCAGGGCGGATTGCCCGGGCGGTCAGTGAGTCCAGCTGCGGGAGAATCTGGCGCAGTGCACCCGGCTTCAGGTAGACCGAATGCACATGGATATCGCCGGTTTCGATACGAAAGGGTTTGGACGGATCGACGACAAAAAAGTCGCCCGGCTCTACCTGGCTTTCCCGACCGCCTTGCGACACTGTGGCAATACCCTGCTTGTGGCATGACACCAGCAGACGTGATTCAAAGGTGCGCGATGTTCTTGGTGAGGCCGTGATGTGCGGTGAGAACTTCAGTGCTGCGAACCGGAGATTGCGGCCAAAGTAGCCTGACACCTGTGCCGTCAATGGCCTGGTGTTCTGGCTTTTGACGGACAGGCCGATGGCAAAGATGGATTGCATTTCCTGCTGGAACTGCTGCGCGCGCAGGGGTTCGGGTGTGGCATCAATCGAGAAATGCCGGGCGGTGCTGTCGCTGTGCGTGGTGCTGTGCGTGGTGATATGCAAGGGGGTCTCCTGGCTGGCTGAGGCGCGGGCTCAAGAATGTATTTTCCCCGCTAACCCGGCCTTTACCCGCTTCGTTTTGAGGCCTACGGGTAAGTCACTAGTAGGCTGAATCGGTGAGTGAAGCTCGGGGATTCAGCCTGCCAAATGCACTGACAGACAAAAGCTGCCGCAGAACGGAACAACTGGCAGACGGGCTTGCTGCCTACGATTGCACAAATTCCCGGAGACACCATGAAAAACGCCAAAGCAATTTCAAGAACGTTTGCCTGCGCAGCGATGATCGCCTTGCCCGCATTCACCGCGTCTTTCGCCCTTGCGCAGGATGGCCCTTATCCCAACAAACCCGTCAAGTTCATCACTGCATCCGTCGGCAGCCCGCAGGATGTCATAGGACGGCTGGTGGGCCAGAAGCTCAGTGTGCTCTGGGGCAAACCTGTGGTTGTTGAAAACCGGCCCGGCGCGGGCAGTGTGCTCTCGATCACCACTGCGGGGCGGGCTGCGGCGGATGGGTATTCCGTGCTGCTCAGCTCGAGCGGGTTCACGGTCAGCCCCAGCATCATGCTTAATCCCGGCTATGACGCAGAGAAGGATTTCATCCCCGTTGTGCTGATCGCTTCCACACCCAACATCATTGTTTCCAGCACGCAGTTGCCAGCGACGACATTGAAGGCGGCGGTGGACCTGGCGAAAACCAGACCCCTGAACTACGGCTCACCCGGCCTGGGCACCACACCCCAGCTGTCGGCCGAATACCTGTTCAAGTCACTGGCGAAAGTGCCGGTGACCCACGTGCCTTACAGCGGCGCATCGCCTGCCGTTGCCGCAGTGGCCGGTGGGCAGGTCGAATTGGCCAGCGTTGCGCTTCCCGCTGCCGTGCAACTGGTCAAGGCAGGCAGGGTGCGGGCGCTGGCAGTGACCAGCAACAGGCGTTCAACGGTGCTGCCTGACGTACCGACCATTGCCGAAGCCGGCTTCACCGGTTTTGAAGATTCGACCTGGGTAGGCCTGTGGGTGCAAAAGGGCACGCCTGCCGCCATCGTGGACAAAATTTCTGCAGATGTGGTGTCGATACTGGCGCAGGCCGATGTGAAGGAACAACTCGTCAACCTGGGTTTTGAAGCATCCGATGTGCCGCCAAAACAGTTTGCGGCCTACCAGAAGCAGGAACTCGCCAAATGGGCCAGGGTTGTGAAAGAGACCGGCGTCAAACAGGAGTAGGCTGCTGGCTTTTCCTGTATTTGGATGAACTGACCATGCGTATTGCCCTGATCCATGCCCTGCGCCATTCACCGCCGCCTGTAGAAGAGTCGTTTGCCCGCCTGTGGCCCGAAGCGACACTGATGAACCTGCTGGATGACAGCCTCTCTGCAGACCTGGCGGCGGCAGGCCGCATCACCGAAGACATCACCCGGCGTTTTCTGGAACTGAGCGCCTATGCTGCGTCTACAGGTGCAGATGCCATCCTGTTTACCTGTTCTGCCTTCGGGCCGTGCATTGAAGCCTGCGCCGCAAAGTACCCGAACATCCCGGTGCTCAAACCCAACGAAGCCATGATCGAAGAGGCGGCTGGCCTGGCGCGCCGCGTAGGCCTGCTGGCCACGTTTGCGCCCACACTGGCCTCCATGCCGCCCGAGTTCCCGACGGGCATGACGGTGGTGCCCAAGCTCGCGGAAGGCGCACTTGCTGCGCTCGACCGGGGGGATGTGCATGAGCATGACCGGCTCGCTGCCGTGGCTGCAGCTGACCTGCGTGATTGCGACGTGATTGCGCTGGCCCAGTTCAGCCTGGCGCGTGCTGCGGGTGAGGTCGCGCGTGCCACGGGGCTCAGGGTGCTGACCACGCCCGACTGTGCTGTGCTCAAACTCAAGCGGTTGCTGAAGGCGGGATGAAACTACGGCAGAAGCCCGTTTCGGACCCTGCTTGCGCTCATTTGCTATTAATTTCGTAGCTGCTCACGCGCGTATCTATTGGTCTGCAGCCCGATTTGGCACTCAAAAAAGGCCTTTTTGACGATTTTGGGACGATTTTGTGGTGCCTCACGGGCTTAAAAACACGAAAAGTTAATATGGAGGTTAACTTTTGGCCTTTTACTGTGTTGGCTTCATGCCTTGGCTCAACTAGCTGAATTAGCTGAGTAAAGCCTGCGCAAATTCCCGGGCGTTAAACGTTTCCAGGTCTTCCAGCTTTTCCCCAACCCCAATGAAATAAACCGGCACTGGCCGCAAGGTGGGCGATGCCTGCTGGCGCTCCTGTGCCCAGAGAGCAATCGCGGCCAGCATGCCGCCCTTGGCGGTGCCGTCGAGTTTGGTGACGATCAGGCCGGTGAGCTGAAGCGCCTCGTCAAATGACTTGACCTGGCTGAGCGCGTTCTGGCCGGTGTTGCCGTCGATCACAAGAAGAATTTCGTGGGGGGCCGTTGCGTCGGCTTTCTGCACCACGCGCTTGATCTTTTTCAGCTCTTCCATCAGATGGAGCTGCGTCGGCAAACGCCCGGCGGTATCGACCAGCACCACATCCTTGCCGCGCGCCTTGCCGGCGCTGACGGCATCAAACGCCACGGCAGCGGGGTCGCCGCCTTCCTGGCTGATGATCTCGACCGTGTTGCGGTCGGCCCAGACGCTGAGCTGCTCGCGTGCGGCGGCGCGGAAGGTGTCGGCCGCCGCCAGCAGCACCGACGCACCTTCGGTCGCCAGGTGTTTGGTGAGCTTGCCAATCGAGGTGGTCTTGCCCGCGCCATTCACACCCGCCACCATGATGACGGTAGGTTGCTGCTGGCCTATGACCAGCGCCTGCTCCAGCGGTTTCAGCAGCCTGGCCAGTGATTCAAGCAGGATGTTGCGAACGGCGACCGGGTGCGTCACCCCGCTGTCTTTCACGCGCTTTTTGACGTCGTCGAGCAAGAAGGTGGTGGCCTTGACGCCGGTATCGGCCATCAGCAGGGCGGTTTCCAGGTCTTCATACAGTTCATCGTTGATCTGTGTGCCGGTAAAGACGCCGGAAATGCTGGAGCCGGTCTTGCGCAGGCCCGATGTAAGCTTGGCCAGCCAGCGCTCACGCTCGGGTGCGACTGCAATCGATGCAATATCAATAGGCGCAACCAGCGCACTTCCGATCAGGCTACCCGTTACAGGCCTGGCGGATTCCGTTACCTGTGGCTGTGCTGGTGCCTGTGTGGGGGTGGATGTGGATGACGGAGGGGATTTTTTCTTGAAGAAACTGAACATTGGGCCTGCTTTGGAGTCGCACTATTCTATGAAACACATGATTTGCCGTCCCCCACGCTTTTATTCGCGTCTTTATTCAACCCTTCTATCCTCTATTGCCCTGGCTTTTTCAGCCGGTGCCGCACACGCCCAAACCGCCCCCAAAGTCGAGCAGTTCACCCTCGCCAACGGCCTGACCGTGATCGTCAAGCCTGACCACCGCGCCCCTACCGCTGCGCACATGCTGTGGGTGCGTGTGGGCTCCATGGACGAGGTGGACGGCACCTCCGGCGTGGCGCATGCGCTGGAGCACATGATGTTCAAGGGCACGCCTTCGGTGAAAGTGGGTGAGTTTTCGCGCCTGGTGGCTGCACTTGGTGGCCGCGAGAACGCCTTCACCTCGCGCGACAACACCGGCTACTACCAGCAGATTCCGGCCAACAAACTTGAGGACGTGATGAAGCTGGAGGCCGACCGTTTTGCCAACAACCAGTGGGCTGACGACGAGTTCAAACGCGAGATAGAAGTGGTGAAGGAAGAGCGCCGCCTGCGCACCGAGGATTCCCCGCGTGCGCTGATGTACGAGGCTTTCAGTGCGCTGACCTTCACCGCGTCGCCCTACCGCCGCCCGGTGGTGGGCTGGATGAGTGACCTGGATGCGATGACCCCGCAGGACGCACGCGACTTTTACCGCCGCTGGTACGTGCCTGCGAATGCCGCTGTAGTGGTGAGTGGCGACGTGAATGTGGCCGAGGTGCGCCGCCTGGTCGAGAAGTATTACGGCGGCATTCCGGCGCGCCCGGTGCCCGAGCGCAAGCCGCGCATCGAGCCCGTGCAGAGCGGCCCGAAAAAACTGGACTTCAAGGCACCCGCCAGCCAGGCTTATGTGACCATGGCCTTCAAGGTGCCGCAGCTGGTTGCTGCCGACCTGGCGGACAACGCCGCCGCGCCGGGTATACAGACACCGGGCCGCGATGCGCTTGCGCTGACCATGCTGGCAGCCGTGCTTGACGGCTACACCGGCGCGCGCCTGGGCCGGGCGCTGGAGCAGGGCGAGGGCACTGCCCGCATCGCCGACAGTGCCGGGGCTTCGAATGGCCTGTACGGCCGCGGCCCGCAGCTTTTCATGCTGGACGGTGTACCTGCCGCCGGCAAGACGACTGAACAGGTCGTGGCCGCCCTGCGCGAACAGGTGGCGTTGATCGCGCGTGATGGCGTGCGTGAGGCTGAACTCAACCGCGTCAAGACGCAGTGGCAGGCCAGTGAAACCTACAAGCTTGATGGTGTGTTCAACCAGGCACGTGAGCTGGGCAGCAACTGGATCAACGGCATGCCGCTTGATGCCGGCGAACGCCTGATCGCCAAACTTCGCACCATCACCAGCGCAGAGGTGCAGTCCGTTGCCGCGCGTTATTTTGGCGATGACCAGATGACCATGGCCACCCTGATTCCACAGCCGCCCGACCCGAACCGCAAGCCGCGCACGCCCGGCCCTGCTGTTCCGAATCACTGATGGTGGACTGAAAAATGACCCTGATTTCAAATCTCAAAAACACCATTGTTCGCGGTGCGCTTGTTGCGGCCAGCACAGGCCTGCTGTGCAGCACGGCCATAGCAGCCATTCCCATCCAGCAATGGACGCTGGCCAGCGGCGCACGCGTGTACCTCGTCGAAAGCCCGGCCATCCCCATGCTCGATGTGCAGATCGACTTTGATGCGGGTGGCAGGCGCGACCCGGCTGACAAGGCGGGGCTGGCGAGTTCAACGGCCAACCTGCTGGAGAAGGGCGTGGCCGCACGAGACGGCCAGCCTGCATTGGATGAGAACGCACTCGGCGAAGCCTGGGCCGACCTGGGCGCCAGCTTCGACAGCAGTGCCGGCGCTGACCGCATGAGCTTTTCGCTGCGCACGCTGACCGACCCGGCCCTGCTCGACAAGGCCGTCGCACTGGCGGCGCGGCAGATAGGCGAGCCTTCGTTTCCTGACAACATCTGGCAGCGCGGCAAGCTGCGCATCATCGCCAGCCTGAAAGAGTCATACACGCGCCCCGGCAGCATTGCGGGCCGCACTTATTCAAAAGCGGTGTACGGCGCGCACCCTTACGGTTACGAGATGACTGAAGACAGCGTCAACCGCATCAGCGTGGCCGACATGCGCGCCTTCTACAACGCTGGTGTGGTGGCCTGCCGCGCCCGCGTCAGCATGGTCGGCGCGGTGACGCGGGCGCAGGCCGATGCGATTGCCCAGCGCCTGCTGGCCCGCCTGCCGCAGGTGCCCTGCGCCGGCCTGCCTGCGCCCGCTGCCGTACCTGAAGTGGCAGCGCTGGTACAGGCTGATGAAAAAATCATTCCGTTTGATTCAGCCCAGGCGCAGGTGCTGCTGGGCCAGCCCGGTTACAAGCGATCCGACCCGCAGTTCTTTTCACTGCTGGTCGGCAACTACATCCTGGGCGGCGGGGGTTTTGTCTCGCGCCTGGCCAACGAGGTGCGTGAAAAACGCGGTCTGACCTACAGTGTCTCCAGCGGCTTCTCGCCGGGGCTTCACGCAGGTGCTTTCACGATTGGCCTGCAGACACGGCCCGACCAGACCGGCCAGGCGCTTGAGGTGACGCGCAAGGTGCTGCGCGACTTTGTGGCCGACGGCCCGACCGAGGTCGAGCTCAAGGCCGCCAAGGACAACCTGATAGGCGGTTTTGCGCTGCTGATAGACAGCAACCGCAAGCTGCTGGGAAATATTTCCAACATCGCCTGGAACGACCTGCCTTTGAACTACCTCGACACCTGGACTGCGCGGGTAAATGCCGTCACTGCCGCAGACGTGAAAGCCGCTTTCGCGCAGAAACTGCAACCTGAGAAAATGGTCACGGTCATCCTGGGAGGAAAACCGTGAAGTACACCGCTGCAAGCCTTGATCCGAAAACCGATAAAAAACCAAAACCCGCACGCTCCGGCAAGGTCGTCGCACGCAAGACCGTGCCGCCGGGCGAGATCCGCATCATTGGTGGCCTGTTCAAGCGCAGCAAGGTGCCCGTGGCCGACCGGCCAGGCTTGCGCCCCACGCCCGACCGCGTGCGCGAGACGCTGTTCAACTGGCTGGGCCAGGACCTGACCGGCTGGCGCTGTGCCGACGCGTTTGCCGGCACCGGCGTGCTGGGTTTTGAGGCCGCTTCGCGCGGCGCGTCAGAAGTGCTGGTTTGCGAGCAGGACCCGGTGCTGCTGGAAAAGATCAAGACGCTGCAGGGCAAACTCAAAGCCGACGCGATCAGGCTGGAGCGCGGCGACGGTGTCAGCCTGCTCCGGCGCCTGAGCCCGGGCAGCATGCAGTTGCTGTTTCTGGACCCGCCTTATGAATCAGCGCTGTTTGAACCGGCCCTGAAGGCGGCGGCGCAGGCTGTTCACCCCAGCGGTTTTGTCTATCTTGAAGCGCCCAAGGCCTGGACCGATGAAGACCTTGCGGGTCTAGGCCTGAAGGTGCACCGCTTCGGCAAGGCGGGGGCTGTGCACTTCCATTTGCTCACCAAAGGCGCTGCCAGCAGTGTGGAGACGCCTGCAGGGGCATAATTTCACCCATGGCAGCCAGCACCCCAACATCCCCACGCACAGCGATTTATTCGGGCACCTTCGACCCGGTGACCCTGGGCCATGTCGATGTGGTGCGCCGCGCTGCCGGGCTGTTTGACCACCTCGTGATCGCCGTGGCCATTGCCCACCACAAAAAAACCCTGTTCACGCTGGAGCAGCGCGTCGCCCTGGTGCAGGGCGCGTGCAAGGGCCTGGCCAACGTCAGCGTGCTGCCGTTTGATGGGCTGATCATGGATTTTTGCGCTGCGCAGAAGGCCACTGCCGTGGTGCGCGGCATTCGCAACCTGACGGATTTTGATTACGAAGCGCAGATGGCAGCCATGAACCGCAAGCTGCGGCCCGAGGTCGAAACCGTGTTTTTGCTGCCTGATGCGCCGCTGGCCTGCATCAGCAGCACGCTGGTGCGCGAGATCAGCAAGCTCGGTGGTGATGTGACCCAGATGGCCGGTCTTGAGGTGATCGCCGCCCTGAAAACCGCGCACGGCGCAGCAGCAAAGGTGGTCTGAACATGGCCCTGATGATCACCGACGAGTGCATCAACTGCGACGTGTGCGAGCCCGAATGCCCCAACCAGGCCATTTACATGGGCGAGGCGATTTACGAGATCGACCACAACAAGTGCACCGAATGCGTCGGCCACTTTGACGAACCGCAGTGCGTTCAGGTCTGCCCGGTCGCCTGCATCCCGGTGAACCCGCAGCATGTGGAAGCCAGGGAAACGCTCTGGCAGAAGTACCACCGGCTGACTGGAACAGCGGCTGCACCGTCTTCACTGAGCTGACCTGCCTTGGCCGTCCGCCTGCACCAGGCAGCCGGTGCGCCAGATGTAAAGTCGACTTTACATTTTTTGGGGCGTCGAAAGCTGCGCCAGCCTTTTTTCAGGTTTTGGAGCCAAAAATTTCTGTTTTTGACCCCCAAATCGGGCTGCAGGCCAATAAACACGGGCGTGAGCAGCTACTGATTTAATAGCAATCTGCCGCCGCCCCTGATTTGGGTGCCCGGCGTTGACTGTCATTTCAGGCAGCGGGCGGCGCCGTTTCAGGCTCTGGCGGCTTGCGCGGCGGCTTGGGGCGCGGTGGTGTGCTGGTGTGGATCTGCATGGTGGCTTTTTCCATGTCGCCTGCCAGCAGCGCAGGCACAGCCTTGAGCGAGCGCGCGATGCAGTCTTCAATCGCCGTGCGGTGTTCTGGCGACGGCTTCTTCAAAACCCAGTTGATGACTTCAGACTTGATGCCGGGGTGGCCCACGCCTATGCGCAGCCGCCAGTAGTCGCCGGTGCCCAGTTGCGCGTGGATGTCGCGCAGGCCGTTGTGGCCGGCATGGCTGCCGCCGAACTTGAGCTTGACCTGGCCGGGCACGATGTCGAGTTCGTCGTGCGCCACCAGGATTTCCTCGGGCTGGATCTTGAAGAAGCGCGCCAGTGCGCCCACCGATTTACCCGACAGGTTCATGAAGGTCTGTGGCTCCAGCAGCCAGACGGTCTGGCCAGCGGCCGTGGTGCGTGCCACCAGGCCTGAATAGCTCTTGTCGAAGTTAAGGGGCGCCTTCAGCTCACGCGAGAGTTCGTCAACCCACCAGAAGCCGGCGTTGTGGCGTGTGGCGTCGTATTCGGCACCAGGGTTGCCGAGGCCCACAAACAGTTTGATCATTTGAAAACTTTCATCCGCCCGATTCTAGGAGCCTGTCGGGCTCAGGGTGTCGGCTGCAAATCGGCCGCAGCGGTCTATTTTTCGCCGCTTTCTTGACCCATATCCAGATATGGGCCTGCGAAATCGTCAAAAACTATCCTCGCTGGGGCCAATTTTCGCTTTCGACACCCTGGGCCCGACAGGCTCCTCGGCCGCACAAACAAAAACGGCCCACACCGTTGAAGGTATGGGCCGTGGCGTTCAAGCCAGTGCAATGACGCGATCCGGGTGGATTACTTCTTGGCGACAGGTTTGGCGGCGTCTTTGGCTGCGTTGGCCTTGGCGTCCTTGGCAGCGGCTGCCTTGGCTGCTTTCGGGTCCACAGGTGCTGCTGCGGCGGCTGCGGCGGCTGCATCGGCTTCGGCTTCTTCCGACACCGAGGACACCGACACCAGAACCGGGTTTTCCTGGCCCTTGACCACGAACTTCACGCCCTTTGGCAGGGTAATGTCCTTGACGTGCAGGGACTTGCCCTTGGTCAGGCCGGTGAGGTCAACGGCGATGAACTCAGGGATGTCTGCAGGGAAGCAGGACACGGTCAACTCGGTCAGCACGTGGTTGGCGATGCAACCTTCGGCCTTGACCGCTGGGGACTCTTCTTCGCCGCTGTAGTGCAGTGGCACTTTCACGGTCATGCGCGTACGGGCTTCGACGCGCTGGAAGTCGATGTGCAGGATCTGCTGCTTGTACGGGTGCATTTGCAGGTCACGCAGCAGAACCTTCTGTTCCTTGCCGCCGAGTTCCATCTCGAGGACGGAGGCGTGGAAAGCTTCTTTCTTGATGGCGTGGAACAACGCGTTGTGATCGAGTTCGATCAGCGTGGGTTCACCGGTGCCACCGTAAACAATACCGGGCGTGCGACCGGTGATGCGGAGACGGCGGCTCGCACCCGTGCCCTGCTTTGCGCGCTCAAAAGCGACGAATTTCATAATTAACTCCAATAAAGAACGGACCGCGACCAGTCTCGTTCTGGTTTAAAAGGCTGCGTTCGCGCCGGTGAAAACCGGCAGGCGCCTGCAGCCGCCTTTTGCTTCAGATCAGGGCCGGCTGGTCCTGGTCCGAGAACAAACTCATGACCGACTCACCCTTGGCGATGCGCTGTATCGTTTCTGCGATCAGCGGTGCCACGGAGAGCTGGCGAATCTTCTTGCACGCGACGGCATTGGCACTGAGTGGAATGGTGTTGGTGATCACCACTTCATCAAGTGCCGCGCCCTGCGCGATGCGTTCTATTGCCGGGCCCGAAAAAATCGGGTGCGTGCAATAGGCGTAAACCTTTTTGGCGCCGCGGTCCTTCAGGACCTCGGCTGCCTTGACCAGCGTGCCGGCCGTGTCGATCATGTCGTCCATGATCACGCAGTTGCGGCCTTCGATGTCGCCGATCACGTGCATGACTTCAGACACATTCGCCTTGGGGCGGCGCTTGTCGATGATGGCCATGTCGCAGCCCAGCTGCTTGGCCAGTGCACGGGCACGCACAACGCCGCCGACGTCAGGTGACACCACCATCAGGTCGGAATAATTCTTTTGCCGCAAGTCGCCCAGCAGCACCGGCGACGCATAAATGTTGTCGACCGGAATATCAAAAAAGCCCTGGATCTGGTCTGCATGCAGATCCATCGTCAACACCCGCGACACGCCCACGGCCTGGAGCATGTTGGCCACCACCTTGGCGCTGATGGGCACACGGGCCGAACGCGGGCGGCGGTCCTGGCGGGCATAACCGAAGTAGGGAATCACTGCGGCAATGCTCTGGGCCGACGAGCGTTTAAGCGCGTCAACCATGATGAGCAGTTCCATCAGGTTCTCGTTCGTCGGTGCGCAGGTGGACTGCACCACAAACACATCACGTGCACGCACGTTTTGCTGGATCTCCACCGTCACTTCACCATCCGAGAATCGGCCCACATGGGCTGCACCCAGTGAAATACCCAAGTTCTGGGCAATTTCGGCAGCCATGCTTGGGTTGGCATTGCCAGTAAACAGCATGAACTCGGGGTGGTGCGTTTGCATGTAGGGCCCAGCTTGTGTCGATGTGTGAGTCGTGGCTGACATTCTAAAAGGCTGAACAATCGTCGCTCTAAACACACAGACCCGCCTTGTTGCGGGTCTGCTGTGCGGTGGAATCGCCAACCTGGCGGTTCCTGAATAATTTGGCAGGGGTGGAAGGAGTCGAACCTGCGAATGCCGGAATCAAAATCCGGTGCCTTAACCAACTTGGCGACACCCCTACACAGGACAGCTGTCAAACTTTTAATCTGTCAGCCAACCTCAAACTTGTCACTGGAAGCTACCCAGCGGCGGTCATTTTACCAACCAGCCAGCGGATGCGCCTTCAGGTTGCTGCATGTGCGGATCTTCCAGTCGCCAGGGGCTGGGGGAATTTCCATCTCATGCGGCAGATGCGCAAATACAGCACTTCCCGAGCCGGTCATTCGCCCCTCTAGTTTGATCGCGGCGAGCCAGTCAAGAGACTGGCCCAGCTGCGGGCATAAACCCAGGGCAACCGGCTGCAGATCGTTGCGGCCAAACCCGAAAACACTACTTTTAGCACTGTTCCCGGCACCGCCGCCATCATTTGCAGCAAAGCCTAAGATTGTAGCAGTTTCTGTGTCGCGTTTGAGCAAAGGCGATGTGAAAATCGCCTGCGTCGACAGCCCTTGGGCCGGTTTGACGACCAGAAACCGGGCGTCGGGGAGGTCAACCGGCGTCATTTTCTCGCCAATACCCTCTACCCAGGCGTGGCCGCCAAAGAGGAAAAACGGTACGTCCGCGCCCAGCGACAGTGCAATCGCCAGCAATTGTTCACGAGGCAGGCTGACGCCCCAGAGCCGCTGCAGCGCCAGCAGGCAACTGGCCGCATCGGATGAACCGCCACCCATGCCAGCCTGCGCCGGAATACGTTTTTCAAGGCTGATATCGGCGCCCAGCGTCGTGCCCGTGGCCTTTTGCAGGGCGCGAGCGGCGCGTAGTGTCAGGTCTTCTGCCGGCAAAGGCTCTGCGCCATCGGTGTTCACGTCACGGCGGGTGATCTGGCCGTCAGTGCGCAGTTCAAAGTGCAGAGTGTCGCACCAGTCAATCAGCATGAAAACCGACTGCAGCAGGTGGTAGCCATCAGCCCGGCGCCCCGTGATGTGCAGGAAGAGGTTGAGTTTGGCCGGGGCAGGGACGTCGTAAATGGCGTTGATGCGGCTCACTGGCAATGTCAATTCGTTCACCTATTGCTCCAGCACGACCCGCAGGTCGGTCTGCGGCGCAGGGTTTGTCCTTCTCGCCGAAATTTTGCCTGCTGCCTGCTCCGACAGGTCGGCCGTCCAGCCATTGAGGCTGGTGTTTTTGCCGTTGAGCCAGTCGAAAAGGGCATTGACGGGGATGGCCGCGCCAGTGGTCTGCTCCAGCAGTGCATCCACCGAGGCGAACTTTTTGACCTCGCGGCCTGATTCCAGCACCGCCTCGCCCGGTGACCAGCGCATCACGCCAAGAACGCTGCCAATCGGGCTGGTGAGCGTGAGCTCGCCAGTTCCGGCATTGCCCTTGAGCTCAAAGCCGGCAAAAAATGCCTGGGGAGGGTCGCTCTGGATCTGCAGGCCTATGCGGCCGGCCCAGGCGTCTTTCGGGCCGTCGTTTTGAACGATGGGGCTTTGCGGGGCTGCACATCCGCTGATAAACAAGGCGGCGCCCATCGCCAGAGATATCGCGGCAGCGCGAAACCATCGAAATGCCTTCATAGCCTAGAGTTTCACGCGCAGTCGCTTGAGGGTCTCGACAAGAGTTTCATTTTCGGGATTCAGCAGGTTGCCCTCGCGCCAGATGGCGATGGCACGGTCGCGCTGGCCCATGCTCCAGAGCACCTCCCCGTAGTGGGCTGCGATTTCTGCATCAGGCTTTGCCTTGAAAGCCTCTGCAAAAATTTTTGCGGCTTCCTCGCGGTTGCCAAGGCGAAACTCAACCCAGCCCAGGCTGTCGCGGATGAAGGGGTCGCCGGGTGTGAATTCAAGCGCCTTGCGTATCAGCTCCCGTGCTTCAGCCAGCTTGACATTGCGGTCTGCAAATGAATAACCCAGCGCGTTGTATGCACTGGCGGAGTCGGGTTTGAGCTGGATCACGCGCCGCAGCAGGGTTTCCATCTCCTGCAGCTGGCCTGACTTTTCCGCCATCATGGCCTGGTCGTACACCAGGTCAGGGTCATTCGGGAATTTGACGCTGGCCTCGGTCAGCAGGTCATAGGCGGGCCGGTATTGCTTGAGGTCACGCAGCAGGCCGACTTCGGCCAGCACCTTCAAACGTGCATCGCCCGGCCTGCGTTCCGGAAGGTTGCGTATCAGTTGCCTGCCTTCCGCCAGCTTGCCCTGGCTGGCCAGAAGCGAGGCACGGCGGACCTGTGCCTGCATCATGTCGTCCGGGTTTTCAATCTTGCTGATCCAGTTCTCGGCCGCTGCAAAATCCTTGCGTTTTTCTGCAATCTGCGCAAGTTGCAAGTAGGCCTGCGCCAGCCCCCTGGCCTGGTCTTCTTCGGCAGATGGCTGCTGCGCCAGCGTGACATAACGCTGCAGCGAGGTCTGGGCCTGCGCCAGCTGGTTGTCCTGCAGCTGCAGCGAGCCCAGCACCAGCCACGCCGGCGGAAAATCCGGTTTTTCCTTGATAACAATTTGCAGTTGGGCTGAAGCTTCACCGTAACGCTGTGCGTCAAGCAGGGCGCGGGCATAGGCCATACGGATTTCGGGCAGGGATTTCGGGTTGCCCGAGAGGTACTTTTGTACGAGCGCCTCGGCAGCCGGCAGCTTGGGGTCCATCAATTCGAGTGCTACCAGGGCCGGGCCTTCGTAGCGCGCGTCGGCAGCCTGGCCCTTCTGGGCGGCCTCCAGCGCTCCGGTGGCATCGCCTGCGGCAAGGCGCATCCGGCCCACGGTGGTCCATGCTGAACTGGCTGTGGCAGGGTTGGACAGGTAGGTGGCAAGTGCCTGTTCGACCACCATGCTGGCCAGCTTTTTGTCGCTGACGCGCGCGTAGGCTCTGGGAATCGCTGAAATGGCGAGTGAGCGGTCCGCCACGGGCGCCAGTTCAACGCCGGTTTTCAGCGGTCCTTCGGTTTCTGTAATGCGGTTGAGCGCAATCAGGATCTGCAGGACATAGCGGTTGGGATCGCGCGATCCCGGCTGTGCCTGCTGCCATGCTTTTGCGGCCTGCAAGGCGGCATCGCCGGAACGGCCCTGAAGCGCAATTTCTGTCGCCCGCTGATAAAGAAGGGGGTCATTCGATTTTCTTGCCGCGTCCAGGATGATGGCAAAACCGGCGCCTGGTTCACCCTCCTGAATCGTGATCTCACCGACCAGCAACTGGTAGAAGAGTTCGCCATCCATGGCGGAAACGAGTGGTGCTCCAGCAGCACTTGCAGCGGCGGCAGGCGGATTCGGGGGGCTGGTCTGGGCCATGAGAAGTGGTGCCGCGAAACACGAACCGGCGAGAATCCAGAGCAGTTTTTTCTTCATCAAGCCATGATAATTGAAGGCCAGCGGCAGCGTATGCCCCTTTCAGATGAAGCTGGCGTAAAGGTTTTTCGCTTCCCGTACTGCCGGCAGAACTTTCTGCCATCCCCCTGATCTATTGGTGCCCATGCCTGAACTCCCGGAAGTAGAAGTCACCCGCCTGAGCTTTGCGGGGCGCATCGCAGGCGCCAGCATTCTGGCGGTCAGCATGGGCAAGGCGCTGCGCTGGCCACTTGGCTGCGAACCATCATTGCTGAACGGCCAGAGAGTGCTGGGTGTCAGGCGCCGCGGCAAATACCTCTTGCTTGACCTGAGCGGTGGTTTGCTGCTGATTCATCTGGGCATGTCGGGCAGCATCAGCTTTGGCCCTGATTTGCCGCCGGCTGGCAAGCATGACCATTTCGATATGGTGACGACCAGCGGCACCTTGCGCCTGCATGACCCCAGGCGCTTCGGTGCGGTGGTGTTTGCGCCCGATGAAGATCACATTTCGGCCCAAAAACTGCTGGGCCGGCTGGGTGTTGAACCTCTGTCGGAGCACTTTGACCCCGTAGTATTCCATTCAGCACTCAAGTTGAAAAAAACCGCCATCAAGCAGGTTTTGCTGGGTGGCGAGGTGGTGGTGGGCGTAGGCAATATTTACGCATCTGAAACACTTTTTCTGGCCGGCATCCGCCCCACCACGCGCGCAAACAAGCTCAGCAAGCCGCGCTCCCTGGCCTTGCACGGTGCCATACAAAAAGTATTGGCGCAGGCGGTTCAAAAGGGCGGCAGCACCTTGAAAGACTTTTCAAACGCCAATGGCGAGTCTGGGTATTTCCAGCTTGAAGCCATGGTTTACGACCGTGCGGGCCAGCCTTGCCGGGTCTGCGGAAGCGCCGTGAAAAGCCTGCGGCAGGGCCAAAGGTCTACTTTTTACTGCACCGTTTGCCAGAAACCCTGAAAAAACCGGTTGAAGCGGGGCCGCCAGTACGTAGCCCCGCCAATGGCTCTTTCCGGGTGGTGATGCTATATTGACCGACCACCATAGACCCAATCACCATGTCTTTTAACGAACAATTCGACCAGCACGGCACCTGGCGGCGACAGTTTGCGCTGCGGCTCAAGCTGCTGGCCGAATGGATGAAAGACCACGACCTGCTGGACGCGGCCGTTGAAGAGCGTCTGCGCAGGCTGGAGTCCCAGGTGCGCGCAGACAAGGTCATGGTGGCATTTGTGGCCGAATTTTCCCGTGGCAAATCCGAACTGATCAACGCCCTCTTTTTTGCCGGTTACGGCAGGCGCATCATGCCGGCAAGCGCCGGGCGCACCACCATGTGCCCGACCGAGCTGGGCTACGACGCCGATATTCCGCCCTGCCTCAGGTTGCTGCCCATCGAAACCCGCTTGCAACCGCAGGCACTGATGGAGTGGCGCGCAGCCCCTGAAAAATGGACGCGTGTTGACCTCGATGTGAACGACCCCGCGCAACTGGCCCAAGCCCTTGAAAAAGTTGCCGAGGTTCGTCATGTCGCCAAGGATGACGCCCGTGCGCTTGGGTTCTGGAACGACGAAAACATTGACGACAACCCGCTGGTTGGCCCCGATGGGTTGATTGAAGTTCCGAAGTGGCGCCATGCGTTGATCAACATAGCGCACCCGCTGTTAAAGCAGGGTCTGGTGATTCTTGATACGCCTGGCCTCAACGCCATAGGTGCCGAGCCCGAACTGACGGTGAGCCTGATTCCACAGGCGCATGCCGTGGTGTTCATTCTTGCTGCGGACACCGGCGTAACCAAATCTGACCTGGCCATCTGGCGTGAGCACCTGATTACCGGCGACGACGAGGATATTTCACGGCTGGTCGTGCTCAACAAGATAGACACCCTGTGGGATGCACTCAGTTCTCCCGAGCAGGTTCAGAGCCAGATAGATCGCCAGCGTGCGTCTTCAGCAGAAATCCTGGGGCTGCCAGAGAGCCAGGTGATCCCCGTGTCCGCCCAGAAGGGCCTGGTGGCCAAGGTGACCGGTGACGATGAACTGCTGGCAGCCAGCCGCCTGCCCAATCTGGAGTTGGCACTGGCCGAGGGCGTGATGGGCCAGCGTCAGAGGATCCTCAGGTCTGCTGTTGCGGGCGGCATTGCCGATCTTCGAGTCGAAGCAGGGCGCGCGATTCATATCCGCCGCCGTGACCTCGCGGAACAGATGGACGAGTTGCGCGGACTCAGGGGAAAAAATGCCTCCGTCATCAAGCACATGCGCAGCCGCATCGAGCAGGAGCAATCCGAGTTCGATACTAGCGGCGCCAAGATACATGCGGTGCGCTCGGTACACCTGAAACTTCTGCGGGAAGTCTTCAACCTGCTGAGCACGCCAACGCTCAAGGGTGAATTGGCCGAGCTCACCAGTGCGCTCAAGCAACCTGGCATCAAGCTCGGTGTGAAAAAGGCTTACGGCCAGACCTTCTCGCGGCTGCGTGAGAGCCTGCAGAAGGCCGACGTCACAAGCAACGAGATTCACGCCATGCTGATGGCAACCTTCAAACAGCTCAATGCCGAGTTCGGTTTTTCGCTCCAGGCTCCCAAAGCACCTGAACTGATCCGCTTCTCGCATGATCTTGAACTGATAGAGAGAAGCCATTTGCAATATCTTGGCGTGAGCAATGTGCTCAAGCTGTCGCAGCCTGATTTTTCCGAGCGGCTGGTGCGTGCCCTCTCCACCCGCCTGCGTGTGGTGTTCGAGTCAGCGCTGGGCGAGGTTGAGTTGTGGAACAAGTCCGCAGCCTCTCAACTCGATGCGCAGCTTCGTGAGCGCCGCCGCAACTTCGGTCGCCGCATTGAAGCCATCGAGCGCATACAGAGCGCAGCGTCGGGGCTTGATGAGCGCATAGGCGAAATCAGTGAGCAGGAGCAGGTGCTGACCGACCTTGACAACAAGTTGACCGAGCTGACCTCCCATCTGGCTGGCAGGCCGGACAACGAAAGCAGTGACAGGGACGGGCCTGACACCGTGATGGACGCTGCGATGAGCGAGATTGCCTAGAGCTCCTGGAGCATTTGTGTCTCCCGAAAATTCCGCGCAGGCCGTCCTGCCGCACTTCGCGCGTGAGCTCGTGCAGTGGCAAAAAACGCATGGCCGCCACAGCCTGCCCTGGCAAAACACACGTGACCCCTATCGTGTCTGGCTGTCTGAAATCATGCTTCAGCAGACGCAGGTTGCGACCGTGCTGGATTACTACGCACGATTTTTAAGCCGCTTTCCTGATGTCAGTGATCTGGCCGCCGCCCACACCGATGAAGTGCTGGGACTCTGGAGCGGCCTGGGTTATTACAGCCGCGCCCGCAACCTGCACCGCTGCGCGCAACAGGTGGTGGCGCTCCACGGCGGGCAGTTCCCCAGCACTTCAGAAGAACTTCAAACCTTGCCCGGTATTGGTCCTTCTACTGCGGCGGCTATCGCATCCTTCTGCTTTTCAGAACGGGTCGCCATTCTGGATGGCAATGTCAAACGTGTACTGACGCGCCTGCTGGCTTTTGAGGGCGACATGGCGCAAGGCAGCCAGGAAAAGAAACTGCGCGAAATCGCCAATGAACTGCTGCCAGCTACAAACCTGAAGGAGTCCATGCCCCGCTACACGCAAGGCATCATGGACCTTGGTGCCACCGTTTGCACCCAGCGCAAGCCCGCATGCCTGCTCTGCCCGGTGCGTAACCTCTGCTTGGGTTTCGCAAGCGGTGAGCCTGAAAAATACCCCGTCAAAACCCGAAAACTCAAACGCAGTGCACAGTCCCTCAGCCTGCTGTGGGCGCAGCGGCCTGATGGTTCGGTCTGGCTTGAGCGCAGGCCGGCAACAGGAATCTGGGGCGGTCTTTACTGCCTGCCTGTGTTTGAAAGTGAAGAGGCGCTGCTGGCATTCTTGCCCAGGAAGCTGCACGCCAGAACAGAGGCCTTGCCGCCGTTCAAGCATGTCTTGACCCATAAGGACCTGCATCTCAGCCCCGTCATGGCTGGCTTTTCAGCCAGACAGAAGATGCCTTCAGGGAATGCATCCGCTGCCGGTGAGCCGGGGAATTATGGCGCGTGGTTTTCTTCGCAGGAGTGGCATGCACTGGGCTTGCCCGCGCCCATACGCAAGTTGCTTGAAGCCGATCTTTGAACGTGTAGCGACTCAGCCCTGGCGCGCTGCGTCCAGTTCGCGGTGGCGTTTGAGTGTTTTCCAGCGCGGAGAAAATGCTGCGGCCAGCTGTTCGACAAGATAGACCGACCGGTGCTGGCCCCCCGTGCAGCCTATGGCCACCGTCACGTAACTGCGGTGGTCCCGCACCAGCGCCTGCAACCAGCGGCTGATGAATTTTTCAATATCGTTGAACATGTCAGCTACTTCGGGGTGGCCACGAAGATAGCTGGCGACGGGTTCATCGCGCCCTGTCAGGTCGCGCAGGCCGGATTCGTAGTGCGGGTTGGGCAGCATGCGCACATCGAACACATAGTCCGCATCCAGAGGCACGCCGCGTTTGAAGGCAAATGATTCAAACACCAGCGTCAGTTGTGCAGGGGGTGCCGAGATCAGCGACTTCACATAACCCTGAAGTTGTGACGAGCGGATCATGCTGGTGTCCAGCACGTGGGCCTGCTCGCGCATCTCGCCCAATAACTCGCGCTCCAGCTCAATCGCCTCTACCAGCGCCCGGTGCTGGTCGGATACATCAGCGCGCGACAAGGGGTGCAGGCGACGTGTCTCTGAAAAGCGCCGTACGAGCGTCTCGGTGCTGGCATCCAGGAAAAGTGATTGAACCGTCACGCCCTGCGCCCTGAGCTGTTGCAGCTGCTTGGGTACAAGGGGCAGCGATGTGGCACTACGCACGTCCATGGCAATCGCGACCTTGTTGGCGCCATGCTGCTTTTCAAGCGCGGCAAAAGAGGTGAGCAATTCCGGCGGCAGGTTGTCGACGCAGTAATAGCCTGCATCTTCCAGCGCGTGCAACGCAACCGACTTGCCCGAGCCCGACATGCCGGTGATCAGCACGATCTCAAGGTTGGCCATCATTGCCCCAGCATTTCCTTGGCATGGGCCAGCGTAGTGCCTGAGAGGCGCTCGCCACCCAGCATGCGGGCAATTTCAGCGACCCGCTCTTCACCGTTGACGGCTGACACGGTGCTCATCGTCTTGCCTTTATCTGTCTGTTTGGCGACCACCAGGTGCTGGTCTGCACATGCGGCCACTTGCGGCAGGTGTGTCACGGCCATGACCTGCCTGTCCTTGCCAAGCTGTTTCATGAGGCGGCCTACGGTTTCGGCCACTGCGCCCCCAACGCCCGAATCCACCTCGTCAAATATGAGGGTATGGGCTTCACCCAGCTGGCTGGTCGTGACCGCAATCGCCAGCGCAATGCGGGAGAGCTCGCCGCCAGAGGCGACCTTGCCCACAGGCCGCGGCGTGGTGCCGCTGTGGCCCGCCACCAGAAACTCCGCCTGCTCCAGCCCATACTGTGCGGGCTGTTCAAGTTTGGTCAGGGCTACTTCAAACTTGCCGCCCTGCATGCCGAGGCCCTGCATCGCCTGGGTGATGGCCTTTGCCAGTGAAGGTGCGGCTTTGCTCCGTGCGGCAGATACTTTTTTGGCCTCGTCCTGGTAAAGCTTCTGCGCTTGCTGCTCGTTTTGCTCCAGTTTCGCCAGGTCGGCAGCAGCGTCGAGCTTCTGCAACTCGCTGCGCCAGGATGCCAGCAGTTCCGGCAATTCAGCTGGTGTGCGTTTGTAGCGCCGTGCAAGGCCCACCCAGAGCGACAGGCGTTCATCGAGTTCGCTGAGGCGGTGTGGCTCCAGCTCTGCGTGCCGGGCATATCCGTGCAGCGAATGCACCACATCTTCGGTCTGCGCTAGTGCGCTCGCAAGTACTTCAGCCAGGGGCTTGAACTGCGGTTCAATGTGCTCCTGCTCCTGCAGCAGTGCGAGAGCCTGCCCAATGAGGCTGCTGGCGCTCTGTTCAGACTCCTGCAGGGCATCGACAGCAGCCTGCACCGCCCCGGTCAGGGCTTGTGCATTTGAAAGGCGGCTGTGCTGCGTGTTGAGTTCGTCCCACTCGTTGTCGCCGGGTGCGAGCTTGTCAACCTCGCCTATCTGCCACGCCAGGCGCTCGCGTTCGCGTTGCAGGCTGTCCTGCGCCTCGCGTGCATCAAGCAGGGTTTTTTGTGCCAGCCGCCATTGCTGCCAATGGCCTGTCAGGGTTTGCGTCGACACGCTGCCGTATGAATCCAGCAAGCCGCGAACCGCATCAGGCCGGGTCAGGCTTTGCCAGGCGTGCTGCCCATGAATATCGACCAGCTTGTCTGCAATCTCTTTGAGCTGGGTGGCTGTCGCTGCACTGCCATTGATCCAGGCGCGACTTTTGCCCTGCGCGTCAATCGTCCGGCGCAGCAGCAGGGTGTCGCCTGCGATGAAACCGGCCTGCTCAAGCCAGTCCAGCAGGGCAGGCGGGTTGTCGAATTCAGCACTTATCTCGCAGCGCTGCGCGCCCTCGCGCACCACGCCTGCATCTGCCCGTGCGCCCAGCGCCAGTTGAAGTGCATCAATCAGGATCGATTTGCCGGCCCCGGTCTCACCCGTCAGTACGGTAAAACCGCCATCAAGGTCAAGATCCAGCGTATGGACGATGACAAAATCACGCAGCGAGATGGTCTTCAGGCTCATGCCACACCTTCGTTCCAGTGAAGTTTTTTGCGCAGGGTGTCAAAGTAGCTCCAGCCCCGCGGGTGAAGAAAGCGCATCTGGTGCTCTGAGCGCCGCACGGTAATGCGGTCACCGTGCAGGAGCGTGGCGAGTGATTGCATGTCGAAATTGGCGCTGGCATCACGGCCAGCCACAATCTCGACCGTGATCTCCCCGCTGTCTGACAGAACGATGGGCCGATTTGACAGGGTGTGCGGTGCAATCGGCACCAGCACCCAGCCTGCAATTGACGGGTGCAGCAGCGGCCCGCCCGCCGAAAGCGCATAGGCCGTCGAGCCGGTTGAGGTGGCAATGATCAGGCCGTCGGCCCGCTGGTTCGCCAGGAAGCGGCCGTCCACCTCTACCCGCAGCTCAACCATGCCGGCCGTGGCGCCCCGGTTGACCACCACGTCATTCATCGCGGTGGCATTGAAGACACAGCGCCCGTCACGCACGACCTTGGCCTGCATCATCCAGCGTTTGTCTTCTTCAAATTCGCCGCGCAGTATGGGCGCCAGTACGGCGGGGTAATCATCAAATGCGATGTCGGTGATAAAGCCCAGCCTGCCCTGGTTGATGCCCACCAGCGGCACGCCAAACTGCGCCAGCAGGCGGCCAATGCCCAGCATGGTGCCGTCTCCTCCCACCACCAGGCCCAGGTCGCACTGGGCGCCAATGCCTGCCACATCAAGAACCGGGTATTGGGTTATACCGGTGTTGTTGGCGGTGTCCTGCTCAATAGCCACATCGCAGCCCTGTGCCTCCAGGAATTGCGCAATGCTCTCCAGTGCAGAGCGTGAACCATGTGCGTGGTACTTGCCTATGAGGGCTACATGGTGAAATTGCGACTTCATCGTCAAATTACATCACAAGATGTGCCTTTGCCTTCGTAGAATGTAGGCATGCTTGATGATCGTGCCCGACTGTTGTTAAAAGCGCTGGTTGAGCGTTACATCGCCGATGGCCAGCCGGTAGGTTCGCGCACCCTCTCCAAAGCCTCGGGCCTGGAGCTTTCGCCCGCCACCATCCGCAATGTGATGAGCGACCTCGAAGAGCTTGGCCTGATCGTCAGCCCGCATACATCCGCCGGTCGCATTCCCACGGCACGCGGCTATCGCCTGTTCGTCGACACCATGCTGACCACACAGCGCGAGCGTTTTGCGCCTGCCGGCCTGGCTGCCCCGCACCTGGCACCAGACCAGCCGCAAAAAGTCATCAGCAACGCCGCGCACATGCTGTCCAGCCTGTCGCAGTTTGTGGGCGTAGTGATGGCCCCCCGCCGCACCTCGGTGTTCAAGCACATCGAGTTTCTGCGTCTGTCAGAAAAGCGCTTTCTCGTCATCATCGTGTCACCCGATGGCGATGTGCAAAACCGCGTCATCTTTACCGAAGCTGATTACACCCAGAGCCAGCTGGTTGAAGCAGCCAACTTCCTCAACTCCCATTACGCCGGCATGGCGATTGAAGAGGTCAGGGAACGCCTGAAAAACGAGGTTGAAGCGCTCAGGGGCGAGATTGCGTCGCTCATGCAGGCAGCAGTCAAGGTGAGTACCGAGGCGATTGAGTCACGCGATGAAGTCGTCATCTCGGGTGAACGCAACCTCCTGGCTGTCAGCGACTTTTCCGGCGACATGGGCAATCTGCGCAAGCTGTTCGACCTGTTTGAGCAAAAAGCCCAGCTCATGCGCCTGCTTGATGTATCGAGCCGTGCCGAAGGTGTACGTATCTATATAGGTGGTGAGAGCCGGGTCATCCCCTACCAGGAGCTGTCGGTCGTCACAGCGCCTTATGAGGTCGACGGCCAGGTCGTAGGCACCCTGGGTGTCATAGGCCCCATGCGCATGCCCTACGAAAAAATGATCCAGATTGTCGACATCACTTCAAAACTCGTCAGCTCGGCACTGAGCCACAGCAAGTAGCCCCTTACAATAGTCAGTTGGTCAGGGGCGTTAGCTCAGTTGGTTAGAGCAGAGGACTCATAATCCTTTGGTCCACAGTTCAAGTCTGTGACGCCCTACCATTCATTTATGCGCGCCTCAGCCCCCGATTTCGGGTTCTGGGGCGTTGCTGTTTCTGGGGGGCTGGAGAACTGGATCCAGGACTTGGCTACGAACCTCCGTGGGTTCATCAATACACTATCTCTTTTATGAGGCGTCCAATGAATACTGACCTTAGTCGTACCGGGCTTCAACTTCGCTCAACTGTTTCCGCAGATGGTCAGTTGGAGATAGCCTTGGTCGATGTTGAAACTCCGGCCCCTGCTGCGGACGAAGTCGTGGTGCGGGTGGAGGCGACGCCTGTCAATCCATCCGATATCGGCCTTCTATTTGGTGCCGCCGATTTATCCACCGTGGTGGTATCTGGCGCACCAGAGCGTCCCGTCGTGAAAGCCACCATTCCCGAACGCCATATGAAAATTATGGCCGGGCGCATCGGGCAATCTCTGCCTGTAGGCAATGAGGGAGCGGGTGTTGTCGTCGCCGCCGGTTCATCGGAGTCTGCTCAGGCTTTGCTGGGAAAGACGGTCGCGGTCCTTGGTGGAGCGATGTATTCCCAGTATCGCTGCCTGAAAGTCGCCCAATGCCTGGTCCTTCCTGATGATGCCTCGCCTGCCGATGGGGCATCGTGCTTTGTGAATCCTTTGACCTCTTTGGGAATGGTTCACACGATGCAAAGGGAGGGCCACAAGGCGCTGGTACACACGGCCGCTGCATCCAATCTCGGACAGATGCTCAACAAGATATGCATCAAGGATGGGATTGAGCTGGTGAACATCGTGCGCAAGCCCGGGCAGGTAGACATTCTCAAAGCCATTGGTGCAAAGTACGTCTGCGATTCTTCGTCCCCGTCGTTCCTGGAGGAACTCACGAATGCATTGGCACTGACGCGTGCGACCATTGCCTTTGATGCAACAGGCGGGGGCAAGCTGGCCGGTCAGATACTGGCGTGCATGGAAGCCGCGATTGTTCGCGAGGCCAAAGAATACAGCCGCTACGGCTCGGCAGTTCACAAGCAGGTCTACATCTACGGAGGCCTTGAAACGAGCCCCACAGAATTCAGCCGGAATTTTGGGATGTCCTGGGGAATGGGTGGCTGGCTGCTTTTTCCGTTTCTCCAGAAAATTGGCGAGGACGAAGCTCAGAAGCTCCGGCAAAGGGTGGCGCGGGAGCTGAAGACCACTTTTGCAAGCAGCTATTCAAAGGAGGTGTCCTTGGCTCAAGCGTTGCAGCCTGATGCGATTGCTGCTTATGGGCAACGTGCGACAGGGATCAAATACCTCGTCAACCCAAATAGAGAAGTCTGAAGTATCTCCGTTGTCGTTGGAGGCTGGCCACCGGGTTTTTCCAGAATTCCAGTTCTACAGATAGGGCATCTGGTTTTTGGATAATGACGGTATGAACATCGCCACAGCCCTCAAATCCGAAATCTCCCGCGTCGCCCGCAAGGAAGTCCGCGCCGAAGTCACCGCCCTCAAGTCGGCATCATCCAGGTATCGCTCCGACATCGCCGAGTTGAAGCGTCGCATCGTCCAGCTTGAACGCATCGTCGGCCAACTTGGCAAGAGCCCACGCAAAAAGGCTGCCGAAGCGCAGGATGGCGAAACCCAAACTCTCACCCGCTACAGCGCCAGGAACCTGGCCTCGTTGCGCAAGAAGCTGGGCCTATCTGCAGCTGACTTCGGCAAGCTGCTGGGCGTGTCCGGCGCTTCAATTTATCTGTGGGAAGAGGGCAAGACGCGGCCGCGTGAGAAGAACATGCCTGCGATTGCGAAGCTGAGGGGCATGGGCAAGAAGGCTGCCTTCGCCCAGTTGGCCGCTTTGAAATAGGGCGCTGGCCTTGGCAGCCATGGCTGCGTTGGCTGCAAGCGCTTCAAGGAGCGATTCTCTTACGCGCGTATCGGCTGTTGTATTCCAGGGTCCGGTTTGTCAGGCGAAGACGATTACTCAAATTTCCTGGGTTCTGCCATGACATCTCTCTTCGACCAAATTCTCCCGCCGGAGCCGGACGGCATCATTCAGTCCATCTGGATAGAGGCCTATGCGGACGCGTGGGTCGCACTCGCTCCTGACCGCTCGCGGCTTGAGGGCGCCAATCAGGGCTTGATGTCCTGGCAGACCATGGGGCACATGAACCCGTTTGTTTGCGCAAAGAAAGATCTCGATGGGTCGTCGATGCGCCTTTAGGCCCCCGATTCATTTTCAGGCGTGGGACTACATGCCTGGAAAGAGTGCCCTCCTAGAATTGTTCATATTTTTACAAACGAGCGGCGATGTACCGCTTGTAGTGGGACAGAAAGAACCATCTCGAGGCAAGATATATGAAGGTTTTACTGGCGGAAGACAATCTGCCAATGAGGGAGTTCATCAAGGGTGCCCTGAGCACGATTCCTGATGCGAGCGTGGTGTTTGAGACGGGGAAACACGTTGATGCGCGCGAATGGCTGAAGGCCAACCCTGCTGGCTGGGATGTTGCAGTTGTGGACCTTTTTCTGACCGAGGGCAATGGCTTCAGAATCCTGAAAGACTGCATCCGCCGGTCGCCCGGTCAAAAAGTAGTTGTCATGACCAACTATGCCGGCGCACAGGTGGAAGAGCGCGTAATGGCGGAGGGCGCCGATGCATTTTTCGAGAAGTCTTCAGATTTTGCGAACCTGATCCAGTACCTCAAGCAAATGGCAGGCTGAAACAGCTTGCGAGCTGGCATCTGGGCCATTGTCCGGATCAGGCTACACGCCCAAACCAGAGCAGTGACAGAACAGACCCCGTGACGGCAACGCATGCGCCCACCAGCGCAAGCAGGCCCGAAAGTTCGGTTTCGCGCCTGTGCACCTGCAATTGCGAGCCGAGGCTTTCATAAACACTGCGTAATTTTTCTGCGGTGCCAGCGTAGTGGTATTGGCCGCCCGTCATGCGTGCCACTTCGCGCAGCGTGGGTTCGTCAAGTTGCAAATAGATGGGCATGCCCTCTGCGGTGGCGCCGTCGCCGCCCACGGTGCCCAGGCCCACGACGTAAATCTTTACTCCGCGGTCTGCGGCCATTTTTGCTGCAGTCAGCGTGTCTACACCCGTGGTGCGGCGCCCGTCGCTGAGCAGGATGATGGCGGCGGAGTTGTATGAACCCGGCGCTACCGGCGTGATCTCTTTGGGTGGCGGTTTGTCCTTGTCGTCGAGGCTGCGGCCGCGCAGCTGTTTGCCGAAGGTCATGCCGCTCAGGTCAATGCCGTGGTCGGGGAAGAGTTCCGCAAGGCACAGCACGATGGCGTTGCCCACGGCGGTGCCCATCTGCATCTGGAAGGCGTCGATGGCCGTGACCAGCGATGCGCGGTCAAGCGTTGCAGCCTGCGCCACCTGGCTGCTGCCTGCGAAGGTGATCAGCCCGACCTCAATGCCCCTGGGCAACTCGTTCAAAAAGGCTTTTGCTGCGTCCTGCGCGGCGACCAGCCGGGTCGGCTTGACATCGGTGACGCGCATGCTGAGGGAAATGTCCATGGCCAGCATGATGGAGGACCGTGCCCATGGCAGCGGCACCTTTGCCACTGGCCGCGCTGCGGCCAGCAGCAGCACTGCGCTGGTCAGAAAGAGCAGCGCGGGTGGTAGATGCCTGCGCCAGTTGCGCCCGGCTGTGGCAGCACGCACCATAGACACGCTGCTGTAGCGCAAGCTGCTTTTATTCCGGCGGCCCAGCAGCCACAGATAGGCCAATGGCAGCAGGGGCAGCGCGAGCAACAGCCAGAGGTACTGCGGCCATAAAAAATACATGGAGCTATCCTGTACGCGGTCGTGAACAAGGGCGGTATGGCGGGTCTTGTGGCATCGGTGAACGGTTTCACCGCAGCACAGCAATATCGTGCCGCTTATGCCAAAGCTTGGCAAGTGCCTGAACGTGGTTTCTTGTGCTCCCGGGGCACACTCAGTCCGAAGTACTGGCGCTCCAGTAGGCCTGCGTAACCACCGGCATGTCTGACAGGCGCTTGACCATGGCGTCCAGTTGCGGCCCGTCTACCGATGTTGCCGCCAGTACTGCCTGAATCTTGACCCCGTCATCTCCGAATGACTGCACTTCAAGATCCCGTGTGGGATAGCGGAGTTCCTCAAGCGACTTTTCAAGCAGGGCAAGAACCATTTTCTGGCTTTCGCTGGTTGTGACGACATAAACCATGTTGGTCACTTCCGCAGACTTCACGTCCAGCGGACGGCGGTTGATCTGGTCAACTATGGGGCGCAGCAGTGTGTTGGCCGCCAGGATGAACAGCGTGGCTACGCCCGCTTCAAGCACCAGGTCGGCACCCGCGCATGCGCCCACGGCACCCGAACACCAGAGTGTTGCTGCGGTGTTCAGGCCGCGTACATTGCCTTCTTCGCGCATGATGACGCCGGCGCCCAGGAAGCCTATGCCTGAAATCACATAAGCCACCACATGCACAGCGCCCTCCTGACCGTTCAGGCGGCCGGCCATGTCAACAAAGATGGCTGCACCCAGGGCCACCAGCACATTGGTGCGCAGGCCGGCGGTTCGCTGGCGAAACTGCCTCTCAAAGCCTATCATCCCGCCGAAGATAAAAGCCGCGCTCAGGCTGACAAGCGAATCGATCAGTGACTGGATATTGATGGTTTGAAAGGCTTGCATGGTCGTGCGGATGTTAAGGGCCTGGTGTGACGGTTTCGCGTGGCCTGGCTACCTGAGGTAGGACTTCAGGGTGCCGATCACGGCATCCATCTCTGCATCGCGCCGGGTCTTGCTGGTCTTCACGTCGCCCAGGTGTTCGCGGATGTGGCTTTCCAGCACCTGTGACATCAGGCCGTTGACCGCGCCGCGTATGGCCGCTATCTGCTGCAGTATGGCCATGCATTCGCTATCGCCTTCAAGTGCGCGCTCCAGCGCTTCGGCCTGGCCCCTGATGCGGCGAACGCGCGCGAGAAGCGGTTTTTTTCCGGCAATGGTGTGTGCCACGTGAATTTTCCTGTCTGCAAATATACTGGGGTACAGTATATTGAAGTATCCACCAGCCAGGACCACAGACATGCAAACCAGTACCATGACAGGCGACCAGAACGCCCGGGGTTGGACGCACTCACACGTTTTTGATGACGGCAACCCGCTGGCCGAGCGCAACACCCTGATTGCCGTGGTGCTGACTGCCATCATGATGGTGCTGGAGATTGCGGGTGGCTGGGCATTCAACTCCATGGCGCTGCTGGCTGATGGCTGGCACATGAGTTCACACGTGGTGGCCCTGGGTCTGTCGGTGGCGGCTTATGTTGCTGCGCGCCGTCTGGCCGGTGATGGCCGTTTCGCTTTTGGCACCTGGAAGATTGAAGTGCTGGGCGGGTACAGCAGTGCCATCCTGCTGCTCGTGGTGGCCGCGTTCATGCTCTTGCAGTCCGTTGACCGGCTGATGTCGCCCGCAGTCATTCACTACGACGAGGCCATCGCCATCAGTGTCGTGGGCCTGCTGGTCAACCTGGCCTGCGCGTGGCTGCTCAGGGGGCACCATCACCAGGACGGTCATCATCATGGCCACGGTGGCCATGAACACCATGACCTCAACCTGCGCTCAGCTTATCTGCATGTACTGGCGGATGCGGCGACGTCGGTGCTGGCCATCATTGCCTTGCTTGGTGGCAGGCTCTGGCAGGCAGGCTGGCTGGACCCGGTGATGGGCATCGTGGGTGCCGGCCTGGTTGCTGCCTGGGCCTGTGGGCTTTTGCGTGAATCGGGTCGGGTGCTGCTTGATGCCGAGATGAATTCGCCAGTGGTTGAAGAGATTCGCGAGGTCATCAGGGCCAGCCCCGTCAAGGCAGAACTGTGTGACCTGCATGTCTGGCGTGTGGGCAAGGGCAAGTACGCCTGCATTGTCTCGCTTGTCACGGATGCGGATGTGTTGCCCGACTATTTCAGGCAGCAGTTGCGCATTCATGAAGAGCTGGTTCATATCTCCGTGGAGATCAATCGCACGGGTATCAGTTAGCGCCAAGAATTGAATCGGACAGATTCTGCCGCGCAGAATTACACTTGAAAAAATGGCCTGCTGTGGCCAGTACAACGGAGACCTCATGAAACTGACCCTTGCCTACTGCCCGGTTGCCTGCTCGCTTGTTCCCTACATCCTTCTGACCGAGGCCGGTGCTTCGTTCGATGTGCTGAACGTCAACCTTGAAAAGAACCAGAACAACAGCCCCGACTACCTGCGCCTCAACCCCAAGGGCAAGGTGCCTGCGCTGTTGATTGACGGCGAGCCGCTGACCGAGAACGTGGCGATACAGGTATGGATTGCGCGTGAGTTTCCAGAAGCGAAGCTGATGCCCGCCGACCCCATGGCGTATGTGCATGCGCTGTCGGTCATGGCCTGGTGTGCGGCCGGCATTCACCCCAAGCTCACGCAGCAGGCCAGGCCTGCCCGCTATTGCGACCTGCCCGACACGGCAGACAATGTGCGCGCGCACGGCTCGCAGGGCATGCTTGAGCTTTTTGAAATTGCCGACAACATGCTGGCCGGGCGTGAGTGGTTTTTTGACCATTTCACCTGTGCCGATGCCTACTTCTACTGGTGTTTCCGCCGCGGTTCGATGTTCAAGGGCGATACCTCTGTTTATAAAAACTGCGTCGCACATCTGGAGCGCATGGAGCAACGCCCCAGCGTGCAGAAACTAATCGCATATGAGAAGAAAGTACAAGCGGAGTTCGCCCGCGCTGCCTGAACCTGACCTGGCCACTGCGGGATATCTCAGCCCTGCGGTTGCGAAAATCCCCCTTCGTCGTCATACTTGATGAACGGCGCAAACACGCGTCTCTGGGAGCTGGTTTGCACGACCATAACGATGCCCGGGTAGCTGCACTGCAAAGAGCTGTTGAGGCCGAACGCCTGGAAGACATACGGCGCGCGCGGCGCTTTCTCGAGCTGGCAACCAAGGTGCGGGCATTTCGGGACGGTGAAGGTGCAGCCCCCACAGAGGCCGAGCTCAACGAGTGGGCCGAGCATACGGCCAAGGCTGCAGCGTTGGCAGAGCGGCTGGCCGAGTTGCACGAGCTGCCTGAAGAACCCGCGCCCATATTTGATTTTGGCGACAGCACGGGCATGTCTGTGACCCAGGTTCCCCATTCCCGGCGCTCGCCCCAGATCGAATGGACGGAGACATTTGCCTATGCCTTTGTGGAACTCACGACGGATGCCGGCGGGGATATTGCAGACCTGCAGCAGATGAGGGCGCTGGGTGCAAACCTGTGGCTCGCGCAGGGCGGGCGTGATGCAATAGAAGTCGCCCAGGAAGAGTTCGACAGGCGCAAGCCGCACTGAACTGCCTGACTGCCTTGGGCGGGGCAGTGCACCCGCAGTGAGCCTTAACTTTTACCGGGTGTCCTGGCGGGTGCCAGTGAGGCGATCTCTTCATCGCTGTAGCCCAGTTCCCTGAGAATCTCGACACTGTGCTCACCGCGCATGGGCGGTGGCCTGCGCAGCTGCGTGCGCGCACCGTCAAAGCGCAGCGGTTGCGACACGCCCTGCATATTGCCCAGTGTGGGGTGCTTGTAGTCGAACTTCATGCCGCTCGCCTTTGTGTGCGGGTGCTCTGACAGCTCGCCCAGCGTGTGCAGCGGCGAGCTGGGAATGCCGGCCTTGTCGAGCTCTGACAGCCAGGCGTCGCGGCCTTTGGCCTGCAGGGCTCTGGACACCAGCGCCACGGTTTTTGCGCGGTTGCGTACGCGGTCGGCATTGGTGCGGTAGTCGGGGTGGTCGACCACGTCGCCCAGATGGGCCATGGTGCAAAAGCGCTTCCAGAGTGCGTCGTTGGCCACGCCCAGGATGAGCGGCTTGTCTGCTGTTTCAAACACCTGGTAGGGGCACAGCGATTCGTGCCCCGAGCCGGGCTTTTCGGGCTCTGTGCCGCGCTCCCAGAAGCTTTGCAGAAAGTAGCCCAGCATGCCGGTCGCAGTATCAAAAAGCGACGCCTCGACGGTGCTGCCCGTGCCGCTGCGTTCGCGCTTGTACAGCGCGGCGAGTATGCCGATCAGCGCGTGCAGGCCAGTGGCCTGGTCCACCGGCGAGAACGGGCTGCGCACCGGCGCGCCGCCGGGCTCCCCTGTGATGGACAGCATGCCGGTGAAGGACTGCAGGATCACGTCGTAGCCCTTGCCGTCATTCATGGGGCCGACGCTGCCAAAGCCCGAGATGTCGCAATAAATCAGCCGCGGGTTGCAGGCGCGCAGGGCGGCCGCGTCAACGCCGAGTTTTTCAGCCACACCGGGGCCGAAGCTGGCGATGGCGATGTCCGACTCTTTGGCAAGCCTGTAAATGGCGGTGCGGCCTGCTTCGCTGCGCAGGTCCAGGCAGAGGCTGCGCTTGTTGCGGTTGACGCTTAAAAAGATGGCGCCGGTCTTGTCGCCGCCGCCTTCGCGGAAGGGCGGCCAGTGGCGGGTTTCATCGCCCTGGTCCGGTGTTTCAATCTTGATGACGTCTGCGCCCATGTCGCCGAGGTACTGGGCGCACAGCGGCCCGGCCAATACCTTGGACAGGTCGAGGACCCGCAGGCCGTCAAGTGGTGAGGGCGGTGATGGATTCATGGATGGGTTGGCCTGTATTTATATGCGTCGGTGGCTGGAGCGCCGCAACGTGGTGTTTACCGCATTGACGGGGACTTGTCGTGGCGGTAGTATAAAGTAGAGTAGCATACGAAACGGCGTGTGCAGCGGCAACCCCTTACAAATCAGGAGACAAAAAAATGAAATTCATGAGCACACGGCGTTCGCTGGTAATGGCGGCAGCAGGTCTGGCGGCCCTGTCATCCGGTGCATCGTTTGCCCAGGCCTGGCCTGCCAAGCCGGTGCGCATCGTGAC
This sequence comes from Pseudomonadota bacterium, assembly GCA_040388905.1. Taxonomy (GTDB): domain Bacteria; phylum Pseudomonadota; class Gammaproteobacteria; order Burkholderiales; family Burkholderiaceae_C; genus Polaromonas. Next base: position 400,532 of record JAZKAY010000011.1, read on the forward strand.
CGCGTTTGCTGCAGGCAGCGCCAGCGACATCGTGGCGCGCCTTTACGCGCAGGAACTGCAAGCCGAATACGGCCAGGCCTTTGTGGTCGAGAACAAGCCAGGTGCATCAGGTTTCATCGCTGCCGAGCTGGTGGCCAGGGCCCCGGCAGACGGCTACACGCTTTTGCTGACGACCAACACCATCAACTCGGGCAACCCGCACCTGTTCAAGAAGCTGCCTTATGACCCGATCAAGGACTTCACCCCGGTCGCGCGCATCTGTAATTTCCTGTTCATCCTGACGGTGGCGGCTGATTCGCCGGTCAAGTCCGTCGGCGAGCTGATGACTTATGCCAAGGCCAACCCGACCAAGGCCAGCTTCGCCTACGGCAACAGCACCGGGCAGATCGCCGGCGCTGCGTTCAACAACCTGGCGAACCTGGGCGCCATCGCCGTGCCTTACAAAAGCACCCCGCAGGCGCTGACGGCGCTGGTCGGCGGCGAAGTCACTTACCTGTTTGTGGACCTGGCATCCAGCCAGGCGCTGCTCAAGGGTGGCCGCCTGCGTGCGCTGGCGGTTACAACCGAAGCGAAGAGCAAACTGGCGCCGGAGCTGCCGACCATCGCCGCCACCGCCAACCTGCCCGGTTTTGACCTGGCCGCCTGGGTCGGCATTCTGGGCCCCGCCGCGCTGCCGGCTGACATCACCAGCAGGCTGAGTGCGTCCATCAACAAGATCACCGCGAAAAAGGAGGTGGCCGACAAGCTGACTTCCATGGGCGCAGATGTGTCGCCTGGCACGTCGGCTGAACTGGCCACCTATATGAACCAGCAACTGGTCTCCTGGCGCGACAAGATCAAGGCGGCTGGCATACAGCCTGAATAAGGCTGGCCTGGAGCGGCTTGCAATCGCGCGGGTGAGCGATTCCTGGCGCTGCGGCAGGCTTAATATACTATCAAATCAATAGCTGCTCACGCTCATTTTTAAAGGGCTGTAGCCGATTTGATGCCTGAAAAAGGCCTTATTTTGCCTATTTTTTAAGCACAGGCCCGGGATGGGTGCTCGCAACCGTCAAAATGTTAACTTGCAAGTTAACATTTTGTATATTTTTGACGTATGCATTAAATTTTTGCTGTATACGTCAAGATTTTGGTGTGAGGGTCTGCCGATATCTCTTTCAGGCTTTGGGCAGAAACTGCTCCCGCACCTCGCGCCGCTGCACCTTGCCCACCACGCTGCGTGGCAGGTCGTCCAGGATGTGGATGGTTTTGGGCGTCTTGACCGGCCCCAGCGCCTGGCGCACAAACTCGATCAGCTCTTCCGGCTCGGCCTGCGCCCCCGGCCGCAAGGTAATGGCGGCTTCGACGCGTTCGCCCCACTTGTCGTCGGGCAGGCCAAACACCACGGCTTCCTGCACCGCGCTGTTTCGGCAGAGCACGTCTTCCACATCCAGCGGGTAGACATTGAAGCCGCCGGTGATCACCACGTCGCGCAGGCGGCCCTTGATATAGAGGTAGCCGCGCGCATCAAACTGGCCGATGTCGCCGGTGTGCACCCAGCCGTTGATGATGGTTTTGGCCGTGACCTCGGGCATCTCCAGGTATTCGATCATGCGGATGTCGCCGCGTATGACGATCTCGCCGGCTTCGCCCACCGGCAAAATGCGTCCGTCCGGAGCCATGATCTCGACATGTGCCAGCAGCGTGGGCTTGCCAACGCAAGCCAGCGCTTCGTCATCGATGATGTCGTGGGCTCGCAAAACGGTGGCGACTGAAGACGCCTCGGCCTGGCCGTAAGCAGACTCGACCACGTTGCCGAAGAGCTTGCGTGCCTGTTTGAACTTTTCGGGCGTGGCGGCGGCGCCGCTCCAGATCAAATGGCGCAGTGCGCTGAAGTCCTGCGCCGCTATGCCCGGCACATCCATCAGCATGTAGAGCAGCGTGGGCGGCATCCAGGTCATGGTGGCTTTGTAGCGTTCCAGCGCGTCGGCAATCGACTCGGGCCGCGGCTTGTCGATGATCACGCAGCGCCCGCCGCGCGAGAGCACCGGCAGCATGAAGGCACCTGCGCCATGCGTCATGGGTGCGGTGAGCAGGTAGACCTCGTCGCTTTTCAACTCAAACGCCGTGGCTACCGTGGTGGCCACCGCGTTGACGGTGCGAAACGACTGCACCACGGCCTTGGGCTTGCCCGATGAGCCGCCGGTGAACTTGATGGCGTTGGGCTCGGACGGGTCTGTGCAGGCAAACACCGGCATCTTGCCCTCGTGTTGGCGCACAAGGCTTTCAATGCTGGGTGCATCGCCCTGCTTGCGGCTGTGCACCACAGGCACGCCGTGCGCCTTGAAACCTTCTGCCAGCGCCGGGTCAAGAATGAAGAGGTCTGGTTTGGCCAGTTCAACCTGGCGCTCGACCTCGGCAGCCGCATCGCGCGGGTTGAGGGGAATCAGCCAGAAGCCGCCAGCATGAATCGCCATGATGCCAATCGCCATCTCCAGCGAGTTGGGCGACAGGACCGCCACGCGGGGGCGCTGCAGCCCGGTGATCTGCTGGATGCCCGCCGCCAGCGCGTTGGCCTGGGCCAGCAGCTCCGTGAAGGTCAGCGTACGCTGGCCGTCCTGGATGGCGATGGACGCCGGCCACTGGCGAGCGGCCTTGACCAGCAGGTCAATCGGGAACATGAAAATGGTCTAGAAAGCGACCTTGGACGCGCCCTTGGTCTGCAGGATTTCGCGCGCTTCGTCCGGCGTGGCGATCTCAAGGCCCAGGCCTTCCAGAATCTCGCGCACCTTGAGCACCTGCTCCTTGTTGCTGGTGGCGAGCTTGCCCTTGGCGATCCAGAGGTTGTCTTCCAGGCCCACGCGCACGTTGCCGCCCATGGAGGCCGCCATCGCGGCAATCTTCATCTGGCTCGCGCCCGCGCCCAGCACCGACCAGCGGTAGCTGTCGCCGAAGAGGCGGTCGGCCGTGCGCTTCATGTGCATCACGTCATCAGGGTGCGTGCCAATCCCACCCAGAATGCCGAACACAGTCTGGATGAAGATGGGCGCCTTGACCAGGCCGCGCTCGACAAAGTGCGCCAGGTTGTAGAGGTGCGAGGTGTCGTAGCACTCAAACTCGTAACGCGTTTCGTTGACTGAAAGCTCAGTCAGCACGCTTTCAAGGTCGCCATAGGTGTTGCGGAAGATCAGGTCCTTGCTGCCTTCGAGGTAAGGCTTTTCCCAGTCGTGCTTGAACTCCTTGTAGCGGTTCAGCATGGGGAAGAGGCCGAAGTTCATGGTGCCCATGTTCATCGACGCGATCTCGGGCTTGAGCACCTTGGCGGGCTGCATGCGCTCCTGCACCGTCATGTAGGGCGCGCCGCCGGTCGTCAGGTTGATGATGGCCTTGCTGCGCGCCTTGATCTGCTTGAGGAAGGGCTCGAAAGCCTCTGGCCGCTGGTCGGGCTTGCCGGTGATGGGGTCACGTGCATGCAGGTGGATGATGGCCGCTCCGGCCTCGCAGGCAGCGATAGATGCCTCGGCGATTTCATCGGCCGTGATAGGCAGGTGCGGCGACATCGAAGGTGTATGGATGGCGCCAGTGACGGCGCAACTGATGATGACTTTTTTCTGCTGGAACATGGGTTGTCTCCTGGGATGTTGCCGGGCTGTAGGGGTATGTAGTGGAGGTGCTCAGGACGCCGTGACGGTTGCCCGTCCGTTGTTGAGGACCACGATGTCGCGCTCGGCGACCCGTGACCTGAAGCTTACGACATTTCCTTCACGCCACAGCTCGGTCACCAGTGTTTCGCCTGGGTAAACAGGTGAGCTGAATCTCAGCCTGAGCGACTGCAGGCGTTCGGCTTTGTCATCACATGCCGACTGCACAATCGCACGCGTTGCAACGCCTAGGCTGCACAGGCCGTGCAGTATCGGCCTGTCGAAACCGGCCTTTCGGGCGGTCACCGGGTCTGCGTGAATCGGGTTGTAGTCGCCGCTCAAACGGTAGATGAGCGCAGCGCGCGGCAGGATGGAGATGGTGATGCTGCTGTCTGGCGCGCGCCCGGGAATGGCGTGCGGCGTGGGGGCCTGCATGCCGGTGCCGCCGCAGCCGCCGTCGCCGCGCAGGAAGTAGGTCGAGTCAACAGTGCTGACGATGTCTGCGCTGCCTTTTTCGCGCAGCTCCTTGCGCAGAAAAAGCAGTGCACCCTTGCCTGCGCCCTTGTCGACGACCCCGAGCACGCGGTAGCTGCCCACATAGGTGGCACCCGGGCGCAGGGGCTTGAGGATTTCAAACGACTGCTCGCCGTGCAGCAGCTTGACCCAGTCGACCTGCAGCACCGGGTTCATGATCCAGCCGCCGGGGTGGCAGATGACGTTGACCTGCGAGGGGAACATCTTCAGGTTCTGCTCATACACAAACTGCAGGTCGCGTGCATCTTCGGGCCTGTCGCCCACACCAATCCCCAGCGCGTAAAGCATGGCATCACGTGGCGTGGTGGTGTACTCGATGTCGGGGAACTTGAATTGAAGCAGTTGTTCGAGGTTCATGGTGCCGGTGTCAGGGTCAGTTGTTGAAGTTCAAAGGCGTATCAGGCGCTTGCCGAGGTTTTCACCGCGGTAGAGACTGGCAATGGCGTCTGGTGCGGCGGTTATGCCGTCCATGATTTCTTCGCGGTATTTGAGCTTGCCCTCGCGTACCCAGGCTGCGAGTCTGGCTACCGCTTCTTCATAGCGGTGTTCATAGTCCCAGACCAGGAAGCCCTGCATGCGCGCGGACTTGTTGAGCAGGTGCCGCTCCATGCGCGGGCCGCTGGGCCATGGGTCCCAGCTGGCGACCGATGCCGTGCCGCAGATGATGATGCGGGCATTCTTGTTGATGCGTGCCACCACCGCGTCGGAGATCGCGCCCGAGGTGTTGTCGTAGTAAACATCCACCCCCTTGGGGCAGGCCGCAGCTAGCGCCTGCTGGAAGTCTGCGGCCTTGTAGTCGACGGCTGCGTCGTAGCCAAAGTCTTCGAGGCACATCTTCAGTTTCGCCGCGCCACCGGTGATGCCGACCGTGCGGCAACCGGCGAGTTTCGCGATCTGGCCGGCGGCGGAACCGACCGAGCCGGCAGCTGTTGAGACCACGACGGTGTCGCCGGGTCGCGGCTCGCCGATTTCTGTCAATGCAAAGTAGGCGGTGACGCCGTTGATGCCCAGCACGCCCAGTGAGAGCGACAGCGGCAGGTCATGCTCCAGCACCTTGCGGCGTATGCCTGTGCCATCACTGAACGCGTACTGCTGCCAGCCCAGCATGCCCATGACCTTGTCGCCCTCGGCATAACCCGCGTTGCGCGATGCCACCACGGTGCCAGCCGCAAAGCTGCGCATCACGCCGCCTATGGCAACAGGGTCCGAGTAATTGGCAGCGGCGTTGACCCAGCCACGCATGGCGGGCTCGACCGACAGGAACTCGTTCTTCACGATGAAATGGCCGGGCTCCAGCGCAGGCATGGCTGCCTCGGCGATTTCAAAATGCTCTGCCTGCGGAATGCCGGTGGGCCGGGATTTCAGCAGGACGCGGGTATTGGTTTTGGGTAAGTTGGTCATGCTGCAAGCGTCATCAAAAATCAGCTGTGCAGGCCGAGGATGGAGATCGCCGCCACACCCAGGTAAGGCACGCCCCCCAGGTTGTGCGTCAGGCCAATGCTGGGGCTGTTCAATTGCCGCTTGCCGGCGCGGCCCAGCAGCTGTGTGTACACCTCGTAAGCCATGCGCAGGCCCGATGCGCCTATGGGGTGGCCGAAACACTTGAGGCCGCCATCCACCTGGCAGGGCACGCCGCCGCCTTCGCGGTCAAAAAAGCCATCCATCACATCGTGTGTGGCGCGGCCTTCGCCTGATACAAAAAGGTCTTCCATCGTCACAAGCTCGGTGATGGAGAAGCAGTCATGCACCTCCATCAGGCTGAGCTGCCCGCGCGGGTTGGTGATGCCGGCTTCTTCGTAGGCCTTCCTGGCCGCGATGCGCGTGGTGCGCACATGGCTGCCGTCCCAGCTGTCGGTGCCTGACTCGACGCCTGAGCTGGTGGCCAGCTGCAGTGCCTTGATGGTGACCATGTCTTTTTTGCCGAGCGCACGGGCGATCTCGGGCGTGGTGACGATGGCGGCGGCAGAACCATCGCTGACGCCGCAGCAGTCAAACAGGCCCAGCGGTTCCGCGATCATGGGTGCATTGAGGATCTGCTCCATGGTGATGGCTTTTTGCAGGTGTGCCTTGGGGCTTATGGTGCCGTTCTGGTGGCTCTTCCATGAGACATGGGCAATGGCGCGCTTGAGGTCTTCTTTCGAGATGCCGTGCTTGGCCCGGTATCCCGCAGCCAGCTGCGCAAAGCCTGCAGGCGCCGAGCCCAGTGGCATCCACATGTCGTTGAGCGTGCCCTTGAAGGGCGTGGGCAAGCCGCCGTAGCCGGTGTCCTTGAGTTTTTCTGCGCCTATGGCCAGCGCGATATCCACCGCACCCGAAGCAACCGCATAGGTCGCACCGCGCAGCGCCTCAGTCGCGGTGGCGCACATGTTCTCGACCCGGCTGACAGGAATGCCTTCCAGCCGCAGCGCCATCGCTGCAGGGATGGACGAGTTGCCGACGTTGACGGCGTCCATGCCTGAGCCATACCAGGCTGCGTTGATCTGTTTGCGTTCAATACCTGCGTCGGCCAGCGCTTCTTCAAAAGCCTCCGACAGGAGTTCCGGCGTTCCGACGTCCCAGCGCTCGCCGAAACGCGAGCAGCCCATGCCAATGATGGCGACCTTGTCCCTGATGCCTGTTGCCATGATGTTGTTCCTTAGTGCTTCGGTACGGTCGATGCAATTGCCACGAAATGCAGCGGCCATTGAGGGGGCAAGGGCTGCAGTGGAACCGGCTTCGCCGGGCCGCAGGCAGCGCCCCCTTGAGGGTGGGAGGCGGCTACGCGCCGTGAGCCGCAACGGGGGGGTTTCATATCGTCGTGGTTTTCCAGAAGTAGCGGCGATAACCGCGGCCCTTGTCGATTTCCTTGATGCGGAAAACGACGCGCAGCGGCGTGCCGACCTCCAGCTGCTGGGTGTTGATGTCCACGGTTTCCATCAGCAGGCGCGCGCCGTTCTCGAACTGCACGAAGCCGACGTAGAGCGGCGGGGCAGGGTGGTAGGAGAGCCAGTCAGCCGTATAGGTCAGCACCTTGCAGGGCACGTCGCGCAGCGGCACCTGTTCAAACCCGTCGGCGATTTTCTGGCAGGTGGGGTTCACGCAATACGCCAGTTGCGGGAACTGTATGGTGCCGCAGTGCGGGCATTTGCCGGCTACAAAACCGGCCACCTGGTCGCGCGAACGGTATTGCTCGGTCAGTGCGGTCTTGGTGTTTTTCTCTGCACGCATGCCCCATTCGAGTTCAACGCCGTCTTCATTCGCCAGCAAACGCATATAGCTGTCGAGTGACTGTGCATCTGCCAGCGCGCCACTGACGCCACGTGCCGGCTTGAACCCGGCAATCGCCTCGCCAGCACGCAGCACCAGTGCATCGCAGCCCTGGCCAAAGCCAATCAGCAAAATCAGCTCGCCAGCTTTTGCTTTCTCAAGCACATTGGCCAGCATCAGCAGGCCGTGTGCGCTGCCCGAGTAGCCGCAGTTCTCATCCAGTGCATCGGCTTCGCAGCCGGCAGTCAGTCCGAGTTTTTTTGCAAGTGCAGCGGCCACGCCCTTGAATGGCGTGGGCATGATGAAATGATGAATGGCTGCAGCATCAACGCCAGCATCTGCCAGCGCCAGAGCTGCAGCGCTGGGGACTATCTTCATGTAGCCCTCGTCGCGTATCCAGCGCTCTTCCCAGAAATAGTCGTACTTGTTGTCGCTGGAGCGGAAGTGGTCCACAAAGCTGTCTGTCACGCTGGCCGAGCCCAGCAGTTCGGCAACGATGTTTTCGCTGCCCAGGGTGAAGGCCGCTGCTGCCGCGCCGAAGCCGATCTCCTGTGTGCTGGCGGGTTTGCCGCGCGGGCGGTCGCTGGCTACTACCAATGCTGGGCGGCTGCTGTCTGCCAGCGCAGCCAGCAGCGCGGAAGTACCTGCCCGCTGTGTCTGGCCGATGTCGAGTGCCTGAAGATTCTTGGGCAATTCGAGTGCGCCGGCGATGACGGATGCATTGAGCATGTCGGCAAAGGGCATGGTGGTAGAGGCGAAAACCAGCTTTCCCATGTCGGCTGCAGGTTTGCCATTCAGTGCATCGCGTGCGGCCTCTACGCCCATGGTGAGGGCGTCTTCGTCCCAGTTGCAGAAGGCCCTGCGGCCTTTGGCTGCAGAGCGCAATGAGGGCGCCATCCATTTGTGGGCTGCAGCTATGGCGCTGCGCTCCATGCGCAGGCGGGGGATGTAGCCCCCAAAACCTGTGATGCCATAGGCATGGGTTGAAGACACTGGACTGCCTTTCCGGGTCCGTCGAAGGGCCCTATTTAATATGCATCAATACGATGTCGATGTTGTCTGCCTGCCCGTCGCAGTATCTTCTGCAAACAGGCCATTTTGTGGGGTCTTGCCGGGCTTTTTAAAAACTGTACCATGCAATACAATATGCAATCATATCAAATTGGAGGCAGACATGGCAGGACTTTATTTTGAACAGTTTCAAGTGGGCCAGACCTTCAAGCACGACATACGCCGTACTGTCACCGAGACCGACAACGTGCTTTTCAGCACCATGACGCACAACCCGGCTGCCATTCATCTCGATGCCGAATACGCCAAAGAAACCGAGTTCGGCAAACCGCTGATGAACAGTGTCTTCACGCTGGGATTGATGGTCGGCATCTCGGTCGGCGACACCACGCTGGGCACCACGGTTGGTAACCTTGGGTGGGACGAGGTGCGTTTTCCCAAACCGGTCTTTGCAGGCGATACATTGCATGTCGAGACTGAAGTGCTCGAAAAACGCGAAAGCAAATCACGCCCCCAAAACGGCATTGTGGTGTTCCAGCACAGTGCGTGGAACCAGCGCAACGAACTGGTGGCCACCTGCAAACGCGTGGCGCTGATGCACCGCGTTCCCGCAGACAAAAAATAATCAGCCATGGACACACGGTTACTTTTTACGCAAGAGCATGAGCAGTTTCGCGAAACCGCGCGACGCTTCATTGAGACCGAGATTGCGCCGCACCATGCGCGGTGGGAAGAAGAGGGCTGTGTGCCGCGCGAACTGTGGGCCAAAGCCGGTGCGGCGGGCCTGCTCGGCTGCTCCATCCCCGAGGAATATGGCGGCGCGGGCGCTGACGAGCTGTTCAACTTTGCGCTGATAGAAGAGCTGGCGCGCTCGGGCTTCACCGGGCCGGGCTTTCCCGTGCACAACGAAATGGTCATGCCTTACATCCTGGCCTTCGGCACCGAAGAGCAGAAGCAGCGCTGGCTGCCGCCCATGGTGCGCGGCGAGGTCATAGGCGCGCTGGGCATCACCGAGCCGCAGGCCGGCAGCGATGTGCGCGGCATCAAGACACGTGCGGTCCGTGATGGCGACGACTTTGTCATCAATGGCCAGAAGGTGTTCATCTCCAACGGGCAGGTCTGCGATGTGATCGTGCTGGCTACCAAGACCGATCCTGATGCGAAGGGTGGCGGCATATCGCTTTTTATAGTCGAGGCCACGCGTGCCGGTTTTGTTCGTGGCAAGCGGCTGGAAAAACTCGGCATGAAGGCGCAGGATACGTCCGAGTTGTTCTTTGAAAATGTGCGCGTGCCGGCCAGCAACATGCTGGGTGAGGAGAACGGCGGCTTCAAGCTGCTCATGAAAAACCTGGCGCAGGAGCGGCTGACGCAGGCGGTGCGGTCTGCCGCAGTGGTTGAAGCCGTGCTGCAGTACACGATTGACTACGTCGCGGAACGCAAAATGTTCGGTCAGACACTCGCCGACTTCCAGAATACGCAGTTCAAGCTGGCCGAGATCAAGACCGAAGCGGTTGTAGGCCGCGTATTTGTAGACCACTGCCTCAAGCTCTTCATGGAGCGCAGGCTGGATGGCACCGATGCGGCCATGGCCAAGATGTGGATGTCCACCCTGCACTGCAAGGCGGTTGATGAATGCCTGCAGCTGTTTGGCGGCTGGGGGTATATGTGGGAATATCCGGTGGCGCGCGCTTATGCGGACGCGCGCATCGTGAAGATTGCCGGCGGCTCGATGGAAGTCATGAAGCAGATCATCGGCCGCAGTTTGTTCAAACCCAAAAAGGATTGATCCGATCATGACTGTTCATGTCAGTCGGGGCTTTGCCCCCGACCCCTACGTGCCGCTTCGCTCGATGCTGTTCATACCGGCTGATAGTGAACGCAAACTTGCCAGGGGCGATGCGAGCGGTGCAGACGCGCTGATTCTTGATCTTGAGGATGCGGTTGCCCCGTCACGTACCCACATCGCACGCGGCATGGCGCTTGAATACCTGCGCAACCGCAGCCGTGATGGTGGCCGTGGCAGGCAGCAGCTTTGGGTGCGGATCAACCCTCTCTCCACCCCGGCTGCCTTGCTTGATTTGATGGTCGTCGCGGGTGCACCCGACGGCATAGTGCTGCCCAAGGTCGATTCGGCGGACGATATCGTCCAGCTCTCCTATTACCTCGATGCACTGGAAGTGCGCGAAGGCATCACCCAGGGTTCGATCCGCATCATGCCGGTCGCCACTGAGACGGCGAAGTCGCTGTTCACGCTGGGCTCGTACGCAGGCTGCAGCGCACGCCTGTCGGCCCTCACCTGGGGCGCCGAAGACATCGCTGCCGCCCTTGGTGCCAGCACCAATCGCAGGCCGGACGGCGAGTACGACTCGGTCTACGAGATGGCCCGCACGCTTTGCCTGTCGGGCGCGGTGGCGGCGGGTGTGCAGCCCATAGATACCATCTGGGCGGATTTCAGTGATGAAGCCGGTCTGGTGCGTGATTCGGCCGCGGCGCGGCGACGTGGTTTTACCGGCAAGATCGCCATCCACCCCAATCAGGTGGCAGCCATCAATGCGGCCTTCTCGCCTTCAGCCGAAGAACTGGCCTGGTCGAAAAAAGTGGTGGACCTGTTTGAAGCCAACCCGGGCATGGGCACGGTGGGACTCGAGGGCAAGATGCTGGACATGCCACACCTCAAACAGGCCCGGCGGGTGCTGGAGCTGGCGCAACGCTTTCCTGCATGAGCGAAGCGGCCGTTCTTTACGAGGTGCGCGGCAGGGTTGCGCTGATCACCATCAACCGGCCTGCGGCCATGAACGCCATCAACATGGATGTCGGCACTGGCCTGAGTGAAGCGCTGCGGAAGTTTTCTGCTGATCCTGAATTGTGGGCTGCCGTCATCACGGGTGCCGGTGACAAGGCCTTTTCTGCAGGTGCAGACCTCAAGGCGGTCGCTGCGGGCGAGATGACACGCATCAGCGAAGCTGGCAAGCCCGGCATTGCCGACCTGCTGCGCCGCTATGTAGACAAGCCCGTGATCGCCGCAGTGAACGGTTATGCGCTCGGCGGCGGCATGGAAATAGCTTTGTCGTGCGACCTCATCGTCGCATCAGAAAGGGCATCCTTCGGACTTCCTGAAGTGAAGCGGGGGCTTGTAGCGGCCGGTGGCGGCATGCTCAGGCTGCCGCGCCAGATGCCACTCAAGACAGCGATGTATCACGTGCTGACGGGTGAGTTCATGAGTGCCGATGATGCGCTGCACTGGGGACTGGTCAACCAGGTCGTGCCGCATGCGCAGGTGCTTGAGAAAGCGATGGCGCTGGCTGAGCGCATCTGCGCCAATGCACCGGTGGCCGTGCGTGAGAGCAAGGGTGTGATTTACCGCTCGCTGGACGCGGCGCTTCATCTGTCGGACGAGGCTTGGGCCATCAGCGATGCCGCTGCAGCGCGCAACCGCAGCAGCGAGGATGCGGCCGAAGGGCCGCGCGCATTTTCTGAAAAGCGCCCTCCCGCCTGGAAGGGCCATTAGATCCCGTAGTTAAACGTCGAGCCAGGTGTCGCGGTCGATGCCTGCGTTCTTGCGTGAGAAGCGAATGATCTCTTCAATTGATGCGCCCAGCTCGGCAGGGTTTTTGCTGGCCTGCGTCATCGGGCCATGCTGCCAGCTTTCGGCAACCGCATAACCGTAACCCCAGGCTTCAAACACCTTGCCACTGACCTTGCTGGCCTCCGGGCTGCAGAGCCACGTGACCAGCGCGGCAATCCATTCGGGGTCGCGGCGTTCAAGCTGTTCGGGCGTCCATTCGCGCAGGCCTTCGGTCATGCGGGTGGTGGCGCGCGGTGCAATGGCATTGACGGTGACGCCGTATCGCTGCAATTCACGCGCAGCCACAATGGAGAAGCTCGCTATGCCTGCCTTGGCGGCCGCATAGTTGGCCTGGCCGATGTTGCAAAACAGGCCGGAGTGCGAGGTGGTGTTAATGATGCGCGCATCAACCGGCTTGCCGGCCTTGCTCTGCGTGCGCCAGTAGTTGCCCGCATGGTGCGCGGGTGCAAAAGTGCCCTTGAGGTGGACCTTGATGACGGCGTCCCAGTCGTCCTCGCTCATGTTGATCATCATGCGGTCACGCAATATGCCTGCGTTATTGACCAGTATGTCCAGGCTGCCGAACGAGTCGATGGCCTTGTCGATCATGGCTTTCGAGCCCTTCCAGTCCGAGACGTCCGAGGTATCAACCACCGCCTCGCCACCCATGGCCCTGATGGTCTGCACCACTTCTTCAGCCGGTGTCTGATCGTTCCCTTCGCCCCTGCCATCGGCAGAGCCCCCCATGTCGTTCACCACCACTTTTGCGCCGTGCGTGGCCAGCATCAGGGCATGCGCCCGGCCAAGGCCACGGCCAGCGCCGGTCACAACGGCAATACATCCTTCACATAATTTCATGTCGGGTCCTAGTAGGATTTGGGGAGCTGCAGCACTTTTTCTGCGATGAATGAAAGAATCAGTTGTGGCGAGATGGGCGCGATGCGCGGCAACATTGATTCGCGGAAGTAACGCTCAACGTGGTATTCCTTCGCATAGCCCATGCCGCCATGGGTGAGTACGGCGGTTTCGCAGGCGCGGTAGCCCGCTTCGGCGCAGAAGAACTTGGCTGCATTGGCCTCGGCGCCACATGAGCGGCCCTGGTCATACAGCCACGCAGCACGCTGGTACAGCAGGGTGCCGGCTTCCAGGTCAACCCAGCGTTCTGCGAGCGGGTGCTGTATGCCCTGGTTCTTGCCAATGGGGCGGTCAAACACGATGCGTTCGCCTGCGTACCTTGCTGCGCGCTTCAGGGCGACGCGGCCCAGGCCTGTGGCTTCTGCGGCCAGCAGCACGCGTTCGGGGTTGAGGCCATGCAGGATGTATTCAAAGCCCCGGCCTTCTTCGCCGATGCGGTCTTCAACCGGTATCTCCAGGCCGTCGATAAAGAGCTGGTTGGAATCCACACACTTGCGGCCGAGTTTTTCGATCTCGCGCACCTCGATTTTTGTGCGGTCCAGGTCGGTGTAAAAAAGGCTGAGGCCGTGCGTTGACGACTTGACCTCTTCAATCGGTGTGGTACGCGCCAGCAGCAATATTTTTTGCGCGACCTGTGCGGTGGAGATCCATATCTTCTGGCCGTTGACGACATATTTATCCCCCTTGCGCACAGCCATGGTCTTGAGTTTGAGGGTGTTGAGGCCAGTGTTGGGTTCCGTCACGCCGAAGCAGGCCTTGGCCTCGCCGCTGATGATGGGCGGCAGCCAGCGCTTTTTCTGCTCGTCGCTGCCATGCATCACGACCGGGTGCAGGCCAAACACATTCATGTGGATGGATGATGCGCCCGACATGCCCGCGCCGGACGCAGAGACGGTTTCCATCATGGCGCAGGCTTCTGAAATGCCCAGGCCTGCGCCGCCGTATTCCACCGGCATCGCGATACCCAGCCAGCCCGCTTTGGCAATCGCGCTGTAGAAGTCTTCGGGAAAGCCGCCTTCCCGGTCCTTGCGCAACCAGTAGTCGTCGCCGAAGTCGTTGCAGATTTCCTGAATGGCGTTGCGGATGGAGACCTGGTCTTCAGTGGCGTCAAAGTTCATGGGGGCGTCCGGTTCGCAAAGTGATTTATTGATGCTAGCAAATACATATTATATGCAAGCGGACTAAATATGCAAATCCTGATCCTGAACCTCGATGAGGGCGTGAGTCGGGTGTGTGTTTATTCCGCAGGACGCGGAATGGCGGGCACTGGCCCAGGGCCTATTCGGCCGGGGAGTCGCCCTTGATGGACAGCAGGTTCTTTTTGACAAGCGTCAGCATGTCGACCAGCGCATGGCGTGAGGCGGTGTCCAGGCCATCGAGGATGCGTTCGCTCATGTCGTGGCTGCGAGTGCGCATCTCGGCGATGATCTGCGTGCCTTTGGATGTAAGGTAAATGCGCTTGACACGCCTGTCGTTGTCATCCGCGCGGCGCTCTATGAATTTTGAAGCTTCAAGACGGTCAATCAACCCGCCAAGGGCCGCCTTGCCAATATCAAGCACGTTGGCCAGGTCACTCTGGATCATGCCGTCGTGGCGTGACAGGTGCGCCAGGATCCACCACTGTGAACGGGTCATGGCCATGGGCTTCATGAACTCGTCAAACACGCTGCGCCGCAGACGCGACACATCGTGCATCAGGAAGCCCAATCGACCATCCCAGTTCTCGTTTTCAAGGGGCTTTGCACGCGCCTTTACCGCTTTTGTGCTCACGTCCGTGATTTTTGTTTTTTTGGAGGGTTGGGCGCTTTTCAAGGTGTAGTCCTCATGGCCGCTGGCGCAGCGGTGTTGAATAGATCGGGATTTTTATTTTACGCTAGCGTCCTTTAAATCCATTTTTTTGAGTTCAAGGTGCCTAAACCGGATCCCAGGAAAACACATCCCTGGACTTGTCCAGCGCGTAAAAGGAAGGCTTCATCATGGGGATGGCGACATCCAGGCAACTTTGGACAGTCCAGCCCTCACCCGAATGCGCAGTACGTATGGGGCGTGGCTGCGAGAAGAGGTAAATCTCGTTGTTGCGCACGCCGAAAATCTGGCCCGTCACGTCTTTCGCCGCATCTGTGAGCAGCGCGCAGGTAAAGGGCGCAATCTTTTCGGCTTCGAGTCGCTGGTTGACCTTCATGCGTGCCATGCCGTCCGGTGTATCGGTGGGTATGGTGTTGACCATGCGGGTAAAGGCAAACGGTGCTATGCAATTGGAGCGCACATTGAAGCGTTCCATGTCGAGCGCTATCGCTTTTGACAGACCGACGACGCCCATCTTGGCCGAGCAGTAGTTGGCTTGGCCGAAGTTGCCGATGAGGCCCGAGGTCGAAGTCATGTGCACGAACGAACCACTCTCTTCGCTCTTGAAGTGGGGCGCTGCGGCGCGCGACATGTTGAAGCTGCCCTTGAGGTGCACCTGGATGACCGCGTCAAAGTCGTCTTCAGGCATCTTGTGAAAAATGACATCGCGCAGGTTGCCTGCGTTGTTCACAACACCATCGATGCGGCCGTAGAGGTCAAGCGCCTGCGAGATGATGGATTGGGCAGATTTCCATTCAGCCACACTCTCGGTATTTGCTGCAGCAGTGCCGCCAAAAGCCCGTATCTCGTCGACGGTCTGCTGCGCCGGGCCGCTGCTCGCACCGCTGCCGTCAATGGCCACGCCCAGGTCATTGACGATGACTTTGGCGCCCTGGCGTGCTGCTTCCATGGCGATGCCTTTGCCGACGCCTGCGCCGGCACCGGTGACAACGATGACTTTTCCTTCAAGCAAGGCTTGCATAAATGACTCCATACAAAGAAATGGGATTAAACCGGGGCAGTGAACACCGGTTTTGCGGGAAATAAAAAGCAGGTGGCATGCGAGACGATGTTGCGTTTTTCACAGGCGTGCTGCTATGGCAGACCAGCTGCGCGACAGCTCTTCGCGGAATGAGGGCGCAGCGACGCCGATGATGGCTTGCGCACGTTCGTGCACGCTGGCACCTGCCAGGTTGGCCACGCCGTATTCGGTGACCACGTGGTCAACGTCGATACGTGAAATGGTCGTGATGGCATTGGCATCAAGGCAGGGGACGATGCGTGAGCCCTTGCCGGCGTGATGCGTGGCGTTCAGGGCCACGACGCTTCTCCCGCCTGCAGACAGGCGCGCGGCGCGCGCGAAATCAGGTGCACCGCCTGCGCCGCTGATAGCCTGGCCTTTCGCGTGCTCGAGGTTGCACTGGCCGAAAAGATCGACTTCCAGCCCGGAGTTGACCGACACAAAATTGTCCAGCTCCAGCAGCACACGCGGGTTGTGGGTCACCTCGCAGCCGAGTATCCGCAACTGGTCAAAATCAGCGATGTCGCGGTATAACTCTGCGGAGCCGACAAGCGCGCAGGTGGTGTGTGCAAAATCCGGATCAAGCGCGCCGGCCCGTGCAAGGTCCAGCAGCCCGTCTGACAACATGCCTGAATGCAGGCGAAGCATGCGCCGGTCACAGAGCAGGCGGGACAAGGCCATGGGCACCTTGCCCAGGCCGATTTGCAGCGCGCTGCCGTCCGGTACCAGGCGGGCGATATGCCGTGCGATGGCTTCTGTCACGGCATTGCTGTCGGTGTTGTAGGTGGGCAGGGGATTGTCGACCTCGCAGGCGTAGTCGAGGCTCGCATAGGGAATGCTGACCGCTCCGGGGATGCGCGGGGTCTGGTGATTGATGAGCCCCAGCACCCGGCGTGTCTTTCGCAACACTGAAGGCATGAATTCGACTGCGGGGCCGAGCGAGCAGTTCCCCTGTGCATCAGGGGGCGCCAGCTGAACCACAGCGAGATCGACATCCACGGCGTCAAGCACGTGGCGCACAAAACCTGCATAACTCAAAGGCAGGCAGCGGTATTGGCCAGCCTGCTGCGCGGCCTGCAGGCCCGCATGCATGAACAGGCCGGTCACGATGGCGCTCCCACAGATGGAGCTCATGTCCAGCGTGTTGATGCCGGGCACATAACTTGTCAGCATCCGAAGATCCTGCTGATGTTCAGGGTGGGCAAGCAGGCTGGATACAAACGGAAGAGGGGCGCTACTTGCGCCCGCCACATAAACCAGTTCGCCGGGACGCACTAATGAAGACAGGGCTTCGGCGTTCACCTGCACAGGCCTGCCAGACCCTGCGGAAGGAATATTCATCCGTGCCTGCAGATCGTGGGGACGCTCAAGTACTTTCATGGGTGGGGATGGCGTATGCCCGTACTCTTGGCAGTTGAAGGGCAAACAACCCGGGAGTGCTGTTTGTTGTGTGGTCACTTGTTGCATTATAGTATGTAGACATACGATACTCTTGTCAATCAAATCCGGAGGCCGTGCAAACCCTTGCAGGCCACAGAGGGACATTCCTGAATAAAAACCATGACACACGACCTGCGCTACTGGGCGACGCACTACCCGGACAGGGTTGCGATCAGCATCGGGAATGAACAAATCAGCTATGGCGAGATGGAGGCGCGTGCCAACCAGCTGGCACGGGTCTTTGAAGAAAAGGGGCTTCAGCGCGGCGACCACATCGCGGCCTTTTTGCCGAATGTTCCTTTCATGTTTGTGCTGGCGTGGGCGGCCTGGCGCAGTGGTCTGTATTTCACACCGGCATCCAGCTCGCTTTCCCTCAAGGACGCGGCTTATATCGTCGGCAACAGCCGGGCCAGACTCGTGCTGGCGGACGCTGCTGTGAAAACGCCGGTTTCAGAATTGCCAGGCAGCTGCGGGCAGAAAATCCACTGGCTTTCACATGGGAAGGACATGGCCGGGTACACGGACGTCAGTGGCCTGATGGCCACCATGGACACTCGGCCGAGAGCGGATGAAACCCCCGGCTCGCTCATGCTCTACACCTCGGGCACTACGGGGGCGCCCAAGGGCGTGTGGCGGCCCTTGCCTGCTGTTGATTACAAAGGCCCGCCAACCTTTGCGGCTGACCTGATGGCGCTTTTCTCGATTGATGAAAACGTGCGTTACCTGTCAACTGCGCCGCTCTATCATGCGGCGCCGCTGCGCTTTGCCCTGACTGTGACCGCCAGGGGCGGGAGTGTGTTTGGCATGCAGAAATTCGAGGCCGAAGACGCGCTGGACATGCTGGTCAAAAACCGCATCACACATTCACAGTGGGTGCCCACCATGCTTCAGCGGCTGCTTCGCCTGCCCGAAGATGTGCGTCGCGGTTTTTCGGCACCTCGTCACGTGATGGCGCTTCACTCTGCTGCGCCTTGCCCCGTGCCGGTCAAGCACGCGATCATTGACTGGTGGGGACCCATCCTGATGGAGTATTACTCCGGCACGGAGGGTGTTGGCCTCACCATGCTGGATTCGCACGAATGGCTGTTACGCCCGGGGTCAGTCGGCAAGACCCGCAAGGGCGTGCCACATGTGCTGGGTGATGACTGGACAGAATTGCCGTCTGGAGAAGTCGGGCGCATCTTTTTTTCGGGTATCAAGCCATTTGAGTACTTCGGCGAGCCTGACAAAACGGCCGGGCGGACCAGCCCGCAGGGCTACCAGACGCTGGGTGATATCGGTTATGTCGACAGTGATGGCTACATGTTTCTTACCGACCGCATGGACGACATGATCATTTCCGGCGGGGTCAATGTCTATCCACAGGAAATCGAGTCGGCCATCATGGAGCTGCCCCGTATTGTGGATGTGGGTGTCGTGGGTGCAGCGGACGATGAGTTTGGTGAAAGGCCGGTTGCCTTCGTGGTCAGTGATGGCAAGCTGCCTGCGGCGGAACTGGAAGCGCTTTTAATGGCCCACTGCAGCAAACAGCTGGGGCGCATCAAGTCGCCCGCACGTTATGTCGTACTGGAGCAGATGCCACGCTCGCCTACCGGCAAGCTCATTCGCCGCGAACTTCGGGACATGCTGCAGGGCCTGAAAAGCGCCTGAACCTCCCCCCGCGCCTATGGTGCCGGTCTACTGGTTTGCCCGTAATTGCCGCCATCGGTATTGTGAAATATCATATGCAAGCGTAGTTATTGGCCGTTCCCGGTCACCCGGGCAGCCCAACCGAATTCACAGGAGACAAATCCAATGTTCGCTCTACTGAAAACATGTCTGAAGGTTGGCGCGATAGCCCTGATCCTTGCCGCTCACGGCGTCAGGGCGCAGGACGCCGCACGTTACCCGTCCAAACCCATTCGTTTCATCGTGCCTGCCAGCGCCGGCGGCCCCAGCGATGTGATTGCCAGGCTCGTTGCCGAGAGGCTGGGACAGGCGCTGGGCCAGACCGTGGTGGTGGATAACCGCCCGGGCGCATCGCAGATGCTGGGCACGGCTGCAGTGGCCAAGGCCGACCCTGATGGCTACACCCTGCTGTTTACAACCAGCACGCCGATTGTGATGACGCCTGCCACGCTCAAGAAGGTGCCCTATGACGTGCAGAAAGACCTTACTGCGATCTCACATCTCGGTTCGACGCCGCTGGTGCTTTATGTGAATGGTTCAACGCCCATCAACAACCTGCGCCAGCTGTTTGATGCCGTGAAGGCAAAACCGGAAGCGGCAAACTACGGCTCCTACGGCAATGGTTCGAGCGCACATGTACTGGGCGAGTTCATGATCCGCCAGGCCAACGTGAAGATGGTTCATGTGCCTTACAAGGGCGTGGCACCAGAGTTGCAGGATCTGATGGGCGGGCAGTTGCTGACGGCCGTAGCCGACATCGGCAGTGCGTCACCCCTTATCAAGGCCGGGAAGATTCGTCCTATTGCTGTCACGGGTACCAAACGTTCTGCGGTGCTGCCGGATGTGGCTACCTTCGCTGAACAGGGTATTTCGGGCATGGAGCCGTTTTCACCCTGGTGGGGCATGTTTGCGCCGCGCCAGACGCCCAAGGCCATTGTTGACCAGCTGTCTGCCGAGATTGCCAAAATCGTGAATACGCCTGATTTCAACGCGAGGCTGGTGAGCTTTGGCATTGACACGACCGGCACCACATCTGCACAGGCCAATGAGCTGGCCCGTACGGAAACGGCTAAATGGCAGCAGATCACCAAAGACATGTCGCACATCAGCTTTGAATAGAGCGACGGAGTCCTTTTGAAAGCTTACCTGTGTGAAAAATGGATGCATTACAGCGAGCTTGTGCTTCGTGATGATGTAGCGCCTCCGGTTCTGTCTGCGGGTCAGGTCCGTATTGCGGTTCACTATGCAACGGCGGGTTTTGGGCAGACGCTGGTCATTGCAGGTAAATACCAGCGCAAGCCGCCTTTGCCTTTCGTTCCAGGTACGGAGGTTTCGGGTGTGATCCTCGAGGTGGCGCCCGATGTGACCGGGTTCTCTCCGGGTGACCGGGTGGCCGCAGCACTGGACTGGGGTGGCTACGCGGAGCAGGCCGTTGCAACCGCATCAACCACCTGGCATGTGCCTGATGCGGTCAGCCTCGCAACAGCTGCGAGTGTCCCGCTGACGTATGGCACATCGTATGCAGCCCTGCACTGGCGCGGCAGACTTCAGGCAGGTGATTCACTGCTGGTATACGGCGCCGCCGGTGGTGTAGGGCTGCCCGCCGTGGAGTTGGGGCGCCTTGCCGGGGCCAGGGTTATTGGTGTTGCAGGCAGCGATGCGCGCGTTCAGATCGCCCTTGATCGGGGCGCGCATGCCGGCATTGTTCATGGCAGCGGCCAGTTGAGCCAGCAGGTACGTGACCTCAACGGCGGCAAAAATGTCGATGTTGTGTTTGATCCGGTCGGTGGCGCATTGTTCGATGAGGCGCTGCGTTGCCTGAAGCCCGAAGGGCGTATTCTTGTGGTCGGTTTTGCAAGCGGTGAAGTTCCAAAAATTCCGGCCAATATCCTGCTGGTGAAAAATGCAGAAATCATTGGCTTCAATTTCGGCCTCTATATCGGGTGGGGCCTGACGGATGAACGTGAGTTCTACAGGCAACGGCTCAAGGCCATGATGGACACGCTTTTCGCGCACGTCGCTGCGGGTGAACTCAAGCCTGAATCGTCAAAAACATTTCCGCTGCACAGGCTTGCTGACGCTTTCGATGCCGTGATTGCGCGAACAGTGGTGGGGCGCGCGCTGATTCAGGTTGTGCCTGAGGCGGGCTGACTGCGTTGCTGCCCTTCATGCACCCCTCCAGCGATGAACCTCTTTTGCAGGGCTTGCGTGTTCTCGATTTGAGCCAGGGTATCGCGGGTCCTTATTGCGGCGACATCCTGCAGCAGCAGGGCGCAGAGGTCATCAAGGTCGAGCCGCCTGCGGGCGACTGGGCGCGCCACATGGGTAACACGCGAAATGGCTTTTCGGCTGTTGTGCTTGCCTACAACGCCGGGAAGTCGGGAATGTGTGTCGATGCGGGCGTGGAAGCAGGCCGCAATGTGCTGCAGAAGCTGGGGCAGCAGGTGGATGTTGTCATACAGAACTTCAGACCAGGTGTTGTGGAGCGACTCGGGCTTGATTACGCCTCGCTGGCCAGGCATAACGAGCGGCTGGTGTACGTCTCCATTTCCGGATTCGGTGCCAACGGGCCGCTGGTTGACGCGCCAGCCACAGACAGCGTGATGCAGGCCATGAGCGGAATGATGCATGCCAACCGTCATGCATCCGGCCAGCCCCAGAAAGTTGGGTTGTATCTTGCCGACATCGCGGCCGCCCTGTATGCCTCCCAACTGGTCAGCGCTGCACTGTATCGCCGTTCCGTCACAGGCAAGGGTCGTCACCTTGAGCTCAGCCTGCTGGAAGCCTGCGCAGCCCTGCAGGCCTGCAATATTGTGGATGCCGTGTTTTCTGCGGGTGCTCCTGCTTCCGCTGCGACGGCGCCCAGTGGGGTGTTTGCAGTCAGTGACGGCTTCATCACCTTGAGCACACTGAACAACGGCATGTTTTCGCGACTGTGCGGGGTCCTGGAAGCAGGTCATCTTGCGGCCGATGAACGCTTTTCATCCAACAAGTTGCGCCTGACTAATGCCGATGGCCTCAATGAAGCGGTTGCCCGCATTCTGAAAAGTGAGCCGCTCTCATTCTGGCTGCCAAAGCTGCAGGCGGTAGATGTGCTGCATGCGGAGGTCAGTACTTATGAAGGCCTGCTTGTGCACCCGCAGGTCAGGCATGCCGGGATATTCAGCCAGGTTGATGTGGACGGCCTGCCGCCCCTCCCGCGCGCACGCCAGCCAGGCTGCGCGACAGATGATAGAAAGGCCGGGGTTCCGCGCCTGGGCGAGCACACTGAAGAGGTGCTTGCGCGATACGGGTTTGCGCCGGAAGAGATTGTGGCCCTGATGGCCCAAAAAGCCGTGTTGTCCGCGAAGCCCTGAGAATCCGTCAGGCTTCTGAAGCTGCGGCTGTGACGGGTTTCGTGGCATAGCTGTCACGCAGAACCCGCTTGAGGAGCTTTCCGTTTTCGCTGCGTGGTAACGCGTCGAGAAAATCGACGGTGCGTGGGCACTTGATGCGCGACAACTGGCTGCGGCAGAACGCCGCAAGTTCGTTGGCGAGATTGTCCGAGGGCTGGTATCCGGTCTTCAGTTGCACAACGGCCTTGACCTCCTGGCCGTAGTCTTCGTGCGGTATGCCTATGACTGCCACATCCTCGACTGCGGGATGCGCAAGCAGCACATTCTCGGCCTCCTGCGGGTAGATATTGACGCCACCCGCGATGATGAGGTCGGTGCGCCTGTCGCTCATGAACAGGAAGCCTTCGCTGTCGATGGAACCCATGTCACCGTAGGTTCCCCAGCCGCGCTGGTTGAAAACAGATTTTGTTTTTTCCGAATCGTTGTGGTACTGAAACCCGACACCGCCGTTAAAGTAAATCAGGCCGATTTCACCTGCACGCAATTCTGTGTCGCTACCGTCATCAGCCATGATGTGCACCTCACCGCAGATGGGCTTGCCGACAGAGCCTTTGTGGGCAAGCCAGTCTTTTGCATCGATGTAGGTGACGCCGACATTCTCGGAGCCGCCATAGTACTCGTTGATGATGGGGCCCCACCAGCTGATCATGGCTTCCTTGATGTGGCGCGGGCAGGGTGCCGTCGCGTGCAGTGCGACGCGCTGGCTTGAGACGTCACGGCGGTCACGGACTTCGGCAGGGAGTGCGAGAAGCCGGCTGAACATGGTGGGTACCCAGTGGCCGTGAGTAATGCGGTGCTGCTCGATGGCCTCCAGCGCGGACGCCGCATCAAACTTGCGCATGATCACGCAGGTCCCGCCGCATTCCAGCACCCGGATGTTGAAGCGACCCGTTGCATGGTAAAGCGGCGACACCGACAGAAAAACAGAATTCCCGTCAAGCTGGAACATGGACCGGAGTTTTTGCTCAAGCTCCGGCAACTCGTAACGCCTGGCGTGAGGCAGCAGGGGGCGGCGTATTCCCTTGGGGAAACCCGTGGTCCCGGACGAATACATGAACTCCCGGCCTACCGGTCTCTCGGGGAGGCTGGCTGTCCCGGAGAATCCGGACATGGTCTTGTCGTAACTTTTGAACCCGGCTGCTTCGCCGTCCAGCATAAGCCGGTGCGGGGGCGCGTCGGCGCTGAGCGCCTCCAGGGTTTCCCGTGCAAGATCTGTGGTGTCAGCGCTTGTGATGAGTACAGACGCGCCGCAGTCGCGAACGATGTATGCGGCCTCGCGCCCCGTCAGCAGGATGCTGATGGGTACGTAATACATCCCGGCACGCCGCGCACCCCACCAGAGTTCAAATGTGCCAATGTTGTTTTCGAGCAGAAGCGCAATGACGGCGCCCTCGGCCAGGCCCAGAGACAGCAGCCACTCTGCAACGCGGTTGGCACGCTGGTCCAGCTCCTGATAGGTCAGCGCCTTGCCGGTCTCGAGCATTTGCACGGCCACCTTGCCGGGTTGCTTTGTTGCCCAGTCATGTAAACGGCTCATGTCGGGTTTCTCCTGATAAATTGATGCCCGGTTCTAGTCTGGTTGCATACTAAATGGGAGCATACTACAACCATGGTTCAATCAATCGAAGAGGGCCTGGCCCTGCTGGAGACAAAGACATGATCACTTCCCGACGCGACGTCCTGCTTGGCTCAATCGCCTTCGGTGCAAGCGCCCTGACGCGTACATCTTTTGCACAGGATGTCTGGCCCAGCAAGCCCATACGATTCATATCTGCCGGCGCCCCGGGTGGCGGCAGTGACATCTTCGTGCGTGTGCTGGAGGCCCGTCTCAAGGAAAAGCTGGGCCAGAGCCTGTTCATAGAAAACCATCCGGGTGCCGGCGGCATGACTGCAGCGGCAGTGGCCAACAGCGCCAGGCCTGACGGCTACACATTCTTCATCAGCAATGTCGCGACCAACGGTATTGGTGTCAGCCTGTACCGCAAGCCGACCTTTGACCCGAAGAAGGACCTGCCTCCGGTGGGCCGCATTGCCACTTTCTCGAATGCGCTGGCCATACGCGCTGACAAGGGCATCAACTCGCTTGCGGACCTGACGGCCTACCTCCGTGCCAATCCGAAGACAGGCTTTTTTGGTTCGGCGGGTTCGGGTACAAGTTCCCACCTGTCGTCGCTGCTGTATGGGCAGCGCATCAGTGTTGAGTTGACGCATGTTCCCTATAAGGGCACTGCCGCCAACCTGAATGCATTGCTGGGTGGGGAGGTATTGTTCTCGATTGATAACCTCCCTCTCTATACGCAACATGTCAAGGCCGGTACGCTCAAATTGCTCGCTGTTACACGGGCTGTGCGTTCACCGAGTAATCCTGAGGTACCGACCATGCAGGAGTCCGGCATACGTGACTTTGATATTTCCAGCTGGTATGGCATATCCGCTGCGACGGGTACGCCGCAAGCCATCGTGGACAGGATGGGGCAGGAGATCGTGAGCGCGCTGGCTGACCCGGATGTCATTGCGAAAATCCGTGCCATCGGTGCCGATCCCGCGCCCCTGGGCCCTCAGGCATACGCCGCGTTCATCAATGCCGAAATCCAGAAGTGGGCGCCGCTGGTGAAGGCATCCAACGCCATCGTGGATTGATACAAATTCTGGCCCTGGATACCTGGCGCTCCGGGAAACGAAAAAGGCTCTGCGAAGAGCCTTTCTATTTGGCACGGTGGTAATCAGCCCTGCTTCAAATGCGCGAACATCTGGCGGCCGATGATGTGCTTCATCACTTCAATGGAGCCGCCTGCAATCTTCACGATACGGGCATCTGCATAGGCGCGTGCAATCGGGTATTCCCACATATAGCCCCAGCCGCCGAAGAGCTGCAGGCATTCGTCCACGACCTTGCAGTGCATGTTGGTCACCCACATCTTGGCCATGGCCGCATCTATGGCATCAAGCTCACCCTTCATGAAAGCTGCGATGCAGCGATCAACAAATTGCCGGCCCACGACTGCCTCGGTCTTGAGTTCAGCCAGCTTGAACTGGGTGTTCTGGAAGTCGGCAATCGTTTTGCCAAATGCCTTGCGCTGCGAGGTGTAGTCCACTGTCCATTCAATGGCCGTTTCGGCGACGGTGGCAGAGCGTATGGCCTGCGCCAGCCGCTCCTGGGCCAGCTTGGTCATCATCAGTTCAAAGCCCTTGCCTTCTTCACCCAGCATGGCTGAGGCCGGCACACGCACCTCGTCAAAGAACAGCTCCGACGTATCCTGGGCCTTCATGCCCAGCTTGCTCAGGTTCTTGCCTCGCCTGAAACCCGGCAGGCTGGTATCCACGAGAAAGAGCGTGACACCCTTGGCGCCGCCTGCGATGTCGGTCTTGGTTGCCAGCACAATGACATCGCACAGCTGGCCGTTGGAGATAAATACTTTCTGGCCGGAGATCACAAAGTCATCGCCGTCGCGCACGGCTTTGGTACGTATGGCCTTGAGGTCGGAACCGGCATGGGGCTCTGTCATGCCCAGCGAACCAATTGCTTCACCCGTCACCATTTTTGGAAGCCATTGCTGCTTTTGCTCTTCGCTGCCGAAGGCGGAGATGTAGGTGGCTACCAGGTCGCAATGAATCATGAACCCCGGGCCACTGAAACCCGATCGGGCCATTTCTTCAAACACCACCACGTCGAAGAGGTAGTCGGCACCGGCTCCGCCGTATTGTTCGGGTACTGTGCAGCACAGCATGCCCGCTGCGCCGGCTTTCAGCCAGAGATCGCGGGGAACAATCCCGGCTTCTTCCCAGCTGGCGTGATGAGGTGCAATTTCGTTCTCGATAAAACGACGCACCATGTTGCGAAAGGCTTCATGGTCTTCGTTGAAAAGTTCGCGTTTGAGCATATGTTTGTCTCTGTCAATTTTTAGAAATGAACGACACCGCTGTCGCGCAGGGCCTGAATGTCCACTGGTTCCAGGCCGGCCTCTGCCAGCACTTCTGCGGCAGTGTCGGTGCGCGGCGGCGGTGGCAGATCGCTTGTCGTGCGGCTGAAGCGCGGTGCTGGTGAAGGCTGCCAGCTGCCTGCCACGTTGGTGAACGTGCCGCGAGCCTGGTTGTGCGGGTGCATGGGCGCTTCCGAGAGACTGAGTACAGGTGCAAAGCAGACATCAGTGCCTTCGAGCAGGCCACACCATTCGGCGCGACTGCGGCTGGCAAAGCGTGCTTCAAGTTCTGCCTTGAGCTGGGGCCACTTTGTGCGGTCGTCACGCTGCCTGAACGTCTCGTTGTCGATTTCCATGAGCTTGAGGAAGAGATCGTAGAACTGGGGCTCCAGCGGCGCGATGGAGATGAACTTGCCGTCGCTGCAGCGATAACTGCAGTAGTAGGGGGCTGCGCCGTCAAGCGTGTTGGACTGTCGCGAATCCTTCCAGGAGCCGCTGGCCAGCATTGCAAAAAAGGGTGCCATCAGGATCGCCGCACCTTCGCTCATGGCCGCATCGACAACCTGACCCATGCCGGAGCGCTGGCTTTCGTAAAGTGCGCTTGAAATGCCAAAGGCGAGCATCATCGCCCCGCCTCCAAAATCACCCACCAGGTTGAGTGGGGGTATGGGTCTGTCTGCATCTCCAATCGCATGCAATGCCCCGGCCAGTGATATGTAATTGATGTCATGACCTGCGGCCTTTGCAAGGGGGCCGGTCTGGCCCCAGCCTGTCATGCGACCGTAAACAAGGCGGGGATTGCGCGCCAGGCAAATGTCCGGTCCCAGACCCAGGCGTTCCATCACGCCGGGACGATAGCCCTCAATCAGGACTTGTGCGCTTTCAAGAATGCGCAGCAGGGTGTTGATGGCTTCCGGTTTCTTGAGGTCCAGCGTCAGATGCCTCCGGCCTCTGGCCAGGGCGTCCGTCGCGGGGTCGCGGCGGTTGCCCAGTGTTCTGGCATTTGGCCGATTGATGGTGATCACGTCCGCTCCGGCGTCAGCCAGCATCATGGCGCAGAAAGGCCCGGGCCCGACACCCGCCATCTCTATGACCTTGACCCCTTGAAGCGGACCGGGCATTGAAATTTCCTGTTCTTGCTGGTTGGTATTGAACAATACTATAGCGCACAATACTAAATTCACGGAATGCCCCTGAAGCTGGTTGGCCTGGCCTCGGCGGGGGGATATTCCTTGCTTTCACGGCCTGAAAGCCGGGTGCAATTCAAGGTAGGCTATAATCTGAGGCTTAGCGGCTGTAGCTCAGTTGGATAGAGTACTTGGCTACGAACCAAGGGGTCGTGGGTTCAATTCCTGCCAGCCGCACCAAAAAAGAAAAGCCCGCAACGTTTGTTGCGGGCTTTTTTCTTTGCCGGGGCCGAAGTGCTATGGTTGATGCAGCATGAGCAAAGCTTTTACCAAAGAATCAGACGCCGACGACGATGAGTCGCCTGGCCTGCCACCGCTCCCGGCGGGGGGCAAGAACTACATCACGCCGCAGGGCTACGAGCGTCTGAAGTCTGAACTGCTGAACCTGATTGACGAGGAACGCCCCAGGATTGTGGATATCGTTCACTGGGCGGCCAGCAATGGTGATCGCTCTGAAAATGGTGATTACATCTATGGCAAAAAAAGGCTTCGCGAAATTGACCGCCGCATCCGTTTTTTGACGCAACGCCTTGAGATCGCTGAAATAGCCGATCCCTCCGTGCACCACGGCAGCGAACAGGTCTTTTTTGGCGCAACCGTGACCTATGTGGACGATGCCGATATCGAACGTACGGTGACCATCCTGGGCATTGATGAGGCCGACACCCTGAAGGGTGAAATCAGCTGGGTGTCCCCGGTAGCCCGCACGCTGTTGAAGTCGTCAACCGGGGACGAAGTCAGCCTGGTGACGCCCCACGGTGTGCAGGAGTTGCATATCCTGAATGTGAGCTATCCGCCACCTGCCGGATGACATGGCAGGATCAGGGGGCGGGTCTGGCGCGTTGAACGCGAAGCACCAGTGGCGTGCGCTTGACGGCCCGCATGACTGACGCAAGATGTACGCGATCCCGCACCGCTATCCCGAAGCGCAGTTCGGTTGCTTCCTGCGCGCGCTCCTGCCCCATGTTGACATGCGTGATGTCCGCCTCAGCGATGGCAAGCGCCGCAGCCACTTTGGCCAGAACGCCCTTGCCGTTGGACACGGTGACCACCAGCGCTGTCTCGAATGTCCTGACAGGCTCGTCTGACCAGTCGACCGCGATAAACCGTTCGCTGTCACGGTGCTGCAGCCGTTTGGCAACTGCGCAGTCGTCCGTATGTACAACAAGCCCTTCGCCACGTCCAAGATAACCGAGGATGGCATCGCCGGGTATGGGTTTGCAGCAATTGGCAAACACAACCGACCCCCCCTCGCTGCCGTCGAGTAGCAGAGCCCCCTGCGAGACCGATTCATGCGAGGTGTAGCGCTCGCGGCTCATCAAGAGCGCGTCGGGTTTCTCACCTTTCTCGCCCAGCAGCGCCACCATGCGCTTGGCGACCATGCTGGCTATACGCTTGCCCAGGCCGATGTCGGTGAGCAGGTCTGCGCGCGAACGGTTGCCGCTAAAGCGCAGGATTTTTTCCCAGATGATGCGGTCAGGGCCAGTGTCGCCAGGTAGCCGGTCTATGCCTTCTGCACGCAGTGACTGGGTAAGCATCTTCTCGCCAAGGTCCTGTGACTCCGTCAGTGCCATGGTTTTGAGGTAATGGCGGATCTTGGAGCGTGCCTTGCCGGTTCTTACAAAGCCAAGCCAGCCGGGGTTGGGGTTGGAGACAGAGGCGGTGATGATCTCGATCACATCGCCGTTGTGCAGCTCGGAGCGCAGCGGCACCTGCTCGCCGTTGATTTTGGCCGCGACAGCACGGTGGCCTATGTCGCTGTGGATGGCGTATGCAAAGTCAACAATGGTGGCCCCACGCGGCATGGCCATGATCTGGCTTTTGGGTGTGAACACATAAACGGCTTCGGGAAAGAGGTCGATCTTGACGTGGTCCCAAAACTCTGCCGCATCCCGCGTTTCGTGCTGGATGTCGAGCAGAGACTGCAGCCACTGGGTGCCGAGCCGCTGCGATGCATCGCTTTCAGGGTCAGCTGCCTTGTAGAGCCAGTGCGCCGCCACGCCTGATTCCGCGACCACATGCATGGCCTCGGTGCGCATCTGGAATTCGATATTGGTCCCGAAAGGTCCGACCAGCGTCGTATGCAGCGACTGGTAGCCATTGATCTTGGGAATGGCGATGTAGTCCTTGAATTTGCCCGGCAGGGGTTTGTATTCCTGGTGCAAAACGCCCATGGCGGTGTAGCAGGCCGTGAGGCTGTCGACGATGACCCTGAAACCGTAGATGTCCGTGACCTGCGCAAAAGACAGGTGCTTTTCATCCATCTTGCGGTAAATCGAATACAGCGTTTTCTCGCGGCCTGAAAGTTCGACTGGCATGCCCGCTGCGGCAAATGCTGTTTCCACTTCCGTCTGCACACGCTTGATCACGTCCCGCCGGCGGCCGCGGGCTTTTTGCAGGGCCTTCGACAGCGTCGCATAACGCCAGGGGTGAAGATGCTGGAACGAAAGATCCTGCAGTTCCCGGTAAGTCGTGTTCAGGCCCAGGCGGTGTGCAATTGGCGCGTAGATATCAAGCGTCTCACGGGAGATCCTGGCCCACTTGGAACGCGGCACATCGCCAAGCGTGCGCATGTTGTGCGTTCGGTCTGCCAGCTTGATCAGGATGACGCGTACGTCGCGGGCCATGGCCAGCAGCATCTTGCGGAAGGACTCGGCCTGGTTTTCCTCGCGCGTGTTGAATTCGAGCTTCTCAAGTTTTGTCAGCCCGTCCACCAGCTCGGCCACGGGCGCCCCGAAACGCTCGATCAGTTCCGGCTTGGTAACGCCACAATCCTCGATCGCATCGTGCAGCAGCGCCGCCATCAGGGCTTGCGCATCCAGCTTCCACTCGGCGCATTGCTGTGCGACGGCTATGGGGTGGGTAATGTAGGGTTCGCCGCTGTTGCGTATCTGGCCCAGGTGCGCTTCGTCAGCAAACCGGTAGGCCCTGCGTACGCTGTCCACATCTGAGGCACTCATGTAGTCAAGCTTTGCCGTCAGCGCTGCGAAACTGGCCGCAGCAGCATTCGCGGCGGCGGGCGTGGGCTTGCTGGTTAACTTGGGCGAAAGCAGGGCGCTCATGCCTTAAATGTAGCGCGGCAGCTATAAAACATAAACCGGACGGCCTTTATGGGTTCAAAACGAGGCATGAAAAACAAAAAAAGCACCGCATGCGGTGCTTTTTCTGAAAAGTGCGGCTGGATTTAACCGGGGACTTTTTTCAGCATTTCAAGGCCGATCTTGCCGTCTGCAATTTCGCGCAGTGCGGTCACGCCTGGCTTGTTCTTGCTCTCGATCTTGGCTGCATGGCCCTGGCTCAGCATGCGGGCGCGATAGGTTGCAGCCAGAACCAGTTGAAAGCGGTTCGGGATTTTTTCGAGGCAGTCTTCAACGGTGATGCGGGCCATGGTGTACTCCGGTAATGCGGTAAATGAGCTGTGACTCAGGGGATGTTCAGCGCTTCAAAAGTGTCTGCGCGAGCACGTCGCTGGGCGGCAAACTTCAGCCGCTGGGCGTGAACAATCGTTTTCAGGTCGAAAACAGCGCGTTCAAACAACTCATTGATTATAACGAAGTCGAATTCCCGGGCCTGGGACATCTCAAGGGCCGCATTTTTCAGCCTGAGTTCGATGACCTCGGCTGTATCTTCACCCCGGCGTTGCAACCGGGAACGCAATTCGTCCCAGCTTGGCGGGAGTATGAAAATCAGGACCGCGTTGTTGAAAATACGCTTGACGTTGATGGCCCCCTGAAAGTCGATCTCCAGAACCACGTCAGCGCCGTGCATGATGCGCTCTTCAATGGTCTGGCGGGAAGTTCCATAGCGCTGGCCATGGACATGCGCCCATTCCAGGAAAGAGTCGCGCAGCACCATGCCGTCGAACTCTTCCGGGGAGATAAAAAAGTATTCCCGGCCGTGTTTTTCCTGACCACGCGGTGGTCGGGTGGTGTGTGAAACCGACGGCTGGATGCGCGAATCCAGCTCCATCAGGGCCTTGACCAGGCTGGACTTGCCCGCCCCGCTGGGGGCTGCAACAACAAACAGGTTTCCGGGATAGTCCATGGTGATCAGGCGATTTGGTGTAATTTTAGTTGTAAGGCCGGATGGTTTTGCCGGCTATTCAATGTTCTGGACCTGCTCGCGGATCTGCTCAATCAGCACCTTCATGTCCACCGATATCCGTGTGAGCTCAAGCGAAGCCGATTTCGAGCCCAGCGTATTGGCTTCGCGGTGGAGTTCCTGGATGAGGAAATCCAGCCTCTTGCCCAGCTCGCCGCCACCTTCGAGCAGGCGGTCAATCTCGTCCAGGTGGGAGGCCAGGCGGGTGATTTCTTCAGCCACATCAATACGTATGGCGAAAGCAGTTGCCTCGGCCAGCGCCCTGTCCTGGGCGGCTTCGGGCAGGGCCTTGCTGTCCGGCAGGGCCATGGCATCCTGCCAGCGCTCCAGGAACTTCGCTTTTTGCTGTTCGACCAGCTTCGGCACCATGGGGACGGCCAGTTCAGACAGTTTGCGCAACTGGGCGGTACGGTCCAGCAGCATGAGCTTGAGCCTGGCCCCCTCCCGTTCGCGCGCGGCGAGCAGGTCTTTCAGTGCTTTTTTGGCCAGCTTGAGCAGGTCTTCGCTGTAGTCGTGCGGTTTTTTGTCCTCGTTGGTCGCGATGCGCAGTACGTCTGCCACGCTGAGCGCTGCGGCCTGCGGCAGCCATGCCTTGATACTATCTTCAAGCGAGCCCAGGCGCTGCAGGGTGGCCGAAGAGGGCGCTTTCAGGCTGCTGGCCGACGTGGTTTCAATGGACACGCGCATTTCAACCTTGCCGCGCTTGAGTTTGGCGACGAGCAGATCTCGCAGCGCCGGCTCGGCCTGCCGCAATTCGTCGGGCAGCCTGAAGGCCAGGTCCAGGAAGCGGCTGTTGACAGAGCGAATCTCCACACCCAGCCGGGTGTTGGTGTCAGTTCCAGCCTGTTCCTGCTCCCCGGAGGCAGCGCTGTTTGACTGGACGGCTGCATAGCCTGTCATGCTGTAAACTGACATTAGTAGTACGCTTTTTGTAATAACGGGACCGTAAAAGCAGATAAAGCCAGTTTTAAGTGGCTTTTTTAACGTCTGCTCATCAAATTATGTCAAAGGCCAAACCAGCACCACTGCCGCCCGATACCGTGATCGGTGGATACCGGGTTGTGCGCAAGCTGTCTGCCGGTGGTTTTGGTGTAGTTTACTTGGCCGTAGACAACGAGGGTCAGCAGGTCGCCATCAAGGAATACCTGCCATCGTCGCTCGCCGGCCGTCCGCCCGGTGAATTGCTGCCGCAGGTTCAGCCCGACAAGCTGTCGCTGTACCGTCTGGGTCTCAAGAGTTTTTTTGAAGAGGGCCGCTCGCTCGCGCAGATTTCGCATGGCTCGGTCGTCAGCGTGCTGAACTTTTTTCGCGAGAACGAAACCGTCTACATGGTGATGAACTACCTGGAGGGCGGTACCCTGCAGGACTTCATCATCACCGCGCGTGAATTGAAAAAACAGAAGGTTTTCCGCGAGTCGACGATTCGCTCGCTGTTTGATGAAATCCTGCGCGGGTTGCGCATCGTGCACCAGCACAAGATGCTGCACCTGGACATCAAGCCGGCCAACATCTTCATCACCGACGACAACCGCGCCGTCATGATCGACTTCGGTGCAGCACGCGAGGTACTGAGCAAGGAAGGCAATTTCATCAGGCCCATGTACACGCCCGGCTTTGCAGCTCCCGAGATGTACCGCAGGGATTCATCCATGGGCCCCTGGACAGACATCTACGCGATAGGCGCGTGCATTTACGCGACGATGCAGGGTTACCCCCCGAACGACGCACCGCAGCGGCTTGAAAAAGACCGTCTGTCGCTTGCCTTGTCCCGCCTGCGCGGTGTGTACTCCGACAACCTCATCGAGGTCGTAGAGTGGTGCATGTCCCTTGACCCCCTGTCGCGCCCGCAGTCTGTTTTTGCCCTCCAGAAGGAACTCAGCCGCGAGGGCGAACGTCGCTATACCAAACTCACGGTCAGCGAGAAGGTGCGCCTTCAATTTGACAACATGGTGTCGGATACCAAAAAGACGGCACGTAAGGCTACCGGTTTCGCGACCCGCTTCAAATGAAGTTTTCAGTTTTCCAGGTCAGCCGCAGGGGCGGGCGCGAAAAAAACGAAGACCGCATGGGCTATTGCTACACGCGTGAGTCGGGCCTTTTTGTGCTGGCCGACGGCATGGGTGGCCATCCGGAAGGCGAAGTTGCCGCGCAACTGGCGTTGCAGACGATTTCTGCGCTTTACCAGCGTGAAGCGCGGCCTGTGATTGACGACACCACCGAGTTCCTGTCCAGCGCCCTGATGGCGGCGCATCACCAGATCATCCGTTACGCCAGCGAGAAGGGCATGCTTGACACGCCCCGCACCACGCTGGTGGCCTGCATTCTTCAGGGCTCGGGCGCGACCTGGGTGCATTGCGGCGATTCGCGCCTCTATGTCGTTCGCGATGGTGAATTGCTCACACGCACGCGTGACCATTCCTACCTTGAGCAGCAAAGCGCCGGCGTCATCAAGCTTGAACGCATCAACCGCAACATCCTGTTTACCTGCCTCGGATCACCCACCAAACCGGTGTTCGATGTGGCCGGGCCTGTGGTTCTTCAACAGGGCGACAAGCTGCTGCTCTGCTCTGACGGCTTGTGGGGCAGCCTGAGCGATGCCGAGATAGTCAGGCAGTTGTCCGCCAAGGGCGTGTCTGACGCGGTGCCGGACCTCGTTGAAAGCGCGTTGAAAGCCGGTGGCGATCACAGCGACAACGTCACTGTTCTGGCAATGGAGTGGGAAACCCCCGACGTGTTTGAGTCCACCCGTGGTGTGTCTACCGACAGCATCATGGATGGTGTGTTTGCCTCAACAATACAGGCCGGCGGCTTTGATGCCAGCGGCGATGATCTTGACGAGGCAGCGATTGAACGTTCGATTGCCGAGATCAACGAAGCCATACGCCGTTCCGCCGCGCGCAAGGCCTGACGGGTTTTGCGCCCATGGGTGGGGGCTTTTCTGTCTTTCTACAATACCCGGCGCTTCACTTCTTTTTCTTAAGCGCGGCCAGACCGCCGGAAAGCCTTTCACATGACCCAGTTTGTACGGAGCAGCGCACGTGCTGCAGATGCCTTGCGCCCGGTTCGCATCACCCGCCACTACACCGTTTACGCCGAAGGCTCGGTGCTCATCGAGTTTGGCGGCACGAAGGTTTTGTGTACTGCCTCGGTTGAAGAAAAGGTGCCAGGCCACAAAAAAGGCAGCGGCGAAGGCTGGGTCACGGCTGAATACGGCATGCTGCCGCGCGCCACCCACACCCGCAGCGACCGGGAAGCTGCACGCGGCAAGCAGAGTGGCCGCACGCAGGAGATCCAGCGCCTCATCGGCCGTTCGCTACGCACCGTGTTTGACCTGAAAAAACTTGGCGAGCGCACCATTTACATCGATTGCGACGTGATCCAGGCCGATGGCGGCACACGCACCGCCAGCATCACCGGCGCGTTTGTGGCTGCCCAGGATGCGGTCAACAAACTGCTCGCCAGCGGAAAGCTTGTCGAGACGCCCATCCTTGACCACGTCGCCGCCATTTCGGTCGGCATTGTGGAAGGCACGCCGCTGCTGGACCTTGAATACACCGAAGACTCGGCCTGCGACACCGACATGAATGTCGTCATGACGGGCATCGGCAATTATGTTGAAGTGCAGGGCACGGCTGAAGGTGCAGCTTTTTCGCGCAAGGAGATGGACGCCCTGCTGGTGCTGGCTGAAAAAGGCATCAGCGAGCTGGTGGTCATGCAGAAAGCTGCCCTGGCAACTGCCTGAGTGACACTGGCTTTGCGCTCATGAAAATCATCCTCGCATCCAACAATGCCGGCAAGCTGGCCGAGTTGCAGGCCATGTTTGCGCCGCTGGGCGTGCAGTTGGTACGCCAGTCCGAACTCGGCATCCCCGAGGCGGAGGAGCCCTTTCATACCTTTGTTGAAAACGCATTGGCCAAAGCCCGTCATGCAGCCAGGCTTGGCGGCCTGCCTGCGATTGCCGATGATGCAGGGCTCTGCGTCGATGCGTTCGGCGGCCTGCCTGGCGTCGACACAGCGTATTACGCGACGCAATTCGGCTATGAGAAGGGCGATGCCAACAACGTGAAGGCCTTGCTTGAGCAGATGGCCAACATCTCGCACCGCCGAGCCGCACTGGTCAGCACGCTGGTGGCCGTGCGGTCTGCTGACGATCCTGAACCGTTGATTGCAGCCGGGCGCGTGGTCGGCGAGATTGCCAGCGAGCCGATTGGCAGCAACGGTTTCGGTTTTGATCCGGTAATGTTTGTTCCTGAATTCGGCCAGACCTTTGCGCAGTTACCGGTCGAGGTCAAGAACGCCAACAGCCACAGGGGCAAGGCAGCCCGCCAGATGATGGAACTCATCAAGGAAAGATGGCTTTAAATATGGCTCCCCCCGTTGCCTTCGCACTGCGTGTCGCGGCCTCCCCCTCAAGGGGCGACACCAGCGGCCCGGCTAAGCCGGTTCCGCGGTGTCCGCTTGCACGCAGCGTTATCGCTAGGTGGGGCATCCCGCTTGCGGCATAAGGCTCTGAGGTGAAAGACATCCAGCACTACATGCGCAGCGGTACGCTGCAGCTGGTCGCGCTGCCGCCCCTTTCTTTGTACGTTCATCTGCCGTGGTGCATACGCAAGTGCCCTTACTGCGATTTCAATTCCCACGAAGTTTCCAGCGAGATGCCCGAGCAGGCCTATATCGACGCGCTGATCGCCGATCTCGAATCCTCGTTGCCGCTGATCTGGGGCCGCACGGTGCACAGCATCTTTATAGGCGGGGGCACACCCAGCCTGTTTTCACCGCAGGCCATTGACCGCTTGCTGGGCGACATCCGTGCCCGCGTCCGGCTGGAGCCCGACTGCGAGATCACCCTCGAAGCCAATCCCGGCACGTTCGAGAAAGACCGCTTCAGGGCCTTTCGCAGTGCCGGTGTCACGCGACTGTCGGTGGGCGTGCAGAGTTTTAACGACGTGCACCTCAAGGCGCTGGGTCGCGTGCATGACCGTGCCCAGGCCATCGCGGCCGTTGAAGAGGCAGCACAGGCTTTTGACACCTTCAACCTCGACATCATGTATGCACTGCCCGGCCAGACCATGGACGACCTGGAGGCCGACATGCGGCAGGCGCTGGCGCTTGACCCGCCGCACATCTCCATCTACCACCTGACGATTGAAGCAAACACATACTTTGCGAAGTTTCCGCCCGTGGTGCCCGAAGAAGACACGGCCTACGCCATGCTCGACAAAATCACCGAGCTGACAGAAGCAGCAGGGCTCAATCGTTACGAAGTCTCGGCCTATGCCAAACATGGCCATCAGTGCTTTCACAACCTCAACTACTGGCAGTTCGGTGATTACCTTGGCATAGGCGCCGGTGCACATGGAAAGCTCAGTTTTGCGCATCGCGTGATGCGACAGGTGCGCTTTCGCGAGCCAAAGCTCTACATGGAAAAAGCCATGGCGGGTCATGCCGTCACGCAGGAAACCGAAATCAGCCGTGCCGAGTTGCCGTTCGAATTCATGCTCAATGCACTGCGCCTGAAAGAAGGTTTCAGCCTGCAGGATTTTTCAGAAAGAACGGGCCTGTCCATCACGGCCATACAGCAAGGCCTGCAGGAAGCCGAGACCAAAGGTTTGATAGAGCGCGATTTTGTGCGCGTCAAACCCACTGAGCGCGGCTTTGATTTTTTAAACGACCTGCAATCGCTGTTCCTGTAGCGTTCACAATTGTTGAATCACCATGGAAACCTCAAGCCTTATTCTCCTTGCCGTGACGGCATCCATCAGCTTCTGTCTGGGCCGCACCGTCGTTTATTTTCGCGACAAAAAGCGCAAAGCCGAGAAGGAGCGCTTGCAGGCACTGGCCGACAAAGCGCGGCGGGATGCGCCGCCCGAGGCCGAGTCAAAAAACAAGAGCAAACGCAAGCGCCAGCTCAGCCAGCAAAGCCAGCAGAAAGCTGACTGATACCGTGGGCCAGGTGGCTCAGGCCGCCGCGTTGGGCGTGGCTTTGACGTGACGCAAGGTCACCCACGACAGCACAAACGCCACTGACGCACTGAAGGCGATTCCCGCCAGCATGGGCCTGGCCGAGCCATCCACAAACAGGCCGGTGACAGCCATGATGACCGCACCGGTCACAAACTGCAGCGTACCCATCAGCGCCGAGGCGGTGCCCGCAATGGGGCCGTGCTCATCAAGCGCGAGGACGGCCGTGGTGGGTATGACCAGGCCGAGAAAGCCGAAACCCACAAACAGCAGGCCCAGCATCACGTCCAGCCGGTCAACACCCATGAGGTTCACGGCCAGCAGGATGAGCATGATCGCGGCGTAGCAACTCACCGCTACCTTGACCACCGGTGCCAGACCGAACTTGCCGGTCAGGCGACCTGTCAGTTGCGACATGCCGATAAACGAAGCCGCATTCGCCGCAAAGGCAATGCTGTACTGCCGTGGCGTCAGGCCATAGTGGTCAATCATCACAAAAGAAGAATTGGCCAGGTAGGCAAAAAAGCTTGAAATGCCGAAAGCGCCTATGAACACCAGACCCAGAAAGTGCCAGTCGCGCAGCAGCAGCCAGTAACCGCCGAGCGCACTGCCAAAGCTGCTGCCCAGCCGCTCTTCAGGCGGGCGTGTTTCGGGCAGGCTGGTGGCGATGAGGATCAGGCCCAGAATGGCGGCCACCGTAACCGCCCAGAACACACTGCGCCAGCCAATGGCTTCAATCAGGAGGCTGCCGGCCAGCGGCGCAAGTATGGGCGACACACTGAAGACCAGCATCAGCAGCGACATGATGCGCGCTGCGTCATGTCCGGTATGCAGGTCCCGCACAACCGCACGCGGAATCACCATGCCTGCACTCGCGCCCAGGCCCTGGATAAAGCGCAGGATGACCAGTGTATGGATGTCGGGCGCCAGCGCGCAGCCCACACTGCCCACTGCAAACAGCACCATGCCAAAGTACAGCGGCGCCTTGCGGCCGACCATGTCCGACACAGGACCATAAATGATCTGCCCAATGCCCAGCGAGATGAAAAACGCCATCAGGCTGGCCTGCACCGCGCTCATGGACGCTCCCAGGCTTTGCCCGATGGAGGGCAGGGCGGGCAGATACATGTCGATGGCGAAAGGCCCAATGGCTGAGAGCAAGCCCAGCACCAATGCGGTCTTGAAAAAACTTGATGTCATGGATAGGTCCACTGGGCGCCGCCACGGAGCCTCTCTAGAAAGAGGCTGGTGGTTGTCAGGGGCGCCAAAAAAGAAAAAGGATCTTGAAAGACACCTTTCAAAACCCGATTGGCGGAAGCTGTGAGATTCGAACTCACGGAGGACTCGCATCCTCGGCAGTTTTCAAGACTGCTGCATTCAACCGCTCTGCCAAGCTTCCGGAACTGAACATTTTAACCGTTGCCAGGCGCCCGCTCGCTTGCGGCGGTGAAAAAAGCCTTTTCGGCCTTTTCTTCACGCCGCCTGCAACATGCCTTTGGTCTCGATAAACGCGACGACTTCAGCCAGACCGGTATTGGTCTTGAGGTTGGTCATGACAAAGGGCTTCAGGCCCTTGGGCGTGGTGCGCATGCGTATGGTGTCGGCTTCCATCACCTTGAGGTCTGCGCCCACATAAGGCGC
Organism: Pseudomonadota bacterium; assembly: GCA_040388905.1. GTDB lineage: Bacteria > Pseudomonadota > Gammaproteobacteria > Burkholderiales > Burkholderiaceae_C > Polaromonas. Next base: position 439,602 of record JAZKAY010000011.1, read on the forward strand.
GAGGTCGGTCTTGTTGATGACGAAGAGATCGCTTTTGGTGATGCCTGGGCCGCCCTTGCGCGGGATTTTTTCGCCGGCTGCAACGTCGATCACGTAGATGGTGAGGTCGCTGAGTTCGGGGCTGAAGGTGGCTGCCAGGTTGTCGCCGCCGGACTCGACAAACACCACGTCGGCGTTCGGAAAGTCGACCAGCATGCGGTCAATGGCCTCTAAATTGATGGACGCATCTTCGCGAATCGCCGTGTGCGGGCAGCCGCCGGTCTCCACGCCCATGATGCGGTCGGCATCGAGCGCGCCGCTGACGGTGAGGATGCGCTGGTCTTCTTTGGTGTAGATGTCGTTGGTGATCGCGACAAGGTCATACTTCTGCTTCATCGCCTTGCATAGCATTTCAAGCAGCGTGGTTTTGCCGGAGCCGACCGGGCCGCCTATGCCGACACGCAAAGGGGGGAGTTTTTTGGTTCTATTGGCGATGTGGTGCATGGTCATGATCTGAACAGTCGTGAGTATTGAGTTTCGTGTTGCGAAGAAAGAATCGCCAGCATGGGCGAGAAGGCCTGGCGCTCGTCATCGGGCAGGGTCAGCGCGGTTTCAACCGCAGGTGGAATCTCGCGGCTCAATCTGGCCAGTATGCGCTGACCTGCACTCTGGCCCAGCGGCACCGACTTGAGCGCAGCCTGCATCATGTTTTCAGCCCAGCCAAAGGCGTAGGCGAGCAGGCAGTCGCGTGCATCGGCGGCGGTTTGTGAGGCGGCCAGTGCAAAGGCGACGGGGTAGGTGGGCGGAAGTGTCGCGCAGGCCTGTATGTGCCCTGCGTTGGCACCTTCATGGTTGCGCAGCCATTCGACGAGCGAGCGGCCCATTTGTTCGGTCTGCGCCCTGAACTCGCTGGTCTCGCGCGTCTGCAGCACCCAGTCGTTGAGTTGTCTGATGCGCTCATGATTGCTTTGACGCCATGCAGGAATCGCCTGTGCCATGACAGCCAGGTCGCCTCGCGCCAGCGTCAGGTGCAACTGGTCGCTGATCCAGTTCGCAGCTGCATCTTCGCTGGTCACACCGGCAGATTCAACAGCGCTTTCAAGGCCCTCTGAATACGAGAAGCCGCCTACGGGCAAGGCCGGTGAGGCCAGCCAGATCAGCTGTATGAGGCTGGAGGCCTGCATCTGCAAAACGCTTCAGTGGTGGTCGTGACCGTGGTTGCAGTCGGGGCCATGTACGTGTGGCTTGGCGGCCTGGTGTGCGTGGCTGTGGCCGTGTGTGGCTGCTGGTTCATTCGCGTGTTCATGGCCATGCCCATGATCGTGCGCTTTGTGCTCACCGTGGCCATGCGAATGCCCACCGGCGCTGTAAGCACCGCCCTCAGGCTCAAACGCTTCATTGACTTCGTGCACGATCAAATGCATGGACCGCAGCATGTCGGCCAGCACATGGTCGGGTTCGATTTTCAGGTGGTCGGGCTTGAGCTCGATAGGCACGTGGCGATTGCCCAGGTGGTAGGCAGCGCGCGTCAAATCAAACGCAGAGCCATGGTTGCTGCAGTGCGTGATGCGCAGTACGGGCTGCGGTGCGGCCAGCACCCTGACCATGGAGCCGTCTTCGGCGATCAATACATCACCTCCGCGAACCAGCGTACCGCGCGGCAGAAAGATGCCAAGCTGGCGGCCTTGCGAGTCGGTCGCGTCGAAGCGGCTTTTCTGGCGCACGTCCCAGTCGAGTTCGATGGTGGCTGCGCGTTTGATGAGCACGGGTGCGAGGCCCGCACCGCCGGGGATGATTTTCGAAACCTGGAGCATTTAAACAATCAAAAAAGAAAATAACGCTGCGTCATCGGCAGGCTTTTGGCGGGCTCGCAGGTTAGCAACTGTCCATCTGCGCGCACGGCGTAGGTCTGCGCGTCTATCTCCATCTTGGGCAGGTAGCTGTTGTGCACCATGTGCTGCTTGCGCACACCGCGAATGTTTTTCACCGCGCTCAGGGTTTTGGCGAGGCCGAAGTTTTCCTTGATGCCTGCGGCGAGGCCCGCCTGTGACACAAAGGTCAAAGAGCCCCTGGCAATCGCGCCGCCGAACCCGCCGAACATGGGCCGGTAGTGCACGGGCTGTGGTGTGGGGATGGAGGCATTTGGGTCGCCCATCGCGGCCATGGCGATGAAGCCGCCCTTGAGGATGACCGAGGGTTTGATGCCGAAGAAGGCCGGCTTCCACACCACCAGGTCGGCCCACTTGCCGACTT
>JAZKAY010000012.1:0-66817 GCA_040388905.1 Pseudomonadota bacterium
CTGGGCCGAGGAGCGGAGATGGAGACGGCATCAAGGGGAAAAACTTGTTTGAGCGCAGCGAGTTGTTTTTCCCGCCGGCGTAATCGAGCACCGCAGGTTGCCCGCAGCGAAGCGTAGGGACCCAGACGTCGGGTCGCCTTTTCTTTTGGTTACTTTGCTTTTGGCGAAGCAAAAGAAAAGTGACTAGCCGCCGGGCTACCCCCGGCTTGGTCGTGAAAGGCAAACCGCTATCAAATAAATAGCTTTTCACGCATATATCCATTGGTCTGGAGGGCTATTTGGCCCACCAAAACAGGCATTTGAAGGCTGAAAATCCTCAAAAACCCATTCGCAGGTTCACGCAACACCAAAAATGTAAAGTCTACTTTACACACAAGCACTCAGCAGTCCCCATGAAAAAAGCCACCTCGCGGTGGCTTCTTTCTTCGCATCACCAGGCCAGCAACGCCAGCCTGAAGACGGGTGCTTACAGCTTCTGTGTAGCCATGAAGTTGTCGAAGCGGTTTTCTGCGTAACGGAACCATGACACCTGGTCACGCTGGAATGCACGCATGTCGGCGTAGATCTTCTTCCACTCGGGGCTCTTGGCATCGTTGGCGGCGAAGACTTCCATCGAGGCCTTGAACGAGGCTTCCAGCACGGCCTGCGAGAACGGCAGCACCTTGGTCTTGGCGGCCACCAGTTGCTTGAGCGCGGTGGGGTTCAATGCGTCGTACTTCGACAGCATGTCGGTTGCTGCCAGGGCAGAGGCTGCATCGACAATCGCCTTGTTCTCGGCGGACAGGGCATCAAACGCCTTCTGGTTGATGAAGAAGTCCACTTCAGGACCGCCTTCCCACCAGCCAGGGTAGTAGTAAAACGGTGCGACCTTGTTGAAGCCCAGTTTCTGGTCATCGTAAGGACCAACCCACTCGGCTGCATCGATGGTGCCCTTTTCGAGCGCTTGATAGATCTCGCCGCCAGGCAAGCTTTGCGGCACAGCGCCCAGCTTTTGCATGACTTCACCGACCAGGCCGCCACCCAGGCGCATCTTCATGCCCTTGAAATCGGCAACGCTCTTGATTTCCTTGCGGAACCAGCCACCCATCTGGGTGCCCGTGTTGCCGCCGGCAAAGCTGACCATGTTGTACTTGGCGTACAGCTCATTCATGAGCTTGCGGCCATTGCCATGACGCATCCACGCCGTCATCTGGCGGGCATTCAGACCGAACGGCACAGCAGAGCCCAGTGCAAAGGCGGGGTTCTTGCCATAGAAGTAGTAAGGCACCGTGTGGCACATCTCGACCGTACCGGCCTGAACGCCATCCACCACGCCGAACGGAGGCATCAGCTCGCCACCGGCATGTACGGAGATCTCGAACTTGCCACCCGACATGGCCTTGACGGCATTGGCAAAAACTTCTGCACCGCCATAGATCGTGTCGAGCGATTTGGGGAAGCTGGAAGCGAGGCGCCAGCGAATGGCTGCCTGCGCATGTACGGCAGGCGCAACGCCTGCAGCAAGGACGCCGGCGATACCGGCATTTTTAATGAGTGAACGACGATCCATGAGTGCTTTCTCCTGAAAGTTTGCCTGAATTTTGGAATATCAAATTGCATGTTCTGCTGCGCCACCGCCGGACTTTTGATCCGGCAACAGGAATGCAGCCGAGCCCCGCAATTCTCAAGGCTTTTTAAGCGCACCTGACCCGGTTATTACCCCTAGTACAGAGGCGAAATGGGCCTGAAAAGAGGGGTTTAGCTGTCAATAAACTGACTAGCGCTTCGCAGTGACGCATGGCGCCCGCTTCAGGCGCGTCCAGCATCAGCCGTTAAAGCTTCTGACCCTGCATGAATCGGTCAAACGTGGCTTCGGTAAAACGAAACCAGAGGTTTTGTTCACCGCGAAACCTGGCGTAGTCTGCGTAGACCTTCGCCCACCTGGGGTTGGAGGCAGACAGTTCTGCATACAGGTCGCGCGAGACCTTGAATGCCGCGTTCATCACATCTGCGGGAAAGGGCCGGAGTTTGGCGCCGGCGTTGACGAGTTGCTTGAGCGCAGCCGGATTGCGGGCGTCGTACTTGGCCTGCATGTCCACATGCGCTGCAGATGAGGCCACATCCACCAGCGCCTTGAACTCGGGGCTCAGGGCTTCATACGCCTTGCGGTTGACGTAGAGGTCAAGCTGCAGGCCGCCTTCCCACCAGCCGGGGTAGTAGTAGTTGGGTGCGACCTTGTTGAAACCGAGCTTCTGGTCGTCGTACGGGCCTATCCACTCACCGGCATCAATGGCGCCGTTTTCAAGCGCGCTGTAGATTTCACCGCCCGGCAGGTTCTGGGGCAGGCCGCCCATGCGCTCTATGACCTTGCCGGCAAACCCGTTGACGCGGAACTTCAGGCCCTTGATGTCGGCGAGCGAGCGGATGTCCTTGCGGAACCAGCCGCCCATCTGGGCGCCTGTGTTGCCACAGGGGAAGTGCACCATGTTGTAGGCCGCATAGAACTCACGCATGAGCCTGAGCCCGTTCCCCTGGAATGTCCATGCGCTCATTTGCCTGCTGTTGAGGCCGAAGGGAATGGCCCCGCCTATGGCGAAGGTTTCGTCTTTTTCATAGAAATAATAGGCTGCGGTGTGGGCGGCCTCGATACGGCCCTGCTGCACGCCATCCACCACACCGAAAGCGGGCATCAGTTCGCCGGCTGGATGCACGGACACATCAAACCTGCCGCCGGAAATCGCCTTGACATGCCGGGCAAAGGTTTCCGCACCACCGTAAATGGTGTCCAGCGACTTGGGGAAACTGGAGGCCAGCCGCCAGCGCACCAGAGGCGCGGCATGCACGGCAGGGGAAATTCCTGACGTGAGGACGCCCGCGATACCGGCATGTTTGACAAGTGAGCGGCGGTCCAGCAAGTTGACTCCGAATCAGGACATAAACACCTGCAGCCACGCAGTAGCAGACAGGTACGGGCCGGGGAATGGCATGCCGGATTCTAGAAACCGGATTTCGCACCCGCGCAGGGATTTACCCTTGAAAACCTGACGTTGCCCTGAACCCGCGGGATCCGGGCGCAAACACATCAAGCCACGGACTTGAGCGTGACCCGTGAAGACTTGCCGGCCGCACACAGCTCGGCAAAACGCGCCGTGATGGACAACTCGATACCCGCAGCATCAAGCCCCTGAATCGACAGCAATTTGGCGTGGTCGCCGTGCTCGATGAACTCGTCCTTCAGGCCAAGATGCAGCACCGGCATGGATACGCCCGCAGCCTGCAGGGCTTCACTGACTGCACTGCCTGCACCGCCCATGACGGCACCTTCTTCGACAGTCACCAGCGCATCGTGCGTTGCCGCAACACTCAGCAGCAATTTGGTGTCCAGGGGCTTGACCCAGCGCATGTTGACCACCGTACAACCCAGCTTTTCAGCTGCCTGCAGCGCAGGGTAGAGCAATGTGCCGAACGCAAGAATGGCAATGCCGCCGCCCTCTTTGCGGATCTCGCCTTTGCCGAACGGCAGGGAATCAAGATTGCTTTCCGGCACCAAACCGACACCTGCGCCGCGCGGGTAACGCACAGCAACCGGGTGGTCCTGCTCAAACGCAGAACTGAGCAGCTTGCGGCATTCGCCCTCATCCGCAGGGCAAGCCAGGCTCATGTTGGGAATGCAGCGCACGAAAGGAATGTCATAGGCGCCCGCGTGCGTGGCGCCGTCGGCACCGACCAGCCCGGCGCGGTCAAGCGCAAACACGACCGGCAGGTTTTGCAGTGCAACGTCGTGAATCAGCTGGTCGTAACCGCGCTGAAGAAATGTTGAATAGATGGCCACCACAGGCTTGAGGCCCTCTGTGGCCATGCCGGCTGCAAACGTGACGGCGTGCTGCTCTGCAATGCCGACATCGTGATAACGCTCGGGAAAGCGCTTGTGGAACTCAACCATGCCCGAACCTTCGCGCATGGCGGGCGTGATGCCGACCAGGCGTTTGTCATGTTCAGCCATGTCGCACAGCCACTGGCCGAAGACCTGCGTGAAGGTCTGTTTTGCAGGCGCGGTGGATTTCTGCAGGCCCATGGCCGGGTCAAACTTGCCGGGGCCGTGGTAGGCAATCGGGTCGGCCTCGGCCAGCTTGTAGCCCTGCCCTTTTTTTGTCACCACGTGAAGAAACTGCGGGCCGCTGCCTTTTTGCATCAGCTGCTTGATGTTTTCAATCGTGGGTATCAGCGACTCCAGGTCATGCCCGTCAATCGGGCCGATGTAGTTGAAGCCGAAATTCTCGAACAGCGTCGCGGGCACGACCATGCCCTTGGCGTGCGTCTCAAAACGCTTGGCAAGTTCAAGCAGGGGCGGCGCAACACTGAGCACATGCCGGCCTACATTTCTGGCGGATGCATAAAAACGCCCGCTCATCAACTGGGCAAGATAACGATTGAGCGCGCCTACAGGCGGGCTGATGCTCATGTCGTTGTCGTTGAGCACGACCAGCAGCTTGCAGTTGTCATGCACGCCGGCATTGTTCAGGGCCTCGAAAGCCATGCCCGCGCTCATGGCGCCGTCACCAATGATGGCAACCGAATAACGGTCTTCACCTTTTTGTTTTGAAGCCAGGGCCATGCCGAGGGCAGCAGAAATCGAGGTGGACGAATGTGCCGTGCCAAATGTGTCGTACTCGCTCTCGTCACGGCGCGGAAAACCGGACAGTCCGCCGAGCTGCCGCAGGCTGCCCATGCGCTCGCGGCGCCCGGTCAGGATCTTGTGCGGATAGGTCTGGTGGCCCACGTCCCATACCAGCCTGTCATTGGGCGTATTGAACACATAGTGCAAGGCGACCGTCAACTCCACCGTGCCGAGGTTGGAACTCAGGTGCCCACCGGTCTTGGATACCGTGTCCAGGAGGTAGGCCCGCAACTCGTCGGCCAGCGGCCTGAGCTGTGCACGAGGCAGTTCGCGAAGGTCGGCCGGGCTGCTGATGGATTCAAGGAGTGGGGTCATCGTGGTGTCTGGTTTTTATGCGCGGGATTTCAAGCCTCAGTGCTGTCGGTTGACCAGCATGTCGGCAAGTGCGCGCAGCGCTGCGGTATTGCGCAATCCCTGGGCGTCCACCTGGTCAAGGCTGGCAAGCGAGCGTGCCAGCAGCTGCTGGGCGTATTGCCTTGAGGCATCCAGCCCCATGAGCGATACAAAAGTCGGCTTGTCCTGGGCAGCATCCTTGCCCGCTGTTTTACCCAGTGTGGCAGAGTCGGCCGTAACGTCAAGGATATCGTCCACCACCTGGAAGGCCAGGCCCACTGCCGCGCCGTAATCACGCAACGCTTCCAGTACCGGCGCAGTTGCCGCACCGCAGTGCGCACCCATCATCACGCTGGCCTGCAGCAGCGCGCCGGTCTTGAGCCGGTGCATTTCGTGCAACTGCCCTGAATTCAGAGGCATGCCGACGCTGGCCAGGTCTATGGCCTGGCCGCCTGCCATGCCCTGGAAGCCCGCAGCTTTGGCCAGGATGCGGCACAGTCGCGCCTGCGTAGCGTGATCGATATCGGCGTCATCGGGCGTGAGGAACTCAAATGCCAGTGCCTGCAGCGCATCACCAGCCAGCAGGGCCTGGGCTTCGCCAAACTTCACGTGAACGGTGGGCTTGCCGCGCCGCAGCACATCATTGTCCATACACGGCATGTCATCGTGAACCAGCGAGTAGGCATGAATCAGCTCGACGGCGCAGGCAGAACGCAGGGCGGCATCAGGATTGCCACCCACCGCCTCGCAGGTGGCCATCACAAGAAGCGGTCGCAGGCGTTTGCCGCCGTCGAGTACCGCATAACGCATGGCGTCGCCCAGCCCTGCAGGGGCCGGAGCATCTACCGGACAAGCCACCCAGCGGGACAGCGCCTGCTCAATGGTGGCAAGCTGCTGCGAGCTCCAGGCGGCAAGATTGAAGAGGGAAAAATTGTCGGGTGCGTTCAAGGCGTGTCTCGGTGGCGCTACGTTCAGGCCGACCATGGTTTCAGTTCGTTGCCCTCAAGAACCTTGACCTGGTTTTCAACGGCTTCCAGCCTGCTTTTGCAGAACGCCAGCAGCTGGGCACCGCGCTGGTACCCGGTCAGGAGCTGGTCCAGTGGCAACTGGCCTGACTCCAGGCCGGAAACCAGCTCCTCGAGTTCCCGAAGTGCGGCCTCATAGGTGGCAGGCAATGCAGGTACCGGTGGAGCAGACGATGCGGTGGCTGGGGCAGCAGGAGATTTGGCCATGATATTTGGGTTGAGGGCTGATTTTAGGCCCATGCCGCCCTGCTTACACCCCTGTGTGCAGTCCGGGAGCCGGGACAGGAGCAAGTCAGTGAATCATTATCAACCGCCTGCCATCAGCCCAGGGGCGACGGGTAGAATTGAGAACAGTTCTCGATAAGGTGACCACTGCGGGTTCCCCGCATCATTGCATGTCCGATTTAAGCCTTCGCCTGTTGCAGGCCACCAGCCAGCTCCCCATTTCAAGCTACTTTGATGCTGGTCTTTACCAGCGCGAGCAGCAAAAACTGTTCGCACGCGGACCAAAATACCTCGGTCACGAGCTGGCCGTCCCCAATCTGGGTGACTTTTATACCCTGCCGCAGGAGGGCGAAGGACGGGCGCTGGTCAGGAATGCCTCCGGGATCGAGCTGATTTCAAATGTCTGCAGGCATCGCCAGTCGACCATGCTGCAGGGGCGCGGCAACACCGGCAGCAACATCGTCTGCCCGCTGCACCGCTGGACCTACAACACCTCGGGCGAGCTGGTAGGCGCGCCGCACTTCGAGACCGACCCCTGCCTGAACCTGAACCGTTACAAAACCACGACCTGGAACGGCCTGGTGTTTGAAGACAACGGCCGGGATGTCGCAGCAGAGATGTCGCGACTGGAAACCATGGCCGACCTTGATTTCTCGGGTTACCAGCTCGACAAGGTGCACCTGCACCAGTGCAACTACAACTGGAAGACCTTTATCGAGGTTTACCTTGAGGACTACCACGTCGGCCCCTTCCACCCGGGCCTAGGCGGCTTTGTGACTACGCACGACCTGCAGTGGGAACTCAACAGCAACTATTCGGTGCAGACCGTCGGCGTTTCCGACAAGCTGGGCAAGCCCGGCACCGACACCTACAAAAAATGGCACGACGTGGTGTTGCAGTACCGCAAGGGTGTGCCGCCAAAGTACGGCGCCATCTGGCTGACCTATTACCCGCATGTGATGGTCGAGTGGTACCCGCATGTGCTGGTCGTCAGCACGCTGCATCCGCAGGCACCGGACAGGACACTTAACGTGGTTGAGTTTTTCTACCCCGAGGAAATATGCGCTTTTGAGCGCGAGTTCATCGAGGCACAGCAGGCCGCCTATATGGAAACCTGTGTGGAAGACGATGAGATCGCCCTGCGCATGGATGCCGGCCGCAAGGCCCTGATGCTGCGCGGTGACAATGAGTTTGGCCCCTACCAGAGCCCCATGGAAGACGGCATGCAGCACTTCCATGAGTGGTACCGCCGCGAGATGGGTGCCAGCAAGACCACCCAGATGATCTGAGCCCTGCGCTACGGGCAGCCGGTATTTTCTGATGCCGGTACAGACCTGAATTCGTAACCCCGCACCACTCCGAAAAGCCATGCAAGCCCTCTGGATGATTCTGGCCTCGCTGTTTTTTGCCAGCATGGGCGTGTGCATCAAGTTTGCTTCTGTCCATTTCAATGGCGCCGAAATCCTGTTTTACCGGGGTGTCTTCGGCATCCTTTTCATGGCCGCCTATGCGCATGCGCGTGGTACTTCGCTGCGAACACCCTACCCGGCCATGCACGCCTGGCGCAGCGTGATAGGCGTGACATCCATGGCCGCGTGGTTCTACGCGATTTCGGAGCTGCCACTGGCCACTGCCATGACGCTCAATTACATGAGCAGCATCTGGATTGCCGCCTTTCTGGTCGGTGGCGCGCTCATGCTGGGCAAAGGCTCACCCCGGCAAGGCCCGCTGGTGCTGGCCATACTCACCAGCTTTGCCGGCGTGGTGCTGCTGTTACGGCCTGCGATCGCACAAAACCAGGCATTTGCAGCGCTGATTGGCCTGCTGTCCGGCTTCATCTCGGCATTTGCCTACATGCAGGTCATGACGATGGCCCGTATTGGCGAACCCGAAACACGCACGGTGTTTTATTTTGCCTGTGGCACCACCCTGGCCGGGCTGTTCGGCATGGCCGGCCTCGGCGTTTCAAACTGGTCCTGGCCGCACGCGCTGTGGTTGTTGCCGCTGGGGCTGATGGCAGCGCTGGGCCAGTTGAGCATGACCAAGGCCTACTCGCTGGCCGCACGCCAGGGGGGCACACTGATGGTTGCCAACCTGCAGTACTCCGGTGTTGTCTTTGCAGCGCTGTACGGCCTGCTGCTGTTTGGAGACAATATTCCCCTGTCCGGATGGCTGGGCATGGCGCTCATCATCGCCAGCGCAGTCGCAGCGACCGTGTTGCGTGCGCGCGCCGCGCCCGACGCCCCCGCAGAAGAACACTGACCCAAGGAAGAAGATGTACACCACCCTGATTTCCGCCGAACAGCTTCAAACCCTGATCGCAGCCAAAACACCTCTGCGCATCTTTGACTGCACCTTCGAGCTCATGCAGCCCCATGCAGGTGAAAAGCACTATCTGGAGTCGCACATCCCGGGGGCGGTTTACGCCAACCTCGACACCGCATTGAGCGCAAAACATGGCGTCAATCCCGCCAGGGCCGGTGCCAATTCAGTCATCACCGCGAGCGGCGCAGATGCGCCGGCCTCCGGCGGACGCCACCCGCTGCCCAACAGGGAGCGCTTCGCGACGTGGCTCTCCAGTGTCGGCTTTGCAAACAACATGCAGGCCGTTGTGTATGACCGCAACGGCGCGAATTACTGCGGTCGGCTCTGGTGGATGCTGAAATGGGCTGGTCATGAAAATGTTGCCGTGCTTGATGGGGGCCTGCAGGCCTGGCGGGCGGCGGACGGCGCTGTCACCGCCGGCGAAGAGCCGGCCCACTTTCAGAGCAACTTTGAACTGGGCCCCGAAAAAGCCCGGCTGGTATCACCTTCGACCGTTCTTTCCAGCCTGGGCAAGCCCAGCCAGACCCTGATTGATGCCCGAGGCGCGCCACGCTTCAGGGGAGAAACAGAACCCCTGGACCCGGTGGCCGGCCATATACCTGGCGCACTCAACAGGCCCTTCACCCAGAACATGGGTGAAAACGGCAAGTTCAAACCCGCGGCACAGCTGAGGTCAGAGTTTGAAGCCCTGCTGGAAGGCCGTGACCCTGCCAGCGTGGTGCACCACTGCGGCAGCGGCGTCAGTGCGGTGCCGAACATCATTGCCATGGAGATCGCCGGCCTTGGCAGCAGCGGTCTGTACGCTGGCAGCTGGAGCGACTGGTGCAGCGATGCCACTCGCCCGGTTGAACGCGGCTAGCCATAAGCAAAAACCCGCAGGCATGCACTGCGGGCTCATCCAAACAGGCTGCTGGCCAGGCCTGCAAGCCGACCCTAGTTGGTCGAACCCCCGCTTTTTGGATTGGTGGCGGGGTTGGTGGGGCTGGTGCTCGTGCTCGACCCCAAAGAGCTGTCGGCTGCGGTGGAACCCGTGGCTCCCGATGAAGCGCCCATGGATGATGAAGATCCCATAGAACCATTGCTGCCCATGGACGACGAAGATCCTGCGGAAGAAGAGCTGCCGGAACCCGAACTGCCTGAAGAGGGCATGGGAGAGGTGCTGGCGGCGGGCGGCATAGTCGCTGGCGTGGTGGTGTCCTCAGCCTTTTTGCCGCAAGCGCCCAACGCAAGCAAGGCGGCGAACGCCAGGGATGTGGCAACAACTGGTTTGGGGCGGAATGTGGGCATTCTGGTTTCCTTTGAATTGAGAAGTTGGATAGGCCCACTGCAAGCCAGTCAGCCATGTCCAAATCTAGATAAAGGGCACAGGCATCCCATGAGACATCCACCAACGCTGCTGTAAGCATTCTTCGCCTGCAACGCCCCATGTGACGGGTGCATCATTGCGCCTTGGGCGAATGCACATGCTCCGGCCGCACCCCTACCCCCACCGCATAGGCGGGCAGCGATTGCAGCCAGGATGAGCGGGCCATCAGCCTTAGAGGCCAGGGAACGGTCATCGTCCTGCTGCTGCGTGTGTCGGCATCAATGACCGGCCGCAGCAGGCGGTTCTGTACCGCCACCTGGGCAGCCTGCGTGACGCGCGCAGGGAACAATCTGCGTTTTTCGACTTGTGCGAGAAAGGGCGTCAAATCGGCGGCCTGCACCTCACTGGCCAGTGGACCAGCGAGCATGTTGGCGGCTGCCACAGCGTCCTGAATGGCCAGGTTGATACCAACTCCGCCTACCGGCGACATCGCATGCGCGGCATCACCAATACACAGCAGGCCCGGGCTGTACCAGCGCTCCAGCCTGTCCACCGTGACACTTAACAGCTTGATGTCATCCCAGCTGGCCAGCTGATCAATGCGGTTTGCAAACAGGGGGGCAACGCGAACCATGTCGGCGCGAAAGCAGTCCAGGCCACGCGAGCGGATGGCTTCAATACCGCCTTTGGGAATCACATAGGCGCATTGCCAATACGTGCCGCGATCAAGCATTGCGAGAAACACACCCGTATTGATTCGTCCGCCCGTGGTCGATGGATCATCCGGCATCTTGGGCAACCGCATCCACAAGACATCTATGGGCGCACCCAGATCCCGAACCACAAGGCCGGCGGCCTGCCTGACTACAGAATGGCGCCCATCTGCGCCAATCACCAGGTCGGCATTGACCTGAAGCAGGCCCTCCGGGGTTTGCGCCAGTACACCTGCAATCATGTCGCCAGTTCTAATGACTTGCGTCACCTCCGCATTACGAAGAAGCCGGAAAGAAGGGAACAGCTCGGCCTCATCATGCAAAAAATCAAGAAACTCCCACTGCGGCATGAGGGCGATGAATTTGCACCGTGTTCCCAGATGTTTGAAATTGGCCAGCACCATCTCGGTATTGCCAACGGTGGCCCTTAATTCCCGCACCTCGTCATGTGGACGCTGGAGGAAGTTTTCCAGCAGCCCGAGTTCATGCATGACCTCAAGGGTTGAGGGATGCACGGTGTCACCCCTGAAGTCGCGCAAAAAGTCAGCGTGTTTTTCAAGAACAACGACGTCCACACCAGCGCGTGCCAGCAACAAGCCGAGCATCATTCCCGCCGGGCCGCCGCCGGCTATGCAACATCTTGTGTGAAGGACATTAGCCATGATGATTCCCCGCAGTCAGATGGCGCAGGTTCGCAGATAGACGCTGCAAATACAAGGGTCCAAACCAGGGCTTGGGCAGAATCCAGTCAGTTCATGGGCATGGGTGTGGTCTGCACCTCGCCTGGCTCCGGCGGCGTTTGCAGGGGTGGGACCGGCTCAGGCGGCGGCACATTGGGGTTGGTCGCCATATGCAGGCCTTTCAATTTTTAAGGTGGTCGGGCGCGGGCGACAACTCGGGCTTGTCAGGAACACGCCGGATTTCTGCCTGGCCATCAACATCCTCGCCATCGGAGGGAATGTCCTCCTCATAGGCGATTTCCGGCTCTTCGTTCTGCCCGCTCTTGCCCGGGCCTTCTTCACGCTCTATATCCGGGTGATCCGGCGCAGGCATGGTCGGCCCGTCAGGCGGTGCGTCGGGTGTGGGCGAGGGTGTGTGGTCCATCAATACAGGCCGACCAGCATCAGCGGTGCTTCACTCACAACGGTAGCCGCAGCCGCCATGCTGGCAAAAACCATCATGAAAAAGGCGATCGCAGGCGCCAGGCGTGCCAAACCCTTGCGGGGAGGGTTATCCGTTGCCTCCTCGCGCTGCTCAGGTGAGCGTGATGCATAAAAATGATCTGAACCAGAAGCAAAAGCCGAATGTGTGTTCATGGCAGCCCCTTTGCACAAATTTTGAAGATGTACTGATCTTGCTGCGCGGAAAATGGCTGACCTATAGGCGACAGAGCCCCCTTTTTGTCAGCTTGAGGCTGACAGGGGTGACCGAAAGTGCAGACGCCAGGTCAGTGAATGTGCGCCACGCTGCTGATGAGCGTGACCATTCCTATGCCTATCACCAGCCACGCGATCTGCGCAGCGGTTTCCCGTGCACTGACACGCTTCTGCAGTTGGGGGATCAAGTCTGCCAGTGCAACATAAATGAAGCTGCTCGACGCCACGATCAGGAAGAAGGGCAGATAGCCGATGAGCTGGTCCACCAGGGCGTAGCCCACAATACCGCCCAAGGCGGTGACAGCACCGGCCATGGACACCTTGACAATCGCGGCGCGGCGGTTGTTGGACGACTGCCGCAGCACGACCAGATCGCCCATGTGGTGCGGTATCTCGTGAACCAGCACCGCCAATGCAGCCACCACGCCCAGGCGCAGGTCGGCCATGAAGGCTGAGGCTATCAGGATGCCATCGCCAAAGGCATGGACACTATCGCCCGCGAGCACGGCCCAGCCGCCCGATTTTTCATGGCTATGGCCGTGGTGGTGATGGTGGTCATCTGCCTTTTGCAAGGCACCGGGCAGTTCGTGATGTTCGCCGCTGTGATGCTCATGGCCGTGATGCCACAACTCGGCCTTGTCGAGCAGGAAGAAAAACACCAGGCCGGCCAGCAAGGTGGCAAAAAGCGCCTGCGGGCCGACCTGGCTTTCAAATGCCTCAGGCAGCAGGTGCATGAAGGCCGTCGCCAGCAGCGCACCCGCAGCAAGGCTGAGCATGTGTTGCGTGTAACGGGCAAGTACGCCGAAGCTCAACATGGCTGCCAGCCACACGCTGCCTATGCCGGCGACCATGGTTCCGGCCAAAATTGCTATCAAAACCATAGCGTTCTGTGCTTGTTTTAAAGGGCCGTAGCCCTGAGTGATGGGAAAAAGACGGTGAAAGGCGCCTGCAGGCGCCCTGACCCGCAACAAAAAGGCAAAAGCCGCCTGTCACAGGGCGCTGCAATGTCGTCAATCTTATCAAGCGTGTCAAGTGCCGCCAGAAATGAAAAAGCCGCCTCCTGGCAGGAGACGGCTTTGAGGGCAGCGCCCCGGCAGGTTCGAAGACCTGATCAGGCGACGCCGTGGGTCTTGAACCACTCCAGCGCACGCCTGAAGCCGTCGTCTGCCGCTTCCTTGCGATAGCTTGGACGGTAGTCGGCATGGAAGGCGTGCGGGGCAGATGGATAAACCACAAACTCGGAAGCTGCCGCAGCCTTGTTGCCTTTGGCACCCGCCTCTGCCAGTGCATCTTTCATCTGATTGACCGTGGTCAGCGGAATACCACCGTCCTGACCGCCGTACAAACCCAAAACAGGGGCCTTGATGCCGCCTGCAAGATCAAGCGGGTTGGTGGGCGTGACGGGAGATGGGGTTCCGACGAGGCGGCCATACCATGCCACGCCAGCCTTCACGTTTTTGCTCTGCTCGGCGTACAGCCAGGTGATGCGGCCGCCCCAGCAAAAACCGGTGATGCCGACCTTCTTGAGGTTGCCGCCATTGGCGCCAGCCCACTTCACAGCCCCGTCCAGGTCAGCCATGACCTGTGCATCAGGCACTTTGGAAACCACCTCGGTCATCAGTTTGGCCATCTCGTTGTACTTGCTGGGGTCACCCTGGCGCGCGTACAGCTCGGGGGCAATCGCCAGGTAGCCGGCTTTGGCAAAACGGCGGGCGGTGTCGGCAATGTACTCATGCACACCAAAAATTTCCTGGATCACCAGGACGACCGGCAGGTTCTTCTTGTTGGCGGGAGCTGCATAAAAAGCGGGGACCTTGAAACCATTGACTTCAAAACTCGTTTCACCCGTCTTCAGGCCTTCCGAGGACGTCTTGATGGCAGTCTGCGCCATGATGGGCATTGCGGTGGCGGCATAACCCACACCCAGCGCAGCCTTCAGCGCCGTACGGCGGCTTGCGCCGGCCTCGGTAGTCTGGCCAGGCAGCAGTGCATCAAATTCGTTTTTCAGGTCATTGTTCAGCATGAAGATTCCTCGGTTTTTGAATGGAAGGCTGGTCGATAAGCGACTGTCTGAGTCTATTCGGTCAATAAAGTTCTTGCCAGTACAGGGAAATACCGATCAGTATTTTCCCTTGGTCCTGATGAAACGGCACACGTGCAAAACGCGTTTTATCCTACATGTGCTGCGCGGCCTGGGAGCGAGACTTCAGGCATTGCCCCCGTTGACACCCTTCAACTTTCGATTCAGCAATAGGACCCACCATGACATTCACAAGGATTCTTTTTCCCATGGCCCTGGCATGTGTTGTCAGCGCTTGCGCCCAACAGCCCATGACCAATACCCCACCACCGGCCATGGCAGGCCAGTGCAATGCAGACGCTGCGAAGTTTGCCTTGGGCGGGTCCGCCAACGCCGCGCTGGTGGAAGAGGCGCGCAAGCGTTCCGGCGCATGGATTGCCCGGGTCATAGGCCCCGGCCAGGCAGTAACCATGGAGTACAACGCGCAGCGCCTCAACCTCGACGTGAACGCAGCCAACTCGGTCATGAACTTGCGTTGCGGCTAGAAGGCACGTACGGCCTGCAAAGGCTTTAAACGGCTAGCCTCGTGGGCCCAGGCTAGTGGGCCTTTTCCCAGTTGGGTCCAATGCCAATCTCGGCGAGCAAAGGTACCTTCAGCGTTGCCACGCTGGCCATCAGGCGCGGAACTTCAATCCGTACCCACTCTACCTCGGCCTCGGGCACCTCAAACACCAGTTCATCGTGCACCTGCATGATCATTCGGGTGCGGCGCTTTTCTGAATCAAGGACATCCTGAACCTTGTTCATGCTGAGCTTGATCAGGTCAGCCGCTGTTCCCTGCATGGGCGCATTGATGGCCTGCCGCTCGGCGGCTTTTTTGCGCGGGCCGTTGCCGCCATTGATCTCCGGCAGATAGAGGCGGCGGCCGAACACGGTTTCGACAAAATGGTTGTCCTGCGCGAAAACCACCGTCTCGTCCATATACCTCTTCACGCCCGGATAGCGCTGGAAATACTTGTCGATATAAGCCGCAGCAGCCTTGGTTTCAATGCCCAGATTACGCGCCAGCCCGAAGCTGCTCATGCCGTAGATCAGCCCGAAATTAATCACCTTGGCGTAGCGGCGCTGCTCGCTGCTGACCTGCTCGACCGATACACCAAACACCTCGGCAGCAGTGGCCCGGTGTACGTCCAGGCCATCGGTAAAGGCGCGCAGCAGCGCCTCGTCGCCGCTGAGGTGGGCCATGATGCGCAGTTCGATCTGTGAATAGTCAGCACTGGCAATCACGCTGCCGGCGGGCGCGACAAAAGCCTCACGCACACGGCGGCCCTCTGCCGTTCGTATGGGTATGTTCTGCAGATTGGGGTCGTTGCTGGACAAACGCCCCGTCACGGCTACAGCCTGCGCATAGTGGGTGTGCACCCTGCCCGTCCGCGGCAAGGCCAGCTGGGCCAGCTTGTCGGTGTAGGTGCCCTTGAGTTTGCTCAGTGAGCGGTGCTCCAGCAACTTGGCCGGCAAGGGGTAGTCCTCAGCGAGTTTCTCAAGCACTTCTTCATCCGTGCTGCGCGCGCCGCTGGGGGTTTTCTTGATGACGGGCATGCCCAGCTTGTCGAAGAAAATCTCGCCCAACTGCTTGGGGCTGCCCAGGTTAAACGGCTGGCCTGCAATCTCGTAGGCCTCGGTCTCCAGTTGCAGGATGCGCTGGCCCAGCTCATGGCTTTGTGTGGCCAGCATGGGCGCATCAATCAGCACGCCGTTGCGTTCTATACGGTAGAGCGACTCGCTGCTTTTGATTTCCAGCTCGTAGATGAATTTGAGCTTGTCATTGGCCTGTATCTGCGGCCAGAGAACGCGGTGCACGTCCAGCGTCTGGTCCGAGTCTTCGCAGGAATATTCAGCCGCTTTTGCGATGTCTACCTGGTTGAACTTGATCTGGTGCGCACCCTTGCCGCACAGGTCTTCGTAATTGATGCCGCTGCGCCCCACATGCCGTTCGGCCAGGCTGGCCAGGCCGTGCGGCTTGTGCACTTCAAGCACATAGCTTTGCAGCATGGTGTCGTGGACATAACCCTGCACCTCGATGCCGTGATTGGCAAACACATGACGGTCGTACTTGACATGCTGGCCGAGTTTGGGTTTTGCCGGGTTTTCAAGCCAGGGCTTCAGCCTTGCCAGCACCTCGTCGCGCGGCAACTGCGCGGGTGCATCGGGGTAGTCGTGCGTCAGCGGGATGTAGGCGGCCTCACCGGGGGTCACGCTGAAGCTGATGCCGACGATCTGCGCCAGCATTTCGTCAAGCGAGGTGGTCTCGGTGTCAAGCGCCACGAGGTCGACTGCCCCGATTTTCGCCAGCCATGTGTCGAACAGCTCCCAGCTCAGGATGGTGTCGTAACGCAGGTTGCTTGTTCGTTCCGCTAGCGGGGCGACTGCCTGCGCGCCCTCAACGGCTTGTTCAGCGGGTTCATCGAACAGGCCGGGTGAACCTGAATCCGCAGGTGCAGCCTTTTTTGCCGGCGGATGGCGGCCTTCCGGGCCGGCTGGCATTTCTGGCGGAGCGCTCTCAACGTCAATCTGCCTCACCAGGCCCTTGAAGCCGTATTTTTCGTAAAACGCTTTCAGCCCGCCTGTCTGCTGCGCGCCCATGGCAATCGCATCCAGCGCTGGCAGGCCATCAATGTATTCGGTCAGCTCGCAGTCCTTCTTGATGGTCAGCAGCTCGCGGCCCTTGGGCAGCCAGTCGAGCGAGCTGCGCAGGTTCTCGCCCACCACACCCTTGATGTCGGCAGCCTTCGCCACCAGAGCGTCGAGCGATCCGTATTCAAGCAGCCACTTCACCGCTGTCTTGGGGCCGACCTTGGGGACACCCGGCACGTTGTCAACCGCATCGCCCACCAGGGTCTGGTAGTCCACCATCAGGCGCGGCGGCACACCAAACTCGGCCTCAACGCCTGCCAGGTCGCGGCGGCGGTCGTTCATGGTGTCAATCACGGTGATGTTCTCGTCCACCAGCTGGCTCAGGTCCTTGTCGCCGCTGGAGATGATGACCTCAATGCCTTGCTGCGAGGCCGTGCAGGCCAGTGTGCCGATCACGTCGTCAGCCTCTACGCCGGGCACATCGAGCACCTTCCAGCCGAGCAGGCGTACCACCTCGTGAATCGGCGCCACCTGGCTGCGCAGGTCGTCGGGCATGGGTGAGCGCTGGGCCTTGTATTCAGGGTAAAGCGCATCACGAAAGGTTGGGCCCTTGGCATCAAAAACGCAGGCGGCGTAATCGGCACGCACATCCTTGCGCAGCTTCTGCATCATGTTGATCATGCCGCGTATCGCCCCTGTGGCGGGGCTTGTGGGGTCGCCGGGATTGGCGCGCAGATCGGGCATGGCGTGGAAGGCCCTGTAGAGGTAACTGGAGCCGTCGACCAGCAGAAGGGTTTTTTTGTCAGTACTCATGCCTTGGGATTGTCGGGGATATCCGCCAGCCAGCCGGTGGTCCTTCCAAACCCTTGTTTGCACAGGTACGAAGCCTACAATACAGGCATGAAACAAGTTCTGCCATCCTCATTTCGTGCCGTGGTCATCGCTGCGCTGCTTGCCTTGCCGATGGCGACGGTTTCACTGGCTCAGACCGCCGCTGCGCCCGCTGCAGTAGCGCCCCCACCCGAGGTCACACCTGCTGCCCAGGGCCGCCCCGACAAGGCCGGGCAGCGCATACGCACCGAAGACGCGGGTACCCGCATCGACGAGGTACGGATTGGCGGCGAAACGCAAAGCATCACCGTGCAACCCAAAACCGGCACCAACGTGCCGGCTTACGAAGTCAAGCCTTCGGACACCGCCAAAAGCAGCTCTCCTTCATCTTCCAGCAGCGACACCAACGGTGCACGGGTCTGGAACGTCCTGAAGTTCTAGGCCGCGCCCACCCATTACCATCGCTGTTTCGTACAATTTTTTTTGTACATACCCAGAAGGTTTAGTTTCAGGCATGGCCGTTTTTACCGAGGTCTCGTTCGACGAGGCTGATGATTTCCTGCACACGCTGGATCTGGGCAAACTTGACTCCATCAAGGGTTGCGCCGGCGGCATTGAAAACACCAATTTTTTTGTTGATACCGACAAGGGCCGATTTGTCCTGACGCTGTTTGAACGGCTGACTTTTGAGCAGCTGCCGTTTTACCTGCACCTGATGAAACACCTGGCAGGGCGCGGCATTCCCGTGCCCGACCCTGCGGCAAACGCCAGCGGGCAGATCCTGCACAAACTGAAGGACAAACCCGCAGCAGTGGTCAACCGCCTGCGGGGCAGCAGCGAGCTCAAGCCGGAGGCCAGCGACTGCGCCCAGGTCGGCGAAATGCTGGCGCGCATGCATCTCGCGGGGCTGGACTACCCAAGGCGTCAGCCCAACCTGCGTGGCCTGCCCTGGTGGAACGAGACCGTGCCCGTGGTGCTGCCCGAGGTCACGCCAGAGCAACGCAGCCTGCTTCTTGGCGAACTGGCCTACCAGAACCATATTGCGGCATCGTCTGCTTATGCCGCCCTGCCCAGCGGCCCCATACATGCCGACCTTTTCCGCGACAACGTGATGTTTGAGGACGGCCAGCTCACCGGTTTTTTCGACTTCTACTTTGCCGGCTGCGACACCTTTTTGTTTGACATCGGTGTATGCCTGAATGACTGGTGCGTGGACCTGGAAACCGGCGCGCATGACGAAGCACGCACAAAGGCATTCATCAACGCCTATCAAACAGTTCGCAAGCTGACGAAGCAGGAAAGAGACCTTCTGCCCGCTGCATTGCGCGCCGGTGCGTTTCGCTTCTGGGTGTCACGTCTCTGGGATTTCCACCTGCCACGTGAAGCCGCGGTGCTTCAGCCACATGACCCTGGCCACTTTGAGCGCGTGTTGCGCCAGCGGGTGCTGCACCCGGTCCTCATGCCGGCCTGAAACCGGAGCCGCCAGGGGTGGCGGGTTACGCTGGCAGGACTTGCGCAGCACAACCTATACCACCCCGGCACCTTTTTGAACTTATAAGCTTTTGCGCGCCCCAACCGGCACCCCACCATGAAACTCAATATTCTTCCGGCACGTACAGGCATCACCTGGGTCAAGCTCGGCCTGAAGACCTTTCTTCAGCAGCCGCTGGCCATGTCCGGCCTGTTTTTCATGTTCATGGCCGTACTGTCGGTGGCCACGCTGCTGCCCTTTATAGGCTCTGCACTGGCGCTGGCGCTGCTGCCGGCGGCAACGCTGGGCCTGATGGCCGCGACGCAGGAGGCGACGAAGGGCAAATTCCCCATGCCATCCATTCTCATCAGCGCCTTTCGCGCCGGCAAGCAGCGCATGCGGGCCATGATGGTGCTGGGTGCGCTTTACGCCGTGGGTTTCCTGGTCCTGATGGGTATATCGGCGCTCATTGATGGCGGCCAATTCGCAAAACTCTACCTGGTAGGCGGCAAGATCACCCAGGAGATGGTGACGCAAAACAATTTCCAGCTGGCCATGTGGGTCACCATGCTGCTCTACATCCCGCTGTCGCTGCTGTTCTGGCACGCACCGGCGCTGGTGCACTGGCACGGCATACCCCCGGTGAAAAGCCTGTTTTTCAGCCTGATGGCCTGCTCAAAAAACTGGGCGGCACTGGCCGTTTACGGCCTCGCGTGGGCAGGCATCTTTATGGCTGCCATGGTTCTGCTGACGCTGGTTGCCGTGCTGCTGGGCAACCCCAACATCGCCGTACTGGCGCTCTTCCCGGTGGCATTGCTGGTGATGGCGATGTTTTTTACGTCGATTTTTTTCACCTTTCGTGATAGCTTCACGGACACCCCAGCCCCCTCAACGCCAGACCCGGACGCGCCGGCTGCTTTTTCAGGAGATCCCACATGACCCAGCACTTTCTGCAAGGCCGCTCCGAAAAGGAAGTCCTGTGGTTCCAGAGGCGCGACACCCTGAAAGCCGCAGCAGCCTGGGTGGCCATGGGAGGTTTTGGCGCGTCAATGGCCCAGCAACGCACCAACGTTGTCCAGCAGACGGGTGACGCACTGCTCAACGGCAGCCGCCTGCTGCCGGGGCAGACCATTCAGACCGGCGACCAGCTCCAGACCGGGCCTGGCTCCAGCCTGGTCTTTGTCATGGGCAACGCTTCTTTCCTGGTACGCCAGAACACCATGATGACGGTCGAGCGCGGAGCTACGCTGTCGGCGGTCAGCATTTTGCGCCTCGTTACGGGCGCAGTTGCCAGCATCTGGAACAAGGGCGGCAGCCGCTCCATCGTGACGCCAACCCTCACGGCAGGCATACGCGGCACAGGGGTCTACACCGAGGTTTTGCCCCAGCAGGACAGCCGCACCTACTTCTGCAACTGCTACGGCACGGTAGACCTGAATGCCAGCGGCAGCAAACAGCTGTCGCAGTCTGACTACCACCAGTCATTCTGGGCAGAACCTGCCAGCAAGGAAGGCCCTCGCCTGACGCCCGCCGGCTACCTGAACCACACAGATGCCGAGCAGGAATTTCTGGCTGAGCTCATAGGCCAGCGCACCTACTGGCAGATTGTTGGCCGCAAGGGCCGGGCCGACGGCAGCGGGACCATGGGTTATTGAGCCGGGATCGGTTTAGCGGGTGCTTTTGACTCCCGAAACCGCGCATTGCTATCATTTAAGTAGCTGCTCACGCACGTATTCATTGGCCCGCAGCCTGATTTGACCCCTAAAAAGACCTATTTTCAGTGTTTTTTTTGGTTTTATAGCCAAATCCGGGCTTCAAACCCGCCAAATGTTAATACCCAGGTTAACATTTGGCGAATTTTTAACGTATACGTTAAAATTTCATCTTTATCCAGACTTAAACCACCGTCAGCTTGGCCACACTCAGCGCCAGCCACTTCACGCCATGCCGGGTGAAGTTGATTTGCGCCCGGGCGTCGTCGCCCGAACCTTCCAGCATCTGCACCCTGCCCTCGCCGAACTTGGCGTGGAACACATTCATGCCGGCTTTCAGGCCGTGCGCCGGCCCGTTGCGCTGTTCGGGCACAGGCGGGTTGGCAAAACGGTCGGATGAACCCGATGCGCCGGTGCGCCCCGAGAAAACGCTGCTCGCCCAGTCCTTGCGTCCACCGCCACTGTTGCTGGCGTCATCGCCCCACGCACTGCCACCCCGGCCCATGCTGCCCATACTTGAGCCAAAGCCCTGGTTTTTGGGCGTGATCCATTTCAGCGCGCCTTCGGGCAACTCGTCGAAAAAACGGCTCTTGAGGTTGTAGCGTGTCTGGCCGTGCAACATGCGGGTTTGTGAATGGCTCAGGTACAGCCGCTTGCGCGCGCGCGTGATGGCCACGTACATGAGGCGGCGCTCTTCCTCAATGCCGCCGTGGTCGCTGAGCGAGTTTTCATGCGGAAACACACCGTCTTCCAGCCCGGTGATGAACACGCAGTCAAACTCCAGCCCCTTGGATGAATGCACCGTCATGAGCTGCACGGCATCCTGCCCGGCCTTGGCCTGGTTGTCGCCCGCCTCCAGCGCGGCATGCGTGAGGAAGGCGGCGAGCGGAGACAGCGTCTCGCCGGTTTCGGCATCAGGCGCCAGCATTTCGGGCAGGGGTTCATCCAGTAGCGGCGCCGATGGGTCCAGGCCCTGACTAACCGGCGACTGCGCAATGGGCGCGCCCAATTCATCAACCGGCAGGGCCACCGCATCACGGCCAAAGCCTTCCTGGCTGACGAAGGACTCGGCGGCGTTGACCAGTTCGGCCAGATTCTCCAGGCGGTCCTGGCCTTCTTTTTCAAGTTTGTAATGTTCTTCAAGGCCGCTGTGCTCCAGCACCAGCTCGATGATCTCGCGCAGGCTGAGGCCTGCCGTCTGCTCACGCATGACGTCGAGCTTTGCCACAAACGCGCCGAGGTTGGCGCCCGCCTTGCCCGGCACTGCGCTGACGCCGTCATGCAGGGAGCACCCAGAAGAACGCGACACATCCTGCAACTGCTCAAGCGTGCGCAAGCCGATGCCGCGCGGCGGAAAGTTCACCACGCGCATGAAACTGGTGTCGTCGTGCGGGTTCTCCAGCAGGCGCAGGTAGGCCAGTGCATGCTTGATTTCGGCGCGCTCGAAAAACCGCAGGCCGCCATAAACGCGGTAAGGCACGGCAGCATTAAAAAGCGCGGTTTCCATCACCCGGCTTTGCGCGTTGCTGCGGTAGAGCAGCGCGATCTCCTTGCGCTCCATGCCGTCGCGCACCAGTTGCTTGACCTCATCGACAAACCACTGCGCCTCGGCAAAGTCGGTGGCCGACTCGTAGACGCGCACCGGTTCACCCGGTCCGGCCTCGGTGCGCAGGTTTTTGCCCAGGCGCTTGCTGTTGTGGCTGATGAGTTCGTTGGCGGAGTCCAGGATGTTGCCGAAGCTGCGGTAGTTGCGCTCCAGCTTGATCTGATGGCGCACATCAAACTCGCGAACAAAGTCCGTCATGTTGCCGACACGCGCACCGCGAAATGCGTAAATGCTCTGGTCGTCATCACCCACGGCAATCACCGACCCACCGGGCATGGGTGCCGAGCCCTGGGTGGCTTCAGGGCCCTGCCCGGCCAGCATCTTGATCCAGGCGTACTGCAGCTTGTTGGTGTCCTGGAACTCGTCGATCAGGATGTGCCGGAAGCGCCGCTGGTAGTGCTCACGCACCGGGGCGTTGTCGCGCAGCAGTTCGTAGCTGCGCAACATCAGCTCGCCGAAATCGACCACACCCTCACGCTGGCACTGCTCTTCGTACAGGGCGTACAGCTCGATCTTCTTGCGGTCTTCCTCGTCGCGCGCCTGCACGTCTTTGGCACGCAGGCCGTCTTCCTTGTGGCCGGCAATAAAGTACATCAGCTGCTTGGGCGGGAAACGCTCATCATCAATATTGAACTGCTTGCACAGGCGCTTGATGCTCGACAGCATGTCTTGCGTGTCAAGGATCTGGAAGGTCGAAGGCAGGTTGGCCAGTTTGTAATGCGCACGCAAAAAGCGGTTGCACAGGCCGTGAAAGGTGCCTATCCACATGCCGCGCACATTGACGGGCAGCATGGCCGACAGACGCACCAGCATCTCCTTGGCAGCCTTGTTGGTAAACGTCACGGCCAGGATCCCGCCCGGCGACACCTGGCCGGTTTGCAGCAGCCAGGCGATGCGGGTGGTCAGCACCCGCGTCTTGCCGGAACCTGCGCCCGCCAGGATCAGCGCGTGTGTGGCGGGCAGGGTGACGGCAGCCAGTTGCTCGGGATTAAGATTTTGTAAGAGTGGGGAGTCTGGCGCGACAGCATCATTGAATTCTGGGAACATCCCTCATTGTAGAAAGCCCCGATGAAATCCCCTCCTGATCGCTTATCAACCCTGCAGTTCTGGCAGGTGCTCACCGCGCTGGCGCTGCTGGTCCCCACGCTGGCCAGCGCACAGGCGGTTTGCTCAAGTGACGGACAGCCACGGCCCGTGGCCCTGATGGAGCGGTTTATCAACGCCGATTGCGAGACCTGCTGGCGTGACCCCGGTGCACGCCTTGCCAAATCAGGTGAGTTGGTACTGGACTGGGTTCTGCCAGGCAGCAAGGGCGACGATGCGGCGCTGTCGGCGGTCGCCAGCCGTGACGGCCTGAAGCGGCTGCGAGCAGTGGGCCGTGATGTACCCCAGACCGCAAGCGAGGATGCGCACCGCATCATCGGCCTGGCTGGCAGCAGGCTGCGCGTGGCGCGTGGCCTGGCGCTGTCGGGCTATGTGGGCGCGTCGATAGAACTCAAGCCGCTGCCCGCCAGCGCACAGGGGCAGGAATGGACGGCCTGGCTTGCGCTGGTTGAAAGCCTGCCAAAGGGAACTGAAGGTTCACCCGTCGCCCGCAACCTGGTGCGCAACCTGGTGCAGGTGGACTGGGCTGGCAGCATGGCGACCGCGCAGGCGCAGAAGCGCTTTTTTGAATCACGCGTCATGAGCGTGGCAAGCGGTGCAAAACCCGAGCGCCTCGCGGTAATCGGCTGGGTGCAGAACAGCAAGGGCGAGGTACTGGTGGCCGCACAGTCGCGCTGCGTGCCCGTCCGTTAAATCAGCTCAATCGGCTGCGGCATATAAGGTCTATATCAGGCCCGACACCCACTGCGCCAGTCAGCAAGTCTAAAATCAGACACCGGGCCCAAGCAATTGCGCCCGGTTTTTTGTTGGTCTTCAACAAAACCGGACCCAATCCCAAGCGCCTTCTGTTCATCATCAACAGTCTTTCTGGAGCTTGGGAATCAAATGGAAATATTCGACTACGACAACATCCTGCTGCTGCCACGCAAATGCCGCGTGGAAAGCCGCTCGGAGTGCGATGCCGGTGTGGAGCTTGGCGGGCGTACCTTCCGCATCCCCGTGGTGCCGGCCAATATGAAAACGGTGGTCAATGAAAAGATCTGCGTATGGATGGCCAAAAACGGCTACTTCTACGTGATGCACCGCTTTGACCTGGACAACCTGCAGTTTGTGCGCGACATGAAAGCCCAGGGCGTTTACGCCTCGATTTCACTGGGCGTCAAAAAAGCCGACTACGACACGGTGGACCAGCTGGTGGCCGAAGGCCTGGTGCCTGAGTACATCACCATCGACATCGCGCACGGCCATGCCGACACGGTGCAGAAAATGATTGGCTACCTGAAGCAAAAACTGCCAGCCTCGTTTGTGATTGCCGGCAATGTAGGCACGCCAGAGGCGGTGATCGATCTTGAAAACTGGGGCGCTGATGCGACCAAGGTCGGCATTGGCCCGGGCAAGGTCTGCATCACCAAAATGAAAACCGGTTTTGGCACGGGTGGCTGGCAGCTCTCGGCGCTCAAGTGGTGTGCACGTGTGGCCACCAAACCCATCATTGCCGACGGCGGCATACGCGAGCATGGCGACATCGCCAAGTCAGTACGTTTTGGCGCCACTATGGTCATGATCGGATCCATGCTGGCCGGCCTTGAAGAAAGCCCCGGCAAGACGGTGGAGGTCGACGGCGCGCTGTTCAAGGAATACTACGGCAGCGCTTCAGACTTCAACAAGGGCGAGTACAAACACGTCGAAGGCAAGCGCATTCTGGAGCCCGTGAAGGGCACGCTGGCCGACACCCTGCGCGAAATGGAAGAAGACATCCAGAGCTCCATCAGCTACGCCGGCGGCACCAAACTCATGGACATCCGCAAGGTCAACTATGTCACCCTGGGTGGCGATAACGCGGGCGAGCACCTGCTGATGTGACGTGGGCCGTGGCGGGGCCCTGTTTATTGATCAAGTAATTTGAGCGCCAGCTGGTGCGCGCGCTTGTCGGACTCCGCCAGCGTCTGCAGGACGCTGAAATGATTCAGGCCCGGCAAATCCTCACAGACTGGCACCACCTTTTTGCCCCAGGCCTGCTGGATCACGAGGTTCTGGCGCAGGAACTCTTCGCTTTCATCGCCCCCGACCACCGCGTACAAACTACCGGTTTTTGGCGCGGGCAACAACGCGGGGCTGGCCCTGGACACATCCTCTGGCGTCAGGCGCAGCGAGTCTTTCATGGCCGGTGTGTGCGGCAGCGGCGCGAGGTCATGCAGGCCGGAAATCGACAGGGCATTTTTGACCAGGTTTGAAGGCAGGTCGCGGGCATACGACGGCCAGTCGCAGGCCAGCATCATGGCCGACAGGTGCCCGCCAGCCGAGTGCCCCACCACAGTGATGCGTGAAGGGTCGCCGCCATGCTTTGCAATATTGCGGAAGGTCCAGGCCAGCGCCCTCACCATCTGCATGGTGATCTCGGGGATCGTCACGGCCGGGCACAGATCGTAGTTGGGCACCACCACGCAAACGCCGTTCGCCGTAAAAGAAGACGCCACAAAAGAGTGGTCAGATTTGTCGAGTGATCGCCACCAGCCGCCGTGGATGAAGACCAGCACAGGCGCGCCCTTGCCGTTCTTTTTCCGGGCAGCGGCGGGAAACACATCGAGCTTTTCACCCGCGCTTTTGCCATAGGCGATGTCGAGCACACAGCCTGGTGCCTGGCGTGCGCGTGCGGACTGGTCAATCCAGTGCGCCAAGTGCGCGGCGAAATCCGGCACGCGGGCGCGGTTGTTGTACTGGACATCGAGCCACTGAGGATCGGGATTTACGACGGAAGGCATGCAGACCTCTTGAAGTTGAAGTGAAATTGGTATGTACGCATATCTTGACACAGCTGCAAGCTGCCTGACAGGGTTTGGCAGGCCGTTGATTCATGATGACAATTGACGTTTCTTTATCCAGGCAGACATGACCAGAGCACCCATCATTACCATTCTTGGCACAGGCAACATGGGCTTTCCCGTGGCACGCAGGCTTTGCCAGGCGGGGTACGCCGTGCACGCATGGAACCGCAGCAGCCACAAGGCCGAGCCGCTCAAGGCATTTGGTGCGACTGTTCATGAACATGCAGCAAATGCGGTTGCTGACGCCGATGTGGTGATCAGCCTATTGGAGAATGGCGCGGTCGTCGGCGACGTTCTTTTTGGCAAAGACAACACCATGCCTGCAACGGCCGCAGCCATGAAGGCTGGCAGCCTGTTCATCGATATGGCATCCATCCAGCCGCGGGAAGCTCGTGACCATGCCGCCAGACTCGGAGCAATGGGCATTGCGCACCTTGATGCGCCAGTGTCGGGCGGCACAACGGGTGCAGAAGACGGCAAACTCGTGATCATGGTGGGCGGCAAGGTGAATGATTTTGAACACGCCCTGCCCGTGCTGCAGCATTTTGGCCGCGCCACCCACGTAGGCCCGCACGGCAGCGGCCAGCTCACCAAACTGGCCAACCAGATGATTGTGGGCATCACCATAGGCGCAGTGGCAGAGGCCCTGCTGTTCACGGCGCGCGGCGGTGCCGACATGGCCAAGGTCAGGGAAGCCATCACCGGCGGGTTTGCGGACAGCCGCATCCTGCAACTGCATGGGCAGCGTATGGTGGACCGGGACTTTGCGCCGCGCGGCCGACTCGCCATACAACTCAAGGACATGCGCAACGCACTGGCCACCGCGCAGGAGATAGGCTTTGACGCGCCCATCACCGCCTTGTTTGAGCAGCTGTATGCAGAAGGTGCGGAACATGGACTGGCAGAACTGGACCAGTCAGGCCTGTTTGTAGAACTGGCCAGCCGCAACGGCATGAGTTGAACTGCCTGGCGTAACAATTCAGGCCACAAACAAAAAGCCCCGGAGATTTTTCAATCTGCCGGGGCTTTCGTTTTTTGAGGCAAGCCTGTTCAGGCTTTCACCGCATGGAGAAGCGGCCTATCAGTCGCGCGCCTTGGAGAATTTGCCAGCCTTCTTGGCTGCATCGCGTGGCACAAACACCTTGCCTGCAGGCCGTGCGAAAGCAGGCTTGCGGTCGGCAAAGTCAGGGCGCGGTGCAAAGCCTTCGTTGCGTGCACCGCGGGGTGCTGCAAAACCGGCGTTGTTGTTGCTGTTACCAAAACCACGGTCGTCCTGGCGACGTGGGCCACGGTCGTTAAAACCTGAACGGTCTGCGTAATTGCCCTGGGGCGCAGGACGGCCCTGGAATGAACCACCGCGGTCATCGCGCGGCTCGCTGCGGGGAGCACCGAAACCGCCACGGTCATCGCGGTTGCCCTGGAAACCGCCACCGCCACCACCAAAGCCGCCACCTGCAGGCTTGCGGCCAGCGTAGCCGCCACCACCGCCGCCGAAGCTGCGGCCACCACCACGGTCATCACGACCGCCACCGAAATTGCCGCGTGGGCGATCGGAGGTAGGGGCGAAACGTTGCTGTGGCTCGAGGCCGGCGATCACGCTCGGCTTGAGGTTTTGCTGGGTGTAGTGTTCGATATCCTGGATCTTGCGGCGATCACGGAACTCGGCAATCGTCACAGCCTTGCCTTCACGGCCGGCACGGCCCGTGCGGCCGATACGGTGCACGTAATCTTCAGCCTTCATGGGCAGGCCGTAGTTGACGACGTGAGTAATCGTCGGCACGTCAAGGCCACGGGCAGCCACGTCGGTGGCGACCAGAACCTGGACGCGGCCATCACGGAAAGCCATCAGGCGGCGATTGCGCAGGCCCTGGCTCAGGGCGCCGTGCAGGGCAACGGCACTGAAGCCTTCCTGGACGAGGTCATTGGCCAGGCCATCACACTCGACCTGCGTGCATGCAAACACGATGGCCTGGTTGATGGTGGTGTCGCGCAGCCAGTGGTCCAGCAGCTTGCGCTTGTGGGTCATGTTGTCGGCCCACAGCAGCGACTGCGTGATGGACGCATGTTTTTCGTGCGGGGAGTCGATCTCCACGCGCTGGGGCTGGCGCATCACACGCGTGGCCAACTGCATGATGCGCGGCGCAAACGTGGCGCTGAACATCATGGTCTGCTTGCGCTCGATGGTGAGCTGGTTGACTTCGGTCAGGTCGTCTGCAAAGCCCAGATCCAGCATGCGGTCGGCTTCGTCAACCACGAGGAACTGCACCTGGTCCAGCTTGATCTGCATGCTGCGCTGCAAATCGAGCAGGCGGCCTGGGGTCGCAACGACGAGGTTGGCGTTCTGCAGCTTTGCAATTTGCAACTGGTAAGGAATACCGCCCACAACGTTGGCAATACGCAGGCCGCGGCAATGGCGAACCAGGTCAATCGCGTCGGCACAAACCTGCTGGGCAAGTTCACGGGTCGGGCACAGGATCAGCGCGCCAGGCGTGGCCGGCTTGAAGTTGCGCGCATTGGTCGGGTCCTTGCGCTTTGGTTTCTTGAGCGGCGCTTCGCCGCGTGCAACAGCTTCGGCGCTCAGGCGCTCGAATTCTGCACGCTCGTCACGTTCAGCCTGTTCCTGCTGCTTGAGCAGGGTATGCAACACGGGCAGCAAGAATGCAGCCGTCTTGCCGCTACCGGTCTGGCTGGATACCAGCAGATCGGTGAACTTTGCTTTTTTGCGGTCGGTGTTGGTGTTTTCTGCATCCAGGGCCTGCATGGCCTGGGGAATCGTTGCCATCTGCACGGCCGTAGGCTGAGTGAAGCCCATATCGGCAACGGCTTGCAGCAGCTCCTTGGCCAGGCCCAGCTTCACGAAACCGTTAGGCTCTGCAACGATGGCGTCGAGGGAGGTTTCGGTGCCTTCAGGCGCGTCAGTGAAGTCCGCAACCAGGTTGTTGTCGGCGTCGGCATTAATTTCGGGCGCAAAGTCGCCACGAGGCTCAAAAGAGTCAGTCATGTGTTTCTCACTAATCACCTGCGAGCCGAGCTTTTGGCAAGGTCACAGGAAAACGCGTCCCCCCGCGTTGCAGGAGGATTCGTTCGATGGTTAAAAAAACATCAACCATCAAACGAATATTGCGAATCAGGCTTGAACAGAAGAACTGAACTGCTTGAGACGGTGGCCCCGATCATTAGGGCCCAAAAGTGTGAGGTAGATGTACAAATGCAGCGCACCCAGTGCATCTGCAAGCCCATGATTATGGCACGTTTTACGGGTTTGTACCAATCTTTTTTATTGGCGGGCGGAATGAGGCGCCAAAAACCTGCCCCGAATTACTTCAGGAAATGCTTGCGGTAGTGCTCCAGCTCGTCTATCGATTCATGAACATCTGCCAGTGCGGTATGGCTTTGCCGCTTCTTGAAGGCGCTGTACACCTCGGGGCTCCAGCGTTTGGCGAGCTCCTTGAAGGTGCTGACGTCAATGTTGCGGTAATGCAAAAAGGCCTCCAGCTTGGGCATGTACTTCACCAGGAAACGCCTGTCCTGGCTGATGGTGTTGCCGCACAGAGGTGACGTGCCCTTTGGCAGGTACGCTGCCAGAAATGCCAGGATTTGCGCCTCGGCATCTGCCTCACTGACCGTGCTGGCCTTGACCTTGTCGATGAGCCCGCTTCGGCCGTGGGTACCCTTGTTCCAGGCGTCCATCTGGTCCAGCAGTTCGTCGGACTGGTGAATCGCCAGCACCGGGCCTTCAATACGCGGGGTCAACTGCGGTCCGGTGACGATGACCGCGATTTCGATAAGGCGCTCTTTTTCGGGGTCCAGCCCGGTCATCTCGCAGTCGATCCAGACGAGGTTCTGGTCAGATTTTTTAAGCAGGGGTTCGTTATCAGGCATCTTGCGATTCTCGCTGATAGCCTAAACTTCCCTTCATGAGCGACTTTTCTTTCGTCTTCACCCTCGTGTTTTGTGCAGCGCTTGTACTTGGCCTGCTGCTGCGCTTTTACCTCGCGTCACGGCAAATCAGGCATGTGGCGCAGCATCGCAACGCAGTACCTGCCGCGTTTGCAGCCACCATCTCCCTGGATGCCCACCTGAAAGCGGCCGACTACACCATCACCAAGGCGCGCTTCGGCCTGCTTGAAATGGCTTTTGGTGCTGCCGTTCTTTTAGGCTGGACCTTGCTGGGCGGAATTGATGCGCTCAACCAGTTTCTCGCCAGCTCCGGCCTGGCCGCTTACGGCAGTCTGGTGCCGCAGATTGGGCTGCTGGCCGCATTCGGCCTTATCGGCGGACTGCTTGATTTGCCCTTCACGCTGTACAGCACCTTCAGGATAGAAGAGCGCTTCGGCTTCAACAAAATGACCTTCAAACTCTGGCTTGGCGACATGGTCAAGGGACTGCTTGTTGGCGCCATCATCGGCCTGCCTATCGTGGCGCTCATCCTATGGCTGATGGGTAGCGCCGGGCGTCTCTGGTGGCTGTGGGCATGGGGAGCATGGATGGGTTTCAACCTGCTGGTGCTGGTGCTGTACCCCACCGTCATTGCCCCGCTGTTCAACAAGTTCAAGCCCCTTGATGACGAAGTGTTGAAGGCCCGCGTCACGGCCCTGATGCAACGCTGCGGCTTCGCGGCCAAAGGCCTGTTTGTGATGGATGGCAGCAAGCGTTCGGCGCATGCGAATGCCTATTTCACGGGTTTTGGTGCGGCCAAACGTGTGGTGTTTTACGACACGCTGCTCAAACAGCTCACCCCCGGTGAAGTCGATGCGGTGCTGGCGCATGAGCTGGGGCACTTCAAGCACAAACACATCATCAAGCGCATCGTCTCGATGTTCGCCATGAGCCTGGCAGGTTTTGCGCTTCTGGGCTGGCTGTCGTCACAGGTCTGGTTCTACACCGGGCTGGGAGTGCGTCCTAACCTGGCGGGTGCCAATGACGCACTTGCCCTGTTGCTCTTCATGCTGGTAGTGCCGCTGTTCAGCTTTTTTATCTCGCCGGTCTTCGCGCGTTTTTCACGCAAGCACGAGTTTGAGGCAGACGCCTATGCCGTATCGCAAACCGATGGCAGGGACCTTCAAAGCGCCCTGCTCAAGCTTTACAAGGACAATGCCAGCACGCTGACACCCGACCCGGTGTTTGTGAAGTTCTATTACTCCCACCCGCCCGCATCAGAGCGGTTGGCACGTATGGCACCCGCCCTGCAAGGATCAGCATCATGAACCCGATACACCAGAAACGCCGCGCGCTCAGCGCAACGGAAATCGTCACGCAGCTGAGCAAGATCAATGGCGAGCAGGTACCGGGCTGGCGCCTCATCGACGGCTCACTTGAAAAAACCTTCAGCTTCAAGAACTACCACGAGACAATTGGTTTCGTGAATGCACTGGCCTTCATCGCCAACGCTGAAGACCACCACCCCGACCTGGCGGTGAGCTATGGCAAATGCACCGTGCGTTTCAACACACATGATGTGGACGGCATTTCCGTCAGTGACTTTTTCTGTGCGTCAAAAGCCGATGCACTTTTCAATTGAGTAAACCTGCCGGGCCAGGTGCAGCACCCATAGCGGGTACGCGCCCCGGCCTTGTGGTGGCTGGCTTTGGTCGCCATGTTCTGGTGGAGACCGACGACGGCGAACGCCTGATCTGTCACCCTCGCGGCAAAAAGAGCCAGGCCGTTGTAGGCGACCGCGTTCGCTGGCTGCCCAGTGAAGATGAGGGCACCATAGAAAAAGTTGAGGAACGCAGCAACCTGTTTTACCGGCAGGACGAGATGCGTACCAAGTCTTTTGCGGCCAACCTGGACCAGGTGCTGATTCTCATCGCAGCCGAGCCCGAGTTCTCAGAAAGCCAGCTCACCCGGGCGTTGATTGCTGCTGAAGCGGAGCGGATCACGCCCATCATTGCGCTCAACAAAAGCGACCTCGCAGAACCGTTCGGGCGCGCCTGGGCCAAGTCGGCACCCTACCGTGCCATGGGCTACAAGATGCTGCCACTGGCCATCAAGCCCAGGGTGGAAACCGCTGACAATGCCGAACAGAGGGCAGGGCTGATGGCACTGCTGCAAGGTAAAAAAACGCTGGTGCTAGGGCCTTCGGGTGCAGGTAAGAGCAGCCTGACCAACCTGCTGGTGCCGCAGGCAAAAGTGCTGACGGCAGAAATTTCACAGGCGCTCAATTCAGGCAAGCACACCACAACCAGCACAACGCTTTACTGGATAGACGAAGCCCGCACAACCGCGCTGATTGATTCGCCGGGATTCCAGGAGTTCGGGCTTAACCACATACAGCCGATGCAACTGGCTACCCTGATGCCGGATCTGAAGGCGCATGCGCAAAACTGCAAGTTCTACAACTGCACCCACCTGCATGAGCCCGGCTGCGGGGTCATCGCGGAAGTCAACTCGACCGATCCCGCACGCTCCATCAGCACAAACCGCTACCGTCTATACGGCGAGCTGTTTGAAGAGCTGTCGCAGACGCGCTATTGAGCCACTCAGCCCAGCAGGCGTGCAAGCGTCAGCAAGGCCAGCAACACCATCCAGAGCACGACGGAACGCCACACCAGCCCGACAATGCTGCGCAGGTGGGCAGGCTCGGGCTCCCGGCCTGGCGTAGGTTCGATGATGGTGGATTCCGCATCCAGGCCTCCGGCCTGAAACCCCTGCGAGGTGTTGGGCGAAAAAACCGTCTTGAGCATTTCACCGCCCAGGCGAACGTTCACAGCGCCGGAAGTAGCCGCCAGAATAATGCCGTCATTGCGGCTGTCGGTCGCCGCAGGAGCGTCTGCCGGAAACCGCTGGGTGTAGTTGCGCCACGCATCGATGGCATCTTCAAAGCTGCCGACCACGGCAAACCCGAGGGCCGTGACACGGGCGGGCACAAAGTCAATCACGCCCCAGGCCTTGAGGGCTGCGCCCTGCAGCGCCGGGCTGGCGCCCTCTCCCGCCGAAGGCGTTTTGCTTTTGTACATCCAGTAGCGTGAGACGAACTCGCTCAGGCGGTACATGACTGCGCCCGCGGGCCCCAGGCCGAGAGCGGCCAGCACCGAGAACCACCCCAGCACGC
Source organism: Pseudomonadota bacterium (assembly GCA_040388905.1). Lineage (GTDB taxonomy): Bacteria > Pseudomonadota > Gammaproteobacteria > Burkholderiales > Burkholderiaceae_C > Polaromonas. Next base: position 33,218 of record JAZKAY010000012.1, read on the forward strand.
CAAACACATGGCGATGCGCCGCCAGCACGGAATATTCGATCACGTGCCTGACGATTTCACTGCGCGGCAATTCACTCGCATCAACCTGACGCCACTGCGCCAGAAGTTCGCGCGCGAGTGCCTCATCGCCATCGTCGAGTGCATCGCGTATGTCGGTGAAGTGGTGGCTGAACTGCCGGAAGCCGAGCGTGACATACAGAATGGCCACGCTCCAGATGAAAGCCAGCACGGCGCTGACACTCCAGAGCAGCCAGTGAATCGCCAGCGTAGCGACGGCCGGAGCCATCACGGTGACTGTCCAGGCTATCCAGCCGTGGTGCGGCTTGCCGGCATCCAGACTACGGCTGGCCCAGCGTGCCCAGCCACGGAATGTTGAATGAATCCAGTTGCCGCGTGCGAGTGGCCGGGCCTGTTCAATGATGAGTGCAAACAAAACGGCAAGAAAGCTCATAAGGAATCATAACTGGCCCCCACGGTCGCTCACTTCGTAGAGCGCCCCGCCCCCGAGGGCCTCCCACCTTGCAGCCGACAGAGCCGTCTTGAACTGGCGAAAGAGGAGGCAGACGGCCATGGTATTTGCCAGCAGGGGCCGCGGGACTGGCTTTGCCAGACCGCAGGCGCCGCCCCTTCAAGGGGGGAACGGGCCACACGCGGTGGGCCTGGACAGGGGTGAGCTTTATTCAGGCGCTCAGGAAGCGGTAGAGGTTGCGCAGCATGCCTGCCGTCGCACCCCAGATAAAACGCTCTGTGGGATCGAGTCCACCCACAACCGCAGGATCAAGGTAAGGCATGGAAAGCCACTGCCGGGTCACGCCGTCAAACTCGACCTGATGGCGCCTGTGGTGCGCCGGGTTCATCAGGTATGACAAAGGCACCTCGAACACATCGGCGACCTCGCCTGGATTAGGCTGGAGCACAAAGCCGGGCGTCACCAGCGCCACGACAGGCGTGATGATGTAGGCAGTACCAGTCACATAAGTGGGCAACGTACCCAGGACTTCGACATGCTCACGTGTCAGACCCACCTCTTCATGGGCTTCGCGCAAGGCCGTATCGACGGCATCGGCATCCGTGTCGTCGGTGCGTCCGCCAGGAAAGGCGATCTGGCCGGAATGGGTGGAAAGATTGGTGGTGCGCTGCGTCAAAAGCAATGTCAATTCATCGCGCATTACCAGGGGTACCAGCACCGCGGCGAGTGCCGGCTGACGGTCCGCAAACCTCTTCTCGACGCTATGCTCGGGGGACCAGTCCGGGGGGCTCAGGAATCGTGCGCGAAGCGCCTGCGGCGTCAGGCGTTCCCGCGCCACACCGGATAGGTGATCGTCCACGCCAAGCACCGGAATGCTGCGGGGGTCAAATTTGGGCAGGGGTTTTGTGAACTCGGTGGGGGAGGACATGCGCTGGGCCTTTGACTGCTATTTTCAGGCAAAAAAAAGCCGCCCATGAAGAGCGGCTTTTTGCGGGCAGGCAGCTTACGCGGCCTTGGCGCCCAGCTTTTCCTTGATACGTGCAGACTTGCCGCTGCGGCTGCGCAGGTAGTACAGCTTGGCACGGCGCACATCACCACGGCGCTTGACTTCGATCTTGGCGATCAGCGGGCTGTAGACCTGGAAGGTACGCTCGACGCCTTCACCGTTGGAAATCTTGCGAACGATGAAGCTGGAGTTCAGGCCGCGATTGCGCTTGGCAATCACAACACCTTCAAACGCCTGCACACGCTTGCGGGTACCTTCAACCACGTTGACGCTGACAATGACGGTATCGCCAGGCGCGTAAACGGGAACAGTCTTGTTGAGGCGGGCAATTTCTTCCTGCTCAAGGGTCTGGATCAGATTCATAAAAATTCCAATTTCACTTTTTCGTTCATTCGCGAGCTACGCTAAAGACCGCAAATCCAGGGGTTGCGCTCATCACATGCCAGCTTGGGCCTGTATGGGCAACATGGTTGCAGTGGCCGCCAGAGGACCGAAAAGCCTTCGATTATAGCAAGTCAGGCGTCTTTTTCCGGGTTTTCAAACAAATCCATCAGAAAAGCCTCATCGCCAGCAGTCAACTGTCCGGCTTCCCTGGCCTTCTGGACCAGTTCCGGACGTTGCTTTTGCGTGAGCGCCAGCCGCTGGTCGCGGCGCCAGCGCTCAACGTGGCTGTGGTTGCCGGACAACAGGATGGGCGGAACAGTTTGGCCCCGCCATGACTCGGGACGGGTGTAATGCGGACAGTCCAGCAGGCCATCCAGCGCCGGGTTGAAACTGTCCAGCTGGTGGCTGCCTTCGTCATTGAGCACGCCAGGTTGCAACCTGGCCACGGCATCCAGGAGGGCCATTGCGGCGATCTCGCCCCCAGACAGCACGAAATCACCCAGGCTGATCTGCTTGTCGACATGCGCATCGATGAACCGCTGGTCCAGGCCCTCGTAGCGGCCGCACACGAGAACAGCACCAGAGCCCGCAGACCAGCTTTCAACAGCAGCGTGGTTCAGCGTTTCACCGACCGGCGAGAAAAGCACCACTGGCGCGGTACCCGAACCATTTGCCAGACGATCCGCCTGTATTTTTTCAAGACACAGGGCCAGCGGTTCGGCCAGCATGACCATGCCAGGGCCACCGCCAAACGGCCTGTCGTCCACCCGCCGATAGCTGCCATCGGCAAAATCGCGGGGGTTCCAGAACTTTAGCTCCACCAGACCTGATTCATAGGCGCGACGGGTCACGCCGCTCGTCAGGAAGGGCGTGAACAGCTCCGGGAAAAGGGTAATGACATCAAAGCGCATGGAGAACCCATTTTGCGCGACATTTGCGCCGCGGCAAGTACGCGAAGCGCTCAGTAGTCAGGCTGCCAGTCAACCGTGATGCGCTTGCCGGCGATGTCCACGCTGTCGACGTAAACCGAGACAAAGGGAATCATGCGTTCGGCTGCTGCCTCAGTGCCGTCTTCCTGCTTTGCGGTGTACTCAACGCAAAGCACGGAATGCGGGCCGGTGGCCATCAGGTCACGTACAGAACCCAGCCCCACGCCCTCGCGGTTGACGACATCCAGGCCTATCAGGTCAACCCAGTAGTACTCGTCTTTGGAAGCCGCGGGAAAGGCGCTGCGCGGCAAAAAGATACGCGCGCCACGCAAAGCCTCTGCGGCTGTACGGTCGTCCAGGCCAGCGACCTTGGCGACGACGGAATCAGAATGGGTTTTGGCCTCGTCCACCGCGATGGATACGGTGCCTGTAAAGGCATTGAATCCAGGGCGGAATTTGGCATCGGGCGGCTGCAAAAACCATGATCTGGCTGCAAACAACGCCTCGGGGTCGGTGCTATGGGGCAGGATCTTTAACCATCCCTTGACGCCCCACGCATCGAGAATGCGCCCGACTTCAATCGCGTCATCTGGCAGGCCAGACGGCTGAAGCCCGGGCAACATCGAAATAAAACTCAGGCTGCCTTGGCAGCGGCCGCAGCGCCCTGCTTGACCAGGCGCTCAACGGTTGGTGATGGCTGTGCGCCAACGCCGATCCAGTGGGTCAGGCGGTCCTGCATGATGCGCAGGCCTTCTTCGCCACCTTTGGCAATCGGGTTGTAAAAACCGATGCGCTCGATGAAACGGCCATCGCGGCGGACGCGCTTGTCAGCCACAACGATGTTGAAAAATGGACGGTGCTTGGAACCGCCGCGTGCAAGTCGGATGACGACCATGATTTATCCTTGGGTGGTGGGGCGCATGGTTAAAAAGCACCCCAAAGTTTCCTGCAGCGATTGAGACACACGACATGACCACCCGGTCAGCGAAATGCTGCAAAGCCTGCGATTATAGCCTGAGGAATCAGTTTGGGGTCAAAAACACCCCTCGCCCGGAATATCAACCCTTGCCTTCAGCCCCCCGCCCTGCATTCATTTACCCAGTCACGACCAATGAGCACAAGCCCCCTGATCCGCCCCAGCCTTGAGAGCGACATCCCGGCGATTACCGCCATCTACGCCCACCATGTGCTGAACAGTACAGGTACCTTCGAGACCGAACCGCCCAGCCTGGCCGACATGACCGCCAGGCGCGCCGACGTTCGCGCCAAGGGCCTGCCTTACCTGGTGGCGGAACTGGACGGCCAGGTCGTGGGCTTTGCGTACGGCAACTGGTTCAAGCCGCGTCCCGCCTACCGCTATTCAGTTGAAGATTCGATTTACCTGGCGCCAGGCCTGCAGGGCAAGGGCCTGGGCCGCGCACTTCTGGCCGAACTGCTGCTGCAGTGCGAAGCTGCGGGCATACGCAAGGTGATGGCCATCATCGGCGATTCGGCCAATGCGAGTTCTGTCGGTGTTCACAAGGCGCTGGGGTTTGAAGAGGTCGGCCAGGTCAAGTCATGCGGCTGGAAGTTCGGCGCCTGGCGCGACATCGTCATCATGCAAAAGATGCTCGGGGCCGGTGACAGCACACCGCCTGACGGTGCAGCTCCATAATCCCCCATGCCCAAAACTGTTGAAAAAACCACCGCAAAAAACAAAACAGCCACAGCCTGGCTGGCTTTCATCTTCGGCCAGCTGGGTCTGCACCGCTTCTACCTCTTTGGAATGAAGGACCTGTGGGCCTGGGCTCATCCCGTCGTGGCGGCCATTGGCTGGTGGGGCGTGCATCGCGTGCAGCTTTACGGGCAGGACGACCAGATCGCCTGGCTCCTGATCCCCCTGCTGGGTTTCACGCTCGCGGGCACGTCAATCACGGCGATCTATTACGGCCTGATGCCAACGGAAAAATGGAACGCCATCTACAACCCGGCGCTGCCAGGCACAGCCTCAGGCAACACCAACTGGCTGACGATTGGTGCGGTTGTGTTTGCACTTCTGTTTGGCGCCATTACGCTGATGTCCAGCATCGCGTTCAGCTTTCAGCGCTACTTTGAATACCAGGTCGAGGAAGCCCGCAAGATCAGTCAATGAGGTGCGCAACAAGGCATGGATCCCGGATCTGGTCCGGGATGACACGGCAATCGATCAGAAAATCTGCAGGCTGACCCAGTAAGCAATCGCGGCCACAAACGCCGAAGCCGGGATCGTGAAGATCCACGCCCAGACAATATTGCCAGCCACGCCCCAGCGCACGGCGGAAGCGCGCTGTGTGGAGCCCACACCAACGATGGCACCCGTGATGGTGTGCGTGGTTGACACTGGAATGCCCAACCCCGTCGCCAGAAAAAGCGTCAGCGCGCCGCCGGTCTCGGCACAAAAGCCGCCAACCGGTTTCAGCTTGGTGATCTTCTGCCCCATGGTCTTGACGATGCGCCAGCCGCCGAACATGGTGCCGGCGGCAATCGCCAGGTAGCAGCTCACGATCGTCCAGGTGGGCGGCAAGGCGTCGCTGGCAGACGCGTAACCCGTAGCGATCAGCAGCATCCAGATGATGCCTATGGTTTTTTGTGCGTCATTGCCGCCGTGGCCCAGGCTATAGGCGCCGGCAGAGACGAGCTGCAGCCTGCGGAACCACCTGTCGACCCGCGAAGGCGTGGCTCGCCTGCAGATCCAGGCCACCAGCACCATCATCATGGAACCCAGCAGGAAACCGAGCAGCGGTGAGACAAAAATAAAGGCCACCGTTTTCATGATGCCGCCGGAGATGAGCGCATGCGCACCCGACTTGGCCATGACTGCGCCCACAATGCCGCCAATCAGCGCATGCGATGAACTGCTGGGAATGCCGTAGTACCAGGTCAGCAGGTTCCAGGTGATGGCGCCCACCAGCGCACCAAAAACCACGTGTGTATCAACCACACCCGGCTGGACTATGCCCTTGCCAACAGTTGCGGCCACGCTGAGGTGAAATATAAAAATCGCCAGCAGGTTGAAAGCCGCCGCGAACACCACGGCCTGCCCCGGCTTGAGCACGCCTGTCGACACCACAGTGGCAATCGAATTGGCCGCATCATGAAACCCGTTCATGAAGTCGAAGGCAATGGCCAGGAAAACCAGCAGGGCCACGACCCACAGGGCGGTCTGTACGCTTTGCATGAATCAGTTACCCGGATTCAGGAATTCTCGAGGACGATGCCCTCGATGAGGTTGGCGACGTCCTCGCACTTGTCGGTGATGGTTTCCAGCAGTTCGTACACCGCCTTGAGCTTGATGACCTCGCGCACATCCGGCTCTTCACGGAACAGGCGGCTCATGGCAGAACGCATCACGCGGTCGGCGTCAGACTCAAGCTTGTCGATTTCTTCGCAGGTCTTCAGGGCTGCTTCAGCCGTCGCCGGTTCGCTGACCTTGCCGATCAGCGCGACCGCGTCTTTCAGGCGCTCGCAGCATTTCACGCTGAGGTCGGTCAGGCGCACGATGTCGTCGGTCATGTGGCGCACGTCGTACAGCGCCATGGTTTCTGCAGAGTCCTGTATCAGGTCGGCCACATCGTCCATGGTGTTGATGAGCTTGTGGATCTGCTCGCGGTCAATCGGGGTGATGAAGGTCTTGTGAAGGGCGCGGTTCACATCGTGGGTGATGCGATCAGCGGCACGTTCAGCGTTGTCCACTTCGCGGTTGAAGGACTCACGTTTTTCGACATCGCTGTAGTTGGCGACCAGTTTTGAAAATGCATGTGCCGCTTCAACAATACGCTCCGCATGCTGGTTGAACATTTCGAAAAAATTGCCTTCGCGCGGCAGCAACTTGCCAAACAGCATCTAAGTCCCCGGTGAATATGTCAGAAATATGACACTTTTATGACAGCCGGGAGTTTAACTGAGCCCCACCGCAGTTTGGAGTCAGGCGAACTTGCCGAGCAGCAGCAACACCAGCGTCAGGCTGGCCAGCGCCAGCGCCGTAGACATCACCACGCTGGCGGTAATCAGCTCTTCGGCCACCTTGTAGCGCTGCGAAAACAGAAACACATTGGCGCCAATCGGCAGCGCCGATGCTGTCACCATCACGGCCATGGGCAGGCCACCCACACCGAGCAGGTGGCAGATGCCAAATACCAGCAGGGGATGCAGCAGGTTCTTGACGCTGGCCAGTGCCAGCGCCGGACGCCAATAACCGCCTATCGGCGTATTGGCCAGCGTGACGCCCACCAGCACCAGCGCCAGCGGGCCGAAGGCATTGGCCAGCAGCTCCAGCGGCCTGTCTATCACCTCCGGAATCACCAGTCCGGTCTGCGCGAACAGCAGGCCGACGATGATGGGCAGGGGCACCGGGTTGAGCACTGCATTCTTCACCGCCAGCAACACCGTCGTCACCGGATGCCGTGGCGCTGTGCCCAGTTCCCCGCCCAGTCCAAGTTTTTGCTCACGCGCCACGGCGAGTTCCAGCACCAGGGTTGCAGTGGTCAGCAGCACCAGTGCATGCGTGGACACCAGCGTCAGCAAGATCACCAGCCCGGCAGGCCCGTACATGAGGCCCACCATGGCGATGCCGATCATCACGGTGTTTGAGAAAGTACCGGCCAGCGCCAGCACCGCTGCACGCCGGTTCAGGCCCTTGACCAGCAGGATGCCGCCAAAAAGGATGGCGACGGCGACGAAGTAGGCCGTCACCGGCTTGAAATCGAGCTGCTCTACGCGCACCTTGCTCATGGTGCGAAACAGCAGCGCCGGTGTCAGCAGCAAAAAAATCAGGTTGGACAGATCCTTGACCGCCGTGGGCCTGATCCACTGGAGGCGGCCTGCGGCAAAACCAGCAGCAATCAACAACACGACCGGGAGCAGGGAGACAAGGACAAGCTGGTTCATTGCGCCAATCTTAGCGCCCGGCCTCTCCTGCCAAGGGTCGATTTTTGTCTCAAAGGGGCTGCAGAAATTCGTTTTTTCGGGATGAAGTGCAAGGCGCGGGGCGCACAGCAACCGGAATGTACACAGGTACATGAGGATTGCGAGCACCTCGCAACGCCGCAATTCGCCCGAAAAATGAATTTATGCGGTGCCTTTAGAACGACGCCTGCAAGCCTATTTTCAGGCTGCGCCCCGGCAACGGTGCTTTGGGGAACGCCGTCGTGGTCAGCACTGAGGTCGCGCTGTACGCCAGCTGGTTGGTCAGGTTGTCAATGCGTGCATACAGCAGCGTGTTGACAGCCCCCATCTTCAGCGCATAGGTCGCCGCCGTGTTCCACAGCGTGTAGGCCGCCGTTGCGCGCTGGCCCGCTGCCACGCGGTTCTGCGCAGCAGAGTGGTCAAAGCCCAGGTTCGCACCCCAGGGGCCGCTGGCCCACTTCAGCGTGGCGCCCACACGCATGGGCGCGATGCGCGGCAGCGGCTGGCCGTTGTTGAGGTTGGTGGCCCTGACCATGTCGCCCCGCAGGCCAAGGTCCAGCGTGCTGGCGCCTTCAAGCAAACGCATATTGCCGCTTGCTTCAACCCCTGTGAAACGCGCACGCACCGCAGTGTAGGCAAATTCGCGGCGCACGCGGTTGTCCGGGTCAGCATCATCTATGCCGTCACCATCCGCATCGGTCGGGTTCAGCGTGCCGCTGGATTGCCCGTAGGTGTTGCCCGTGGCCAGCAGCGCGATGTAGTTTTTGAAGTGATGCGCATACACGTTGGCAGCAAAAGTATTCGCGCCAGACTTCCAGTTCGCACCCACATCCAGGCTGGTGGATTTTTCCTTGCCCAGATTCGCGTTGCCGGTTTCCCATGCATTGGTCGCCACATGGGTACCGAAGGCGTACAGCTCATAGTCTTTCGGTGCGCGTTCGCTGAAGGCCAGGTTGCTGGTGATCTGCCATTGCGGCGCGGCATTCCACAAGGCCCCGAACGCATAGCTTGAAGGATTGAAATCACGCGAGGCGGGCACAAAGCGCGCCAGGCGCGGGTTGCCCAGCGATGCAACCCTGACCGAATCCAGCCGCCCGCCAAAACTCAGGCGGCCCCAGGATGTTGCATATTCTTCATAGGCAAACAGGCCGCGTTGTGTGGTTTCGCTGTAAGGGGCGAAGGCCTCGGTGCCGTCCGCAGAAAAGCGTGAGTTTTCGGCCTGCAGACCGAACACGCCGCTCAGCCCGCTAACCGGCGCGTGCCTGGCTTCCACCCGCACATCACTGCCCTTGTTCCTGAACACCGTGCCGGGTGTGGGCCCGTCAAACTCGGTATGGGTGTAGTCGGTCTGGCTGTACTGGCCCTTGATGCTTTTGATAAATCCGCCCAGGTCACGCACTTCGCCCTCCAGGCCGATGCGGTCAGATTTCATGCCGATGGTCACGTTGTCTTCAGCCACTGTGCCGTAGGTGTTGCGGTAAGTGCTGATGGATGCCCCAAGATAGCCGTGGTCAAACAGCAGGGACCCACCCAGCGCCCCGCCATTGACCTTGCTGGCAGAGTTGCAGATACGGTTGAATGTGCCCACAGCGCCGGGTTTGGTACAGGCCAGGCCGACCGGCACATTCACATCGCCGGTTTCACGGCTGAAGCCATCTACATGCAGCGCATAGCGGTTGTTGCCGGCCTCCAGTGCCATGCCACCGCCTTTTTCGCGGTTGCCGGTCGCCAGGCCATAGTCGACCTTGCCGGCCACCCCGCCCTTCTCGTCAAACAGGGCTTCACGCGGAATGCGGTTGTCAATCACGTTGACCACACCGCCCACCGCGCTGCCGCCATACAGCAGCGCGCCCGGGCCGCGCAGCACTTCAATGCGCTGGGTGCTGATCGGGTCTGCGGTCACTGCGTGGTCGTAGCTCAGCGACGATGCATCCACCGTCGCGCCGCCATTGCCCAGGATGCGGATGCGGTCGCCGTCAAGCCCGCGAATGATGGGTCGGCTGGCATTCGGGCCAAAGTAGGTACTGCTGATGCCGGGCTCGCCATCGAGCGTTTCACCCAGCGTGGTTTTGGAACGCAAGAGCAGGCCGGTGCCGCCGTAACTTGCCGCAGGCGCAATCAGGTCGGTTGCCCCCAGCGGGTTGCCGGTGACCGTGACCTCCCGGAGGTTTGCTGCGGGTGTTGGTGCGGCGGCATTGCCCGTCGCGTTCTGCGCCTGCGCCAGGCCGGCCGTGGCCACAAGGGCCAGCACCGCCAGTTGCAGTGCGTTTTTTGAAAATGAGGATGTCATGAGGACTCTTTGAATCAGGATGCAAACCTGCTCATCCGGTGGATGCGCAGGGGCAAGGCCAACCCCAAAGGGTCAGCAAAGGGGATTCAAGGAGTCAGGGGCGGGCCGCGTGCGTCAAAAAGCGCAGCCCAGCGGGCGAGTGCTTCGCCCTCAAAAATCGCCACTGCCACGGTGGGCAGCAGCACCGGCAAAACCAGCGAAGCCACATGCAGCGCAGCGCTGCCATGGCTGGCCTGGTCGTACAGGCGGCAGTCTGCGTCGCTGGCGTGGGAAGCAAACAGCGAATCCACCGCGCCATGTTCGGCATGAACTGCGCCCACCTTGAGATGGACCGCTTTGGCAGACCCCACACCCGGGCCATGCAAGGTACCGTGCATCAGCCCCAGCGTCTGCGCGAACAGAAGCGCCAGCGTCAAAAGCCAGACGATGGTGTGGGTTGATGGGCTTGACCGGCGGGTCATGTGGTGTATCGGTATGGGTTGGCTGCAGCAGATGCCGGGAGGCAAAACCACAGGACATGTAATGTAAGGCATGCAGCGCCCATCCCGAAAATCCGGTGGCAACTTTGCCCTGCTGCTTCAATGCGGATATAAACCTTGCATGACTGCCACGCCCCCTGCTTCAACACCTCAAGCCGCCCACCTCCGTACCCACACCTTCCACGGCCTTGACAGCACCCGGGCCGCCCCGCGCCTCCTGGTGCTGGGCGCCGTGCACGGCAACGAGACCTGCGGCACGCAGGCCATCACGCAGCTGCTCGCAGAGCTTGAAAGCGGCCAGCTGGTGATACAGCGCGGTGCGGTGACGTTTATCCCCATCACCAACCCGCTGGCCTACCAGCTCAAGCGCCGCATGGGCGACCGCAACCTGAACCGCAACATGGCAGTCACGGCAGAGCCGCAGGATTTCGAGGACAGGATTGCGAATGTGCTTTGCCCCATTCTTGAAGCGCATGACGTGCTGCTGGATTTGCACTCCTTTCACACAGGCGGCGCACCTTTTGTGATGATCGGCCCGCAGAACAACACCGGCACGCTGGAGCCCTTCAGCCAGGCCGGGCAGGAAATGCAGCTTGCCCTGCACACCGGGCCTTACCGCATCGTCGAGGGCTGGCTGGACACCTATGCACGCGGCGTGAAACGGCGGGCGCAGAAGGCCACCGCAGACGGAAGCGACCGCTCACAAGCACTCGTCACAAGTACCAATTACGGCGTGGGCACCACGGAATACATGCGCTCCAAAGGCGGCTACGGCGTGACGCTGGAGTGCGGCCAGCATGACGACCCCAAAGGTGCAGATGTGGCGCGGCAGGCGATTTTGCAGACGATGGCCCTGCTGGGGCTGGTCGATCCGGCAGCAGTACCCCTGACGCCAGCTGTGCCCGGACGCGAAATTTTGCGGCTGGTGGACGTGACGGACCGCGACCATGCTGGCGACCGCTTCACGCGCGAATGGCGCAGCTTTGACGCAGTGAAAACCGACGAGGTCATCGGCTGGCGCCACAGTGGCGAAGAAGTGAAGGCACCGCAAGACGGGTTTATCGTCTTCCCGAACCCGCGCGGGGAAGTGGGCCAGGAGTGGTTTTACTTTGCGCTGCGGCGCACCTGAAGGCGCCAATGTCGATTGATACAAAAATCGTAACAATAATTTTTTTATAACTAAAAGTTTTTCAATTGATACATTTATCGTATCAATTAAGGGTTTTCAAGCCAAAGACGGCGATAAAAGCCCTGAAAAACGCCAAAAACAGGCATTTTTAGAGGCCAAATCGGGCTGTAGCCCTTTAAATACGTGCGTGAGCAGCTACTGAATTAATAGCAAGCTCATCCGCTGAGCACCCGCCCCAGGTGTAAGGACCACGCTTCGCGGGACGCCGATTGCCTGCAAAACTGTTTTCCGGCTGCCAGGGCCTCAGCTCTTGACGCGCGACGCAAAGGTTTTGCGGAATTTCTCGACCTTGGGGCCGACCACAAAAGCGCAGTAACCCTGGTTCGGGTTGTTCTCGAAGTAATCCTGGTGGTAGGCCTCGGCCGGCCAGTAGTTGGCAAGCGGCAATACCTCGGTGACGATGGGTTTGCTGAAGGTCTTGTCCTGGCCGGCTTCGCGGATGAAGTCGTCTATCACCTGCTTTTGCTCTGGCAAGGTGTAGTAAATGCCGCTGCGGTACTGCGTGCCCGCATCGTTGCCCTGGCGGTTCAGGCTGGTGGGGTCGTGGATGACGAAGAAGATTTCGAGAATCTCGCGCAGTGTGATCTGCGCCGGGTCAAACTCCAGCCTGACGACCTCGTTGGATCCGGTGCGGCCGCTGCACACTTCTTCGTAGCTGGGGCGGGACGCCTGGCCGTTGCTGTAGCCCGACTCGACATCGGTCACGCCGCGCACCTTGACGTACACCGCCTCGGTACACCAGAAGCAGCCGCCGCCCAGGGTGATGGTTTCAGTTGATGCCATGGAAATCTCCGCTCAAAAAGATGATTGATCAGCCTGGTCACGATGAGTCGTGGCCATGGCTTTCATCTTACGCGGGCACCTTCAAAACCGCCCGCTTGCACCGGGTATCCCTCAGGCGAAGCGGCTCAATCGCGCCGGCGTGGCCCTTTTGGCGTGAATTGCGGGCCAACCGCCTTGCGCATCAGCTTGAGCAGCAGCAGGAAGACCACGGCACCCAGAACAGCCAGGCCCAGCGAGCCCGCGCTGAAATCCTTGTCGTTGGTCGTGCCGTGGCTAAGCATGGCCGCCACAAAGTCGCCACCTATGTAGGCGCCAAAGATGGCCACAGCCACGGTTTCAATAATGACGGTTTTTTCGCGGACTTGCGTCAGCAGGCAGGCAAGTGCGCCAAGAACGGCACCCACCAAACACCAGATATACGGGTTGATGCCGTTCTCCTTGATTAATCAGACAGCCTGATAGTGACAGCTTTAAGCGGCGGCGTACGATTTATCGCGTAAAGCACCTGCTTTTCGCCCTTTTAGAATAAGAACATACAGCTACTTTTTTTATAGCACTCATGGAACCCGGCTCAATCAAACCCCTGCTGACCGCTTTGGCACTGCCACCCCTGTCGCTGCTGCTGCTGGCATTGCTTGGGCTGCTGCTGGTCGCCGGCAGGCGCAAACGCACAGGTGGCTCCCTCCTGTGGCTGGCCCTGACTGCGCTGTGGGTCTTGAGTTGCCACGGCGCTGCAGTGTGGCTGGCACAGAACGCCCTGCCCCAATACCCACCGGCATCGGCCGTACAGATCACGGCAGGCAAAGCCCAGGCGATTGTGGTGCTGGGCGGTGGTGTGCTGCCACTGGCGCCGGAATACGGCCAGGCCCAGCCCAGTTCATCGACCGGCGCCCGCCTGCGTTACGGCATCTGGCTGGGCCGCCAGACCGGGCTGCCGCTGGCCTTCACAGGCGGCATGGGGCATGCGGCCAGCAATACGCAGGGCACATCCGAAGCCGCCGTGGCGGCCCGCGTCGCGCAGCAGGAATACGGCGTTCCCATTCGCTGGCTGGAGTCGGTGTCGCGCGACACGACCGAAAATGCGCGCCTGCTGGCCCCACTGCTCAAGCGCGACGGCGTAAAGCGCATCGCGCTGGTGACCAACGCAGCACACATGCCGCGCGCCGTCATCGCCTTTGAGCGTGAGGGCTTCGTCGTGCAGGCTGCCCCAACCGGCTATATCGTCCCCCGACGCAGTGCGCTACTGGAGTGGCTGCCGTCAGCATCAGGGCTTCAGGCCACCCAGGAAGTGCTGCATGAATGGCTGGGCATCCTGGCCGGGCGCGTGCTGAAGGTCTGAAGACTGCCCCTGCCATCCGCAGATGTTGACGCCTGAAACGGCCCGGGTTACATTACTAACCAGTCAGTCATTAACCATGCCCCTCTCCAAATTTTTCTGCAAACCCGATGCCTCCGCCACCGTCAAGCGTGAGCGGCGCAAGGAAGCACGCCCCGGCGAACTGCTGGCCGCCGCGCTGGACCTGTTTGTCGAAAAAGGCTTTGCCGCAACCAGGTCTGAAGAAGTCGCCGCCCGGGCGGGTGTTTCCAAGGGCACGCTGTTTCTGTACTTCCCCAGCAAGGAAGAACTGCTCAAGGCCGTGGTGCGCGAGAACATCTCTGGCCGCTTCAAGGAATGGAATGAAGAGTTCCTGACCTTTGAAGGCAACAGCGCGGAAATGATCACCTACTGCATGAACGTGTGGTGGGAACGCGTGGGCGCCACCAAGGCATCCGGTATCACCAAGCTCATGATGAGCGAGGCAAAAAACTTTCCCGAGATTGCCGAGTTCTACCAGCAGGAAGTCATTGCCCCCGGCCAGACGCTGATTCGCCGCATCCTGCAGCGCGGCATAGACCGCGGCGAGATCCGCCCGCTGGACCTGGACTACGCAGTCTTCACCATCGTCGCCCCCATGATGTTCCTGATCCTGGCGAAACATTCACCGGGCATCTGCGCACCCATGACGCTGGCGATGGACCCGAAAAAATACATTGAGACGCAACTCAGCGCCATCCTGCACGGGCTGCTTGTTACACCAGATAAAAAATAAAACCGCCTCCATGACAACAAACAACAACAGGAAATGGATCAAGTGGGCAGCAGCGGCGCTGGTGGTGCTTCTGATTGCCATTGGCGTCTTCCGCGCGCTGTCGGCACGCAAGGCACAGCAGCAGGCGCTGGTGGCCAGCACGGCGGCAAAAGAACAGGGCACGGTCGAGCTGGCCGCGACCGACGTGGTGAAGGCACAGACCCTGCAGGTCACGCAGGGCCTGCCGGTGTCCGGCACGCTCAAGGCCGTGAATTCTGCCGTCATCAAGGCGCGTGTGGCCGGCGAACTGCAGGGCCTGACGGTGCGTGAAGGCGACTTCGTCAAGGCTGGCCAGGTGCTGGCGCGCATAGAGGCGACCGAATACCAGTCACGCGTGCGCCAGGCGAGCGAACAGGCCGCTTCGGCCAAAGCGCAGGTTGAAGTCGTGCAGCGCCAGTACGACAACAACAAGGCACTGGTAGACCAGGGCTTCATTTCAAAAACGGCACTCGATACCTCGCTGGCCAACCTCAACGCTGCGCAGTCCACCTACCGCGCCGCGCAGGCTGCAACCGATGTGGCCAGAAAATCAGTCGAAGACACCATACTCAAATCACCCATCAGCGGGCAGGTCTCGCAGCGCCTGGCGCAGCCGGGCGAGCGTGTAGGCATCGATACCCGCATCGTCGAAGTCGTTGACCTGAGCCGCCTGGAGCTTGAAGCCACACTGAGCGCGGCGGACTCGGCGCAGATCAGCGTCGGCCAGACGGCAGAGCTGCAGATAGAAGGCGGCAGCCAGGTCGCGACGGCGAAGGTGGTACGCATCAACCCGAGCGCGCAGGCTGGCAGCCGCAGCGTGCTGGCTTACCTCAGTATTGACAACGCTCCCGGCGGGCGGGCACTGCCGCTGCGCCAGGGGCTGTTTGCGCAGGGCACGCTGGGCACGGCGAGTTCATCCCTGCTGGCGGTGCCGCTGGGCAGCGTACGCACCGACAAACCTGCACCCTATGTTCAGGCCGTTGAAGACGGCAAGGTGGTGCATAAAACCATAGAAGCCGGCGCGCGTGGCACGGCAGGCAACGAGAGCGTGGTGGCCGTCAAGGGCCTGGCCGAAGGCACGCAAGTGATACGCGCCAATATCGGCTACCTGCGCGAAGGCACACAGGTGCGCTTCACGCAGCTGGCTGCGCCCGTAGCCGCAGCTTCAAGCACAACAGCGAAATAAGCCGGCATGTGGTTCACGCAGGTCAGTCTTAAAAATCCGGTGTTCGCCACCATGGTGATGGTGGCCATCGTGGTGCTGGGTTTGTTCTCCTACCAGCGCATGCAGGTAGACCAGTTTCCCAATATCGACCTGCCGGTCGTTGTCATCACGGCCGAATACCCGGGCGCATCGCCCGAGATCGTCGAGAGCGAAGTCACCAAAAAAATTGAAGAAGGCGTCAACTCGATTGCCGGTGTCAGCGCCCTGACCTCTCGCAGCTATGAGGGCCAGTCGGTCGTCATCATCGAATTCCAGCTTTATGTCGATGGCCGCAAGGCCGCAGAAGACGTGCGGGAGAAGATTGCAGCTATCAGGCCCACGCTGCGCGACGAGGTGAAAGAACCGCGCGTGCTGCGGTTCGACCCCGCCAGCAAGGCGGTGTGGTCTATTGCCGTGCTTCCTGATGCCAAAGGCAGCATGTCTGCCGTGGAGCTGACAAACTGGGCCGACCAGGTCTTGAAGAAACGCCTTGAAAACGTACGCGGCGCCGGTTCTGTGACGCTGGTGGGCGGCACCAAACGCGAGATCAATGTCTACCTGAACCCGCAGGCCATGGAGTCACTCGGCATCACCGCCGAGCAGGTGGTCAATGCCGTGCGCAATGAAAACCAGGATTTGCCGGTGGGTGCCATACGTTCGCTGACGCAGGAGCGCGTGGTCAAGATTGATGCCCGCGTCAAACGGCCAGAGGACTTTGGCAAGATCATCGTCACCCGCAAAAGCGGTGCTGCGGTCACGGTGGACCAGGTGGCGCGCATCGCCGATGGTGCGCAGGAAATCGACAGCCTAGCGCTCTACAACGGTCAGCGCACCCTGCTGATTTCCGTACAAAAGGCGCAGGACGAAAACACCATTGCCGTGGTAGACGGCCTGAACAAGGCGATTGCCGAGATCACACCGCAACTGCCGCCGGGCGTTCGCCTGGAGCTGATTGCCGACAGCGCCCGACCCATACGTGTTGCCGTCGAAAACGTGCGCCGCACACTGATTGAAGGCGCACTGCTGACGGCGCTCATCGTGTTTTTGTTCCTGAATTCCTGGCGCTCCACCGTCATCACCGGGCTGACGCTGCCGATTTCCATCATCGGCACTTTTTTGTTCATGAACCTGTTCGGTTTCACCATCAACATGATCACGCTGATGGCGTTGTCGCTGTGTGTGGGCCTGCTGATTGACGATGCGATCGTGGTGCGCGAAAACATTGTGCGCCACGTGCAGATGGGCAAAACGCCCTACAACGCGTCGATGGACGGCACAAAAGAAATTGGCCTGGCCGTGCTGGCCACCACCTTCTCCATCGTCGCTGTGTTTTTGCCCATTGGCTTCATGGGCGGCATCATCGGCAAGTTCTTCCATGAGTTCGGCGTGACCATCGTCGCGGCTGTTCTGATCTCGATGTTTGTGAGTTTCACGCTGGACCCCATGCTCTCCAGCATCTGGCATGACCCGGCCATCGATACCCATGGCAAGCGCGGCCCGCCGGTGACGTTTTACGACAAGACCATAGGCCGCGTCACCGGCTGGTTTGATGACGCTACCGAGTCGCTGAGCAACAGCTACCAGGGCATCCTGCGCTGGTCGCTGGTGCACAAGCTGAAAACGCTGCTGCTGGCACTTGTGATTTTTATCATCAGCATCTTCATGGTGCCGTTGCTGGGCACGGAGTTTGTACCCAAGGCCGATTTCTCGGAAACATCGCTCAACTTCTACACACCGGTAGGTTCCTCACTTGAAGCCACAGAAGCCAAAGCGCGCCAGGTTGAAGCCATCGTGCGCGAGTTTCCCGAGGTGAAATACACGCTCACCACCATCAACACCGGCAATGCACAGGGCAAGATGTACGCCAGCCTCTACATCCGCATGGTGGACCGCAAGGCACGCTCGCGCAGTGTGGATGAACTGTCAGGCCTGCTGCGTGACCGCCTCAAACAGGTACCGGGCATCACGGTCACCCACGTCGGTCTGCTCGACTCGGTGGGTGGCAACAAGCAGGTGGAATTCTCGCTGCAAGGTCCTGACCTGAAAGAACTTGAGCGCCTGACAGTCATGGTCAGCAACCGTATTCGCGGCATTCCGGGCCTGGTGGACCTCGATTCCAGCGTGAAGGCCGACAAACCCGTGATTCAGGTTGACGTGCGACGCGACGCTGCCTCCGACCTGGGCCTGTCGGTATCGCAGATTGCGGCATCGCTGCGCACGCTGGTGGCCGGCCAGACCGTCGGCAACTGGCGCGCACCCGATGACCAGACCTATGACGTGAACGTGCGACTCGCACCTGACGCACGCAACGCCCCGCAGGACCTGGAGCGCCTGCCGTTCATGAGCAGTACTGTCGGCAGCAACGCCGATGGCTCGTCGCGCATCGTGCGCCTCAGCCAGGTCGCCAGCGTGACCGAAAGCACCGGCCCCAACCAGATCAACCGGCGCGACCTGGCGCGTGAAGTCGCCATCAACGCGAATGTCTACAACCGCTCAGCCGGCGAAATCTCCAGTGACATTCGCGCGTCGCTGGACACCATGAGTTTCCCGCCCGGCTACCGCTACCAGTTCAGTGGCTCAACCAAAAACATGGCAGAGTCTTTCGGTTACGCGATCTCTGCGCTGGTCATGGCGATCCTGTTCATCTACATGATCCTCGCCAGCCAGTTCAAGAGCTTCCTGCAGCCCATGGCGCTGATGACATCGCTGCCGTTGACCTTGATTGGCGTGGTGCTGGCCTTGCTGATGTTCCGCTCCACGCTGTCGATGTTTTCCATCATCGGCATCGTGATGCTCATGGGCCTGGTGACCAAGAATGCAATTTTGCTGGTGGACTTTGCAATACGGATGAGGGAAGAAGGCATGGACCGCAGCGCCGCCCTGCTTGAAGCAGCCAAGGTAAGGCTGCGCCCCATCCTGATGACCACGCTGGCCATGATTTTCGGCATGATCCCGCTGGCCTTTGCGCTGACGGAAGGCTCTGAACAGCGCGCCCCCATGGGCCAGGCCGTGATTGGCGGCGTGATTACCTCCTCATTGCTGACCCTGGTGGTGGTGCCTGTGACCTATTGCTACCTGGACGACCTGTCGCAATGGCTGAAGCGCAAATTTGGCCCGAAAACAAACCATTCAGCCGACATTGATGCCCTGGCAGAAGTACACACGCCGGTTACAGGGCACGACTAAAATTGGCGGGTTTGTCCCTGTCATTCCCACCTTTTCATCCATACACCTACCGCCATGAACTACGAACAAGCCCGTTTCAACATGATTGAGCAGCAAATCCGCCCCTGGGAAGTGCTGGACAGCCAGATCCTGTCCCTGCTGGCAGTGGTCAAACGTGAAGACTTTGTGCCACTGGCGCACAAGGCGCTGGCTTTTGTGGATATGGAAATCCCCCTGACCAGCGACTTGCAGAACAATCCGGGCCAGTGCATGCTCGCACCCAAGGTCGAGGCACGCGTCCTCCAGGACCTGGCGGTTCAAAAGCATGAGAAGGTGCTGGAAATCGGCACCGGTTCCGGCTTCATGGCCGCACTGCTGGGCCACCGTGCACAGCAGGTCATCACCATGGAAATCGACAGTACGCTGGCCCAGACCGCCCGCGAGAACCTGCAAAAAGCCGGCATCTACAACGCTGACGTGCGTACCGGGGATGGCGCGGCAAAGATCGCACAGGCCGTTTCAGGCACTGACCCCCTGCGCGGCCCGTTTGACGTCATCGTGCTGAGCGGTTCGGTGGTCGAGATTCCCCAGACACTGCTGGCCATGCTCAAGGTCGGTGGCCGCCTGAGCGCCATCGTCGGCACCGAGCCGGTCATGCGTGCCACCCTGGTCACGCGTGTCGCGGAAGACGCCTGGCGCACCACGCAGGCATGGGACACGGTGGCGCCGCAGCTGCTGAACTTCCCCGAGCCGTCGAAGTTCACGTTCTGAACAAAGGCCTGCGAAAAAGAAGCCAGCAGTCAAACACCCAGCAATAGCCAAGAGCATCCCGATGATTCCCCAACTCGACCTGTCCAGCTTTAAAGCCTGGCGCGACAGCAGCGCCGCAGCCACACCGGCTGCCCTGCCTGTCGTGCTGGATGTCCGCGAGCCATGGGAGTTGCAGACTGCATCTGTCAAACCCGACGGTTTCACGCTGCTTCACATTCCCATGCGTGAAGTGCCGGCGCGACTGTCCGAGCTGGAAGACACATATGGTTCTGCACACCCCATAGCCTGCCTGTGCCACCACGGCATGCGCAGCCTGCAGGTCGGCAACTTCCTCGAGCAACGCGGTTTCACGGGGGTCGTCAACCTGCAGGGCGGCATAAATGCCTGGTCACATCAGGTCGACGCCACCGTTCCCCGTTATTAAAAACTGTGCCCTTGATCCGATCCGTTTTGCTGACTTCTTTTTGTTCAGGACTTTTATGACAACGCCCCAAAAACCGCAGGCGCTACCGGGTCTGCTGCCTATATCACTCGCCCTGGCATCCGTGCTGATGGCTTTCGCACCACGGGCCCAGGCCCAAAGCCTGGTTGAGCTGTACGAGTCTGCTCGCGCCTTTGATGCCGGCTACCAGTCGGCGAAACTCCAGTACGACGCCAATGTGGCGAGAGCTGACCAGGCCAAGGCCGGCATACTGCCTTCCGCCGGTCTGGCTGCAGGCGTGTCACGCACCGGTTTTGACAACACCAACCCGCTGGTAGACCGCAGCTTCAGTACCCAGAACGCGACCCTGACAGCAAGCCAGCCCCTCTATCGCCCCGCCAACTGGGCCACCTATGAACAAGGCTTCAGGCAGGTCGAGCTGGCCAAAGCACAACTTGATGCGTCAGAGCAGGACCTCATCGTGCGCTCCAGCCAGGCCTACTTTGATGTTCTTGCGGCGCAGGACACCCTGACCTTTGTCCGCGCACAAAAAGAAGCTGTGGCAGAACAGCTGGCCTCGGCCAAGCGCAACTTTGAAGTCGGTACCTCGACCATCACCGACACGCGTGAAGCCCAGGCCCGTTATGACCTGGTAACAGCGCAGGAGATCGCTGCCGAAAACGACCTGCGCGTCAAAAGGCTGGCACTCGACACCCTTGCCGGCAAGACAAATTCGCAACCCAAGGGGCTGGCTGCGCCCATCGCCCTGCCGCCCGTGGTGCCCGCAGACGTCAATCTCTGGGTAGACCAGGCAAGTCTGGTCCACCCCAGCATTCGCCAGGCGCAAAAAAACTACGAGATCGCAGAGCTTGAGGTGAACAAGGCTGAGGCCGGACACAAGCCCACCGTCGATCTGAACGCGAGCTACAACGTCACGCGCAGCCCTGCGGGCACCGCCGTCAGCGCCCTCAACACGCGCAACAACACGGGCACCATAGGCTTGCTGCTCAATGTGCCGCTATTTGCAGGCTTTGCCACGCAGAACCGGGTGCGCGAGACCCTGTCCCTCAAGGACAAGGCGCAAAGCGACCTCGACGGCGCGCGCCGCACCGTAGCGTTGAATACCCGCACCGCCTACTTCGGCGTGTTGTCCGGACAGGGCCAGGTCAAGGCGCTTGAAGCGGCGGAATTGTCAAGCCAGAGCGCACTCGATGCCAACAAGCTGGGTTACCAGGTCGGTGTGCGTATCAACATTGACGTGCTCAACTCCCAGAGCCAGCTGTTCCAGACCAAACGTGACCTGGCGCAGGCCCGCTACAACGTGCTGCTGGGCGGCCTGCGCCTGCGCCAGGCCAACGGCACGCTGACGCCCGAAGACCTGCTTATCATCAACTCCCTGCTGGTCAAGTAAAACTGTACCGGGGGCCAAGCCATGCTGATGCAGACCAGGGACGCACCGCTGATGATGGGTGACCTGCCCATTGAAGCCGAAGTCGTCACGGCAGCACCCACGACCATCCCGGTCGGCCCGCTGTTTGAACTGATTGAGGAAACCACCTGGGAGGCCCTGCATGCATCAGGCCGGCAATGGCCGTTTGACCGCCCCGTGCTGGTCAAGGGCGGCGTGAAGCACTGGCCGTCATTCAGCAAATGGTCTTTTGAGTCACTGGCCGACATCTGCGAGAGCGATGCCCCGGAAGCACCGGTGAAATTCACCGATGGCCTGGTCGAGCAGGGCGTGACCAAGGGCAGGCCGTTTCTTCCAGTCGCGCCCTACCTGCGCGAACTTGGCAAGGCGGCGCTGAAAACACCTGACCCCGAAGCCGGCCTGCTGACCATGGCACGCCTTGAGAAAATCAGGCTGGAGTCCGGTGCGCGTTTTCACCTGAACTGGGCGCACATGCAGTCGTTCAAACCGACAACGCTGTATCTTGCGCAATGGGACATCCTCGAGAAATTTCCTGCCCTGCGCAAGGACCTGCTCATCAAGAGCCTGTGGCCCGACAAATCGTTTCTGGACCGCAAACTGACCTGGGAATACATCTTCATGGGGCCGGCCAATACAGTGACCGGCCTGCACAACGACTTTCCGCACAACTGGTTTTGCCAGTTCAAGGGCACCAAGGAATTCATTCTTTTCCCGCCCGACCAAAGCGAGCACATGTGCCCAGCCGCCAAATACGACTGGGGCGCGACGCTGAGCGACATCAACGTGTCTCGCCTGCCAGACCAGGCCCACGAGCTGGCATCATTTGAAAAAGCCCGAGGCATCTATGCGCGCGTGGAAGCCGGCGATGCGCTTTTCATTCCGAAACGCACCTGGCATTCAGTGGTCTCGCGTGAACCATCCATCAGCCTGGGCATGTTCGGCCTGACGCCATACGAAGTCGCGACCGGCGGGGCCTGGGCCACGCTGCGGGACTGGGCTCATCACCTGCGGATGTACGCTCACAACAACTGCACCTGTCATCAGGTCCTGAAGGACTGATGCGCCTGTGGATGGCTAAGCCCGATCAAGAAACAGCTTGAGGGCGTTTAAGGTTTTTTCCGTGGCACCACGGTTACCGGCAGCAAATGCAAGGCTGGCGAGTACCGCAGCGTGATGGGCGTTGGGCCTGGCGACAAGCGCAAGCGCACTGCGCACCGCCTCTGGTAAATCAGCCACACGGCGCGCCGCACCTGACGCCTGCGCAAGGTCTGCAGCCTCCGTGAAATTAAAGGTGTGCGGCCCCATGACAACAGGGCAGCCGCATGCAGCCGCTTCAATCAGGTTCTGCCCGCCCAGCGCTTCAAAACTTCCACCCAGCAAGGCGACATCGCTCATGGCGTAATAAACCGCCATCTCGCCGAGTGAATCGCCAAGCCAGATATCGGCCGCCATGGCCCCGGCATTTCCTGCGGGGCCCCCAGGACCGGACGACCATGCTGAACGGCGCGACACCTTGAGGCCCTGGCTTTCGGCAAGTGCCTGCGCTTCATCAAATCGCTGGGGATGACGGGGTACGACCAGAAATCTCGGCAGAGGCAGCGTTTGTCGCTCCTGCCTGAGTGCAACAACCTGTGCAAAAAAAGTGGCTTCCTCACCTTCACGTGAGCTGGCAAACATCACGACGGGCCGGGCTGATGCATTGCGCCATGCCTTGCCGATCGACTGCTGGTCATGGTCCGGCGTTGCGTCGAATTTGAGGTTACCGAAAACACCATCAATCTTTGCGCCCAGCAGGCGGTAGCGCCTGGCATCATCGTCGGTCTGCGCATACACGGCGGCAAGCGCAGCGTAGGCAGGATAAGAAAGTGGTGCCATGCCCAGCGCCTGCTGCAGCGACTTCTCGGACAGCCGGCCATTGACCAGCACCAGCGGCATGGCCCGCTTATTGGCAATCGCCACCATATTGGGCCAGACCTCTGTTTCCATCAGCAAGCCCAGGCGCGGCTTGAAGTGACTGAAGAACCGTTCAACGGCGCCCTTGCTGTCCCATGGCTGCCAGACCTGTACATCGCCTGCTCGCAACAGGCCTGATCCTTCAGCGCGGCCTGTCGCCGTGCCATGCGTGAGCAGGATGCGGATGCCCGGGTACTGCACACGCAAGGCCCTGAGCAACACGGCTGCCGTGCGCGTTTCACCAAGGGATACCGCATGCACCCAGACTAGTTCAGCAACAGTTTCTGGCGGATGGCTGTAATGGCCAAAACGCTCTTCAGCAGCTTCGCCGTAACCTGGCTCCTCTACCCCGCGTCGCGCCAGCTTGCGGCGCAGCAGCGGCTGGACCAACCACATCAGGGCTGAATAAAGGCCCAGTATCAGGCTGCTCATGGCGCGCCTTCCGTGCAGGCCAGCCACACTTGCCAGACTGAATCTACTGTCGGTTGCGGTCTGGCGAACACGCTGAGCTGTCGCGGAGCTTTTGCTGCGGCGGGCAAAGGGCCTGTGCGCCATGCGGTGTCGAAGTTATAGATCTGCACATGCGGCAAATCGAGCGCAACAGCGATATGGCTGACGCCGCTGTCCACACCGATCACACCCGCACATTGAGCCAGCCTGTCGGTCAGGGCGTCAAGTCCCAGCACAGGCCACACCCCGGCATTGTTGAGACCGGCTGCAATCTGCAGGCTGGTGTCCATTTCTTTCTGGTTGCCATGTGCCAGCACAGGCTGGTAGCCTGCGGCCTGCAAACGCCGACCAAGTTCAACCCAGTGAACAAACGGCCACTCCTTGTCGCCGCGTGAAGTGCCGTGGACCAGCGCCACCTGCCTGTTCGCATTCACATTCACATTTCCCGCCTGCCGTGTCTTAAATCCGAAATCAGGCACAGCCAGCGGGGTGTAGCCCAGCGCGCGGGCTGCAAGCTCACGCGAACGCTGCACCGCATGGATGTGTGGCTCCATCCTGATCGCAACGTCCGCCACCCATCGCGTCGGGGCCTCATAGCCGGATCCTTCCGTCTGGTTGGCCAGCGCAAACCGTTTGCCGCCTTGCGCTTTTTTTGCCAGTCGCGCCACAAGAGCTGACTTGGTCAGGCCCTGAAGGTCAATGACAGCATCATATTTTTCGCGCTGCAGATCAGATTTGAACGCACGCCATTCCCGGCGCGTCACGGCAGAAAAAACCGACTTGCGCCAACGCCTGATCTCACACGGAATCACCCTATGCAGGCCCGTGATCCTTGAGAGCAGCGGCGCAAAAGATTTCTCAACCACCCAGTCAATCTGCGCATCAGGCATTGCCGCGAGAATATCCTGCACCACAGGCAAGGCGTGGACCACATCGCCCAGGGACGACAGCTTGACCAGAAGGATTCTCATCAGTACTGCAAGGCAGTCTTAATGGGCAGCTGCGGCGAAACTGGCATCCGGCTTGACGCTGCGCAACAGCGCCAGCATGTCGGCCTCGATGCGCTCCAGTGCCGTCTGTGTATGGCCTTCAAACCGCAGCACCAGCACGGGCGTGGTGTTTGAAGCACGGATCAGGCCGAAGCCATCCGGCCAATCAACGCGCACGCCATCAATCGTCGAAATTTTTGCAGGCTCCGCAAATTTTGCGGTTTTGATCAGGGTCTCAACCACAGCATGCGGCTCCCCTTCCTTGCAGGGCACGTTCAACTCCGGTGTGCTGAAACTGGTGGGCAGGCTGTTGAGCAAGGCTCCGGCATCCGGCACACGGCTGACAATTTCCAGCAGGCGTGCCCCGGCGTAGGTACCGTCGTCAAAACCGTACCAACGCTCCTTGAAGAAGATGTGGCCGCTCATTTCGCCGCCCAGCGGAGAGCTGACCTCTTTCATCTTCGCCTTGATGAGCGAGTGGCCGGTCTTGTACATCAGCGGCACACCGCCAGCAGCTTCGATCGCAGGTGCCAGGCGTTGCGAGCACTTCACGTCAAAGACGATCTGCCCCCCAGGCACGCGCGACAGCACATCCCGCGCGAAGAGCATCATCTGTCGGTCAGGGTAAATGTTCTGGCCATCCTTGGTCACAATGCCCAGCCGGTCACCATCGCCGTCGAAGGCAAGACCCAGTTCAGCATCAGATTCTTTCAGTGCCTTGATGAGGTCACGCAGGTTTTCAGGCTTGCTGGGGTCTGGGTGGTGGTTGGGGAAATTGCCGTCCACCTCGCTGAACAACTCAATCACATCGCAGCCCAGGGCGCGAAAGATCGCCGGCGCAGAAGCGCCCGCCACACCATTGCCGCAATCCACCACGATCTTCATGGGGCGCGACAACTTGATATCCGACACGATGCGGTTGCGGTAACCAGCCTCCACATTCACCGGGGTCACCACACCCGGTGTTGCCGCCGAAATCCAGGTATCACCTTCAATGATCTTGCGAAGGCCCTGAATGTCATCGCCGTAAATGGCACGGCCCGCCAGCACCATCTTGAAGCCGTTGTAATCTTTGGGGTTGTGGCTGCCCGTAACCTGTATGCCCGAGGTGGCCAGGGTGCTGGCCGCAAAGTACAGCATGGGCGTTGTTGCCATGCCAATATCGATCACATTCACGCCAGTGCTTGCCAGGCCGCGTATCAGTGCTGCGCTGAGCGAAGGGCCGCTCAGGCGCCCGTCACGGCCCACCGCGACAGTGGTTTCGCCGGCCTTGACAGCAACTGCTCCAAAAGCCTTGCCCAGGGCTTGGGCAAATTCAGCATTGATGGTGGCGGGCACAACGCCACGAATGTCGTAGGCCTTGAAAATCGAAGCGCTGGCTTGCATTAAATGGTTCCTGGCGATTGCAGATTTGGGGTTGAACTCACGGGCAGTTGCAGGGCATTTGCCACCCGGTCAACAGGGCATTGTAGGTTGCAGGAGGTGCTTCTACTGCCACGACGGGCATGTCCGAAAACGGCTAGTTGAAAGCGCTGTACGGCGTAACATGGGCGGCATGAGCACAGACATCGCCCTTGCCGACAACGATTGCTACCTGGCCTTGAAGGCGCGGGATGCGCGTTTTGACGGCAGCTTTTTTACCGGCGTGACCTCTACCGGTATTTATTGCCGGCCCGTGTGCAGCGTGAAAACACCCAAACGCGAAAATTGCCGGTTTTTTCATCATGCGGCACAGGCAGAGAATGCAGGATTCAGGCCATGCCTGCGATGCCGTCCCGAGCTCGCACCACACTCTGTTGTCTGGTCGATACAGGACGCTTCGTACATTCTTGCCCACCAGGCTGCGCGCCTGCTTGATGAACCTGATGCCTGGGCGGACGCCGCCCCGTCAGTTGAAAAACTGGCCGCAAGACTGGGCGTGAGCGACCGACACGTACGCAGGATTTTTGAGGTCCAATTCGGCGTCTCCCCCATGCAATACCTTCAGACGCGCCGCCTGCACACGGCGAAACAGTTGCTGGCGGACACGTCCCTTCCCATCACGCAGATTGCATTGATGAGCGGCTATGCCAGCGTGCGGCGCTTCAACGCGGCATTTGTTGAACACTACAAGCTGAACCCGACGCAACTGCGGCGCAAGGGTGTGATCGCCAGCGAAAGTGGCGACCTCACGGAGTCAGGCGCGGGAATCACGGTCCGCCTCGGATACCGCCCACCCTATGACGTACAGGCCATGTTCGCCTTTTTTGGCAAGCGGCTCATCACCTCTATCGAGCTGATGGACAACGGCGCAAAAGAGCCATCCCTCGCCCGTACATTCCGCGTCGAAGCAGGTGACAAGGTTTACAGCGGCTGGCTGAAGGTGAAGTTTGACGAAGCACGGTCGCAGGCGGTGCTGACGGTCAGCGACCAATTGCGCGATGTGCTGCCAATGGTCATACGCCGCGTGCGCGCCACGTTTGACCTGGACGCAGACCCGAATGCCATCAACAGCGTGTTGCATGATGACTTCCCGGCCGGGGATGGGCTACGCGTTCCCGGTGCATTCGATGGTTACGAGCTGGCAGTGCGCGCGGTGCTGGGCCAGCAGATCACGGTAGCTGCCGCACGCACGCTGGCCCAGCGCATGGTCGATAGATTAGGTGAGCCCATCTCAACTCCGTGGCAGCAGCTGACGCGGCTTTTTCCGTCGCCCTCAACCCTTGCTGCAGCCGGTAGCGACGAACTGGGCAAGTTGGGCATCGTCAGGCAGCGGCAGGCCGCCATCACCGGCATCGCACAGGCTGTCGCAGGCAAAAACCTGCACCTGCACGGCGGTGCCGACGTCAACGCGACGATTGCGACCCTCAAGCAGCTGCCTGGTATAGGCGACTGGACGGCGCAGTACATCGCCATGCGCGCACTGCGCTGGCCTGATGCGTTTCCTTCCGGCGACGTGGCGCTGCACAAGGCGCTGGGCGTCCAGGGCCGGAAAAACCCGGCACGACTGGCTGAAGAGGCCTCATCGGCATGGAAGCCGTGGCGCAGTTATGCAGTCATACGCATCTGGAGCGGCGCATGGCGCGGCACCGCTCCAACGCAGGAAATCTGAAAACAAGCCTTTCAGGACTTCCCACCATTTCCAAAGGACACCCCATGAAATTCGATTCATCCATCGTTCAGAGCACTTTCAAAAGCCCGCTGGGCAACATCATCATTGCCGCTACGGACAAGGGGCTGGCAGGGTTGTGGTTTGAGGGACAGCGTCACAGCCCTGCCGAACTGACGGGAGAGCGTCCCGCATGGCCATCAGCTCCGCAGCATCCCCTCCTGAAGAAAATCAGCATGCAGCTGAACGAATATTTCACTGGCAAACGCATGCAGTTCGATGTCCCGCTCGATCTGTCGGGCGGCACGACTTTCCAGCAGGCTGTCTGGAAGGTGCTGCTGGCCATCCCGCAGGGCGGCACCAGCAGTTACAGCGATGTCAGCCAGCGCATTGGCAATCCCGCGGCAGTGCGGGCCGTTGGTGCAGCTGTGGGCCGCAATCCGGTTAGCATCGTTGTTCCCTGCCACCGGGTGGTCGGCTCCAACGGTTCGCTGACGGGATATGCGGGTGGCCTTGACAGGAAAACCGCGCTTCTCAAACTGGAAGGGGCGCTTCAGGAAAGCATGTTTTGAATTCACCCGCCGATAACGTCAGTCCTGCAGCGGACGCCGGACAAAGGCACAAGCGCTGGCTTCCCGACTTCATAGCCCTCGCTGCCATCTGGGGCGGTTCGTTTCTTCTCATGCGTATCAGTGTGGTCGAATTCGGTCCCATACCGACAGCCGCGATGCGGCTGGTGATTGCATCCCTTTTTCTGCTGCCCATGGTCTGGTTTCGCGGCCTTGCGCCGGAACTGACAAAACACTGGGGAAAGATGATTGTTGTCGGGCTGCTCAACTCGGGCATCCCGTTTGCCTGCTTTGCATTCGCCCTGCTCTCGCTCACAACGGGGCTCTCGTCCATACTCAACGCGACGGTGCCTTTGTTCGGCGCTCTGGTGGCCTGGATCTGGCTCAAGGACAAACCGGATGCCTCACGCATGCTTGGCCTCGTGCTGGGTTTTGCCGGCGTGGCCATGCTGGCCTGGGACAAGGCCACCTTCAAGCCCGATGCTTCCGGCGTGGCGCCGGGTTGGGCCGTGCTCGCCTGCCTGCTGGCCTGTATTTGTTATGCCGTAGCCGCCAGCTACACCAAGCGATACCTGATGGGGATTCCTTCTCTTGTCACCGCAGCCGGCAGCCAGGTCGGGGGAGCGCTGGGCCTGGCACTGCCTGCGGCATGGCTCTGGCCTGCGCGCACGCCGGGCATCCCGGCGTGGCTTGCGCTGCTGGGCGTCGGCATCGTTTGTACCGGCATGGCCTATGTCCTCTTCTTCAGGCTGATTGGGAAGATTGGACCGCCGCGTACCCTGGCGGTGACTTTTGTAATTCCAGTATTCGCCATTTGCTACGGCGTGGTGCTGCTTGGGGAGGTGGTCACACCGTGGATGCTCTTTTGCGGGGTGGTCATCATCTGCGGCACGGCACTGTCCACAGGGCTGATAACGTTCAAGCGAAAACCCGGGGCCTGACAGCACCCTCGACGTATGGATCCCTATTGCAGCAGCCCGGCCACAACATTGATGCTGAGCGCCACAATCAGCATGTTGAAGGCAAACGACAACACGCCATGAAATAGCGTCAGGCGGCGCATCTCGCGTGAGGTGACCTGCACATCCGATACCTGCGAGGTCATGCCGACCACGTGCGAGTAATACAGAAAGTCAAAGTAGTCCGGGGCCAGGCCACCAGGGAACTCCAGCCCCGGGCCATCAGGCTCTTTCTGTTTTTCCTCAAAGTAATAAAGGTGGGCGTAGTGAAACGCAAATACCGTCTGGATAAAAAGCCATGATGTCACCAGTGCCACGACGGCCAACCCTACATGGAGGCCACGCGCCAGACCGTCAAGGTCCCTGCTTTGCTGCATCAACAGGGTGATGGCAGCGACGCAGGCCATGGTTGCCAGCACCATGAGCATCAACAGCACGGCGCTGGGCTCGTCCTGCGCCTGGGCACGTTCCCTTGTGCGTTTTGAGTCAAACGCGGAGCACACCCACCATGCAAGCACCAGATAAACCGCGATGCCCACCGACCAGCCCAGCAGGCCGCGGAACTGCCAGCCGACTGGCAACGGCACTGCGGCCACCGCAATGCCTGCAACCAGTCCGTAAACAAGGCGCTGGACACCGGTGGTCTCGGAAAAATGTTTATACATAACGGCTATTGTGCGGCGCGGCGCCCTGACGCTCAAGCCAGCCTGGAAACAGAAAACCCGGGCAACAAAAAAGCCACCCGAAGGTGGCTCTTTGCATGACTGGCGGAGTGGACGACGGAAAAATTATAACGCCGTACTGCTCCAAACAAATCCAACACAGTCCAAAAAGCTAAGCTTGGCGCGGCTTTCAGCGTCACTGCTACCTTTTCAGTAGTGCAAATCGCACCAACGAAATGCATAGCAACGCAACTCAAAATGTGGGTAGCATTGTGGGTAATTTTTAGCTAGAATTTCGGGCCCATGACCCGTCGCAACCTACTCTCCGATCCTGCAGTCAACAGCAAAAAGAAGCTGTCCGGCTACTACCTAGATGGGCACGGCTTGTACTTACAGGTCACAAAAACGGGATCGCGGTCCTGGATCTTCCGGTACACGAAGGACAAGAAGACACGGGAAATGGGGCTAGGGTCTGTGGATGCATTCAGCCTAGCACAGGCTCGGGAACGGGCAAGGGTGTGCCGCCAGCAGTTGGCTGACGGCTGGGACCCGATCGATGTGCGAAACGCCGAGAGGGAAGAACGCGCTGCAGCCAAAGCCCTGACCGAATCGCAAAACAAGACTTTCCAGCAATGCGCCGAGGAATGCCTTCAGGCCAACGCCCAGAATTGGAAGAACGCCAAACACGCCGATCAGTGGATCAACACCCTGACAAAGTATGCAATTCCCAAGTTCGGTACGCGCCCAATCGACAGCCTCACAAAACAACACATCGTGGACGTGCTTGCACCCATTTGGACAACCAAGGCAGAGACGGCCACCAGGGTGTTTCAGCGCGTGCGTACGGTGTTCAATTTCGCGGCGGCCAAAGACTACTGCGTCGGCAGAGACAGCGAATTCTGGGAGCAGGTCAAACTGGCGCTGGGTTCCAATGAGCGCGCCCGCAAGGTGGAACACCATTCTTCCTGCCCCCACCGCTTTGTGGGCAGCTTGCTGCAAGCCGTTGACCAGGGCACCTCTGCTGACCAGGTCAAGCTGGCGCTGAGATTTATCGTGCTCACGGCCTCTCGCTCAGGGGAAGTCCGTGGTGCGACCTGGGATGAAGTGAGCGAGGACTTGAAAGACTGGATCGTGCCAGCCGAACGGATGAAGGCGGAGCGTGCCCACCATGTACCGCTATCGATAGCGGCCCAAGAAACGTTGAAGCAAGCAAAGGAAGCCTTTCAGCCAGAGTCGTCTGATTCGTTGATCTTCCCAAGCCTTCGCGGCAAGGTCCTCAGCGACATGGTTTTCACGCAGATGCTGCGCCGCATGGATGTGCCGTTTACCGTGCATGGGTTCAGGGCCAGCTTCCGCACCTGGGGCGATGAAGCTACGGACTATCCCCATGAAATGCTCGAGTTTGCGCTGGCCCATGCTGTCGGCGATCAGACCGTTCGTGCCTATGCGCGGGGCAGCATGGTCGAACGCCGCCGGCAACTCATGCAAGATTGGGCGACTCATGTTGCGAGCAGTCGAAAAATACCTTTCGACTCCAAAAAGATGAAATGATCCGTGCTAACTAATGCTTGGCAGCTGTCTGGCACCATTTTTCAAGCACTACACATCGCACACGCGATCCACGCAAGATCAAGCTGAAATCAGTGCCAAAACAGCTAAATCTCACCTCAGACAGCGCGAATCTCACCAAGACAGCTGAAATCTCACCGAAAAAGGTAGTTCAGACACGCTGTCTTACATAAACTGAAGCTGTCCGCAGCACTTTAAGCAGCAGACGTGCAGACCCCAAAAGCGGTGACACACAGCAATCCAGCAACTGGATTGAAGCCCTGCAGTTCCCTGGTTAGTACAAGCTTACAAGCGCCCACAAAGCGCCCAAGGGCAAGTCCTGTCCGAAACATTTCAGAGGCCTCAATCCAACTGCCCTAGCCGCTTCTGACGGTTAGCACTTTCCCCCTTCTTTAACCCCCTGATTTTTCAGCGTACATGCACGTTGGGGAATCGCTCGTTCCAAAGAAAGAGTGTCTATGCCAGAAACCCCTTCAACATCCAACCCCGGCCTATCTGACCTCAGATTCAGCCAACCCACCAACTGCATCCCCGCCCTCCTCCCGACTCGGACCGCGTCTGGAACTGGGCTATGTGCGTTCCACCCGAGAAGCGCTTGCCCTGCTTCAACGCGCCGGCGTGTCCTCGGTAGCCCTAGCTAATAGGCATGCACGAGGAGATTGGGGTGAGATCGATGCCCCGTTGCGCACCCTTAATGAGGAAGCCTTGCGCAACAAGGGCGAGGTGAAGTCCATCTACAAGCTGCAGGTGCCCTATCCCGAAACCAGCCGGACCCTGGAGGAGACGATTTGCTGCGTCACTGACATGAACCGGAAAACCACCACCTTTATGCTGCCGGAGGAGTACTGATGGCTCGCCTCAAAGTCTCCGCATATGTCCAGCAAAGCCTGTCACCCAACACCCATGTCGCCTATGCCGCTGACTTAAAGCAGTTCTTGGCCTGGGGCGGCGCCATACCAGCACCGCCCCGAATGATCGCCAGATACCTGGCGCAGCAAGCGGAACGGTTGAAGTGTTGTTGAATTCCACTGAAGTCTGACCCGAGGGGGATGCGGTGTAATTCTTGGACTGATTTCAGTTGATTAATCCCAGACTTTCGCGGTACTCGATGGGGCTCAGGGAACCCAGCGAGATCTTGATTCTCTTTTCGTTGTACCAGACGATGTAGTCGTGCACCGCCTTGATGAACTGTTCGATGGTGATCGACTGCCAATCCCGCGGGTAGAACATCTCGTTTTTTAGACGCCCAAAGAAACCTTCGCAGGCCGCGTTATCCGGTGAGCACCCTTTGCGCGACATCGACCGAGTCAGCTTCGCGTTGTGTATCCGAGTGAGCCAGCCCGGCCAACGGTAGTGGGCGCCACGATCGGAGTGGATGACAGGCTTGTTGTCGCTCGGCCCCACCGTGTCAATGGCCGCATCGAGCATCGTGTTCACCAACTCGGAGTCCGGTCGGGTACCCAGCGTCCAGCTCACCACCATGCCATCGAAGCAGTCGATCACTGGTGAGAGGTAAACCTTTCCAGCCGGGATCTGAAACTCCGTGATGTCGGTGAGCCACTTCTCATTCGGTGTCGCCGCTTGGAAGTCACGGTTAAGGAGGTTTTCGGGCGCAGGACTGATTTCTCCCAGATAGGACCCGTATCGACGCCTTTTGCGCGCGGGAACACTCAAGCCCTCCTGCTTCATCAGGCGCTGCACAACCTTCTCACATAGGTGTATCTGGCGTCTGCCCAGCGCCGCACGCATCCGTCGGTACCCGTAGCAGCGGTGGTTGCTCTGAAAGACATCGGCGATGGCAACCCGGGCGT
>JAZKAY010000013.1:0-309745 GCA_040388905.1 Pseudomonadota bacterium
TGACCGCATGGACTGGCTGGTCGAAAAAGCCACCGAGCTCGGCGTCGCCAGCATTCAGCCGCTGATGGCCGAGCGCTCCGTTCTGCGCCTCAAGGGCGATCGTGCAGACAAAAAGATCGCCCACTGGCGCGGCGTGGCCGTTGCGGCCTGCGAGCAGTGCGGGCGCAACCGTGTGCCTGTGATGCATGAGGCACTGGGTCTGGCAGAGTGGCTCAAGGCGCTGCCATCGCCGGGCAGCGACGCTGCGCCCATGCGTTTGCTGTTGTCACCGACAGCCGGCAGCCAAGCCCTGAAGCAACTGGCACCCTTGCCGCCTGCGATGGTTTTCCTGAGCGGCCCTGAGGGCGGCTTGAGCGCAGGCGAAGAAGCAGCTGCGGTCAGCGCAGGCTTCACACCCGTCAGCCTGGGCAGCCGCATACTGCGCGCAGAAACCGCCCCGCTGGCCTGTCTGGCCTGGCTGGCCCTGAACGAGGGCTGAGGCGCATTCACGCCCCAACGCTTGCGCTCGCTTTCAGGCAATATGCCAGAGCGCCCAAAACACACAACAACTACAAGACATGAATGCCAACCTTTACCTGCTGACCATCTGCCAGGGCCTCTTCCTCACCAACAACGTCACCTTCATCGCCATCAACGGCCTGGTCGGGCTGGCGCTGGCGCCACTGGGCTGGATGGCCACGCTGCCCGTGATGGGTTATGTGGTCGGCGGCGCGCTGTCAACCGGGCTGGTGGCGCGCACGCAGCGCCTGTTCGGCCGCAAGACATCTTTTCAGCTTGGCCTGCTGGTAGCGTTTTTGTCTGCGCTGCTGTGCTGCTACGCGGCCTACGGCAAAAACTTCTGGCTGCTGGTGGCCGCGACCGTGGTGGCCGGCTATTACAACGCCAATGCCCAGCTTTACCGTTTTGCGGCGGCAGAGCTGGCGGCACCCGCCTTCAAGGAAAAAGCCATTTCCCTCGTCATGGCCGGCGGCCTGATAGGTGCGGTTGCCGGGCCCAACCTGGCGGCACGTACCCGCAGCCTGACCGAAGTGCCCTTTGCCGGCGCCTACCTGGCGCTGGCAGCGGTCGCACTGCTGGCCATGCTGCTGCTGGCGTTTATCAAATTCCCGCCCCTGCCGGTCAAGGTGCCCGGCGCTGCTGCCGTCAGTACCGGCCGGCCGTTGACCGAGATCATGCGCCAGCCGGTCTTTATCGTCGCGGCGGCATCGGGTTCGCTGGGTTTC
This sequence comes from Pseudomonadota bacterium, assembly GCA_040388905.1. Taxonomy (GTDB): domain Bacteria; phylum Pseudomonadota; class Gammaproteobacteria; order Burkholderiales; family Burkholderiaceae_C; genus Polaromonas. Next base: position 1,224 of record JAZKAY010000013.1, read on the forward strand.
GGCGTCATGAGCCTCTTGATGTCGGCCACGCCGATCGCCATGCAGATCTGCAGCCTGCCGTTTTCCGACGTGGCATTGGTGCTGGAATGGCATGTGATCGGCATGTTTGCGCCCGGCTTTTTCACCGGCCACCTGATCAAGCGTTTTGGCACCCTGCCCATCATGGCCGTGGGCCTGCTGCTCAACATCATCTGTGTATTCATTGCCCTGTCGGGCATCGAGCTGATGCACTTTGTCAGCGCACTTTTTGTGCTGGGTGTGGGCTGGAACTTCCTTTTCACCGCCAGCACCACGCTGTCGCTGGGCGCCTGGCGCCCGGAAGAAAAAGACAAGGCCCAGGGCGCGCTCAACTTCTGCGTGTTCGCGGTGCTGGCCGTGTCCTCGCTGGCGTCGGGCGTGCTGGTCACCACCCAGGGCTGGCGGCTGCTGAACCTGGGCTCACTGTTGCCGCTGGGCCTCACGGCAGTGGCATTGTTCTGGCTGGCGCTCCGCAAACGGCCGGTCGGTTGAAAACTGACACTCGAGGGCCTGAGAATCACCTCAAAATTGCGTGAGGGTTTTGTTTTTTCAACAACAGGGAGCGTGTCATGGGTTTACTCGATTCGGTTTTGGGCGCCATCAACAAAAATCAAGCACCGGGTGGCGGTGCTGCTGCGGCTGGCGGTCTGGGCGGCCTGCTCGCCATGGCGGCCAGCAACCCGCAGCTGGTGCAGGCCATCACCGGCATGCTGGGCAATGACGGCCAGCACGGCGGCTTGTCGGGCCTGCTCGAGAAGTTCCAGCAGGCCGGGCTGGGCGATGTGGTGGCTTCATGGATAGGCAAAGGCCAGAACCAGGCGATTTCTGGTGACCAGCTCACCAGCGTTCTGGGTTCCGGCCCGCTGGCAGGCCTGGCCGAAAAGCTGGGCATGAGCCCGGAAGAAGCCGCCAGCCAGATATCGAATGTGCTGCCGGGGCTGGTTGACAAACTCACGCCGGCGGGCGAATTGCCGCAGGGCGGCGTCGATTCAGGCGACTTGATGGGCATGCTGGGCGGGCTGCTCAAAGGCCGCTGAGCATCAGTCGGCAGTATTTTTAACGTACACGGCAAATTTTTGCTGTATACGTTAAAAATTGTGGAGTTGTTAATATGGAAGTTAACATTTTCATCTTTGCGCCCGCCGAAACCAGGCCGCTGCTTAAAAAACAGGCAAAAAAGGCCTGTTTTTGGCATTAAATATGGCTGCAGCCCTTTAAATACGAGCGTGAGCAGCTACTTAATTAATAGCGCAAACCTCGCTGCGGCGGGCCGGTCGCTGTTTGAAGAGCTAGGCGAAGTGAATGTCCAGCCAGGACTTCAGCTTCACAAAGACCTCGCCCGAATCGCGCTCGTTGAAGATCTCGTGGTACATGCTTTCAAAGCAGTGGGCGGTGACGGTGCCGGGCGGCACGGCGCTTGACGAGGCGGCGATTTCTGCAAACTCACGGCTGCCCGACGGGTTGACCAGCCTGTCCTGGCCGGCAAACATGAGCAGCGTGGGCAGGCGCCACTTCGCTGCCGCCTTGACCGTGGGCGGGCCGGCATGTGTGATGAAGCGCGCCAGGCGTGGCGAGATTTTTTTATGGATGCGCGGATCGGCCTTGTAGTTGCGCACCACGTCTTCGTCATGCGAGATGTAGTCGGCGTCCAGGCCGTTGCCGACGCAGAGATTGGGGGCCAGCCGGTGGCCTATCCCGAGCTTGAAGCGCTGGAAGGCGGTCAGCCCGGCATCCAGCGCCGGCGATGACATCACCAGGGCCGACACAGGCCGCACGCCCAGCGCCACAAAACGCCCGGCAATCAGGCCACCCATGCTGTGGCCCAGAAGGATGAGCGGCAGGGGATGGTCTTCGCCATCCCGGCTCAGGGCGTGCGCCCGGGTGTCATCAACGATTTCGGCCAGGTCATAAAGCAGGGCGCCTTCTGTAGGCACCGCTCCACGTGCGCCGCCGGACTCGCCATGCCCACGCTGGTCATAGGAGCGCACGACAAAACCCCACTCCATGAGCTGAGCGGCCACATGCTCGTAACGAAGGGCATGTTCACCCAGGCCGTGAACAATCAGCACCATGCCGCGCGGGCGGGTTGCAGCGTCTTCAAGGCCAGCCGGGCCGCTGTCGGGCTGCCATTCGTAAAGCGCAAGGATTTCACCGTCACGCGCGGTGAACGGCATGGCAACTGCAGATGTCATGCGGGAAACAGGTCTTTTTATTGAATGAAATCCGGCAATCAGCCGGGCATGCGGGCAATGACCTGCGCCACGGCCGCCGTCAGTTTTTTTGCGTAGGGCACATGCAAGAACTCGTTCGGACCGTGCGCATTGCTTTTGGGGCCCAGCACACCGCAGACCATCATCTGGGCCTTCGGGAAACCCTGGCTCAGCATGTTCATGAGCGGGATGGTGCCACCCTGGCCAATCGTGCCGCAGGGCGCGCCGAAGAAGTTTTGTGAGGCATCGTTGAGGGCATGCTCAAACCAGGAGGTGGTGCCGGGCGCGTTCCAGCCGGTGGCGCCGCCGTTGCTGTCAAAGGTGACTTTGGCGTTGTAGGGCGCGTTGTCTTCCAGCAGTTTTTTCAGCTCCTGCACCGCCGTGCTCGCGTCGATCAGTGGCGGAAAGCGCAGCGACAGCTTGAACGCCGTATAAGGGCGCAGCACATTGCCCGCATCCTTGAAGGCCGGGAAGCCTTCCGCACCCGTCACGCTCAAGGTCGGCCGCCAGGTGCGGTTGAGCAGGGCCTCCAGCGGGTCTGTGGTCGTCGGCAGCGTGAAGCTGCTGGAGCCTTCGCAGTCGTAGTGCGCCCAGGGGAAGCGTTTGTAGAGTTCGTCACCCAGGATGGCCGCCGTGGCTTTGGCCTGGGCCATGCGGTCGGCCGGAATTTCGCAGTGAAAACTTTGCGGCAGCAGGCGGCCGGTCTTGCTGTCTTCAAGGCGGTCCAGCAGCTCGCGCACGATGCGAAAGCTCGATGGCACCAGGCCGCTTGCGTCGCCCGAATGCACGCCTTCGGTCAGCACCTCGACCTTGAGCACGCCGCCGCCATTGCCACGCAGGCTGGTGGTCAGCCAGAGCTGGTCGTAGTTGCCGGCGCCGGAGTCCAGGCAGACGACGAGTGCGACATCCCCGAGGCGGTCTTTGAGCGCCGTCACATAGGGCAGCAGGTCGTAGGAGCCGCTTTCCTCGCAGGTTTCGATCAGGCCGACGATGCGCGGATGCGGCACCTTCTGGCTCTTGAGCGCCTGCACGGCGGCGATGCTGGCATACACCGCATAACCGTCATCGGCACCGCCACGGCCGTAGAGCAGGCCGTCTTCGTATTTGGGTGTCCAGGGGCCAAGGTCGCTGCGCCAGCCGCTGAATTCGGGCTGCTTGTCGAGGTGGCCGTACATGAGCACGGTTTGTGTCGATCCAGCACGGGTTGCCGGGATTTCAAAGAAAAGAACGGGCGTCCGACCCTCGATGCGCACGACTTCCAGCTTCAAACCTTCGACTTTCTGCGCCTCGACCCAGGTGGCCGCATTGCGCATGACGGTGTCGATGTAGCCGTGCTGCTTCCAGTCGCTGTCAAAGCCTGGTGACTTGGCCGGAATGGCGATGTAGTCCGACAGCTGCTTGACGATGTCGCTGTCCCACTGGTGCGTGACCTGTGACAGGGCCTGCGCCGAATCGAGGATGTCGGCGGGGATTTCGCGGTGCAAAGGGGCGTTCATAAGGCAGACTCACTTTCAGGTACATACTTTACGCCTGCGGCTAAAACCGCGCCACCTTGCAGGCCATGCCCCGACTGAAAATGACATTTAAAAGGATGATCCGTCAATGAGACATTCCATACGCGTCGGCACAGGCGGCTGGACATACGAGCCCTGGCGTGACAACTTTTTCCCCAAGGGCCTGCCGCACAGCAAAGAGCTCGAATACGCCAGCCGGCATCTCAGCGCCATCGAGGTCAACGGCACCTACTACGGCACGCTCAAGCCCGCCAGCTTCAAGAAGTGGCACGACGAGACGCCTGAAGGGTTTGTCTTTTCACTGAAGGCCACGCGTTACGCCACCAACCGCCGGGTGCTGGCCGAAGCGGACGAATCCATCAAACGCTTTGTCGAGAGCGGCATCAGCGAGCTCGGCCCCAAGCTCGGCCCCATCGTCTGGCAGTTCATGCCGGGCAAGGTATTTGAGGCGGCGGACTTCGAGGCCTTTCTGGCGCTGCTGCCATCAAAAGCAGACGGTATTGCGCTGCGACATGTGGTCGATGTGCGCAACGAAAGTTTCATGACGCCTGAGTTTCTGGCGCTGGCGCGCCGCTACAAGGTGGCCACGGTGTTTGCCGATGCCGAGCAGTTTCCATCCTTCTCTGACCTGACCAGCGACTTTGCCTATGCGCGGCTGATGATGAGCGACGCGGCGATTGAAACCGGCTATGCCGATGCGGCGCTCGACGCCTGGGCCGAACGGGCGAAGCTCTGGGCGTCAGGGGGTGCGCCCGACGACCTGCCTTGTATCGAAGAGGCACCGAAAAAGCAGGCCCCGCGCGATGTGTTCATCTACTTCATCAACGGCGCGAAAGAGCGTGCGCCTGCGGCTGCGATGGCCTTGTTGCAGCGCCTGGGCTTCAAGCCTGAAGAAGAGCCTTCGCTTTTCAGCTGAAGGTTCTTCGCCGGCGCATCAGCCACTCAAACACTTCAAACAATCCCTCGCTGATCAGCGCCAGCGCAGCAGCCGGCAACGCACCCGCCAGCAGCAGGGCGCGGTCATTGAGCGCCAGCCCGGTCACGATGCGTTCGCCATAACCGCCAGCGCCTATGAAAGCCGCGATGGTGGCCGTGCCGATGGCAATCGTCGTGGCGGTGCGCACGCCGGCGATCAGCGTTGGCAAGGCAAGGGGCAACTGCACCAGCCAGAGGTTTTGCTGCTTTGTCATGCCCAGCGCCGTAGCCGCCTGGCGCAGGCCCAGCGGCACCTCATTGAGGCCCGTGACGGTGTTGCGCATGATGGGCAGCAGCGCGTAAAGCGTGAGCGCGATCAGTGCAGGCAGTGTGCCGATGGCACCCATCAATGAGATCAGCACGGCCAGCAGCGCCAGCGAAGGCACGGTCTGCATCAGGCCCGCCAGTCCCAGCACTGCGGCGCGCAGGCGCGCATGCGGAAAAACAAGAATCGCCAATGGCACCGCAATCAACAGCGCCAGCGCGACGGATGCAACGACCAACAACAGATGCTGGCGCGTGAGGCGTGCGAAATCGGGGCCAAAAAGCTTGGCGGTAAAACCGCGCTGTGCAGTTGCTAACGCGCCGCCCTTGAGGAAATCACGCGCAATCACATCAAAACCCTGGCCCTGCAACTCTGCGCGCGCATTCATGGCGATCATGGCGCGCTCGTCGATGCGGCCTTCGAGTTTTTGCAGCGCTGCCCAGGCTCCAGGAAAGCGCGCGGGAACATCAAGGCGGTAAAGCACCACGGCGTCGTAACGCGGAAAGTAGTCGCGTTCATCTTTCAGCACGCGCAAACCCAGGCTGTCTATCTTCGCGTCCGTCGTGTAGATGTCGATCACATCGACCTGCTTTGCGCCAATGGCGTCGTAGGCCAGGCCATGATCCAGGCCGGTGGGTGATTGCGGCAGGCGGTACTGCGCGGCCAGCCCCTTCCAGCCATCGGCACGCCCGATAAATTCATTGGACAGACCGAGCTTGAGTTCAGGGTGTTTGGCCAGGTCGCCCAGGCTGCGTATGCCCAGGCTGTCAGCACGGTCGGCGCGCATGGCCAGCGCGTAGCCGTCGTTGAAGCCGAAGGGCACTGCAACGCCCAGACCGAAGGGCGCGAGCGCTGCGTTCATCGCTTCGCGGCTCATGGGTTTGTCGCTCTTGAGGATCTCCAGCGCAATGGTGCCGGTGTATTCGGCGTAGAGGTCTATGCCACCCGAGCGCAGGGCTTCATAAACGATGGCGGTGTTGCCAAGGCCCTGACGCACCACTGGCGGCGTGGCTACATGCGGGACTGCGGTCTGCGCCAGTACCTCGGCGAGGAGGTAGGACTCGGTAAACCGTTTGGAGCCTATGCGCAGTGCTTCGTCTGCGGCATGGGCGGGCACCATGCACGACACCATGACCAGTGTCAGCAGCTGCAGGCGTATCCAGGTCATGGGGCTGCAGCCTGCGGCGTGTGTGTTCAGGTCTGCGCGGCCATGGCCTCGCCCAGCCTGATGCTGCGGCCAGGCACCCACTCGGGGTTGAAGCTGAGTGGCCCCTTGGGGAACAGCATCACCACGGTCGAGCCAAGCAAAAACCGCCCCATCTCGTCGCCCTGCCTGATGTGGATGGCAGATGTCGGCTCATCGGGGTAGTCCCATGTGCGCACATCCCTGCCGCGCGGCGGATTCACCACGCCATGCCAGACGGTGGCCATGCTGCCGACGATGGTGGCGCCTACCAGCACCAATACAAACGGGCCGCGCGGTGACTCGAACACACAGACCGTGCGCTCGTTGCGCGCAAACAGGCCCGGCACGCCACGTGCGGTAACCGGGTTGACCGAGAACAGGTCACCCGGCACATAAATCATGCGCACCAGACGGCCGTCGCAGGGCATGTGGATGCGGTGGTAATCACGCGGGCTGAGGTACAGGGTGGCGAAGCTGCCGTCCTGGTATTGCGCGGCCAGCGCCGCATCACCGCCCACCAGCGCGGTGGTCGAATAGCTGTGGCCCTTGGCCTGAAAAATCTGGTCGCGGTCTATGCGCCCGAACTGGCTGATCGCACCATCGACCGGCGAGACAAGGTCAGCCTGTGCAATCGGCCTTGCACCGGGCTTCAATGCACGGGTGAAAAAGTCGTTAAAGCTTTTGTAGCTGGCAATGTCTGAGTCCAGCGCCTCGCCCATGTTGACGTCGTACTTCGTCACGAAGCGGCGAATGATCTCGGTCGTCACCCAGCCGCGTTCTTTGGATGCCACCCATCCTGCAAAGCTGGTGAGCGCCTGTTTGGGGAACAGGTATTGGGGAAGGACGGCTGATCTGTCGGACAAATGATTTCTCGCAGAGGGTATTGGGGCGATTCTATCGACGGCTGCCGGTCTCAGCCTGTAAGCGTGCCGCCCGTAACCAGCCCAGACCGTCGGCCGTGGCATTCGACTGCTGGCCGCGAGCCGGTTTGTATTCGCCAGCGATCCAGCCCTGGTAGCCCAGCTCTTTTAGCACCGAGAAAAGATAGGGATAGTTGAGCTCGCCAATATCCGGTTCGTTGCGGTCCGGTGATCCTGCAATCTGGATGTGGCCCACGTCGCCGGTCGGAATGTATTTGCGCAGCTTCATGGCCACATCACCCTCGACCACCTGGCAGTGGTAAAGGTCCATCTGCACCTTGAGGTTTTTTGCGCCCACCTCACGCAGTATTTCATGCGCATGGTCCTGGCGGTTCAGGAAGTATCGCGGAATGTCGCGCGTGTTGATGGGCTCTATCAGCACAGCTATGCCCAGCGGCGCGGCCATGCGTGCCGCATGACGCAGGTTGCTCACATAGGTCGGCTGCACGGTTTCGCGTTCCACACCTTCAGGCACCACGCCCGCCATCACATGAACCCTGGGGCATGACAGCGCGTGTGCATAGGCAAGCGCCAGTTCAATCCCGGCGCTGAACTCTGCCTCGTGTCCGGGCAGGCAGCTGATGCCTTTTTGCCCGCTGGCCCAGGCCTGCTCGATGCTGGCTGCGTCTGTGCCTGCAGGCGGCGCATTGATGAGCACCAGCGACAGGCCATGCGCCGCAAGAAGCGCCTTCAGCTCATCGACCGGCCATGCATAGGGCGAGAGGATTTCAACGCCGGTAAAGCCGTCGCGTGCTGCCGCTGCAAAACGCTCATTGGGCGGCAGCTCGGCGTACATCCAGCTCAGGTTGGCCGCGAATTCAGGCATGGTCACGCATTGTCAGCGGTCTCAGGCGGCGGCACGCTTTTGCACTCCCAGAATATGCGTGCGGTGCAGGCCCTGCAAATGTGCGGGTCGAGTTTGGGGAAGATGGTGGCAATGGCGGTGCGCTTGTCGGGGAACTGGTGCTCGGGGCCCAGCAGCCGCGTAAAGCCCGTGGTCTGCCACATCGCAATCACTTCAGGGCGCGGCCTGTGGAAGTACAGGTCACCACCTATCGCGCGGCGCGCATTGAGTTCGGCCTCCCACAACTCCGCGCCTGCAAGGTCTATGAAGTTCATGCTTTTGCCCATGACGAGCAAATGCTTTTGTACTGAAGGCGCGTTGCGCAGGGCGTGAAGCGTGTCAGCCACATGTTGCGTTGCGCCGAAATAAACCTCGCCCTCCATGCGCAAAAGTTTCAACTGTGGGCATTCTGGTAACGCTCTCAACTCGGGTTGCGGTGATGCGCCGGGCGGTGGATGCGGCACATCATCAATCACCACAAACTGCCGCTCGGCGCCCCAGCCGTCAAAGCCCATGGTGCGCATTGCGGGTTTTGAGGTGCGGTAAAGAAATGACATCAGCGACAGCAGCGTGCCGAGCAAAATGGCCATCTCAAGCCGGATGGTGACCGTCGCCACCATGGTGGCAAAAGCAACGGCAAATTCGGTACGGCTCAAACTGAACAGCTGCTTCCAGCGCGGGATATCCAGCAAGCTGATGGCCACCAGCATCAGCAACGCAGCCAGCGCAGCCATGGGGATGCGGGCAAGGAGGGACGAACTCATTGCCACCAGGCCCAGCAGCAGCAGCGCCGAAAAAACCGCCGCCAGCGGTGTGCGCGCCCCGGCCTGCAGGTTCGGCATGGAGCGGTTCATGGACCCACATGACACATAACACGAGAAAAAACCCCCCACGATGTTGGACAGGCCCTGGCCGCGAAACTCGCGGTTGGCGTCAATGCGCTGGCCGGAGCGCGCAGCCACCGCCTTGGCAATCGAGATCGCCTGGCCCAGCGCCACAATCGTCAATGCAAATGCCAGCCCCAGCAAATCTGGCACGGCGGCCCAGCTGATGCGCGGCAGTTCAAATTTGGGCCAGGGCGTGCTTAGCGCGCCAACCGTACGCAAGGCTTGCACTGGTGAGACGGGATTGGGCGTCAGGTGCAGCCAGAGCATGGTGCCCGCCGTTGCCACTGCCAGGCCCATCAACATATAAGGCCAGTTGGGCCGAAGGCGTCGCACACCAAATGCCACGATGGCCGTCACCGCTGCCACCAGCAAGGCGGCAGGCTGGGCGTGCATGGCCTGCGACAGCACATGCTTGAGTACGCCGGCAGCACCGTGCTCGGCCGCAGGTGCAAGCCCCATCAAATCGGGCAGGGCATAAACCGCGATCAGCAGGGCCGCACCGGATGTAAAACCAAACAGCGCAGCGGGTGAAATGAAGTTGGCCAGGCTGCCCAGCCGGAGCGTGCCTATCAGCCACTGCATGATGCCGACCATGATGGTGACAACCAGGGCCAGCTGTATGTAGGCCGGGCTGAAGGCAAAGGCGAGCGGCGACAGCATGGCAAACAAGGCCAGTGAGTTGGCATTGGTCGGCCCCGACATCACATGCCAGCTCGAGCCGAAAAGCGCCGCAATGATGCAGGGGATGACCGCCGTGTAGAGCCCGTATTCAGGCGGCAGGCCCGCCAGCGTGGCAAAGGCAATGCCCTGCGGCAATACCAGCACGGCCCCCAGCAAGCCGGCCAGCGCATCGGCGCGCAGGGTGTCGCGAGAGACGCGTTTTACCCAGTCGCCAAAGATGCGCTCAAGCAGCGGCGTCGTGCCGCGCGGGCGTTGGGCTTCGGTGGGAGCTTGCGTCATGATGAAGAGGCAAGGATAACCCGCTCGAAGCTGCTGGACATCGTCAGCGGCGCTGCACTTTAAAGACGGCCCTGCTGGCCCTGGCGTTAGGCCAGAGGCGCACTTCACGGCCTTCCTGCAGGCCGAACTGGTCAAGGATGTCGAGCTGGTTCTGTGTCGCCAGCGCTTCAAAATCTTCCAGCGTGCCGACGCGGATGTTCGGGGTGTCGTACCACTGATAGGGAAGCACACGGGTCACCGGCATGCGGCCACGCAGCACGGCCAGGCGGTTGCGCCAGTAGCCGAAATTGGGGAAAGCCACCACGCCTATGCGGCCCACGCGGGCAGTTTCCATCAGCATGGTTTCGGCATTGCGCAAATGCTGCAGCGTGTCGATTTGCAGCACCACGTCAAAGCTGTTGTCGCCGAACATGGCCAGGCCCGCTTCAAGGTCAAGCTGCATGACATTGACGCCACGCGCCACGCAGGCCTGCACGTTCGCGTCATTGATCTCGACGCCGTAGCCGGAACAGCCGCGTTCACGTATCAGGTGGTCAAGCAGCTCGCCGGTGCCGCAACCCAGGTCGAGCACGCGCGAACCGTGCGGCACCAGCCGGGCAATCGACAGCAAATCCGGAGAAGGCTGGGCGGTCATGTCTGTGGTGGGGTTCATTGAGAAACCTTCGTGCTGCGCACTGCGGTGCAAACGCCTTCGGGCGGCCGCGCGGCGTTCATGGCGCCACCCTCGCGTTGAAGTATGAGCGCACCACGCCCATGTAACGCTCATCGTCTAGCAGGAAGGCATCGTGACCGTGCGGGGCGTCGATCTCGGCGTAGCTCACGTCACGCTGGTTATCGAGCAGGGCCTTGACGATCTCGCGGCTGCGGGCTGGCGAGAAGCGCCAGTCGGTGGTGAAACTGACCAGCAGGAATTTCGCGGTGGCTTTTGCAAGCGCGGCGCTCAGGTCGCCGCCGAAAGCCGATGCCGGGTCGAAGTAGTCGAGTGCCCGGGTAATCAGCAGGTAGGTGTTGGCGTCGAAGTATTCGCTGAACTTGTCGCCCTGGTAGCGCAGGTAGCTTTCGATTTCAAACTCGACATCCTGGGTTGAAAACTTGTAGCCGGTTTCATGAATGGCAGAAATCTCGCGCAGCTGGCGTCCGAATTTTTCATTCATCACATCGTCGCTGAGGTAGGTGATGTGGCCGATCATGCGGGCGATGCGCAGGCCGCGTTTGGGCAGCACGCCGAGGCGGCTGTAATTGCCGCCATTGAAGTCGGGATCGGTGACGATGGCGCGGCGTGCGACTTCGTTGAAGGCGATGTTTTCAGCGGTGAGGTTGGGCGCGCTGGCGACCACCACGGCGTGACGTACGCGGTCTGGATATTGCAGCGTCCAGCTCAGCGCCTGCATGCCGCCCAGGCTGCCGCCCATCACGGCAGCGAGTGTTTCAATGCCCATCGCATCAAGCAGCCGCGCTTGGGCGTTGACCCAGTCCTGCACGGTGACGACCGGAAAGTCTGCGCCATAGATTTCACCCGTGTCGGGGTTGACCTGCATGGGGCCGGTGGTGCCGAAACACGAGCCGAGGTTGTTCACGCCGATGACAAAAAACCTGTCGGTGTCCACCGGCTTGCCGGGGCCGATCATGGTGTCCCACCAGCCTTCGGATTTGGGGATGACCTTGCCGTCGGCATCGGCATACACACCAGCCACATGGTGCGAGGCATTAAGCGCGTGGCAGATCAGCACGGCGTTGGATTTGTCGGCGTTGAGCTCGCCGTAGGTCTCGTAACTGATGTCGTAGTCGCGAATCGACGCGCCGCTCTGCAAAGCCAAAGCGGCTTTGAAGTGCATGCTGGACGGAGTGGCAATCAGGGGCAAAAAATCACCTGCAGAAAAACAAAAACCCGAAGTCGCTAAAGCAGAAGCTAAAGCGAGTCCGGGTCCATGGGCTTTCTTTAGCTGTACTTTTTAAGCGCCCGCAAGCTGGGCAAATCGGCGCTTTGGAAATTGTACCCCTAAGGATTCGGCCCCACGGTCGCTCACTGCGTGTAGCTCCCTGCCCCCGAGGGGCCGCTGCTCCTGCGGCCCGGCAAAGCCGGTTCCGCGGACCCTGCTTGCCTTGGGAGCATCTCTAAACCAGTTACGCGAACAGCAAAGGCCAGATTGCTATGACGCCGAGCACGGCGAAGACGCAGGCGGACACGATATGCACTACGCGCAGCGGCACCAGCCGCGTGACGCGCTCGCCCAGCCAGACGACGGGCGCATTGGCCAGCATCATGCCGAGTGTGGTGCCGGCGACGACGGCAATCATCGCGTTGTAGCGGGCGGCCAGCATCACCGTGGCGATCTGGGTCTTGTCGCCCATCTCGGCAAGAAAGAACACCGCCACCGTGGTGGCAAAGACGCCAAAGCGCGGGGCCCTGCTCTCGTCTTCTTTTTCAAGCTTGTCGGGGATCAGGATCCACACCGCCATGGCGATGAACGAGATGCCCAGAATCCAGCGCAGCGTCTGCGGACTGATCAGCGTGGTGACCCATGCACCCGCAGCGCCTGCAAGCGCATGGTTGAGGATGGTGGCGACAAAAATCCCGGCGACGATGGGCCAGGGTTTTTTGAAGCGTGCCGCCAGCACAAGGGCCAGCAGCTGCGTCTTGTCGCCCATTTCGGCGAGGGCGACGATGCCTGTAGAGACGAGGAAAGCTTCCATACCAAATAGACCTCCGGCCGGAAAACAAAAACCATTGACTGCACGGCATCCCCGGCCAAAAACGGAGGCTGTGCAGTCAAAGGTCTCGCCAGGTCTGTGGAACTGTTTGCGCCATGTCCACCTTGTTGCAAGGCGGGACAAGTCTGTTGACGCAAACCCCTCTCAGTCTTTGCAGACGGAGGGCGGCTACTCCCCAATGACAGACTTCATTCTAACCCGTGCTACGCAAAACCCGGGTTAAACCCTGATTCGCACGCTATTGGCGCATTTATTGCTTGTATTTGGTGCGTTTATGCGAATTCGACAGGTAACGCACCACAAACAAACAATTCATTCAGTTTTCATCCAAGAGGAACCTATGGAAGCACTAAAACAGGGCTCAGATGCCTTGTTCATTTTGTTGGGCGGCATCATGGTGCTCGCCATGCACGCCGGTTTTGCGTTTCTCGAACTCGGCACCGTCCGCAAGAAAAACCAGGTGAATGCGCTGGTGAAGATCCTGGTCGACTTTTCAGTCTCGACCATCGTTTACTTCGTGGTCGGCTTTGGTGTGGCCTATGGCACCCACTTTTTTGTGGGCGCCGAACAGCTGGCCGCCAAAAACGGCTATGAACTGGTTCGCTTCTTCTTTTTGCTGACCTTTGCGGCGGCGATACCGGCCATCATCTCGGGCGGCATCGCCGAACGGGCGCGTTTTTACCCGCAACTGATTGCCACCGCCGTCATCGTCGGTTTTGTCTACCCTTTCTTTGAAGGCATCGCCTGGAACCAGCACTTCGGCGTGCAGGCCTGGATCAAGTCGCTGACGGGGGCCGAGTTCCACGACTTCGCCGGCTCCATCGTGGTTCACGCGGTCGGCGGCTGGCTGGCGCTGCCGGCGGTCATCCTGCTGGGCGCGCGCAGCAACCGCTACCGCAAGGATGGCGCGGTGTCGGCCCACCCGCCGTCCAACATTCCCTTCCTGGCGCTGGGCGCGTGGATTTTGACCGTAGGCTGGTTCGGCTTCAACGTGATGAGCGCGCAGACCATAGACAAGATCTCGGGCCTGGTGGCCGTCAACTCGCTGATGGCCATGGTGGGCGGCACGCTAGCTGCCCTGGCTTTCGGCAAGAACGACCCGGGCTTTGTACACAACGGCCCGCTGGCCGGCCTTGTCGCCGTCTGCGCGGGTTCTGACCTCATGCACCCGCTGGGCGCTCTGGTCACCGGCGGCGTGGCGGGCGGCGTGTTTGTGCTGATGTTCACGCTGACGCAGAACAAATGGAAGATCGACGACGTGCTGGGCGTCTGGCCGCTGCACGGCCTGTGCGGTTTATGGGGCGGAATTGCCGCCGGCATCTTTGGCACCAAGGCGCTGGGCGGGCTGGGCGGCGTGAGCTTCGGCGCGCAGCTGATCGGCAGTGCGATGGGCGTGCTCTGGGCAGTTGGCGCAGGATTTGTGGTCTACGGCGTTCTTAAAGCCACCATGGGGCTGCGCATGAGCCAGGAAGAAGAGTTTGAAGGCGCGGATTTGTCGATTCACCGCATAGGTTCCACGCCAGATCGTGAAGTGAACTGGTAGGAATGTGCAGTTTGCTATTTATTTAGTAGCTGCTCACGCACGTATTTATTGGCCTGCAGCCTGATTTGACCTCTAAAAAAGGCCATTTTTGCCGTTTTTGGGGCGTTTTTGAGCTGCGCAGGCTTTCGAAATACCCAAAAGTTAATATGGAAGTTAACTTTTAGTCGAGTCTTAACGTGTACGTTAAAAAATTAACGTACACGGCAAAATCTTGTCGCCCTTCGCCTCCTCGCTGTCATTGCGGACCTGATCCGCAATCCATGACTTCGGGTTCTGCGCCCGTGGGGAGATGGATCCCGGATCAAGTCCGGGATGACAGACAACACACCACGCTCACGTCAACAGGGCTGTCAGACCTGCTGGGCCTAAACACCTGCGCGGTCACGCCAGACCCACCGGTCCAGCGACCAGCTGCCCAGGCCAAAAATCGCCAGGCCGGCCAGCAGGGCACCCCAGAACACATGCTGCTGCAGGGCAGCTGGCGCGATCTCGCTGAGGGAGATGACGGCAACAGCATTCACCACAAACAGGCCCAGCGCAGAAAACCGGCCGCCCAGGCCCAGCACCAGCAGCACGGGCAGCACCAGCTCACCCGCCGTCCCCATCAGCGCTGCCGTGGCTGGCGAAAGCAGGGGCACCTTGTATTCGTCGGTAAACAGAGAAACGGTGATGTCCCAGTCGCGCAGCTTGGTCAGGCCCGACATAAAGAAGGCCTGCGCCACGTACAGCCGGGCCAGCAGGGCGGCTGCGGGCTGAAGCGCGTCCAGCCCACGGGTCAGGCTTGCCCAGGCGGCGATGCCGCGTTCAAGCGGGGCGTTGGGCGCGCCGTTGTTATAGGTGCTCATGATGTTTCCTCCTTGTTGTTGTCGATGTTGATGGCGCCTGTAACGAGGCCAGTTTGGACGGCCTGGCCCAGCCAGGTGCTGAAGTCGAACGGAATTTCGTCGGGAGAAGGCGCAAGCTCAAAGACCTGTTTCAGCGCATCCTCAAGCGGCATGCCTGACAGCAGGGCAGACAACAGCGCGTATTCAGCGGCACTCACCAGCCTGAGCTGCGGCTTGAAGCCCTGACGCCAGACCAGGGCCCGCTCGCCGGTGCCGCGCTGCAACAGGCCGCCCACCCGCGTGAGTGCCTGTGCTTTTTCATCGCCATACAGAAGATGCGCATGAAAGATGCTGACCACGGGCCAGTCGCTGGCCAGCAAGGCCGCGCCATCGCTCAACACCAGTGTCGGTTGACCCGGCGCATCGCCTGCCAGCAGGGCAAGTGATGCCACATCGGCAATTGCATCAGCAGCAGTGGCGGCGCAGTGCAGCAGCCATTCGATGCGGGCAACGTCACCCAGAAAAGGCTCATGGGCCAGCTGCGGCGCAGCATCGAGAAAATCAGGCAGGCCACCGCCCCACTGCGCGATGTCGCCACGCTGCGGGGGCTGTTGCTTCCAGAAATAGCTGGCCAGCGGCTCAAAGCTCTCGCTGCCAATCAGCTCTGCTGTCACAGGGTAGGCCGCCGTCAGGGCGCGCAGGGCAAGGCCTTCGCCATTGGCGCGCAGGGCCTGCAGGCCACGCTGTGGATTCAGGCCCACGCCTTTGAAGGTGTTCCCGAGGTCCCCAGCTTCGCCAAACAGCGCGGCCAGCAGCAGTGACTGCTCATGCGCAAGCCCGGCTGTGAGACTGGCGGCCGCCGTCATGCGAACCCGGTCACAGCAGTTTGCGGCGCCCGCGCCAGCGCCACCTCATCAAGCAGTACCTGCAGCGGCGGAATGCCGGTATCCCATTCCACCAGGGCGGGCACATTGCCGAAACATTGCCGGGCATGGGCATAGAGCTGCCAGACCGGATCGCTGACGCGGCTGCCGTGGTCATCAATCACGATGTCACCGCAATGCTGGTGTCCTGCCACATGCAGTTCACCGACCGCCCCAACCGGGATCTCATCCAGCCAGGCCAGGCAGGCAGCCACGGGGTCAGCCGTGCTGCCACCAAGCCGTGCGTTCAGCGCATTCACATAGATGTTGTTGACATCCACCAGCAGGCCGCAACCCGTGCGCTTCACAAGCTCTGCGAGAAAAACTGTTTCACTGCGGTCCGAGCTGTTGAAGCCGAGATAGGCCGAGAGGTTTTCGACCAGCAGCTGGCGTTTAAGGCGGTCCTGCACGCGCTGCACATTCGCGCACATGCCATTGAGCGCAGCAGCATTAAAGGGTATGGGCAGCAGATCAGCCGCATGCACCTCATGCACCTGTCTGTGCGCACGGCCCGGCAAGGCTGCCATCGTCCCGCGCGCAAAACAGGCGTGGTCTGACACCCGCACCGGCTCAATCTCTGCGACCAGGCGTGCAAGTTGTTCAAGATGCCAATCGTCAATGCCAGCCGCTGAGCCCAGGCCGAGACCCACGCCGTGCAGGCTGATGGGGTAATGCGCGCGCGCCTGCCGCAGCACAGCCCGCGCCGCACCACCGGCACCGAAAAAGTTTTCGGAGTGAACCTCCAGAAAATCCAGCGCGGGCAAAGACTGCAGCAGCTCCCCGTAGTGAGGGTGCCGCCAGCCTATGCCGGCCTGGGGGTGCGGGGGCGTTGTCATGACAGGGCCGTCAATGTCCGGATGACGGCCATGAACTGAATCAGCCCTTTTTGTCCGTCGTCATTTTGGCCTTGGCTTTGGCCGCATCGGCGCTCAGGCCTTTCATGCCCGCGCAAGTGCCCTTGGCAACATATTTCCATTCGTTGGCATCATTGGAAACCTTGGACTGGCCCGCGCAGGAGTGGCTGCCGCTGAGGTTGGCGCAGTCGTTCTGGCCAGCAGCGGCGATGCCGTAGCAACGCTCTTTTTCCTGGGCGACGGCGGGTGCCGAAACCAGCAGGGTGGAGAGCAGGGAAGCTGCAGCTGCAGCCATAAGGGCACGTTGGTTCATGAAGGAATCTCCTGTTGATCGGCAGTATTGAAAAGAACCAGAACAGGAAACCATTTCATGCCCCGGCTGGAACTTGGTCGCCCGCGTTGCCTGTTTCTTACAGTTCTTGCAGAACCATCGGGTAAACGCTAGAGCAGGTCTGCAATGCGGTCCCAGGCTTCCGCCGGGATACGGCCTACATAGCGCTCAACCACCTTGCCGTTCTTGTCGACCAGGTAGGCCGCCGGCAGCTGTGCGGCCTTGCCGATGTTGTCCCGGTAGCCGGTCTCGCCCGTCCAGAGCTGCACAAAGCGCTGCTTGAGCGGCACGGTGGCAGAAATGATGCGTTCGTAATCCAGAAAATCCTGCACCCGCGCATCGGTGTTGATGGCCACCAGCTCGAAAGGCTTGCCTTTCCAGCCCTCGTAGTTGGTACGCAGTTCGGGCATCTTGTCGCGGCACACCGCGCAGCCGGTTGACCAGAACATCACCAGCACGACCTTGCCCTTGAGCGAGGCCAGCCTGAAGGCGGTGCCCTCAATCGTCTTGCCTTCAATTTGTGGCGTGGTGACTGCTGCTGCCGGGGCCGGCGCACTTGACGGCCTGGAAGCGGGCGCGGGCTGCGCGTGTGCGAAAAATGGCTTGACCATCAACAGTGCGGAAAGGGCGACGGTACGCGTCAATGTGCTGTTGGTAAAACCCATGGGGTGCCTTTGTTCTGATTTGTTCTGCTTTGTTCTGAATTGCGGAAGCGGTCGCTACAGCACCTGATGTGTCGGAGCTGCACGGCAATCCTTACACCGCGCCATGAAAATAAATCTCTTCCTTGATGGCAACCCCCGGGATAGACTTTGCGCCCATGGCCAACTTTGAAGAGCAGCTCGTTGAGCACCGCACCTACCTCATGCGTTTTGCGCGCCTGCAGCTGCGCAACGATGCCTGGGCAGAAGACGCGGTGTCTGAAACCCTGCTGGCGGCGCTTGCCAAACCGCAGACTTTCGGCAACCGCTCGCAGCTCAAGACCTGGCTGGTGGGCATCCTCAAGCACAAGGTCATAGACATGATCCGCAGCAACACACGTGAGGTGTCTGCCACGGATTCGGACACCGACCATGAAGGCGACGAGCTGGACCGGATCGCCTTCAAGGCCGATGGCCACTTTGCAGAACAACCCAATGACTGGGGTGACCCGCACAAGACCTTGCAGCAAAGCCAGTTCTTCCAGGTGCTGGACGCCTGCATGGAACGCCTGCCGCCCGCGTTGGGCCGGCTTTTTTTGATGCGCGAGTGGCTGGAGCTGTCTTCACAGGACATCTGTAAGGAACTGTCCCTGACGCCGACCAACCTGTATGTCCAGTTGCACCGGGCACGGCTGCGTTTGCAGGAGTGCCTCAATATCAACTGGTTTGGCCGGCACGGCGCATGAAATGCGCCTTTAACTTTTTACCCAACAGGCATTTCTGACGTGACACCAAAAATCACCCTGCTCAGACGTACCTGCCGTGAAGCGGCGGCACTGATCATCGCGCGCGAGGACCGTGCGCTGGGTTTGCCTGACACCGTCGCGCTGAAACTTCACCTGCTGGCCTGCAAGGCCTGCCCGAAATTTGAAAACCAGGTGCTGACCATGCGCAGCGCCATGGGGCAGTGGCGCCAGTACAAGGACGACGGCAGCAACTGATGCCCGTTTTGTGTCTGGCGGCCCGGCCCCCGGATACGCAAACTGACAAAACTGCAAAGCGCCCGGATTCGGGCCAAACAGGCACAAAACCGCTGGAAATGGCGTGGTTACAGGGTTTTTCCCGTATCGAAGAATGCCAATGTTGCTTGACTTCCCATCAAGTGCCGCATAATGTACGCCTACAAATGTCCGCATTTGTACAGGTCAGGTGATCGGTCAGTTTCGCGCGCCACAGCGGTACGTCTAAAGATTTGTTGTGCTTTCGGGACCCCATCGCTTTTGTTATTGTGTTTTAGAGGAGTCCCTTCATGGGCAACAAACTTTACGTCGGCAATCTGCCGTACTCGGTTCGCGACGAAGACTTGCAACAATCTTTCGGCCAGTTCGGCTCTGTTACCAGCGCTAAAGTCATGATGGAACGCGACACCGGTCGCTCCAAGGGCTTTGGTTTTGTCGAAATGGGCAGCGATGCAGAAGCCCAGGCAGCCATCAACGGCATGAACGGCCAGCCTCTGGGCGGTCGCAGCGTTGTCGTCAATGAAGCCCGTCCGATGGAGGCTCGTCCTCCACGCAGCGGCGGCTTCGGCGGCGGTGGTGGTGGCGGCGGCTACGGTGGTGGCGGCGGCGGTGGTGGATACGGCGGCGGCGGTGGTGGCGGTCGTTCCGGTGGCGGCGGCGGCGACGGTGGTTTCCGTAGCCCGTACGGCGGTGGCGGCGGTGGCCGTTCCGGCGGCGGTGGCGGTGGTGGACGCGGCGGCTACTAAGCCCTGACCGAACCAACCCCAGCCCTTCATCAGCTGAAAGGCTGATGGCAAGCTAAAAAGGCTTCAAGACCCAGGTTTTGAAGCCTTTTTGCTTTGTGGCCTTAAACCGTTGAGTTGCTCTGGCGCTTCTTTCTCGCACGGCCAGACAAGGCCTTGTCAAACACCGCATTGGGCAGAAGACGAAGCAACTTCGCAACCACGCCCATCTGCCAGGGAATCACGCTGTAACTGCTGCCCGCCTGTATGGCGGCAAATGCCTTGTCGGCAAAGTCTTCGGGTTTCATCAGGAAGGGCATCGAGTAACTGTTTTGCTGCGTCAGCGGCGTGTCGATGTAGCCAGGGCAAATCGTCACGACGTTCACGCCCGCGCTTTTGAGTTCGCCACGCAGGCTTTCACAGTAGGCAATGACTGCCGCCTTGCTGGCGCAATAAGCACCGTGACCGGGCAGGCCGCGAATGCCGGCCACGCTGCCAATGCCCACCAGCGCACCCGAACCGCGCATGGTCATCGCGTCGATAAACGGGTGGAAGGTGGCCGCCACACCAATGTTGTTGGTGGCAAAAGTCTGGCGCATGACATCCAGGTCTTCGCGCATCGCGGTGTCCATGCCAATGCTGATGCCCGCGTTCGCAATGACGACATCGGGCAGGCCCTGCGCAGCAATACAGGCCTGGCCGGCTGCGACGATGCTGTCAACGTCCGACACATCGGCGCTGTAGACCTGGTAGCTGTCCGCGCCTATGGATTGGGCCTGAGCCCAAGCCTCAACTTCAGCCGTGCGCCTGGCCACCAGGGCCAGCCGGTAACCGGCCTGAAAAAACCGCAGCGCCAGAGCCTGGCCTATGCCGCTGGAGGCGCCTGTAATGAATACGAGTCTGGACACACGGCCCTCCTGGATTTGAACGGAACGCAACTACCGGGGCGGCACAGGCACTGCTACCCTGGGCACCAGCACACCCCTCACGCGGCCATTGAGGTCAGCCACGCCGGTGATGTTGTTGAAGGCGAATGTATCGCCCGTGAACTGGTCGCTGCCGCGAATCAGCACCACCGGCAGGTGTGACTTGACGCGTTCGTCGTTGATGTAGGCATGCAGGAATTCGCCCTGGAACTCCATGCGCGGCAGGTCATTGCCGTCCGCATCCTTGGCGGCCTCGCGCACCACGCGCGCATTGCCCATGAGCTGCACTTCAGAGCCATCGCCATTGGACAGCGCGCGGTTGCCGGTAGACGTTACCAGCCGGCCTGCATCGCTGATGCTGCGGATGCGCGGTGCATCTATCTCCAGCGTATCCGTATCGGGGTAGTGGCGTGCTTCGGTGCCATAGATTTCGCTTTTGAGCCGGCCTGTTTCATCAAAGGTCTTGATGGTGAACTTGCGCATGAAGTAGTCGGTCTCATGCTTGGCCTCTTTCGCGGCGTCAGGTGCACTGAACACCGGCGAATTGCGCACCAGCCAGTAGGTGCCCAGCGCCAGGCCGCCCATCAACAGCAGCGGCAGGTAAATGGACACCTGGTCCCAGAGGCGCAAAGCCCTGCGCCAGGGTTCACGCATGGCGCGCAAGGCAGTCGTCAGGGGCGTGCCAGCCCTGCTCATGCATAGGCTTTCAAAAGGTGGACGTAATGTCCGCCCGCCACCAGCAGCAGGTCGCAAAATGCGCGTGCAGCGCCGTGCCCGCCTTGCTCCTTTGTCACATAGTCAGCAGCCGCTTTCACTTCCGCATGCGCATTGGCGGGGGCCGCACAGAATGCGGCTTGCCGCATGACGGGCAGGTCGGGCCAGTCGTCGCCGATGGCTGCAGCCTGCGACCAGTCCAGCCCCAGCGCCTTCAGCGTGATTTCGGCCGCAGGGCGTTTGTCTTCAGTGCCGAAATGCGTATGAACAATGCCAAGCGCATCGAGCCTGCTGCGCAAAGCCAGGCTGTCGCGCCCGGTGATCACCACGGGGGTGATGCCCGCTTTCTGCAAAAGCTTCAGCCCGTGGCCGTCCAGCGTGTTGAAGCGCTTGAGTGTTTCGCCGTGCTCGGACATGTACAGGCCGCCGTCTGTTAGCACACCATCAACATCAAAAAAAGCAGCGCGTACGCCTTGTGCCTTGAGCAGCAGTTCGGGTGGAAAATTCAAGGCCGGTGGAGTCATATAGATAAAGGCGGCCGCCGCGCCGGGCCGCCCCAAGCAAGGCCAGCCCCCTCGGGAGGCAGAGAGTTACACGAAGTGAACGAACGTGGGGGCACCATTTCTAGATGACCTTCGCCCGCATCAGGTCGTTGGTGTTCAGCGCGCCGCAGAGTGCGCCTTCTTCATCAACGATCAACACACTGGTGATGCTGTGCTGCTCCATCAGTTCAACCGCATCAACAGCCAGCGCATCGGCGCGCAGGGTGCGCGGGTTGGCATGCATGACCTCACCCGCCTTCGCCGTGCGAAGGTCCACGCCTTTTTCGACCAGGCGGCGCAGGTCGCCGTCGGTAAAAATGCCCAGCACACGCTGGTTCGCATCGACCACGGCAGAGGCGCCCAGGCCCTTGCTGCTCATTTCGCGCATCAGGTCGGTAAAGCCGGTGTCCGGCGTCACACGCGGCACCTGGTCGCCGCTGCGCATGACATCGCTGACATGGGTCAGCAGCTTGCGGCCCAGTGCACCGCCGGGGTGTGAACGGGCAAAGTCTTCTTCCTTGAAGCCGCGCGCATCAAGCAGCGCCACGGCCAGCGCATCGCCCAGTGCAAGCTGCGCTGTAGTGCTTGCGGTAGGCGCCAGATTCAAGGGACAGGCCTCCTGTTCGACGCTGCTGTCGAGCGTGACGCGCGCCTGCCGTGCAAGTGCCGAGTTCGCGCCGCCGGTGATGGCGACCAGCGGAACGCCCTGGCGGCTGAGCACGGGGAGGATGGAGGTCAGTTCGGCACTCTCACCGCTGTTTGAAATGGCCAGCACCACATCGGCATCGGTCACCATGCCAAGGTCGCCGTGGCTGGCCTCGGCCGGGTGTACAAACATGGCCGGCGTACCGGTGGAAGCCAGTGTGGCGGCAATCTTGCGACCGATGTGGCCACTCTTGCCCATGCCCATCACAACCACCCGGCCGCGGCAGGCCAGCATGATTTGCACGGCTTCTGCAAACTCGGGCCCGACGCGGCTTGCCAGCCCCAGAACAGCTGCGGCTTCGATCTCGAAAGTCTTGCGGGCCAGTGCCTGCGCCTGCAGGGGATCGAAGGAAAGCGCGTCAAACGTCATCTCAGCATTCTATCGACGCGTGCCGCGAAGTGCCCCCTTGCGGAAATGGGGCCTCCAGAAATTCGATTGCCGGGATGGAGGGCAAGGCGCACGGAGCACAGGAGGTTTTTGGGGTCAGAGCCCAAATTCGCCGAGCCGTCGGCTCGCCCATGGGTGCGGTGCACGCACCGCAGCGAAATTGGTGTCTGACCCCAATAACCCATGAGGATTCCGAGCACCGCGCAACGCTGCCATACGCCCGGAAATCGGATTTATGGAGACCCCATGGGCTACCATCAAAGCATGAGCGCGCTCGAATTGACCCTGCTGTACCTGCTGGCCGCCGTGCTGGGTGTGGTGGCATGCCGGTCGCTCAAATTACCGCCCATGCTGGGCTACCTCGCCGTGGGTGTGCTGATTGGCCCCCACGCGCTGGCGCTTTCGCAGAATGCAGAAGGCGTGCGTCACCTCGGCGAGTTCGGGGTGGTCTTTCTGATGTTTGTGATTGGGCTGGAGTTCAACCTTCCCAAACTGCGCTCCATGCGCGGGCACGTCTTTGGGCTTGGCCTGTTGCAGGTGGTGCTCACGGTGTTGCTGGCCACCTTCGGTTCGCTGTTCCTCGCGAGCATGGCCCCGACGCTGTGGAAGATGGAGTGGCAAACCGCGCTTGCACTTTCAGGCGCCATTGCCATGAGCAGCACGGCGATTGTGGTCAAGCTGCTGTCGGAGCGCTTGGAGCTCGAATCCGAACATGGCAAGCGCGTCATGGGCGTGCTGCTGTTCCAGGATCTGGCCGTGGTGCCCCTGCTGGTGCTGATTCCTGCATTGGGCTCATCGCCCGACAAGCTTTTCATGGCGCTGGCACTGGCGGGGCTGAAAGCCGCCGTTCTGGTCGGCATCCTGCTGACTGGCGGGCAACGGGTCATGCGCTGGTGGCTGACCATCGTGGCGCGCCGCAAAAGTGAAGAGTTGTTTGTGCTCAACCTGTTGCTGGTCACGCTGGCGCTGTCATGGCTTACCGAGCTCGCGGGCCTGAGCCTGGCTCTCGGCGCCTTCATCGCCGGCATGCTGATTTCGGAAACCGAGTTCAAGCACCAGGTGGAAACCGACATCCGGCCGTTTCACGACGTGCTGCTGGGGCTGTTTTTTATCAGCGTCGGCATGATGCTCGACTGGCGCATCGTGCTTGATCGCTGGCCGCTGGTCCTTCTGCTGGCCACGCTGCCGGTGATCTTCAAACTGGTGCTGGTCACCGGGCTGGCCAAGGCGCTGGGCGCGACAGCCGGCGTATCGCTGCGTACCGGCCTGTACCTTGCCCAGGCTGGCGAGTTTGGTTTCGTGCTGCTGTCGCTGGCCAATGAGAGCCAACTGGTTCCGCCAGCGCTGCTCAACCCGATTCTCGCCAGCATGGTGTTGTCCATGCTGGCGACGCCCTTCATCATCATGTACAGCAACCAGATCGTCATGAAGCTGGTGGCCAGCGAGTGGCTGCAACAGTCGCTGCAGATGACGACGATTGCACGCAAATCCATCAATGCCGACAAGCACGTCATCATTTGCGGTTATGGCCGCTGCGGACAGAACCTGGGCCACATGCTGGAAGGCGAGGGCATCCCCTACATGGCGCTTGACCTGGACCCCGACCGGGTGCGCCAGGCCGCCGCCGCCGGTGACTCCGTGGTGTTCGGCGATGCGGTCCGGCTTCAGGCCTTGATGGCTGCCGGCCTTGCCCGTGCAAGTGCCGTGGTCGTGACCTATCTCGACACTGCCAGCGCACTCAAGGTGCTGGCCAATGCGCGCGCCCACGCACCCACCGTCCCCGTCATCGTTCGCACCGTTGACGACCATGACCTTGAAAAATTGCAGGCAGCCGGCGCGACTGAAGTGGTTCCCGAAGCGATAGAAGGCAGCCTGATGCTGGCAAGCCATGCCCTGGCCCTGGTCGGCGTGCCCATGCGCCGGGTGATTCGCGTTGTGCAGGAGCAGCGCGACGCCCGCTACAACCTGCTGCGCGGCTATTTCCGCGGTGCCGACGACGATACAGTCAATGAGCTCGACGAAGAGCGGCTGGCAACGGTCACATTACCGCTGGGCACACGCTCCATAGGGCAGGCTCTGGGCACCTTTGCGCTGCATGCCGCCGGTGTCCGCGTGGTCAGCCTGCGCCGGGCCAACGGCAAACCCGCAGACCTGAGTGAAGATGCGGTGCTTGAAGGCGGCGACACGCTGGTGTTGTCGGGCAAGCCTGGTGCGCTGGCCATGGCAGAGGAAAATCTGCTGCGCCGCCGTTCCTCCAAAAGCAATTCCGCCCCCTGACAGGTAAAAGGTCACAGCCCATGCCAGAACTTGAAAACCTCAACCGCGCAGGCATCAGTGCTTACCTGAGGAGCCACATCCGCACCGTCCCCGACTGGCCGGCACCCGGCGTGCAGTTCAGGGACATCACACCCCTGCTGCAGAACCCCAAGGTTTTTCGCGTACTGATTGACGCATTCGTTCACCGCTACATGGACCCGGCACTGCGGCCCGATGTCGTGGCCGGCCTTGATGCCCGCGGTTTTATCCTGGGGGCTGTGGTCGCCTATGAACTCAATGTCGGTTTCGTGCCCATCCGCAAAAAAGGCAAGCTGCCCTTCACCACGGTGCAGGAAACCTATGAACTTGAATATGGCAATGCCACGGTTGAGCTGCACACCGATGCTGTAACACCGGGCCAACGTGTGCTGCTGATTGATGACCTGATCGCAACGGGCGGAACCATGATGGCCGGCAAAAACCTGCTTGAAAAACTCGGTGCTGTTGTTACGGAAGGCGCAGCAATTGTGGATTTGCCGGAGCTGGGCGGTTCACAGAAGATCCAGGCAGCGGGCCTGCCCCTGTTCACCCTGGTGGACTTTGCGGGCCACTGAACCCAGGGCGCAATCTTCAGTTCAGGTCGCCGTACTGCGTTGCACTCAGCGCCGGCACTGCCGCCGATTCAGGCATTTCCGTGTCTTCAAAACCCGTGAGCAGGGTGTATGAGTGCAAACCCGTACGGGTCTTGCCGCTGGCATCGACAGTCGCCGGCGCGGCAGACGCACTGGCCAGCGCCTGCTTGAATGCGGCGACTTCGTCGTCCTGGATGGGGTCATAACGCGAACCCGTTTTTTTCAGGGGCATGTCCAGCGGCGCATGCCGATCAGACGCCGCAGCCACGTGTGCGACAACGAGCGGCATGGGCGCAGACGTCATCGCCTCACGACCAGCGAGGCGATCTGCCGCCACTGCCGCAGCCGTCCTGGCGTCCGATCGCCAGTACACCGCCGTCACCACAATCTCGAAACGCGCCTTCGCTGTCTGGACGACCATGGACTCGATCTCTGCCAGCCTGTCTGACTGGCGTCCCAGGGAATGCGCAACATCCATCATGACCAGGAACTGGTCGCCGCGCTGGTCCAGTGACAGCACCTTGAACCTGTAGCTTGCAGCCAGCACACCGGCGCGTGTCATCGCCTCACGAACTGCCACGTAAAGCTGCTCGCGTCGCGCATGCCGCCTGGCCTTGCGCAGCTCGCTTCGGTTGGCTTGATCTGCGGCACCCGGCTTTACAGCCGGCGGAACCGACTGGGGCCTGTCTCTGGCGGGAAGAGAGCGACCACGGCCGTCACGCAGACCGCTGCTATCCCCGGGTCCGGAATGGGCCGCAGTTTCGGATTTGCTTGAGAACCAACTGAAGACGGACATTTTCTGATCCCGAAATGAAACGATGCTGCTTGTTTATCCTGCTACACCCGGAGCCAACCGTTGATAGTTGACCCGGACCCTCCCCGAACGCAGGACTGCGCTTGGTTGCAGTTTACGCAAGAGGCGGTATGTTCCGCGGACCGCTCAGCACGGTAATGAAACCGCTAGTAACCAGAACTGCACCAGCTGGTAATAAGTCACAAAATTGCAGCCCTGTGCGGGACCACATTTGGATGGAAAATCCGGACTTCCTGGGGGGGTTGTCCGCGCGACGGGATACCACGGCAAGCCCGAGACTGTCGCTTGACAACAGCCTGCCGGAACAGTCAGGTCACCGCGACCCGCTTGGGCCTGTTGTAAAGCCTTTTGGCCATCACGCCGCCCATGGCCATGGTCAGCTCCAGCGCCAGGGGACTCTGACGGTTTGAGAGTTCCAGAAACCGCATGGGTGTGAGGCTCCACAGCTTGCAGGCTCCGGACGCCTGCACTGTGGCGCTGCGCGCCTGGTGTGAGAAGAACGAGCCCTCACCAATCACCGTTCCGGGGCCGACAAGCGCCATGCGCACACGGGACTTTGCATCCTCGTAATGCACGCTGAGCGTGCCACTTTCTATGAAATAAATGGTCCGGTCCGTTGCGCCCTGCTCGATCAGCACCTGCCCGCTGCCTAGTGCAAAAGGTTGCATGTAACCAGCCAGGATGTCCCAGCTTTGAGGTGAGAACTGGCAGCGCAGGGCGTCGCTTGCATTGCAGTGCGCAATGGCCTGGGCGAGGCCGTGGATGTCAAAGCGCAGGTTGGCGGGTAGTGCTGCATTCATGGTGGACGGAAGATACCCGGCCAAGGGCGAACCCGGCAAGGCGCATTAACGCTCGCTTACACCTGATACATGAATACTTTGGATTTAAACGCCGGAGGCAGGTCTACGCGCTTACTTGCCTATGCAAAACTTTGAAAAAATCTCGCCAAGCAGGTCATCTGGCGTGAACTGGCCGGTAATTTCGCTCAAATGAAGTTGTGCTTGCCGCAGGTCCTCGGCCAGAAGGTCCAGCGCGGGAGCCTCGGAAAACAGCTGTGCAGAAGCACGCGAGAGCTGCTCATCCACTTTTTGAAGGGCATGAACATGCCGCTCTCGCGCCATAAAAACACCTTCCGGGGCAGACTGCCATCCGACCACTGCCAGAAGGCGCTGGCGCAGGTTTTCCAGCCCCAGGCCTGTCTTTGCCGAGATGGCGATACCGCGATCATCTCGCGGTGGCTGGGCCACGTCTGACTTGTTCCAGACATCAATCACCGGTGTGCTGGCAGGCAGCTTTTCCAGCAAGACTTCCTGAATGCGGGCATCTCCATCCTTGTAGTCGACCGCCGCATGTTGCGTCAGGTCATGCAGGAACAACACCGCGTCAGCGCTTTCAATTTCAGCCCATGCCCGTTCAACACCGATTTTTTCAACCTCATCAAGCGTTTCGCGCAGCCCGGCGGTATCAACCACATGAAGGGGTACGCCGTCGATCTGTATGAGCTGTGTGACCTTGTCACGCGTCGTGCCTGCAATTGGCGTGACGATGGCGAGCTCGGCACCCGCCAGTGCATTGAGCAGGGAGCTTTTACCCGCGTTGGGCTGGCCCGCAATCACGACCTTGATACCTTCACGCAGGATGGCGCCCTGACTGGCATTCTTCATGACACCTTGAAGTGTTTTCTGCAGGCGCAAAAGCTGGCCCTGGGCATCGGCCTTCTGCAGAAAGTCGATGTCTTCCTCGGGGAAATCCAGCGTTGCCTCAACCAGCATGCGCAGATGGATGAGCTGCTCCAGCAGTATGTTGACCGCCAGCGAGAACTCGCCGGTCATCGAGCGCGCCGCAGACCGCGCCGCAGTTTCGGTACTGGCGTCAATCAGGTCAGCGATGGCTTCGGCCTGCGCAAGGTCTATCTTGTCGTTAAGAAAAGCCCGCTCGGTGAACTCGCCAGGTTGCGCCACCCGCATGTTTGCCAGGGATGGCTTTGCCGTCTGCGGGTCGATGGCCGCAGCCGCTTCAAGGCATCGCGCCAGCAGCAATTGCAGCACCACAGGGCCACCATGGGCCTGCAATTCAAGAACATCTTCACCGGTGTATGAGTTGGGCCCGGGGAAATGAATGGCCAGGCCCTGGTCAATCACGCCGCCGGCTGCATCGCCGAAAGGCAGGTAAGTTGCCATGCGCGGGCTTAGCTGCTTGCCGCATATAGCCTGTATCACCGGCGTAATGTCTTTGCCTGACACTCGTACGATACCCACTGCTCCGCGGCCAGGCGCAGTGGCGACGGCTACGATGGGGTCATGGTGGCGGGTAAGCATGGCTGAATGTTAAATGCCTGAAAGACAAAGGGCCGCGAAGCGGCCCTTTTTTATCGTCTGTCCCTGCCTTATTTGAACTTTGGCAAGTTGAACTGCGGCGGCACGCCCATGCGGGTGTTGATCATCCACTGCTGCGCGATCGACAAGATGTTGTTGGTGATCCAGTACAGCACCAGGCCGGACGGGAAGAAGAAAAACATCACGCTGAAAATCAGCGGCATGAACCACATCAGCTTGGCCTGCATCGGGTCTGGCGGTGCAGGGTTCAGTGCGGTCTGCAGCATGGTCGTGAGTGTCATGATCACCGGCAGGATGAAATAGGGGTCAGGTGAAGACAGGTCCCTGATCCACAAAATCCACGGCGCGCCGCGCATTTCAACGCTGGAAAGCAGCACCCAGTACAGCGCAATAAACACCGGTATCTGGATCATGATGGGGAAGCAGCCGCCGATCGGGTTGACCTTTTCTTCCTTGTAAATCTTCATCATCTGCTGCTGCATTTCCTGAGGTTTGTCCTTCAGGCGCTCGCGCATTTCCATGATCTTGGGGTTGATGGCCTTCATCTTGGCCATGCTGGCGTAGGCCTTGGCATTGAGCCAGTAGAAGGCAATCTTCAGCAGCAGTACCAGCGCCACAATCGACCAACCCCAGTTCTGGATAAAGCCATGCAGCTTGTCCAGCAACCAGTACAGCGGCTTGGCCAGGATGGTCAGCCATCCATAGTCCTTGACCAGCTCCAGGCCGGGCGCCATGGCTTCAAGTGTTTTTTCTTCCTGCGGTCCGACAAAAAACTTCGCGTCCATGGCCTTGCTTGTCCCTGCTGCAATGGTGTCCAGCGATGTGATCATGCCGACCGCGTAAAGGTTGTTGTCAACCTTGCGTTCAAACAGGTCGCGCTTGATGCCGTCGCCCAGAATCCAGGCCGATGCAAAGTAGTGCTGCACCATGGCGATATAGCCATTGCTTGCGGTTTTTTCGACTTCGACCTTGCCTTTTTCGATGTCCTTGAATTCAATCTTCTGGTATTTCTTGGCCTCGGTGTAAATCGCAGGGCCGGTGAAGGTTGAATAGAAAGAAGACTCGCCCGGTGGCGGGTTGCCGTCACGCACCAGCTGGTAATACAGCTGTGGCGATACCGCCGTGCTGCCGGTGTTCACCACTTCATGGCGCACGGCAATGTCGTAGGCGCCGCGCTTGATGGTGTAGGTCTTGATCAGTTTCAGGCCGCCAACGTCAGGCGATTCAAACTTCACCACCAGCTCGTTCTGGCCGTCTTTCAGGCTGCGTTCGCCGGGGGCTGCAACCATGATGGTTTTGTGTGTTGGCAATGCCGGGCCGCCGGTACCAGCTGCGATCAGGCCGGTTTGTGCGACGTAAACGCGGTTGGTGCTCTCGTCAAGAAGAACGAAACCCTGGTCCTTGTTGGCCTGGTCCTTGAACTTGTTGAACGATGACTTGATCAGCGTGCCACCTTCTGTATCGAAGGTGAGTGTGAACACGTCGCTGTTCACCACGATGCGTTCTTTCACGCCCTGAAGCGGCGCAGGTGGAACGCTGCCGGGAGCAGACACCACACCGGGCACAGCCGTTGCGCCAGTCGCCACGGGTGAAGGCACCGCAGAGGGCGCACCGCCAGGTACCGCAGCCGACGAAGCAGCAGGTACAGCAGCAGGGGCGGCAGCTTTGGAGCTTGCGGCACTTGGGAAAAAGGTCGGCTGTTTGCCGTTGTGGACTTGCCACTGGTCCCACAGCAGGACCATGGAAAAACCAAAAATCACCCACAAGATGGTGCGGCGGATGTCGTTCATGACGGCTTCTTTTTAGAGGGGGTGGAAGTCACGGGTGTGACGAGACGGGTAAAGAGGGATGTGCGATTGTCAGCGTGCGCCCGGCGCGGTGGAACGGGATCATGGCCCCCGTCGCACCAGGGCTGGCAGCGCACCAGGCGATGCAATGTGAGGTAAGTGCCGTACACCGCACCGTAGTCCTGCAGCGCCTGCAGCGAATAAACCGAACAGGTAGGTTCAAAACGGCACGACGAGCCCAGCCAGGGGCTGAGCAGCAAACGGTAAGCCTTCACCAGACCCATCAGGACGGTTTGCGGCAAACGGTAAAGGACGGCCAGAAAGGATTTCATGCGCGAAGATGGGCAGCGCCTCAGGTGGAGGCGGCACCAGCTTTCATCAAGGCCTGCACTTCGTGGCGCACGGCTTCTTTGAGCTGAAGCGATGTTGCGCTCAAAAATTCCTTGCGTGAAAACTCACGCCGCAGACGGACCAGAAAGGCGGCCTGTGGGTAGTTTTGCATGGAATCGGCACTCACGTTGTAGATCTGCCTTTTGATGGCGTTGCGTGTGACCGCACGCTTTGCCCAGCGCTTGGGCACCATGGCACCTATCCAGATGTCGCGCACCGGAAATAAGGCCGGTGCGGGTGTTTCTGCAGGAGCGGCAGTGCCGTTATCTGGAATGGTTTTGCGCGAAGAAAGTTCTTTTGCGCTTTCAGGTCCGGCTTTGGGAACAGTTGGAGCGGTGGCCTCAAGGCCGTTGCGGTGCAAAACAAAATGCTCTGTTTTTGCAATCACGCTGCCCGCAAGAACCGCCTGGAACTGCGGCCGGGTTTTAAGCCGTTGCACAAAACCCGTCCGACACCGGCCTGAAGAAGCCTTCAGCGTGACGCTTAGACTGCCAGGCGTTTGCGGCCCTTGGCACGGCGTGCAGCGATCACTGCGCGGCCGCCGCGGGTCTTCATGCGGGTCAGGAAACCGTGGGTACGGGCGCGTTTGACTTTGGATGGCTGATATGTACGTTTCATGATGGCTGCTCTTGCTAAGTGCTACTGGTTACTGTTGCTGTTCTGGCGGCCGGCCTGAAAACTTTTTCAAGTTACCAGGACCAAAGCTTGCCTTTTTGACCGCTGACAAATGTCCGCCAGGAAGAGCCGGCTCATGAGAATCAATCATCACAATCGATCTGCATGGGCCATTGAAGGCCAGGGACGCGAATCAGGGAAACCCATGATTATCGCAGATTTCCCATCACTGGCAACAAGTTAGGCGGCTTATTTGGCGCAATGGCTTAGAAGCCCTGAAGTCTTTGGGGCTTGCTGGATAAAACTTCCAGGAGTCGCCAGAAATAGGTTTAAACCCGAAGCAATTTAATTTGTGGATAACTTGCCTGCGCAGGTAGAATTGCGGCTGCCAAAAACAAAGAATATCCACAAGCGCTCAATGACAACGATTATCAATGCGGCCAGCCGGAGCCGCCATGAGTGAAGCTTCAGCGCTTAACATGAGCCACAGTTTGTGGCAGACCTGTGTTGACCATCTCGCCCAGGAATTGCCCGAGCAGCAGTTCAACACCTGGATTCGCCCACTGGCCGCAGATGTCGCCGACGACCTCTCCAAAGTCACCATACAGGTGGGCAACCGTTTCAAGCTCGACTGGATTCGCGCCCAGTACGCCGCCCGCATTTCTGCACTGCTTGAGAAAGTCTCAGGCCACAGCATTCAACTTGAGTTAGCGCTCGCTCCGCGTGAAGCGCCCAATAAATCAGCTTCCATTACACGTTCTTTTGAAGGTTCTGGCATTCCTGAGCCTGTTGGCCTGGGTGTGGCTGAAGACGTTGCAGGCGCACCGTTCAAGAACCGGCTCAACACCGCGCTCACTTTTGACACCCTGATCGAAGGTACTGCCAACCGCATGGGCCGCGCCGCCGCCATGCATGTGGCCAGCAGCCTGGGCCAGCTTTACAACCCGCTTTTTATATATGGCGGTGTCGGTCTGGGCAAAACCCACCTGATGCACGCCATCGGCAACAAGCTGTTATCAGACAACCCGGCCGCCAAAGTTCTCTACATCCATGCCGAACAATTCGTCTCGGATGTGGTTAAGGCCTATCAGCGCAAGACTTTTGATGAATTTAAAGAGCGTTACCACTCGCTCGATTTATTGCTGATTGATGACGTCCAGTTCTTCGCCAACAAGGACCGCACGCAAGAAGAATTTTTCAACGCCTTTGAAGCGCTGTTAACCAAAAAGTCCCACATCGTGATGACGTCAGACACCTATCCCAAGGGTTTGACAGACATCCATGAGCGCCTGGTGTCGCGTTTTGACTCCGGCCTGACAGTCGCCATCGAGCCGCCCGAGCTTGAAATGCGCGTCGCCATCCTGATCAACAAGGCCGCGGCTGAAGCCGCCGTCATGCCAGAAGAAGTCGCCTTCTTCGTCGCCAAGAACGTGCGCTCCAACGTCCGCGAGCTTGAAGGCGCCCTGCGCAAAATCCTGGCTTACTCACGTTTCAACCAGAAGGAAATTTCCATCCAGCTGGCCCGCGAAGCCCTGCGTGACCTCCTCTCCATACAAAACCGCCAGATCTCGGTCGAGAACATCCAGAAGACCGTCGCCGACTATTACAAGATCAAGGTCGCCGACATGTATTCCAAGAAGCGGCCGGCCAGCATTGCCCGGCCGCGCCAGATTGCCATGTACCTGGCCAAAGAACTCACCCAGAAGAGCCTGCCGGAGATCGGTGAGCTCTTTGGGGGCCGTGACCACACCACCGTGCTGCACGCCGTGCGCAAGATGTCTGCAGAGCGCCAGCAGATGACCGAGCTCAACCAGCAGCTGCACGTACTTGAACAGACACTCAAGGGTTAACCAGCAGATGACCACTCAAAAATCATCCCAAAACCCTTGCCTAACAACTATGGGTATAAGTTTTGAACAACCCATGGCTTATCCACAGGCAGGTCGCCAAACCAAAAGTTGTTCATGTTTCGAAGCAGGTCTGAGAGGGGTATTCAACACAAGGTTAAACAATCGCCAAGTGTTTGATTAAAAAGGGGAAAATAGCGCTATCCACAGATAGCAGCTGCCCTTACTACTACTACTAATTTGAATTAAAGAATTAAAGAGAAAGAACAAGAGGAAGTCATGATCGTTCTGAAAGCCACCCAGGATAAAGTTTTGTCGGTTCTGCAATCGGTCGCCGGCATCGTTGAGCGTCGCCACACCTTGCCGATTCTTGCCAACGTGTTGATCCGCAAAACAGGTGGTCAGCTTCAGCTGACGACCAGCGATCTTGAAATCCAGATCCGCACCACGGCTGAGCTCGAAGGCGACAGCGGCAACTTCACCACCACCGTTGGCGCACGCAAGCTCATCGACATCCTGCGTTCCATGCCCAGCGACCAGACTGTGTCGCTCGAATCGGCGCAGAACAAGCTGATCCTCAAGGGCGGCAAGAGCCGCTTCACGCTGCAGACCCTGCCAGCTGAAGACTTTCCCCTGGTGCAGGAAGCCGCCAACTTTGGCCCGGCCTTCTCGGTACCGCAAAAAACCCTGAAAGAACTGCTCAACCAGGTGTCGTTTGCCATGGCTGTGCATGACATTCGCTACTACCTCAACGGCATTTTGTTTGTCGCTGAAGGCAAGCAGCTCAGCCTGGTTGCCACCGATGGCCACCGCCTGGCTTTCTCGTCGGCCACGCTCGATGTTGAAGTGCCCAAGCAGGAGGTCATCCTGCCGCGCAAGACCGTGCTTGAAATGCAGCGCCTGCTTAGCGACAAAGAGGGCGCGATTGAAATGCAGTTTGCCGGCAACCAGTCCAAGTTCAGTTTTGAAGGCATGGAGTTCGTCACCAAGCTGGTCGAAGGCAAGTTCCCCGACTACAACCGTGTCATCCCCAAGAACCACAAAAACATCATCACGCTGGGTCGCCAGCCTTTGCTGTCCAGCCTGCAGCGCACAGCCATCCTGACCAGTGAGAAGTTCAAGGGCGTGCGCCTGAACATCGAACCAGGCACCCTGCGTGTGGCGTCAAACAATGCCGAGCAGGAAGAAGCGGTTGACGAACTCGACATCGATTACGCAGGCGATGCGATCGAAATCGGTTTCAACGTCACCTACCTGATCGACGCGCTGGCCAACATGGACCAGGACATGGTAAAGATAGAGCTGGCTGATTCAAACAGCTCTGCACTGCTCACCATTCCCGATGATGCGGCGTTCAAATACGTCGTCATGCCGATGCGGATCTAGGCCACACAAAAAGACCTGGCAAGAGCCAAGAGACAAGTCAGATGCAACTGCGATAGACCATAAAAATAAAACCCCCAGACCCGCTTGCCCAAGCGGGTTTGGTCATTCAAGAGATTGAAGAAATCCGGCGACGCCGGATGAAGATTGGATAAAGAAGCCGGTATGACTGAAGAAAACAAAGCTCAAAACGACGATGGCAGCCCTAACAATGACGCCCACGTGAACGTCAATAACGGCGATGCAGGCGAGTCAAGCTCCAATTACCAGCCCAAGATAGACACCAACCAGGCCGGCGCATCTGAAGCCTATGGTGAAGGCTCCATCCAGATCCTTGAAGGCCTGGAAGCCGTGCGCAAGCGCCCTGGCATGTACATCGGCGATACATCCGACGGTACCGGCCTGCATCACCTGGTGTTCGAGGTGGTCGACAACTCCATCGACGAAGCACTGGCCGGCCATTGCGACGACATCGTCGTCACCATCCATACCGACAATTCGGTCAGCGTCACAGACAACGGCCGCGGTATTCCGACCGGCATCAAGATGGACGACAAGCATGAGCCCAAACGCTCTGCTGCTGAAATCGCTTTGACCGAACTGCACGCCGGCGGCAAGTTCAACCAGAACAGCTACAAGGTCTCAGGCGGTCTGCACGGTGTGGGCGTGAGTTGTGTGAATGCACTCAGCAAAATGCTGCGCCTGACGATTCGCCGTGATGGCAAGGTGCATGTCATGGAGTTCTCACGCGGCTTTGTGCAAAACCGCATCATTGAACAGGTTGACGGCGTTGACGTGTCACCCATGAAGGTGATGGACGATACCGACAAGCGTGGCACTGAAGTTCACTTTTTGCCCGACACCGACATCTTCAAAGAGAACAACGACTTTCACTATGAAATTTTGAGCAAGCGCCTGCGCGAGCTCAGCTTTCTGAACAACGGCGTGCGTATTCGGTTGAAAGACGAACGCTCAGGCAAGGAAGACGATTTTGCAGGGGCCGGCGGCGTCAAGGGTTTTGTCGACTTCATCAACAAGGGCAAGACCGTCCTCAACCCCAATGTGTTTGCCGCCATGGGCGACCGCCAGAGCGACCAGGGCACCAACATC
The DNA here is from genome assembly GCA_040388905.1 of Pseudomonadota bacterium. GTDB lineage: Bacteria > Pseudomonadota > Gammaproteobacteria > Burkholderiales > Burkholderiaceae_C > Polaromonas. Next base: position 37,017 of record JAZKAY010000013.1, read on the forward strand.
GGTGTTGAAGTTGCCATGCAGTGGAACAGCGGTTACAGCGAACAGGTGCTCTGCTTCACCAACAACATTCCCCAGCGTGACGGTGGCACCCACCTGACCGGCCTGCGCGCCGCCATGACGCGTGTAATCAACAAATACATCGACGATTCAGAGATCGCCAAAAAAGCCAAGGTTGAAGTCACCGGCGACGACATGCGCGAAGGCCTGTGCTGCGTGCTGTCGGTCAAGGTGCCCGAACCCAAGTTCTCAAGCCAGACCAAAGACAAGCTCGTGTCGAGCGAAGTGCGCGGCCCGGTTGAAGACATCGTCAGCAAGCTGCTCTACGACTACCTGCAGGAGCGCCCGGCCGATGCCAAGATCATCGTCGGCAAGATTATCGAAGCTGCCCGCGCGCGTGAAGCCGCCCGCAAGGCGCGCGACATGACGCGCCGCAAAGGTGTGCTTGACGGCATGGGCCTGCCCGGCAAGCTTGCCGATTGCCAGGAGAAAGACCCCGCCATGTGCGAGATCTACCTGGTCGAGGGTGACTCTGCCGGTGGTTCCGCCAAGCAGGGCCGTGACCGCAAGTTCCAGGCAATCCTGCCCCTGCGTGGCAAGATTTTGAACGTTGAAAAAGCGCGTTATGAAAAGCTGCTGACCAGCAATGAAATTCTGACGCTCATCACCGCCCTGGGCACCGGCATCGGCAAGGCCGGCGGTACCACGGGTAATGATGACTTCAACGTCGCCAAGCTGCGTTACCACCGCATCATCATCATGACCGATGCTGACGTTGACGGCGCCCACATCCGCACGCTGCTGCTCACCTTCTTCTACCGCCAGATGCCCGAGCTGGTTGAGCGCGGCCACATCTACATTGCCCAGCCACCGCTGTACAAGGTCAAGGCCGGCAAGGAAGAGCAGTACCTTAAAGACACCGCAGCACTTGACGGCTTCTTGCTGCGCATTGCGCTGAAAGATGCATCACTGCAAACCGCGGCCGAAGGCGGCAGCCTGCTCAATGGCGAAACGTTGGCCGAGCTGGCACGCAAGCACCAGCTGGCCGAGTCTGTCATTGCGCGCCTGCGCGACTTCATGGATGCAGAAGCGCTCAAGGCGATTGCAGACGGCATCAGCCTGAACCTTGACACCGTGGCCGACGCTGAAGCCTCAGCCGCCCTGCTGCAGAAGTTTTTGCCCACCGCTGAAGTGGCCGGAGAGTTCGACGTACGCACCGATAAACCCATTCTGCGCATCAGCCGCCGCCACCACGGCAACGTCAAGAGCAGCGTGCTCACGCAAGACTTTGTGCACGGCGCCGATTACGCCACCCTGGCCGAAGCTGCCGCCACGTTCAAGGACCTCATCGGCGAAGGCGCCAAGGTCATGCGTGGTGAAGGCGAACGCCAGAAGGAAGAAAAAGTCGGCGACTTCCGCGAAGCGATGAAGTGGCTGATCGGCCAGGCAGAAAACGCCACCGCACGCCAGCGTTACAAAGGCCTGGGCGAGATGAACCCCGAGCAGCTGTGGGAAACCACGATGGACCCACAGGTTCGCCGCCTGCTGCGCGTCCAGATCGACGACGCGATTGAAGCCGACCGCGTGTTCACCATGCTGATGGGCGACGAGGTGGAACCCCGCCGCGAGTTCATCGAACAGAACGCATTGCGCGCCGCAAACATCGACGTGTAGGTTGAATTGGCTGCTTGTCTTTTTGTACCAATATTGATACACTGTGGCTAAGCCGATTGAGATAAAACCCGTATTGCACGTGGCGTTTTATCAAAGCGGCTCAGGTGCCGAACCGGTGCGTGAATGGTTGAAAAGCCAGAGCATCACTAGGGAAGAGCGCAAGCTGATCGGTGAAGAAATCAAGACCGTGCAATTTGGCTGGCCAATTGGCATGCCGGTTGTCAGGAAGATGGAGCCAGACTTATGGGAAATACGCATTCAGTTGCCGTCAGGCATAGCGCGAGTACTGTTCACAGTAAAAGCGCAAAACTTGGTGCTGTTGCACGGCTTCATAAAAAAGTCGCAGAAAACACCGTTGTCCGACCTCAAGCTCGCAAAACAGCGACGCGCAAATCTGCCAGCATAAAGAGAGACGTAGCTTTGGCCGGCAGCATCGGAAGCAGCTTTGATGACTTCTTGGAAGAGGAAGGTTTGCTACAGGAAGTGGTTGCGGCTGCGACCAAGCGCGTCATTGCCTGGCAACTGGAACAGGCTATGAAGCAACAGAAAATGTCAAAAACAACATTAGCCAGTCGCATGGGAACAAGCCGTGCGGCCCTTGACCGTCTGCTGGATGAGGCAGATACCAGCATGACGCTCGGTAGCCTTGCAAGTGCAGCCGCCGCCCTCGGGAAGTCCGTTCGGGTCGAGCTGGTTCAAGCGTAATTCAAGAAACAATAGATAAACATGACCGAAACCACCCAACGCCCCGAGCTGCCTGATCACCTGTCTACCGACGAACGCAGCCCGCATTTCGTCAAGGCGATCTTCGAGCACGAAGTCGGCATCCGCTTCAATGACAAGGAGCGCAACGATGTGCAGGAGTACTGCATCAGCGAAGGCTGGATCAAGGTGCCTGTGGGCAACAAGGTCGACCGCAAGGGCAACCCGCTGACGATCAAGCTCAAGGGCAAGGTCGAGTCGTTTTACAAGTAAGCGCTTTGAAGGGCACCCGATGAGCAATGCAGACGAATACGTCCCGCCCAAAGTCTGGACCTGGGACAAGGAAAGCGGCGGCAAGTTTGCCAGCATCAACCGCCCCATTGCCGGCGCAACGCATGACAAGGAGCTGCCGGTCGGCAAGCACCCGCTGCAGCTTTACTCGCTGGCCACGCCCAATGGCGTCAAGGTCACCATCATGCTGGAAGAGCTGCTGGCAGCCGGCCACAGCGGTGCAGAGTACGACGCCTGGCTGATCCGCATCAATGACGGTGACCAGTTCGGCAGTGGCTTTGTGGCGGTGAACCCCAACTCAAAAATTCCCGCGCTGATGGATCGCAGTGGTGACACACCTGTGCGCGTGTTTGAATCGGGCGCCATCCTGCAGTACCTGGCTGAGAAGTTCGGCTCCTTCATGCCCACCAGTGGCGTGGCGCGTGCCGAGTGCCTGTCGTGGCTGTTCTGGCAGATGGGCAGTGCGCCGTTTCTGGGCGGCGGTTTTGGGCATTTTTACGCCTACGCACCCGCCAAGTTTGAATACCCCATCAATCGCTACGCCATGGAAGTCAAACGCCAGCTCGATGTGCTGGACCGCCATCTGGCAGAGCACCACTACCTTGCTGGCGAGGATTACACCATCGCCGACATGGCCGTTTGGCCCTGGTACGGCAATATGGTCAAGGGCTTGGCCTACGGCGCAGGCGAGTTTCTTAGCGTGCATGAATACAAAAACGTGTTGCGCTGGACGGATGAAATCGCTTTGCGCCCTGCCGTACAACGCGGCCGCATGGTCAACCGCGTGATGGGCGAGCCCTCAAGCCAGCTGCATGAGCGCCACGAAGCCAGCGATTTCGATACCCAGACCCAGGACAAGATAGCCCCCGCCGCCACAGGCAAGTCGTCGTCATAAACCACGACCGAAACATGACGCGCATCGCCGTCATCGACTTCGAGACCACCGGCCTGTCACCCACCATGGGTGACCGCGCAACGGAAGTCGCCATCGTGCTGGTTGAAGATGGCCAGGTGGTCGACCGCTTTCAGAGCCTGATGAACGCAGGCCTGCACATCCCCGCTTTTATTACCAGCCTGACGGGCATCACCAATGCAATGGTGGCTGCTGCGCCCCTAGCTGAGAGCGTCATGCGTGACGCCAGTCGCTTTGTCGGCAACGCGCCCATGGTGGCGCACAACGCCTCGTTTGACCGCAGGTTCTGGCAAGCCGAAGTGACCCGCGCAGGGGAAGCAGCCGCACAACCCTTTGCCTGCACCATGCTGGTGGCCAGAAGGCTTTACCCGCAGGCGCCCAGTCACAAGCTTGGTGTGCTGGTGGACTATCACCACTTGCCCAGAGCAGGACGTGCGCACAGGGCGATGGCTGATGCTGAAATGGCTGCTTCGCTGCTTGGGCAGATTCAGCATGATTTGCGCACACGGCATCGGGTTGCCAAGGCTGATCATGGCGTGCTGATGGGATTGCAGCGCTGTGGGAAGCCTGCCTTGTCTGCGTTCATTGCGCGGCATGCGGAACTCGCAGAGCAGTAAATCCCCTTTTAAGGGATGAATATCCACAAGTTTGCAGTCAGAGCGCTTGATGCTCGCTACAGGGTAGGTCTTCAAACTATGAAACCGAAACGTCGCGCATGCCATTCCAGAAAGGTAGGCGATGGCCCAAAGCGATCTGGGAAGTGGATTGGCTTCTTGTCGAACCGCAATAGGCTCTCGGCGATAAAGGTGTCGGTTCTGGCGACCTTGATCTTGGGCGATACCCTGACCTTAGAGTCAGGCATGACCGTTATTAGGCCTTGGTCGTAAGCACGGTCATGTAATGCGGATAGACATAGGCCGTTTTGAGGGTTCAGACGATTCTTGGTGTCTTCGCTCCATGGAACGATATGGCTGGCGATAACTAGTTTTTCATGTTGCAGGCCGCTGATGCAGCAGGTCGCGTTGTAGCTGGCTAGTACCGCTTTTCTAAAACGCGCTTGGTTCACGCGAACCTGCACGATAGCGCTTCGAGTTTTGCCTTCTTCTACTGCCAGAATCTCTTCGCTGGGCTGAGCTTCGTCCAGTAGGTCTTTATCGGCTTGCACACCGTTGCGCTGGGCGAGACGTTCGTATTCCGCCGCAGCATCTAAAGCCACGCCATCCCAATTGATTTGTAGCTCGGCCCATATTTGTTTATCGAGTGCTGAAGCATTGCCCATGCCGCTACGTCCGCTTGCGACGATGACCGGGTCAAGACTCGCTAGATTCACCAGTTTGAGTGCGATAGATCCGGGCGTCCTGCCAATCCACTCCGCCAGCTGTTTTATCTTGGGATTGCGTTGGTGTAGCTGACCAAACGGCAACTGCAGGTAAACATGAAGGGCCGCCAATGTTTCTGGTCGAGTCCAGTTCACGCGTGTGGTTGTCCCTGTTGTCATGGTGCCCCTCTAAATTTGAAGGATCAGTATGCCAGGAGCGTGGAACTACGCTTGGGACGTTCTTGAGGGCGAAGCTACAGGGAGGCTAAATATTCAGTTGAGTTGTACGCATGATTCGACCAAGTGTGGTCATCCGGCAAGCGAGTCCTCTCGGGGTAATTGGCCTTGATCCGCGTTCAACACGAAACTCTATCGGGGCCTCGTCATGAGGCACACGCGTGAGCAAGTGGCAGACACGATTGACGAAACATAGACCGGGCGTGATCCATTGATCTAATCCCTCGGCACCATCAACGACTGTCCATACAAAGCGAAGCGGGAAATGCTTAACGATCTGAAAATCGTCGCCAAAAGTTTCGAGTCCATGCCCACCCCAGATATTGAAGTGTGACGCTGGATGCCGGAAAGGTTGGAAGTAAGCATAGTAGACATCCTCGTGGAAGACTGTAGTTCGTTGCAATCAGATCTCCCAATGTGGTGATAGCGTTCCGTCCCAATTTTTAATTGATTTGACTTTTTGAGTCAGATCTTCGAGAGAGCAAAAAATACTTGCCTCCATGTCCTGCTCAGTCGCTGCGCGTAAGGCGTGGAAGGTATGCCAAACATGGTCGTCGGCCGTTGGCCCATCGCTGAAGGCCCATAGCTCGGAATAGAGTGGAGGGATGCCCAACTGTTCTGCGATGAAATAGCACCCAGCATCAAACTGGCTGCGCAGAATTTCAATTTCGGCGCTTGTTGCTGCTCCACACAGAAGAAGAGGCCCCCAAGATTTGTAGTTGGAGGCGTCTCGGTAGAAATACTCAAATACGCTGAACTCACTCATTCACACCTCCGATGTGATGAGAGCTTATTCCGGGGAGATAGTCTTTGTGACCCAGGGCTTTGCCTGGGTGATTTCATCGTTGAACTGCGTTTAACAACGAATGGTGAATTGCCGATCACGCGCTCTCTTCCGCTCGTCGCGTATCCAGTCTTGGGTTTGCATGGTTTGAGGTTGCCGCGCCAATGCATCCAGATATTTGATGTAGTCGTCCAGTGCCTTGCATTCTGAGGTATTGGTAACCACGGGCGAATTCTGCGCGACCGTGGCCGCCGTTGATGCTTGGGTATCAAGGCGTTTCACCGCTGCCAGTTGTTCGGGCGTCAAGCCAGCCACGAGGTTGTAATTAGCCTTGGTGACCAATTGAGATGTCTCCGAACCTTTGGGGCAGTCACCGTCGCTGTATGTTGTCTTGCCGCCACCTGTGCACTTTGTGACGACTCGGCTTCCAGGCTCGGTCAACGGTGCTTGTGGCTGAGCGGGCTGAGGCGGCGGTATGGGTGTTGCGGTGACTGTGGGCACCTTGTTCTGCGTCGGTTTGTCTTTCCCCCAATCGAAGCTTTGGTAGCCCGCATAGAGCAGACCTGCGACGAATATCAGAGCAAGCAACCATGGCGTGATTGACTTGTCTGGCGATGGCCGGAACGGCGTGTCGCCTTTGCTGTTCTTTGTGAAATCCGGATCCATCCATCCTGCCCTCGGTTGTTTTAGCAACCATACCGTATTGCGGTAGCCAGCAGAAGCGGGGTTTTCAAGACAGCATGCGTTGCAGCTCAGGGTCCTCGTCAATGAACTGGTGTTTGAGCGCGCAAATGTATTAGCATTCAATGTCGCAAACAAAGTCGCAAAAATAAGTGCATATATTGATAAATCTTCAATGCTGACATAGACTTAGGCATGCCTTCAAAGTCGCAACCTTTTGAGCTTTATGACGATCCATCGCAGATGGAGCCCTTGCTGCCGGGTGAGCACAAGCTTGGACCGTTGCTTGAGCAGGCCCATCTGCTGCAGGGCGCAGCTTTCCGGTTGGGGGGGCTTTGCCAGGCGGGTGCGCTGAAGGATTTGCGCACGTTGCTTCGTGCAATGAATTCGTATTACACCAACAAGATTGAGGGTCAGCACACGCTGCCGCTTGAGATTGCGCAGGCGTTGGGCGGAGAGTTTTCTCCTGATGCGGACAAGGCACGTCGCCAGCGGCTGGCGGTTGCCCATATGGCCTGTGAAGAGCAGCTTGAGGCACGCTGGGCTGGGTGGTCGGCGGCGAATGTGTGGGCGCCGCAGATGGTGGCTGATATTCACCAGGACCTGTTTGCCCGGCTGCCTGAGGCTGACCGTGTCATGGATGAAGGCGATGTTTTGCAGCCCGGTGCCTGGCGTGACCGGAATGTTGCTGTGGGTCGCCATGCCGCGCCGTCTTTCAAGGCGATTGGCCCAATGCTCGACCGCTGGAGCAACTATTACGGCGGCGTGCGGCGCGGGGAGTTGCAGATGCTTGCGGTTGCGGCCTCGCATCACAGACTGGCGTGGATTCACCCGTTCAGGGATGGCAATGGCCGGGTTGCGCGCCTGCATACGCACTTGGTGCTGGGCAAGCTGGGTTTGACCAACGGGCTGTGGTCACCGCTCAGGGGTTTTGCGCGCACGCAAGATGCTTACTACGCACGGCTGTCTGGGGCCGATGAGGCTCGCGCGGGTGCTCTGGACGGGCGCGGTAACTTGTCAGAGCAAGGGCTGATTGACTGGCTGACATACGTGCTGGGCATTTGCGAGGATCAGGTCACCTTTATGGAAAAAATGCTTGCGCTTGATGGCATGCGCGACCGCATGGCGGCTTGCCTCGCCTATGAAGAAAACGTGGTGAAACTGGGCGTGCGCACCGAGTCACTGCGGGCGCTGCACTACCTGTTTGCGACGCAGGCAGAGCTGGATCGTGCGGAGTTCAAGGCCATGCTGGGACTGGGCGACAGGCTGGCCACGGCGCAGGTGACGGCGCTGCTCAAGCGGGGCTTGCTGGCGACGGATAGCCCGCATGGCAAGTTGCGCTTCGGCGTGCCGCAACATGCATTGCGGTTTTACTTTCCGAACTTGTGGCCTGAGGCCGAGGTGGGCGCGCAGTAGCCGCCGGGCCTCCCCGGCCTTTAGAAACAGTCAAGGCAGCATGCGCTGCAGCTCAGGGTCTTTGTCAATGAACTGGTGCTTGAGCGCGCCGCCCACGTGCGCAACCCACAGCACATACAGCAGGTAGCTAGCTACGGTGTGCAGCAGGCCGAAGGCGTCGTGCAGCATTTCTTTGGTGGCGGGCTCGATGGACATGATCCAGCCTATGCGGGGCCAGGGCACGAGGCCGAAGAGTTGCATGGGGTGGGTGGCGGCGTCTTTCCAGGCAGAGTCGTGCAGCCAGCCTGAAATGGGCAGCAGCAGCATCACGCCGTAGAGCGCGATGTGCGCCCAGTGTGAGGCGCGTTGCTCCCAGCGTTTGTAGGTGCTGGGCAGTGCCGGTGGCTTGTGGGTGTAGCGCCAGAGCAGGCGGACGATGGCGAGGCCCAGCACGGTGATGCCTATGGATTTGTGGGTGTCTATGACCAGGCGCACGCGCTCTTCGGGCCAGTATTTGACGAACCAGATCAGCATCAGGTTGATGCTGATGAGCAGCGCAATGAGCCAGTGCAGGGCCATGGCGGTGCGGGTGTACTTTGCGGGCGCTGCTGTGGGGGCCGAAGGTGCCATGACGTGAGCTTTGAGGTGATGCTGGCCATATTAGCGGTGAACCTTTACGGCGTGGCCAGAGTCCGACTTGCTTGTGGGCCTTGATGGCGCGGGGCATCCATATTGCATTTGAGTGCGTACCAGCCTGTGCAGGCTGAGTTTTCACCACTGCCCCACCCTTTTCAAACGCCGCACCGGAACAGTCTTTTGCCTCTTTTGTCGCCCTCTCCCGTCGCCGCCCTGCGTGCCCGTCTGCACGCCGCATCGCCGCGCTACGCCCCGCCGCCCACGCCCTGGCGCAGCCATGTGATTCACGGTGCGGTGCTGATGCTGTGGGTGGCGCTGTTTGCGATGGTGTTTCGTTTCTCGGGCGTGCTGGTCTGGTCTGTGGGTGTGGTGTATGTGGCTTATGACACGGTGCTGCTGGCGTTTGTGTTCTGGCAGACGCTGGGGCTGGCCAGGCTGGCCCTTCCCGCAGCCGCAGTGAGTGCTGGTGGCCATGAGCGCGTGACGCTGGGCGTGATCGTTGCCGCACACAACGAGGCGGCCGTGCTGCCGGTCACGTTGTCTGCCCTGCTGGGCCAGGCGCAGCCGCCAGACGAGATCGTGATTGCCGATGACGGCTCGACTGACAACACACCCGCGATATTGCTCGAGCTGTACGGCCTGGCGCAGCCTGAGCTGGGCACCATGAGCGCGCCCAGCCCCACGCACCCCAGTTTGCGCTGGCTGCGCCTGCCGCATGGGGGCAAGGCGGTGGCGCTCAATGCGGCCGTGCTGCAGATGTCGACAGACACGGTGCTGACGGTAGACGGCGACACCCTGCTCGAGCCGCAGGCGATTGCCTGTGTGCGTGATGCGTTTGCGGCCGAGCCGGCGCTGGTGGCGGCCACTGGCGTGCTGGTGCCGGTGTGCCGCGCGTCGGTCAGCGGGCGGCTGCTGCAGTGGTTTCAGACCTACGAATACATTCGCAACTTTTTGTCGCGCTATGCGTGGATGCGGGTCGACAGCCTGCTGCTGATCTCGGGTGCGTTTGCGGGCTTCAGGCGTACAGCGTTGCTGGAGGTCGGCGGCTTCGATGTTGATTGTCTGGTGGAAGACTACGAACTGATTCACCGCCTGCGCCGCCACGGTGCGCTGCACGGCCTGGGCTGGACGACGCGGGTGCTGGGCGGTGCGCGCGCCCGCACCGAGGCGCCGGGCACGGTGAACGCCTTTTTGCGCCAGCGACAGCGCTGGTTTGGCGGCTTTCTGCAAACGCAGTTCTGGTACCGCGACATGGTGGGCGACAAGCGCTACGGCTGGCTGGGCGTGGCGATGCTGCCGGTGAAGGCGATTGACACGCTGCAGCCGCTCTACGGGCTGACGGCGTTTGCGCTGCTGCTGTATTACATAGGCACCGGCAACCTGGCCGTTCTGGCCCCTGTGGGCGGCGTGATTGGCGCCAAGATCGTGATTGACCTGGGCTTTCATGTGTGGGCGGTGCACCTGTACCGGCGCTGGGCTGAGAGCGCCGACGATGTTCCAAAGAAGCGCGCCAGTTTTGGCTGGGGCCTACTGGCGGCGCTGGCCGAGCCGTTTACCTTTCAGATCCTGCGGCACACCGGCGCGGCCTGGGGCTGGGTGGCGTTTTTGACCGGCGGGCACAACTGGCGCAAGCAGAGCCGGGGCGGGTTGTTGCCGCCGCCGGGTTGATGGCGCTCAGGAATGCGGGGGCATGGATTGCGGGTCGAGCCCGCAATGACAGCGAGGGGTTTGTGGGCTGCCTCTATGACTGTCATCCCGGACTTGATCCGGGATCCATCTCCAGCTGAGCTTCGGCCTTGTCTTAACGCGGGGATGGATTGCGGATCAGGTCCGCAATGACACCCGGGGAGGACTGGCAGGCGATTTTGCCGTGTACGTTAAACTTTTAACGTACACGTTAAGATTTTCCGAAAAGTTAAGTTCCATATTAACTTTTGAGGTTTTAGGCGCGTGGGGGAGGCCAAAAATACCCCAAAAAGCCTGAAAAAGGGCTGTTTTTGAGGCATAAAACGGCTGCAGACCAATAAACACGAGCGTGAGCAGCTACTAAAACAATAGCAATTTGCTTGCGCGCGCCTGTCACACCCGTATGCATACCCGCATAAGGGGCGATGTCTGACACCCGCGCGTTGGGGTTTGCCCAGAATGGATTTGTGCCCCCGGGCATTTCAACCTTTCCATCCATCCACCCGAAGGAGACCTCATGGCAGCGAAGCAGACCAAACGCATCAATACCCACGAACAAACCGCCCAGGCACAGCAGGAGCTTAGCCCGCGGGAGGAGTCGATGGAGGAAAGCGGCAAACCCGCAGGCCATGGCGGCAAGGTTGAGAACGACCACAACCAGACCGGTGAAAAGAAGCCGACCCAGCGCAATGAAGGCCAGCGCACCGCCAACAGCCGCAGCGACCGCGAGTCGCATGTGGGCGGCAGCAACCAGCTGCAGGCGCGGCGCGGCGGGCGCCACTGACGCCTGTTGTTCGCCTGTCATCCCGGACTCGATCCGGGATCCATCCCCTGTCTGTGCGCGCAGAACAGGGGTCATGGATTGCGGATCAGGTCCGCAATGACCGTGCTGGCGGCAAACCGGTGGGCCGGGTGAAAACCCGGTAATGACAGTTATATGCGGCCATGTCCTACATGCGGCGCGCGGCACTTCCCCAGAATGAACTGCAAGGCGGCGGGTTGTCACAGGCAGGCAACCCACCGGTAACTCAGTGCCAATTTAAGGAAGCACCATGGCAGACAGGTTTAACTCGCGTGACAGGCAACGCCATCACGGCGACACAGACAGCGAATTCGGTGGCCGCATCAGCGTGCACCGCGCCCGCCAGATGAATGACGGCGATTACCGCCAGCAGGGCCACAGCGACCGCGACAAGCAGTTGCATGGCCGTGAGCCTGCCCGCCCCCGTCACAGCGACGGCTGGCACGCGCGCTAGGCATCAAAGAAGTTTCGAGGCCTGGGCCTGTCAGAGATGGCAGGCCCTTTTTTCGCGCCTGCATCGACCTGACTGTGTAAAGAAGGTGCCCGGCACACCGCGCCGGCGCTGCGTTGGCGCATTTGCTTACAGGCGTCAACCGCGCAGACACAAGGCGTTTAACGTCGATGCCCATGATGGGCTTTCCGGTTCATGAAGACGGTTCACAAGAAGAAATCAACAGAAAGGATTCAACACCGTGAAAACCATCAACTCACTGACATTTTTTACCCGCCCGCGCTATTTGCGGGCCATACCTTCGCTGGTGCTGCTGACCACCGCGATGGCCTGGGGCATGGCACCTGACAGCATGGATGGCGACGGAGACGGCGCGCAGAAAAAAGCGCGCGTCACGCTGTCGCAGAGTGCTGAAAGCCCTTCAGGCCCGACACTGGATAAAACCCCGGCCCTGCCTCGCCCCGGCGATCAGACCGGGTAAATCTTCACTGGCCGCGTGGCCACCGGAAAGCCCGCCGCGCCCAGCGAATCGGCAATCGCCATATTGGTGTCGAAGTACACCTGCCAGTAGTGGTCAGTGTGGCAATGTGGGCGCACGGCTAGTTTGGGGCCGAATTCGTTGAACTCGAGAATCTCGACATCGACGCCGGGCTGTTTGGTAATGTTGGGCACGAGGCCGACGGCGTCTTTCAACACCGCGATGGCCTTGTGCAGGTCTGCGCTGCCGGCAAGCTGCGCGACCAGCTCGACGCGGCGGTGCGGGTTGGCGGTGTAGTTCTTGATGTCGCTGCCCATGACCTTGCCGTTGCCAACGATGGTCTTGACGTTGTCTGGCGTGTTCAGGCTGGTGCCGAAAAGGCCGATCTCAAGCACGGTGCCCTCAACGCCGCCGACGTTGACGTATTCACCCACCTTGTAGGGCCGCAGCACCAGCAAAAAGATGCCGGCGGCAAAGTTGCCGAGCAGGCCGCTCCAGGCGGCACCAATCGCCACACCTGCACCGGCGACCAGGGCGGCAAAGCTGGTGGTCTCGACGCCGAAGTAGCCGAGGATGGCGACGACCAGGATGATGTTGAGCGCCACGGTGATAAAGCTCACCAGGTAGCGCTGCACCGTGGGGTCTATCTCCTGCCGGGTCATGCCGGCGCCGACCAGGCGGGTGACCATGTGGATCAGCCAGCGGCCGATGATGAAGACGATGACAGCGCCTATGACCTTGAGGCCGAAGGCCACAAGAATGGGTTGGGCCTGTGCGGCCCAGGTTGTCAGTTTTTCTGAATCCATTGTCCTGCTCCATAATGTTTGTTGACCTTGGGATCTTAGGGTTCGCCTCCCGCTGGCAAGCGGTTTTGGCACCGCACCGCGAGGCAGCTGTTGTCAAACAGCCCCTGAAATGTGAAGTATCTGGAGACTGACCATGAACGCACCCCTGCCCAGCCACCTGCTCCCTGAAATTGCCCAGCGTGAAACACCGCAGGCGCTGCTTGATGCGCTGAAGGCGCGCTTTGGCGACCGCTGCTCGATTGCACTGGTGGTGCGTGAGCAGCATGGCCGTGATGAGTCATCGTTTGCCGCGCCGCCGCCGTCTGCCGTGGTGTTTGCCGAAAGCACGCAGGATGTTTCTGATGCGGTGAAGCTGGCTTCGCAATACAACGTGCCGGTGATTCCCTTCGGCGTTGGCACCTCGCTGGAAGGGCACTTGCTGGCCGTGCAGGGCGGCATCAGCATTGACCTGGGCCGCATGAACAAGGTGCTGCACATCAACAACGACGACCTGACGGTAACCGTGCAGCCGGGCGTGACGCGCAAGCAGCTCAATGAAGAAGTCAAAAGCACAGGCCTGTTCTTTCCCATAGACCCGGGCGCCGATGCAACCCTGGGCGGCATGTGCGCCACACGCGCCAGCGGCACCAACGCCGTGCGCTACGGCACCATGCGCGAGAACGTGCTGGCGCTGGAAGTGGTGACCGCTTCGGGCGAAGTCATCCGCACCGGCACACGCGCCAAAAAATCTTCAGCGGGCTATGACCTGACGCGCCTGATGGTGGGCAGCGAAGGCACGCTGGGCATCATCACCGAGGTGACGGTGCGGCTGTACCCCCTGCCTGAAGCGATATCGGCTGCGGTGTGCTCCTTCCCCAGCATCGAGGCGGCGGTGCGCACAACCATCGAGATCATCCAGATGGGTATACCGATTGCCCGCGTCGAGTTGATTGATGCGAATACGATTCGCATGGTCAACGCGCACAGCAAATTGACCTTGCGTGAAGAGCCGATGTTGCTGATGGAGTTTCATGGCTCGCCCGGCAGCGTGAAGGAGCAGGCCGAGATGGTGCAGGAGCTGGCGGGCAACCACCAGGGCAATGCGTTTGAATGGGCCAATACCCCGGAAGAGCGCACACGCCTCTGGACGGCCCGGCACAACGCCTATTTTGCGGCGATTCAATCGAAGCCGGGCTGCAAGGCGATCTCGACGGACACCTGTGTACCTATCTCGCGGCTGGCTGATTGCCTGCTTGAATCAGTGAGTGAGGCCGATGCGAGTGGCATCCCCTACTTTCTGGTCGGCCATGTGGGTGACGGCAACTTTCACTTCGGTTATTTGATTGACCCCAACTCGCAGGCCGAACGCGAAACCGCAGAGGCGCTGAACCACAAGCTCGTGTCGCGCGCGCTGGCGCTTGAAGGCACCTGCACCGGCGAGCACGGCGTGGGCCTGCACAAGATGGATTTCTTGCTGACTGAAGCCGGTGACGGCGCGGTCAACATGATGCGCACCATCAAGCGCGCGCTGGACCCGAAGAACATCATGAACCCGGGCAAGATCTTTTCACTTTAAGGCGGTGGTCAGCTGCCTGCCGGCATCGGCAAGCCGCGTCCACATTTCAGCCGCAGCCACTGACAGGCTGCGGTGCTTGCGCTTGATCATGTAGATGGGCCGGCGGGCCTTGGTGTCGCTGACGGGCACCACGGCAATGCCGGGCCGCCGGCACAGCTCGACCGCAAATTGCGGCACCACGCTGATGCCGAAGCCGTTGACGACCAGGCCGGACATGGTTGCAAACTGCGTGACCTCCAGCCCGCTGTCGCGTATGCCGGCTGCGCTCACCATGGGCAGCATCTGCTGCCAGACGCTGCCGCTGCGTACGCTGTGAATGAACTCGTGATGCCGCAGGTCCTTCATGCGCACGCTTTTACCTTGCGCCAGCGGGTCGCCTGCCTGGCAGATCAGGTAGAGGTGCTCGTTAAACAATTGCTGCGCTTCAAACTCCAGCACGTTTCCGCGCTGCGCGTTGAGACCGAAGTCGACCTCGCCGCGCGCCACCATTTCGAGGCAGCGGTCTGACACCACATCATGCAGGCGCATCGCAATGCCGGGGTAGTCATTGCGAAAGCTGGCCATCTGCTGCGGCAGCCAGGATGCCGCGAGTGAAGGCGGCCCTGCAATGCTGACGCGGCCGACGTTGCGCTGTGCGCGGTCACGCAGCTCACTCAGCGAGGCATCCATCTCGGCGGCGATGCGGTGCGCGCCCTGCGAGAAGACTTCACCCTCAGGCGTCAGTGCCACGTTGCGGGTGTCCCGGTCAAAGAGGCGTGCACCGACCTGTTCTTCAAGACGGCTGATCATCTGGCTGAAGGCAGATGCCGAGACGTGGCAGCGCTCTGCAGCGACCGCAAAACGCCGGGTCTCTTCGAGTGCCAGAAAAGCGTCTATCAAACGGCCAGACAGATTCATAAGCAAAACAGGATAGTCCTTCGGGTAATTTCAGTTTACATACATAAGCCAAAGGTGCAAAGTAAGGGGCTGAAAAAGAAGGACATGTGATGGAGACATTGGCAGTGGGTTGCGGTGCGGGCTTTTCGGGTGACCGTGTGGATGCGGGTGCGCCTGTGGTCCGCACCCTGATAGCGCGTGGCGGCCCGGCTGCGCTGATATTTGAGAACCTGGCCGAACGCACGCTGGCCACGCAGCAGCTGGCCAAGCGTGCCGACCCGCAGGCCGGCTACGAGCCGCTGCTTGAACTGGAGCTGCGCCCCGTTTTGGCCGACTGCCTGAAGCACGGCATCACCATCGTCGGCAACTTCGGTGCGGCCAACCCTGACGGTGCGGCGCAACTCATACAGCGGCTGGCGAAAGAGCTTGGCGTGCCCGCGCCGCGCATTGCCGTCGTCAAGGGCGATGACCTGTCGGATGCCAATGGCCGCGCCATCGTGAAGCAGCACCTGGGCGCGGGGTTTGATGAGGCGCGGTTTGTTTGCGCCAACGCTTACCAGGGGGCGTTTGAAATTGCCGAGGCCATCAAGGCCGGTGCGCAGATTGTGGTGACCGGCCGTGTGGCCGACCCGTCGCTGACGCTGGGCCCCGCCATTGCGCATTTTGGCTGGGCGCATGACAACTGGGACGCGATGGCCGGTGCAACCATGGCCGGGCATTTGCTGGAGTGCGGCGCGCAGGTCAGTGGGGGCTACTTCGCCGACCCGGGCAGCAAGGATGTGATGGGGCTCGAAGACGTGGGCTTTCCGATCGCCGAAATTTCTGCGGATGGCAGCTGTGTTGTGACCAAGGCCAGCAACACAGGCGGCCTGGTGGATGAACGCACGGTGAAGGAGCAGCTGCTGTATGAGCTGCATGACCCGGCGGCTTACATCACACCCGATGTGGTGGCCGATATCACGGGCGCGAGCGTGACGCAGCTCGGCCCTGACCGCGTGCGGCTCAGCGGTGTGCGCGGCCATGCACGCACTGCCACGCTGAAGGCCAATGTGTTTTTTGACGGCGGCTGGTTTGGTGAGGGCGAGATCTCTTATGCCGGGCAGAACGCTGAAGCGCGTGCGCGGCTGGCCATGGACATCATGCAAAAACGCATGGGGCCGCTGTTGCCGCTGCGCTTCGATCTGATAGGCGTGAGCAGCGTGCTGGGCGATGACGGTAACCGCAAGTTGGGCGCTGCGCCTGTGGGGCAGCTGACGGACATTCGTTTGCGCATAGCGGGCCAGCACCTTGACCTTGCCGTGATTGACCGGCTGCTGCGCGAGGTGACGGCCCTGTGGACGGGCGGGCCTGCGGGTGGTGGCGGTGTGCGTGTGGCCAAACGCCAGCGGCTGTCGACACAGTCATGCCTGATTGCACGTGCGCAGCTGCCGGCTTCCTTCAGCTTTGCCCAGGGATAAAGCGATGACACAGAACACCCTTTACAACTACGCCCACGCCCGCACTGGCGACAAAGGCAACAAGGTCAACATCAGCGTGATTGCCTACCGGCCAGAGGATTACGATCTGCTGGTGAAGCAGGTGACAGAAGCGCGTGTGGCCGAACATTTTGCGCACCGCAAGCCGACCAGGGTAGTGCGCTATTTGCTGCCGCTGTTGGGCGCGATGAACTTTGTGATCGACGATGTGCTCGATGGTGGCGTCAATGATTCGCTCAACCTGGACATGCATGGCAAGGCGATGTCGTTTCACCTGCTTGCGCTGGGCATTGATGCATCTGCAAAAAACTGATCCGCGATTCACAACATCAATTGATAACGAAGGAGACAACATGAAAAAACTGAACAAGCGCTCTGCGCTCAAGGCGCTGGTGTCTGGCGTAGGCACGGCCTCGCTGCTGGCATTCACCATGGGCAGTGCGCAGGCACAGGGCTTTCCGACAAAACCGGTGCGGCTGGTCGTGCCCTTCCCCGCCGGTGCCGCCACTGACCTGGCTGCGCGTGTGGTGGGCCAGCAGTTGAGTGCGGCGCTGGGCCAGCCTTTTGTGGTTGACAACAAGCCTGGTGCGGGCGGCTCGATTGCGGCGATGGAGGTCATACGCGCTGCGCCTGATGGCTATACGCTGCTGTTTTCCTCGAACTCGGCGATCTCGTCGAACGTGGCGCTGCTCAAGAAAATCCCGTATGACCCGAACAAGGATTTTTCACCCGTGGCCGGCATTGGCGAGACGGTGCTGGTGCTGATGGTCAAGGCCAATGCGCCGCAAAAAACCGTGCAGGACCTTGTCGGTTACGCGAAGCAGCGGCCCGGCAATGTGACGGCGGGTTATGGATCGTCAAGCTCGCAGGTGAGCATAGCGGTGCTCAACAAGCTGGGCGGCATGGAGACGCTGTCTGTGCCCTACAAGGGCATTCCGCTGGCCGTCAATGATGTCCTGGGCGGCACGCTCGACTACACCTTTGTCGATGCCGGCAATGCGCTGGCGCAGTCAAAAGGTGGTGCCATGCGCGCGCTGGGCGTGACCTCGCCCAAACGCACGCCGCTGGCGCCTGACTGGCCCGCCATTGCCGAGGTGTTGCCCGGCTTTGACGTGACGGCGTGGTTCGCCATCGTGGGCCCTGCCGGCTTGCCGAAAGATGTGGTCGACAAACTCAATGGCGCCACCAATACCGCGCTTGGGCAGGCCGAGCTGAAGACAAAACTCGCAGGCATAGGCATTGCGCCCATGCCCATGCAGCCCGAGCAGCTCAAGACCTTTATCGGCACTGAAGTGACCAAGTGGATGCGGCTGGTAAAGGAAGCCAACGTACAGCCTGAATGAGTGCATCGGTGGGTAACGCAAAAAAGACAATGCTGGTCACGGGTGCCAGCCGCGGCATAGGCGCAGAGATTGCGCTGCTGGCTGCGCGCTCGGGTTACCGCGTGGGCGTGAATTACCTGCGCAGTGAAAAGGCTGCGAATGACGTGGTGAACGCCATCGCGGCTGCAGGTGGCGAAGCGATGGCGCTGCAGGCCGATGTCAGCCGGCTGGATGACGTCGTGGCCATGTACGAGCGGCTTGATGCGGCTTTTGGCAAGCTGGACGTGCTGGTCAACAACGCGGGTGTGCTGGCCAACTTCCGCATCGATGCGGTCGATGAACACAACGTGGCTGATGTGTTTGCTGCGAATGTGTTCAGCACTTATTACTGCGCACGTGAGGCCATCAGGCGCATGTCAACCATGCATGGCGGCAAGGGTGGCGTGATTATCAATATGTCGTCAGTGGCCTCGCGCCTGGGCGGGCTGGGCGGTGGTGCTGCGTATGCGGCATCCAAGGCGGCGATAGACACCTTCACGCTGGCGCTGGGCAAGGAGGTGGGCGGTGAAGGCATACGCGTGAATGCGATACGCCCCGGCCTGATTGCGACCGAGATTCACGACCTGCACGGCGGCATTGAAAAGATGCAGCAGATGGCGAAGACGGCCGTGCCCCTGGGCCGCTCGGGTTCTGCGGCTGAAGTGGCTGATGTGGCGCTGTGGCTGGCGTCGGAAGCGTCGTCTTATGTGCACGGCAGCGTGATCGATGTGGCGGGTGGGCGCTAGGAGTCCTGCTCTAGGGCCTGTTCACACTATTTTCAGGAGTGGCGCCGTTTTCACCCCGTTCCCTGCGGGTTGTGATCAAAAAGGCCGTGCGCGGCGTTGCAAAGCCTTGATGGGGTCTACCCCATCTGCGTTTTGCGCCTTGCGCACAGCCTTTTTGACTCACAACGCATCTCCTGAAAATTGTGTGAACAGGCCCTGGTCACGGGAGAATAGCGGGATGCATCCAAAGTCGTCCCGGCCCGGGTTTTTCTTCAGTACGCAGTTCATGCGTCAGCTGCTGGTGGCGGTCCTCGCCTCGCTGGCATGCGCGGGTGTGTTTGCACAAACCTGTGATGGCGTGAGTGCCATCACGGTGATGACGCGCAATGCGATTGTTTCTCCCGGCCCGGGTCTGGAGCCTGCTACCACCAGCGAGCAGGTTGCCGTGCCCGACAGGATACCCCTGGGCCTGCGCAACGAGCGCGTTCGACTGGTCTATCAGTTCAACGTGGATGACTGCACGCGCAGCGGCGCCAGTGCGCTCTGGGTATTTCGTGTGGGCGCGCCCTACCGCATCACGGCGTCTGGTGAACCCCTGGCCCTGCTGGGTGCGAATGTGATGGCCATGACAGATCTGGACCCTGACATGCGCGCCGGTCGCGCCTCGGGCGGCGTTCACAACGGGCGTATACCGGCGCTGTTTGCGCTGCCCGCCGGTGCGCGAACCATCTCCATCGAGTTGCAGACCCTGCCCTACATCCCTTCGGGTGTGGTGAAACTGTCCACAGGCCCGACCAACCAGATGGTGCGGCTGCATACGGCCTCTGTGCGTTCGGTGGTGGGTTATGCAGATGCGGCGTCCGGGGTGGTGCTGGTCGTCGGGCTGTTGTGTTTTTTGTTGTGGCTGCCGCGCAGGCGTGATTTGAACCTGCTGTGGCTTGCGGCGGCCTGCGGTTTGTGGGGTGTGCGCGGCCTGGTCTATTTCAATAACGCCGTGCCAGGCAACCCTGTGCTGTTTGAAATGCTCAACCCGGTCAATGCATTGCTGTCGGCATCTGCCATGGCGGCGGCGGCCCTTCACCTCTTGTACCTGCCGCCCTTGCGCCGCCGCCTGCTTGTCAGGCTTGCGTGGCTGACTGCGGCTTCATTGCTGCCCCTGTTTGTGTCTGCTGCGATCGGCTATGGCACAGGCCCGGCGCGGGCGCTTGTGCAGGTACTGGGTACCGGGTTTATCTGCTGGCTGGGGGTGGCGTTCTGGCAGCATCGCCGCGACCTGCCTGCGCGGCACACGGCTGGCCTGCTGGCCTGTGTGATGGTGCTGCTGGTGTGCGTGATGCATGACCTGATGGTGGTTGCCGGGCCCTTGCCGCCCACGTCGGGCTCGCTGGTGTTCTGGGGTTTTATTCTGGTGCTGATCGGTTTTGCGCTGATTTCAGGTGAGTACGTGGTGCGCACCCTGAACCTTGCTGAGCGCAGCAATGAAGACCTGGAGTTGCGTGTGTCGCTGAAGACTGCGGAGCTGGAAAGCAGCTATGCCCGCCTCAGGGACAACGAGCGCGATGCGGCGCGTGCGGCTGAACGCGAGCGCATCATGCGCGAGATGCACGACGGCCTGGGCGCGCAGCTGATGACTGCGCTGCGCGGAATCGAGCGCGGCGCACTTGGCAAGGAAGACGTGGCCATTTCCCTGCAGGAGGGGCTGGACGAACTTCGCCTGCTGATGGACAGCAGCGACAGCACGCAGGCGCTGCAGACGGCGCTGGCCAACTGGCGCAATCGATGGGATGCACGCCTGGCTGCGACCGGCCTTACGCTGCGCTGGGAGCTTGACGACTCACTCGAAGAGCTTGAGCTGCCGGGTGACACCGTGCTGCAGATCATGCGTGTGCTTCAGGAGGCCGGTGCCAACATCGTCAAGCATGCGCAGGCGAGCGAGGCGACCGTGCACGCAGGTGTGCGGCTTGTGAACGGCGGTGAACATGCCATGGTGCTGGAGGTCACCGACAACGGCACGGGCATGCCTGCAGAATCGACCGTGAAATTTGGCCGGGGCCTGCGCAACATGCGCATGCGTGCGCAGCAGATTGGCGCAGGGCTGGATGTACTGGCACGCGCGGATGGCTTGCGCGGCACAACGGTGCGGCTGACCTTGCCCCTGGGCAATGCGCCCACCGGGTCTGCGGTTAGCTGACCAGGCCGCGGCGCGCGGCTTCAAGCGTGGCTTCTGCACGGCTCGATATGCCCAGCTTGCGGTAGATGTCGCGTATGTAGGTGGTGACTGTGTGCGACGAGATGCCCAGCAGTTGCCCGGCCTCTATCACCTTGTAGCCTTTGGCGATGAGTCGCAGCACCTCGATCTCGCGCTCGGTGAGTGTCTTGCCTGCGGGTTCGGGAATACCGGCACGGAAGTGTTTGAGCACACGCAGCGCAATGGATGGCGACAGCGCCAGTTCGCCCGAGTTGATGCGCCTGAGCTGCTCGGCCACCACCATGCGCGGCTGTGACTTGAGGATGTAGCCACTGGCGCCCGCGCGCAGTGCGGGAAAGACATGCGCATCATCATCGTGAATGGTGGCGACGATGACCAGCGCACCGGTGCGTGCAGCAACCAGTTCGCGGATCAGGTTTTCGCTGTTGCCGTCAGGCAGGCTCCAGTCGACCAGCGCCAGGCCGTAATCGTGGTTGCTCATGCACTCGCGAGCTTCGGCGAGTGTTGCGGCTGTGTCGACGCGTCTTACAGATGGCAGGACCTGCGGCAGGATTTCAGCAAGCCATTGCCGGGGTTCGTCGAGGTCTTCGACGATCAGTGCGCGGTCGAATGATTGCTGGCTGGTCATGGGCAGAGTTTGTGCGTGGGCGCGTTCGGTGTCTTGCTGCGCACCGTCTGCCTGTTGGTTGGTGCGCTTTATTTCTGCACGTCGCTCATCTTGCAGCCCTTGGACAGGAACATGCCGGTGAGGTGTTCCTTGCGGCCCTGGGCCTGCTGGGCCACGAGGGCGTTGTTCTGCTGGGCCTGTGCGGCCTGTTGCTGTGCGGCGCCTGCGGCTGCGGCCTGCTGCGCCGAGGCATTCTGCGCGGCCATGTTGGCGAGGCTGCCGAACATGCCGCCCAGGCCGCCAAACATGCTGCCGAAACCGCCGGGGTTTTGCGCTACTGCGGTAGCCAGCGCCTGCTGTGCAACAGCGCCCGCCACCTGACCTCCGACGTTGCTGCCGCTGTCTGCCGATGCGACGGCCACGCCGGGCGCTGCCTGGTTGGCTTTGGCAATCATGCCGTCCATCTGGGTGATCTCGGTGTAGATCTGCTGGCAGTTCATGTCGTTGTCGGTCATCTTCACGCGCTCAATCGTTTGTGCGTGGGCGGAGGCCAGCAGTGCTGCGACAAGTGTGGCGAGAACGGTTGTGCTGAAGGCGAGGTGTTTCATGGTGAAAATCCTGAAGAAGTTTGCAGAAAAAGGAATGGTCGGTGCGCGTCTGGCCGGATGACTGGATCGCTTATTTTTGTATCTCGGACATCTTGCATCCCCGCGTGAGGAAGAAGCCTGTCAGGTGATCCTTGCGGGCCTTGGCCTGTGCGCCGAGGCTGTTGGTCGCGCCTGCTGCGGGGGCTTGGGCAACTGCGACGGGTGGTGCCGCAGCCGGTGCGGGTTTGGTACCCATGCCGGCCAGCGCACCGAACATGCCTGCAAGGCCTGCCGCGTTGCTGCCGCTGCCGCCCTGCGCCGACATGCCCGCACCCAGCATGCCTGCAAGGCCGCCTGCCTGTGCATAGGCCTGGCCTGCCGATGGCGCGGCAACGGGAGGCGCGCCGAGTGCGCCCAGGCCGGCGCGCTGCATGCTGACACCCATGGTCGCATTGATCTGCGCTTCAGACATGCCCGAAGCACGGGCTCGTGCGACGGCGGCCTGCACGCCGGGGTCCGTTGCGACGGCACCATGCACGGCGGCAGCGGTGGGGGCGCCGGCATAGAGTGCGCCCACGGCTGCATTGCCGCGACTTTCAGCCATGCCTGTCTGTGCGATCAGGGTGGCCTTCTGTTCTGGTGTGAGGTTGGCGTTGTTCGGGTGGTTGAGCACCGCCAGCTGCGTGGCACTGAGCCCTGCTGTGTTGATGGGCGCGGGTTTCTGCGTGATGACCTGGGTGCCCGGCGGCGCTGAAGGCATGCCCGGGCCGGCCAGCTGCATGGCGGTGTCCATCTGCTGGATTTCCGCGTAGATCTGCTGGCAGTTCAGCTCGTTGTCGGTGAGCTTGATGCGTTCAATGGTCTGCGCGCTGGTTTGGGAAATGCCGGATGCGGCGACGCAGGCCAGCAAAACTTGTGTGAGTCTGAACATATTGAGACACCTTCTTACATGGCGTAACGATAGTTCCACTGGCGCGAAAAATCACTCCCCCAAACAGGGGAGCGATTTGTAACGCCCTGACAGTGTGATTTATTTCACGCTGCGAAGGCGGTCTATCAGGCCGTTGAGTTCATCCATGGAGCCGAAATGGATGGCCACTTCGCCTACCTGTTCGCGCCTGCCGTTGCGCTTGACCTGCTTCTTGATGCGCACCTCGACCTCGGCGGTCAGCAGGTCGGCCAGCTCTTCTTCCACACGGCGTGTGTCCCTTGATTTCTCCTTGCTGGCTTTTTGCGGCTGCAACGAAAACTCGGCGCTGAGTTTTTTGACCAGGCTTTCGGCCTCGCGAACCGACATTTTTTTGGCGCTGATCTGGTTGGCCGCCGTGATCTGGGTGGCGCGGTCCAGGCCTAAAAGCGCCCGGGCATGGCCCATATCTATGTCGCCTGCCATCAGCATGGTCTGCACGGGCTCGGCCAGATTGAGCAGGCGCAGCAGGTTGGATGCTGCGCTGCGCGAACGGCCCACGGCCTGTGCGGCCAGTTCGTGAGTGAGCCCAAACTCTTTCACCAGGCGTTGCAGGCCATGGGCTTCTTCCAGCGGGTTGAGGTCTTCACGCTGTATGTTTTCAATCAGCGCCATGGCGGCGGCGGACTCGTCGGGCACGTCGCGCACCAGCACCGGCACACTGTCCAGGCCAGCCAGTTTGGCGGCACGGAAGCGGCGCTCACCGGCGATGATTTCGTATTTGCCGTCATTGGCCCCGCTGGTCAGGCGCCTGACCAGGATGGGTTGCATGATGCCCTGGACCTTGATGGACTCGGCCAGCTCGTACAAGGCGCCCTCGTCCATGCGGGTGCGCGGCTGGTATTGGCCTGCCACCATGTCGGCCAGCCGCAGCGATGCAGGCAGGCCGGGGCCGCTCACGCTGCTGGTGTTGTTGTCGGCGTCGGATGAGTTTTCATTGACCTTTGGGCCGAGCAATGCTTCTAGCCCGCGGCCCAGGCCTTTTGGTTTTTTGGTGACCATGCTTGTGTTTTCTTTCTGGATGTCGGTTCAGGCGGCAGGGCTGCAGGCCATGAGTTGTTGTAGTTTTGCAAAGGCTTGGGGCCAGTCGCCCAGGCCGCTTTCGCTGTTGAGGTGACCGAGTTCGCCGGTATTGTGTAACTGTGATCCCCATGCGTCGGCCATCTGCCGGGCGCGTTCAAGGCTGCAGTATGGGTCGTTGCTGCTGGCGAACATGACGGAGGTAAATGGGAGTTTATTCATCGCCACCGGTGTCCAGCTCGTCAGCATCTGGCGCAGGTCTTCGCGTTCAAGGTCCGGCGGTGCGGCGAACAAAGCCGCTTTGACGCGGTGCGTGTTTTTTGAGTGCGAGGCCCAGGCGGCGGTGTGGATGCAGCCCAGGCTGTGGGCGACCAGCACGGCCGGCTCGTCACATGAAAGCAGCACATCTTCAAGCCGCGAGATCCAGTCGCCGCGCAGGGGGCGGTCCCAGCTGTGCTGCTCTACCCGCGTGTAGCCGTGCGCGCTTTCCCACAGGCTTTGCCAGTGGCCGGGGCCGCTGTTGTGCCAGCCGGGAAGAATGAGGACGTTGCGCGGGTTCATGGCTCAAATAAGTTTGCTATTAAATTTGTAGCGCCCGTGGTCTTGATGGCCACGGCCTGGGGCTGCCTACATGGCCTTGATGCGGGCGACCATTTCTTCGGCGAAGGCAATGAAGGCCTGCGCGCCTTTGGAGGCCGGGTCAAACACCACACCCGGCAAGCCGTAACTCGGTGCTTCGGCCAGCCGCACGTTGCGCGGTATGACGGTGTTGAACACCTTGTCGCCGAAGTGGTCCTTGAGCTGGTCGCTGACCTGCTGCTGCAGCGTGATGCGCGGGTCGAACATGACGCGCAGCAAACCGATGATGGCCAGTTCCTTGTTGAGGTTGGCGTGCACCTGCTTGATGGTGTTGACCAGGTCGGTCAGGCCTTCGAGCGCAAAGTACTCGCACTGCATGGGCACGATCACGCCATGAGCGCAGCACAGCCCGTTGAGGGTCAGCATGCTGAGCGATGGCGGGCAGTCGATGAGGACAAAGTCGTAATCCTTGTCGGCTTCGGCCAGCGCCAGCTTGAGGCGCTTTTCACGGCGCTCGACATCGACCAGTTCAACTTCTGCGCCGGCCAGTTCGCGGTTGGCGCCCAGGATGTCATAGCTGCAGCCGCCATCAATGAGCTTCTGGCTTTTGACGCGTGCTTCTGCAATCGAGGCTGATTCGAGCAGCACGTCGTACACCGTGTGTTCGAGCTTGCGTTTGTCCACGCCCGAACCCATGGTGGCATTGCCCTGCGGGTCGAGGTCAATCATCAGCACGCGCTGGCCGACCTTGGCCAGGCCTGCGGCGAGATTGACGGTGGTGGTCGTTTTGCCGACCCCACCCTTTTGGTTCGCGACACAGAAAATTTTGGCCATGTGGATGAGCGCTTCTTGTTATTGGTTATTTGGAGATGGCCAGCTTGAGCCCGAAGCCGATCAGGAAGACACCGGCGATCTTGTTCAGCACACCGGAGACTTTGGGATTGGCGCGGATTTTTTCTGCCAGGTAATAGGTCAGCAGTACCGAGGTCAGGCCATAGAGAAAAGTCAGCACTGCAATCGTCGCCGCCATGACGCCAAAGGTTTTCAGGCCTTGATGCGTGGCCGGGTCCACAAACAGCGGGAAGAAGGCCATGTAGAAAACAATCGCCTTGGGATTGAGCAGGGTGATGAGCAGTGTCTGGCGGAAGAAGTGGCTGGGCTTCATGTTCAGGATGGGCGCGTCACCGGCCCTGATCATCAGCATCTTGATGCCCAGCCAGGCCAGGTAAACGGCGCCGGCCCATTGAACAATATGGAAGGCCGTCGGGTAAGCGGCCATGATGGCAGACACACCGGCCACGGCGGCCCAGAGCAACACCTGGTCACCGGCAATCACGCCCAAGGTGGCGCCCAGCCCGCCGGAAATGCCGCCCTTGCTGGTCGAGGTGATCAGCGCGAGGTTGCCTGGCCCGGGAATCAGCAGAAAAACGATGATGGCGACGACAAAAGCGCCGTAATCTGCGACGCCAGCAAATGAGCCGAGCATGAAAAACCCTCTGAAAGTGAGGGTGTGAGTTTACGTCAGCAAGTTACGGCGAAAGCCGTGACACAGCTGTTCAAGCTGCTTTTTGTCGCATCCAGATGATGCAGCGCTCAGCATCCAGGCCCGGAACCGCCAGCTGTTCCACGTGAAACACCTCGGTGCCCGCTTGCAGAGCGGCGATTTCGTCTGCCGGGTGTTTGCCTTTCATGGCCATCCATACGCCTTGCGGTGAAAGCGCGGCAGCCGACCAATTGGTGAAGTCGGGTAGCGAGGCAAAAGCACGGGAGCAGATCACATCAAAAGAATGGGTGATGTTTTCGACCCGTGAATGTAGCCCGGTGAGGTTGGGCAACTTCAGGGCCAGCGCCGCCTGTTTGATAAAGGCTGCCTTTTTGGCAACCGTGTCCACACAGGTCACGGCGACATTCGGGCAACAGATTGCAATCACCACGCCCGGCAGGCCTGCGCCCGAGCCGACATCGAGCAGGCTGCTGCCCTGCTCCAGCCCGGCTTTTTGCAGATGCCGGGTCAGCGGCGCGATGGCGGCCAGGCTGTCGAGCAGGTGGTGCGTCATCATCTCGGCCGGATCGCGTACGGCGGTCAGGTTGTAGACCTTGGTCCATTTGCCGATCAGGCTTTGGTAGTCCAGCAGCTGGGCTATCTGCACATCGTTCAATTGCAGGCCAAGCGCTGCCAACCCCTGCCTGAGGTTCTCTTCAGATGCCCCGCTCATGCTTCAGCGGAGTCCGTGGCTTTGGCTGGAACGGTGTTCTTCCAGAGGTTCTTTTTGAGGTGAACCAGCAGCAGGGACACAGTCGCGGGCGTGATACCGGAGATGCGGGAAGCCAGCCCCAGCGTTTCGGGCCTGTGCTTGGCCAGTTTTTGGCGGGCCTCAAAACTCAGGGCCGTGACCTGCAGGTAATCAAGATCCGGCGGGAGTTTGAGGTTTTCGTAGTGGGCAGCGCGCTCGACCTCCACCTTTTGCAGGTCAATGTAGCCCGCGTATTTGGCGGTGATCTCGATCTGCTCGACCACGCTTTTCACCAGATCCGGCGGCAGAGTCGTACCGCTTGTTTCACGTGAAACGTCTTGATCAAGCGGTATATCCGGGTTGGCGTACTTGCCCTCCCCCAGCGACATCAGTCCGGCGTAGTTCACATCGGGGCGTCTGAGCAGATCCGCGAAGTTGTACTCACGTTCGATCGCCTTGCCCAGAACGCGCTCGGCTTCAGGTGCAGACAGGGTGTTGGGGTTCACCCAAATGGCTCGCAGCCGCTCTGTTTCACGTGAAACAGCATCGCGTTTGCGGTTGAAGGCGTCCCAGCGCTCGTCATCGACCAGGCCCAGCTCCCTGCCCTTTTCGGTCAGGCGCATGTCGGCGTTGTCTTCGCGCAGCATCAGGCGGAACTCGGCCCGGCTTGTGAACATGCGGTAGGGCTCGGTCACGCCTTTGGTGATCAGGTCGTCGACCAGCACGCCGAGGTAAGCTTCGTCGCGTCTGGGCAGCCATGACTCTTTGCCCTGGCATTGCAGCGCGGCATTGATACCGGCAAACATGCCTTGTGCGGCGGCCTCTTCATATCCCGTGGTGCCGTTGATCTGCCCCGCAAAGAACAGCCCGCCAATGGCGCGGGTTTCAAAGCTTGTCTTGAGGGCGCGGGGGTCGAAGTAGTCGTACTCGATGGCGTAGCCGGGCCGCAGGATGTGGGCGTTTTCCATGCCCGCCATGGAGCGCACCAGCTCGTACTGGATGTCGAACGGCAGGCTGGTCGAGATGCCGTTGGGGTAGATCTCGTGGGTGGTCAGGCCTTCGGGCTCCAGGAAAATCTGGTGGCTGTCCTTGCTGGCAAAGCGGTTGATCTTGTCTTCAACACTGGGGCAGTAACGCGGGCCGACGCCGTCAATCTTGCCGGTGAACATGGGGCTGCGGTCAAACCCCGAGCGGATGATGTCGTGGGTGCGCTCGTTGGTGTGGGTGATCCAGCATGGCACCTGCCTGGGGTGGGCGATTTTGCCGCCCATAAAACTGAAGACCGGCACATCGCCCTCAATGCCGCCCGGCATGCCGTCGCCGGGTTGCTCGGTGCATTTGCTGAAGTCAATCGTCCGGCCATCGATGCGCGGCGGGGTTCCGGTTTTCAGGCGTCCCTGGGGCAGCTTGAGTTCTTTCAGGCGCGCCGAGAGGGACACGGCCGGCGGGTCGCCTGCCCTGCCTGCTGAATAGTTCTGCATGCCGACATGGATCTTGCCGTCGAGGAAAGTGCCGGCCGTCAGCACCACGGTGCGCGAGCGGAACTTGATGCCGACCTGGGTGACGGCACCGACCACGCGGTCGCCCTCGACCATCAGGTCATCGACGGCCTGCTGGAACAGCCAGAGGTTGGGCTGGTTCTCCAGCTTGCGGCGAATCGCGGCCTTGTACAGGATGCGGTCGGCCTGCGCCCGGGTGGCGCGCACGGCCGGGCCCTTGGAGCTGTTGAGAATGCGGAACTGTATGCCGCCCTCGTCGGTGGCCAGCGCCATCGCGCCGCCCATGGCGTCGACTTCCTTGACCAGGTGGCCCTTGCCGATGCCGCCTATCGAGGGGTTGCAGCTCATCTGGCCGAGCGTCTCGATGTTGTGCGAGAGCAGCAAGGTCTTGCAGCCCATGCGCGCCGAAGCCAGGGCAGCCTCGGTGCCGGCATGGCCGCCACCGACCACGATCACATCAAATTCTTGCGGGTAAAACATATCCAACCTTTGGGCCTTGCGACCAGCTACTCACTTGTCAACTCTCGATCAATTCCGTGGCCAGGCCCATGCCGCGTGCGACCTGTGCCTGCCGGCGGTCGGCCGTCACAAACAAATCCACACGCGTGGCCAAAGCGCTCCCTACGTGCAGGGCATCCATGCCGCGCAAGGGGCCCTGCTCCATGGCCGCAAAGGCAAAACGCTCGACATGCACGTCCAGGGGCACCAGCGTCATGTCGGCCACATCGCGTTGGGCTGCTGCCCAGGCGCGGTCAAACTCGGACGCTGGCAGGCTGCCTTCGCGCCGGCGGCGAAGCAGCGCGGAGGCCACCTCTGTCTTGCAATGCGCCGCCACCAGCAGCTCGCTGGCAGCCTCGAACAGCGCCAGCACACGCTCACGCCCGGCTTCGCTGGCATAACGTTTGGTCAGCGCCGAAGCGTCGAACATGAGCCGGGCGTCGCCATCGCGGGCCATCACACGGGTGGGCACTGAAGCCGTCGCCCAGGCCGACCTGGCCTTCACCAGGGAGCCTCGTTGCGTTCGTCCAGAACGGCCTGGGACAGCGACACACCCTCTGGCAAGATCACCGGCTCAAAGGGCCGTTTCCAGTTCGGCACTTTGGCGGGCTCTTCGGCCGCCACCGGCACCAGCTGCGCCACAGGTTTGCCATGCCGCAGGATGCGCACGGTTTCGCCCTTCTCAACCAGGTCGAGCATGGCAGAGGCGTTGGCGCGGAATTCACTCAAGGGGACAGAATGCATATTTTGTACAGATTTGGTATTTTGTACATTTTAGCAGGTCTCTAAACCGCAAACACGGCAAGCGCCGCTTTGGGGCTATCGACATAGCCAAATGCAGCAAATGTTTTTATAGTGAAATCAGACACGCATCAAGGATTGGTGAAATGAACGCCTGCCGTCGTCACACACTCAAGGCCGGTCTTGTCGCCGCAGCTGCACTGGCGGGCGCGTATCCCCGTGCGCAGGCACAAACATGGCCCAACAAGCCCATACGTTTGCTGGTGCCCTTTGCCCCCGGCGGCAGCTCTGAAATCATCGCCCGCTCCACCGCCAGCGAACTCACCAAAAGCCTGGGCCAGACGGTCTATGTCGAGAACAAGCCCGGCGCCAGCGGCAACATCGCGATGCAGGAGTGTGCGCAGAGCATGGACGGCCACACCCTTATCCTCGGCCACATCGGCACGCTGGCGGTGAACCCCTATATTTTCGACAGGCTGCCTTTCGACACCAACCGCGACTTCAAACCGGTCTCGCTGCTGGCCAAGGTGCCCAGCCTGTATGTGGTCAACAGCGAGTTGCCCGCCAAAACCCTCAAGGAGTTCGTCGCCCTGGCCAAATCCCGGCCCGGCAAGCTCAGCTACGGCTCGGCTGGCAACGGCAGCGCGGGCCACCTGGCGTTCGAATACCTCAAGATGGCCTCTGATATCTATGTGCTGCATGTGCCCTATCGCGGCACCGGCCCGCAACTGACCGACCTGCTCGCCGGCCGACTGGACGCAGCCAGTGTGGGAGCACCCGCCGTGCTGGCACACATCAAATCGGGCAGGTTGCGCGCGATTGCCACAGGCACACGCCAGCGTCTGCCGCAACTGCCCGACGTGCCGACGGTCGCGGAAAGTGGTTACCCCGGGTTTGAAATGACACAGTGGTACGGGCTGAATGCGCCAGCCAGTATGCCGCAAACCGCCATCGAGAAAATTGCAGACGCTTGCGGCAAGGCCATGCGCAACGCGGGCGCGACCGAACGCCTGCGCGGCGACACAGCCCAGCCAGTGGGTGACACGCCTGCGCAGTACGGGGCGTTTATCGGTGCAGAACAGGCGCGCTGGAAAGAAGTGATTGCGCGGGCGAAGATCAAGCCGGATTAGGGGCAATGTTTTTGCTATTGATTCAATAGCTGATCACGCACGTATTTAAAGGGCTGTAGCCGCTTTATGCCTCAAAAATGGCCTTTTTTAGGCCGGTTTTGGGCTAAAAATGTTCTGCGCGAGGCTTGGGTCGATCAAAAGTTAATACCCATATTAACTTTTGTTTGATTTTTAACGTGTACGTTAAATTTTTATCGTATACGTTAAAGTTGTTACCTTCCGGTGGTTTGATGCTGTACCCTTCACGCAGAAGCCGGGGGTTGCCCGGCGGCAAGTCACTTTCTTTTGCTTCGCCAAAAGAAAACTAACGAAAAGAAAAGGCGACCCGCCATCTGGGTCCCTTCGCTGTCGCTACGGGCAACCTGCGCTGCTCGGCCCAGCCTCAACGGGGTGGGGAATGGATGCGGGTTCGAATTCGGGGAGCCTCAAGCGCGAAGCGCTTGAGGCGAGAGTTCGGTCTTCGTCTTCATCCCCCAAACCCTTGGAGAGGAGCCGAGAAGCACAGGGCCAGACGGATCAGGGCTGAAACTTGTTTGAGCCGCAGGCGAGTTGTTTCAGACCCCGGCTGGACCGAGCATCGCAGGGTGCCCGCAGCGCAGCGTAGGGACGACGAACAGGGTCGCCTTTTCTTTTCGTTAGTTTTCTTTTGGCGAAGCAAAAGAAAAGTGACTAGCCGCCGGGCTACCCCCGGCTTGGTCGTGAAGGGCACAAAAGCCCATCCAGGCGCGGATTGGGTTCCGCATCACGAGGCGGCAATCTAGAACGGATAGTGCCGAGGCGTAGTCTGCAACGTGATCCAGCGCAGATCGGTGAACGCCTCAATCCCGGCCTTACCACCAAAGCGCCCCATCCCGCTACCCTTCACACCGCCAAACGGCATTTGCGCCTCATCATGCACGGTAGGCCCGTTGACGTGGCAAATGCCGGAGTCAATGCGTTGCGCGACCGTGAAGGCGCGTGCGATGTCGCCGCCGAACACGGCCGATGACAGGCCGTACTCGGTGTCGTTGGCGCAGGCAATGGCTTCATCAACACCGCTCACGCGCACCACACACTTCACCGGGCCGAAAGTCTCCTCGTGATAGATGCGCATGGCTGGTGTGACGTGGTCGAGCACCGTTGCGGGCATCAGCGTGCTGGTGGCCTTGCCGCCGCACATCAGTTTGGCGCCCTTGCCTACCGCGTCGTCGATCAGCTGGTTGCAGTGCTCGACCGTGTTCATGCCGATCACGCTGCCCAGCACCACGGGCTCGGGCTTGCGCGGGTCGCCCAGCGGCAGTGCGCTGGCCTTGGCGACGAACTTCTTCACGAACTCGTCGGCGATCTTGCTGTCGACAATCAGGCGCTCGGTGCTCATGCAGATCTGGCCGCTGTTGGCAAAGCAGCCGAACGCCGCACCATTGACAGCGTCTTCAATGTTCGCGTCGTCCAGCACCACCATGGGTGCCTTGCCGCCCAGCTCAAGAATGACGGGCTTGAGGTACTTCGCGCACGTCATGGCGATGATGCGGCCGACTTTTGTTGAGCCGGTAAAACTCACACGCCGCACGGCGGGGTGCGACACCATGGCTTCAACCACTGCGCCTGCGTCGGGCAGCGCGTTGGTCACGTAGTTCACGACGCCAGGCGGAAAGCCGGCTTCCTGGAAAGCTTCGACGATGAGCTGGTGGGTACGCGGGCAGTTCTCCGAGCCCTTGAGCACTACGGTATTGCCGCAGGCCAGCGGCACGCAGATGGCGCGCACGGCAAGAATGATGGGCGCATTCCACGGCGCGATGCCCAGCACCACACCCGCAGGCTGGCGCACGGCCATGGCCAGGCTGCCCGGCACGTCTGACGGAATCACCTCGCCTGCGATCTGCGTGGTGATGGCGGCCGCCTCGCGAATCATGCCGGCGGCCAGCATGACGTTAAAGCCGCCCCACATGCCGGTCGCGCCGGTCTCGGCGCTCACGGCCTCCACAAACGCGGGCGTCTTGGCTTCGAGTGCATCAGCGGCCTTGAGCAGCAGCGCACGTCGTGCGCCTGGCCCTGTCTGGCTCCAGCTCTTGAACGCTTCGGCTGCGGCTTCAACCGCCAGCACCGCGTCGGCTGGTGTGCAGGCCGGCGCGCGTGTGACGACAGCGCCGTCGAGAGGGTTGCGGCGCTCGAAAGTGGCACCGGCTTCGGCGCTGACCTTCAGGCCGTTGATGAGCATGGACAGATCGGACATGGAAAGCTCCTTGATAAATTCTGGTTTGCCTGCTTCAGGCCGTCACAGGCGAAGCAGCAGGTTTGGTGGATTTGTTTTTGGCGGTTTGATCAGCACCCAGATAGGCCTCGCGTATGACGCTGGAGCGCGCCAGCAGTTTTGCGGGGCCGCTGGCAACCAGCGTGCCGCGCTCCATCACATAAGCGCGGTCGGCCACGGCGAGTGCCTTGCGCACGTTCTGCTCAACCATCAGCACGGTGGTGCCGCCAGAGGCAATGCGCTGCGCAATGGCCAGCAGTTCGTCGACCATCTTGGGGGCAAGGCCCAGCGAGGGTTCATCAAGCATCAAGAGGCGCGGCGCACTCATCATGGCGCGCGCGACGGCCACCATCTGCTGCTCGCCGCCGCTCATGGTGCCGGCCAGTTGCTGCGCACGCTCACGCAATTTGGGGAAGTCATCAAACGCGCGTTGAAGGCGCTGCGCACGTTCAGCCTTGGGCACCAGCCAGCCGCCGAGTTCGAGGTTCTCGGTCACCGTCATTTGCGGAAAGAGCTGACGCCCTTCAGCCACCAGTGCAATGCCGCGCTGCACGATCTCATTGGTTTTCTCAGGTAGCTTGCTGCCGTTGAGCAGCACCTCGCCCTGGCGCGGAATCAACCCGGCCAGCGCCTTCAGCAACGTCGTCTTGCCCGCGCCGTTGGGGCCGAGGATGACAGTCAGGCCGGGTTTGACCTCAAGCGTCATGTCGCGCAGCACCAGGAAGGCGCCATAACCCGCATTGAGATTGCGCACCTGCAGGCGCGCGCGTGCATCACCGCCGAGTACAAAGCGGTCGGGGTTCCACATCATCATGCAGCCACCTCGCGGGAATCATGTGTATCCATCTCGTCGCCGAGGTAAGCCTCAATCACGCCGGCATCGCGCATCACTTCTGCTGGCGTGCCATCGGCAATCTTGCGGCCCTGGTGCAGCACGATGACGCGCTCGACATGGCGCAGCAATGTGGTCACGGCGTGTTCGATCCACACGACGGCCAGGTCCAGCTCGTCACGCATGCGGCGTATCAGCTGCGCCATCGCTTCAACTTCGGATTCGGTCAGCCCCGCTGCCACTTCGTCGAGCAGCAGCAGGCGGGGACGCGTGGCCAGCGCCATGCCGATCTCCAGCAGCCGTTGTTGCGAGGGTGTGATGGCTGCGGCGGGCAAATCAGCTTGCGCCGTGAGGCCTATGAGCGCCAGAATGCTCTGCGCATCGCGCAGCAGCCAGGGTGCTTCGCGCTTGCGGCCTGCGAAAGACAAACCAAAATCAATATTCGCGGTCACCGTCATGTCGGCAAAGACACGCGGCGTTTGAAATGTGCGTGCCAGGCCATGCGCTGCAAAGCGGTGCGGGCCTCTGCCGGTGAGGTTTTTTCCACTGGCGATCAGCACACCCGAAGTGGTGGGCGTCACGCCCGAGATCGCATTGAAGAAGGTGGTCTTGCCCGCGCCGTTGGGGCCTATGATGCCGACCAGTTCACCGGCGCGAAAAGTCGCGCTCACCGCATCGACAGCCACCAGCCCGCCGAAGCGCACCGTCACGTCTTTCGCTTCCAGCAACAGGGTGGCCTGCTCAGACATCTTTTTTCACCTTCGCCGTGAACAGATCTTTCAGCCCGTTTTTGGCATCACGCCACCAGTCGCTGAAGGTGCTCCAGCGCAAAGACGCAAGACCGCCAGGCAAATACAACACCGACAAAATCAGCAGCACACCCAGGCTCATCAGATACAGCTGCGGTGCCTGCAGTCGCAGCGTCTCGGCCAGCACGCTGAACACAATCGCGGCGATCAGCGGGCCCCACAGCGTGGCCGCGCCGCCTATCAGGGCAATCAGCACGGTCTGGAAACCGATGAAGGGGTTGAACACCGTGTGCGGGTCGATATAGGTCCACCGCACAGACATCGCCGCGCCTACTGCGCCGGCAAAAGCGGCGGTCAATGCAAAGCCTGCAATCTTCATGATGCGGGTGTTGACACCCAGCGTCTGTGCCCGCTGCTCGTCGGCACCAATGCCCATCAGCGCCAGGCCGAAGCGGCTGCGCCGCACGATGATGGACACACCGACGGCCAGCACGGCTAGGCCCAGCACGGTGAGGTAAATCGTGTCGCGATCTGGCACCACGGTGAGCACGCGGCCCACCGTACCGGTCACCTGCTTTTCAAAATAGCTGATGGCGTGGCGAATGAGTTCGGTCATGCCGAAGGTCAGCACCGCAAAGTAGGTGCCGCGCAGATGCAGCACGGCAGCGCCCATCACCACCGCCACCAGCACCGCGATGCCTGCACCAAGACCAATCGCAGCAAGCCAGGGCATGTGTTCCAGCGACAGTGCGCTGGTGTAGGCGCCTATGCCGAAGAAGGCCGAGGTTGCCAGTGACAGGTAGCGTGAACTGCCGCAGAACAGTGCCCAGCTCGACGACAGTGCCACATACATCAGGCAGGTCAGCGCCATGGAGACGACAAACTCGCTGCCGTAGTGCGGCAACGCGAGCGCCCAGCCGGCCACTGCGAACAGCACCAGCAGGTCACGAACAAGAACGGTGCGGTCTTTCATTTGGCGAACAGGCCTTTCGGACGCAATAAAAGCACCGCGATGAACACGCTGTAAGACAGCAGGGCCTTGAGCGACGGGTTGGTGAAGTGCATGCCCAGGGCTTCAATGACGCCCAGCAGCAGGCCGCCGGCGAGTGCGCCGCTCATGCTGCCGAAGCCGCCCAGCGTGATGACGATGAGCGCCGTCACGGTGTAGGGCTCGCCCATGGAGGGGCTGATGGTGTAGGCCATGGACAGCAGGCAACCCGCCAGGCCCGAGAGGCCCAGGCCGATGCCGAACATCAGCGGGTGCAGGCGTTTGGTGTCTATGCCGACCAGCTGCGCACCGATGGGCGACTGCATCAGTGCACGCACGCCCTTGCCCAGCAGCGTCATCTTCAGCAGCAGGATGAGCGCGCCGCTGAAGAGCAACGCCAGGCCAAACACCAGCAGCTTGTTGCCGGCAAACTGCGCATCGCCAAACTTCACCGGCTCGGTGAGGTAGTCGTAGCCGCGCAGGTCACCGCCCCAGACCAGCGAGACAAAGTTCTGCACAAAAAACATCAGGCCGAAGGCGACCATCAGGCCGCGTGCTTCAAAAATATCCAGGTTGGGCGAAGTCGCGGTCAGGCGGCGAAAACACAGCCAGTGCACCGCCACGCCAACAGCCATGAGCAGCAGAAATGACACCGGCACCATCAGCAGCGGCGACAGGCCGAACGAGGTCTGCACCATCCACGTCAGGTAGGCACCCACCATCAAAAATTCGCCATGCGCGATGTTCAGGATGCGCATCAGCCCGTACTGCAGGTTCAGCCCAAGCGCCACGATGGCATAAATGCCGCCCGTGATCAGGCCGGAGGCAATGAGTTCTAACCAGGCGGTGGTGGACATAAGGACGTGGGTGTCTGTTCAAGGGACACCGCGGAACCGGCTTCGCCGGGCCGCTGGTGTCGCCCCCTGAGGGGGAGGCGTCGAAGGCGCTTCGGGGGGTGCGTTATCTACTTCCACGCGGCCTTGGCAGGATTCAATTTTGCGGTCGCCAGTTTCTGCGGCCACACCACTTCAAACTCGCCGTTCTGCCACTGGCTGACCGTGCCCGGAGTCGCGGTGTTCTCGGTACCTGTGAACTTGATGTCGCCGATGATGGTCTTGTGTGTGTTGCCGGCGATGTAGTCGCGAATGGCCTTCTTGTCCAGGCCCTGTTTGGCAACTGCAGCGGTCAAAATCTCAAGCCCGGCCCAGCAGGCGCCGCTGGCCCAGCGGTCCGGCTCCTTGCCGCCGAACTTTTTGGTGTGCGCATCAAAGTAGGCTTTTGCGCCGGGGCTGGTCTTGCTGTTCCATGAGCCCATGCCCAGCACACCTTCTGCGCCTGCAGGTGTCATGACGTTTTTATAAAGCTGGAAGGCCGTGCCGACCGAGGCGTAGAAAAACTTCGGGTTAAAGCCGACTTCCTTGGCCTGCTTGCTGGCCAGGATGGTTTCTGGCGGGTAAGTAAAGCCAACGAACACGTCGGGGTTCTTGTCTTTCATGGAGCGCAGTACCGGCGACAGGTCTTTCACGCCGGCCGGGTAGCTCTTGTCTTCCACCATGCTGATGCCGCTGCCCTGCAGCGCGACCTTCAGGGCGGAATAATTTTCAAGGCCGAACAGGTCATCAACATAAATCACGGCCAGCGTTTTGGCACCTGCGGCTTTCAGCATGTCGACCAGCGCATCGCACATGGGCTTGGGTTGCTGCAGCAGCATGAAGAAGTAGGGCAGCTTCATCTCGACCAGGCGGCGCGAGAGCGCGGTGGGTGCGAGGAAGGGGTAACCAAAGCGGTTGGCCAGTGGCGCGACGGCGAAGTTGGCGTTGCTGCCCCAGGGCGAGAGCACCAGGTCGACCTTGTCGCTGCCCATGAGTTTTTCATAGGTGCGCACGCAGGTCTCGACATCGCTGCGGTCATCCGAGCTGATGAGCTCGATGGGGCGCTTCACGCCCTTCACGTTCAGGCCGCCGGCCGCGTTTTGCTGCTCGGCCCACAGCAGGTAGTTGGGCTCCTGGCTGACCTGTGCGCCGCCCGTCCATGGGCCGGTACGCGCCATGGTGTAGCCGATGCGAACCGGCGCTGCCTGCGCGAGCAGGCCGGGTGCAACAGACATTGCGCCTATGGCGGCGGCAGTGCCCTTGATGATGTGACGGCGTGTTGGCTGAACCATGGCGAGTCTCCTTTTGCTTTTTGTGTGGCCCGGACGGGGCTGCGGTGAACCAGCGGTGATGGTAGGCAGCGCTGCCTGTAGGGGCTTTGTTGGGGGCGCACAAACTGTTTGACTTTGGGTGCACGGCGTGCCGGGTTAACCCTAGACAGGTCGCCGTACACGGATGGCTTTTGCACGCCCATAATTAATGGATAGACGCGCCCCATGACCAGCTCCACCCTTTTCAGCACCGATGAACTCACTGCCAGCGACCGCGCGCCGCAGTGGCGTGAGTGGGTGCACAAACATTTCGGCGGGCTCGATTCAGACCTTTACGGCGACACCGATTTCGACGGCCACATGGCCACCTCGCGTGCGGGCGATGTGATCCTCACCCGACTGGAGGCGAATCGCCACCGCGTGCTGCGCCTGCCGCATATGGCGCGCACCAGCGAGGTGGCCTACCTGAAAATCGTTGCGCCCTGGCAGGGCAGTGCCTGTGTCGAGCAGCAGGGCCGGCAGGCCAGCGCCACCTCGGGCAGCTGGGTGATTTACGACACGACCGGCAGCTATGCGGTACACAACCCGGACCGCGTCAAACACCTGGTGGTGATGCTGCCGCGTGACCAGGTCGCCGAACGCGGCCTGCAGCTGGATGCGCTCATGGGCCGGCAGGTCGGCAGTGCGCGCGGCATCTCGCGCGTGGCACTCGACACCATGCGCAGCACCTGGCAGGAGCTTCCCAATATG
The DNA here is from genome assembly GCA_040388905.1 of Pseudomonadota bacterium. Classification (GTDB taxonomy): domain Bacteria; phylum Pseudomonadota; class Gammaproteobacteria; order Burkholderiales; family Burkholderiaceae_C; genus Polaromonas. The sequence goes on from JAZKAY010000013.1 coordinate 75,623, forward strand.
AGCGAAGACGCCGCACGCGGCGCGGGCGAACTCATCACGCAGCTGGTGCGGCTGTCGCTGCTTGAGCTGGCCGGGCAGGTGACGTCAGTGACGCAGCGCGCTGCGCTGAAAGACCGCATACGCGCGCACGTGGCGCGCAATCTGCGCGACCCGCAGCTGTCCATCGAGCGCATTGCGCAGGCGCTCAACTGCAGCAAGCGTCATTTGCACAATGCCTTTGCGGATGAAGAAGAAACGCTGGCCAGCTACATACTGCGCCAGCGGCTGGAGGCCTGCATACGCGAACTGCGCCAGGGCGGCCAGGGTGCCAGGCCCATCACCGACATCGCGCTGTATTGGGGGTTCAACAACCTCTCGCACTTCAGCCGCGTGTTCCGCGAGCACACCGGCAGCAGCCCCAGTGCCTACCGCAGCACACCGCCGCCGCTGCTGTTGTCCTGATTTATTTTTTGTCGCTCTCGGCCACCACGCAGGCGGCGCGAATGATGCGTGCGCTGGGGTTGGGGTTCACGTCGAGAAACAGCATGGGGCGTGGCGTGCCCGTGGTGTAGTCGGACGTCTTGTGCGAATCACCCTTCCACAGCGCTTGCATGAAGTAGGTGATGGACACATAGCGCGCGCTGCGATTCACGCAGTCAAAGGTGACCAGTGATACATAGGAGCGATAACGCACGCTGTCCCAGCTGGTGCGTGCCGCCGCACGGTTGACGCGTACCCTGAGTGTGCGGATGTCGCCCGAGGTCATGGACTCGGGGTCAACCTGGATGGTGTCGAGTGCAGCATCCTTCTCGTCACCAATGACGGTGAACCAGGTGTTCTCGGCTTGCACCAGGGACGCCCCCAACAGGCAGAGCACAGCAGCGATTTTTCTCATTGAAGGCCTGATAGAGGGAAGCGGTGAGAGGCAAGACGGACGCACGGTGTGCAAGTCGCGCCATGCGTTCTGGAAATCATAACGATGACGTTACAGGCTTGCAACATCTGATGACATGGGTGTGGTGCGTTGTGTGCGGCGGCGACAATGCAGGACTCCCTGCCTGCCGCTGAAAATAGCCAACCTTTGCCATGAATTGCCGACCCGGTTGCGGTGCTTGTTGCATCGCGCCTTCCATCAGTTCCCCCATCCCGGGCATGCCGCACGGCAAGCCGGCTGGCGTGCGCTGCGTGCAGCTCGATGAGGGCAACCTCTGCCGCATCTTTGGCCTGTCCACCCGCCCGGCCGTGTGTGGTGGCCTGACGGCCTCGCCGGAGATGTGCGGCCCCGACCATCAGGGTAATACCCATGCCATGCTGTATCTTGCGCGACTGGAAGCACTGACCAGCCCGCAGTAAGCTGCTGTTTCCGGCAGATACCTGCCAAAGATAAAAAGGAGACAGGACATGCACATCCCCTCACTCAAGGAAGTTGTCAGCGCAGAAGAATGGCAACTTCGCTGCGACCTCGCGGCCTGCTACCGGCTGGTGGCGCTTTATGGCTGGAGCGACCTGGTCTTCACCCATATCACCGCCAAGCTGCCCGAATCGGTGTCCGGCCCCGGCGGCCACCACTTCCTCATCAACCCCTATGGCCTGATGTTTGACGAGATCACGGCGTCCAGCCTGGTCAAGGTTGATGGCCAGTGCAACAAGATCATTGATTCGCCTTTTCCCGTGAACCCGGCGGGTTTTGTAATTCACAGCGCCGTGCATGAAGCGCGTGCGGACGCAGGCTGTGTGCTTCACACCCACACACGGGCCGGTGTGGCGGTCAGTGCGCAGAAATGCGGCGTGCTGCCCATCAGCCAGCAATCGACGTTTGTGCTGGGCTCGCTGGCGTATCACGATTACGAAGGCGTGGCGTTCAGGGACGAAGAAAAACCGCGCCTGCAGGCCGACCTGGGCAAGGCCAACTTTTTGATGTTGCGCAACCATGGCCTGCTGGTGGTCGGCAAGACGATTGCCGATGCCTTTTTGAGTATGTACACCTTCGAGAACACCTGCCGCATACAGATAGACGCCCAATCAGGCGGGTACACCGGCGGTGAACTGATCACGGTCAACCCGCAAATCGTCAAGGGCGTGGCCGAGGCCATGCGTGTGCAGACCGGGGGGCTGGGCGGCTCTTTTGTGTGGCCATCGCTGCTGCGCAAGCTCGACAAGCTTGATGAAGGCTACCGGTCATGAGCAGCAACCTTGTCGTCACCCAGCTGCTGGTCGTTGCGCTGGCGCTGGTCATGTTCGGCCTGGGCCTGTCGCTCAGCACACAGGACTTCACACGCCTGCTGAAACACCCGAAGGCGGTCGTGGTGGCACTGGTGCTGCAGATCATTTTGCTGCCGCTGGCCTGCTACCTGCTCATCGTGGCGCTGGATGTGCCGCCATTGTTCGCGGTGGGGCTGATGCTGCTGGCCGCTTCGCCGGGCGGTATCTCGGCCAACCTGTTCAGCCACCTGTTTGGCGGCAATGTGGCGATGAATATCTCGCTGACGGCCATCAACACCGTGCTGTCCATCATCACCCTGCCAGTCATCAGCAACTGGGCTATCAACATCTTCGCCAAAACCGGCCAGGTCGTGCCGCTGCAGACTGGCAAGGTGGTTGAAGTCATTGTCATCGTGCTGGTGCCGGTGTTCATCGGCATGTGGGTGCGCACCTGGAAGCCGGCTTTTGCGGCGCGCTCTGAAAAGCCGATGAAGATTTTCAGTGCGGTGGTGCTGGCCGTCGTGGCGATTGGTGCGCTGCTCAAGGAGTGGCAGGCGCTGAGCACCAGTTTTGCCAGCGTTGGCCCGGCGGTGGTGGCTTTCAACATCATCAGCCTGCTGGCCGGTTATTACCTCTCGCGCATCGCCGGCCTGGACAAACCCATGTCAACTGCCATCAGTTATGAAATCGGCATACACAACTCGACGCTGGCGATTTTTATCGCACTGGCAGTGCTGAACAACTTCCAGCTGGCGCTGCCTGCCGCGATTTATTCGGTGAGCATGTATGTGACAGCGACGCTGTTTGGGCTGCTGGTTTTGCGTACTGGGCGCGCTGCATGAACGGGCTGGAAACTGGTGGCAGCTGCGTGAACATATATCTGAAAGCTATATTGACGAGAGGCTTCAAGCTGCTGCAAAAAGTTTCATTTTTTTGTGCGCTGCAAGGTTGCTTTTGCCCGGCTTCAGGCGCATAGTGAAATCAAGAGAGTGTCCCGTCGCCGTTTGCCTGGGAGGGCAAGTGGCTTTTTCAACCAGTTCCATTTTTTATGGAAAAGGAGTCTCTTTATGAACTTGACGATCAGCGGTCACCATCTTGAAGTTACCCCCGCACTGCGCGGTTATGTAACAAGCAAGCTGGATCGGATTACCCGGCACTTTGACCAGGTAGTGGACGTAAAAGTCCTGTTGACGGTAGACAACATGAAAGAAAAGGAAAGACGCCAGCGGGCCGAGTGCAATGTGCATGTCAAGGGCCGCGACCTGTTTGCCGAATGTTCCCACGCTGATTTGTATGCAGCTGTTGACGAGTTGACCGACAAGCTGGACCGCCAGGTGAGCCGCTATAAAACAAAAACACAGGATCACCATCACCAGGCCGCCAAGCGCCAGGAAATACCGCTGGCCTGAATACAACGGATACGGGCAGAAGAGCCCCAAAAAGCAAGCCGCCACAGTCTGGCGGCTTTTTTATGTGCGCAATGGCGTCGAACTCACGGTAAAGTGCATAATTCGCCCTCTAACAATGCCATGAACCGTCTTTCGCAAATTTTGCCCCCCTCGCAGGTGCTGGTCAGTGTTGAAGCGACCAGCAAGAAGCGCGCCTTTGAAGAGGCCGGGCTGCTTTTTGAAAACCAGCACGGGCTCAACCGCGCGCTGATTACGGACAGCCTGTTTGCGCGTGAACGCCTTGGCTCGACTGGCCTGGGGCATGGCGTGGCCATTCCCCACGGCCGCATCAAGGGGCTCAAGGCGCCCATGGCGGCAGTCTTCCAGTTGCAGGCGGCCATCGGGTTTGATGCCCCTGACGAGCAGGCGGTCGCCCTGCTGATTTTTTTGCTGGTACCTGAAGCGGCAACGCAAAAACACCTTGAGATTCTTTCCGAAATCGCCGAGCTGCTGAGCGACAGCGTCCTGCGCGAGCAGCTCAAGACCAGCACCGATGCCGTTGCTCTGCACACGCTGATCTCCTCCTGGCGTTCGGCCCATCAGGCCAGCGCCTGATACCGCCTTCCTTCCCTTTTACTTTGTGAGCCTGCAGGCATGAAGCCCACCGCCATCAGTGCCGATGTCCTGTTTGAAGACCACAGGTCGGCACTCAAGTGGGAGTGGGTTGCCGGACTCGGTGCTTCCGAGCGGCGTTTCGACGAGGTGGCTGTGCGTGCGGCACGTTCCGGTGCCGACCTTGTCGGTTACCTCAATTACATCCACCCCTACCGGGTGCAGATCCTGGGCGAGCGGGAAGTCGCTTACCTGACCAGCGCCAGCCCTGAGGACTGCGCCCGCCGCATCTCGCGCATCATCACGCTGGAGCCGCCTGTGCTGATCGTCGCAGACGGCCAGACGGCGCCTGACACGCTGCTGTCGATGTGCGAGCGCGCGCAGATGCCGATGTTCGCCACGCCGGAATCGGCCGCGTTTGTCATTGATGTGCTGCGCGCCTACCTGTCAAAACATTTTGCCGACCGCACCTCCATGCATGGCGTGTTCATGGACATCCTGGGCATGGGTGTGATGATCACGGGTGAGTCCGGCCTTGGCAAAAGCGAGCTGGGCCTTGAGTTGATTTCGCGGGGCCATGGCCTGGTGGCCGACGATGCGGTCGACCTGTACCGCATCAACCAGACCACCATCGAAGGGCGCTGCCCCGACCTGCTGCAAAACCTGCTGGAGGTGCGCGGCATAGGCCTGCTCGACATCAAGGCGATTTTTGGCGAGACAGCGGTGCGCCGCAAGATGCGTCTCAAGCTCATCGTGCACCTGGTGCGGCGCGAAACGCTGGAGCGGGAGTACGAACGCATTCCCTATGAGCCGCTGACACAGGACGTGCTGGGCATCCCGGTGCGCAAGGTCATCATCCAGGTGGAGGCCGGCCGCAACATCGCCGTGCTGGTAGAAGCCGCTGTGCGCAATGCGATTTTGCAGCTGCGCGGAATTCACACCTATCAGGAATTCGTCGAACGCCATCGGCGTGCGATGGAACAGGACGAGTGAACGTGGCCTCCACGGTCGCTCACTTCGTGTAGCTTCCTGCCCCCCGAGGGGGCCGCTGCGCCTGCGGCCTGGCAGAGCCAGTTCCGCGGCCCCGGCTTGCGAAGACCTCGCTGCGTTGGCGGCTTTACTTCTTGTCTGCGCAGGTCGCGCACAGGCCATATAAAGACATGGCGTGGTCCTGCAGGATCCAGCCCTTGGCCTTGGCTACGATTTGCTGGCGCTTTTCGATTTCTGCGTCGTAGAACTCTTCCACGCGGCCGCAGGATGTGCAGATCAGGTGGTCGTGGTGGTGGCCTTCGTTGATTTCGTAAACCGCCTTGCCGCTCTCAAAATGGCTGCGGCTCAGGATGCCGGCCTGCTCGAACTGCGTCAGCACGCGGTAAACAGTCGCCAGCCCGATGTCGGTGCGGTCTTCGAGCAGGACACGGAACACATCTTCAGCCGTCAGGTGCCGCTGCGTGCTTTTCTGGAACACGTCCAGAATCTTCAGCCGCGGCAAGGTGGCCTTGAGGCCGGTGCTTTTGAGTTCGTCGATGTTGCTCATTGAAATTCTCTTTGAAATGCGGCCCCGGCACGCTTCTGGCAACCCCGGGCGGGACCGGGCACAGAGGTACCCAGCCGCTACAATGGCCAATCATATCGCTACACCCCATCCCATGTCCGAAAATCATCGTTACAGCATCCGGTCAGTGTTAAAGGTGTCGGCGCTTGCGTCCGTCGCAATCCTGCTGACGGCTTGCAGCTCCTTCAAGGGCATGAGCGCCTCGTCCGTCAATCCGGTGAACTGGATCACGCCCTACAAGGTTGATGTGGTGCAGGGAAACTTCATTTCCAAAGAGCAGGTTGACCTGCTCAAGCCCGGCATGACACGTGCGCAGGTCAGGGATGTCCTGGGGACACCGCTGCTGACCAGCGTTTTTCACGCAGACCGCTGGGACTATGTCTTTACCCTGAAGCGCCAGGGCACCGAGCCCCAGTCGCTGAAGTACACCGTGTTTTTCAAGGGCGACGTGCTGGAGCGTTCTGAAGGCGACACCATGCCAAGCGAGGCAGAGTTCATTTCCAAGCTCGACTCGCGCCGCAAGCTGGGCACTGTGCCGGTGCTGGAAGCGACTGAAGAGCAGCTCAAAAATGCGGCCGCAAAGGCGCCGTCTACCATTCCCAATGCTGGTGCTCCAGCAGGGGCCAGCACCAGCGGTGCTGCCGCAGTGGGCGCTCCATCAGCAGCCTACCCGCCACTCGAAAGCCCGCTGCGGTGAGCGGCGCGGCGATGCACAGGCTGGCAATTGCCGGCGCCAGCGGGCGTATGGGCCAGATGTTGATAGCAGCGGTGCGCCAGAGCGGCGACTGCGAACTTGGGGGTGCGCTTGATGTGGCGTCGAGCCCGGCAATCGGGACCGATGCATCGGCTTTTTCCGGCCACCCCAGTGGCGTGCTTATCGAATCGGACATCCGCAAGGGCCTTCAGGGTGCCGGCGTGCTGATCGACTTCACGCGCCCCGAAGGCACCATGGCGCACCTGGCCGTTTGCCGCGAGATGGGCGTCAAGCTGGTCATAGGCACGACGGGGTTTTCCGATGAGCAAAAGGCAGAAATCGCTGCCGCTTCCAAAGACATTGCCATCGTCATGGCGCCCAACATGAGCGTGGGCGTGAACGTCACGCTCAAGCTGCTGGAGATGGCCGCCAAAGCGCTCAACTCCGGATACGACATCGAAATTATCGAAACCCACCATCGCCACAAGATCGACGCGCCTTCAGGCACGGCGCTCAAAATGGGCGAGGTGGTAGCCCAGGCTTTGGGCCGTGATCTCAAAGGCCATGCCGTGTTTTCCCGCGAAGGCATTACCGGCGCGCGTGATCCTTCGGCGATTGGCTTTTCCGCCATTCGCGGCGGCGATATTGTGGGCGACCATACCGTGATGTTTGCCGGTATCGGCGAGCGCATCGAAATCACCCACAAGTCATCGACCCGCGAAGGTTATGCCGACGGCAGCCTGCGCGCGGCACGCTTCCTGGCCGGCCACAAGACTGGCATGTTCGACATGTTCGACGTCCTCAACCTGAAGTAATCCACCATGAACCTGCCCGGCGTCCTGGCCCAGGGAGGCACCATCAGCGTGCTGGTCGCCGTGCTGCTGCTGCTGATGTCGGTCGCGAGCTGGGTCGTGATTGCCTGGAAATCCTGGATGCTGCACCGCGCCGTCGGTGATGTTGCGCGCAGTACTGCGGCCTTCTGGCAATCCGCCTCGGTGGATGAGGCGGGTGACAAGGTCGCCGCCTTTGACCGCGAGGCGCTGGTCCTGCCACTCATAGAAGCCACAAAAATCAGCACCAGCGGCACACTGGCCACCGCAGGCGACAAATCGCAGCAGCTCACACGCGTGCTGCGTGATGCCTTGCATGCCGTGCTGCACAAGCTGCAATTTGGCCAGGTGCTGCTGGCAACGGTGGGCTCTATCGCGCCGTTTGTGGGTTTGCTTGGCACTGTCTGGGGCATCTATCACGCGCTGATCGGCATTGCCTCGGCTGGCCAGATCACCATCGACAAGGTGTCCGGCCCCGTGGGCGAGGCCCTCATCATGACGGCGGCAGGTCTGGCGGTGGCGATTCCCGCAGTGCTGGCGTACAACATCTTTGGCCGTTTTATTGGCCGTATTGAAGCCGACCTCGAAGGTTTCGCCCGTGACCTTCGGGAATTGCTGGTGCAGAAAAATGGATAAAACCGGAGTGGACGGCCGCCGCGCCGGGCCGCCCCAGGCAAGGCCAGCCCCTTGGCATTGTGAAAGGGGCAGCGCACCGCCGAAGGCTCGCGAAGCGACAAGCGTGGGGGCTCATGTCTTTCGGCAGGCTTGAACGCACACAGGGCTCGCAGCCCATGAGCGAGATCAACGTCACACCGCTGGTCGACGTGATGCTGGTGCTGCTGGTGATCTTCATCCTGACCGCCCCGCTGCTGGCCAGCTCCATCAGGCTTGACCTGCCCAAAACCGATGCGGCCAAACCGGCAGATGCCCCCAAATTTGTGACCATCGTGGTGGACCAGGCCGGGCAGGTTTTCCTCAACGACAAGCCCGTCGCCACCGGGTTGCTGGCCAGCCGCCTGAGAGAAACCGCCACCCAAAACCCCGACACCGAAGTGCAGTTGCGCGCCGACCAGGCTGTGCCTTACGGCAAAGTCGTCGAGGTCATGGGCGTGGCGCAAAAGGCGGGGCTGAACCGGATCGGGTTCATTGCCGATACACCCGTGACGCAGCCGGCCCCACAGGCTGCCGCACCTGGCGGCAAACCCTGACCGGACGCGGCAGGCGCTGCCGCCCCCGCAACGCCTAAAATCTCCCCGATGTGCAGCCCGGCTTGCCCGCCAGATGCTGCTTCCCGACTTTTCCTGATTCCCCCTGATTCCGCCCCCTCTCCTCATGCAAGAAAAATACAACCACATCGAGATCGAGCGCAGCGCTCAAACGCACTGGACAGCCGCCGACGCCTACCGTGTTGAAAACCACGCGGACCCGAAAAAACCGCTGGGCAAGTACTACGCCTGCTCGATGCTGCCCTACCCCAGCGGCAAGCTGCACATGGGCCATGTGCGCAACTACACCATCAACGACATGCTCACGCGTTACCTGCGCATGAAGGGCTATAACGTGCTGATGCCCATGGGCTGGGACGCGTTTGGCCTGCCGGCCGAAAACGCCGCGATGAAAAACGGCGTGCCCCCCGCGCAGTGGACCTACGACAACATCGCCTACATGAAAAAGCAGATGCAGGCGATGGGGCTGGCCATCGACTGGAGCCGCGAGGTTGCCACCTGCGACCCGACCTATTACAAGTGGAACCAGTGGCTGTTCCTGAAGATGCTTGAAAAAGGCATCGCCTATCGCAAAACCCAGACCGTGAACTGGGACCCGGTCGACCAGACCGTGCTGGCCAACGAGCAGGTGATAGACGGCAAGGGCTGGCGCACCGGTGCGACCGTCGAGAAACGCGAGATCCCCGGCTACTACCTGAAGATCACCGACTACGCCGAAGAGCTGCTCGACAGCGTCAGCACCAAACTCCCCGGCTGGCCAGAGCGCGTCAAGCTCATGCAGGAGAACTGGATAGGCAAGAGTGAAGGCGTGCGTTTTGCCTTCCCGCATGACATCAAGGATTCGGGCGGTGCTCTTATTGGCGACGGCCGCATGTACGTCTTCACCACACGCGCCGACACCATCATGGGCGTGACCTTCTGCGCCGTCGCGCCCGAGCATCCGATCGCCGCAAAAGCTGCAGTTGACAACGCGAAGATCGCCGCCTTCATCGAAGAGTGCAAGTCCGGCGGCACGACAGAAGCCGAGCTTGCCACGCAGGAGAAAAAGGGCATGGCCACGGGCCTCTTCGTCACGCACCCGCTGACAGGCGACAAGGTCGAGGTCTGGGTCGGCAACTATGTGTTGATGAGCTACGGCGATGGCGCGGTGATGGGCGTGCCCGCGCATGACGAACGTGATTTCGAGTTCGCCAGAAAATACGGCCTGCCCATCAAACAGGTCACTGACGTCAGGGGCCAGACCTACAGCCTCGACGCATGGGCCGACTGGTATGGCGACAAGCAGCAAGGCACGGCCATCAACTCCGGCAAGTACGACGGCCTGGCCTTCAAGGCGGCGGTTGACGCCGTTGCTGCAGACCTCGCGGCCAAAGGCCTCGGCGAGAAAAAAACCACCTGGCGTCTGCGCGACTGGGGCGTGAGCCGCCAGCGCTACTGGGGCACGCCGATTCCCATCATCCATTGCGAAGAGCACGGCGCCGTGCCGGTGCCCGAGAAGGATTTGCCCGTGGTGCTGCCGCAGGACTGCGTGCCCGACGGCTCCGGCAACCCGCTGCACAAACATGTCGGCTTTCACGCTGGGGTGGTGTGCCCCGTCTGCGGCAAGCCCGGCCGCCGCGAGACCGACACCATGGACACCTTTGTCGATTCGTCCTGGTACGTCATGCGCTACTGCGACCCGCGCAACGACGACAAGATGGTGGCCGAAGGCGCAGACTACTGGATGCCCATGGACCAGTACATAGGCGGTATCGAGCACGCCATCCTGCACCTCTTGTACGCACGCTTCTGGACCAAGGTCATGCGTGACCTGGATCTTGTGAAGATCGACGAGCCCTTTACCAAACTGCTGACGCAGGGCATGGTGCTCAACCACATCTATTCACGCAAGGCCGAAGGCGCAGGTGTTGAATATTTCTGGCCGGCCGAGGTCGAAGACACGCACGATGCATCCGGCAAGGTGACCGGTGCAAAGCTCAAGGAAGCCAAGGGCGCACTGCCCGCCGGCACCCCCATCGTCTATGAAGGCGTGGGTACCATGAGCAAGTCCAAAAACAACGGCGTGGACCCGCAGGATTTGATCGAGCGTTATGGCGCTGATACTGCGCGCCTTTACACCATGTTCACCGCGCCGCCCGAAGCCACGCTGGAGTGGAACGATGCGGGTGTGGAGGGCAGTTACCGCTTCCTGCGCCGTGTCTGGAATTTCGGCGTCAAGCTGGGTGCCATGACTGCAACTGCTGATGAAACTGGTGGGTCGGCCAAAGACATCAAGGCGCTCAGGCTTGAGATTCACACCGTGCTCAAGCAGGTTGATTACGACTACCAGCGCATGCAGTACAACACGGTCGTCTCTGGCGGCATGAAGCTGCTCAACGCGCTGGAGGATTTCAAGGGTGGCACGTCAGCTGCTTCGCTTGAAGCCTTGAGAGAAGGTTTCGGCATCCTGATTCGCTGCATTTACCCCGCAACGCCGCACATCGCCCACGCGCTGTGGGGCGAGCTGGGCTACGCTGCTGCGCAGGGTGACCTGCTTGACGCCCCATGGCCCGAAGTCGACGCGACTGCGTTGCAGCAGGATGAGATCGAACTCATGCTGCAAATCAACGGCAAGCTGCGCGGCTCGGTCACCGTCAGTGCCACGGCAGACAAGGCAACGATTGAAGCTGCGGCACTGGCAACGGAAGCATTTTTGAAGCAGGCCGCAGGCGCAGCGCCGAAAAAAGTGATTGTGGTGCCGGGCCGGCTTGTGAATATTGTGGTCTGAGCAGCAGCCAGAAGCAGCCAGAAGCAGCCAGAAGAAGTCAAAAAGGAAAATCATGCAACGCCGTCTCCTGCTCACGTTCATCGCCGCCGGCACCGGGCTGGCCCTTGCCGGCTGCGGTTTCGAGCTGCGCAAGGCGCCGAACTTTCCGTTCAAGACCATTTACATCCCTTATTCCGAAGGCACGGCGCTGGGGATCGAGCTGCGCCGCTCACTGGAGTCCGGCGGCAATGTGCGCGTCATCACGGAGGCGCGCTTCATCGACCAGGCCGAGGTGATCCTGGATGTCGTCAGCGAGACGCGTGAAAAGATTGTCGTCAGCCGCAATGCACAGGGCCTGGTGCGCGAGTTCCAGTTGCGCCTGCGTTTTATTTTCCGCCTGCGCACGGCCAAGGGCAAGGAGCTGATTCCCAGCGCAGAAATCCTGCAGCAGCGCGACATCAGTTTCAACGAATCCGCCGTGCTGGCCAAGGAATCCGAAGAAGCGCTGCTGTACCGCGAGATGCAGAGCGATACCGTGCAGCAGATCATGCGCCGCCTCGCTGCAGTGACCGAGATTTAGGACATGAACCTGGCGCCCGCACAACTTCAGGAGCACCTCAAGCGCGGGCTCAAAAGCCTGTACACGCTGCACGGCGATGAGCCGCTGCTGGTGCAGGAGTTTGCCGATGCGTTGCGTGCCGAGGCGCGCCAGCTGGGTTACACCGAACGCACCGTGCACACAGTCGCGGGCGCGCATTTCGACTGGAGCGAGGTGCTGGCCAGCGGCGGTTCGCTCAGTCTTTTTGCCGACAAACAGATTGTGGAGATCCGCATCCCCAGCGGCAAGCCCGGCAAGGACGGCTCGGTCGCGCTGCAGCAGATTGCGGAGCGCGCACAGGGCGATGATTCGACCCTCACGCTGGTGATGCTGCCAAAACTCGACGGCATGACGGCCAAGGGCGCCTGGTTTGGCGCGCTCGACAGCTTTGGCGTCACCGTCAAGTTCGACCCCATAGACAGGCGCAACCTGCCGCAGTGGATTTCGCAGCGCCTGCAGATGCAGGGCCAGCGCGTGGCCGCCGGTGAAGAAGGCCAGCGCACGCTTCAGTTCTTTTCAGACCGCGTTGAAGGCAACCTGCTGGCAGCGCACCAGGAAATCCAGAAGCTCGCGCTGTTGTACCCCGCGCAGTCGGCCACGGGTGACGGCACCCTGAGTTTTGAGCAGGTCGAGAACGCCGTGCTCAACGTCGCGCGCTACGACGTGTTCAAGCTGGCCGAGGCCGTGCTGGGCGGCCAGTCTGTGCGTGTCGCGCGCATGCTCGAAGGCCTGCAGGCCGAGGGCGAATCGGAAGTGCTGGTGCATTGGGCGCTCAGCGAAGACATACGCAGCATGAAACGTGTGAAAGACGCCATTGCCGCCGGCCGGCCCATGCCCATGGCCCTGCGCGACAACCGCGTCTGGGGCGTGAAGGAAAAGCTGTTTGAACGGGTATTGCCGCAAATCGGCGACACCACGCTGTCCAACCTGCTGCAGGCCGCGCACAAGGTTGACGGCATCGTCAAGGGCCTGAAACAGCCCGACTGGCCGGCCAGCGGCTGGCAGGCCCTGCACCGGCTGGCGGGCATGGTGTGCGAGCAGTGCGCGGCGCGGCCGGCTTCGCCGCGCCCACGGTAAACCCTCTTTTCGGGCGTGGCGGCTAGATATCAGGGAAAATACAGGCATGAACGCGCCTGATCTACACAATGCACTTTCCCAGGACAGCGATGTCTCGCGCCTGATGGATACCCTCGGCTCGCAGGCCAAGAAGGCCTCTGCGGCCATGGCGCGCGCGCCGGCGGCGGTCAAGAATGCGGCGTTGTTGAAGCTTTCGGCGCTGCTCAAACAAAACACTGAGTCACTCGCCACGGCCAACCAGCGCGATCTTGAACGCGCAAAGTCAAACGGTCTGGAAGGCCCGCTGTTTGACCGGCTCAAACTCACAGCCAAAGACCTCGCCACCGTCGCCCTTGGTTGCGAGCAGCTTGCCGCCATGCCCGATGTGATCGGTGAAATCATTGGCATGAAGCAGCAGCCCAGCGGCATCCGCGTCGGCCAGATGCGCGTGCCGCTTGGCGTCTTCGGCATGATTTACGAAAGCCGTCCCAATGTGACGATCGAGGCTGCCTCGCTGGCCATCAAGAGCGGCAACGCCTGCATTTTGCGCGGCGGCTCCGAGGCGATTGAATCCAACAAGGCGCTGGCCGCGCTGGTGCAGCAGGCGCTGGTTGAAGCGGGCTTGCCCGCCGAGGCCGTGCAGCTGGTGCCGACGACCGACCGCGAAGCCGTGGGCAGGCTGATCGCCATGCCCCAGTATGTCGATGTCATCATCCCGCGCGGCGGCAAGGGACTGATAGAGCGCATCAGCCGGGACGCCAAGGTGCCCGTCATCAAGCATCTGGACGGCAATTGCCACGTCTATGTCGACGACCCCTGCGACATCGCCATGGCGGTGACGGTGGCCGATAACGCCAAGACCAACAAGTACAGCCCCTGCAATGCCAGCGAAGGATTGCTGGTCGCCGCCGGAATGGCGGCAGAATTCCTGCCGAAGATTGCCGCCATCTATGCCGACAAGGGCGTGGAGATGCGCTGCGATGCCGCCGCCAGCGAGATATTGAAGTCCCAGCCCGCCATCGCAGCAAAGGCGACCATCAGCGCCGCCACCGAGCAGGACTGGTACGAGGAATACCTCGCACCCATCATCAGCATCAAGGTGGTGGCCGGCATTGATGAAGCGATTGATCACATCAACCAGTACTCCAGCCACCACACCGACGCCATCATCACGCGCGACCACATGCACGCCCAGCGCTTCCTGCGCGAGGTTGATTCAGCCAGCGTGATGGTGAATGCGAGCACCCGCTTCGCAGATGGTTTCGAGTTCGGTCTGGGCGCTGAAATCGGTATTTCGACCGACAAGTTCCACGCCCGTGGCCCGGTCGGCATCGAGGGCCTGACCTCGCTGAAATACGTGGTGCTGGGCAACGGCGAAGTGCGCACCTGAGCGCCGGATGGCTCATCCACTGGAGGTTTGGGCCAAGTCGATTGCTATTAATTCAGTAGCTGCTCACGCTCGTATTTATTGGCTTGCAGCCTGATTTGGCACCTGAAATTGGCCTTTTTTAGCCTTTTTGACGGCTGTCGGCGCCCTAAAACTCCTTGAAAGCCCGAAAAGTTAATATGGAAGTTAACTTTTCGTCAGTTTTTAACGTATACATTAAATTTTTGCCGTGTACGTTAAAACTGATGCGCGATGTCAGATCTCCTTGTGCTGCTTGCCAGTCTGGCTGTTTCCGTCGGCGTTACCCCTTGTAACCGGAGGGCCAAGCCCCAATCTCCCTAAAATCAGAGTGTTATAGCCACACCGCATAACAAAATCCTCAATCGAAAGTGGCCGCATGGTTCCGCATCTCATCACCGCCCTGAACGGCCCCATCAACGAACTCGAGCAACGCATCCTCGACTCCATGCCGGCGATTGAACGCTGGTTCCGCCTGGAGTGGATGGAGCACACGCCCCCGTTTTACAGCTCCGTTGACGTGCGCAACGCCGGCTTCAAGCTGGCGCCCGTAGACACCAACCTTTTCCCCGGCGGCTGGAACAACCTGACGCCCGAGATGCTGCCGCTGGCCGTGCAGGCCGCCATGGCCGCGATTGAAAAAATCTGTCCCGAGGCGCGCAACCTGCTGATCGTGCCCGAGAACCATACGCGCAACAGCTTTTACCTGTCCAACGTGCTCCAGCTCAGGCGCATCTTCAACCAGGCCGGCCTGAATGTGCGTTTTGGATCGCTCTCGGCCGACATCAAGGAGCCGACCACGCTGAACCTGCCAACCGGCGAGACCATCACCATAGAGCCACTGATCCGCAGCGACCGCCGCCTGGGCCTGAAGGATTTCGACCCCTGCACCATCCTGCTGAACAACGACCTGTCGGCAGGCATCCCCGGCATCCTGGAAGACCTCAACGAGCAGTATTTGCTGCCGCCCACCCACGCCAGCTGGTCGGTGCGCCGCAAGTCGCGCCACGCCAAGGCCTATGAAGAAATCTCCAAGCGCTTCGGCAAGCTGCTGGGCATTGACCCATGGCTCATCAACCCGATGTTCGAGAAATGCAGCGAGGTCAACATCGCCGAAGGCGGCGGCATGGAATGCCTGACCAGCAATGTAGATTCGCTGCTGAACAAGATACGCCGCAAGTACAAGGAATACGGCATCAACGAAAAGCCGTTTGTCATCGTCAAGGCCGACAACGGCACCTACGGCATGGGCATCATGACCGTGCGCGATGTGAAAGACCTCGAAGCGCTGAACCGCAAGACCAAAAACAAGATGAGCACCACCAAGGACGGCCAGCCGCTGACCGAGGTGATCATCCAGGAAGGCGTGCTGACCAACGAACGCGTGCAGGACGCGGTAGCCGAGCCCGTGGTCTACATGATGGACCGTTATGTGGTGGGCGGCTTCTACCGCGTGCACCCCGATCGCGGCATTGACGAAAACCTCAACGCGCCCGGCGCCAGCTTTGTGCCGCTGGCCTTTGCCGACAGCGGCCGCCTGCCGCAGCCGGGTGAAAAGCCCGGCTCCAGCAGCCCCAACCGCTTCTATATGTATGGCGTGATCGGCCGCCTGGCCATGCTGGCCGCCAGCTACGAGCTGGAAGCCACGGATCCGGATGCGGAGGTTTACGACTGAAAAGTCCCGGAAAGAAGCCAAAACAAGCCCCGTAAGGGGCTTTTTTATGCTTCCGGCGTACTCTGTCTGCTCCAGCCAGCACATCCCGGGGTCCCATTGACCGGCTTGTCCACCGCGTATCCGTTACAAGTTGTTGCGCTGCAACAAAGCCCCCAATAGTTCGCTTTAGGGGAGCGGGCCGACTTGCAAGCCCGCTTCACAGGCGCAAAATAGCGTTCCCAAAGGTAACCATTCCCGCCGCTGCCGGCCAGGTCTGCCGCAGGCCCTGAAAGCCCGCAGACCAGCGCAGCCAAAGACGGGAAGTTTTTGTGTCAAGTAAAAAATCATCTCTTGCGGCGCTCACACTGGGCGCCATCGGCGTCGTCTACGGCGATATCGGCACCAGTGTCCTGTATGCCATGAAGGAAGTATTTGGCTCAGGCCATGTTCCCTTCACACCCGAAAACGTTTACGGCATCCTCTCCATCTTTTTCTGGACACTGACGGTCATCGTGTCCATCAAGTACGTCGCGCTGGTGCTGCGCGCCGACAACAACGGCGAAGGCGGGCTGATCGCCATGCTGGCCCTGGCGTCCACCGCCGTGAAAGACAAACCCCGGCTGCGACGCGTGCTGCTGATTGTCGGCATCTTTGGCACCTCGCTGTTTTACGGTGATGGTGTCATCACCCCGGCGATTTCGGTGCTGTCGGCGGTCGAAGGTCTTGAGGTCGTGTCGCCAGCCTTCAAGCAGGGTGTCATCCCCATCACGCTGGTCATCCTGTTCTGCCTGTTCGCGGTGCAAAAACACGGCACTGCCGGCATAGGCAGGTTTTTTGGGCCGATCACGCTGGTCTGGTTCGGCGTCATTGCCTTGCTGGGCGTGTCGCAGATCGTCACCCATCCTGAAATCCTGTTTGCCATCAGCCCGCACTACGCCGTGCGCTTCATGTGGGGCAACCCCGGCACCACCTTCATCATCCTGGGCGCCGTGGTGCTCTGCGTGACGGGTGCCGAGGCGCTCTATGCCGATCTCGGTCACTTCGGCAAGCGGCCCATCCGGCTGGCCTGGTTTACGGTTGTCATGCCCTGTCTGGTGCTCAATTACTTCGGCCAGGGCGCACTGCTGCTGAGCAATCCCGACGCCGTCAAGAACCCCTTCTACCTGATGGCGCCGGAATGGGCGCTGCTGCCGCTGGTCGGCCTGGCCACACTGGCCACGGTGATCGCATCGCAGGCGCTGATCACGGGCGCCTTCAGCGTCACCAAGCAGGCCATACAGATGGGCTACCTGCCGCGCCTGAACATCCAGCACACCAGCGTGCGCGACACGGGCCAGATCTACATGCCCTTTGTGAACTGGGGCCTGTTTGTCACCATCGTGCTCGCGGTCGTCATGTTCCGCTCTTCGAGCAACCTCGCTGCGGCCTACGGCATTGCCGTGTGCACCGACATGCTGATCACAACAGTCCTGACCTTCTTTGTGATCCGTTACGGCTGGAAATACCCGCTTGGCCTGTGCATCGCTGCCACCGGCGTGTTCTTTGTGGTCGATTTCGCCTTCTTTGCCTCCAACCTGATGAAGCTCTTTGCGGGGGGCTGGTTCCCGCTGCTGATTGGCGGCGTGGTGTTCACGCTCATGATCACCTGGAAGGAAGGCCGGCACATCCTCAACGAGAAGCTGCGCACCGACGCCATAGACCTGCCGAGTTTTCTTGATGCGGTGTTCGTCAGCCCGCCCGCCCGGGTTGAAGGCACGGCGGTTTTCCTGACCGCTGAAACCGGCACCGTGCCCAATGCGCTGCTGCACAACCTCAAGCACAACAAGGTGCTGCACGAGCAAAACCTGTTTGTCACCGTGCGCAACCACGAGGTGCCCTGGATAGGCATGAACAAGCGCCTGGAGATTGAATCGCTGGGCCACGACTGCTGGCAGGTCAAGGTGCATTACGGCTTCAAGAATGACCCGGACCTGCCCAAGGCGCTGCAGCAGATCAAGGGCCGCGGCTGCGAGCTGGAAGCCATGAACACCAGCTACTTCCTCTCGCGTGACACAGTGGTGCCGACGATAGGCGGCGGCATGGCGACCTGGCGTGAAAAGCTCTTCGCGCAAATGCACCACAACGCCAGCGGGGCGGCAGATTTTCTGAACCTGCCGAACAACGCGGTGGTCGAGCTCGGCAGCAAGATAGAAATCTGAGTAGAAATCTGAGCCTGCGTCGATTCAAGGGGGCAGAAGCCCCGGCCCGGCGCACGATGTGGCGACCTGCCAGAATCCCTGCATGCAGTTTTTCAGGGACCTGAACCTCTCGGCCTTCACCGCCGGTTTTGTGGCCGTGCTGGTCGGCTTCACCAGTTCTGTCGCCATCGTCTTCCAGGCTGCCCTGGCGTTCAACGCCACCCCCGCGCAGATCGCATCGTGGATGTGGGCGCTGGGTATTGGCATGGGCCTGTGTTCGGCCATCCCCTCGATCTGGCTCAAAAAGCCGGTGATGATTGCCTGGTCCACGCCCGGTGCCGCAGTGCTCGCCACGGCTGGCCTCGCTGGCGGTTTTTCAATGGGGGAGGCGGTCGGCGCCTTCATGGTCAGCGCGGCGCTCATCGCGCTGGCCGGGGCCACCGGCTGGTTTGAACGCATCATGGACCGCATCCCCGTCGCGATTGCATCGGCGCTGCTGGCGGGCGTGCTCGCACGCTTTGGGATCCAGGCCTTTGCAGCCGCGCAAAGCGCCCTGCCGCTCGTGCTGCTGATGCTGGCCATCTACCTCGTCGCCAAACGCCTTGTGCCGCGATACGCCGTGGTACTGACGCTGGCCGGCGCCATCCTGTTTGCAGCGCTGCGCGGCCAGCTGGCCTGGTCAGGCGTGGCATTTTCGCTGGCAATGCCGGTCTTCACCATGCCCGTCTTCACCGTGCAGGCCATCGTCAGCCTGGCGCTCCCCTTGTTCGTGGTGACCATGGCTTCGCAAAACCTGCCGGGTGTGGCGGCCATACGGAGCGCGGGCTATGGCCCCGATGCGCCCGATGGCGGCATACCGGTTTCAAAAACCATCACCCTCGCAGGCATCGCCACATTTTTGCTGGCGCCCTTCGGCGCATTTGCGCTTAACCTGAGCGCCATCACGGCCGCCATCTGCATGGGCCCGGAAGCGCATGAAGACCCGGGCAAGCGTTACACCGCTGCGGCGACCTGCGGGCTGATCTACATCGTCATCGGCACCTTCGGTGCAGCCGTCACCGGCATACTCACGGCTTTCCCGAAAGAGCTGGTGGTGGCGATTGCGGGGCTGGCGTTGCTGGGCACCATAGGCAGCGGACTTGCCGCCGCCGTGAAGGACGAATCGCACCGCGAGGCCGCGCTGATCACCTTTCTCGTCACGCTGTCCGGCGTCGTGATTGCCGGCATCGGCTCCGCCTTCTGGGGCGTGGTCGCCGGCGCTCTGGCGCTGTTTGTACAACAATACCGAAAGCCCGCATCCACGCCGGCACCCTGAACATTCAAATCATGAACATCCTTTTTGTTGCCGACCCGCTCGAATCCTTCAAGATCTACAAGGACACCACCTTTGTCATGATGCGCGAGGCGCAAAAGCGCGGCCACCGCATCAGCGCCTGCGAGACGCAGGACATCAGCTGGCAGACCGGCGGCAAGGTCAGCGCGCAGGTGCGCCACATCACCCTCACGGGCGACCCTGAGACCTGGTTTGTGGCTGATGAAAAGCGTCCCGACCAGGTCGAGGTGCTGGCCGGCTTTGACGCGGTGCTGATGCGCAAGGACCCGCCGTTTGACAGCGAGTTTTTCTACAGTACGCACCTGCTGGAGCAGGCCGAGCGTGAAGGCGCAAAGGTCTTCAACAAGCCGCGCGCCCTGCGCGACCACCCTGAAAAACTCGCGCTGCTGGAGTTCTCGCAGTTCAGCGGGCCCACGCTGGTCACGCGCAACGCGGCCGACATCAAACGCTTTCACGCCGAACACAAGGACATCATCCTGAAGCCGCTGGACGGCATGGGCGGCATGGGCATTTTCCGCGTCACGCAGGAGGGCATGAACCTGGGCAGCATCATCGAGACGCTGAACAAGGGCGGCGTGCAAAGCGTGATGGTGCAGAAGTTTTTGCCTGCGATCGCCCAGGGCGACAAGCGCGTGCTGGTGATAGGCGGCAAGCCCGTGCCTTACAGCCTGGCGCGCATACCGCAGGGCGGTGAGGTGAGAGGCAACCTGGCGGCAGGCGGCAAGGGCGTGGCGCAGCCGCTGTCGGCGCGTGATGCAGAAATCGGAAACACACTGGGACCCGTTCTGGCCGCTCGGGGCCTGTTGCTTGCGGGCATTGATGTGATTGGCGACTCGGTGACCGAGATCAATGTCACCAGCCCGACCTGTTTCCAGGAAATCTTCGACCAGACCGGCTTTGATGTGGCAGCGATGTTTGTCGATGCGCTGGAAGCAGCGCTGAAAGCGGCCTGAAGTCTAGACACCCAGCAGCGCACCGCCTGAAAACACCTTGAGTTCGCCCGGTGCAAACGCCGTCCAGTTTTCGTTGGTGGTCAGCGGCGCAGTGACCACCACAGCGACCTTGTCCGAAGCCCCTGCATGGTCAGCAAAGTTGACACTCACGTCCTCATCGCTCAGCGTGGCATGGGCAAACGGGTGCTTGCGCTCCACGTAATACAGAATCTGCGAATCAGGCTTTGACGATGCGTGTGCCCACAGGGCCTCGCCGTTGCTCATCAAAAAGTTGAAGGTGCCGTGCGTGGCAATCTGCGCCGCAAGTTCGCGCAGCGTGATGCTCAGCTCTTCAATGCTGGGCACGCCTGCATGCGACTTGGCCATCTCCTGCATGATCCAGCAGAAGGCGCGCTCGCTGTCCGTCGTGCCCACAGGCCTGAAATTGCCGTGCAGGCGCGGCGCAAAGTCTGCCAGGTCGCCGTTGTGCGCAAACACCCAGTAGCGGCCCCAGAGTTCGCGCACGAAGGGGTGGCAGTTCTCCAGCGCAACGCGGCCCTGGGTTGCCTTGCGGATATGCGAAATCACATTGCGGCTCTTGATGGGGTAGCGGCTGATCAGCTCTGCGACCGGTGATGTGGATGCAGGCTGGTGATCGACGAAATGCCGCAGTCCCTTGTCGCAGTCCTCGCAGGCGTCACCTTCAAAAAAAGCAATGCCCCAGCCATCGGCATGGTGGTCGGTGTTGCCCCCGCGCTGCGCAAAGCCGCGAAAGCTGAAGGTCACGTCGGTCGGCGTATTGCAGTTCATGCCCAGTAGCTGGCACATTTTTCAACTTTATTCATGCTGGCGGTTGATCGAAATTTCTCACGGCAGATTTGCCGTAAAGCCAGTTGTACATGATTTTGCAGGCCCGCAGATTCGCGGGCCATCTTCCGCATCTCCAGGCTGGCGGCCCGTGTCGACCGGGGGCGTCTTATCTGGCTGCCTGGATCTGCTCTTTGAGCCGCTCTGACATCGGGATGTTTAGTGGTTTGCCAAAGGGCGTCGGAGACAGGAAATACCTTGAATACCAGGTTTGCATGGTTCCTGTTTTCATCGCGTCCGCAATCACCGAGTCGGCGAGTGACTTCATGGCGGGATCCGCGCGCCGGATGCCGATGGCAATGGGTTCCAGCGAGAGCGGGGTAGACAGAATCTCGAACTCGGCGGCGTTCGGCAGGGTGCTTTTCTGTCCGGCCAGAAGCACGCCGTCGCGCGCGTATCCCTTGACCCAGCCCAGTTGAAGCTGCCCGATCGCCGCGTCGGCGCCTACCGCGCGGCTGACCTTGAGCGCATTGCCCGTCGCGCTGGAGTAGCCTGCAAGGGCCTGCTGGGCGGTGGTCGCATTGATGACCACCACGGTCTGGTCTTTCAGCTGGTCGAGCGCCGTGATGTTGTCCTTGCCGCGCACCAGGATCTGGACGTTGTCATAAAAGATCGGGGTTGAAAACCCGACAAGCTGGCCGCGTTGCTCGGTGACGGTGAAGCTGTCGCAAAGCATGTCGATGTGGCCTTCGCGCAGAAGCAGCATGCGCCTGTCGACAGCGACCGGGATGAACCTGATTTTTTTTATCCCACCCGTCACTGCGCCAAGGCGGTCGGCGATGGCGTTGCAGAACTCAATTGCGTATCCGACGGGCTTGCCCGCTGAATCTTCCATGGCGAAGGGCTGGGCGGCCGGCCTGTAGCCGATATTGATCTGGCCGCGGGATTTGATCCTGTCGAACGTGGCCTGCGCGGCAACGGTCTGGCTTGCAGAAATCAGGACGGTGGTCGCGGCTGCAAGCGCCGCAAAATGTGTGATTCGCATAAGCCCTCTTCCCGGTGTTGTGTGGCGATCAAAAATCGGCAATGCCTATGCCGACGGACTTCCTTGGCCGTTTTGTAACGCCCACCGGCTTGTGCACTACGGTGGGCTCTTTTATTTTGGATTTAATGGACTTGCGGGTCAAGCAGAATGGCCTGCCTGGACGTTTCGCCACAGAGGGTTACGCCTCTTTGTCCGGCGTCTTGCCGGGTTCCGGCGGCACCCGCAACTGCCAGGCGGCCAGCATGGCCAGTGCACACAGGGTGGCCAGCATCATGAACGACTCGTTGAAGGCCGCCAGGCGCGCCGGGCTGCTCACCGGGTTGACCAGTGAGTCGCCATGCACACTCAGCCGCCATTCCAGCACGATGCCGCACAGGCTGACACCAATGGCGCCGCCCAGCATGCGCACAAAGCTGATGGCACTCGACCCTTGCGACAGCAGGCTTTCGTGCAGCGGGCGAAGCGAGCCGAGGTTGAGCGAGGGCAGGATAAAACCCAGCCCGATACGGCCGATGATGGACAGCATGACCAGTATCCAAAGGCCGGACGTGAGCGTGATGGTGGTCATCAGTGCAAACGACGCAGTCAGCAGCCCGAGGCCGATGCCGACCAGCAGCCAGGTCGGTTGTTTGTCTGCGAGGCGGCCGACACCAGCGATCGTGATGGCCAGCACAAACCCTGCGGGCAGCAATATGGTGCCCACATGCGAGGCCGACAGGTTCAGGCCCAGCTGCATGTACACCGGCAACAGGTAGGTCGAGCCGAACAGCGCAGTGCCGTAGATGAATGCCACCATGCTGCCCATTGCAAAAGGCCTGAAACCAAACAGCGCCATGTTCATCAGCGGCGCACCGCCATGGGCCGACTGGTGGCGCTGCCACCAGACAAAGGCCGTGAAAATCAGCGCAGCGGCCACCAGCAATATCACCGCCTCAGCGGTATCGCTGCCATGCAATTCGACCATGCCGTTGAGCAGGCACAGCGTGCCGGCTGCGCCCAGCACAAGCCCCAGCCAGTCAAGCCGTGCACCATTGCGGTCGGCCGCCGCACCGCCCGGCGAATTCATGGGCACATAGCGGTAAGCCATCCAGATCGACAGCAGGCAAAACGGCACCACCATGAAGAAGATGGAGCGCCAGCCGAACAGGTCGACCAGCACGCCGCCTATGCTGGGGCCAATGGCGGGTGCCAGCACCACGCCCATGCCGAAGAGGCCACTGGCCCGGCCCTGCTCATGCGGAGCAAAGGCCCGCATGATGATGATGGCCGGTATCGGCTGCACCACGCCTGCCGCGAGGCCCTCGGCCACCCGTGCGGCCAGCACCAGGCTGAAGTTGTTGGCAAGCCCGCCCACCACGCCGCCTGCCAGCAGCAGCACCATGGTGCCCACATAGGTGTAGCGGTAACCGTAGCGGGCCAGCAGCCATGGCGTGGTCAGCATGGACACCGTCATGGCGACCATGAAGCCCGAGGTCACCCACTGCGCCCTGTCCTGGCCCAGTACAAAGTGGTGGCTCATGTCCGGGATGGCCACATTGATGATGGTCGAGGACATGACCGATGCCATCGTGCCTATCATCACCGAGAGCAGAAGCAGCCAGCGGAAGCGTTCGCCGTAGCGGGCGCGCATTTCAGGCAGGGTGGACGGGCGGCTCAAGCTGTGCGCCTTGAAGATGCAGGGGCGGGACCCGTGCTGACCGGTTTCAGCTGCGCTCCGACCACAGCTTGCCGCCGGTGGCCCAGTTCTCGCGCTTGATGTCGGTGATGAGAATGTCCACCGATTCAGGTGTGCTGCCCAGGATGTCAACCGTGGCCTGCGTGATGGCCTCGACCAGCTTTTTCTTCTGTTCGACGGTGCGGCCTTCCATCATTTCAATGTGGTAAGTGGGCATGGGGATTTCCTTGAATAGGGGTTGGCAGGTGCGGCAAAGCCTGAAAAAAGCTGTAGAAAACCGCGATTACAGACCCCCATGATAAAAGCCTGGCCCTTTTTGGGCCGCAGGCCGTCCAAAAAACCCGGCGTCGGTGATTTCTGACAAGGCAAGGAGACAAAGCGGGTATGACGGCAGGCACCGCACGTGTCAAACTGCCTGTTTACACGCGAACGCACTGGTATCTGCGGTCGGCCCGGCACAACCACAAAAAATCCGCTTCCAGCCCATGTCCTCATCCAGCCCAAACTCCAGCCAGAACGCCCCATCCGGCAATCCTGTTCCTGCCCTGTCGCTTCAGTCGCCGCATCTTGCAACACTCGCCGGACGCGCCTATCGCTGCAAGTGTGGCGTGCCGGTTTTCTTTCGAAACAGCGAATGCCTGGCCTGTGGAACCCCGCTGGGCTATGACCCTGAACAGGCACGCCTGTTGCCGCTGATGCCGGGTGAGGCCCAGGACACCTGGGTGGTGTGGCAACCCGACGCCCATGCCGACGAGTCGCAGCTCCCCGGTGATGCCAACCACGTCCTGCCAGCGCCCGCCCCTGCCTACACACGCTGCCTCAACCTTCAAACGCCCGCCGCCTGCAACTGGCTGGTGCCTGTCCAGGCCGCCGATGATGGCGCACCGCCCATTCTTTTATGCCGTGCCTGCAGGCTCAACCGCATCATTCCCGACCTCAATGACGCAGAGCACCCTGACAACGCCGTCCTGTGGGGCCGCATAGAGCTCGCCAAACGCCGGCTTGTATCTGCCCTGCTGGCCCTGGGTTTGCCGGTGGCCTCACGCATCACTGAAGACACGGAGCGCGGCATGATGTTTGACATCCTGCGTTCGCCCGACAACGGGCCGCACGTCATGACCGGCCACAACACGGGCCTGATAACCCTGAACCTCGAAGAGGCCGATGATGCCGTGCGTGAGGCGGTGCGCAAGGCCATGCGCGAGCCTTACCGCACGATGCTGGGGCATTTCCGGCATGAGGTGGGCCACTACTACTGGGACAGGCTTGTCAGCGGCACGAACTGGATGGATGGCTTTCACGAACTCTTTGGGGATGAAACCCAGGACTACACGGCCAGCCTGAGGCGTAACTACGAGCAGGGGCCGCCCGCGCAGTGGTGGCTGAATTACGTCAGCGCCTACGCCAGCACCCATCCGTGGGAGGACTGGGCTGAGTGCTGGGCGCACTACCTGCACATGCGCGACACGATTGATACCGCGCTGAGCTTTGGCATGATTGCCGAAAGCGCACACCTGGAGTTCACGCCCTACACGATTGATGCGCTCTACAAGCCGGACCATCCCGATGCGCAGAATTTCCTGGACTTCCTGAACGACTGGACGCGCCTGACCACCATGCTCAACGAGATGTCGCGCAGCATGGGGCAGCCGGACTTCTACCCCTTTGTGCTCCCCTTGAGCGTTGTGGCCAAGCTGCATTTCATTCACCTGCTGGTCACATCGGCCAGCTGGCTGCCCGAAGACGCGGGTGTGGTTCGTGCTGCACAGGAAGAAGTGGACCAGCAGATTGACGGGCAGATGCAGACGCAAAGCCAGGGGCAGGCTGACCAGAACCCGTTGCCGCAGGAGCCCCTGCAAAGCGCTACGGCTCAGGAGAGCACTTTCCAGAACGCCTGATCGCCCCGGATCGAGAGGCTGCTCAGTCCTCGTCGCCCGTACTGCTCATGCACCAGACCATGCGTGCAAACTCGGGCTGCAACTGCTTTCTCGCCTCGCGGTCCATGCCTGAGAGTGCTGTGCGCAGGTCCAGGCGCTGACGCGAAGGTAGCGGCGTACGTGACGCAAACACAATGCAGTTGCTTTTCTCAAGCGCCGCCGCTTCGACCACATTGCCGGCAAAACTTCTTTGCAGGCGGGCAAGGCACACCGCGTAGTCAGGGCTGTCGTGGTGCAGGTTCACCGCCAGCACGCCATCGGCTGTCAGGGCGCGTGCGCAGTCATCGTAAAAAGCCTGCGAACACAAAGCCGGTGGCTGCCCCTGTTCATCGAAGCCGTCGACCAGCAATGCATCGAGGCCGCCTGCCTGTTCGGCCACGAAGTCCGCGCCGTCGCATTGCAGCACCGTGAGCCGGTGGTCGTCGTCGGGAATCATGAACTCGCGGCGAAGCGCGATGATGTGCGGGTTGATCTCTGCCACCGTGATGCGGCTTGCGGGCAGTTGCCGGTAGCAAAACTTCGCCAGCGAGCCGCCGCCAAGGCCGATCATGCCGATGTGCACTGGCGCAGGTTTGAACATCAGAAAGCCCATCATGGTCCGGGTGTAGTCCACCTCCAGCAGCCAGGGTTTGCGGCTGTCCATGCGGCTTTGCAGTTCGTCGAGCGAGAAGTACAGCGATTTGTTGCCCGCGTCATCACGCACAAATGGCAGGGCAGGAGTCAGGGCATGAGGCCGGGAAGGAAGTGCGGCGGATATATCCGGAAGTCCGTCAAGCGGTGGCCATTGCATGTGGGGTTCCTGGCCTCTTCTGTTGTTTGCCGCACCCCGGGGGGGGAGCTGTTCCTGATTGTAGGATGCACCCATGGCCAGGGCACCGCGCAGTCACCACTACCACGTCTATGTTGTCGAGCTCGCACCCGAGGTCTGGAACATCGCCCGCTTTCGCCGCGCCAACCCCGACTATGTGCTGGGCAAGCCTTTTGTCTATGTCGGCATGACGGGGCTGGACCCGGATGTGCGCTTTGACAAACACAAGGCCGGCATACAGGCCAACCGGTATGTGCTCGACTTTGGCGTGCGGCTTTTGCCCAGGCTTTATGAGATGTACAACCCCATGCCTTATGACGGCGCGCGCGACATGGAGGTCGAGCTTGGCATAGGCCTGCGTGAAGCCGGCTACGGCGTCTGGCAGGCCTGATTCCAGCCCCCATTAAAACGATAACTGCGTTGTTTCGGCTTGCCGTGCTACAGCACTGTCTGCGCCTTCACGCCTTGTTCTCGCTTCAATGGGAACTGGAATTGGTGCGGTAAAACTATTCCAGCGCGCTGACTGTCAGTCCGTGGCTTTCGCCGAATGCCTTGAGCACTTCAGCAAGCTGCGCGTCCTGCAGCGTGGTGGTGATCTCCACAATCTTGTTGCCACTGCCCTTGTGTGTATCGCTGACGACTACCGTTGCTGCGCTGTCCTTTGCTGCAAGCAATCCCTGAAGCGAAGGCCCCAATGTTTTCATCACCTCGTCGCCAGCAGGCGGTGGTGCCGATGATTCAGCGTAAAAGATTTCAAAAGAGAAATTGGTTTTGGTGCTCATGCTTGCCATTGTCCGGCGGGCGCCATGACCACAGCGTCGGACAAGGTCGCCAACCCACGCTTCTACGCTGTTTCGAGCTCGTCATGCGGCGAAGACGAGGGTTCAAAGTCCGGGCGGTATGCCGCCCGCTTTTTTGCGCGGTCACTGGCATTGGCCGTGACGGCATCAAGGGCCTGGCCCACCACCGCCTGGGCGTCAACTGGCCTTAACCAGCGCTGCATGATGAGTTTTTCGCAGCTGCGCCTGGTCATGGAGTGCGGCTGGCCGCCGTGGCTGAGGAACATGAACAGGGTGGCCTTGCCGCTGGCCCATATCAGCTGGGCGCGCAGCCAGCGGTGTTTTGAATACAGGTCTACCCACTGGTCGGTGCGTAGCCGCATAAGTATGGCTTCGGCTTCCTGGTTGCTCAGGCCCGGGCTGGTGATGCCGTCTTCATGAGGAGCGGCAGACAGACCTGCGGGTACCGAATCTTGCGGGGGTTGAGACATGGCCGGCACAGCCACCTCTTCTTCCCCCATGGCCTCAAGTTCGCCTGGTGCTGTCGGCAGTGTGTCTTCAAAACCGGCGGCATCAAGTTCATCGCGGCCCAGCCAGGGTTGCCCTGCTGCCCTGGCACGCCGCTGTTCGGGTGTGGCCGGCAGTTCTTCGACCTCCAGCGCCAGAGCGCTTGACTCCTCGGCGTCGCGCCTGCTCTTGAGCCGCCTGAGCTTGAGTACCGGCCTGTGCAGCTTCATCAGCGACTCGAAGAACTTTTCGTTCTCCTGTGGTGCCTGGCCCAGCATGTCCAGCCCGGTGTGCAGCTTCTCAAGCAGGCCGGGAATCATCTCGATCAGGCGTGCCGGGCGTTTCAGGGTCACGTCACGTTTGACGCTCCACAGCAGGTCGGGCACAACAGAGCCAAAACCTTCAGGGTCTATCTGGTTGCGCCGGTCTGTCAGCCGGGCGTGCGCCATGGCCAGCGACCAGGGGCCAAACAGGAAGTCCAGCACCACGCCGGGCACGTTGTCCAGGTCAGAGCGCGAACTCATGTCAAAGGCAATCTGGTCGGCGCGCTCCTGCCGCTCTTCGGCAAAGTGCAGTGCCTTCAGTACCTTGTGCCGGCTTTCAAACTCGGCCTGGTCCTGGCTGTCCCAGGCCTGCTCCAGGCCGGCCAGCACCATGGCAAAAGGCCTGGCATCTGCAATCGCCAGCGCATTGAGTTCATTGAACGCATGTGTCAGCGCAGCAAAAAAACCGGCAAATTCGGCGCTGTATTCGTCGTTGTACTTGAAGCTGCGCTGCGCCACGCGCTCCATCAGTCGCCGGCCCGCATGTCTTTCATCGCTGAAAAAGCGCGGGTCCACCATGGCCAGGCGCAGCAGTGAGGGCTCCAGCGCCACGATGGCCTCACGCACAGGCACCAGCAGGCGCGGGTCCTGGGCCACCTGGTTGACGAGTTTGCGCACCACCTCCAGGCCCAGCACCTGGCCGACCTGGGTGGCCTCTTTTTTGAGTTGTGTGCGCACCATGGCGCGCTCGCGCGAGCGGCCGTAGCTGCCCCAGACTTCCGGGCTCAGGGGGCTCGACACGTCAACATGTCGCGCCGGCCTGTCCACAGCCGCCAGGGCCCGGTAGCCGCTGTCTTCTTCAGCTGTCTGCGCGCCGTGCAGTTCAGCGGCTGCAGAGTCCGGCGCTGCTTTGAGCGAGTTCAGCTCCTCTTCTACGGTGGCGTAGTAAGACGGCGCAAGACCCTGCTGCGCGTTGCTGCCGCCGTGAAACAGGAACTCCTGGAACAGCTCGTCCCTGATTTCGTAGTTGGAGAGGTCGGCGTATTGCGGGGGTTGCTTCCACCCTTGTTCGACCTTGCCCGCGTCCGTTTGGGCGGCGTCGTTTCCTGCCTTGTCGCCGCCTGCGCCCCGCCCCGGCCTGCCAGTGGGCGTCTGCAGCACCCGGTAGTGCGCGGCCTGCACATGCGCGAGCTCAAGCCGGTGAATGACGCGGCCGTAAATCTTCTGTATCTGCCCGGACAGGGGTTCAGCCAGGTGTTTGACCCACAGCGCCATCGTGGCTGCGTCGCCGTGGCTGCTGCCCATGATGTCCTGCAGCACGCGCGCAAATATCTCGGGGCGCAAGGGGTTGAGTTCGGGCCTGACGTTGGCCAGGCCCTGGGCCGAGCTGACCAGGCTGTCGAGCTCGGCAAGGCTCTGCTCCACACGCGGCAGGATTTGCTGCAGCAGGCGTGATGACGCAATCGCCTGCGTGACATCGGCATCTTCGACCAGTGAAAATGTTTCCATCCCAGCCAGCCGGCCAGCGCTTCCCGCGGGAAGGGTGCTGCTTGCCGGGTCAGATTTCGGCAGGTGTTGCGTCTGCATCTCGGCCGCGGCGGCCTCCACACATTGATTGAAGGCGCCCAGCAACTCCGACGTGTAACGTGTGCCCCAGCCGGCCTTGCTGTCCTGCAGGATTCTCCAGGCTTGAGCCAGTTCGTCGCGCTCGGCCACCTTCATGCTTTTGAGCTCTGCATCCTGCAGCGCCGCGACGGCGGCCTCCATGCATTGCCGCAGCGCAGGCCCTGCAGCATGGGCCGCCTCCTGAAGGCATGGTTGAAGGACGTCGGATTGCGAAGCCATCGGCAGGACACTTCCGGAAAGTGGGGTAAATGCTTCATCGCCCTGCGTTTCCTTGCGGCTGCTGCGGGCTGGCGATGAACTTCAGGCTAGGTTAAGGGTCAATCACTGCCGGCGCTTAAAGCTTGCAAAGAGTTTCAATTGGTTTCGACTGCACACATATGATTTTGGGAAAACCGTTCTGCACATTACGCGCAAGCATGCGCAAGTCGATGAGGTGTTTGTGAAGTTCTTCAGTACTGCAAGGTTTTGGCGTCCGGCATTGTGTGTGACTGTTTTTGGCCTGTCAGGCATCTGCAGCATGGCAGCTGCGCAGGCCGTGCTGGACAACACTGCCCTGCTGGGCATGAGCAGCAGCGAACTGGCATCACGCCTGCCGCCCATGCAGTCCGTGCGCGCGCCGCGCCGCCTGTCATCGGGGGCTGTCGGCGTGCTGCGTGTGCCGGATGCACCCTACGACGGCCTGCGTTTCGAGCAGACGCTGTACATGTCGCACCACAGGCTGCAGCAAACAGACCTGGTCATGGCCAGCCCGGAGCCCGGGCAGGTTGCCGCGCTGGTGCAGTCGCTGCGCACAAGGCTCGGTGCCGGGCTCGACTCTTCGTTTTCCACGCCGGATGCGGTCGTGGAAACCGCCACTTGGGTGAGCGGTGATGCAGATGTCATGCTCTTTTATTCCGTCCAGCCCGGTCGACCGCAGGCGCGGCTGGTTATCAGGCAGCGGCAGCTGCGGGATGCGGGCGAGTTGTAGGGGCCGCATGGCGGTCTGGCCGACCGCGACGGCCGCTTTGCCCCTCTTGGGCAGCCCGATTTTTAACGTACACGTTAAAAATCGGCAAAATGTTAATATGGATATTAACATTTGGGCCATTGAAAGCGGTTTTGGCCTGTTTCCAGCCGCCTGAGCACGAAAAAAGCCCAAAAAAGGCCATTTTTGGATATCAAATATGGCTACAGGCCAATAAATACGTGCGTGAGCAGCTACTGAATCGATAGCAAATCACAGTTTGCGATGGTCCTGGAAAAAAGTTCAGGCGGTCACCAGCCGTATCAGGCTGATCTCTGAGGGCGCGCCGAAACGTTTGGGGGGGCCCCAGTAACCGGTGCCGCGGCTGGTGTAGACCCACAGGTCTTTCAGGCGGTGCAGGCCGTGCGAGAAGGGTTGCTGGAACTGCACAAACAGGTTCCAGGGGTAAAACTGGCCGCCGTGCGTGTGCCCTGACAGCTGCAGGTCAAAGCCCGCCTCGGCGGCTGCGGCGGCACTGCGCGGCTGGTGCGCCAGCAGCAGGCGCACGGGCGCTGTCTGCGGTGCACCGTCCAGTGCGGCTTTCGGGTCACTGCGGTGTGACTCGTCGAAATGGTGGGCGCTGTAGTCAGTGACCCCGGCCAGCACCAGCGGCGCCATGATCTGTGAATCGTCCTGCGGGTCGCCGTGGGGCGCCCTGGCTGTGTCGGCGCTTTTACCGTGGTGCAGCACCACATGCTCGTTCATCAGCACCGTCAGGCCGATGCGCCGCAACTCTGCCACCCAGGCGTGCGCGCCGGAGTAGTACTCGTGATTGCCAGTCACCACATAGGTGCCGTGACGCGACTTCAGGTCTGCCAGCGGCGCAATATGCCCGGCCAGATCAGCCACCCTGCCGTCCACCAGATCCCCGGTCACGGCCACCATGTCAGCCCCCAGGTCATTGACCCTGCTGACGATGCGTTGCAGCCAGGCGCGCTTGATCGTCGGGCCGATGTGGATATCGCTGAGCTGCGCCACCGTGAAGCCGTGCAGTGCAGAGGGCAGTCGATGGATGGGCACATCGACCCTCACCACTGCGGGTGTGCGACGCGCATTGAGAAAGCCAAGCACCGTGACCAGCAGGGCCAGCGCGGGGACGGCCTCTGCCGATACCCGGCTCAGCGCCTGAAGCGGCAGTTGCAGGCCGGCAGCATTGGCAAGCCACAGTACAAGAAGCGCAGCATCGCGCGCCAGCGTCATCACAAACAGCGATGAGAACAGCCCCATGAGCAGAAGGCCAATCCAGCTGAGGCGATCGGCCCACGGCTGTTTCATGATGCGGCCGCCGACCAGGCCCAAGGGCATCAGCAATGAGGACAGCACCAGCAGGGCGAGCATGAGCACCTGCAGGCGCGGATACGCCCCAAGACCGGGCACGATGCGCCAGCCAATATAGGCATGCAGCAGCGCGGCAAGCGCTGCGAGAGGATAAAAACGCATAGGTTTCCGGTGGAGAGACCCGCAAATGGGTTCCCAACGCATCGTATTCAAGTGCCGGTATCAAGCACTTTCGATGCCACCGGAGAAGGGCCGCGATTTTATGCGGCAGCAGGAAGAAACAGGCAGGGGCAGCAAGCGGTAGAAGGCAGGCATTCCTGCGGGTTCATCTCCGCCTTCAGGACGAGCCCGTCACGGCCTTGTTGAACTCTTCGCGCGAGATAAAGGTGTCGCGGTTGGTATCTATCTGTTCAAAACGCCTGGCGACTTCTGGAAAGCGTTCGGCTTCCGTGCGGGTCAGGCGCGCATCGTGGTTTTCATCGGCCCGGTCAAATGCGGCGTTGACCTCCGTGCTGGTCAGTTGCCGGGGCGCTGGCGGGGCTGCGGCAGCCGGAGCGTTGGCAGCCGGGGACGCGACTGCCTGGGCATGCGCGGCTCCATGGGCGGCAACAAGCGCCGCAGCCGCAAAGCTGCAGGCTGCCATGGTGCGAAGGGCTGGCCTGTAAAGGGGCTTGCAGGGCGCCGTCATAGAATTGGCTTGCGATGCAAATACGCTGGAGGGGGAGACTGTAGAGGTGGAAAGTGTCATCCGGAATCATCCTTTTGAAAGTTGAAAAGACTATTCCAGCGTAATGCGCGGCGCATTGCCAGCACTTTTTCCTGATGTTTCCCCGCTGACATCATCACGCACTACGACACATTTCTTTTCCTTTGCGCGGCATTGATGTTCCGGGCATTTCCAGTTCACGATTGCAACAAACCAGGTGGATGTTTTATGGCCAACAGACTTTCCCAGATCGCTACCCGTACCGGTGACAACGGGACCACAGGGCTGGGCGACAACACCCGGGTTTCAAAGGACAGCCTGCGCGTTCACGCCATGGGCGACGTGGATGAGCTGAACTCGAACATCGGCGTCCTGCTGTGTGAAGACATGCCCGAAGGCGTGCGCGAGCTGCTGGTTGAAGTGCAGCACCAGCTCTTCAACCTGGGCGGCGAGCTGAGCATTCCAGGCTTCGAACTGCTCAAACCCGAAGCCGTGGCCCTGCTGGATGCGGCGCTGGAAGAACACAACAAGACCTTGCCGCGCCTGGCGGAATTCATTCTGCCGGCCGGTTCACGCGCCGCCTCGCTGGCCCATGTGTGCCGCACGGTTGCAAGGCGCGCTGAGCGCGCAGTGGTCGCGCTGGGCGCTGAAGAAACACTGAAAGACGCACCGCGCCAATACCTCAACCGCCTGAGCGATCTGCTGTTTGTGCTGTCACGTGTGCTCAACCGCATGAATGGCGGCGACGACGTGTACTGGAAGAGCGAAAGGCTGGCGAATGCCGGCCGGAAATAGCGCTGAAGTTATTTTTTGGTAAACCCGACAGCACACCAGAAGGGCTGGCCCGTCGAGAACTCTATATGTTCAAACCCGGCGGTGGTCAGCATCTTCTGAATGGAGCCGCGCGAAAAGCGTTGCTCAAGCCGCGTACCGAAGCGGTCCAGCGCATCGGTGCGCAAGACATAAAAACCCATGTTGCGGTAAGCCGCCAGCGGCCAGGAGGCCGGGAGTATGCCCATTTTGTCCAGCAGCCAGGCGGTGCGCGACAGCGGCACATAGGCCGTCACCGCGATGACGTCACAGCAGAAGTTCTTCAGGGGGTTGGGCAACAGGGAGATGACGCGGCGGAGCATGTCGCTGACTTTCCAGAGACCCAGAAACCACCACGGCCTTTGATCGAAAGCGTAGTAAAGGTAGATCAGGAAAGGCGCGCCCGGCTTGAGCGCCTCGCGTATCGACACCATGGCGGCGTGCGTGTCCGGCACATGGTGCAGCACCCCGAGAGAATAGGCAAAGTCAAGGCTGGCCGGGGCAAAAGGCAGGTCGTCCACAGACCGCTCATGAAAGGTGGTGTTGGCAGAACCCTTCAGGTTCTGCCGCGCCACGTTCAGTGCGTCTGCGCTGGGGTCGACCAGATGCAAATGGCCTACGCGGGGCGCTGCGAGCACCGCCCACCGGCCGCTTCCGCAACCGATGTCCGCGCCGACTGCGTCAGGGGGAAGACTTTCCCAGGGGAAAACACGGAAATAATTATTGAACAGGTTCTGCTGGTCCGAGCCCGACAGCCCGGTCTGGTCGAACCGGCTCCATTCCGCGCCGAAATCCTGGACGACCTGGTGATCAACGTTTGTTTTGTTTTCCGAACTCACCGGTTCTATCCCGAATCTGTTTGTCTTGTTTCAGGTCGAACCATGTGCTGGAGTCGACTTTGCCACGATAGCATGAGAAAACATCTATTTTGGCACCAACACCGCCATGGTGATGCGTGACACGCAAACCATCTCGCCTGCCTCGTTCGTTATCTCTATGGCCCAGACCTGGGTGGTGCGGCCGATGTGCACCGGCCGGGTGATGCCTGTCACCCAGCCGCTGGAGGCGCTTTTTAAATGGTTGGCGTTGATGTCCAGGCCTACCACGCGGTGCCCCGGCGGCGCGGCAAAAGCGGCGCCGCATGAGCCCAGCGTTTCCGCCAGCACCACGGACACACCGCC
The DNA here is from genome assembly GCA_040388905.1 of Pseudomonadota bacterium. Classification (GTDB taxonomy): domain Bacteria; phylum Pseudomonadota; class Gammaproteobacteria; order Burkholderiales; family Burkholderiaceae_C; genus Polaromonas. The sequence continues at coordinate 110,435 of JAZKAY010000013.1, forward strand.
GTGCAGCAGGCGATAGGGCTGGACGGTGCGGTGATCGACGGGAAGGCGGGCGCTGATGAAGTCGTCGCCGACCTCCAGGAACTCAATGCCCAGGTGGGACACAGCGGTGTTGGCAGTTGATGCCGTCAGGGCTTCGACGGAGATGGCTTGTTTCCAGATAGGCATGGGATATTCGGGATGGGTGTGGCGATGCAGCAGCCCGCAACTATAAGGCGGCTGCCTACAGCAGGCGGGCATGTTGTCGCGCTGCGGGTGCGCCTTCGCCGTTTATGCTCAAGCCAATGGCCTGTACAAGACACCATCCATGACGCGCGGACGCAAATGGCTTGTGGGGCTTGTCGCGTCCGCCTGCGTGCTGGTTCTCGCCCTTGTCGCCCTCTTCAGCGTGGTGCCTTCCGACGAAGAGCTTGCGGCTGCCGCTGCTACCAGGCTGTCTGCTGCGCTGGGCGCGGAGGTTCGCATCGGGGCTGTGCAGTGGCGCGTATTTCCGTCGCCGGCAGTCATGGTCCAGGATGTCTCCATCGCCCGGCAGCAGCCGGTGACCCTGAAGTCACTGGTGCTGTACCCCGAGCTGGGCGCGCTTTGGGGCAGGCGCATCAAATTCAGGGAAGTCACCGTTGCAGGCGCGGTGGTGCCGCAAATGTCCCTGCGTGGCCTGGGCACAGGCAGCACAACTGCCCAAAGTGACACCGGGCAGTGGACAGTTGACCCGCTGCCCCTTGCGCGTTTTGTGTTCAGCGATGTGACCTGGATATCGCGTCGCGGCATCCCCGTTATTTATGACGGCGAGGCCGATTTCGACACCAACTGGCGCCCACGCACCGCCGCCCTGAGGCGGCCGGGCGTCACCCCACCCACAGAATTGCTGCTCAGGCGCAGCGGCGACGAAGACCGCTGGGCAGTGGACATCAAGGTGGGCGACGGCACGGTCAATGGCGAGATCAGCCTGCAGGAACTCGCCAGCGGGCGGCTGAAACTCTCGGGCCGGCTCAAGCCAGACAAGGTGGAAGTCTCCAGCGCTCTGGAAGCCTTCAACCGCAGGCCGGCCGTTTCGGGCCGCGCCAGCGGCGACACCACCCTTTCTGCCGAAGGCGACAGCGTGCTTGATCTGGCGCAGTCGCTCAATACCAAAACGCCTTTTGTCATGGGGCCCGGCAAGCTGCTGCGCTTTGACCTGGACAAGGCCGTCCGCAGCATCGGCAAGGACCACAATGGCCAGACGCCCCTCGACGCCGTCACGGGGCTGCTGGAGACCCAGAACACGCCCGACGGCATGGTCAGTTATTTCAGGGACATACGGGCCAGGTCAGGCGCGCTGAGTGCCTCCGGCAGTGCAAGGCTGTTCAACCGCCAGATCGAGGCGGAGTTTGCTGTGGACCTGGTCGACGGCATTGTGGGTGTGCCGCTCAGGGTCAGCGGCCCCACAACCGACGTCAGGGTGAGCGTGCCGCCCGGCGCGGTGGCCGGCGCTGTGGTGGGCACCGCAGTCCTGCCCGGCATAGGTACGGCCATAGGCGCGCGCATTGGCGCGACGCTGGGCAAGCTGTTCGGCCCCACGGCGCCAGCGTCGGCAGCTAAAAAGTAGTACATGAATGGGCTGAAAAGCCCTCCGGAATGTGATTTCCGTTATCCTACGGTTCAGTGAACAAAGATCCGGATTCCATGCCACAACAGACAGAAAGCTCCCCAGCATCAACGCCCCTGGCCCGTGCCCTGGACCAGAACGAAGGCGTCAGGGATGTCGTTGAACAGTCTGCCGCCGAGCTGGTCGTGATCAATGCCGTGCTGAAGCAGGAGATTCCTGACGATGCCAAGGTGGGCGAAGTGGCGCAGGCGCTGATCAAGACGGACGAACTTGAAACCCGCATCACCGAAACCGCACAGGAACTCGCCGATGTCAACGAGGTGCTGGCGCAGGAGATCGACCAACGCGCCGACCTTGAGCGTGAGCTGGCTGACACCAAGGCACAGCTGGAAGAGGCCAGGAAAAGCGCCTGACCGCTGTGCTGGCGCTTACTTGCCGCGGTTGAGCAGGGCGTAGAGCAAAATTGCGCCGAAAGTGGCGGTGCCAATGCCGCCCAATGCGAACTGGCCGAATTTCAGCGTGAAGTCACCGGTGCCCAGCACCAGCGTGATGGCGGCCACCAGCAGATTCTTGTTGTCTGAAAAATCAACCTTGTTGTCGACCCAGATGCGTGCGCCGGCCACCGCAATCAGCCCGAACACCACAATGCTGACGCCGCCCATGACGGGTAGCGGAATCGCCTGGATCAGCGCGCCGAACTTGGGGCTGAAACCCAGCACGATGGCAATCAGGGCCGCCACAACGAACACCGCCGTCGAGTAGATTTTGGTCGCGGCCATGACGCCAATGTTTTCAGCATAGGTCGTCACGCCCGTGCCGCCTGCGCTGCCGGAGACCACAGTCGCGATGCCGTCGCCGATGAAGGCGCGGCCCATGTACTGGTCCAGGTTCTTGCCGGTCATGGCTGTGACGGCCTTGATGTGCCCCAGGTTTTCGGCCACAAGAATGATGGCCACGGGTGCAATCAGCAGCATGGCGCTGGCGCTGAAGACCGGAGCCGCAAAGCCCGGCAGGCCGATCCATGCTGCATTGGCAATGCCCGACAGGTCAATGGCCTTGCCCATGCCCAGACCATTGGTGAGCACAGCGTAGACCACACTCGCCACAATCAGCCCGACCAGAATCAGCAGGCGCTGCACCATGCCGCGTGTCATGACCGCCACCAGCGCCACACTGACAAAGGTGACCACCTGCATCCACGAATCGAAATTGTTGGACGCCATGTTCTTGATCGGGATGCCGGCCAGGTTCAGGCCGATCACGGCCACCACGGCGCCCGTCACCACGGGCGGCATGAAGCGTTCTATCCAGCCGGTGCCTATGGCCTGCACGAGCACGCCTATGAGTATGTACACCACGCCGCAGGCGATGATGCCGCCCAGTGCGACACCCAGGTTGGTGTTGGGGCCCTTGCCCGCATAGGCGCTGGCTGCAATCACCACGCCAATGAAGGCGAAGCTGGAGCCGAGGTAGCTGGGCACCTTGCCGCCAGTGACGACAAAAAAGATCAGCGTGCCGATGCCGCTCATGAGGATGGCGATGTTGGGGTCAAAGCCCATGAGTATGGGCGCGAGCACTGTCGCGCCGAACATGGCGATCACGTGCTGCACACCCATCACCGCAGTTTGCGGCCATGGCAGTCGCTCGTCAGGCGCAATCACGCCGCCTTGCTGCAAAACGTCGCTGCTTTTTTCTGTCCAGTCCAGCATTCCCATCTCTCGCTCCTTGTAGTTGATCAATGCATCCTAAAAGCAATGAATGGACCACGCAAGAGTTGCAGCTGGTTCAGGTCATGAAGGCAGCGATCTCCCGAAGCACTGTTTCATCCTTCAGGATGCGCCTGTGGCCCAGGCCCTGTGTCGCCACAAGCCTTGCGCCTTCAATAGCAAGGCTGTAGGCCACGCCATCGGCAAACAGGTTAATGCTGTCCTGCCTGTCGTGCACCACCAAGGTGGGCAGGCGTATGCGTGCACCCACCGCATCGGGCTCGAACTGCGGCATCAAAATGCCTTCGCGCGATTCAATGCGCCGCTGCATCGCCGCGCGTGTGCTCTCGCGCAGGCCAAACACCCTGGCAAACAGGCGTGTGTATTCAAGTGGTGATGCCGGTGGCGCGATCAGCACCAGGCGGCCGAGATCGAGGCCGCGGCTGGCTGCGTAGGCGCTGGCATTGGCGGCCAATGAATGCGCGACCACTGCATGCAGCGCATAACCCTGCTGCTGCAGGCGCGCGGCCACATACTCCAGTGCACGCGCAAACTGCGGCAGGTTGCTGGTTGCCCCATCGCTTCGGCCATGCGCCGGCATTTCAACCATCACGGGCAACAGGCCCTGGCGGCGCAAGGCATCGGCCAGCGCCAGCATCTGCCCCGCATGCCCACCCCAGCCGTGCAGCAACAGCACAACGCGGTCAGGCGCGCCGCTGGTGGGCGCATAAAGTGTGATGCTGGCACTTTCAAACGGCCAGTGCTCAATGCTCCAGTCAGCTGGCCATTTGCGCCTGCGGTTGATCCATTTCGGCGGCAAGGGTGTGCCGAACAGACGGTAGGCCGCTCGAACAGCCAGCGCAGGCCAGATGCGCTCGGAAGCCGCCAGGCCAAAGCGAAACAGCCGCGTCATCCGGCTCGCGCTGTAAAAATCAGAGGTGGCTTCAAGCGATGTACGGGTCATGTCGCCTGCCCGCTCAGTACCAGACCCAGTCCTCGTTGCTGCGCGGCAAGCTGCGCAGCGATGCAAGCGCGGCCTTGCCCGCACGAAAGACACCGTAGACCCCCAAACCCACAAATAAAACCAGCATGACTTTCTCCTTTTATCGCACGGCTGTGCGAAATTTACACCTGCGAAAACACATCAAAACCCACTACCCCTCTCCTGCAAATTCAGGCGCGGTAACTTCTCAAAAGGCGTGCCCACGAGGCCCTGGCGCGCTCTGCCGACGTGGTGTCGCGCAAAAAGCGTGCGTCATGAATCATGCCCAGCGCCAGGTTGCTGATCTCGCCTACAAACTGGTCAGCATCAAGATCGGCCTGCAAATGACCGGCCTCGACGGCCTGTATCACCGTGCGCCGCAAGGCAGAACGCCAGCGCGTGACCTCTGCATAAAGCATGTCGCGCAATTCGCCCTCGCGGTCGTCGAGCTCGAACGCCCCGGCAGAGAAAATGCAGCCCGATTTGGCCTCCACGTCACGCATGCGCACAATCCACAGCTGGACAATCATGTCCAGGCGCGGCAAACCCTTGGGCTGCTGCATGGCCGGTACAAAGACGTCGGCCAGAAAGCGCCGGCCATATTCCTCAATGACCGCTTTCTGCAAGGCCTCGCGCGAGCCGATGCGCGAAAACACCCCGCTTTTTGACAACCCGATGCGGTCGGCCACAGCCTGCAAGGTAATCGCCTCCAACCCTTCCGCAGACGCAAGATCAATCCCCGCGCCAACAATGGCGGTGCGGGTCATCTCGCTTTTCTGGGTTTTTGCGTCCATGAATGCATATTAGCACGGTTGTGCGAAATTGTACAAGCACTGGTTTTTGGGGCAATTCCCGATTCTGCAGCGCCTGACATGCGGATACCCTCGGGTGCATGAGTTCACCCGATATTGCGCAAATCCGCCTCTACCAAAACTGGCTTCGCGACACACGCGGCCTGTCGTTTGACAGCTACGACGCCCTCTGGCGCTGGTCAACGACCGACCTGGATGCCTTCTGGCAAAGCATCTGGGACTACTTTGAGCTGCAGTCACCCTCGCCGCACAGCACCGTGCTTGGCAAGCGCGACATGCCAGGTGCCCGGTGGTTTCCGGGCGCGCAGGTGAACTACGCGCAGCACATCCTCAGCCACGCGGACAAGGCGCATGCGGCGGGCCTGCCCGCGCTGGTCAGCCACAACGAGAAGAGCCTGGCAGCGAGCCTTGCACCGCAAGAATTGTCATGGCCCGAACTGAAGCGCCAGGTCGCTTCGCTGGCCCTGCACCTCAAAGCGCAGGGCGTACAACCTGGCGACAGGGTGGCCGCCTATCTGCCCAACATCCCCGAAACCATCGTTGCCTTCATGGCGGTTGCCAGTATTGGCGGCGTGTGGAGTGTCTGCGCGCCCGACATGGGCACCCACTCTGTTCTTGACCGGTTCAAACAGATAGAACCCAGGGTCCTGATTGCCTGTGACGGCGTGACCTACGGCGGGCGTGACATGGACCGCACGGCAGTCGTGGGCGAACTTCGCGCCGCCCTCCCCAGCGTTCAGCACGTCATCGTTCACTACAACCTGGGCACGCTGGGCGAGGTGGCCGGCAGCACCCGGTTCACCGACGCCACAGCCAGGAGTGACTCTGAAACCAGGGCCTTCGAGCCGATGTGGCTGCCCTTTGACCACCCGCTGTGGATTGTCTATTCAAGCGGCACCACCGGCCTGCCCAAACCCATCGTGCACGGCCACGGCGGCGTGATGATCGTGGCGCTGGCCTTGCTGCGCCTTAACAACGATGTAGCACCCAGCTCCGCAGGCAAGGGCACACCCGAGCGTTTTTTCTGGTACAGCTCCACCGGCTGGATCATGTGGAACGTACAGGCGGGCGCCTTGCTCAACGGCACCACCACCTGCATCTTTGACGGCAACCCCGCAGGCAGCAACAAGGACCAGCCCGACTGGAACACGCTGTGGCGTTTTGCGGCAGATACTGGTGTGACTTTTTTCGGAGCGGGCGCGGCGTTCTATGCGAATTGCATGAAGGCGGGTGTGGACCTGTCAGGCTGCGGCGATTTTTCAAAAGTAAGAACACTGGGCGCGACCGGATCGCCACTCTCTCCCGAAGCGCAGAGTTGGGGGACTGAGGAATTCCGCAAACTCCACATTGAAATCTGGTGGTGCAACATTTCGGGCGGCACTGACTTTGCCGGAGCTTTCATTTCGGGAAATCGCGAGCTACCAGTCGTCCCGGGCGAAATGCAATGCCGCGTTCTCGGTTGCGCAGTAGAGGCGTGGAATGAAAAAGGTGAGGCGGTGATTGATGAAGTTGGCGAACTGGTTTGCGTGCAACCCCTGCCCTCCATGCCGCTCCGTTTTTGGGGTGACCAGGGGAACCTGCGATACCTCTCAAGTTACTTCGACATGTACCCCGGCGTCTGGCGGCATGGCGACTGGCTCAAGATCAAACCGCAAGGCAGTTGCATCATCTATGGCCGCAGCGACGCCACCATCAACCGCTACGGCCTGCGGATGGGCACCAGCGAGTTGTACAGCGCGATAGAGGCGCTGCCCGAAGTGCTTGATTCGATGGTGGTGGACCTGGAGTTTCTGGGGCGCGAAAGTTATATGCCGCTGTTCGTCGTGCTGCGCCCGGGCATGGCACTTGACGAGGCGATGAAAACAAAACTCAACAACGCCGTCAAAACCGCGTTGTCCCCTCGCTTTGTGCCCAACGAGATCTTCGCGGTGCCTGAAATTCCACGCACCCTGTCGGGCAAAAAGCAGGAACTGCCCATCAAGAAGCTGCTGCTGGGCGAGTCGATTGAAAAAGTCATCAACCGCGACGCCATGGCCAACCCGGGCTGCCTCGACTGGTATGTCGATTTTGCGAAGCGGCGTGCGGCGCAGGCCTGATCAGGCTTGCGGCTTGCGGTTGACCAGCACAATGCCCAGCGCCACAGCCGTCATGGCGGCCAGCAGCCCGGCGGTGATGCCCTCGCCCAGCCAGAGCGTGCCGAACAGCAGTGCAAACACCGGCGTCAGAAAAACAAACACCGAGATCTTCGTGGCGGGGTAGCGGCCCAGCAGCCACATCCAGGTGAGGTAGCTGGCAAAAGCGCCCACGGCGGTTTGCAGCATCAGTGAGGTGATCGCAAACGGGCTGAAGTGCCAGACCCACCCCTCACCGAGTGCCACCGACAGTACCGGAAAGATCAGGCTGCTTACGGCCAGTTGATAGAACAGCATCTTTTCAGCAGAGACTTTTGCAAGGTTTGACGTGCGTATCACCACCGTGGTCAGGCCCCAGAACATGCCGCCCAGCAGCGCCAGTGCATCCCCGAAGGCGGTGGATGTGCGGCCTGAAAAGCCTTCCCGCATGGCAAAGGCCACACCTGCAAACGCGCAGAGAAGACCGGCCCATTGCAGGCCGCGCAGTTTTTCTGTCTTGACCCAGAAGGGCACCAGCAAGGCCACCCAGAAAGGGGAGGTGTACAGAAAAACCGTCAGTCGCGATGCCGTGGTGTGCTGCAGGCCGAGGTAGAGGCAGGTGAACTCCAGCGCAAACAGCACACCGGCCAGCAGGCCGGGCCACAGCGAGCCGTCACGGCCAAGCAAGGGAATGCGTCGCCACGCACACCAGATCAACAGCAGGACAGTAGCGCCTGCAAATCGCAAGGCCGCCTGGAACACGGGTGGGACTTCAGCCAGCGTGGCCTTGATCATCACCTGTTGCGCACCCCAGAACAGGCAGCAGGCCAGCAGCAGTGAAATGGCGATGGCGTCGAGGTGGGTTTTGCGCGTGGTCACAGCGGATGTTCGCTGTAAAACTTGCCGCCGTGAAACAGCAGTGGTGACGCACCTTCGCGGTGGAAACAGCGCTCGACTTCACCGACAAAAATCGTGTGGTCGCCTTCCTGGTAGCGGCTGCGGTTAAAGCATTCAAAGGTGGCTGCAGCGCCATCGAGCAGCGGCAGGCCGCTGTCGCTTTCGGTAAAGGCCACATCCGCCCATCGGCTGTCGCGTTTGCCGGCAAAACGTTCGGCCAGCGCTTTCTGGTCTGCCGCCAGGATGTTGATGGCATAGTGCGACCCGGTGCTGAAGGTGGCCATGGAACTGGCTGCCTGCGCAAGACTCCAGAGTACCAGCGGCGGGTCGAGCGAGACAGAGTTGAAAGAGCTGGCCGTCAGGCCGACCAGTTCGCCGCCCGCCGTGCGTGCGGTAACGATGGTGACGCCGGTGGCAAACATGCCCAGCGACGCGCGGAATTCTTTTTGCGAGAAGCCGGGCGCCCTTGCCTTTAGTACCCTGGCCACAGCCTTGTTGTTCGATAAAACCATTGGGCTAATTTACCTGAAGCCCGCGTGGCGTGCCCGGGCAGCCCGCCATGCCCGGCAGGTAAACTTCCAGCAATGCCTTTCATGCCCCTCCGGCGCGCCCAGCCGGTTTCCAGACTGCTAGCCGCCCTGGCCCTGTGCTGCATGGCAGGTCTCGCACAGTCCGCCGAGCCCTGCGACGAGTTTGTCGCCCGCCTGCCCAATGTCAAAAAGCCCCTGTGTGAAGCCGCAAAGCTGCAGCCCACCGCGGGGCGCTCCGTCAATGGCCGCACCCTGTGGGTGCGCGACATCAACCCGGGCAATGCCACGGTCAGGGTGCTGGTGGTGGGCGCCATTCATGGTGACGAGTTGTCTTCTGCTTCGATGGCGCTGCAATGGATACGCATGGCAGAGCAGCCTGCCGACATGCCGCAGGTGGTTCACTGGCGTTTTATCCCCGCGCTCAACCCCGACGGCCTGTTCAGCAAACCGCCCAAACGTGTCAATGCCAATGGCGTGGACCTGAACCGCAACTTCCCCACGCCCAACTGGGAGCGTGATGCAAAAATCTATTGGGAAAAGCGCACCCGCAAGGACCCGCGACGCTTCCCTGGCCCCAAGCCGCTCTCGGAGCCTGAATCACGGTTTTTGATTGAAGAGATGCAGCGTTTCAAGCCGCAGCTGATCGTCAGCATCCATGCGCCTTACGGCGTGCTCGACTTTGATGGCCCTGCCAAGGAGGGTTTTGTGCCGCCTTCAAAGCTGGGGCGGCTTTACCTTGACCAGGTGGGCATCTTCCCCGGTTCGCTCGGCAACTACGGCGGCGTACACAAGGGTGTGCCAGTGGTGACGATTGAATTGCCGAACTCAACCCGTACCCCGCTGGATGCAGAAATGCGCCAGATGTGGCTGGACCTGCTGCGCTGGATGAGCGAGCGCATAGGCCCTGCCAACCGCGCGTTGCAGCCGGGTGTCGATGTGCCCGAAGCCGCCTCGCGCACACTTAAATCGCCCTGACGCTTCTGGGCAGCTGCCTTATTTCTGCTTCTGGTAGGCGGTATTCATCTCCGGCTGCTTGCTGGTGTCCTGCTTGCCGCTGTCGATGTCTTTTTTTGCCTGCCTGATGGCCGGGTTGGGCTTGTCGCTGGTCATGTCAGTGGTCTGGTCGCGCTCATGCGGCATGGCCAGGCTGGCTTCGTCCGAAACGTCCTGCTGTGTGTGCTCCAGCTGCACGCTCTCCTGGTCGCGGCCTGCCTGGGGAGTTTTGGCGGGCATTCCCTTCCCCGTGCGTTTGGTGTGGCTGATGTCGGGTTGTGTGTCCTGAAATTTGGGTGTGTTGACCATCACCAGGCCCTTTCGTTTTTTGTAGATGCGGCCAGTGTTGTTTCTTCGCCGCCCGCCCCATGTAGTCACCCGAAAGCGGCTGGCGTAGGCCTAGCCCTGTAAGCACCTGTAAACCGGGGTATTGCCAACCCTGAAATTGCCCCACGGAACTGGTGGCACAACAGTCAGTAAGATGGCAGGTTGCTCCGCCGCGCAGGAGCAAAGTGCTCTTGTCATGCCGGTCCCGATTTCTATATTCAAAGGAGATTCCCATGAGCCGTGAAGTTGTTGTTGTCAGCGGTGTGCGCACCGGTATTGGTACTTACGGCGGCAGCCTGAAGGATGTTCCACCCATAGAGCTGGCCACCACCGTGGTGCGCGAATCGCTGGCGCGTGCCGGCGTTGAGGGCAAGGATGTGGGCCATGTCGTGTTTGGCCATGTGGTCAACACCGAGCCGCGTGACCTGTATCTGTCGCGCGTTGCCGCCATCCAGGGCGGCTGCCTTGAAGGCACGCCGGCCATGAACGTCAACCGCCTCTGCGGCTCCGGCCTGCAGGCCATCGTCTCCGCTGCGCAAACCATCATGCTGGGCGATGCCGATGTCGCCATCGGCGGCGGTGCCGAGAACATGAGCCGCGGCCCCTACGCCAGCCTCAACACCCGCTGGGGCGCGCGCATGGGCGACACCAAGCTGGTCGACATGGTGCTGGGCGCGCTGCATGACCCGTTCAAGACCATACACATGGGCGTGACGGCCGAGAACATCGCCGCCAAGTGGGGCATCACCCGTGAAGAGCAGGACGCCATCGCCGTCGAAAGCCACAACCGCGCCCAGCGCGCGACCGAGGCGGGCTACTTCAAGGACCAGATCGTGCCCGTGATGCTCAAGAGCAAAAAGGGCGAAATCGCCTACGTGGCCGACGAGCATTTCCGCAGCGACTGCAGCCTGGCCGACATGGCCAAGCTGAAACCAGTTTTCCTGAAAGAAAACGGCACCGTTACCGCCGGTAACGCATCGGGCATCAATGACGCCGCCGCCGCCGTGGTGCTGATGGAAGCCGGTGCGGCCAAAGCCCGTGGCGCCAAACCGCTGGCCCGCCTGGTCGCCTACGCCCATGCTGGCGTTGACCCGCAGTTCATGGGCATTGGCCCGGTGCCTGCGACCAAGCTCGCGCTGCAAAAGGCCGGCCTCAAGATCAGCGACCTTGACGTCATCGAAGCCAACGAAGCGTTTGCCGCCCAGGCCTGCGCCGTGACCCGCGACCTCGGCCTGGACCCGGCCAAGGTCAACCCCAACGGCTCGGGCATCTCGCTGGGTCATCCGATTGGCGCCACCGGCGCGCTGATCACCGTCAAGGCGATTCACGAGTTGCAGCGCATCAAGGGCCGCTACGCACTGGTCACCATGTGTATCGGTGGTGGTCAGGGTATTGCTGCGATTTTTGAACGCATGTAAGGGCCGCTGGCGCGCTGCGTGCGGCGCGCCAGACCTCACACAGCTGATGCTGCGGACATCTGTGTTTGCTACTTTTTTAATAGCTGCTCACGTGCATGTTTATTGGCCTGGAGGCCGATTTGATGCCTCAAACAGGCCTCCGGAAGCCTGTTTTGAGCTTTCTTGCAGCGATTCTGGCGAGGCTGGATAAATAATGCGTCATAAATAACCCCTTAAGCGCTTAAGGATTCATTTGTGATGCATTATTTTCGGAAAACCCCTTAGGCCGGCAAGTTGATGGGAAAAGCCGGGGAAAAGCCGTCCAAAGCCGGTTTTCAGGGGTATTTTTGGCCTCCAGCCCAATGGATATGTACGTAAGCAGCTACTGAATCCATAGCAGTTACACCGGATCGGCGCGGCTCCGATATATTGGCGGCTGTCGCTCACGTTCAAGCCTTCAATACAGATAACGCCATGACCAGCAAACCCCCGCTTTCCGAATACCTCGTCATCTCGCGCGGCCAGTGGGATGCCGACAGGTCGAAAGAAGAGATACAGACGGCCATCGACGACTTCTACGTCTGGTACGAAGACCTGCTGGCGCAGGGAAGGATCAAACCCGGGCAGCGACTGGCCGTTGAGGGCAAGCGGGTTGCAAAGAGCGGCATCACCGACGGCCCGTTTGCCGAAGCCAAGGAGGTCATAGGCGGCTACTGGTTCGTCATGGCCGCCAGCCTGGACGAAGCCGCAGCGCTCTCAGCCCGCAACCCGTGCATGGCCTGCGGCCTGTCGTATGACGTCCGCCCCATCGAAGTGGAACGCTGCAGCGCGTACGCGGTGAGTAATGAAACCCCGGGTGGCGGAATCGTTTGAGCGTTGAAGGCCGGGAGCACCATGACCATTCACCTCGACCACACCATCGTGCCCTCGCGCCACAAGCTTGAATCGGCAAAGCAGCTGGCTGATTTGCTCGGCGTGCCCTGGTCGCCGACGGGCATAGGCCCGTTTGCGCCGGTGTTTGTCAACGACGGACTGACGCTGGATTTCATTGACACCGATGAAGACTTTCCCGTCTACCACTTCTGCTTTCGTGTCACGCAGCAGGCGTTCGACGCCATCCTTGCGCGCATACAGGCTGCTGGCATCCCTTACCGCAGCACCGTGCGCGGCCCGGACGACATGCAGGTCAGCGATTACATGGGCGGCAGCGGCATCTACTGGAACGTGCCGGACGGCCACCAGTGGGAGCTGCTGACCGTGAGCTACGCGCGGCAGGATTCATGAAGGCCTTGCGGCCAAAGGCCGTAGCCATACCTCGCTTCGGCTTTGGCCTGCTGGTGCTGTCCGCCGTGGGGACGCAACTGGTGCTGCATGTGCGCAGTGGCTACAACGTCGTCAACTTTTTCAGCTACTTCACCAACCTGTCCAACCTGTTTGCGGCAGTGGTGTTGCTGATGGGCGCGCTGGCCGCATTCACAAGACGCGAAGCCCCGGGCGACCTGGCGCGCGCCATTGCTGTGGTCAACATGGCGGTGGTCGGCGTGGTGTTTGCCATCCTGCTGCGCAACGTGGACCTCGGCGACCTGCTCCCCTGGGTCAACACCGTGCTGCATTACCTCATGCCGTGCGTGGTGGTGATTGACTGGCTCTTGCTGCCGCCGAAAGCGAGACTGGGGCTCAAACCATTTCTGCTCGTGATGGTCTTCCCGGTGCTGTACATCGCCTGGGTCCTGGTTCGCGGCCCCCTGGTTCAGTGGTACCCCTACCCCTTTCTGAACCCGCTCAATGTAGGTGGTTATGGTGGGGTGGCAGGCTATGTGGCGGGCATTGCTGCGGCGTTTGTGTTTGCCACCTGGGCTTTGCTGGCCATTGGGAACGGTCTGGGGCGTTCCCGGCGCTAGCTGTTCAGGTTTCCAGCCTGTGCTGCAGAAAAAACGCCAGCATGGCCGCCGAGGCCGATGGACCGTCCGGGTCTGTGTATGAACCTGCAGAGTCACCGCCCGACCATGCATGCGGGCCGGCGTCTATGCGCCAGTGTTCTACATAGGATGGCCCGTCGGCGACGCGGTAAACCGTTTTTTCGGTGCTTGTTTCCTGTGTGTCTGTGCCGACCTTGCTGCGGCTTTTGAGCAGCGGCAGGCCTGATGCCTTCAACGCGGCCAACGCGGCATCACTGATGTGGTCGCCGTTGTCGGGATGTACGGTTTTGTCGCCGCTGCCGTGAAAGACGATGGTGGGCATGGGCGGCGTGGCCAGGCCCTTGGCGCCACGGCGCATGGCGCCGAAGGCGGACATCAAATCCTGCGCTGCGCCCGAGGGCAGACCTGAATGCACACCCACGGCGGCAAAGATGTGCGGGTAGAGGCCTGCCACCACAGCCGCCATCGCACCGCCTGCCGACAGGCCGGCAATGTAAACCCGCGATGGGTCGGCGCGCTGGCCGTTGTAGTCGTGGGCCAGCACCTGCTGGGTCAGCGCGGCAATCATGCCGGGCTCGCCTTCATCGAGCTGCTGGTGGCCGGGTTCAAACCAGTTCCAGCATCGCTGGGCGTTCGATTTGGAGATCTGTTCGGGGTAAAGCACCATACAGCCCTGCTCTTCTGCCAGTGCGTTCATGGCCGTGCCCCTGGCAAAGTCCTGCGCATCCTGCTTGCAGCCGTGCAGCAGCACGATCAGCGGCATGGCCGCCTGGGCTGCTGCATCGCCGCCTGCGGGCGGAGCGGGTATATAGAGGCGATAGGGGTAGCGCTCGCCGTTGAAAACAAACACCCGCTCGTTGAAGGCGGCCTTGCGGGGGCGCGGCGTGACGGGGGCTTCGGTTTCTGTGCGGGGCTCATCGACAACCATGATGTCTTCGACATCCGTGAAGGTGGCTGCGTCCGGCTTTGCCGGTTTGGGGGCTGGGCGACGCGCCCTGGCAGGCGCTGGCCTGAGAAAGGGGCTGAAGTCCGGGCTGGCGAGGGGGTTGAGCAAGGTGCGCTGGATGAGCCGTGTGGCGTCCATCAGACTGCCGACGCCTGCGGCGCGGCTGGCTTTCAAAAAAAGCTGGCTGAGTGTTTTTGGCCTGCGCATGATGTATCCCTGTTTCTGTGGCACCCAAGAAAATGGTGCACTGCAACAAAGAATACGCTTTTTTCGATACCCGTGTGTAGGCCGGAGGCGCTGCGTGTGTAGGCGTCAGCTTCTGTACAAGTTTCTGGACTGACTGCGGGATCAGCCAGGTGTTTGCGCGAAGGACGCAGAGACCGCCGGGTACTACAAGTCGTGTGACTTGAGCGTTTCGCGCAGGATTTCGGCTTTGTTCGCGTCAAACTGCCCTTCCACCCGTGCGAGCACGTCGCCTTCACGGTTGACCACCACGGCATAGAACTGGTCGGTGCTGTTGAGACCGGCCGAGCGCACGAAATCGGCGCGATCTGCAAAAACCGGCACCAGCCTGGCGCGGTCGCCGGGGCTGGAATAGCGCTGGAGAAGCTTTGATTCGGCCTCGCTGCGGCCGGTTGCCGTGCCGGGGTCGTTCAGAACCGGCATGCGCAGCCATGCAATGCTGCTGTCGTTGTTCAGGTTGAGGCCGTGTATCCAGCTGTCGGCCAGTGCGCGCTGGCTGCGCTCAAAAGTGATGAGGGCCAGTGTTCTGTCAGAGGGCAAATCAGTGGAGAGCGACAGTGGCTTGTGCGCCAGCGCGTGCGACATCATTTCGGGCAAGCGGCCCATGACGCTGGACTCACTGGGTGACGCAACTGCAAGACCAAAAGCCATGGCGGTCGCTCCCAGCCAGGCGGTGATGTAGGGCAGGGGACTTTTTTTGTTGATCTTCATGGTGCACTCCCGTTTGTGAAACTTCGCGCCAGATGCCTGTATCTGCATGCTCCACACCTTCTCATGCAAGATGCATGCAAGATACTCCCGGATGCTGAACGTACGCAATTTATAAATTGGAACAATTGGTTTAATACTGTGTAGTAATTCTGCAGGCAAAGGGTTCACAAAATGGGCGGGCCATCTGTTTCCAGACCTTCGAGCCTTTTTCTGTCTGCTGCTGGCTAGAATGTTCCCATGCCCGTCAAACCCCGTCTGTCAGCCAAGTCCGCCACTACCGCTACCGCTACCGCCCGCAAGGCAGAGCCCGCTCTGCCGGTAAAAGTTTCATTCAAGGCGCAAATGCTGCTGGCGCGTGAGGACGCCATCGTGCTGGCAGTGAACCGCCTGCTGGCCGAAAAGGGCTTTGACCTGATGACGGTGGATGAAGTGGCCGCCGAAGTGGGTATCGCCAAGGCAAGCCTGTACAAACATTTCTCAAGCAAGGAAGACCTTGCTGCTGCTGCCATGGTGCGCATACTGCGCCTGGCGCAGGAGTTTCTGGCGACCCTGCCCCCGGATGCAAAGCCATTGGCCCAGCTTGAAGCGGTGGCGCGCTGGATGCTGGAGGTGCAACTGGCAGGCCAG
The DNA here is from genome assembly GCA_040388905.1 of Pseudomonadota bacterium. Taxonomy (GTDB): domain Bacteria; phylum Pseudomonadota; class Gammaproteobacteria; order Burkholderiales; family Burkholderiaceae_C; genus Polaromonas. Next base: position 126,221 of record JAZKAY010000013.1, read on the forward strand.
ATGCCCATCTTGCCCAGCCAGAACTCCAGCCTGCGCGCCAACCTGATGGGCAACAAGGACTACCTCAACAGCCTGATGGCCGTGAGCGACCACATCGGCGGCTGGATAGAGGCGGCGCAGAAAGAGGGTTCGCTGAACCCGGAAATCCCCGCGCTGGTGGTGCTCTACACACTGTATGCGCGGGCCTGTGACCCCGTACCCGGCTTCCTGAAAGCCGGTGGTACGCACAGTGATGCAGAGATTGTTGACCTGGTCATGGCGACCTGCTTCAACGGGCTCAAAGCCTGAGCATCTCTACACAGGCACACAGAAGTCCGGCCTGAAGGCTTGCTGTTCGCCCTTGCCGACATAACCCAGCGGGTTCGCCACCACCCGGCAACCCTGGGAGACATAGTCAATGGCGCAGTGCAGGTGGCCATGCATCCAGACGTTTGCCATGGGCAGCAAGTCATCCAGTGAATTGCAGAAACCGGCCGTGCCCGGCACCAGGCCGTAGCGCGGATCGGCGCTGAGCAGGCTGGGGGCGAAGTGGGTGATGACCACCGTCTTGCCGTCAAACGGAAGCTCCAGCGCTTCCCTGAGCCAGGCCTGGCTCTTCAGGCTTTCCTCGCGCATGGCTTCAGCCAGCATGGGCTCGCCGCCGCGCAGTGTGTGGTATCTCTTCAGGTAGAAATTGGCCGCGCGGAAGGCTTTTTGCCGTTCCTTGAGTTGCACGCCCAGTGTCATCTCGCCGCCTGCGGCCTGCGCATTGCTGAGCGCATCAAAGTCCGTCCAGAGCACACAGGCGATAAAACGCACGCCGCCCCAGACCACGCTTTCACGTTCCATCCACGTGATGCCCAGGCGCGTGCAGGTCTCGCGCAGCCGCTCATGTGTCGCGTCGAAATCAAGCCCGTCGTATTCATGGTTGCCCGGGATATAAAAAACCGGTACCGGCCAGTCTGCCCCGCCCTGCGCAACGGGCAAGGGCGAAAAACGCGCCAGGCCGAAGTCGGCAATGCCGCGTTCGGCCAGCAGCGAGCCTTCCTGGTATGAGCCTATGTCGCCAGCCAGCACCAGCAGGTCGGCACCGGGGGCGGGGGCAACCGTGAAGTTCGGGTGGGATTCGAGGTGCAGGTCGGAGATGAGCTGGATATTCACCGTGCCAATTGTCAGGGATTGCGGCTCTTAGACGAGTGGCGCGAGCAGCTTCACCAGGAAAGTAGAGCCCTTTCCCGGTTCGCTGCTGACTTCAATCGTGCCCTGGTGCAGGTCCACACATTCCTTGACGATGTGCAGGCCTATGCCGGTGCCGGCGATGTTGCCGACATTGGTGCCGCGGTGAAAGCTGCCGAACAGGTGTGGCAGGTCGGCCTCAGGTATGCCTATGCCCAGGTCGCTGATGCTCAACTGCAGGTAGTCGCCCACACCCGAGACCTCGAACGTTACCGGCGTGTCGGGGTCTGAATATTTCAGTGCGTTTCCCAGCAGGTTGACCACCACATGCCGCAGCAGTTGCTGGTCGGCGGCGCGGGGTGCGTCAAGGCCGTCGCAGGTGAGTGACACACGCTCACCCTGGCGGTTGCCCAGTTCAAACTCGGCCATGGTCCTGATCAGCCATTCGGGTATCACCAGCGGCTTTGCATCAAACTTGAAGGTGCCCAGCTCCAGCCGGCTGGTCAGCAGTACCTGCTCGACCATGCCGGTCATGCGGGCCACGGCGGTCTTGATCTGGCCCAGCAGTTCGCGGCGCTCTTCAGCTGGAAAGCTCGGGCCGTAGGCATCCAGCAGTTCGACAGACGACAGGATCGCCGCCAGCGGCGTGCGGAACTCATGTGAGGCGACCGCCACAAAACGCGACTTGAGTTCAGAGAGTTCGCGTTCATGCGCCAGGGCCTTGAGCACGTCCTGATCGGCCTGGCGTTTGGCAGTGACATCCGTTAAAAAGTTGAGCGTGGCGGGCTGGCCTTCCCATTCAAACGCGACCGCGCTGATCTCAAGCCAGCGCATGGGGCTGTCCCCATGCTGGACGCGGAACTGGTAGTGGTTGTCGACCACTTCGCCGCGCAAGCGCCGCATGTGTTTGTCCAGGACCATGGCCCGGTCTTCAGGGTGTATGAACTCTATGAACGGTCTGGACCTGGCGGTCTCTTCATCGAGCGCGGTGAATTCCAGTGCCTTTGGGTTGGCATACAGAATGCGCCCGCCTGCAGTGACCAGGATGCCTTCGCTGACGTTCTCAACCACGGCGCGGTATTTGGCTTCGGAGTCCTGGCGCTTGTCGATCTCCACACGCAACTGTTTGGTGGTGTCTACTTGCCATGTGATGTTGGTGGCCAGGTGGATGATGCGCAGCAACTCGCCCGAGGGGCCGTGCATGGGCAGTGCGCGCTGGCTCAGGCGTGCGACTTCGCCGCTGGGACGCCTGACCCGATAGTCTTCCGTTCTTGGGCTCGAACTCGTTTGCAGCTTGAGGACGCGTTCGCGGTCGCCCATGTCGACATATTCCAGCCACATCCAGGGCATCTCCGCCAGCGCTTCGGCGGACAGGCCCCAGAACTTCTCAAACGTGGGATTGGTATAGGTGATGCGTCCGGCTCTGGGGTCCCACGACCACAACATCACGTCGATGTTGGAGGCGATCTGGCGCAGCAGGGCCTCGCCCGGCAAAGCGCTGGCTGCAGGTTTGACCGTGATGTTTGAAGAACGCGTCGGCATGTCAGGAGCATAGCGGCTTGGCCAGGCTTAGCGCCGCCAGGCAGAGTGCCCCAAACAGGCGTTTATGTCCGGCCATGGTGGCCCTCATGCTGGTTTGGCATTGATCTGGCCAATACAGGGGCTTGCAACCCTAGGGAAAACCCTTATTCTTGGTATGTCACCACTTTCCACCGCCAGTCCGGTGCCCTCTGATATGAACAGCCTTCTTGCCCAAATCGTTCGTTTGATGCCTTTTGCCCCTGTGGCAGGCACTGGCGATGCTGACGGCGTCGCCCAAAACCTGCTTGAGCGCGCAGAAGCCCGTGCCGGCCGCAACCCGCAGCAGGCGCGTGAATTGCGCCGTGCGGCGTATGCCTACCTCAGCGTTGTGCGCTGAGTATTACCAGCCATTCAGGGTTGTGCGTCAAGAGTTAATGCTCACATCCTGACGCCAGCACCCTTAACGGTGGGCGCCAATGCGGCGACCTGCTCCTTCACAAACCCGGTAAACGCCCCCGGGCTCATGGGGCTGGTGGTAATGCCCAGGTCCAGCATCTTCTTTTTGATCTCTGGCGATGCCAGGATCTCGTTGCAGGCCGCATTGAGCCTTCCCACCACATCGGACGGCATTTTGGCCGGGCCGCTCAGGCCAAAAAAATTGTCCAGCACGAGCTTGCGGTAGCCGAATTCGACGACGCTTGGCACATCTGGTACCAGCGGCGAACGCGTGGCTGATGTCACCGCCAGCGGCACCAGCTGGCCGCTCTTGAAGTACGGCACATAGGCTGTCAGCACGTCTATGCCAATTGGCACCACACCTGCAATCAGGTCTGTGGTCATGGGTGCACCGCCGCGATACGGGATGTGCTGCAGGTTGACGCCCATGTTCTTTTTCATCAGCTCGCCGTAGATGTGGCCGATAGAGGCCGGGCCCCCCGAACCGAAGTCAAGCCGTCCTGCCTTGCGTGCCTGGGCTTCCACATCGGTGATGGTCTTGATGGGCACGCCCGGGTTGGCCATCACCACGCAGGGTGCATTGCCGATCAGGGCGATATGGGTAAAACTTTCGACCGGGTCATAAGGCTGCTTTTCAAGCGCAAAAGGACCGATGGAAATGGGTGTCGAATTGCTGAGCATCAGGGTGTAGCCGTCGGCAGGCGCCTGGGTGACAACCAGGCCGCCTACGCTGCCGCCCGCACCGGGCCGGTTGTCGACCACCACCGCCTGGCCGAGTTTTTTACCCAGCTGTTCTGCCATGACACGCGCCACGATGTCGCTGGCACCACCGGCCGGAAAGGTCACGATGAGCTTGATGGGTTTGTCTGGCCAGGCGGCGAAGGCCGGCAGGGCAACGCTGGCCGCCCCGGCTGCAAGTGTCCTGAGCGCGGTGCGGCGTGAGAAGGGGGTGGAAACGACGGGTTGAAGGAGCTGGGGCATGGTGCGACCTTTGGGTGGATTGTGTGCAAAACTGTATGCAATATCTATGCCCCCAGGCGGGCTGGTTCAGCCGGCCCTCCAGCGTTCAGACGGCGAAAGCCTTCTCAGCAGCACGGCTGACGGCCTGTCTGAGCCACATGTGCGCGCTCAGCTGCTCCGAGCGCCTGTGCCAGACGGCATCGACATGCACGGGTGCTACATCAAAAGGCAGGGGCCGAAGTACCAGCTGCTCCGCGATGCCCGTCACGCGTACAAAGTGCCTTGGCAGCACCGTCAGCAGGTTGGAGTTGGCCACCACCCGACCCGCCGTGAAAAACTGGTTCACGGTCAGCACCACCTGCCGCTTGCGGCCCAGCGAGGCCAGTGACTCATCGATAAACCCGAAAGGCCGCCCCGAAAAGCTGACCAGCATGTGGCGTGCCGCGCAAAAGCGGTTCAGCGTGAGGGGGCCGCTTGCCATGGGGTGGCCCGTGCGCATGACGCAAACGTATTCGCCGTCATAGAGGCGCGAATGCGAAAAGGCCACCGGCTCGCCGGCCTGGGCACGGGCGGTCAGGTCGGCCAGCACCGGGGGGAAGTAACCCACGGCGAGGTCGGCCGATTCTTCCTCAAGCAGGCGGCGCGGGTCGCGTGTGGTCAGCGGCACCACGCGTATTGATACGCCAGGCGCCTCGTTCTCAAGAATGTCGACCAGCCCCGGAATCAGTTCTGCGGCAGTGGCATCCGCCATGGCCAGAATGAAGGTTGAGGTCGCATCGGCAGCTACAAACTCATTGGGAACCAGTGACTCCTGCAGACGCTGCAGGGCTTCCCGCACTGCGGGCCAGATGGCGACGGCACGGGGTGTTGGCGCCACGCCCTGACCGCTACGCTGCACAAGTTCGTCACCCAGTGTTTCGCGCAGCCGGCGCAAGGCATTGCTGACGGCGGGCTGGGTGAGGGAAAGGTTACGGGCCGCGCGGGTCAGGCTGCGCTCGGCCATGACCTCGTCAAAGACGCGAAGCAGGTTGAGGTCAAGGGTGCGGAAATTGGGCGGGTTCAAGGGTTTAGGCTCATGGGTTTATATAGGTTCTTGAGGTGAAACCAGGCTGTTGAGGGCTGTTCCGGACGGGCTGCCAAGTAATTCATCACCATTGTGAATGAAATACATCATAAATATAAAGTTGAACAACATTGGTGACAACCCTAAGATACATGCACCAGACGATATTGTTTCAACTGGTAAAGCTAACAAGGGGAACCATCATGACCAGCTTCGTCCATCTCGATTATTCAAATCAGCACCCAGGCGTCGCGCGTGTTGAATCGGCTATCGAAGCCGCTCAACAGCTGCGTCATGGGTTTTCCGGCACGCGTGGCCTTGCCACCCTGCTGCTGTCGGCCGTAGCCGCCGCCGTCATGGTTGTGGCGTACCAGGTGATGGACAGCGTCGCCGAAGGTCATCTTATGGTGATCTGGGTTGCCATGTGGGCCGTTGCCTTTGCCGTTTTGGCATCTTTTGCCGGCGCTGCACGTAATCTGGCTGTCCGTATCAAGGCTGGCCTTGACGGCTGGTCGCGTAGCATGGCTGCTTCGCGTGCTGACGCGCGCATGTGGTCCGTCGCCCAGTCGGACCCACGTGTGATGGCTGACCTGCGTATTGCAGTCACCCGCGACGAGGGCGAGCCCTCCCAACTGCCAGTTGCCAAGGTTGCCCGTACCTTCAAGGCTGGCAGTTCCGTACTTCGCGCCTACCAGCGCAATTACATCTGATGCGCTTTCCGCCGTGATTTAAATATTGCGGCATAAAAAAAGCCACCTCGTGAGGTGGCTTTTTTGCGTCTGGACAAGGCGAAAGCGGCAGTCTCCAGTGCTTTCTCAGGCAGCCAGACGTTTTTCGATAGCCGCCTTGGTGTCGGTCAGCTCCTTGGGCAGGTGGTGCGCCAGCTGCTGGAACAGCTCTGCGTGCAGTTCGAGTTCCTTGACCCAGGCTGCCTTGTCGATGCTGGTGACGGTCTTGAACTGCTCGGCAGTGAAGTCCAGGCCAGTCCAGTTGAGTTCTTCATACGAGGGGCTGACGCCGAACACATTTTCCGAGCCCTTGGCGCTGCCTTCGAGGCGGTCAATCATCCACTTCAACACGCGCATGTTCTCGCCGTAACCTGGCCAGACAAACTTGCCGTCTTCACCCTTGCGGAACCAGTTGGTCGTGTAGATTTTTGGCAGTTTTGCGCCGGAGGCCGCGAGCTTTTCGCCCATGGTCAGCCAGTGCTGGAAGTAGTCGCTCATGTTGTAGCCGGTAAACGGCAGCATGGCGAAGGGGTCACGGCGAACAACACCCGCCTGCCCGGTAGCGGCCGCTGTGGTTTCGCTGCCCATGGTCGCAGCCATGTAAACGCCTTCGACCCAGTTGCGCGCTTCTGTGACCAGTGGCACGGTAGTCGAGCGGCGGCCGCCGAAGATGAAGGCATCAATCACCACGCCCTTAGGGTCATCCCAGGCATCGTCGAGCGCCGGGTTGTTGACGGCTGCCACAGTGAAGCGGGCATTCGGGTGGGCTGCCTTGGCGCCGGTTTCTTTTGCGATCTGTGGTGTCCAGTCCTTGCCCTGCCAGTCGATCAGGTGCGATGGCACGGGGCCGTCTTTCTCCATGCCTTCCCACCAGACATCGCCGTCATCGGTCAGGCCGACGTTCGTGAAGATCACGTTTTTGTCGAGGCTGGCCATGCAGTTCGGGTTGGTGTGGAAGTTGGTGCCCGGTGCCACGCCAAAGTAGCCGGCTTCAGGGTTGATGGCACGCAGCGAGCCGTCGGCTTGCGGCTTGATCCAGGCGATGTCGTCACCAATGGTGGTGACTTTCCAGCCGTCAAAACCGGCTGGCGGCACCAGCATCGAGAAGTTGGTCTTACCGCAGGCGGAAGGGAAAGCCGCTGCAACGTGGTATTTCCGGCCCTTGGGGTTGGTTACACCCAGGATCAGCATGTGCTCGGCCAGCCAGCCTTCGTCGCGACCCATGTTGGAGGCGATGCGCAGCGCAAAGCACTTCTTGCCCAGCAGCGCATTGCCGCCGTAGCCAGAGCCGAAAGACCAGATCTCGCGGGTTTCCGGGTAGTGCACGATGTATTTGGTCTTGTTGCAAGGCCATTTCACGTCCTTTTCGCCAGCGGCTAGCGGCGCGCCTACGGTGTGCACGCAAGGCACAAACTCGCCTTCCACGCCCAGTACGTCAAACACGGCCTTGCCCATGCGGGTCATGATCTTCATGTTGACGGCTACATAGGGGCTGTCTGACAGTTCGATGCCGATGTGTGCAATCGGCGAGCCCAGCGGACCCATGCTGAAGGGCACCACATACATGGTGCGGCCCTGCATGCAGCCATCAAACAGCGGCGCGAGGGTGGCGCGCATCTCGGCGGGCGCCATCCAGTTGTTGGTCGGGCCTGCGTCTTCCTTTTTGGCCGAGCAGATGTAGGTTCGGTCTTCAACGCGCGCCACATCGGTCGGGTCGCTGCAGGCCAGGAAGCTGTTGGGGCGTTTCGTTTCGTTGAGCTTCTTGAAGGTTCCTGCGTCCACGAGTTGCTGGCAAAGGCGCTGGTATTCGGCGTCGCTGCCATCGCACCAGTAGACGTTGTCAGGCTTGCACAGGGCGACCATGTCGGCAACCCAGGCAACCAGCTTCGCATTTTTAACGTAGCTGGGCGTGTTGAGGTTCAGGCCTTGCATCGCGGGGTGGTTCATCGAAATCTCCAAAGTTATAAATCGTGCAATTTCGGCAAACGTCGGTAGCAGGACCAGCGTGCTGTGGGTGCGCTGTGCTGCGACGTCTGTCGAAATGGCGCTTTGCGTCAGGCCAGGCCAACGTCGTCAAGCCTGAAAGACACACCATCTGAAATCGCTGAAGGGTGGGATAAGGGGCTCAAAAAATCAGCTTTCAAGGGCTGCTTTTCGGCTTTTACGCACCAGTCGGGAAGGTCATTTTAAGAACTTGGCGTCTGCGCGTATGACCATTTCGGGTAAAAGTTATGCAAACCATGCATGACTTTATGCATTGATTCTCGCGCGTGCGCGTGACCCGTCAGCACCTGAAGATGGCGCTGTTCAACCCTTGCGGCTGTCATTTGGTCGGTGCTGAAACGAATTACACCGGCGTGGTGGCTGGCTTCAGTGGGGTTTCAGGTCCTCAGGGCCGCACTACTGCTTGGCAAAAGCAGCCACGGTGCCTGCCGAGTTGGGCTTGGATGTATTGAGCTGTGTGTTGGTCACCTTGATGGCAGCCGCGTAGCCCTGCATGTTTTCCCCGACGAACTTGCCGTTGATGGAGGCGGCAGTGGTGCCAGTGCAGCCCGTGCAGGTCACGTTGGCGAGGTTGCTGTTGTTGCCGCCTATGCTCCATGTGTTGCTGGCGGCAATGGAGTAGGTGGTCGCGGTGGCCTGTTGGGCGTTGGTTCCGAAGCTCATGGTCATGGCCGTGACGTTCTGGATCTGTCCAGTGCCGTAATTCACGACCAGGTTGCTTCCTGTGAAGGTGCCGACGCGGCCGTAGTTATCGGTAGGGGCCGTGCCGCCGACATAGTTGTACTGCGCTATCCCTGAGGCCGGCAGGGTGATGGTGGGTGAGTCACCCCAGATGCGATGGGAGCCGACGCTGTTGACCGATCCGGCATCCGGCGCCTCGTACATCCAGTAGGCACCTGCGGCGGCGCTGCTGCCTACTGGCCGGATGGGCGCAAACGCAGCTGCCAAGGTCTGTGCATTGAAGAAGAACGAGCCGCTGACTTCACTTGCCGCAACCCTGATCTCTGCGGGTGAGAAGTTCCTGAAGCCGAGTTTTGTCTGGTCCGTGCCCCCAGGTGGATAGAAGCCCTGAAAATCCAGCACCGTGATGCGGCTGTTGCTGTTGGTATTGACGACCGTAGCGGGCAGGTCGCTGGAGGCCACTGTGGTCAGGGGCGCGATGAGGCCAACGGATGGCGAGCTTTGCTGGACCAGTTGTGGCGATGTCGACACCTTGGCACCCGAGCTGGTGCTGGAGCCGCTACTGGCGGAGCCTTCCCCGCTGTTGCTGGCTGCGGCAGTACTTCTTCCGCGAGTCGCTGCTACCCTGTCATTGAGGATGGCGGGTGGCGCCAGCAGCCTGATGGGCGGACTGCTGGCCGAGGGAACGTGAAAGGAGTCCTGCTGGCTGAATTCCTGGGTGCCCGCGCTGTTCGACACTGTGATGCGCCCATCTGTGACACCGCCGAAAGTGCCGTTGCTTTCCATCGTGCCGTCAGGCCGGGTGCAGTCGTTGTTGCACGACACCACGCTGAAATGCGTGCCGCGTATGCCTATGGTCGAGGTGGAAGTACGCACCGCGTAGTTGCTCTGGTTGGCCTTGCCGATCAGGCCGGTGATGGTGCGCATCCCGCCCTTGAGCAGGCCCATCAGGGACTGGTCGCTGCTGGCCTGACCCTCAAACCGGTAGTTTTCAATCCTGAACTGGCTGTTGGCACGCAGGGCAACCACCGACTCATCCGTAAAGCGAACCTGCAGCATGCTTTTGTCGCCCACTGCCAGTGTGTCGCCACTTTCAACCAGGGTACCGTTCTGCAACGGTATTTGCTGGCCCGCACGCTCAAGCGAGGCGCTGCCGGCGATGGCCAGAACCTTGCCTGCGGGCACCGCCCAGGCCGGAATGCCTGCGCAAAGTATCAGGGTGGCCCCTGCAATGGTGCTTTTTTTACGCCTGTTCATGCTGCTTCCCCGGTGTACTGCGGTTGATTACCTGAACTCATAGCGAAGCTTGAGCGCAAGCTGGTCGCGGTTGTAGCTGAAAAACCCGATGGTCGACTGCTGCGTTATGCGCTGGTATTCACTGCGAAGCTGCCAGCTGCGGTCTATGGCATAGCTTGCAGAAAGATCCAGCGCCAGGAAGTCGTCACGGCGTGGTGACAGGCCGGTTGCATAGTCACGTTCATAGCGGCTGTTCTGGTAGCTCAGGCCGCCGCCCAGCGTCCACTTCGCAATCGGCTGTATGGTTATACCTGTCCTGATGCCCAATAGTCCGCGTGACAGGTCAGGCCTGTCCTTGCGGTTCTTTTCCTCGCCGATGTTCAGTCCCAGCATGAGCTCCGGGCTCCATGCATGCGAAAAGTTGCGGGTCCAGAAGCCGGTGATGTTGGACAACCTGCTGTCGCGTACATCTGCGCCGGACGATACTTTCACCGTCTTGTTGATGTCCAGCCAGGTGTCGATATTTTTATAGGCCTGGTCGGACCATTGCAGCGAGATGCCGTAGCGGTTGAACTGGTCACTCTGGTATTGCCATTCGCCAACCATGGTGGTCAGGTTCAGGTAGGGCTGGGTACCCAGCGCTAGGTGTGTGAAGTCAAGGCCCAGACGGTAGAGGCTGCGGCCCTGCAGTATTGACACACCACCCTGAAGCGACAGCAGTGACTGGTTGAACACGTCACTGCTGCCCCGCTGGTGGATGCGCCCCGACACCTGGCTGCCGCCATACAGGGCCACGCCCGGCGCCACCGGGTAGACACCCTGGATGCCCGCGGCCACCGTGCTGAAAAGGTCAGACCGCCTTTCGGACGACTGGCCTGGCGCGATGATCACGCCTGCTGGCAGTCCGGCAACCTGGCCGCTGGCAATACCGCTGTTGATGTTGCTGTCGTAGCCGCGGCCGATTTCGACAAAAGCCGATGAGGTGGGTTTGTAGCGTGATTCCCTGGCGCGAATGGCATCCAGGAAAAGATTGATGTTGGTCAGCTCGCCACCGGAAGCGCCGGCGACGAGCGCAGAAAATTCCTCGCGTGCGCGCGTGTCCTCGCCCAGGATGAAATAACCGCGCGCCAGCTGGAAAAGCGCCGAGCGGTTGTCCGGGAACTGCAGCAGGTAACGCTCCAGCGCCAGAACACCTTCCCCGGGCACGCCCGCATTCAGGGCGGCAATGCCGAAATAAAAGTCAAAAAGCGGGGTGCCCAGCGAGTCCGGCGATGCCTTGCCGGCGGCGTAGGCTTCGCGGTCCTTGCCCTGGTCGAGAAGCGCCTTGATATCGTCTGCAGGCGCGGCGGCCGCGTCAAACCCTGCAAGGCAAAGCGCAGCCGCCAACGCCGACAGACCTGCGTTGGTGTGCGCTGCATTTGTTGTCTTGCCCTGCCCCATGCTTACCCTTTTTTACAAAGGGTATCACGGGACTTTGGATAAACGCTACAAAATCAGGAGCGCCTGAGGCAGCTGGAATGCGGCAATGTTGCGTTATTGCAGCAGTTTTGAGGAAAAGGCCCCGGTTTGGGGCACGTTGACGTGGCCGGGGCCGCTCAGGCCATGTAGACGGCGATAAAGGCCAGCAGGAACATCAGCACGCCGCCAGCCAGTGGCAGGATCACGGGCGCAGCATGGGCAATGCCTTCAACGATGTCCTGTTCCTGCGCCGGGGTCGGGCTGGTGTGGGCGGCGTTGGTGGTGTGCTCTGGTGCGTTGGATGTCATGGGAATTCCTGAACTGAAACTTGGGGACTGCCCCTGATTTTACATTCCCCGACATTGGGGGGCAATGCCGGGCCAATGCCGGGCTTTTCGCGGCCCCCGCACCTGATTAGACTGCAGGCATGAACACCACCTCAAGATCCGGATCTGCTGCACTCCTTCTGGCGGGCCTGCTGGCCCTGTCGGGCTGTGCCGCCACAGGGCCGAACAGCCCTTCTGCCAGACCTGTGCTTTATCCCAACGCCACGCTTAACCGCGTCGGGCCTGCGCAGGGCCAGGCGGAGATTGATGCCTGCATCTCGCGAGCTGTTGCGGCGGGTTTGACAGCCGACGAAAAAACCAATGCTGTGGGGCGGCGTGCCGGTGAAGGTGCCGCGACCGCCGGTGTCGCGTCAGCGGTGGGCGCCTTGCTCACAGGCCGCAGCAGCGACGTCTTGCGTTCAGGTGCCATCGGGGCTGCGGTTGGTGGCTCTGCAGGCGCGGTATCAGGTGCTTTTCACAATGACAGGCCGAGTGGCACCTATCGCCAATTTGTGCAGCGTTGCCTCAGCGAGCGTGGCTTTGATGTGATCGGCTGGAATTGAGCCCCCACGCTTGTCGCTTCGCGTACTGCGCTGCCCCCCGGGGGGGGGGCGCTGCGCCTGCGGCCCGGCGGAGCCGGTTCCGCGGCCCCTGCTTGCCAAGGCACCGCTTCGGTTGAAGTCACATTCCGGCTTTTCAATGCTGCTCTGAAGCCTCAAACCCGGCCGCCTTAAGCGCGGCAAGCACCTGCGCGATGTGGTCACGTCCGCGCGTCTGGATCACCATTTCAATCTCAACGTTTTGCGCTGCCAGCATGGTGAAGGCGCGCTGGTGATGCACTTCGTCGATATTGGCGCCCGCTTCAGCAACGGTCGCGGTAATTTTTGCGAGTGAGCCCGGCACGTCGCGCACGCTGACCGTGATGCGCGCCAGCCGGCCTGCGCGCACCATGCCGCGTTCAATGATGGCGGCCAGCAGCAGCGGGTCAATGTTGCCGCCGCATAACACCAGCCCCACCCTTTTGCCGGCAAAACGTTCCGGGTATTTCAGCAACGCAGCCAGCCCGGCCGCGCCTGCGCCTTCCACCAGTGTTTTTTCAATCTCAAGCAGCATCACCATGGCCTGCTCGATATCGCCCTCATCGACCAGCAGCATGTCGTCGACCAGCCGCGCAATGATCTCGCGCGTGATGTTGCCGGGTGTGCCCACTGCAATACCTTCGGCGATGGAACTGGTGCCCTGCGGGTGATTTGTGCCCTTGATGGCATTGACCATGGCCGGGAAGCGCGAGGTCTGCACACCCATGATTTCAATGCCTGGCTGAAGGGCTTTGGCCGCTGTCGCCATGCCGGCAATCAGTCCGCCGCCGCCCACGGCGATGACCAGTGTGTCCAGGTCAGGCAACACCTTCAGCATTTCCAGCGCCACCGTGCCCTGGCCGGCCACCACGGCTTCGTCGTCATAGGGGTGAACAAACACCAGGCCCTGCTGTTCGGCAAGCTCAAGCGCATGCGCGCGCGACTCTTCCAGCGTGTCGCCATGCAGCACCACTTCAGCGCCGAAACCGCGCGTGCGTTCAATCTTCACGCCAGGCGTGAAGCGCGGCATCACGATGACGGCGCGTATGCCCAGGCGCTGCGCATGGTAGGCCACGCCCTGTGCGTGGTTGCCGGCGCTCATGGCGATCACGCCTCGCTGGCGTTCGCCAGGTGATAGTTGGGCCAGCTTGTTGCAGGCGCCGCGCTCCTTGAACGATGCCGTGTACTGCAGGTTCTCGAACTTGAGAAACACCTGCGCGCCCGTGACTTGCGACAGCGTACGTGATTCCACGCATGGGGTGTCCAGCAAATGACCGTCCAGCCGTTGTGCTGCGCGCTTGATGTCTTCAAGGAAAAGCATGAATGTCCTTTGTCAGGGCCCGGGTTCTGCGCTGCCGGGTATTTGCCCCGCCGTTTTGCCGGATTATGTGGCCAGCAGGCCCTGATGTCTTCCAACATGACCAAAGCTGCGTTATGGTGATGTCTGTCTGGAGGGGGTTCGGTCAAGGTTCTTTTACAAACTTGGAGGTTTGTTCATGAGCAAGCGTTCCGTGAGCGACCAGTCGCAATGGCTTTTGTCACCGGGTCTTAAACAGGCCCCGGTGCTGGACCTGATGTGCTCGCATTTTGTGCTGACACTCGCTGCGCGCCAGGGTGCGAAGTTCAATGTGCGCCGCGACCTCAACAGCCTGCTGTCGCTGTCTGGCCGGCACCTTGTCTGGCCGCTACCCGCCCTGCTGCGCCTGCGCGAATTTCTCGGCCGGCGCTGCAAGGACAACGAGTTCTGGCGCGGCCACGAGGCCCTCACCGATGCTGAATTCCTCACGCGCCATGGCACCTGGCGCGGCCCCTATGAAGAAGGCACGCTGTTCTTCTACCTCGACGAACATGCCAAGGACCAGCCCAAGGATTTGCTCTCTGTGTTGAGCGCCACCGGCGAATGGCTCACGCATGCGCTGAAAAAGCAGTCCACCCTGGTTGAAAAAAACATAGATGCACTGGCCAACCTGCTGCAGCTCAACCGTGCCGAGCGTGCCTTGCTGCTTTACGGCACGCTTGCGCGCTACCAGCGTGATTTGCGTTCGCTGCTGGTCGAGTTCAAGGTCAACAACGCACCCGAGGCTTATGCCGCGATAGCGGACGTTGCCGGCGTCAAGGCACCTGAAGTCGCCGAAGCCCTGCGTGCCGGCTCGCGGCTGGAACGCATAGGCATGGTCGAAAACCTGATCTCCGAACACAACATCACAGACCTCGCCGACCTCATGAAGGTCAGTGAAAAACTGCCGCCCGTGCTGATGCGCGAATACCGCGACCAGAACGAGTTGATGGCCGTCTTCACCCGCCCGGCAGCGCGCAGCGAGCTGGGCCTCAATGACTTTGCTTTTGTGCAGGAAGACGCCGACGTGCTGGTGTCCTTGCTGCGCAATGCGGTGGCCGGCAAGGAGCAGGGCGTCAACGTGCTGCTTTATGGCCCGCCCGGTACCGGCAAGACCGAGCTTGCCAAAGTGGTGGCGCAGGCCGCGGGCCTCGACCTGTTCGAGGTCGAATACGCCGACCGCGACGGCAATTCCCTCAGCGGGCGCGACCGCTACCGCTCGCTGCAGATCGCACAGGTCTTCCTCAAGGGCAGTACCCATTCGGCGCTGCTGTTCGATGAGGTGGAAGATGTGTTCCCTCCCATTTCCAGCGAGGCGGCGCAACTGCTGGCGCGCTCCGAGCAGATGCCATCGCCGGTCAATGGCTCGGTTAACGGCAAGGCCTGGGTCAACCAGATTCTTGAATCGAACACGGTGCCCACGCTGTGGGTCACGAACCGGATCGAGCAGATCGACCCGGCCTTTCGCCGCCGGTTTGCGTACCACCTCGAGTTGCGCTCGCCGCCGCCCGGTGCGCGCGAAGGTGTGGTGCGCAAGACGCTTGAGGGCGTGCAGGTCAGCGACGCGTTTATCGCCAAACTCACGGCACGCAAGGGCCTGACTCCTGCGCAGATACGTACCGCCGTGAGGTTCGCGCGGCTGGCCAGCGCGCCCGCAGACAAGATCGACGCGCAGGTCGATGCAGCCGGCATGCAGGCCATTCTCGAAGGCGGCCGGCCTGCGCTGATGGAGTCGCTGATTGAGCGGCAGCTCAAAAATGCCGATGTGGCCCTCGGCAACAAGGAGCAGAGCAAAGGCCGACGTAGCGTCACCACTTATGACCTCGGCATGCTCAATGTCGAGTCGCGCTTTGAAGTGCCGCGCATTGTCGAGGCGCTGAAAACGCGCGGCCACGGCACGCTGTGTTTTTATGGCGCGCCTGGCACCGGCAAGACTGCACTGGCCGAACATATTGCGAAGGCGCTGGACCAGCCGCTCATCATCAAGCAGGCCAGTGATTTGATGAGCAAGTACGTCGGTGAAACCGAGCAGAACATGGCCGCCATGTTCAAGGAGGCCGAGCTTGAAAAGGCCGTGCTGCTGCTCGACGAGGCCGACAGCTTTCTGCAGGACAGGCGCGGCGCACAGCGCACCTATGAAGTCACCGAGGTCAATGAAATGCTGCAGGGCATGGAGCGTTATGCAGGGATCTTCATCTGCACCACCAACCTGCTTGAAAGCCTGGACCAGGCCGCGCTGCGGCGCTTCACTTTCAAGATCAAGTTCAAGCCACTGACGGCAGAGCAGCGCGAAACCATGTTTGTGACCGAGGCTCTGGCTGGTGATGTGGCCTCGTTGACCCCAGAGTTGCGCACGCGTCTTGCGCAACTCGCGCAGATCTGCCCCGGTGACTTTGCGGCGGTCAAGCGCCAGACGGACATCCTCGCCGCGACTTTCACGGCAGACGAGTTCATGAGCCAGCTTGAAGCCGAGCACCGCATCAAGCCCGAAGTGCGCGAGGCGCGCAGCATGGGTTTCATGCACTGAGCGCTCCACCCGCGGCCCCGCATGCTTTCCTGCACTTCAGGCAGGAGCTTATGACGCAGGTATCTGTGGCGCGTCAGACCTACAAATAAGCACTATGGATATAGAAATCCATTCGTTCCCATTTCTGTGATCGCTTCCTAAACTGGCCCTCCGCTGCGCGCTTCGACCTCTCGATGCCGCAGGCGGTTGACTCAAGGAGTGCGAACGATGGGAACAAGGGATTTTGATACACAGGTGTTGTCCAGTGCGGCGGGGTCGGTGCGGCACGACGTCGATGTGCTGGTGGTTGGCGGCGGCCCGGCGGGTGCATGGGCGGCGATCAGTGCTGCTGCGACAGGAGCCAAAGTGCTGCTGGCCGACAAGGGTTACTGCGGCACCTCGGGTGCGACTGCGCCATCGGGCACTGGGCTGTGGCATGTGTCACCCGACGGTGATGCGCGTGCAAAGGCCAAGGACAGCCGCCTGGCCATGGGCGGTCATCTCGCGGAACACGCCTGGATGGACCGCGTGCTGGCCCAGACCTGGGCCAATGTCGACAAGCTCACCGAATGGGGCTACCCCTTCCCGGTCGATGAGGATGGCCAGCTGCGCCGCACATCACTGCAAGGCCCTGAATACATGCGGCTGATGCGCAAGCAGGTCAAGGCCGCAGGGGCGCGCATCATCGACCACAGCCCGGCGCTTGAGCTGCTGGTTGATGAGCGTGGCACCGTGTGCGGTGCGACCGGCGTCAACCGGCAAAACGGCGATACATGGGTGGCGCATGCCGGCGCGGTGGTCATTGCCACTGGCGGCTGTGCATTTTTGAGCCGCGCGCTGGGCTGCAATGTGCTGACAGGTGACGGGCACCTGATGGCTGCCGAAGTGGGTGCAGAGCTGTCGGGCATGGAGTTTTCCAACGCCTATGGGCTGGGCCCGGCGTTTTCGTCGGTCACCAAATCGCTGTTCTACAACTGGGCGACTTTTTATTACAGGGACGGCACGCCGATTGAAGGAGCAGGCTCGTCGCGCGGGCGCAGCGTGATTGCCAAAACACTGCAGACCCAGCCGGTGTTTGCCTGCCTTGACCGGGCTGATGACAGCATCAAGGCCTGGATGCGTACCGCCCAGCCCAACTTTTTTGTCTCGTTCGACCGCCAGGGCATTAACCCGTTCACGCAGCATTTCCCCGTCACGCTTAGGCTTGAAGGGACGGTGCGCGGCACGGGCGGGCTGCATGTCGTGAGTGAAGGCTGCGCCACCACAGTGCCGGGCCTGTACGCGGCTGGCGATGCCGCGACACGTGAGCTGATCTGCGGCGGTTTCACCGGCGGTGGCAGCCACAACGCGGCCTGGGCTTTGTCCTCGGGCTTCTGGGCTGGCGCGGGGGCTGCAGCGTTTGGCCGCGATGCGCGCAGCGGCGCCGCACGCATCGCCCTTCGCGCGGGTGGCGTGGCCCTGCAGGGCAGCGGAAACCATTCGCCCGACAGTGCAGGGGTGATTCGTGCGGTTCAGGCCGAGGTCTTCCCGTATGAGCGCAACTGGTACCGGCGCGGTGATGTGCTTGAAGACTCGCTGCAGCGCCTGGATGCCCTGTGGGAGCGGCTGCGCAGCGGCGCACCGGCTGCCAGCCCGCAGGAGGCCGTGCGTGCGCGTGAGGCCGCCGCCATGCTGGCGACCTCGCGCTGGATGTACCGCAGCGCGCTGCAGCGCACCGAAACACGCGGCATGCACCGCCGCAAGGAACACACGGCGGTTGATCCATCGCAGCAGCACCGGCTGCTCAGCGGCGGGCTTGATGAGGTCTGGGTGCGCAGGCACGCCGTCAACACACTTACCCCCACGGAGGCCGCAGCATGATTGAAATCGTGAGCGCCGAACGCTGCACCGCCTGCAATATCTGCGTGACGGCCTGCCCCACCAATGTGTTTGACATGGTGCCAGGCAAGCCGCCGGTGATTGCTCGCCAGGACGATTGCCAGACCTGCTTCATGTGCGAGCTGTATTGCCCCGAAGACGCTCTTTACGTGGCGCCGATTGCCGACCACGCTTTCCAGGTTGAAGAGCACGAGGGCGATACCCGTGCACTGATGGGCAGCTATCGCAACGCCATAGGCTGGGGCAAGGGCCGGACTTCCACCGCACGTCTTGATGCGAGTTTTGAACTGCTCAAGCGCGCGCATTGATTGCCCGATTTAAACGACCGATCACCTTCAACAATTAGACAGACAGATAGACCTGAACATGAGCATTGATAAAACCAGACCCTTCCCTGAAGCTCCGACCCGTCGCCGCCTGCTCGGCTCCGCACTGGCGGGCGCAGCAGCGCTGGCGCTGCCGGGCATAAGCCGTGCGCAAAACCCGCCAACCGGCAATGTGCTGCGCCTGGGCTTCATCGGCCCCGGCAAAAAACCGTCGTCCGCCACCGGCTGGGCCCTGCAGCAGGGCAACCTGCAGCGTGAACTTGTTCCGCTGGGTTTTACCGGCGTGGTCGCGCGTGTCTTCCCGAACGGGCCTGACCTGAACGAGGCCTTTGTGTCCGGCCACCTCGATGTCGGCATTTACGGTGACACGCCCGCTGTGGTGGCCCGCGCCCAGGGTTTTGAGGGCGGGCTGCTGGGCTTTGACAACATCGGCCTGAATGCCTGGCTGCTCACGCCGCGTGATGGCGTCAAGGGCGTGAAGCAGCTGGAAGGCAAAACCATTGGCGTGGCGCTGGGCTCATACATGCATCGTTACGTGCTCGGCCTGCTGAAAGAAAACGGCCTGCAGAAAAAAGTGAAAGTCGTGCACATGCTGCCGCGCGACGGCGAACCGGCGCTTGAAAAAGGGGCGGTGGCCGCCTTTGCCGCCCCCATCAACACCGGGCCGACACTGGCCGCGCGTGGCTACCCGGTGATTGACGAGGCCGCCAGGCACCCGACATTGCGCGGTACCCAGGTCATCATCACCTCGCCAAAGCTGGTGGCCACGTCGCCTGGATTGCCCGCCGCCTGGGCCCGCGCCCGCACCCGCGCGCTGCAGGAGATTCGCAAGGACACTGAGGCCTACTACGCCTTTCATGCCGAGGCCAGCGGCTTTCCGGTGGCGGCGGTGAAGGCGTCCTTCCCCATTTCGCAGTTTCCTGACAGCGCTTATCCGGCGGAGGGTGTGGCGCTGATCGAAGAAGTGAAACGCTTCCTGCTGGCTGAAAACCTGGTCCGCAAGGACTTCAAGGTGGCCGACTGGACGGTGGCGGGCGCTGCCTGAGCAAGGTCAGCCCCGCTCGGCACCGAATTTGCTATTAATTTAGTAGCTGCTCACGCACGTCTTTATTGGGCTGCGGCCGTTTTGATGCCTCAAAATGGGTGTTTTTTGGCTGTTTTTGCTCTTTTTGGCATGCCAGAACTGGCTAAAACGGCCAAAAGTTAATACCTATATTAACTTTTGCCCAAATTGTTAATATGGAAGTTAATATTTGAGCCAAACGCCCTTGACACCCCTGAAGCGAGCCAAAGCCCTAAAAGCGGACCTGCCGTATCGCCTTGCCCGAGCCGTCATCCATGGTCTTCACCGTCTGGAGCATGTCTGCCAGCCGGCTCTCGGCCTTGCCGCCCGCCGCCGATGTCCCACGACCCATATGGCCGACCGCGATATGAAACATCAGCGGCTCGGCATCGGGCAACTCGCGTGATGGCCTGAGGCCGCTGGCGAGGATTTTTGTCGCCACGTCATTGGCCGAGTCGGGGTCAACCGGGCCTTCCATCAGCAACGCAAACTGGGCATCTCCCACGCGCGCCACCGTGTCGGTGGCGTGCGCGATGCCCTGTATGCGTGAGGCAGCCATCACCATGGCGCGGTCTGCGGTTTCACGGCCATGCTGCTTTTGCAGCCCGGCCAGGTTGGCCAGGTTCACGACCAGCAGCGCAAAAGGCAACTGGTAGCGCTCGCCGGTGGCCAGGGATTTACGCAGTTTGCTGACCAGAATCTTGGTGCCGTATACACCCGTCAGGGGGTCGGTGTTGCGCAGCGCCGTGGTGCGCGCGCTGAGGTTGCGGCTCTGGGACACGCGCCGCCAGAGCCCGTAAAACAGGATGGGAGACCCCAGCATCGCAGCCAGGATGCGGCTTGAATCAGTCCAGAAGCTTGAGGAAATCACACCCAGGTTTCTGGCAAGCAGGACAAGCGCCGTCAGCAACAAAGGCGAGAACCCAAGCGCGACCCAACGTGTATCGCGGTCACGTTCGTACAGGCCTATGCCTATGCCCACCAGCAGCGCAGCCACGGCAGCGCTGATCGTGACGTTGAGGAGGATAAAACTCCTCTGGCTGGCCCAGATGACGTCTGCGATGCCGGCCAGTGGCAGGACAAATATCAGGCCCAGCATGACAAGGTCGAAATACCGGGAGTAGCGCATGGGCGTGCAAACGGCGCGTGCAAAACACAGGGACACGGACGCTGTGCAGAGATTGAACATGACATTGCAGGCGTCGTTCAAACCGGGTGAATCCGGCCAGAGGTACTGGCCGGCCAGGCCGCTGGTCACGGCCTGGGCACAGGCAAAGAGGAATATCTGCAGCGCCAGCAGACCGAAAGCGGCATCGCGGCTGCTCGCAGCATTGAAGGTGGCCAGGGCTACGATGACTGCGACAAAACCGAAGTAGATGCCCAGCAACATCTGCTCGTTCTGGCGGCTTTCGATATATTCGGCGTCGCTGAGGATCTCCGGCGGCGTCGAATAAGGCATGCGCATCTGCCTGACCTGGACGTAGTAGCGCACGCTCTGGCTGGTGTCGGTTGTCAGGTCGAAGACCGGGTAGCGTCCGCGCTGTGCCCATTGACTGCGCGGAACATGGTCGCCAGCCCGCTGCGCCACCCATTGCCCGCCTGTATTGCGGTAATACAGCGTCGCCTCATCCAGCGTGGACATGGGAATCGCAAGCCGCCAGCGGGCTGCCGCGCTGCTGACGCTGGCGTCAAAGCGCATCCACATGGCGGTGGGGCCCAGGATGTGGGGCTTGTCCTGGCTCAGGGGTTTAAATACTGAATCGGCCTGCGCCGCAATCTGCTCGATGGTGAGCTTGCCGCTGTTGTCCAGCACAAACTCCAGCTGCGGGTCTATGCGTATGGCGCGGCTTTCAGCCTCAAGCACCAGCGGCTGCCCCTGCACCTGCGCCTGAACCTGCGCCTGCTGCTGTGCGAACGCAGGCAAGGCCAGCAGCCATACGACCACTGCAAGCATCAGGCGGCACAGGTTTCCCCGTGCGTGGGCAAAGCTTGCCCAAAGTGTTTGTGGCCTGGTGTCTTGCGTGGTGCGCATGCGGTGATTTTGCAACACCACAGCGACAAGCATTCGTATTTGTTCGGGAAGTGTCAGGAATCGGCAGCACGCGGTGGCCGCGCCGCCGCGCAATGCATCACGCAGGGGCGCAGACCCTGAGCACTTCGGCGCCGTAGGCTTCCAGTTTTTTCACGCCCATGCCCGCAATGCCCTCAAGCTCATCCATGCTGGTGGGCGCGCGTTCGGCCAGCGCGCGAAGGGTTGAGTCGTGAAAGATCACAAATGCCGGCAGGTTGTGCTCGCGCCCCACCTCGGCACGCCAGGCCTTGAGCCGGCCCAGCCGCTCCAGCGCCCCTGCGTTGAGCGCGGCTTCGGCCATGCCCTTGACCGATGTTTTGGTGGCCTTCTTGCCACGGCCGGTTTTGTCTGCGGCGAGCTGCTCGCGCAGCATCACGGCGGTTTCGCCCTTGAGCACCTGGCGCGCATCCGGCAGCAGCTGCAGGGTGTTGAAGGCGTCCACATCGACCCGCACCATGTTTTTCGCAATCAGCTGGCGCAGCACGGCGCGCCATTGGGCCTCGCCAAGGTCGGCGCCTATGCCGAAAGTGCTGAGCTTGTCATGCTGGTGCTGCACGACTTTTTCGGTCGGCTTGCCGCGCAGGATATCCATCAGGTGCCCTGCGCCGAAGTTGATGCCGCTGGCCTGCTGCACGCGGTAGATGCAGCTGAGCATCTTGCGGGCGGGCTCGGTGGCGTCCCAGACCTTGGGCGGGTTCAAACAGTTGTCACAGTTACCGCAGGCGGTACTGTCTTCACCAAAATAATGCAGCAGGCTGACGCGCCGGCAGCGCGTGTCTTCGGCCAGGCTGAGCAGTGCATCAAGCTTGCCGCGCATCACCACCTTGAACTCTTCGCTCGCCGCCTCGCTGGTGTCAATCATGCGGCGCTGGTTGACGACGTCCTGCAGGCCGTAGGTCATCCAGGCGTTTGAAGGCAGGCCATCGCGGCCGGCGCGGCCGGTTTCCTGGTAGTAGCCTTCGATGTTTTTGGGCATGTCCAGGTGCGCGACAAAACGCACGTCAGGTTTGTCTATGCCCATGCCGAAGGCAATGGTGGCCACCATCACCATGCCGTCTTCGCGCAAAAAGCGGTCCTGCCGTTGCTGGCGCAGGGTGCTGTCCAGGCCGGCGTGGTAGGCCATGGCCTTGATGCCTGCGTCCTGCAGCGTGTCGGCGATTTCCTCAACCCGCTTGCGCGACTGGCAATAGACGATGCCGGCCTCGCCTGCATGTTCGCTTTCTATGAAGCGCAGCAGCTGTTTGGTGCCGTCGGTTTTTTCGACGATGGTGTAGCGGATGTTGGGCCTGTCAAAGCTGCTGACAAAGTGCCGCGCGTCTTCCAGCTTGAGGCGCTCGACCATATCCTGGCGGGTCAGTGCATCGGCGGTGGCGGTGAGCGCCATGCGCGGTACGTCGGGGAAGATCTCGTGGAGCATGCTGAGCGAGCGGTACTCGGGCCGGAAGTCGTGGCCCCACTGGCTCACGCAATGCGCCTCGTCAATCGCAAACAGGCTGAGCTTGCCGCGTTCATGCAGCGAACGCAGCAGGTCTTTCATGCGCGGCGTGTTCAGGCGCTCAGGGGCGGCGTAAACAAGCGTCAGTTCGCCGCGCAGCATCTGTTTCTCAAGCGCGCTGCTTTCCTCGAATCCTTGCGTGGAATTGAGAAAGGCGGCCGAGACGCCGGCCTCATGCAGCGCACCGACCTGGTCATGCATGAGCGCAATCAGCGGCGAGATGACGATGGTCACGCCGTGCCCGGCGTTTTGCCGCGCAATGGCGGGTATCTGGTAGCACAGCGACTTGCCGCCGCCGGTAGGCATCAGCACCAGTGCATCGCCGCCGGCAATCACATGGTCAACAATGGCCTGCTGCGGCCCGCGAAACTCGCTGTAGCCGAAGACCTCGCCAAGGATGTCCAGCGGCGTGGGAATGAGGGTGATGGCGGACAGTTCTGACAAGGCGCGGCTTACATCTGTTCCCAGGGCAGGCCGTCAAAGCGCCAGCCCGAAATGGTCGATCGGCGGAAGGCGTCGTCGAGCTCGCCTTCAAAGCCGTGCACCACGTGCTGCACATCCGTAAAACCGGCGGCTTCCAGCGCCTTGCCGGCATCGCGTGTCCGCTGGCCCGAGCGGCAGATCAGGAGCACGGGCTGGTCCTTGCCGCTGCCTTCGCGCAACACGGCCTGCGCAAACTTCTCGGGGTCTGGCTGCAGGTCGGGGTATTCGTACCACGGCACATTGACCACATTGGGTGGCCGGCCGACGTAGAGCGACTCGATTTCCATGCGGACATCGACGAACAGGCTGTCGGGATGCTCTTGCAGCCAGGCCCAGGCTTCTTGGGGTTGTAGATTTTTCATGACTTTGGAGGCGTAACCCATATTGTCATTGAAACGACTGCGTCAATAGCTGACCGCCTAAAATGACGGGCATGAAGCCCATCACCTACACCCGCGGCCAGCAGCTGCCTGCCATTCTTGAGAAACGCATTGCCATTCTTGATGGCGCGATGGGTACCATGATCCAGCGTTTCAAGCTTAACGAAGCCCAGTACCGTGGTGAGCGCTTCAAGAGCTTCCACAAAGACGTCAAGGGCAACAATGAGTTGCTCAGCCTGACGCGGCCCGATGTCATTCAGGATATCCATGAGGGTTACCTGGCTGCCGGTGCAGACATGATTGAAACCAACACTTTTGGCGCGACCACCGTGGCCCAGGCCGATTACGACATGGCCGACCTGGCCGTCGAGATGAATTACGAATCCGCACGCATTGCCCGCGCCGCCTGCGACAAGTTTTCGACGCTTGAGAAGCCGCGTTTTGTCGTCGGCGCCCTCGGCCCGACGCCCAAGACGGCCAGCATCAGCCCCGACGTGAATGACCCGGGCGCGCGCAACACCAGCTTTGAAGAGTTGCGCAAGGCGTATTACGAACAAACCGAGGCGCTGGTCAAGGGCGGCAGCGACGTCTTGCTGGTCGAGACGATTTTTGACACGCTCAATGCCAAGGCCGCGCTGTTTGCCATCGACGAATATTTCGACAACACCGGCGAGCGCCTGCCGCTCATCATCAGCGGCACCGTGACGGACGCATCAGGACGCATATTGAGTGGCCAGACCGTGACGGCCTTCTGGCACAGCGTGCGCCATGCCCAGCCGCTGGCCATTGGCCTGAACTGTGCGCTGGGTGCGGCATTGATGCGCCCCTACATCCAGGAGCTCTCCCGTGTGGCTGGCGATACCTTCATCAGCTGCTACCCGAACGCCGGTTTGCCCAACCCCATGAGCGACACAGGCTTCGACGAAACGCCTGATGTGACCTCACGCCTGCTGCATGAATTTGCGGCCGAAGGCCTGGTCAACATCGTCGGCGGTTGCTGCGGCACGACGCCTGACCACATCCAGGCGATAGCGAGTGCTGTGGCGCCCGTGGCACGCCGCGAATTGTCATCCGGCGTGTTCTACCGCGAAGCTGCCTGAAAGTGACCCCCACGGTCGCTCACTTGGTGTAGCTTCCTGCCCCCCGAGGGGCCGCTGCGCCTGCGGCCCGGCGAAGCCGGTTCCGCGGCCCCTGCTTGCAAATTCCCATCCCTCGAGCCGATTGGCGTTGCTAGCCCTCAAGTGGGCATCAGGTGGTCGATTTCCTGCTGCATGGCTTGGACAAGTTGGGCGTACATCTTCAGCTTCTCAGCCGTATCACGCAGCCGCTCGGCCACGCGCAGGGACACCGCAAACATGAATTTGGCTGCCGTCTTGGGGTCGTCCTCACCCATTTTTTCAAGCGCCTCGCGCGACAGAATTGCGCATCGCACGTCGGTGCTGGCAGTGCATGAGGCCAGCCTGGGCTGGCCATCGACCAGGCCCATTTCGCCGATCAGGCTGCCAGGTCCGAGCACATTCACGGTGACGGGCGTGTGGCGGCTCACAACGATGCTTTCGACAGTCACTTCGCCTTCGAGCAGCAGCACCATGTAGCCGGTGTCGGTTTTGTCGCCCTCAGTGATGAAGGTGGTCCCCATGGCAATCCTGCGCGGGATCATGTAGCTCACCACGGTCAGGGCTTCATCTGGCGAGAGCTGCATCAGCGCGGTCGGTGCAATCAGCAGGCTGGCTGCCAGTTCTGCCGTGCTAGAGCCTTCGACCGCGCGCATGCGCTCTTTGGGGCGCATGCGTTCTGGCGCATCAATCCGGGCGGGCCGGCTTTTGCCAAACAGCTTGTCAAACATGATCTTTTAGAAGTTTTGGCCTGGGGCGTGTCGGCGCAATCGCACACAGGCGTTTAAAATGATGGTAACCCAAGGAGCGTTGCAGCGAAACCGTGATTTCGTCAGGCTTGGGTTACAGGCCGTACCAGCTGGTGCCCCTGCAGCAACGACGCTCACCTGAGCGCCCATTAAGCCCCAAGGTGAGTTGTGTCTGAAACTGAAAATCCCAAAATCGTTCCGTCCATGAAACTGTCCGGCCTTGAGCCGGTGCAGATTGGCGATGGCACGCTGTTCGTCAATATTGGTGAGCGGACCAATGTCACGGGCTCCAAGGCCTTCGCCCGCATGATTTTGAATGGCGACTTTGAAGCCGCACTGGCCGTGGCGCGTCAGCAGGTTGAAAACGGCGCCCAGATCATCGACATCAACATGGACGAGGCCATGCTGGACAGCCAGGCGGCCATGGTGCGCTTCCTGAACCTGATCGCCAGTGAGCCTGACATCTCGCGGGTGCCCATCATGATCGACAGCTCCAAATGGAGCGTGATCGAGGCTGGGTTGCGCTGCATACAGGGCAAGGGCATCGTTAACTCCATTTCGATGAAGGAGGGGCTGGACTCCTTCAAGCACCAGGCGAAACTGCTCAAGCGTTACGGCGCGGCTGCCGTCGTCATGGCCTTTGATGAAAAAGGCCAGGCCGATACCTATGAGCGAAAGATCGAGATCTGCGAACGTGCCTACCGCGTGCTGGTTGACGAGCTGGACTTCCCGCCTGAAGACATCATCTTCGACCCCAATATTTTTGCGATTGCCACCGGCATTGAAGAGCACAACAACTACGCGGTGGACTTCATCAATGCCACGCGCTGGATCAAGCAGAACCTGCCGGGTGCCAAGGTATCGGGTGGGGTGTCCAACGTGTCTTTCAGTTTTCGCGGCAATGACCCGGTGCGCGAAGCCATTCACACCGTTTTCCTCTATCACGCCATCAAGGCGGGCATGGACATGGGTATCGTCAATGCCGGCATGGTTGGTGTGTATGACGACCTGGAACCTACCCTGCGTGAACGTGTTGAAGACGTGGTGCTCAACCGCGAACCGGTTTACAAGGAAGGTGAGCAACCGCTCACACCGAGTGAGCGCCTGATTGAAGTTGCTGAAACTGCGAAGAGCGGTGCGAAAGACGACAGCAAGAAAAACGAGTGGCGCGCCCTGCCGGTGCGCGAGCGCCTGTCGCATGCCCTGGTGCTGGGCATGAACGAGTTCATCACCGAAGACACAGAAGAGATGTACCAGGCAATCCTGGCAGACGGCGGCCGGCCGCTGCATGTGATTGAAGGCCCGCTGATGGATGGCATGAATGTCGTCGGCGACCTGTTTGGCCAAGGCAAGATGTTTTTGCCGCAGGTGGTCAAAAGCGCGCGCGTGATGAAGCAGGCCGTGGCGCATTTGCTGCCTTACATCGAGGCTGAAAAGCTGCTGCTTGAAGCCGCAGGCGGTGACGTCAAGACCAAGGGCAAGATCATCATCGCCACGGTCAAGGGCGATGTGCATGACATCGGCAAGAACATCGTCACGGTGGTTTTGCAATGCAACAACTTCGAGGTGGTCAACATGGGCGTGATGGTGCCCTGCCACGAGATACTGGCGCGTGCGAAGGTTGAAGGCGCCGACATCGTCGGACTGTCGGGTCTGATCACGCCCAGCCTTGAAGAAATGCAATACGTGGCTTCCGAGATGCAGAAGGACGACCATTTCCGTATCCGCAAGATCCCGCTGCTGATTGGTGGCGCCACAACGAGCCGCGTCCACACCGCGGTCAAGATTTCCCCGCACTACGAAGGCCCTGTGGTCTATGTGCCGGACGCTTCCCGCAGCGTGAGCGTTGCGCAGAGCCTGCTTTCTGACCAGGCGGCGAAGTACATTGACGAGCTCAACAGCGACTACGACAAGGTGCGCAGCCAGCACGCCAACAAAAAACAGACGCCCATGTGGCCGCTGGCAAAAGCGCGCGCCAATGCGACGCAGGTCGACTGGAGCAACTACACCCCGCCTGTGCCCAAGTTCACGGGCAGGCGCGTCTTCAAGAACTTTGACCTTGCAGAACTGGCCAGATACATTGACTGGGGTCCTTTCTTCCAGACCTGGGATCTGGCCGGTCCATTCCCGGCCATCCTGAAAGACGAGGTCGTGGGGACCGAGGCTGTGCGTGTGTATGCAGATGCACAGCGCATGCTCCGCCGGCTGGTTGAAGGCCGCTGGCTGACGGCCAATGGTGTCATTGGTTTGTACCCCGCCAACAGCGTGGGCGACGATATTGAGATCTATACCGATGAATCGCGCACTGAAGTGGCCATGACCTGGTTCGGTCTTCGCCAGCAGGCTGAAAAAACGGCGGTGGATGGCGTGATGCGGCCCAGCCGCTGCCTGTCGGATTTTGTTGCTCCCAAGGGCTCAGGCCTTGCTGACTACATCGGCGTATTTGCCGTCACGACCGGCCTGGGCGCGGAGAAGAAGGAAAAATACTTCCAGGATGACCACGACGATTACTCGTCCATCATGCTGAAAGCACTGGCTGACCGTTTGGCCGAAGCCTTTGCCGAGGCCATGCACCAGCGTGTGCGTACCGACCTGTGGGGCTATGCGCAAGGCGAATCGCTCGACGTTGAGGCGATGATCGCCGAGAAATACAAAGGCATACGCCCTGCACCGGGTTACCCGGCCTGCCCGGACCACAGCGTCAAGCAGGAGATGTTTGAATTGCTCAAGGCCGATGACATAGGCATGGCCCTGACGGAGAGCCTGGCCATGACACCGGCAGCCAGTGTCAGTGGCTTCTACCTGAGCCATCCGGACAGTACCTATTTCAACGTGGGCAAGATTGGCGATGACCAACTGCAGGATCTTGCGCAACGACGCGGCGCGCGTGCTGAGGATCTGCAGCGCCTGCTCGCGCCCAATCTTTGAACGGCTGGGTACCGGCAGTTGCCGGCTGCTTTACCTGGGGTTTACGGTAAACAGCCTGTATTTACGAAACGACATGGGGCATTCATTTGCCCTGTGTACCTTTTGGCTTGTGACACGTTGAGAGATTACGCTGTCGCCAAAGAGGTGCCGGCGTGGTAAAACCGCAAATAGTGGGCTTGCGGTTTTTACCCCAGACAGCTCGTGCAGAGTGCCCATAAAAGTAATACCGGAGGTCATCGCCATGAACACATACAACACGGACAACCTGCAACCAGGCCAGCAGCCCGCAACAGCTGCCAACAAGCCGCTCTGGGCGGCAGTCGGAATTCTGGGCATCGCCGTGCTGGCCATGGGCGGCACCATGATTTACCAGCAGTCGAAACAAGCGTCCCCTGCCGCGCAGGTGGCTCTTGCAACCCCGCAGGCTGCGGTGAATGCACCGTCCATGGCGGCATCCGCCACGGCTGCTGATGACATGGTCGAGAAGCCTGCCGCAGCGGCCAAACCCGCGCCTGTGCCTGCGCAAAAGGTTGTCAAGCCAAAACCCGTGCCCAAGCCCCAGCCTGCGACCGCAGGTGTTTCGCCAGCCCCTTCGCCCTCTCCTTCTTCTGTACCTGTGCAGGTTGCGGTGGCGCCAGCACCCGTGTGCAGCTATTGCGGGTCTATCGAATCGGTTACGCCAGTGACGCGCTCAACCAAACCGCCTGGAGTAGGTGTCGGTACGGTTGCCGGCGGTGTGCTCGGCGCGGTTCTGGGCAACCAGATCGGCCAGGGCAATGGACGCACGCTTGGCACCATCATCGGGGCTGTTGGTGGCGGCTTTGCCGGCAACGCCATCGAAGGCCATATGCGCAAGGAGACCGTCTACCAGGTCAATGTGCGCATGGAAGACGGCTCGCACCGCACGGTTGAGGTCGCCCAGCCACCTGCTGTGGGCAGCCGGGTGACTGTGGAAGGCTCCACGATTCGCAGCAACGACGGCGCCGTGTATCGCGCTCCTGCGCCAGTGACGCCTAACGTGGTGCAGCCAGCGCCTGTGTATCAGGGCGGTTGATCACCCGAGACTTTCCATCAGCAGGCATCGCATGAAAGTGCGGTGCCTTTTTTTTGTGGCTGTCACCCGCGCTGCGCAACTGTCTTGTGGAAATCCACCTCAAAAAGTGAACGCTATCATTGCGCAGCCGAGTGGCCTCACGCGACCCGAACATTCCGTCATTGGCGCTTCCGGGTTGTTCTCCAGACGTTAAAAGCAATATGTTCAGGCTGGTTCTCATTCTGTTTGGCGCTGATGCGCTGATAAAGCGCTGGAAGGTTTTCTTTTCTGCCGGCCTGCTGACCATGGCGGCGGCCACTGTGTTGCTGGTTGACCTGGCAGATGGCGTGGCCAGCGTCACCACCTGGGTGCTTGGCCTTTTCCTGCTGATGCAGGGCCTGGCCGAGATAGCAGTAGGCGCCAGCCACACGGGTTCACGCCGCCAGATGGAAATGCTCAGGGGCGTCGCGATGGTCGTTGTGGCCAGCCTGGTGCTGGATTTCCCGTGGGACAACGCGTTGACTGCGGGTGTGCTGTTTGCTGTCGCATTTCTTTTTAACGGACTCCTGCGTATCGCCTCCAGCCTGCTGGTCCGCTACCCACGCTGGCACCTGTCCAACCTCATTGGCTGGGGCTATCTTGTGATGGCGCTGCTTCTCGTCACCGACTGGCCGCTCCGGCCGGAGATGAATGTTCCCTTTTGCCTGGGCCTGGCTTTGCTGGTGGGTGGTTATGTGCTGGCCCGCGGCGCATGGCGCCTGCGGAGACTGCCACGCGGATCAAGACTGGCGGCCATTGAAATTTACCGTCGCCGCAGGGACATCGCAGAAAACCGACCCACCTCTCACCCTGCTGTTGCGAATGCCGGAGACCCGCACGCCATGGTTGTTCACGTGTGGACAGCTACAGGCCTGGCAGATGAGCGCGTACGCATGCCGCTGGTCGACAGGTATCTGTTTGCCCTGTCGCGCAAGGGCAGCGTGACCACAGGCCATGTGGCGCTGTCATGCGGTGATGATCTATACATCAGCCACCATCCCCGCGTGCGGCTCAACATTACCCAGCAAAATGTGGTCGACCAGGTACGTGCGACCAGCAGCAATGATCATCCTGGCGTGTGGTTGCCTTCGTATGCACAAGAGGCGGCTGACACCCGCCCCGCGACCATCAATATCCGCTTTCGCGTGTTCAACCTGCCTTACCTGCAGGCTTTCTGGGATGACTACCGCAAGGACGATACCTATAACCTCACCAGCCGTAACTGCTCGGTAGCCGTGACGGAGGCGATTGATGCTGCTGTGGAGGGTGTTTTTGCAGACAGGCCTTTCTGGCGAACGCTGCTGCGGCTGGCGGTGCATCCCGACATGTGGCTGGCTGGCAGCGTCAGGGTAAGGGCAGAGTCCATCGCGTGGACGCCCGGCCTGGCGCTGGACTATGCAAGTGCCCTTAGGCGCATCACGCATCCCCGCCACGATCTGAAAATGCATTTGTCGCGCTGGCTGAAAGCGCGACGGCGGCATTGAAGATGCCGCAGTTTCTTCAGTTCACGGCTTTTAGCGAACGCCTGTACTGAACCGCCTCGGCGACGTGCGTCACCTGGACTGTGTCTGCACCGGCAAGGTCGGCAATGGTCCGCGCCACTTTCAGGCAGCGGTGGATGCTGCGGCCCGACCAGCCCAGCCGGGCTGCCGCCGTGTTGAGGAATTTTGCAGAGGCAGCGTCCAGCCGGCACTGCTCGTCGATGGCCTGGCCCTCCAGCGCCTGGTTGCTGCTGCCTTGCCGCGTGATGGCGCGTTGCCTGGCCTGAACCACGCGCTCGCGTATGGCTTCTGTCTTCTCGCCAGGCGCGCTGTTGATCAGTTCATCTGCAGCAAGGCTGCCCACCTCGACGTGCAGGTCAATCCTGTCAAGCAGGGGTCCGCTCAACTTGCCCTGATAGCGCGAGACCTGCTCTGGTGAACACCGGCAGGCGCGCAGGGTTGAGCCGAGATAACCGCAGGGGCATGGGTTCATGGCCGCGATCAGCTGAAAGCGGGCGGGGAACTCGGCCCGCTGAGCTGCGCGCGATATGGTGATGTGGCCTGACTCAAGCGGCTCACGCAGTGCCTCCAGCGCTGCACGTGGAAACTCCGGCAGCTCATCCAGAAATAGAACCCCCCGGTGCGCCAGCGAGATTTCACCCGGTCGTGGCGGGGAGCCGCCTGGTAAAACTCAGGATAAATGAGAAACTAGGACGAATAATTCATGATAAATGCGAAAAATAGTCTCATTATCGGCGCAAGCACTGCTCGCTCCATTGGCGTACGGACGCAGAACGTCCGCGGTCGGATCGCTCATCGTCAGGAATACGAGTCCCTTTTGGAGCGCGACTTCTTCACTTTGCTACGTGTCGATATCTCGGTGGAGTCGTTTATCACCCAGCCAATAGAAATACCCTACGAGCTTGGTGGTGTTCGCCGTGTCTATTTCCCGGATGTTCTTGTGAAGTACAGGCCTGACAGTCAGGGGGCCGTGAGAAGAACTACTCTCTTTGAGGTCAAACCGGAGGAATATGCCGATCACCCTGACGATGAACTTGCGGCCAAGTTGGCTGCAGCGAATCTATTTTGTCCATCTATGGGATGGGACTTTAAGGTGGTCAGCGAGCCTGATATTTATACGCCCAGGCTTAAAAATGCCAACTTTCTTCTCCGGTTTATCGAACGCAAATGCGACCCGGTGCACAAGAAGCTGTTGCTAGAACAACTTCGGGCCTGGAATGGCTGCGCAACTCCAAAAGCACTGCTGGCAGGTGTTTTCCGGTCTACAGAAAGTCAGGCGGGGCTACTTCCCGATTTGTGGACCATGGTGGCACAGGGTACCGTACTCACGGACCTTGATGCACCCCTGACCATGAATTCCGAAATATGGGAGAAGGCTGCATGAGTGAGATCTTGAGTTTCGCGCCTGGCGCACTGTTGACGCATCAACGTCGCGAGTGTGTTGTGCTCGACCTCGTCGATGTACAAAATGTGCTGGTCCGGTTTGCCGAGGACGGCGAAATTCAAACGCTGGGCATTGATACTTTGGATGCACAGCCGGTCGAAGTCGGGCGTGCCACATCAGAGCGTGCACAGCGCCTTGTTTCCGAGGTTCTTCCACTTATTTCGGACAAACGATGGACCCAGGCGCGCACCCGGCTCCTGGCAATGCGCGATCTCATTAACGCGCAGCCATATCGTCGCGGAGCGCAAAAAGTGCAGGAGGCTGCTACCGTTATAGGGCGTAGCCCTGCGACGGTCTATCGCCTTCTCGCGGACTACGATCGAACCCAATCGTTGCGGGTGTTTCTTCGGCTGCCACGGGCAGACAAAGGAAAGCGCAAGATATTGGCAAAAGTTGATAGGCTCATTCGCGCCGTCATCAAAAAAGAATATCTGACTGACCAGCGCAAGATGATCTCGACCGTAGCGGAAGCGGTGGAGAAACGATGCAAAAAGAAGGGCTGGCCCTTTCCTCACAAATCGACTGTTGCACGTCGAATACAGGAACTATTGCCGAGAGAAGTGGTTCAGGCTCGTGAGGGTCGCAAAGCGGCTCGCGGCCGCCACGATCTTCAGCGAGGTCAGCATCCTGAGGTACTCTACCCCCTCGATCTTTGGCAGATGGATCACACACCGTCCGACTATTGCATCGTTGACGAGGTTTATCGCCGCCCCATTGATGGTGCTCAAACGCTAACCGTGGCACTGGACATCAACACCCGTTGCATTGCCGGATTCACACTCATGATGGAGGCACCTAGCGTGCGAGTGGCTGGTGCCTGTATGGCGCATGCGATTCTGCCGAAAGAGCGCTTCCTTCAGGAGATAGAGGTCGACGCCGTATGGCCCTGCTACGGCCTGCCGAAAGTTGTGTATACAGACAACGCAAGCGAGTTTGAAGGCAAGTATTTTCTGATGGCATGTGAGATCAACGGAATTGAAACTCGCAAAAGACCCAAGGGCGCCCCAAATTTTGCGGGGCACATAGAAAGCTTGTTCCGCACGTTCCTGCAAAAGGTGCATGAGCTCGAAGGCGCGAGATTCGCCAACCTGGTCAAGCGCATGGAATACGACTCGACCGGGCGAGCGATCATGACCATTCAGGAGTTCCGGCGGTGGTTCACGATTTTCATCACCAAGTACTATCACCAGAAATCCCACTCGGGACTGGCCGAGTTGCCGCCGATCAAGGCCTGGGAGCGCGGAATAATTGGTACGGGTGATACGCCGGGCATTGGAATCCCGGACAGGGTAAGTGATGAATTCAGGTTGCGCGTCGACTTCTTGCCAGGTACGGAACGCTCAATCCAGGACTATGGCATTGCCATTGAGCGACTCCAATACGCGGATACAGTGCTTCGACGGTGGGTGGGCTCGCGCGACCCTGAAGACCCCAAAAAGGCGCGCAAATTCATCATCAAGTATGACCCCTACGACATGACCGAGGTTTACTTTCTTGATCCGGAAATCAGGCAGTATTTTGCAATTCCGGCAGTAGGGGAGCTAGAGCACATCACCCTTTGGGAAAACACGACCCTCAAACGGCAATTGCGTCGTGACAACCGCGGCCATGTGAACCATGAGCTTATAGCCGAGGGACTGGATGAAATGCGGGGTGTTACAGAAGTTGCGGCGAAAACCACAAAAAAAGCCCGCCGGGCTCAGCAACGACTGATCGACAGCAAACGACATTCTTTACCAAAGCAGCGTCGTGCCAAGCTGGAAGAAGGTTTGCCTGCAGAACTTCCTGTCGACGAGCCAGATGATGATGTCGTCGTCCCTTTACCGGGCGGCGTTGCCCCTGCGATTTTAGGAAGGCCGTAGCATATGACGACAGTTGCTACATCCCTTGCGCACCTATTACCCGAAGCGGCTATAGCCGCGTTACTGCCAGACGAAGATCGGTTCAGCTATATCGACAGTGACCGATGGCTACCTTACCAGCGCGCCAACCAAGTCATTGCCCTTTTGGAGGATTTCCTGAAGCGTCCCAGGATTAATCGGCCGCCGAACATGATGTTGGTCGGAAGAAGCGACAACGGTAAGTCCCACATTCTTGAACACTTCGCCAATCTGCATCCTGGTGTTATGAATTCTGAGGGTCCCAACATCACCGCCCAGGTCATGTTGCTCGAAACACCGCCAACAGCCAATGCCAATGACCTATACGACACGATCCTGTATATGTTGAACCAGCCGCGCCCGGCCAACAAATCCCGTGAGAGTCGCAGAGACGCGGCAAAGGACATTCTTCGAAACGTGGGAACCAAGATTCTCATGCTCGATGAGATCAATCATCTGCTCTCCGGGAACCTCAATCGGCAGCGAGAGTTTTTGTTTGCATTGAAGCACTTGAGCAACGAACTGAGAATGTCTGTCGTCATCGCAGGAACTCCTGAAAGTTTGCAACTTCTCCACGTGAGTGATCAGATCGAAAATAGGTTTCGACCTGAACCCCTTCCGCTATGGGTTGTCGGACTGGAAATGAGGACGTTACTGGCCAATTTCGAGCAAGTTTTGCCGTTGCGCCAGCCGTCATCACTGTCGCGCAAGGAAACGGCTGTGCTGATTCACTCCTTTGGTATTGAAACCATAGGCGGGTTTTCTAATATCCTGAACCGGGCAGCCAAGGAGGCCATCACCAGCGGCACCGAATGCATTACGGCCGATATCCTGAGGAAATGTGCCCCTAAAACCAGCAGCGAACGCAAGCTGGAGCGCAGTCGCCTTTGAACTAGAACATCATGCCGTTACCGGGTTTGCCTCCGTCGCTGTGGCCAATTCGGGTCCACCCTCAATGTGGCGAGATTCTGAGCGCCTGGATTGTCCGCCTCGCCCATGCGCACGGCTTGCGCGTTGAGTCCGCTTGCTCTGCGATCTTCGGCGCACGAAGTCCAGTATGGAATCGAGACATAGACAGGTCAATATCCGATGAAATGCTTGGCAGGCTTAGTCTTGTAAGCGGCGTCGATATCCATGATCTTTCCGCGTGCACCTTGAATGCTTTCGCCGGCGTGATTTCTGAAAAAATCAACGCCAGAGGGAACACCCCTGGGGTTCTGCCGCTCGGCATCTATCACCGCTTGCGTAGACGCTCTTCATTGATGTATTGCCCACTTTGCCTAAAGACAGACGCATGGCCTTACTATCGGGCTACATGGCGCCTTTCCTTTGTCACTGTCTGCGTCGAACACAAACTTCAACTATTGGATTGCTGCCCGCGTTGTGCCGACCCCGTGATTCCGCATCGCGTCGACATCAAATGGCGTCTGCAAACAACGGTGGGCTCACAACTACATGTTTTTTGCCATAAATGCTGCTTCGACTTGCGGCGAGCACATACTGAAGAAGCAAATCCGCAAGAGACATCACTTGGGGGGTTAATCCAAAAGGCCCTTGTGGATGGATGGGTCAATGTGGGCGATCGGGTCGTCTATTCCCCCGCATTCTTCGCCGGGATCAGGCTACTGGGCAATGCCATTAACGCATCGGAAATATCCAGGGGATTCGACCAAGAGAGTCTTGTCATCCGACGACGACTCCTTGCTGATGTGGGCGGCATGCTACACAGTTGGCCGGCGAATTTTCTATCGGTTGCCAGTGCTCGCGGATGGACAGCCGTAGACCTTGCGAGCACCCGAAAAACATCTCCTTTCTGGATTGATAGCGTGGTGCGGCGACACCTGTTGCAAGGCTACGCTGCAATATCGAATGCCGAGGCAAAATCAATCGTCGACCACAGTTTTTCAATGACTGGGAAGTGGGGACTGTCACAAGCTCGCGCCAATTCTGGTCGATATATTGAACGCCGACATCTTGGTTCTCAATCCTCATACTATGTAGAAGATGAGGTGTTCGCACTGCTGCTCGCCCATATTGATCACCAGATATCGGCGCAGACGGATTCGCAGAAGAGATCGCACTATCTTGCGGACAAGGTGATGTACACGATGGCTCGACTTTTGGCTCAAAATCAGATTCAGCTTTCGGGAATGCGACTAAAGGACGCCCGTGGGATCGCAGTAAACACGGATCCAGACTTTTGGAATGTGCCCATCGAACGGAACGAAGCGTTGGCTTGGCTGGGTTGGTACCTGCGCGAGGTGCGTCCTGGCCTGATCAATTCATCCGTATCCGACTTCACATTTTTTGGCCAGACCCCCTCGGGGGGATTAAGCGGCAGCGCAATAGGAGAAAGGTTCCGCAAACACGTTCGCGGCGCGATGCTTGAATCACAAATACAGCACTTCAGCTGGTTACCTCGAAGGGCGTAGCCTTCGTCCGGCGAGTGTGCTTTTACTGCCTTTTCCAGCTCCTCCCACATGATTGAAGCAGGGGACGCCCTCACCTTGGCCTTAAACCAAAATGTCACGGCTTACCAACGGGCATCCTAAAAATGTCATCCAAGGATTTGGTGTCATAAAGGTATGTAACCGGACTTTGAAAACAGCAGGACTAAACAGTATGGATTGCAGCCTGAAATTACATCAGGTATTGGGCACTTGGACTTTAGTTGGATGGGTCGGTTACTGCCAATGCGCGTATAGCGCTGCTGGTGTAGCAATCGGTCACGCTCCGGCTTTATCCAGCACGATAGCAATGGGTGCCTTGTTCCGGCTTATAACAATGCGGCCATCTTTATAAACCTCT
The DNA here is from genome assembly GCA_040388905.1 of Pseudomonadota bacterium. GTDB lineage: Bacteria > Pseudomonadota > Gammaproteobacteria > Burkholderiales > Burkholderiaceae_C > Polaromonas. The sequence goes on from JAZKAY010000013.1 coordinate 163,423, forward strand.
GTTCGGTGTATTTTTGTCTGGTTGTCATCCCAGTAACACGGATCAGTGTCCAGATTCATCCAGCCCATGTTGGCATTCAGTGCAAACACGTTCATTCGACGATCAAAATCATTGTCTGGAAGCCCGTAAGCGTCTTCCACCAATTTCATTACTTTTTTCATCAACATCACCGCATCCTCGCGACCGGTCGCCGCGCGTTCAGCTTTCAATTTCCCGACGAACTCGGAGAACCGCACTGATTTCGAAGGTATGTTCACGGCATTTTCCTTTGCATTTTTTGAGAGTTTCGGCGATTTCTGTCTGGGGATCATCGAGTCCGTAGCTTCCCCATAAATGGGTACCTTTATAAGCGGTTCATTCTTACTTGTGTTTGTCAGTTTTGGATACGAGAATACAAACGAAGCTGCCGAGATTTCAGTAGTGACCCTCATGGCGCTACGGGCCAAGGAGTTCAGTATGAGCAAGGACGGGAAACAAACGTCAATCCACAAGGGAGATATTCCGGTGACTGTTGAATATCTCCCTGAGGGTGAGGTGTTGTCGCCAATACCTCTAAACATTCACGTGCAGGGCGATGGTTCTGCCAATACTCCGGGTTTTTTGACGGACTTGCAAGATCCGGAGCTCGCACCGATGCTCTCGCCGGTGCGTTATGTCGGTCTGCTCGGTATCGATGTTGAAACGCTGGCTCGAAATGCAAGGGTATCTGTAGGTGCGATCGGGAATACGCCTGGCACTGCCAGTATCCAAAGCCATTTGAGGGACAACCTGCGCGTCATCAAGGCGGCATACGATGCGTCGGGCGGCGATCTCGCCAAATCCCTGCAGTGGTTCCGAACTGAGCCACTTCAGGCGTTCGGCCAAAAGACGGCAGAGCATGCCGTTTCAGATGGCCAGGTCGATGGGGTTATCCGGCTTATTGACTCCTTGTACACCGGCGCTGCAGGCTAAGTTGCGGAGAGGTGTGTCATGAGTTCCCCATCATCCTCGAGTAAAAGTGCCAAAGCAGACGAAATTTTGGTGATTGCTAGTTCGGAAGCGCTTCGGGCAGCCGGCCTGGACATGGGGTTGATTGATGCAGTACCTCTACTGCTCACTTCCGCTGACGCCATACCTAGCGCAGGTACTGTACTGCCCAGGATCATGATTGGGCGGGTAAAAGCAGCAGGAGAAAGCACGGACGATATACGTGCGCAGCTTTTGTATCTGAGCCAGTCATTGAAAACGATCGGTCAAATGTCCAATGAAGAAGTTGCGAACATCATTGCCCAAGTGCAACCGGCTCTTGTTGACCCGGACCGGAACCGTTTCAAAAAGGAATATGGCGTTCTGACCATTGAGGAAATGGCCGACAGGATGAGCTGCACGATCAAGAGGGTTCGCGAACTTGAACTGGAGGGTGACCTCTTCGCTGCCCGCGCCCCAGGGCGGGACGGTGGTCCGCTCTACCCCAAGTTTCAACTTGATGAACGCGTGATTAAGTCACTGCTCAAACAAGTCATCCATCAATACCGTGAGGCTGAAGTCTCCACCACCATGCTCTGGAGTTTCCTGCGCGCACCGCAGAAAATATTCCATGGCTGGACACCAATGGAAATGATGCTTGGTGCGTCGTCTCCTGCATTTGATGCCCTGACGCCGGAGGAATGGAAGGAAGCCTTTCTTGATGTGGTTGCTGAGGAAATTTCACGGGTCCGGTGGTGACTCGGTCTTTTGGGAGGGCCAACATGAATAAAATTGAGGACTTGGCAAACGAGGTTTCCAGATCTCAAGAAGATGCGCGTCTTTGGCTGCAGCGACCCCATTCCTTGCTCAATGGAGAAAGTCCGCAAAGATTGTGGCCACACCTCAAGGCGCCCAACGCGTGAAAGACGTGTACATCTCTACCAAGTTCGGCGGCGTTGTTTGACCCTTGCGGTCGTACGTATCCTTAGCCAAAAAGTGGCGCCAATTAGTTAGCGATATGATTTCGTCAGTTTGCCATTCGGCGTCAAAATGCCAGCAGCCTTCATAAGCTCTGCTGCTGCTACACCTGACATTTTTGGGAAAACGAATTTAGCGTTGGCACCAGAAATGGCTGATTGCACCTTGCGACTTGCAATGACGTCCTTCAGCGTCTGTTCGCGTTTTGTGCGAGGCGTGAGGCGCTTTTTAGTAGCGGCCTTTACAACGAGATTTTTCGACATGCGATGAGTGTGCCAGAGGCAGCTCGTAAAGGCTAGCCAAGAACACGCCATGCACGATAGCGGCATAGTTATGCTTGCAAGCACAATACGCAGCCATCGACTACCCATTCTTTTTAAGGTGCCTGTGTTGTGGACCATCCCGTGATTCGCTGAAATCTTGATGTGCGAAGGTCTATTGCCGATCACGGGGTACCCGAATGCTCATCCAATAAATACGGCTGGGGTACTGACAAGGTTGTTTCGATTAAATAAGCTTGCGGCAATCTTCATCACCAAGGACAACCCGTGAGCTCAGTCGCTTTCAAAGACCCGAAGAAAATTTGCGAGAAAATCCTCAAGGACGAGGTGCGATACAACCAGGAAAACTCCCTTCTACCCAGCGAGACAGAAATCGCAGAGAGGCTGCTTGCCCGAGGGCTAGAGCTCAACGGCGCCTACGAGGAGTTGCAAGGAAAACTGGGCAACCATCCGCGCGCACTACAGACCTTTCTTGGGATTGTCCTAAACACTGCTGCCTTCTGGAGTCCGGAGAAAATTGCGAAAGCACGCATTGCACGCGACCAGTTGGCAGACGTTAACCGCCAGATCGGCGAGGGTGCGTCAAATCTTGCCGAACTTCTTCGGCGACGCTCAACCCTGCACAACACGACCGGCTTTGGGAGCGAGACTCACTACCATGTGTGCGAAGTGCTCAAGCTTGCCGGCAAAAGCAATCATCGCTTCACATCGTATGTCCAGTTGCACCTTGATGCATTGCGCGCGCAATATGATTTGAAGTACTGGCCGGAATTGAGTGATTTCCTGCAGGAGATTGCCCGTGATGCGGAGATGGCCGAGACACAAGCCTTAGACCCTTTGACTGCCGCTGCTACTGCTGCCTCCCGTTCATCCTTGGCAGACTTTGTTAAAGCGCTGCTCGCCGCTATTGCGGAACAGGGCGCCGAACAGTACGGACCTTTGCCCAGCGGGCTCGTCGTTTCGGACAGTACCATTGCTTCTTTGACAAACTGTGCGCTAAATCATGGACCGGAGGAGCTCGTTGACGGCCCTTACGTCAAGCGGCTTCGCCAGCGCGAGCGCGACGCTGAAAACCGGCTATGATTAGAGTGCGAGTGCATTCACGTGTCCCACCAGCAACAGCCTTTAGTCTTTGATTTCGGAGAGCTTACTGGGATTACTAAATTTTTGGATAGTTGCCATGCCGAAGCTTCTCACGCCGGGCGCTGCCAAAAAGAATAATTGCTCTACGGGTGAAAATGTTACGTAAGCTTAAGCTGCGGCACTTTGGACACAGTGACTGACAGCTGATACTCGCAGAGTTCCACGTCTCCAATGCTGGCGCAAGCCAGCCGCAGATCGTCAGAAATACTGCGACAAATGATGATGCCACGCACGCGCTGGCCAGGCTCGGCAAGTTCCTTCCGGACCCAGTTCATGTACCGCAGCAGTTGGCCGATAACGCGGTCGTAGCCGCGCGAGACCTTTAACTCAAGTACAACAAAAGCGCCGGCCCTGTCTAAAGCCAGGATGTCAATACGACGGCCGCCGCCAGCTTCGAACTCTAAGCCGCTGATGTCTTCATCCTCATAGAGCTTCAGCCCGGGCTCGATGCATTCAAGGTTCTCCGCAAGGTATCGCTGCAGGTCCCTCTCAAGCAGAAATTCAGACGAACCAGGTAACGCTTCCGCGCCCTCCACCTCGTCGCCATCGACCGAGGCTGCCGCCTCCTGGAGAGCCACGTCACCTTCAACCATCTCGTGGATAGGTGCGGGATCTCTTCCTGGCTCGTATAGCCGGTATTGGCCGGAGTTCACCTTGAATAAAATATCGTCGGTTTCGTTCGTGGCCGGATGATGAAGTCGGCTGCCGTCGTTAGTCGCCGCCTGGACCAGATGCGCGCGGATGCTGCCCGGTTTCAACTTCGGATAATTCTTGGCAAACCATTCGAGTGCTCGGCCTATCGTGAATACTTGTCCAGGTTTTAGCTCCCAGTCCTGCAGCATGTCCTTGAGTAAGGCTCGGGTTGGTTTTGCGTAAATTTGTCGTCCCATGTCGACTCCAAAAAGTATTCTCCCGGCCTCATGGCTGAGATAATCCAAGGGTATCTCATCTGTTCCCTGCTACTGAAGGGCCTTTATGCCATCAAAACCTTCACTTGCAAGTGTCAGTCCGACTGTTGAGGACCGCAATCTACTTATCGGCTTCAATGAGAAGGTGACGCGGTTGGAGGCTACTAAATTCTTCCAGCGTTACAAAGACGAACCTCCGAATATCATCTTTAAGTTCGAACAGATCGGTCACGTAGAAGTTACGCCCGCGAAATCGAGCGACGATGGTGTCAATATCGGATTTTCTTTTTGTGGTTTTGCGCACGCCTGGGTAGAGGACTTCGATCAAGATGCGATTGAGGCATTTGTACTGACTTATCGCTTGCTTACTCAAGACAATGATCGATACAGCATTCGAAATTTGGCGGGCCTCTATGCAAAGAACTGGATGGAACCCGAGGGACGGGAACGTCTGGCGGAGGCCAGAGATGGAATAGCCAGCTACCTTGCCCAAGACGTTACGTTTGATTTCGGCGCACGCCCAGAAAATGTTGGAGTATTGATGGATGTCGTGGTTTATGGAGGGCTTGCGCACAGCAACAGCGAGAAGGAAAAGCGCTTGCGTGTTTGGAATGAAACCGGCCCTGGTGCAAACATGGTCTGGGTGGAGTTTATGGCCGCGCTGATCGGGTTGATGTCTTATTTGCTCTACATCCGTGACCTAAACAGTGTTGTTCTGGCAAACTTTTTTGGTATAACGCCTCCTGTGCATCTCTTGGCTGCAGCGCCTCAAGCACGCGAATAACTTGATCGGGTAGGACTATTGCCCATTTCGGCAGTTGCTGACTTCTGACCACCTCGCTGTTATTGACCTCCAAATGCCCGCGTCGGATAAGCCGCAACATCACGAAGGTCGGTGGTCGAGGCTCAAACAAGTCTGGCTTAACTAGATGTTGAGGAGGGGCACACTTGATCGGCCGCTCTCGCCGCACAGCCGACGTTCGACAGCAAGACGGGTCCTATCAAGCTTGGCTGGTGCACGCTCCTATCGCAGTGCTGGTGAGGTGGCGGCCCGAAAGCGGGTGATCTTCGAAAGCACAATTCCTATCAGAAGCGCATCGCAAACATGAAGCTTTGGTGGTGGGTTGAAATATATATACAAGACTAAGCGCCTGCACCCTTTGTGATCAAAACCCGATCTAATCGAGCTCAATTGCAATGACGTTGGTGAAAATTCTTACGAGGATAAATTTGTGATTCCAAATTCAAAAAAAGCCGCAGTTCTTCGCGCCGTCGCCATGGGAGCAACCATTGCCGAAGCGGGCACTGCTGCGGGGTTGAGCGCATGGCAGGCGAAAGAATCACTCCGTCGCTTGCGTCGCGAGTTGGGACTCGATACTACCCCTTCTGAGATACAAGCCTCCCCGCAGAAATATCTGAAAGCACTGCAGAATTTTGAAAGCAAACCTCAATTTGATTTGCGCGGCCCATTGGTGGACAAACTAGTGTCTGCTTTGCGGCTCAAATCAGCGTCAGATTTGACTCCGGCCTATCTATCCAACATTTCTGCATCTCAATTACTTTCATGTGGAGTAACACTTGTTGCAGTGGCAGAGCTTCAGGAATGGCTGGAAAATCACGAGCTTTCACTAAAGCGTAACCCGCCAGCGACCGGCGCCGATGTTAAGGCAGCCGAGAGAGCGATTCTTCTGCTCGATGCCTTCTTTTTTGATACTGAAACAGTTAGAGCTCAACTCGCCAATTTACAAAACTCTGTGTAACAAATCGACCACAGGAGTTTTGGCGGCGAATGCAATTCCAGTATGTGGTCCAGCACAAAAGCAATGCATTTCCAAAAAAATCAACGATAATATATGTTATCGTTGATTTTTGGTGTCATACTCACACCCTCATGCGGCAATATCGCTGCTTAAACGCGAGTTTCCAACTTCATGGCCAACGGCGATCAGATCAAAGGGATGCTAAGAGCCTACCGGGATGCCGATGCCTCCCAGTTGCTCACGCTCGCCCTTCAAATCGCCGCTGGCGAGGCCAAGGCCGGTCACGGCCGGCTTGCTGAAGAGATCAGAAAACTGGTCGATGAGCTGAAAGTGCAAGGGGCGACAGTCATCCCCAATCGAGGCGCCATTCCGCTTGCCCAGCCCAAGGGAGAACTCGCTGCCTTGGTCGCAGTGACCTATCCCGAGGTTGAACTTGGTGACATGGTACTGGCGAATACTCTCTCTACTCGCCTGCTAAGAGTACTCACCGAGCAGCGACAAGGTGCGCGCCTGAGGGAGCACGGTCTGGAACCACGGAGGAAGTTGTTGTTTGTCGGGCCACCGGGAACGGGTAAAACCATGTCCGCCGCCATTTTGGCCAAAGAGTTGTCCCTTCCATTGTTCACTCTTCGGATTGAGGCTTTGTTTACGCGCTACATGGGTGAAGCGGCTACCAGGATGAAGCTGCTTTTCGACAACATTTCACAGGTTCGCGGCGTTTACCTTTTCGATGAGTTTGATGCAATAGGTCAGCAACGAGCTACCGAGAATGATGTTGGGGAAATACGCCGTATCCTCAATTCATTCCTGCAATTAATTGAGCAGGATCGCTCTCATAGCGTACTGATCGCAGCTACCAATCACCCCTCAGTGCTGGATAAGGCTCTTTTCCGCCGGTTCGATGAAGTGCTGCGGTTTCATCTTCCCAATGACGGCGAAATACTGGAACTGCTGACCCGTCGTTTAAAAAACTTCCACCTATTGCCTACGCCTGAGATGTCTGCCATGGCTCAAGGCCTGAGCTTTGCCGATATCCAGCGCGCTTGTGATGACGCCATCAAGTTCGCTTTGCTGGCCGGAAGAGACGCGGTGGAGGAAAAAGATATTCATGAAGCGTTGGGTGAACGCCAACATGATCGCAAGGTATTTTCAGGAGAGGCTTAAGCGCGTCGATGGCAACACAAAATCCCCGGCTTCCGCATCTGCAACTGCTTGATCGGGGATTTTCCCAAGACTACACGTCCAGAAGAGGCGGCGGAGAGCCGCCTCCTCTTCCACCGCGCGACCGAGCAACGCATGGAAGTGCCTTGCGCCAGCGACTTGAGGATTTCGCAGCAATAGAAGAGGCTCGAAAAGCCTTGCGCGCTGCGAACAATCTGCAGGAGGGTGCAGAGGGAATTACCATCGAATTCAGGAGTGCCGCAGGATTTGAACTGGCATTTAAAAGCCTGGATTTGCCCTCGTCCGGAATAGAACTTCTCAACGTCCGGATTGTGGACGGCGTCACATATGCGACCTGCTATGTGCCAGACGGCAAGCTGCGCATTCTCGCAAACAAGATACAGCGGTATCTGGAACCGGTTGCCGATGGCAAAAATCCAAAAAATCAGGCCTTGATTGACAGCATCGAGTCAATCGGTCTGGCAACATTCAGCGCACTTTGGACAGATGAGGCTGCACCGCCTGATGACCAGGCACGGAGGGCGTGGGAAGTCTGGTTAAGGCTGGATGACCAGGACGCCAGCGCCGCGTTGCTTCGTTTTGCCGCAGCCGCGCAGCCGCTGCAGATAACGGTTTCAGAGCAGTGGATCGAGTTTCCAGGCCGCCTCGTCGTCGTTGTTCAAGCCACGCGAGCAGAACTCACTACCGCAATTGAGTTATTAAATCTCATTGCAGAAATACGATACGCTGATGTTTCTACAGCATTGCCACACGACGCCACCATTTGCGAGCAAGATGCATTTGTGGTCGACTTAGCTGCGCGTATCGTCCTGGGTGATGATTCAGTCGCAGTTTCAATTTTGGATACGGGCGTCTCTCGCCTTCATCCCCTAATAGCGCCTCTTTTGGCCGAGGGTGACATGCATAGTGTCCACCCCGCCTGGCCGCGCAACGACCATCAGGGCCACGGAACCAATATGGCAGGTCTGGCCTTGTATGGAAATATGCAGGACATCACTGGCAATGGCGCGGTACCCGTGCCCTATCGCTTAGAGTCAGTGACGATTCTTGCGCCTGTCGGCGGTGCCCATTTGGCTGCGCCGTTCGGCGCAATTACGCAGCAGGCGGTCTCATACTGCGAGATTGCCGCGCCCCATCGCAAGAGGATCATCTGCAAAGCGATAACTACACAATCCAGTGCGACGGGAGAACCATCGTCGTATTCGGGTGCCATTGACATGTCGGCATTCGCGGACGGCGGAGAAGCGTCGCGACTGTTTGTGATCTCGGCCGGCAATACGCCGGACATGCACTGGCTTGATTCTCCAAACAGCAATTTAAGTTATGGCGTTGAACGACCGGGTCAAGCGTGGAACGCGCTTACCGTGGGTGCCTATACCCAACTTCAGGCTTTGCCAGGGTCTGCGGACTATGCAGGCTGGCAGAGCATCGCCGAGCCAGGTGGCCTAAGTCCATTTAGCGCCACATCTGCGTTATGGCGTCGGTGGCCAATCAAACCTGAAGTCCTGTTTGAGGGTGGAAACGCGGCGAAGGATCCTGCCGGCATGGACGTTGAGGTACCAAATACGCTGCAGCTTTTGACGACGCGCGCTGGTGTGCGACCCCTGGGATACACATCTATGACCAGTGCTGCTACGGCGCAAGCGGCTCGACTCGCTGCGACAGTCCAGGCGCAATACCATGACTACTGGCCAGAAACGATCCGAGGACTGATCGTGCATAACGCGGAGTGGACGGCGGCCCAGAGAGCGCGCTTCGTGATCGATGAAAAGCAAGCCTCGAGGTTGCTTCTGCTGCGTTCATGTGGATATGGAGTTGCCCAGCAGGAGCGAACCATTTTTAGCGCTCGGAACAGGGTTTCTATCGTCGCGCAGGAAGTGATTCAACCTTTTAAGAAGGAAGACTCAAAAGGCAAGATGAACCAATGCCGAATCTTTGCACTGCCTTGGCCGAAAGAAGTACTTTACGGTCTTGCAGAGCAACCTGTCCGTCTAAAGGTGACCTTGTCATACTTTGTTGAACCCAGTCCCGGGAAACGAGGGTGGCTCAACAGATACAGGTATGCGTCTCACGGTCTGCGGTTTGATCTCAGGCGCAACAATGAATCCGTGGATGTCTTCAATAAACGCGTGAATGCCGCGTTGCGAGCAGAAGATGAGGAACTTGATGCGCCTGACGATGAGGGATGGTTCCTGGGCAGCAAGCTGAGAAGCTACGGGTCCATCCATTCGGACCAATGGACCGGCATGGCCATTAATCTGGCCAATAGGGACCTGATCGCGGTGTATCCCGTCATAGGATGGTGGCGGGAGAATGCACGACACGAGCATTGCGAAATGGAAGCAAGGTTCTCGCTGATCTTTTCATTGGAGTCTGGTGATATCAACCTGGACCTGTATTCGGCGGTGCAGGCTGAACTTGAGATTCCGCTCAGTGCAGAGCTTACCAACGTGCTGGAGCCAGGGGCCTGACGAATGTCAATGCAATCAGGTCCGCTAAATGTTGCGCAGGCATGGTTGCGCAAGCACTCCGCATCTCCTCATACGAAAAGGAAATACGAGGCACAATTCCAGCAATTCTGCGAGTGGCTATTTCTGGGAGAGCAAGACTTGTTGTCCGTGCAATCAAGTGATCTTGAGGGATATTTCACTCAATTAGCTCAAGGTACTTTGCATTTGGGCGGCAACGTGCCGCCTCAGGTCCGTTTGCCAAGGACGGTCCAACTTTCAAGAAGCGTTCTACGATCCCTATTTCGGGAACTGGTGGCTTCGGGACTGCGGGCTTCCAACCCTATGGACTTTGTTGCATCGCCGGCCATCCTGTCCGCGGCGGTAGCAAAACCGATTGAGTCGTCAAATGACTGGATTTACCGCCGGCAACGATTTGTCGATGAGTTGGCATTGCAGCGTGAACCTATCGCCAAGCTGCGGGCATTGGTCGTTGCGGAAGTTGCATATTGGCTTGGCCTGAGGCGCAGCGAGATTGCAAGCGCGGCAATGGCTGACTTTCTTGTGCACGATACCGGGTGGGCCATGAAGGTGAGAAGGTTTGGCAGCGGAGACACGGATGTGATCGAAGTTCCAGATCATGTCATGCGTATAGTTGTGGAATATAGGCTAGCTCGCAACCTTGAGGCAAATCCTCAAGCCAATGAAAATGATGTGCCACTGATATCGCGATTGAAATCCGAAAGGTTTGTCAATCCCTGGACTGTGGCGAATTCATTGCTTCTGCTCGAAGATAACCCAAACGGATTTGCTCCAAAGAAGAAACGGGAGTCAATTTCCGTATTGAAACGAGAGCTAATACAACGCTCATTGGAAGCATCAATATCCGGCGGAACGCTATCGAAACATCTGCGCTCTGAATACGCAGTGCAACAAGTAGAACGTACGCTACCCCAAAGGTCCCTAGTCTCTGAGCTGGAACGTTTAGCGGCATAGTCGAGCGGCCAAAACCCATAGCACTACCCGACGAAGTCGAGCGCGTGTCGTCAGGACCGATGAAGCTTAGGTCACAAAGCGACATATATTCTGGGGGCCCCGACAGTCATCAGGTGGCTGAGCGATAGGCCGCAATGTATGTCACCCTTACCAATTGCTGACTTCTCGCACAATTTTCGGACCCCCCTTCAACGCCTGACAATTCCTGTCCCCGGCGTCCTTAACTGCGTGAGCCACTGCAGGATGCCATCCCTGTTTACCTCATCAATCGGATAACCCCTCGTCTTGATGGTCGACCTGGCACCAGGGCTCAACTCTGAACTGGTCACGATCAAGCCGATATCTGCCTTTTCAAAGGACACGTCCGCCATAAGTCCTTTGACGATTACTTTCTCAATTTTGTCCTTCTGCCGCTTGCATTGAATGATGCCATGGGGTGCTGGACCCTCACTGCCAGGCTTCCAGATGCGCACGTCCACGCCATCATCGTTGCCACCTGGCCCAAGTTGTACAGTGAAACCTTGCCTCGCGAAGTATTCTGCTGTCAGCTCTTCAAATTTCCGCCAATGCATCTTCCCGATCACGTCCGGGTTGCTACTCAGGTAGTCTATGAAGCGCTGATCTAGGAATTCCCCGAAGGCCGGTGCATTCAGGCTGCGTTCAAACAGGTTCTTCAGCTCCTCTGTATTGTTCCATTCCGTATAGCGCATGGCGTTGTGCGGGCTCAGGTTCAATGCCTTGTCTAGAACGTCAAGCCGTTCATTGGCAATCTGCAGGCCGAGCATTCCGTATTCTTTGTGCGCGGCAAGCATAAAAGGACGCGGGTCGATGCTCTTGCTGCCGGCGGCTCTCGTGGCTTCCACCATCTGTGGCCACATGTCCAAGAACATGCGGGTAACACCCTCGTACTCTTTGAGCGCTGTATTCCTGTACTTGTGATACAGGTGCGCGCCAGTGATGTCGCCGTTGTACTCCTCTGTGGTGTAGCCAACGCGGTGTAGCAGCTTATAAAACAGTGCCTCGTACTCCTCCGCACGCAGGCGCACCCCATGGAGCTCAGATTTTCGAATGATGTCTGGATACGAGCTGCCCGAGAGGTGATCGCAGATCTCCTCGATGGACAGCGCGAGGCCGGCCTTGTACCCCACAGTCTCGCTTAGCAGATCCGCTAGCGTTCCCTGGTCAAATACAATTGATCCCATATCGATGTCTTTGTAAGGGGTAACTAAAACTTAAAGATCTGCATCTGGCAGTTTCGAGCAGGCATGGAGCCTTTGCTAAATTCCGCGCAACATACTCGCCAACGATTCGTACTTCATTTCTTGAGGGGCACGAGAAAAGTATTGTTCAGCACCGTCGGTATCGGTAGCGAGACGCTGCATCTCGCAATGCTCGGCATCCTTCTTTTTGTAAATCAAACCTACTTGGGCATCCTGGGAAGCCATATCCAGGTAGTCCCTGGCGGTCTTGGGTAGATCCCTGTGATAGGTGTAATGCGCAACCCCCTTGCGATACTCAAAATCTTCAATGATCACGGCACCGGGAAGCTGTTGCTCGGGAAACTCCGTCTTCCAGATGGAGATATCCGTTCGTTTGCCATTGTGCTCAATCCACGCGTGGGACATGCCCCCACTCCAACTGTCGTCCGTCACCCACCCAACGACCATCTCCACTTCGATTCCATGTTGGCGACTAAGATATTCGCGCATAAAAAATGCCATGTTGTAGCAACCGCCAGTCAAGTCATGCTGCACGATGATGTTGTTCAATGCAGCGATGGCGACTTGAGCAACCGTCCTAGCATTGCCCTGCAAGGAAGTCAGCCAGTCGCTCTCACGGGACTTTAACTTTTGAATCTCGGATTTTCGACGACTCGCTTCGCCCATTGCAAGCTCCTATAGGGATTAACGATTTTCTTTGCCTTCTGGGTAAATAGAAAATCTACAAGAGAGCAGCTTTTATCGATGCCAGAGCGAGGACTCTATTACGGGCATCGGGATGAGAGAGGTATTGGATTTTTGAACGTCCCAAAGACTCGATTCGGCGAAGAAGTGTGCTTTTCTTCGTGATTGTAGGGATCCATAGTTAGGTTAGTGTCATCCGAGGTGGCGCTGTGTCCTAAAACATTCGAAGTTGCTGCCGATCCCTACTTCGCATGTGGAGCGACAGCTATTAGGCAAGCCGCCATAAGCCCGCTCTTATGTCAAGGGTTGACTATGCTGGCAATGGCCAGCCGGCGCTCGCAGACAACGCGCAACGGATCCGGAAAGCGAATAGCTGCGCTTCACATGACCTCCGCCGCGCGGGACGATTGTCATAAGCTGGTGCGCCAACCGGCACGCTTCACAGGAAATTTGAGATGTTACCCCTTCTTTCTGGTGGTCAAAAGGAGGCGAATCGGCCTGCCGACGATTCGAGTTTTATCGAACATCTGCAGGATCCAGAGCTAATACCGATGCTCTTGCTGGCGCGTTATGTCGGTCTGCTCGGCATGGATGTTGAAACGCTGGCCCGAAATGCACGGGTATGCTTCGAAGGACACGACGATATAGCGAACGCACGCTGACGGCCGACAGATTTGCAGCGCTCACGGGTTCCGGCGCCAACAAGCATCAAGGTTAGCAGTTGTCCACCCTGGAGTCGTGGGCTGGCCAGTCGATCGCCGAACGAGCGAAGCTATTTGCATGGAAGCAGAGTGATCATCGTCAGGACCGTGTCATCGGGCAGCTTGAGCGACTGAGTCTCTACGGTGCGCCGATAGGCTTCTGGTCCCTGCAACCAGCGATCGGCGGCTTCTTTCACCGGTCTGGATAATCCACTCCCCTTTCCGAATGCCATTGAGAATGCTGAGGTATCTTGATGCAGCTCATTTCTCACATAAAAATCGTGCGGAAACGCTAGGTTCTTTTGACTCCAAATCCTTCTGGACTGATTGTGACAGGCAACGCACGTTTGGGCTTGTACACGCCTCGCAACCTTGATCGCTGACGCAGTCAAGCTCGCATTGAAGTCGTCACCGAGAGCCTTAGCGGTATCTAAATTGATCTTCTTGCCTACGAGCCATGGGTCTATTAAAAAGCTCGGCAAGACCAGTTGGCTCGCATATCCGTTTGCGTAGGCCTCGACGTTCTTTGCTTCGGCGTTCTGAGGGCCAATATCTTCGTTAGCGCACCGAAAAGAGCCACCGTCCTTGTCGCAAATCCAATGCGCTAATTCGTGAGCCAATGAGAAGCGCTGGCGGCCGGGATAAGACCCCACATCGATACTGATTACAGCCTTGTCGCCGGCAGCGACCAAGCGCGCGGCGCACCCGCACAAGCGACGATAGACCACCTCAGCGCCCCGGTAATTCGCAATGGCCTCCAAATCGATGTGAGACGGATCGCGTACACCGTACTGCCAAAGTAGTCTTTCGGCTGGACTAAGTAGCGAATGATCAACCGCCATGGTCTTCAGGCTTGATGACTCCCATCTTCACCAAGTCGTCGTAGACCGTGGCCAAGTCTTCGTCAGTTTGCCTCTTGCCGTCGCGAAAGGCCATTGCGACTTTAGGCTCACGCGTGAACGCCTCAGCAACTATTTCCTTGAGTCTGTCCATTGTCGGGCGGCCCCAGTTGGTCGGTCGACTTAAAGACGACGCCTTAGTAGCTGCCTTGGCTGATGCGAGCTTTGCCCGCATGCTTGCCGCTACCACGTCTCGCAGCATGTCATGCGTTTGCCTGGCAACAGTAGCCAGATCTTGCCCAGATTCACGAAATTCATTCCTAATTTCTTCATCGCTAGTGTTCGCAAGGTCTTCCAACATCCTCGCGCGAATGAAGCTGATTTCCCTGCTTTCCTTGGATTGCTTCATGATTTTCTCCTGCCTGGCATCAAAGTGTTGAGACCGCGGCGAAACCTTCGTCGCGCAGTGTCATATGTGGTTTGGTCCATGCCTGAAACCGCACGAATTTCTGTAGGTGTCAGGCCGTCCTTGTCGCCCATAATGAGAAATTGAATTTCCTCGTCTTTCGCAAAATGGGCTTCAATGAGTGCGGCATCAGCGGCGGCGCGGGCTTGCCGCTCGCTTGTTTCCTCAAGCTCCAACGCCCGCTCGACAACATCCGGTGAAGAGAACCCCTCCTGCGCAAGAGCCAATTCAACGTCACCATCGTGACCCGCCATCGTTACAAGATGCGCAGTCCGGGACTGTGAGATGGAGCTGCTGGACCCTTCCGCTATAGATTGCATGGTCATGATTAGGTAGGCGACGAAGTGCACATTCTTGGGCCAATGTCGCCCATTTTTTACATCCACGCCTTCTAACGTACGCTGCACCGCCTCGCCCAGAAGTTCCAGTGGGTCCGTGAATTCGGTGCCCAAAAGCGCGTATTGGGCCGCACGATGGATACGCCCGCGTTCCGCCTCAGTCAGCCTTTCGACTGCCTCGCAAATGTCCTCTGTCGTTGCGTAATCACGCTCGGCTGTATTTTCAGTTGTCACTGGGCCCCCTTTTTGCCTTGTCATTGTTATGTACGGAGTTATTTGTCTCCGCGGACATTGTTAACATTTTTGTCCGCGTTTTCAATCTTTTCCGTACATATAAGTGAGCAGCAATTCCGCTGTGAAAAGGTGATCAACATGACAAAACGCAATCAGCACGTGGTTCCCCGCGAAGATGGCTGGGCGGTTAAGGGTGCTGGCACAAAGCGCGCGACAGAGCTATTCGACCGCAAGACGGATGCAGTTGACCGGGCGAGGGAAATCTCCAAAAACCAAGGCACTGAACTACTGATCCACGGCCGCGATGGACAGATTCAGTCCAAAGACAGCCACGGGAATGACAAGTTCCCACCTAAGGGGTAAGTATGGCTAGGTGTACAGCTCCAGTCGAAGGCCATCGTTCGTCCAGCGCTGCAGCGGCTTGTCCCGCTTGCCGGGGCCGTTATGGTCGCTACGGCGGTTACAGCAGCTACGGCAGCGGCTACAGCTCGTCCTATTCGTCGGGCAGCGGCAATAGCTACAGCAGGGGTAGCAGGTCCAGTGGAGGTGGTAGTTCCAGGCCGCGCTGGTCGCGTGCCGGTTCGACCGTCTCATACACGCCTTCCCAGGTGGCGTCCCTCACACCAATCCGCGAGGCCGTTGAAAAAGAAGTGGTAGCAAGGCCAGACCTTCGGGATTGCTTCTTATGTCACGCCTGGGATGACCGACAAGGACCGGCCAAACTACTGCATGATTTGCTCGAGGCGGCTGGTGTCAAGGTGTGGTTTAGCGAAAAGGATCTTGGCCTTGGTGTGCCGATGATGCGCGCCATCGACAAGGGGTTGGCGGCTTCGAAAATTGGTCTCGTCCTGGTAACTCCTGCATTGTTAGCACGCCTCCCGAAAGAGGGTGTAGCGGACAAAGAGCTTTCGACACTCTTGCAAGGTAACCGGCTCGTGCCTATCGTACACGGCACGACCTACACGGCACTCCGTGATGTCAGCCCCATGCTCGCTTCGCGAAGCGGCCTTGACACTTCGGAAGACACGATGGCAGTTGTCGCGACCAAAATTGCCGAGCTGGTTGCCATCTGGAGCTGAAAGGAGAACCGACTTCACGACCTCGATTTGATTGATGAGCGCCGTCTTGCGGTTGAGGCAGGAATTGGGTTCAGGCCGACGATGAAGGCGCAAAAGCCAGCTTTTGTGGGCGACTCATCTTCGCTTGGATTGGTTGCAGCTATGAGCGATCCTTTATGCGTGGTCGTATAAAGACTTTTCAAATTCAAGAAAACTCGCCACCACCTTTTCATAGGTCTTCGTTGGGTTTGAGTTGAGTGCAGTGGATTGAATCGCCACAGAGCGATTCATTTCAAACTGAAGTAGATATGAAAAGCGGTGGATAGAATGAAACAAAAAGCACCCTATTCAGGGAGAGAGAACTCTTGATAGACCTGTCACCGCTGCTCAAAGTCTCAGCACGTCTCTTGGACTTGCACGATTCAAGCCGCGGCCCTGGTGCGGCTACCCAATATCAGACCGAAGAACGCCCTGGTCTCAAAGATGGGCGCTACATTGCAATTGCCAGCGAAGTTCTCGCAGCGCTCCAGGATTCCGGGAAACGATCCGGAGATGAATACGCCTCCTTAGATTTCGTTGTCCTGCAAGTGCGCGCAACCCTCGACTGGGCTCACGAAATGGATGTTGAATTCGTTCTGAACGTACTGTCACGACCGACTGAACTAAAGCTGCTGCAGACGGACGAAGAATCCAGCCACGTGATCGGCGACAAGGACACCAATCTGGTGGAAAAGGCCGCGCACCTATCTGAGTATCGGCTTTCCAAATTAGGCCGCAAAGCGCTGGCCATGGCCTCAGACAATTTGGATCTCGCCTACATCGAGGGCGACGTCACGAAGCTGCTGCGAGCTCTCGAAACTGGGAGGCTGGAACAAGCGATGCTATTCCTGGACCGCCTTATTGACCAACTGCGCACTGAGCAGCTTGAATTGGTCTCCATCATCGAGAAAACTGCTGGTGGGCGCCGAGTCGTAGACACAATGTTCGATGACCTCGAAAATTTCGAAGGGACCATGCGCCGTGCAGCCGAACTGGTAAACAAGGCACAAGCACAGGTCAGCGTTCTTGCTCGGGGGGCTGGGCCCAAGAATGTAGACCAAGATGTTCCTTTTGGGCTCGTGCAGGATCGGGTGCGCGAGCTGCAGCGCGGGATTGTGGGTTACTCCCGCTGCCTTTCTGAGCTGGCCTCCAAATCCATGTCGGTATCGTCCACTAGCGTTCCGGCACCAGCATTTTCCAAACTTGCGCTTCGCATGGTCGTAACCCCGCCAAACACCCTGCAGACGGATTTCATCCTCAATGAAATGGGGCCGGTGTTCACCCACCTGAACTACCCCATGGGTACCGACTGGCGGCATACCGTCAAACCAAAAATCGCCAAAGGCCCACAAATGAACTCTCTGGATCTGGGAGAGTTCAGTCTGCCCGCCGAAGACCGTTTTTTGGAGTGGATGAACAGGAACCAGACCACCTTCAATGCGCGTATTGCCCAAGGGCCCTTGACCATTCAAGACGCCATCAAGCACTGGGCCGGGGAAGAGGGTTCTGAAAGTGACTTTGCCTGTGTTGTTGCCGCCCTGACTTCACCCGATGAGTGGCTGACCATGGGCGGCGTTCAAAGCGTGATGGACCGAAATTTGAGCATCTCGGCCTTACCTGGTGCAGACGTCATGCACTCCAGTTTGTCGCTTACCGTGACCAACCCCACAATGACTGAAGAGTCCCCAAATGACACCATTTGAAATGGGGCGCATCAGCGCCTACCTGCTCAAGCACCGCAAGATTGAATTCCGTACGGAAAAACGCGGTCGCAACAAGGATGAACACGAGCTGGCCGAAGTGCTCAAAGATGCCCCGCAGGATTCGATGGCGGATTTGTGTGAGTTGATGAATGGCTATGGGTTCGACCTCATCACACTGACCACCTTTGATGTCACAGGCATTGGGTCAAATGAGCGTGTCTACCTGCTGTCCAGAAAACCCAATGTGGAATGCCCTTTGCTGGATTTGCCCCGTGCCTTGGAGCGTATTGAGCCAACCAGTGGCCGCACTGTTCATGCCAAGGTATGGCTGACACAGTTCTGGCTATTGCACCTGGACCTGATTTACACCCAGCGCGACAGAGGCACTGATGAACGCAACAGGTGGCTGGACGCAACTTTCACGAAGGATGCATTGGTTGAGGCCATGCGAGAGCACATCAATGAAGGTGTGCGCCGCTTGAACCCTGAAACGCTGGCTGACAATGAAGTCTATGAAGTACTGACCTCTGAGAGGGGCGTCTCCATCGACCGCTACGCCAAGCGCTTTCTGGATCTGATGGTCGACGCCTTCATGCTCGAAGACAAGGGCAACGGTGTCTACCGCCAGACGCTGCTTTCAGCGGTGGAGATGAAGGAGAACTACGGCCGTATCCTCGAACCCTTGATGCTCGCCGATCGGGAGAACCTACCTGGCAAGGGACTTGCTGGCATCGCGGAGCCCTTGTTAGCTGAACCAATCCACGGTGAGGGGGCACCCACATGAGTCTGATTTCCCGTGTTGAGATCTCCAACTACCTGACCGAAGGGCTGGAGTCCAATCACTTTGCAAATTGGAACCCCATGCTCACAGGGATCACCTTGCGCATGGACAACCAGTCCTCGCTGGTGAACATCACAAACGGTGGGGGAAAGACCTCCATGGCCGAACTGCTCTTGCTGGTGCTGAGCCGGGATAAGTCCCTCTTGCAACGTGTCCGGGACAAATCTGCACCGAAAGGCAGGGGGTACACCCACGCCCGCATTGAGTTTCGCGAGGTGGACAAGTCCTCATTTCTAGAGCCCAGCCTTTTAGAAATTGACCCGGAAAATCTGCCAGGGCAGACCCGCGTGTTTGGTGTCACGCTCAACAACGATGTCGCAGATGCCCCCATCTTCTATAGCTACAGCGGCACCCTTGAAGACTCTCCGTGCTACTCGCTAGCCAACGGTGTACTGAGCAACGTACCTGATGACATTTTTGTCAAAAAGACCAAGTCCATAGCGGGTTGTCAATGGAACACGTTCCGCAACGCCAGTGAGTGGCAGGCCCACGTGGGCGATGCCATTTCCATTGATGTCGTGCGCCGCAATGTCATCTACCAAAACAAAGGCTCCGACGACAAAAACGCGAGCTTTTTCAACTTTAAGCCTCGTCCCGGCGACAGCTATGACGCCGCATTCTTCAAGAATGTCGTAGCACCAGATTTGTTGACCAATTTGCTCAACACGTTCGCTGAAGAAGACGAAACCAGTGTTGAAGACACGCTCCACGCCAGCCTGTCCCAGATCGTGAACTCCGAACGCGAGATGGCGCGCAAGCAGGAAAGCCTGGAGCGTAGGGAGACAGCGATTGGGGTTGACCTCAAACCGGTCGTAGATGCGGGAACCTCAGCCAACAAGGCGCGCGATGCAATGCGAAAGGCATTGAGGGACGTCAAGAAGGATGTAGCCCTACTGCAGCACTATGGCTCGCAAGACTCGCCGCACGCCGTTTTGGGGCTCCCGCGACCTATCGAAAAGCTGGTCCGCTCGGCTGAGCAAGATCCGCGCATTCGGAAAGCCATCAAGGGCATGGTCATCCACCGTGATGATGGCATTCTCATTCTGGACAAGACCTTGAGCGAGCTGTCCGGAGTGGAGGTCAAGCGCATCGGTGAGATTGCAGACAGGAAGCGGATCTCCAACGCGACTCTGAACTCGCAAGTCATTGATTTTGTTTGCGATTTCGATAATTTCAGTTCGGGAGCCACGAAGGGCGGGCACTACCGCAAGGGCTACACACGAGAAGCGGTTGCAAAGCTGCTGCCCTTGTTTGCAGACACCAGTGGTGCCACGCTCATGGGGCTGGACGAAGTGTTGCAGGTAGCGTTCGACACGGCGCAAGCCCAGATCGACACCAACCCGGCTTCGTTGAAGATCTACGCGCTGGAATCCACTCAACGCGCGAACGGGGCAAAGCTCTTGATCCTCAACAAGGAGCTAGAAGAGCTCGAAAGGGACATTGCTGGGCTGCAGACGCAGATAAAAGGCCGAGCCGACAACGAAGCTGCGTGGAATCTGTTCCTCACGATAGCTCCCCAGTTGCCTCTGGAACTGCAAAGTGATCCTCGACAGGCCAAAACTTGGCTGGCAAGCGAAGTGACACTGGCCAACACCCAGATGTCCACTATGAGTCAAAGAAAGGGCGAACTGAAGTCAGGTTGGGAGCGGTACCTGAACGCACTGGAGGATGCAGGGCTATCGGGTATTGAGGGCATCCGGACCCAGCACCATGAGTTGACCAGCCAAAAGAAGAAACTTGGTAATCAGCTTGAAAAGGCGAAGAAGGCGGCCTACGATTCTTCCAAAAAGCTACCTGCGCTACTGCGTGCGGAAATGGAGGCCGATGCGTTGGTCAAAAGCAGTACGGACCGCCTGGGGCGACTGCATGAATTGAAAGCGTTCTACGAAGTCTTTCAGTCTTATTTTGGTGACGTAGACCCTCGTGACATCGAACATCCAAACTCCACGCTGAAAAAGGTTTCCTCAAGGAAAACATATGCGGACGGTGAACTGAGCAAAGCTACAAACGACTACGCTGATTTGGTTCAACTCAAGGCTAGAGCGGTCCGGTTCAATGACATCTTCGGCCACGACTGCGATGCATTGAAAGCCAATCCGATCAAGGAGCATCGCGATTGGACTGAAGCCCAGAATCTCGCGCAGCAAAACATGCAGCCGTTGGAGCCGTTGGTCGTTGCATTGGAGAGTTTTCGGGCCAAGTACCCAGATCAGACACCATTGCAATGGATTGAGGCAGCAGACAAGCGCCGGGAGAAGCTTGAAGAGGAGTCGCGTGATGCAAACGAATCGCTACAAGCAACCGCGAAAGAAATTGAGGCATTGGACAACTTGTCAGTCGTGGACGATGCCGCCTTCAGTCGGGCTTGGGCGGTACTGGGGGCTGGTCCACAGCGTCTTTATGCCATGCTGCAGACAATGGAGGGCACCCCAGAGCGACGTATCGGGGCCTTGAGTGCCTTGACTGGACTTTTGTCTGCGCCAGTGTTCGATACGCTGGAGGAGTTATCCGCTGCAGCCGCAGCTTTGGAACAGCTGGATATCGGAATTCCTTTGTTACTCAAGTCACCCCTCCTGCAAGCGATTGGCGCCCAGGGCGAGGTCACTGGTGACTTACTGGTCATGGGATTTTTCGCCGGCAGGTATTCTCGCCAGGCACGAATCCTACTTGATCCTGCTTTTGCCAAAGAACAACGCGCCTTGTTGGCCAGACGCCAACTTGAGTTGACTACGCGCATTGACGGTTTGGTAAAAGAGTTGAAAACCGTCGATTACCGCACCGACGAATATCGGATGGCCACGCAGGCGGATACAGCCATGAAAGCAGGAGTTGAAGCGAAATATGCTGCTTATGAAACGGAATTGAATCAGGCAAGGGTTGCTCTGCAGAGGTTGGCTCCGCAGATCAAAGAAGAGGCCTTGGCATGTTTGGATGCGCAGCGCAAGTTCCTCCAGAAAGGTGGAAACGCCAAGCAGGTAGAACTTGAGTCTGAGTGCGCGGCATTGCGTAACAAGGCAGAAGATATCAATGCTGAATTTGCAATTGCTGAAACGCGAGCTTCCGAAGAGAGTCTGAATGCTTATACGGACGCAAAGCGATACGCGGAAACGGGTGGAGACACCGCACTAGACAAGGCAACAACTGCCCTGGAAAAACACAACTCGGCACATGAAATTGCCAAGATGGAAGTGCAAGTCCATACAGCAGGTCAGGAGGAATTGGATTTCGCATTGGCTGATGCTGAATCGAGAGCGCAGGCTTTCGAAGAGGACAACAGCGCTGACCATATCGAAAATCTCCGCCTGGTTGTTGATTTTTCCGATCAGGTCGATGACATTGCGTTCATGCAGAACTACACGGCTGCGCACGCAAACTTGTTAGAGCGCAGCCGGCAATTCATTCGGCTTCAGTCGGATGTCAACTTTGATCGGGCAGCTTCCTACTTTGAGAATCTAGACAAGTCGGAAGCTGATTTGACCGCGACCGTAGCAAAAAAAATGAGCGCCATGGTTACGCAACAGGAGCAAGCGTCTGCGCTTGTCGATGCCAACAAGCTCATCGAGGGCGCTGAGATCCCAAGCTGGCTGGTCTTGAAGAAGTCCATTCATGATCTCGCCTATGCAGTTGGTAGCCAGGCCGCTGCGACAAAAGCGGCCCATGCAGAGTTTGCCGCGCTGGAAGAGGGGCAGTACCCGGTAGCCTCACACCCCCTGTATGTAAGCCTTCAAAATGTCGGTCAAAGGCTCCGTGCCCCGACACTGGATGAAACTAATGCTCTGTCCTCGCTGGTGTCTGAGGTGGATTTCAACATACGCTCGATCGATCTGCAAAGCAGCCTCGACACTTTCAATACGTCAAGGATAAGCTTTAAAACGGCTACAAATGACTATGAAGCCAAGAAGCTGCTTTTCTGCGACAAAGCGGATTCTGAATCCGGTAGCAAAACAGCTGCGTTCAATGCACTGGAACTGGATGTCATCAAACGTGCCACACCAGACGAGATATCAGAACTCAATTCCCTTTTTGAGCGGCTGAATGAGTCCCTTCTGAAGGATCGCGAGGACGCCGCCAAGGCAATCCACGCGGCTAAAGCAGCCAATGAAGAGGCATTGAAACAGCTATCGAGTCTGATCCTTGTCGCCCAGGACAACCTCGAGGCACTTGGCAAAGTTATGGGTCGCTACCCCAATGGGTGTTTCATCATCAAGGTCCAGCTTGCCGGCGAAGAGCTGATCAATGAAATCTTGATGGAGCTCACAGCTGGAGTGAAGCAGTTTTCAGCAAATGCCGCGGAGGGCTCGCGCGCGTTGAAGCGCACCAACGAAGGACGAATCAAGGATTTCTTGCGTGAAACGCTCATCGACAAAATCTTTCTCGAACCCAGGGTCAGGTTTGTGCACAGTGGGATTCGCGCTGGCGAATCCCCGGTAACTGAAAAACTGTCTACCGGACAGAAAGTTGCCTTGGAGTTTATGTGGATCGTCCGGCAGGCCGAATATGAGATTGAGCGCGGCATGCGCAAGCTCAGCAGGCAGCAAGCAAATCGCAAGCGACAGGAAACAAACCGTGTGATTTTTGTTGATGGTATTTTCAGCACCCTCTCGGACAGGCACATCATCCGCGAAGCGTTCAATGGGCTCGGCAATCTAGGTGGGAATTTCCAGATTATTGGCTTCTTGCACTCCCCCACTTGGACAAATGACAGCAGCGTCTTTCCGGTCTATCACGTTGGAAAGAAGCTCACTAATGCCAGCGGCGACCGACTGGTGAAATTCACGGAGAGTGGCCGCAGTCCCGGAACAGTCGGTTTTTTCAGTTCCATCATCCGGCCCCATGCCACAGCAACTTGAACTGACCTCCTGCTCTGACCAGGCGCAGCGAGCATTTGCCTGCCTGTTGAAAATCGCCAAAGGCACTAGCATCCGGACTACCACGGTCATGAATAGTTTGCGGATCAGCCTAGGGATAGATCACATTGAAGTAAAGGGGCTGGTGCGCGAGTTGTACAGGGCAAGGCTGCTGCAGTACACACCTGATCGGCAAGAACTACCTGCCAGCGGCATGATCGAAATTGTGCGGCCTGCGAAAACCATATCAGCCGTTGAACATCAATGGACGCTCACGTTGGACCAAAGTACCCTCAGTACTGCGGCAAAGCTTGCGCTTGAGCCTTTGTGTGCAAAGGTCAATGATCTGTCCAGTGCGGACATGGCCAGCTTTGTGGATTGCTTGGCTGAGTTGACGTCCCAGGGCATCGTCGACATGAATGGTGCCGGGTTCAATGTCAGTGCGCGAGCCATCATGGGCGGCTCAAAAGTTCTTTCAGCCCTTGATTCCAAGGCAATGCAAGCACTGGGCCTACCAGCACGACTCAAGAGCAGTTCTCCAAAGTACGTAGTGTGCGCTGGCCCAACTACACCGGTGGCAACTCTCTTAATCGAGAATCCGCGGGCGTTCGAAAACGCTGTGCGAAGTGGGCTTGGCGAGACTGTGGCTCTGGTTTGCACCTATGGCTTTGGCCTCTCGTATCTGGGGCAAGCGTGGATTGAAGACATGCACTCCGAGGACAAACCTATCCAGATCATCAGAGCGGGATCACCGGGATCACTGTCTGAGCTGTTACTAGCTCACCAGGTCTATCTGTGGGCAGATCTGGACATGGCCGCGCTCAGTATCCATAGATCGTTGAAATCAGCAATCCCTCAACTCCAATTCAGCGCGATTTACCAAGTGATGATGGAAATGGTGAAGGACGCTAAGCGGTCACACCCGTACGCTTCAATCTTCGAGAAGGATGGGCAAGTTTCAAGCACGACCTCAGTTGTAGACGCAACCGATCCAGTAGTAAATATGCTTTTTGAAAGCTGCAAGTATCGCGCAGTAGATCAAGAAGCGGTTAGCGAGAGTGATATCTTGCTTCACGGCGGAAGATCTTTGAAATAGCCGAATCACCGCATTGCAGATTTCGCACTCTCAAAGCCCAAACTACACATTTCAACTAAGCATCTTCGCCAGTGCATACCTTCGGCTGACTATTTGTTCTTTCATGGAAATGCCTTTCCGCCGACAACTTTGAATGCGGTTGCGCGTTCACTGAGTGGAATAACAAAATGCAATTGATTACCACCGCCCGTGGTGCCAACTTGCGCTTCTACAATACCTATTCAAGGACGGCGCGGACCGTCAGGCCCATGATTTGCTTTAGTTGTTTAAGGCGTTTGCGGCGGCCTTTGGATGTGTCTGATGGGCTTTACTGCAATTGCTGGCTGTTTCGGCCACCGCCACACGCAGCCTATGGAGGGATTGAAGATTAAACGGTAGGTTTGGCGTTCATTTTTTACCGAATAACTTTGATAGAAATCCACCCTCGCTTTTAGACGCTGGTTCACTATCAATCTCGGGCACTTCCATTTTTATATCTGGCTCATTCACTACAACCCAGCTACTGACGTCGGTATGCCAGTCTTCATCATTAAAAAGGATTTGCCACATCCACAAGCACAGCGCATAACCGTCACTGGGCACCATAGTATCTTGGCAGCTATCGCGAATGCTCTGCGCCAAGCTGCCTCGCTTGCATCTGTAATCTGGACTATGTGCATCATCTACGTATGGCAATTTCTCGTCCAAATTCAGCAAATACTGCAACGATCTTTTCAAACTTAACTTACGGTCCTCTGAAAGTGCTGACCAATACCCAAATAATGGTGCAGTTATAAGTGGTATGACTTGCGCTTTATTGTTAAATGCGCTTAGCTTGTAATCCGGCAGCGCCATAAACTCTTCAATGTGCGCATCCCATTCAAACAACGTGTTGAAGATAGCGTTTGTTAGCTCGCGATTGGGATTGACTTGAATAGGGAAGTTTGAAGACATTCGGTTTTATTTAGGCAAAGAAGGTAGTTTAGGAAAAGCTGTAATAGGCAACCCTTTAGTATCTAAAAATACGGTTGCTTGTGTAGATACGCCATAAGTCGTTGAATTCTTGTAGTAGCCTTCACCAACATTTTTGCCCATACTAATTTCATAAGAAGGGCGAGTTGCGCTACCAGTTCCGAAATCTCCAGCGGCGTATCGCACTTGTGCCTGCTTCACTGCCATGAGCATGTCTTCATTTTTCAACCAACGCGTTGAATCTACCGCGAGCTTCTGCACACCATCCGGTGTCAGACCAGATGTTGCCCTCACCTGTAATTGCGCAAGTTCAACTTGATCCCCATGCCGTAGAAGCGGATGTGATTTACCGCCAGCTTGTAGTTCCATGCTGGCCAGTTCAGATGTAGCAGCTCTCCAACTCGAGGTTTGAGTCAACCACTTGGCCTGACTGACCTCATCCAAGCTGGCAAATACCGCTGCAGACTTGACGGCCAGGGTAGTCGTTGCGTCGGCGATCACGCCGCCGCCCACACTGGCAGTTTTTGCAACAAGTTTGCCCGCACCCAGCGCTGCGGTACCAGCACTCACGATATCCACAGCCAACCGGCCAGCCTCCACACCCGCAGTGACAGACCCATCCCAGCCACCATCGTTGTAAGCCTTGGTCTGCATCTCTATGCGTTGCTTGTAGTCATCGGCAACCTGGTTGCCCACCTTGGCTCTGAACTCAGGATCACTCACTATGGCGCCAAGTGCCGTTAGGGTATCTGGCAGGTTTTTGACCATACTGACGATTGCGCTTGCTTGCTCTGCGCTTTGGTAGCCTATGCCGCCACCTACGCCAATAAGTAAACCTGCGCCCTGCAAGGTGTCCAGACCAAGGTATTGGAGCTTGACACCGACCGTGCAAGCCAAGGTTTTGCAAGCTGCGACTTCTTTGTCGCGTTGTATTTCCTGTTGGCTTGTCAAGTAATTGTTCGCAGCTTCATTGACAGCGCCAGCTGCACCAGCCGCACCACCTACTGCGCCACCTAGTGCAGCCGCAGCGCCAGCCACAAGCACATTGCGCAGGCTGTCAGGCAAGTCCAGCGGGGCGATGGCTGCATCAACGGCTGGTGCGCCAAGTGTGCTGGCCGCCGCACCAGCAGCACCTTGTACGCCGCCGCCGAGCAGTCCTGCCAGCGTATGCAACGCTACGCGCGAAGTTCCTGTCTCGCCCCACTGTTCGCGCAAGCTTGCAGCCTGTAGGAGGGCGGCATCAGCTTGAGTCTGCAAGGCGCTAGCATCATCCAGTCGATCTTCACCTCTGGCTTTGTCTGCTTGCTGCTTTTTGATCTGGCCCTCGGTTTGTTTTGTTTCAGCCTGTGCGAGCTGGGTTTTGGCGTAAGTGCCTATCGCAGTTGAAGCTTCCTTGCCAAATGACTGCGTAATCTGCACCTGCGCATCGATCTCGCGCTGAACTTTTGCTGCATCAAAGATCGGCTTGATGCCGGTTTCAGCATCGGTACTTCTGATCGCCGTGTTACCCGCAATGCCACTGATGCCCGCTGTCGTTGTACTGGCCGCATTTCCTTTGTCGCTACCAATCCCGGCGCCTACACCATTGACTCCAAACTTCCCGGCCTGCTCACCCACATTCACACTGATACCGACAGCACTGCCGTTAAAGCTGGCACTGTTCTGTATATCGCTTGTCGTCAGCGCTCCAACGGTGGTGAAACTGTTCTTGTTGTTGTCGACAGCCGCCTGCGTGCTGGCGATGACACCGCCGTTCAGATCGGTGTTGCTGTTCACACTGACCTGAAACCCGCCATCCCCGGCCTTGATGCCACTTTGCTGATTGACGCTTGCAAAGTTGCTGTCGATATTGCTCTTGCTGGCACTGATCCCGCCACCGGTGATCCCGCCAGCGCCGAAGGTGAGAGATACGCCCAGGCTCTTTTGGTTGCTGGTGAACGTGCTGGTGTCCTGCAGGCTCTGGATGTTCAGATTGCCACCCACGTCTGCAAGGACCGTGTTGGCAGCAACCACAGCGCCCTTGAGATTGGCATCACCACCGCTTTGAAGGATCGCAATGTTGCCAGCATTGACATTCGTGTTGGTAAAGCTGCTATCGCTGCCGTTGCCGCTGCCCGAGGCTCTGCTGGCCGAGACGGTGATGCCGGTGCTGGCACCGATGCTGACGCCCAGACTGCCGGAGCTTGCGCTGTTGCTGCTGGTCTGGCTGGCTGTGTTTTGGGCGGCGAGCAGGTTCACCTGGTTGTCTGCTACGAGGATGGCGTTGTTGCCTGCCTTGACATCACTGCCCTGGATCAGGATATTTGAGTTCTGCCCGGCACCCGTGGCGGTGATGTTGACGTTGTTACCTGCGGATACCGTGCTGCCGCGTGCGCTATCACTCTGGCTTGCACTGTCACTCTGGCTTTTACTGGCGCCGATGCTGAAAGTGAGCGACGCGGCTTTGGAGAGGTCGCCGTTGCCCAGTGCCATCGCCCCATCTGTAATGGCCTTCTGATTGTTGTAGATATTCAGGGCTGCCGCTGCACCTGCCAGTGCCTGCATACGGCTGTCGCTGGTATTGCCTGCGGCCTGCGCCAGGCTTTGCACGGTCTGTACAGCGCTGATGATGGGACTGGAGATGCCCACCGTCAAACCAGACTGCTTGAACTTTTGCTCAGTCGTGCTGTTGCTGGTTTCTCGTGCCTCAATGATGTCAACCTTCTTCGCTGTGATATTGACATCGCCTGCCGGGGCCACCACATCAGAGCCGACCTGTTTGTAGGTCTGCCCTGCAATGATGTTGACATTGCCGCCTATGCTGCCCACCGTAGATGCCACCGCCGTGGTGTTCACACCTTTCTGGTCGGTGGATTGCTCGCGGCTGCCGAAGCTGATGCCCAGACCGCCTGAGCTCATCAGGCCTGACTCTTCTTTCTTGTAGAAGCTGGTTTGCCTGCTGGTATCGGTGGCTGCCTCGATGTTGACGTTGTTGCCTGCTGTCAGGGTTGTGCCGGTGTCACTGATGACGCTTGAGCCTTTGACATTGATGTCAGTGCCTGTCGTCACATTCACGGTTCCGCCGCTGACCGCGCTGCCGATGTTGATGCTTTGCGCGCTGGTCTTGTTGCTGGTGGTCGTTGTGCTGCTCAGGAAGCCTGAACTGGTGCCGACGTGCGTGCTGGCGTTGTCATGGCGCTCGGTGTCACTTTTGATATTCACACTGCCTGCGGCTTGCAGGGTGGCTGCGCCATTGATGGCGTTGACGCTGCTGGCCTGCAGGGTGATGTCACGACCTGCAATCAGGCTGACGTTGTTGCCGGTCTGCAGGTTCGTGCCGCGCAGGGTTTCATTGAAACTTTGGGTGGTTTCCTTGTGGTCTGAACTGGCTGAGGCGCTGTTGACGCTGATGCTGTCTTTGACGGCACTCAAGGTGATGTTGCCACCGGCCTGCAAAGTGGCCGGGCCAGTCAGATTGATGTTCGCGCCTTGTGCGGTGAAGTTGTTGGCGACCTGGATGTTGGTTTGCCCACCCACGCTGATGCCGCTGGTCTGCTGGCGTATGACTTCGGTGTTTGAGAAGCCACCCGGCGTGACGGCATTGATGGTGTCCTTGTTCTGAACAGCGCCGATCTGCCAGTCGCCACCGATCTGCGCTGCCAGGTTGCCGCCGACCGTCAGGTTACCGGCGTTCTGGATGAAGTTGCCGCCGGTCTTGATGCTGGCGTTGCCCGTCACGTCGATGCTGGCCGTCTGGCCCAACTGGGTGCTTTGACGCGTGCCGCCTGTGACCGCGCTGCTAACTTGCGTTGCATCGGTGCTCAAGATGATGTTTTTGGCAGCGTCCAGGTTCAGGCTGCCGGCCTTGAGCTGAGCGCTGGTGAGGTCGATGTCGCTCTGGCTTTGCAGGCTCATCAGACCGCCGCTTTGCAGCTTGCCGCCCCGGCTGTCGATGCTCAGGGCTGCGAGGTTCAAGCCTTGCGTGGCCCGGATGGTGCCGCTGTTGACGATGGCCTGGCTGCCCGTCAGGTCAATGCTGTTGGCGGCGATGAGCGGGCCCGTGGGAAGTAGGCGGTTTTGTGAATTGGCACTGAGGTAAACCACCGGGGTCAGCACGGCCTGGCCGTTCACGATGACCTCCTGCATGATGACGACATCACTGGCGAGTTGGGCAACCTGCGCTGCGCTCAGGGCGATGCCAGGAGCCAGGTTGAGGGCTCTGGCCAATTGCGCACCGGCCTGCATCAGGGCCTGGTACTGGGTTTGGGCGTCGGCATATTCAAGGACGGCGCGGCCCGTCAGGCCCATGATCTGCTCGCGCACGCGCTGCTGCTCGTAGTAACCGTCGCCCAGACGTTTCTGGATGGTGCTTGGGTCCTGGCCTAACTGGGTGAAGTAGTAATCGCTACTCAACCAAAGCCGGTTGTTGGTGAAGGCCGGGTTGGTCTCGACCAGGTATTTGCTGGCCGGGTCTGTGGTTTGCCTGAACAAGCCGCCCGATGGCAATGTGACCGGTGAGGCGGGTGTGCCGGTGCCCGCGCCTGACTGGGTGCCAAGTGGCGTGTTGGGATTGACGCCGGTGGTGTTGAGCAAGGTGTTGCCCACCCCGCTGATGCTGCCGCCTGCGGCAAAGCTGGAGTCATAGCCGGGCAAGGCCGTGACGACCGGGCTGGTCGGGCCCCAACCCAGGCTATAGATCACGCCTGTGTAAATGCGGTAGAAATAAGCGCCGCTGTATTGAACAGACTGACCGTAAGGGGTGATGGCTTGCCCGTTGTTGCCGTTGGTCCAGGAGTTCTGGTCCAGCGTGACGCCGTTCAGCGGGATATTGCCGACGGCTGTGACAGCGCTGAAGTAGTTGTTGAAGCGGTTGACGACCGGGGTCAGGTTACCGCCGGATTCAATCACGCCTTTCGGGCTGATCTGGCTGATGCTGTTGGTCGATACCGTGCCGTTGTAGGCCGTATAAATGTAGTCGGCGTTCATCGAGCCGCCATGGGCTGGCTCGATATATCTGCCGCCGGGCACATTGGGATTGCCGGGCGACCAGACTTCTGTGTTTGAGACCGTACTGGTAGGCGAGTAGCCACCGCTGGTGGTCAACACCCGGCGGGTGTTGGTCAGGGTGTTGGCGTAGATCTCCATGTCGCCGGTGGAGGCCAGCCGCGCTGACTCATTGCGCACGCTGTTGGCGGCCGTGTAGTTGCCGCCTGCATCTTTGCCGCCTGCCAGTACCACCTTGCTCAGACCGATGATGCTGGTCTGCGCGCCGGTGTCTGTGGCCGTGGTGTCGTCGCGGTTGGTGATGTCATTGGCCAGGATTTCGAGCAGGCCTGTGCTTGAGCTGGCGCCTACGAAGGCCTGCGGGCCGCGATTGAGCACGCTCTGGCCGGCCTTGAGGTTGACGTTCTGGCCGACCAGGGTGGCGGTGTTCTCGATGTTGGCGGCGCTGAGCTTGAGAGTTTGCCCGGCCTCCAGCTTGCCGCTGTTGCTGAAGTTGCCGGTAGTGCTGACGTTGAGGTCATTGTTGGCGACCAGATCACCCTGGTTGCTGAAGTCGCTGCTCAAGGCGACTACCACATTGCCACGGGACTGCAGCTTGCCTGCGCCGCCGTTACTTAAGGATGCAGCGTTGATGCTGGTGCTTTGGCCGGCAATGATGTTGCCGCCGGTGTTGGTGATGCCCAGGGTTTTAACGGCTGCGGTGTCTTGCAGCGTGATGGTGTTGTCGGCGCTGATGCTGCCTGCACTGTTGTTCAGGCTGCCAGTCAGGGTAGCGGTGATGTCCTGCCCGGCGAGCTTGCCCTGGCTGTTGTTCAGGCTGGAGGCCGTCACCACAATCTTGCCGCTGCCTGCCGTGCTGGAGGCACTGGCGATGGTGCCCAGGGTGTTGTCAATGGCACCGCTGGCTGTGAGGTTGACGTTCTGCGCGGTCAGGGTGCCATTGCTGGTGTTGATCTGGGCGGCAGAAACGCTGGCATTGCCACCTGCCGCTGTTTGACCATTCAGGGCTACCGTGTCGGTGGCCGTGATGCTCAGGTCGCCCGTGGTTTTGACGGTGCCGTCGGTGTTCAGGCCGGCCGCGATGGCCGAACCCGCAGCAGAACTGATTTGCGCCCCTGCGCCGCTGGCCTGCAGTGTGGTGTTGCCTTGCGCCGCAATCAGCCGGGTGTTGGTGATGTTGCCCTGGGTGCTGATGCTGGTGTTGCCGCTGGCCTGGATATTGCCGCTGTTGCTGAGCCAGCCATTGTTTTGCAGAATAACGTCGCCCGCAGAGGCGCCTATGACGCCGGCATTGCGCACGCCGAGCCCCGCCTCGGTGCCTATGAGGGTGATCTTGCCAGCGTACATGCCGCCGAGCTGCGACACGTCAATCGCAAATGAAGGCGCAGCACCCGTACCTGCAACAGGGGTGGCCGAGGTTTGAGCGGCATCGACCTGGTTGGCCCCGGTGGTGACCTTGAGCTCTTTGGCCCAGACGCCTGCATTGGCCTGCACGGCTCTGGCAATGATGCCGGTGTAGTCGGTGGTGGATGCGTCAAGCCCTGCGCCGCTGATGTTGACGATGCCGCGCTGCACCAGGTAGCCGTCCAGGCTGCCGCCATTGACGATGGGCGTGCCGGTGGTGAGCGTGGCGCGGCTGGCGTTGATGAAGCCGCCGCCGTTGACGTTGATGCCGGACGGGTTGGCGATGATGACTTCGGCGCGCTGACCGGCCACCTCTACATAACCGTTAAGGTAACTGGGACTGCTGGAGTTGACTTCATTGAGGATGACGCGTGCGCTGCCGCCAGCAAGCATGGGGTTGCCCTGCACCCAGCCGCCAAGCTGGGTTTGCACATTGGCGCCGGAGTTGTTGAGGATGACGCCGGCCTTGGGCACGTCAAACTGGCTGTAGGTATTGCGGCTGACGCCAGCTGCGCTGGGCGTCTGGATGTTGACCTGCTGCAGGCTGTTGGAGGTGTTCTGAATGACGGGCTGCTGGGCTCTGGGCGCATTCGGGTCGGCAACGATTTGCGCGTTAGCCGACGGGTTTGCCAGGAACACCAGGCCAAGGGCCAGCAATATACAGAATCCGAGCGGTTGAAAAGCAAAGCCCAGCGCCCCGC
The DNA here is from genome assembly GCA_040388905.1 of Pseudomonadota bacterium. Taxonomy (GTDB): domain Bacteria; phylum Pseudomonadota; class Gammaproteobacteria; order Burkholderiales; family Burkholderiaceae_C; genus Polaromonas. Next base: position 196,168 of record JAZKAY010000013.1, read on the forward strand.
TGGTGCCATGCCCCGCCGCTTCACCGCCAGCGCGTTCACCACTGGCACTCTTGCCCTGCGAGCCTGCCGTTTCCGCCACCACCATGAGCTGGCCGCGCTTCTTGTTAAAGACGATGCGGTAGAGGTTTTTGTTCATGGCGGTTTTCGGGTGAGAGAAATCTAGAAGCTGAAGCTCAGGCTGAACCCGGCTGTGTATTGCGCGGTGCGAAAGCCATCTGGTTTGCTGATGGGCTTACCGACAAAGAGGTCGTACTGCATGTTCTTTAATCCGCCGCGCAAACCCAGCACAGCACCGGCCAGCGTTTTGCCGACCAGCAAGTCGCTTGATGGCCCGCTGACCTCGCCGTAGTCGATGCCCATGTAGGCCTCCTGGCCGCTGTTGCCGATGGCAACGCTCAGGTCGTTTCGCAGCAGGACGCCGCGCTCGGCCGACAGGGATGTCTCGCCATCAAAGCCGCGTACCGTGTAACGCCCGCCGATGGCAAAGCGGTCTTGCGGGGTGAGGGGTGTCTGGTTGGCCTGCAGGCGCAGCGTGCCGGTGTAGCGCAGGTTCTGGTTGAGTGCCTTGAACGGAGCATTCAAAGTGGCATCCAGTGTGGTCAGCTGCATACGCGAGGTGCCTTCGCCCGTTGCTTGCTCCGGCGCGGGCAGCGAACCAAAAGCACCTGTACCCCGCTTGTAGGCGAGGTTGAGGTCCAGCGTGGTGATGCCGATGAACTCACGGTGATTGACGCTGGCCTCAAAGCCGCCAACGATGCGGCGCTGCACCTGGATTTCGGTGTCATCTACAAAGTTGCTGGAACTGCGCTGGAATGCACGAAGGCCGAGCGTGGTCTTGCGCGCAGCGTCGCGGTAAACCAGCCGTGAGAGCTTGACATCCACATTGCTGCTATTGCCGCTGTAGACATAGGTTTGGTTGACCCCTGCGACGGACTGGCGATACCGGTTATTGCTGGCGGTTGCACCGAACAACCAGTAGCCGAAGGGGACGGAGTAGTGTGCGGTGTCGCCATGTGTGCCACGGTCGCCGGCCTGGCCACCGCCGAGGTCACGGTTGAGCGTGATGTAGAAAAGGTCGTTGAGCGTCAGCCAGTTGTCGTAAGACACCGTGATGCCGCCCTGAAACTTGCCGGTAGCGCGTGAGCCGCTGTCATCTGCAAACAGCGAGACCCTGAAAGGAAATGCCTGCTGGTAACTTATCACCAGATCGCTCTGCCCAGGCAGTGCGGTGGCGCCAGAGGATGGCTGTATCTGAATGTCTGCTTCTGCGGTCGGTACGCGCTTGAAGTTCTCAAGGGCTTGCTCGACATCGCGCAGGTTTAGGATGTCGCCGGGTTTGGCGGGCACTGCATTCCACTGCGTGCCGCGCGGACTGCTGCCATCGGCAAAGCGGATGGTGCCAATGCGTCCCGGCACGATGGTGAAGGTCAGCGCGCCGCTGGCGAGGTCTTGCGGTTCGGCCACGACACGGGTGGTCACGTAGCCGCGTGCGACGACAGCGTCCTGCACACGCTTGAGGACAAGGTTGATGCCCTGCGCGCCTATGCAACGCCTTAGCGGCGAGTCGTCTTTGCTTGGTCCGGCGACGGCATCGAGTGCCCATCCCCAGTTGCCCGACGACGCATTGGTTTGTCCAGGCGCTGCTTTCAGGCCCAATTGATTAATGACGAAGCAGGGTGACTCTGTCGGCAGACGGTCTGGCTTGGCGGGTGCAGGTGTCTGCAGTCTGACGTCGGGTGTGCGCTCTTGCTGCTCGCGCTGGGCGCGATCACGCTCTTCGGCGCGGCGCTGCTCTTGAGCGGCGCTGGTTTGCGGTGCTGGCTGGGAGAAGGCTTGCCCGGTCAGGGCGGAAATGGCCAAGCCCACGTACAGGCCAATGGTGTGTGGCTTTGCCGTCAATATCCTGCGTGTGCGCGCTGTCACTCCCCTACCGGACTTGAGACTCCGGTCTTCGTGTGGCTTGGCCAATCACGTCTCTCCCTAACTTACTTTTTATCAAACAATGGTACCAGCAGCATTCGTGCCAGAGCACTTTTCAGTGCGTTTGACACGACACGATCATGCTTGTAGATCCCGCGGCCTGTTCGTTTACCCCTGTTAGATCTGACAGGGGTCAGAGGTGTGCTTGTTGTTTTCTGAAAACAGTGTTGTGCAATTTGTGGGACTTGGTACTGCTGACCATAAGCTTGGTTGATTTGACTATTAGGGCCTCAGGCTACCCAGAAAGGTTTTCGCCGTGCCACGAATCCTCCAAATATATTTATACGGTAACGAATAATCCAATAGCGGCATCGAGATTGTGAGCAGCTAGTGCGTGCGGGCAAAAAAAGCCCGACGCAAGCCGGGCTGGAAATGGCGGCTCGATCCTATCAACTACAGTTACTGTGTCTCGTTTGTGAGAACTAGGGATCGCAGGCGCGCTTGTCGATATTTGGGCATTTAGAGCCAAAGTATCGGCGTCCATCCCGAGCAGAAGCGGCACTGATATGCTTCCAAGGACACCGACATAAGCGGGACACAATAGACAGACGGGGAGGCCAACTGTGCGAATTAGCTATCTCAGCCCGCAGGGCGTGCTGGAGGTCGAGCATGCAGCTTTGCGTGAGCTTGAGGGAAAGCTTCCAGGAACTTGGAGAGCTTACGCAGCTTTCCGTCTGGTGATACGAGGGTCAAAGCTACCTTTGGACATCGACCTTATGCTACTGACAACGAATCGCATCATTGTTGTCGAGCTGAAGAATTGGGCCGGCGACATTGGATTCTCATCCGGTCAATGGTTTCACAAAGGTCATGCGGTCCGATCGCCTGTAGATGTCACAGACAACAAAGTCAGGGCGTTAAAGGACTTCATCCGAGAGAAATACCCCACGATGAAGATTCCTTTCATCGAGGCCCTGGTAGTACTTTGTCACCCGAAGTGCCGGCTGATAGGCTTTCCCGATGAGCAGCGTCGCTTTGTTATGACGCTTGCCGACTTCACCCATGCAGCCTCAGACCTGACCCGCTACAAGAAGCGGTTTCCGGAAACCCCTCCGACCATGCGCTTTCCATCGGGTAGCCCTCTTGGCAATCGCCAGCAATATGATGCCTTGTTCTCGAACAGCAACCCTTCTGTGCTCAGAAGGCGGACGGTGCTACACGGCTTCGAACAGATTGACGACCACGCGGACTATGAGCACCCGAGGAAAATCTGGTCGGAGTTCCGCGCAGAGCACCAGGAAAGCCGTAGCTCGAAGGCGTTGCTGCGCAAATGGAACTTTGAGGAGTTGGCCACAGGCGGTACCTCAGAAGTGGAGCGCCAAACCATTGGTTTGCGAGAACTGCGCCTCAACGAGACGCTGCGAGTCCAAGCACCAGATCTGCATGAAGACTTGCTCGAGCCTATCGGCTCGGCGACGGCTGACGACATCACCACCAACTTCGTGGAAGCCTACCGACTCCCCACTGGTATTGAGCGGCTGGCCGAGTACTTGGCACGTAATCCCGACATATCTATGGAGGAACGGCGGTCGCTGGCGAAGAGCATATTGGCTCGGTTTGCGAAGTTGCATATGCTTGGCATTGCCCACCGCGACATCACGAAGCGCACGCTCTGGATACTCGAACCGTCACGAATCATCTTATCAACCTTTGCTGCGGCGCGCATTCCGAACGCGCATACCGTGGGTGTGCACCGGATCGAGTTAGAGACCGGTTCCATCGAAGTTCCCGAAGACGAAGGTGTCAACGAACACTCGCGCACAGCCAGCCCGTTCGTCCGCGATGTTTTCCTGCTCGGCGTATTAGTCTATGAGTTGCTGGAGGGCAAAGAGCTAGAGCGGATCGACAGTGTTCCAGTCTACGATAGCAACGTCACTCTCAATCTCCCTGAGCTGGCGTCTTGGTACGCCCGGGCCATGGACCTGGACCCTTCAACGCGGTACCGTACCGCGTCGGAGTCACTCGACGCGCTGAACGCGTGCCTTGCCGTTGAGGCCGGCCCCGATGTCTGCGCTGCGGACTTTTCCGGTTACCAGACCGACGCCAGCCCCTTGACCCTTCCCTCCAAGCGCCTGATTTCACAGGCTGCGGCGAAGACGGTTTACGAATCCGAAAGGGATGGGGTTCGCGTCCTGGTTAAGTGCTGGCCACTTCTCAAATACGACGCCAAGTACACCGCCCGCAACTTGCGGCTGTTGGCCTTCCTCCAGCAAGCGCGCTCACTGCGGCAATCTGAATTCGATGCGGCGCCCGAAGTGCTGGACTTCGGTACCGGCCCTTTTGGGCTAATGCTGGTCACCCGCTGGGCGGAGGGACAAACATTGCTCGAATGGATGGCGACTAACCCAGAAGGCCGGCACCTGGCGCTTGTGGCACTCGCATTGCTGAATGCAGTTAGGCGGCTCCATGTATTGGGCCTATCCCACGGTGACGTCAAAGCAGCCAATGTCGTAGTGCCCGTCGCGCCCGAGGGCGAAAATCCGAGGATTGTCCTCGTAGACATCCCCGATCTGAGTGCCGACGGTGATGACGGTATCACCATAGGAACTGTCCCCCCTGCCCTGGAATTGGCCTCCCCCCAGCATCGCGATGCATTTTCCGTATGCACCTTGGTCCTGGATTTACTGCCCAGTGAGTATGTCAATACAAGACAGGACGTCGCTCGGGCGGTCGAGCTGATCGATGCCATACCGCCCCTTGATCTGTTGGCAGAGACTTTGCAAGACGAGTTACACCCGAAACCCCGCACGGAAGTGGCATTTAAGGCGGTGCTCAAACGACGTGGCCGCGGAGGTCCACCCTCCCTGGACTTGCTTTCGAACAACGGAGAATACTCCGTTAGAGTGTCCCGCCATGTCGAGACAGGTCACCTTCGCTTCTATGTCGTCGGGATAAAGCAAGAGCTCTACATCAAGTTCGACCCCCGCGAGGAAATTGTGCTCGATGCCGTCGTGAAGGCTGTCGAACACTACGAATATGTCAGCGCCTTCCGCCGAAAGGATTTCTCCCTAAAGGCAGAGATAAAGGTCGTTTACGCCGACGAGTTGGATGTGGCCGTGCTGGCAAACCTTCTTTTCCAACTCTATGGCGCCAATGCGCCAGACGAGGCTGAAGGAGAAAAACTGTTCTCCCCTATGCGTGCCGACCCCTATGCGCTTTCAGGCGATGGGACATCATTGCAGAAGGTAACCACGTCAGCGCTGTGGACGGCACTGTCCGACACAGACGAAATGAACGTCACTACCATCACGGTACGTAACGGCGCAAAGCAGGTACCCCCGGAAAGCGGCCACTGGATCGTGCCCTTCGACTGTGATGGCGGCGTGCTGGACTTCTCCGAAGACGAAGACATCGAGTTGTTGGAACGCGGAGTCGATCCCAGTGACGGCAATGAGCGGTGGTTCAAGGTCGGCTACGTATCGCCCGATATCGGCAAGGATGTGATGAAGGTGCGCTCGCTGAGCATGCGCTTTTCTCCAAAGCAGGGCCAGATGCTTCATATCCGAGGCACCTTCGAGAAAGTGGCGTCAGAGCGGCGCGTTGCCGCAATGAAGCGGGTTCTGGCAGGCGGTGCCCTCATTCCCTCAATGTCTGATTATTTTGATCCCGACACTGAGCGGATGCCCAGAAGAGATGACCGTATCGAGCTCGCAGACCTCGGCGAGTACGATTTGAATGGATCGCAAGAGGAAGCGTTACGGACCGCGCTTACGTTCGGCCCCCTCTCCCTGCTACAAGGCCCGCCCGGTACCGGGAAGACGAAGTTCATTGCATCGTTCGTTCACCTCCTGCTGTCGCGTGGCCTTGCCAGTAATATTTTGTTGGTCAGCCAGTCCCACGAAGCTGTGAACAACGCGATGGACAAGGTCGTCAGCCTAGTACGTGGCTCCGGTCTTGATGCGACTATGGTGCGCGTCGGCCTGCAGTCGATGGTGTCGCCAGGTCTTCGTGGAATTCAGGAAGACTCTCTGCGTCAGCGCTATCGTGAGACCTTCGACGCGGAGGTCAAGGATCGGGTGCGCACAGTGGGTCTTGCCATGGGCCTACCGCAAGGCTATGTTCATGCTGCTACTGAGTTGCACGTCACTTTGGGTACGTTGCTCCAGCGCATTGACCAGCTCGCTCGCACTCAGGATGACTCCAATAACGCCGACTTGCCAGCGGAGCATCTCCAGCGACTTCGGCAGGTGTTTTTGGAAATCGCGAGCAACCGGTTCGACATTCCAACCACCGGATCCGAAAACCTGGAAACTTTGTTGGCATCTAGACTTGAGGCACTGGCCCAAGAGCACGGTTCGCCCAGTCCCGCGAAATGTGCGCGCCTTGCGCAGATTGCTCGCCTTTCTACAGAGTTCTCCCAGGTGCTGCGTAGCCCGCGTTCGAACTACACGGCCTTCCTCGCGCGTTGTTCCAGCATCGTGGCTGGTACGTGCGTCGGCGTGGGCAAGCAGGCACTTGGCATCATGGATATTCCCTACGACTGGGTCATTGTCGACGAAGCTGCTCGGGCCTCTCCCATGGAACTCGTGGTTGCCATACAAGCGGGGAAGCGCGTGCTCCTGGTGGGTGACCACCTGCAGCTTCCTCCGTCCTACCCGCGCGCAGTTGAAGAGCAGGCCGCTGCGTTGCTCGGGGTGTCACGCAAAGAATTTCGCAGAATTAACAATTTTCAGCGCGCGTTTTCATCAAAATACGGCCAGGCAGTTGGGCGAACCCTCCGGATTCAGTACCGAATGGCGGACGCCATCAGCCGGCTGGTTTCGCACTGCTTCTACGACGACTCGCTCGATGTGGGCAGAAAACCACCGGGGGAGGAGTATCTATCGCTGCCGACGTTCCTCGCCAAAGAGGTCGTGTGGATCGATACCCAGGATCAGGGACGCGCTGGATTTCACTGTTCAGCAGGAACGCATGAGGGTGCTCTTGTGAACGAGTCCGAGGCTGCGGCCGTGGTGGAAGTCGTCCGTGGAATCATGGAGTCGAAAGAATTCCTGGATCAGGTTAGTAAAAATGATGGCGACAGCGAGCCCATTGTCGGGATCATTGCCATGTACTCCGCGCAGCGCGACTTGATCCGCCGCAAGCTTGAACAAGCTGAATGGGCCGCAGGGCTTCGGGAACGTTTCACAATCGGTACGGTGGACAGCTACCAGGGCAAGGAGAATCGCATAATCGTGCTCTCAGTGGTCCGCAATGACACCAATGAACACATCGGCTTCCTCAGTGATCCAGAACGGATCAACGTAGCCATGTCCCGCGCCAAGGACAGACTGGTGATTGTCAGTTCTTCGACGATGTGGCGCTCTCGGTCAACGACACCGATGAAACGGGTGCTCGACGAGATAGAGAACCTCGCTTCGGAGGAATTGGCGCTGTTCGTGCCGTCCAAGGAGCTGAAGCGGAGTTTCATCCATGCGTGAACGTTTCAACACTGTCGCAGTCGCTATACCGGCGCAGCTTTTCAACGTCCGCTGTCATGTCTCAATTGACCGCCAGGTCCCTGTTATGACGGACTTCGCAGTGCGGCTATTGCACTTGAGTGGTCCTTTGGAGGTGAGCGCGCTGCGGGGGTATTTTGGACTTTCCGCCGAAGAAGTTAGAGACCTGCTCGAGCTGCTCAGAGATGAAGGGCTTGTTGGAGAGGCCAATGGTCGCATTTCACTGACCTCCTACGCCGAGGCTCGATTCGCCGCGTCGTCCGACGGCTTGCCGCGTTTCACGCGAATTGCGGAGCGGCAAAGTCGCCCAGTCTTCGAACTGCTTACCTACACTCCTTTGCCCAAGTCCCTGTCCAGCAATTACTGGGACAACGCTCTGCCGCTGGACTGGGCCGCAGACGATCCCGAGGCAGGCAAGACCATTGAACAGGCCGAGGCTGCTTTTCATAAGCACTTCCTGGACATCGAAAGACTGGAACTGGAGGATGTGAAGCGCCGTGCCTACTCGTGCTACAAGGTTGACGACATCCGTGCCGGGCGCCCCTTCAGCGTGCCCCTGCCGGTGCACTTCGAGGTTGATGTCGAAGGCAATGTGGAGTTTGAAATCGACGCCCAACTTGATCTGCTTCCCGAGTCGTTGCGCTCCCGCGTGCGAACGCTTACAGCCGACAGGATCGCAATACTGCCCCCACGTGCGGACTATCTTCGTTCGTTCACCGAGTACTTTCAAGATGAACTCCTCTCCCGCTATTTGCTGGCCCCGGGAGCCACTGGAGACAAAGGCACGGCGGTCATCAAAACCGACGGTCGAATCGGACTGCGGAAGGAGCCGACCATCGATTTCGGCAAATACATCCATGATGTGCATGGACATGCGGACGGCGCGGTGTATGACGGCGGCCAAAGCCGGGCAATCCTTGGGGCACTCTACATGCCAAAGTGCCAAAAGCGTGTGCTGGAAGGCCTCCGAAGGGCGCTCGCTCAAAGCAGGAACGCACCCGTCACTCCCGCCAAGTCCCCACTGAGCGTCTTTTGGTTGATACCGGATTCAGAGCTGTGGGGCCGCACGGACCTTGTTCGAGGTTTGATCAATGGCTTGCGTAGTGAGCTCCAATCCGCATTCGATGGCCCATTGGACCTTGTCGGCATTGCTCCCTGCAATCAAGACGAACCAAGGGACCGGCTAGTCAAGCGTGCACGCCACTTGCTTGATGCGGGATTCAGCCGAGTAGTCTTGGGTCCGTATCGTGCAACGCACGCACACTTTGAGGTTCTCCTTGTGCCCGGCTTCTTCGGAGCAACGACCTATCAGTGGGCCGTCCCGAATGCAGAAAGATACAGCGTACCGCTGGGTTTCCTCACCCAGTCGAGAACTAAGCTTCAGAAGCTGGCAAGCTTCACGCAGTCTGTTTTGACCGCATCCCTGCACTGTGCCAGCCGCGGCTCCGGCGACACGCCCGACGATCGCCGGTTTAGGCTGGAAGATGTTGCTTTATCTGACTTTGCTTTCTTGGATCGATACGGGAAGGTTTGAAGATCTTCAGGCGGGGGTGCACATGCGACGGGCAACGATTGTTGCCAAGCTTCCGTTTTACAAATGCACCGTCACAATGCTTTCAAGCCATCGCGGAACCCCACCTACGAACTAGCGACCGTGGGGTTCCGATCAAGAATCGATTCGTGCTGAGAACGTGGCAACGCAACGTCAGCAGTCTGGCTTAACCGCCAACGAGATGGGAAAACCAACTACCTCTTCAGAAGACGAGCACTACTGCAGTCGCCAAGAAGGACCATCCCGATCTGGTGTACACAGAGAAGTGCGAACTTTTTTGCCTAGTTTATTCATTCCTGATAATTATCCTTTTTGGATAATTGGCGATAAAAGACACCTAGGCACTTCCGCGCAGCGGCGAATAACACTTGCTCTTTTCACCTGGTCGGTGATTTGTACCACCAACCACTGATCTCACGCCGTTGATGCTTCGCAGCGGCGCGTGTGGCATGCTAGTCGCATACAAGCAAAAAGGGAGCAACATGAAGAACGACCAAGGTTCGGCAATCTCAGGGCTTGACCTGACCGTCGTAGCTACTGACACGAAGTTGGCAAGGATCTTGGGCGGTGATGACCGGGCTTGCGCTGTGGAGCTATGGGTGTTGCAGCTGCAAGCCCAAGGGTCTATTGAGAGCCGTTTGTTGTATGGTCGCGTGTCTCCATACGATTTCAGCAATGCTCGCTGGAGCTCTCCCGCCGAGGACCACTTCAAGGCCGTACGCGATGGGCTGTCTGCTCAATGTGCAAGACTGACAGTCTACTGCCCATCGAATAACTTGCTCAGTTTTCTGGGCGCCATAACCGCTGGTGCCACCCTCGCAGATGCCAGCAAGAGTGCGGACATTTCGATGTCCTCAAACTTTGAGAGCCGTTTCGGAACTCTGAATCTGCAGCTACCTCTTGCGGTGCGACCTTCAATGCATCTGCCTACCCGCGACTACTTTCGCTGGTCGACCAACAAGCTCAGTCCTCTTGATAGCTGCAGCTGCGACAGCGCCTCGATCAGCAGCTTGGTGAAGTCCGAGCTCTTCTTGGCTGGCAGAGAAGAAGACCGAGAACTCGCAAGCTTTGCCATCGACCTCCTAAGCGCAGACACGGGCCTTGAGTTTGCAGACCTTGACGCATGGCGACTCGGCGACGTGGAACTGCTGGTGCTCCCCGGATTGACCGAGCAAGGTGGCGCTCTTGTACACCTGCACACGGTTTCTGGCGGCATGAGCGTGCAAATAGAGCAGCCGCTCGCTAGCGGTGCGAACAGCTTTCGGGTGCACGCGCGGCTCCTTAATGATGGCGCCGTCTTTCACAGCACTTCCACGTTCATCGCGCCTGGGGCCACTTACCCTGTGACGGTCAATCTCAACTGGCCGCCCGCATTAGAGGAAATTCGGGATGCATTTGCGTTTGAGATCGAAGCGCAGGATTCTAAAACCGGGGTGAACTGGCTTTGTTACCAGTGGGGTGCATTCCTCGTGCGTGAGATTGGCCAAACGATGAATTTCACCGGTGGTCAGGCGCTCTTCAAGAGCGATTGGCTATCCAAGGCATTGCGACCTTCTCATATGAGCCGTCTTGAAGAGGCACAGCAGATCACGCGGCATACCAGAGGGACGGAATCGGTCATCGGAGGGCGCAAAGCTGACCCTTGGGTAACTGCCAACCGGCATGTCACATCCACGGTCAAGAGTTTGGTGCCTCCGAGATCCAAAGGAAGGTTCTTCCTGCGCTATTCCGAAGGCGAGAACACCGGCCGCCTCGAACTGGCTGAGTGGATTAAGCGTCTTCTGGCAGATCATCGTGACAAGCACATCGCCTGGTTCGATCCGTACATGGAAGATATGGGCATCCATCTTCTGAACGCATACGGGTCGGACAGCGGAACTTACACAGTCTTCACGGGAACAGGGCGAGGTGAGTCGACTCCGTGGTGGGAGCACATGTATGCATGGGTGAAAGGGGACGCACCGCCCGAGGATCGGCCCGACCGGCGTGTTGAGAATCTGCTGGCAGCCTGCAAGGTCTGGGTGGCGCGATATGGGACGGTCCGTCTGAGAGTGTTTGGGCTTCCACAAGAGGACCTTCACGATCGCATGGTGCTTGTTCGAGACGCCCAGATGCGGCCGGTAGTAGGGTACCACCTCTCGAACTCCCTGCAAAAGGCAAATGAGAACCATCCGCTCCTGATAACGCCAATTCCGGCAGACGTCCTTCAGCGTGTGCTTGACTACTCCGACGAGCTTTTGCGTTGCAGCGCGAGCCTAGTCGGCGGCCAGAGCGGCGGGGTGGTAAAGCTCAAGAGCCTATTCGATTCTGAGGCGCAAGAGAAAGACCCGCAGAGGTACATTCCCATTGATGTGTTTGGAACGGCTCGGGCCGGAGAGCTTCTGGACTGGTGGCTTTCCTCGTCCGACCTTGCAGGGGCCGACGCACCAACTCTCAAGGGGCAGCTTAATGCCCGCGGCCTCCTGCTTGACGGTCAGCTACGAGACGACGTGTTCGAGCAGCTGCCTGCGAAAATCTGGCAGCAAGGCGTGCAGCTCTCGAGCTTCAATTCAGCGTGGGACGCTCTTGGCACAATATTAAGCAGCACGATGGCTGGCGATACCATTTATGAAGCACCGGACTCGTCGGTCCCGTCGTTGCGGGATGCGTTGCTCAACTACCTGGACTCGGATCGTTCAGATGCCATCCAGCCTCCAGAGCGTCGGACCATGGTGGACATGACCACCGAATTGCGTAGAAGCCTAGCTGATTTGATGAAACAGGCTGCCGAACCGCAACAATCTTTTTGTCATGATGTCACGGAAGTTTCTTGGGGCGACTATTACGCTTTGAAAGTCCTCTGGGCGACAGATCCTGCTTCCTTGGTGACGTGGGTCGAAGATGGAGCCGATGATCGCTTCAGGGCGAACCGCCGTCGGCAACTTGGTCTGAAGTGCGCCGCTCGCCTTATCTCGTTTGAGGTCGAGCGGTCTTGCTCGCCCCGCCAGCTCGAATCTCTTCTGAAGAGCGCCAATGGTCTGCTTCGCTGGATCGGATACGTCGCCTTCGAGAGCATTGCGCATGATGACCCTAAGGCTTTGGCGCCGAGCGGTACGACATCTCTATTGGCTCCGGACGAACGCTTGGATCTGCTCGGTTGGATGACAGCGCGGGCAGTCCACTGGAACGTGCCCATACGGCAGGCACTCATACAGGAGCTTCACGATTCAATGCCTGCAAAGCTAGATGACGTGGCCTTAAAGCGGTCGGTCGATTCCATGCGAAATGTAGTTGGGAGGGTGTATGACACTCCGCCGTGGATGTTGGGAGAAGTCCTTTTACCTCTCGTGAACACACAGCGGCTCGGAGTAGACGTGGTCGCAAGGCTGTGGTTCGATGAGCTGTTCAATGCTTGGACAAAGCGTGATACGTCAAGCATTATTTTTCGCACGGACACGGAAGGGCACTTCACCGATGAAGTGGCGCGCCTTTGTGCGGCAGCTTCAGTCGATGTCAGAAAGGCTATCCTCGTAAAAGTGTCAAAGGAGGTTGCAGCCCATGCGCGAGTAGTACAGCGACCGTTCTCAGCTCAGATCGATTGGTCTTCGTATAACCAGGCCTTTGGGCTTCTGCTTTGGATCTCCAGCTTCATGTGGGCTTGGCTTGGGCAATCGCCCCGACCTAGCCAAATCGAACAGGGCTTGATGCTAGTGGACGCGGCTTTGGCGAGGCGAAATCAAGGCGAATGGGGACGCAGTAGTTTCGCGCGGCTGCTCCGCTATCGAGAATCTCACGTTCCAACCGCCCCTTAACTGGGGAGCTGCACGCCCAAAAAACGGGAAACTTCTTGACAAGCCGATTCCGATTTCGGTACATGAATGTCCGCATATGGCCGTATTTTGAAATCTAGGTAAATGCCTAGCCATTTCCGGCGGTGCGAGACAAGTTTTAGGTAACCGGAATCTGCTCGGTCGCACGGCTGACTTTTATAGCCTCCACAATCATTTGTCCAGTTTCTCGGTAGTGTTTTTCTAAATGTGCGCTAGCGCGATTCCCATCGCGTTCCACGGCCACCGCAAGGAGACCCGAATGTTCTTTATTGACATCTCTGTCACTGTATGCCGTTGGATTATGCGGAAAGCACGCGAGAGCGTGCTTGCTTAGCGGCCGTCGGCTACACAGCAAAGCAAGCGCTAGACCTGCGCGTGGCGCTGGAAGCCAAACACGCCTACTGATGCACAGCGACGAGACAGAGGTGCAAATTGGCCACAGCTTGGGATTTACCGAGCCGACCAACTTCCTTAAACTTTTCAAGCGGGTGGTCGGTTCCACGCCGCTGGACTTTCGTGCCGCTGCCGCGCCGAAGTCCGGCCACCCGCATGCGACCACACCACGCCGCTTGTTGCGGTGGGGTATTCGTGCGCTCGTGACAGATGGTGACCCTCCCTCAGTGCTGCAGCAGCTGGCGTTGCACGCGGATTTTGGTTTCATGCCCTGGGGGGAGCAGAAAAAGCTCCTCCTCTTTGAATTGCCTCAAATAAGCGCTGCCTGCTGCGTTTGTTACAAATAGTTCCAGCAGGAATGTGCTCCCAAGATCAATCGTTGCGCCCACGGTAATGGTCCTCTTCCACTCCGAGTCCTTGGTTAGAACCTCCACAGGATAGTAGCGGCGGATGCTGGGTGCATAGACGATCAGCCACATGTCGTCCTCGGGCCGCAAACCTTTGGTAATGGCATGCACCTCGAGATTTCTCGCCACCGCCTGATCCTGTGTCGGCGAAACGAAACTGAGTTGCGTGCCCGGCGACAATTCAAACGGTGCCTCCGGGCGTGTTGGCTGCTTGGGCCCGCTGAAGAAGTTGTTGTGCGTAATGTGAACATTTTGACTGTTCTGGGTGCTATTGATGTTGTTCTGCACTACCTGCGTTTTCGGCACTTCTTGGGGTTCCTGGCCGCGCGGACCCGACCGAAATCCGTAAGTCACGGACGCGGCGAAGACAACAAAGCCGATCACCATTCCAATCAGCGCTGGTATCTGGAATTGAGACATCGTCTTCAATAGGTCGATCATTCTTGCGCCCCTCCAAGTACCAGTAGTCGGCACCTTAATCATATAGTTCAGCAATATTAATTCATCTACAGTGCACTGCGTATAACCAACATGAACACTAGTTTTTTATCGCGCATAGTCGTAGTCTGGTGGACGGAGCTAGCCGTATTTGCGGTGATTGGCGCCTTAACGTTTTTCTTGCCGAGTCAGGTGCTTGCATGGGGCGCCGAAGGTCACCAGGTTATCGCGGAAATAGCGCAAGCTCAGTTGCAACCGAGCACGCGTCAGGAGGTAGAGCGTCTGCTGGCACTAGAGCCGGGGCAGACACTCGCTTCGATATCCACTTGGGCGGATGAACACCGTAACCCAGCCACGGCTCGTTGGCACTTCGTTAACTTCCCCCGCGACAGTTGCTCCTTCAGCGCATCCCGTGATTGTTCGGGAGGTCAATGCGTTGTTGGGGCCATAGACAGACAAATTGACCTTCTGGTCAACAATAAATCTGATGAAGGACGCTTGTTTGCGATGAAGTACCTGGTTCACCTGGTGGGTGATCTGTACCAGCCTCTACATGCGGGATATGAAGATGATCGAGGTGGCAACAGTTACCAGTTACAGGCGTTCAATCGCGGTACCAATCTCCATGCTCTTTGGGACTCGGGACTGCTTCGCCATCTGGACGAGGATGCAGGCCAGCTGACAAAGCGACTGTCAGCCAGGCAAATCAAACAGCCTGCGACCAGTATCACGCAGGTTCAGGCTGCTGAAGCGTCATGCCAAATCGTGGGTATGCCAGGCTTTTACCCTCCGAGACAGGTAGGCGCAGACTATGCTGAGCGGTTTACGCCCGTGGTGGAGCATAGATTGATGGATGCGGGAACTCATTTAGCCCAGATACTCAACCGCGTATTTTCTGGCGGAGTTCGCTGAACTGTTAAATCCAAAGAGGTTCGGATGATCGGCAGATCACAGCCCTGTTCTACGCTGCAAGAGAGAGTCAATTTTGACTGCTATGTCTTTTGCGTTGGTTACAAAGGTGTGAAATCCACGATCGCCTTCAAACTTCAAGCCGTCGACGCCTACAGTGTATTGCTTTTCTTCGGGGTCATATATTGGCCAGCCGTTACGCCTTGCGATGTCTGCCGCGAGTTCATCGAAAAATAACTGGGTATTCACGTGGCTCTGTAAAAAAAAGATCGCCAAGCCAAAATGCTCCCCGGACTTTCTTTCAATTTCCGCTACGACAGCAGTCTCTTCCCCAATGGCGATCGGCAGTGCCACCAGTAGTCTGCTCTTAAATCGACTTTTGCCATCGCCTGTCGCATAACTGATTTTGGTCCAGGATTTGGATCGACCTTGATCCTCAAACACGATGTCGAGACGTCTTGATATTTCATCACCGACGGTGTAGCCGGCATCCC
Source organism: Pseudomonadota bacterium (assembly GCA_040388905.1). Classification (GTDB taxonomy): domain Bacteria; phylum Pseudomonadota; class Gammaproteobacteria; order Burkholderiales; family Burkholderiaceae_C; genus Polaromonas. The sequence continues at coordinate 211,588 of JAZKAY010000013.1, forward strand.
TAAGCAAAGGAGCAGCATCTCTCAGCCATGCCACGGTTTCATCGCATCGGGAGGCAAGGTCGGTTTCAATGTTGGCCGGAACAATAGGCGTTGATCCCGCAGGGTTGCCTGTGGAGACACCTTTACCCTTGACATTGAAAGGTTTGCCGCCAGGAGCGCTCTTATATTCCTGAGTATCCTTTCGGGACAGTGGAGTTGCAACGGAGCCTAGACCAGGAAAACGAATTTCTTGCGACGTAATGTTGATGGACTCGTCGGTGTTTGCTGGGCCTCCTTCGTCGTCGCTAAGCAGGCCTTTTTGCTCAAGCTCGCTGATGTTTTCGAACACCCTTCCCCGGCCGGCTCCTTCCGAAACTACCTGCGGATCCTGCGTGTTGCCGAGTGGCAGAGGCTTTAGATCGGGGGAGTCCCGATTATCACCCTGGCCTGGATGCAGCATGGGGTGCACATAACAGATATCAAACGGGATTGGCCTGTGGCAGTTTAATAAACGGGTCACGAAAAAGCGTTCTTTCAGGATCGTTCCTGTGGGAATCCGTACGACTTCAGCCTCAATTTCGACTTCCTCGTCAAAAGGAAAGGCGCAGGGAATTGGTTGACGACGAGGATTCGCGGAATTGGTCGACTGAAGCGACTGCCGGATCGAATTGATTTGTTGTTCCGCCTCTTGGTATAAAAGTTTATAGGCAAGATGCAGAGCGTCCGCATTTTTGAGACCTTTAACTGTCCTCAAACCAATGGTTATTTCTCTGGGCATCTTGGAAAGATCACATTTTTCTCTCCAAATAAGACTTTCCCATCCGTCGGCAAATAGGCTTCGTGCGAGAACACTGGATGTGCAGAAGAAGAATCTGGCTAATTCAATTGACGGGATCATCATGAAGTGCGGATCGACAAATGCGTCATCTGGCGTTGCAAGAATGTGACTCGAGGCGGCACTGGGCCACGCACGAGGGCCGATTCTGAACTCAGAGGAGAGAAGCGGCTCAACCTTCACGTCCGGCGAGTGGCCCCTACTGATTCGACTATTCAGGGGTATGAGTTTGCTCCAAGTCGTACAAACGCGACGGCGTTCGCGCGTGACCCACTCGGGTCTTAGGTGCACGACTTTTCCAGCTTGAAAAACTGCTCCGATGTAAAGCATGGGAAGGTACCCAACTCCCAATTCAATCCTGACTTGGGCGCTGGAATCTGCGGAACTTGGCGAGACTATGACGCCCTTGGAACCTGAGTACACAGGGCTCAAGAAGATCTCAATCATGTGTTGAGCATGATGAAATTTTTGCTTATATACGTCTCCGAGCCAGTCTATTCGCCACCAATAGCGTGCGTCCAAAACAGTCAGTTCTTTGATCGTGACTTGATCAGGTGAGAGTTCCATTTGTCGAAAGTTCTAACTATTTGAGGTAATTTCTTAAATAGCTTGAATTTTCGCAAATAGCTTGCCTTCTGCCACGCCGCCCACCAGCGCCACTGCGCTTGCTGTGTGATGCGGGGAGCAGGTGGGCCTGACGGCCCACTGGTCCAGCGAAAAACGCCCGGCCAACGACCCGACTGCAGCGCTCTCAAGCGCCTCCTCGGTGGTCATGGCCGGCAACAGGCCTGCAAAGCGCTGTGCCAGCATGGATTTGCCGGACCCCGGGGCACCGACCATCAGCACGCTGTGCCCGCCTGCTGCTGCGATCTCCAGCGCCCGTCGTGCCGCTGCCTGTCCCTTTACGTCGGCCATGTCGGCGTAAGGTGTGTGGGTGGAAGGCTCGGCGGCGAGGACGCGGCTCCAGCCCTGTTGCTCTTCTGCTGCGGCATCGCCCGGCAGAAAGCGCCTGACAACGTCCAGCAGGTGAAGGGCGCCGTAAATTTCAGCGCCCGGTACCAGCGCGGCTTCCTGTGCGCTGGCTGCGGGAAGCACCAGTCGTGGCATGTCGCTGATGTTGTCGCCAGCGTTGCGGTTGATGGCCAGGCTCATGGCCAACGCGCCGCGCACCGGCCTGAGTTCTCCGCCCAGTGACAGCTCCCCTGCAAATTCATAGCCCTGCATCTTCACGGGGTCCAGCTGTCCGCTGGCGGCAAGAATGCCTAGTGCGATCGGAAGATCGAAGCGGCCCGAGTCCTTGGGCAAGTCCGCAGGAGCCAGATTGACGGTGATTCTTTTGTTGGCCGGAAATTCAAGGCCGGTATTCTGGATGGCCGAACGCACACGTTCGCGGGCTTCCTTCACTTCTGTTTCTGCAAGTCCCACCAGTGTGAAACTGGGCAACCCGTTTGCCAGGTGAACCTCTACAAAAACCGGCCGCGCGTCCATTCCCAGCAGTGCACGGCTGTGCACTAAAGACAAGCTCATCGAGAAATCTCCCTGTGAAATGCATCAGTGTTGTGCATATTCATGCCCAACTTGGTGCATTGTTATTTTTAGTGGTATTTACCCCACGCAAGCTATAACGCATCAGGCATTGCGTCGGTAGACTTCGCCTGTTCATGCAAGTAAGTTGCTCTGGCACGGTCCGTGCTAGACGGTACTCGCTTGAATAGCCTCGTTAATTTAAACAACTCTCTCCGGAGCATTCCATGAAACTTATCCCCATCCAGATCGCACTCGCGGCCGTTGTGGCCCTGTCAGGCGCCGCATCCGCACAGACCGCAGCTGCACCCGCATCCCCATGGTCCTTCAATGCCGCCCTGACCACGAACTACAAGTTCCGTGGCCAGGACCAGGACACCTACCGCACCAGCAGCTTCAAGCCAGCGCTTCAAGGCGGCATTGACTATGCATTTGCCAATGGTTTTTACCTCGGCAACTGGAATTCGACCGTCAGCTTTGTGGACCCTGTCAACGCTGCCCGCCGCGCCAACCTTGAAATGGACTTCTACGGTGGCTACAAGTGGTCTGCAGGCGACTGGGGCTTTGACATTGGCCTGCTGCAGTACTACTACCCAAGCACCACCAAGGCCAACACGACTGAAGCCTACATCGGCGCAAGCTGGGGCCCAATCTCTGCAAAGTACTCCAACACCCTCTCCAAGGGTTACTTCGGCACGGGTATCAATGCAGCTGGCACCATCAGCGACGGACGCGGCACCCAGTACTTCAACATTGGCTTTGCCAAGGAAGTGGCTCCTAGCTGGACCGTGAAGGCTTCCGTTGGCCAGACCAGCTTCAAGCAAGCTGTCAAGGCAGCCGGTATCCCCAACTTCACCGACTACAGCCTGGGCGTTTCTTACGACTTCGGCAATTCACTGTCGCTGGCCGGCTACGTGCAGGGCGCCAGCCAGAAGAATTCGTACACATACACCGTTGCTGGAAATACCAAGTCGCTCAACCGCGACACGTTCATCCTGACCCTGACCAAAGCGTTCTAAAGACCGCAAGGGCGGCAACCATGGGGTTGCCGCCTTCTTACAAATCATCCTGGAGGAAATCTGAACATGAAACTCGTTACGGCCATCATCAAACCGTTCAAGCTGGACGAAGTGCGCGAAGCACTTTCCGGTATTGGCGTCCAAGGCATTACGGTCACTGAGGTCAAGGGTTTTGGCCGTCAAAAAGGCCACACCGAGCTGTATCGCGGCGCGGAGTATGTTGTTGATTTCCTGCCCAAGGTCAAGATTGAAGCTGCCGTGTCTGACGACCTCGTCGATCGTGTGATCGAAGCTGTCGAAGGCGCTGCACGCACCGGAAAAATTGGTGATGGCAAGGTTTTTGTCTACAACCTTGAGCAAGTAGTGCGTATCCGTACCGGCGAAACCGGCAAGGAAGCGCTGTAAGGCCTTAACCCATCTACAAGCCAAAAAAAGAGAACACTGACATGAAAAAACTACTTGCTTCCCTGGTATTGGGATTCAGTTTGCTGGCCTCAGGCGCCGCCGTGCTCGCACAGGCCCCTGCTGCCGCTCCAGCCGCATCCGCAGCCGAAGCTGCACCTGCTGCTTCCGCTGCCGCCGCGCCGGCCGCTGCCGCTGCTGCGTCCGCACCTGCAGCCGCTGCTGCTCCTGCACCCGTCCCCAACAAGGGCGATACCGCCTGGATGATGGTTTCCACGCTGCTCGTCATCATGATGACCGTGCCTGGCCTGGCGCTGTTCTACGGCGGCCTCGTCCGCAGCAAGAACATGCTGTCCGTCCTGATGCAGGTCATGGTGACTTTCTCCATGATCGTCGTTCTCTGGGTGCTCTACGGCTACAGCCTGGCATTCACCGAGGGCAATGCGTTCTTCGGCGGATTTGACAGGCTCTTCCTGAAGGGCATCTGGGACAACGCTGCAGGCACGTTCGCCAACGGCGCAACCTTCAGCAAGGGCGTTGTGATTCCCGAGATCGTTTTCGCCGCATTCCAGGCCACCTTCGCCGGCATCACCTGCGCACTGATCGTCGGTGCCTTTGCAGAACGCATGAAGTTCTCTGCAGTGCTGCTGTTCATGGTGCTCTGGTTCACCTTCAGCTACGCTCCAATGGCCCACATGGTCTGGTTCTGGATGGGTCCTGATGCCTACACCGGCAAGGAAGTTGTCGATGCAATGAATGCCAAGGCCGGTTATATCTGGCAGATGGGCGCCCTGGACTTCGCAGGCGGTACCGTTGTTCACATCAACGCTGCTGTTGCCGGCCTGGTCGGTGCCTACATGGTTGGCAAGCGCCTCGGTTACGGCAAGGAAGCCATGGCTCCCCACAGCCTGACGCTGACCATGGTCGGTGCCGCACTGCTGTGGGTGGGCTGGTTCGGTTTCAACGCCGGTTCCGCACTCGAAGCCAACGGTTTCGCAGCCCTCGCATTCATGAACACCCTGGTTGCGACCGCAGCTGCAGTGCTGGCATGGTGTGTGGGTGAAGCGCTGATGCGCGGCAAGGCTTCCATGCTCGGCGCCGCATCCGGTGCAGTGGCTGGTCTGGTTGCCATCACGCCAGCAGCTGGCAACGTGGGCATCGGCGGTGGCCTGGTCATCGGTCTTGCAGCCGGCTTCGCATGCCTCTGGGGTGTGAACGGCCTGAAGAAATTGCTGGGTGCTGACGATTCGCTCGACGTGTTCGGCGTTCACGGTATCGGCGGTATCCTCGGCGCGCTGCTGACCGGCGTGTTCAACTCGCCAAGCCTGGGTGGCCCTGGCTACACCGCTGACTGGGTTACCGTCACCATGGTTACCGCTGCCGACTTCTCCGTGATGTCGCAAGTGTGGGTGCAGGCCAAGGCCGTGCTGCTCACCGTGGTCTGGTCCGGTGTTGTGTCCTTCATCGCCTACAAGATTGTTGATCTGACCATCGGTCTGCGTGTCAGCGAAGAAGACGAACGCGAAGGCCTGGACATCACGTCCCACGGCGAAACTGCCTACAACCGTTAAGAATTAACCGGACTGCCCCGAATCCGCGAGTTTTCCGGGCGCTCTGTTAATAGCTAGAGAGTCTCCTTTGGATGTTCAGCCTGCTGGTGCAAACCGGCAGGCTGTTTTTTTTGCCTGTACAGTTTGTGACCAACACCCATCAAGCTGACCGAAGCTGAACAAGGCATTCATGACCTGGCAAACCGTCGTCACACAAGCCTCTTCGCTGGGCGAATCCCCCTTCTGGCACCCCGACGAGCAGATGCTTTACTGGGTGGATATTCCCGGCAGGCAAATCCACCGGCTCAATGTTTTCATGGGCAGCGTTGAAAGCTGGGCCATGCCGTCAGAGCCCGGCTGCATTGCGCCCGTGAAAGACGCCGCTGGCGGAAGCGACGGCCTGGTGATGGCCCTGCGGGACGGCATTTATCGCGCGCGTCATTGGGGCGGTGAGCTTCAGCTGATAGCGCCTGCCCTGCATGACCCGGCCAATAGCCGCTTCAACGACGGCAAGGCCGACCCCGCAGGGCGCTTTTGGGCCGGCACCATTTACGAGCCACGTGACGCGGCAAAGGCACAGCTCTATTCACTGGATGCCCGCAAGCCCATGCCCGGCCAGATGTATGGCCTGCAGGCCATGGCGGGTGGCGTCACCACGGCCAACGGCCTGGCCTGGTCACCGGACGCCAAAACGATCTATTGGTCGGACACGCCTTCACACACCATACGCGCATGGGACTGGGATATTGACGCCAACACCATGGGCGGTGAGCGCATCTTCAAGCGCTGGCCGGCCAAACCCACAGGCTGGCAGAGCGGCATGCCCGGCTACGACGGCCGGCCCGATGGTGCTGCGGTTGATGTGCAGGGTAACTATTACGTGGCCATGTTTGAAGGCGCGCGTGTGCTCAAGCTCTCACCCCGGGGCGAGGTGCTGGCCGATATTCCGGTGCCGGCTCAATGCCCGACCATGCCGTGCTTTGGCGGCGCTGACCTGCATACGCTGTATCTGACCACCGCGCGCCAGAACCGCCCCGATGCCGAGCTGCAGACCTACCCCGACTCAGGCTGCGTGTTTTCAATGCAGGTCGATGTGCCGGGGCTGCCGGTCAACTTTTTCCAGGATTGAGAAGTGGCCCGGAAGCCGTAAAAAATCGAACAGCCCGCGTTCAAAAAATTCAAACTGACCCGTTCTCCACCCGCGTACCATCAATGCCCATGGATTCCCCCGCCAACGCCATTGCCTCCATCGCTGACCGCGTGCGCAGCGCTGCTGCTGCCGGAACGCCTCTGCGTATCAGGGGCGGCGGCAGCAAGGACTTCTATGGCCAGGCGCTGACGGGAGAGGTTCTTGATACCGCTGCACTTGCAGGTGTCAGCAGCTATGAGCCCAGCGAGCTCGTCGTCACTGCCGGAGCAGGCACCCCCCTTGTTGAACTTGAGGCACTGTTGTCAGGGCATGGCCAGTGCCTGCCTTTCGAGCCGCCACACTTCGGCGGCAAGGCCACGGTTGGCGGCATGGTGGCCAGCGGCCTGAGCGGCCCGGCGCGTGCCTGCGCAGGTGCTGTACGCGACTTTGTGCTGGGCCTGCAGCTTGTCAACGGCAAGGGTGAACACCTGACCTTCGGCGGCCAGGTCATGAAGAATGTGGCCGGTTATGACGTCTCACGCCTCATGGCCGGGGCCATGGGCACGCTGGGTCTGATCACCGAAGTCAGCCTCAAGGTGCTGCCAGTCGCCCCTGCCGAGGTAACCCTGCGCTTTGAATGCAGCCAGGCCCAGGCGCTGCAGCGCCTCAACGCCTGGGGCGGCCAGCCGCTGCCGCTCAGTGCCAGTTGCTGGCTTGAAGAGAATGGCACCGGCACGCTCTACCTGCGCCTGCGCGGGGCCATCGCAGCGGTTGAAGCGGCCTGCAAAACGCTGGCAGCGTCCGGCGGCGAAAGAAAGGAAAACGTCGCTGCCGACTGGCATGCCTGTCGCGACCAGCAATTGCCGTGGTTTACCGAACGCCCTGATACGCATGACCTGTGGCGCCTGTCGGTGCCGCAAACTGCGCCTGTTCTCAATCTGCCCGAGCCACCCCTCATCGAGTGGCATGGCGCACTGCGCTGGGTGCGCGCCGGTGCAGAGCACGCACCAGCCCTGCGCGATGCAGCGGCAGCGGCAGGCGGCCACGCCACCCTGTTCAGGGCTGCGGCCCTTGGTGGCAGCAGCAGCGCGCGCTTTGATGCACTCAAGCCCCCGCTTGACCGTATTCACCGCCAGCTCATGCATGAGTTCGACCCGGCCCGCATCTTCAACCCCGGCCGAATGTATCCAGGCCTGTAACCCATGCGCCGCCTACGCCACCTCACCGGGCAGCACCGCACGCCCGCTACCAACCGCCTGCTGGGCGGCGTGCTGGCTTTTGTGGCCGGGGCCATCAATGCCGGCGGGTTTCTGCTGGTCAGCATGTACACCTCGCACATGACGGGCTTTGCCTCCATGCTGGCCGACAACCTCGTGCTCGGCAACATGAAGCTGGTACTGGGCGCGGCAGGTGCGCTGCTGGCTTTCACCGCAGGCGCGGCCACCACCGCCATACTGGTCAACTGGTCGCGCCACCACTGGCTGCGGAGTGAATACGCGCTGCCGCTGCTGATCGAAGCCGCGTTGCTTCTGGTCTTCGGCCTCATGGGCGCCAACATGGGCCACCAGACACCGTTTGCGGTGCCGTTGACCGTGCTGGTGCTGGCCTTCACAATGGGCCTGCAGAACGCGCTGGTCACCAAAATCTCGTCATCCCAGATTCGCACCACCCACATGACGGGTGTCATCACCGACCTGGGCATTGAACTCGGCAAGCTGCTGTACTGGAACCGCACCGCCAGCCCGCCCGAGTCGCGTGTGCGCGCCAACCGCATCAAGCTGCGGCTCTTCGGCACGTTGATCGGCATGTTCATCACCGGCGGGCTGGTGGGTGCGCTCGGCTTCAAGTACGTCGGTTTCATCTGGGTTGTGCCGCTCGCCATTTTGCTGTTCACGCTGTCGTTGCCGCCGCTCTTTTCAGACTGGCGGCGCAGGCTGAGGCGCAAGGCCGACCTCAAGGCCAGGCTTATCGCGCAGGACTAGTGTTCACAGGCCCCAAACCCATGCAAACCCATCTTGCCCCGCAATACAAAAACACCGCCGACGGCCAGGAGGCCGAGGCCATACTGCGCAAGTGCGTGCACTGCGGTTTTTGCACCGCCACCTGCCCCACCTACCAGTTGCTGGGCGATGAACTTGACGGCCCGCGCGGCCGCATCTACCTCATCAAGCAGGTACTTGAAGGCGAAACACCCACGCGCAAGACGCAGATGCATCTCGACCGGTGCCTCACCTGCCGCAACTGCGAAACCACCTGCCCCAGCGGCGTTGAATACGGTCACCTGGTCGACATAGGCCGCAAGCTGGTCGATGAACAGGTGCCGCGTCCTGCGGCTGAAAAAGCGCTGCGCTGGGCACTCAAAGAAGGGCTGGCCTCGCCGCTGTTTGCAGCCGCCATGAAGCTGGGCCAGTCGGTGCGCGGGCTGCTGCCTGAATCGCTCAAGAACAAGGTGCCCGCCAAACAGGCCGCCGGGGCATGGCCAACGAACAAGCATGTTCGCAAGATGTTGATGCTTGAAGGTTGTGTGCAGCCCGCCATGATGCCCAACATCAACAGCGCCACCGCCCGCGTGCTCGATGCGGCAGGCATTCAAACCGTGGTGGCCGCCAAAGCCGGTTGCTGCGGCGCAGTCAAATTTCACCTCAACGACCAAGAGGGCGGCAAGGCAGAAATGCGGCGCAACATTGATGCCTGGTGGCCGCATATTGAGGGTGGAGTCGAAGCCATCGTCATGAACGCGTCCGGCTGCGGCGTCACCGTCAGGGATTACGGGCACTTGCTCAAGGGCGATGCGCAGTACGCCGAAAAGGCCGCACGCATCAGCGCCCTCACGCGCGACCTCAGCGAGCTGCTGCCAGACCTTGTCGGACCGCTGCGCGCGCGCGTTGCCGCCAAAGCCGGTCAGATCGCCTTTCACCCGCCCTGCACCCTGCAACATGGCCAGCAACTGCGCGGTGGCGTTGAAAAGCACCTGGGCCAACTCGGCTTCAACATCAAGGTCGCCACTTGCGAGTCACACCTGTGCTGCGGCTCCGCAGGTACCTATTCAGTGCTGAACCCAGAGATTGCTTACCAGCTGCGCGACCGCAAGCTGGGCAACCTCGGCGAGATGCAGCCAGAGGTGATTGCGTCGGCCAATATAGGCTGCATCACCCACCTGCAAAGCGGCACGGCCATACCGGTACGGCACTGGGTCGAGTTGCTGGATGACGCGCTGATGCCCTGAGCGTAAGGCTACTGACACTACGTTGTCAGTTGCAGGTCGTGATCATCAAGGCTTCTTTAATACAAGGAGTCTTCATGAAAAACGCCATCACCTGGTTTGAAATCGGTACCACCAACCTGCCCAAAGCCACCGCCTTTTACGAGGCCCTGCTGGGCCAGAAGCTGCGGCTTGAACACATGGGCCCGTCCGAAGGGGCCGTGTTTAATTACGACAAAGCCGCAGACGGAGTCGGCGGCGCGCTCATGTGCGGTCCCACAGCACCCAGGCCAGGCGCGCAGGGCACCCTGGTCTATCTGGACGCCTCGCCTTCGATTGATGCAGCACTCGCAAGAGCCACCGCAGCAGGCGGCCAGGTCGCACTGCCGCGCCAGGCACTGCCGCCGGGCATGGGCTTTTTTGCCCACATTACCGACCTTGACGGCAACCGCGTTGGTTTGCACGCGCTGGCTTGAACCGGAGTGAATGCCATGACGCGAAAAAAATGGATAGCCGTGGCCAGCGCCGAGCATGCGCGGCTTGGGCGTCATTCAATACCCGGCTTCATGCAGGTTAACCACGGCAAACTCGCGCCTTTAAAACGAATTCAGCCCGGCGATCTGGTGGCCTATTACTCGCCCAGCGTGGTGCGCGGCGTCAAGGACGCGTTCCAGAGTTTTGTCTCCATCGGCGTCGTTCAACCAGGCCAGCCTTACACCGGCGACATGGGGAATGGATTTGTGCCTTACCGGCGCGATGTGGCCTATGTCCAATCAAAAGAAGCGTCCATCCTGCCGCTACTCGACGACCTTGAGTTTGTAGAAGACCGCCAGCGCTGGGGCTACAAGTTCAGGTTTGGCTTGTTCCAGGTCAGTGATCACGACATGCGGCTGATCGCGCGTGTCATGCAGGCAGATCCCGCGTTGCTACAACTGCATGGTTAAGGCCGCAGTGAATGAATGCCTGCGATAAAGTCCAGACCATGCGCCGCGCAGACCGCCTCTTTCACCTCGTCCAGCTCATACGCGGCCGCCGCCTGACCACGGCGGAGTTCCTGGCGCAGCGGCTGGAGGTCTCTGCGCGCACCGTGTATCGCGATATCGCCGACCTGCAACACCAGGGCGTGCCGATTGAAGGCGAAGCCGGGGTCGGTTACCGGCTGGGCGCGGGCTTTGATTTACCGCCGCTGATGTTCACCCAGGCAGAAGCGCGTGCGCTGGTGGCGTCGATACGGCTGGCGCAGGCCTGGCTGGACCCGGCGCTGGCGGCAGATGCGCAGGCTGCGTGGGGCAAGGTCCTGTCGGTGCTGCCGGCCGCCGCGCAGGCCGCTGCCGAAAGCCTGCCGGTCTATGCCCCCGTCATTGCGCCCGATGCCGGCCTGCAGCACACCCTGCAGCAACTGCGCGAGGCCGTTCAGTCACGCCACAAGCTCAAGGTGTCTTACCGCGACCTCTCGGGCCAGGCCAGCGAGCGCGTGCTGTGGCCGCTGGGCTGTTTTTACTGGGGCGCCGTCTGGACGCTGGGCGCCTGGTGCGAGTCGCGGCAGGCCTTTCGCAGCTTTCGCATTGATCGTATGGAGGCCGTCAGCGCTTTGGACGAGCGCTTTGCGCATGAAGAGGGCCGAACGCTGGCGGATTTCCTGCGTGGCGTGAAGGTGCGCCGGGTCCGGTCGCCGCCCAAAATCTGAAATTTGCTATTTATTTCGTAGCTGCTCACGTACGTGTTTATTGGCTTGCAGCCTGTTTTGACGCCTGAAAAAGGTGTTTTTGAGCTGTTTTTTGGCATTTTTGTGCTTTTGCATGGCCTGAAACACGGTTTTAATGCAAAAAGTTAATATGGAACTTAACTTTTGCTCAATTTTTAACGTATACGTTAAATTATCAGACTTGTGACCCGCCTTGAACGGCCCTGTGCAGGGCCGCCCTTGCCAGCAAGCGGGTGGAGTCCAGTGTCGGCAAGGCAGAATTGCCGTCGTTGATGATGAGCGGTATCTCGGTGCAGCCCAGAACCACCGCATCGCAGCCACGGTCTTTGAGGCTCTTGATCACCTCCTGAAAGCGCGCCACCGTCCCGGGCCGGAAGATGCCGTAAACCAGTTCGCCCATGATGAGCCGCCCAAGTTCGTCGCGCTCGGCGTCCGTCGGGCGCTCATACGCCAGTCCGCTGGCCTGCAAGGCGTCGGGGTAAACCTCGCTGGCCACCAGCCAGCGTGTGCCGGTGATACCCGGTTTCTGATAGCCGCGCGCCAACGCTTCTGCCGCGACCACCTCGGCGATATGCAGCCAGGGCAGCGGAGAGGCGGGTGCGACCAGGTGAAAGGCCTGGTGAATCGTGTTGTCCGGGCAGATCAGAAAGTCAGCGCCTGCGGCAGCGAGCTTTCTCGCCGAGGTGAGCATGAGGTTGGCAACACCTTACAGGTCGTTGTTGTCCAGGCACCGGACGTAATCCGCAAGCGACAGCGAGTGCAGCGACACCTCCGGGTGCGCATGGGGACCGAGCAGCGCAGCGCCTTCCGTGCAGATGGTGCGGTAGCAGAGGGCGGCGCCCTCGGCCGAGCAGGCAACGATGCCGATGTGCAGTGGAGAGGGCACCCCGGTAAAACCTCAGGCCGCCAGCGCAGCCTCAATGTCCTTGGCCAGGTCGGCAGGCTTGTCGGTCGGTGCGTAACGGCGGATCACCTTGCCGTCCTTGCCGACCAGGAACTTGGTGAAGTTCCACTTGATGGACTTGCTCCCCAGCAGGCCGGGGGCTTCGGCGCTCAGCCACTTGTAGAGCGGGTGGGCTGCGGGGCCGTTGACGTCGATCTTGGACATCATTGGAAAGCTCACCCCATAGTTGAGCTGGCAGAACTGCTCGATCTCGCCATCTGCCCCTGGGTCCTGCGAGCCAAACTGGTTGCACGGAAAGCCCAGCACCGCCAGGCCCTTGCCTGCGTAGCTCTTGTGCAGGTCTTCCAGCCCGCCGAACTGTGGGGTGAAGCCGCACTTGCTGGCTGTGTTCACGATGAGCATGACCTTGCCCTTGAACCCATCCAGTGGAATGGTTTTGCCGTTGATGTTGGTGGCTTCAAAGCCGTAGATGGTGTCTGTGCTGCTCATGAGGTCCTCCGGTTGTTTTTGCGACTTTACCCGTTGGGGTGGGGAATGGCCAGCAGTTGTGCGTTGTGCCCTTCACGACCAAGCCGGGGGTTGCCCGGCAGCAAGTCACTTTTCTTTTGCTTCGCCAAAAGCAAAGTAACCAAAAGAAAAGGCGACCCTGTTCGTCGTCCCCTGCGGGGCACCCTGCGATGCTCGGTCCAGCCGGGGTCTGAAACAACTCGCTACGCTCAAACAAGTTTCAGCCCTGATCCGTCTGGCCCTGCGCTTCTCGGCTCCTCTCCAAGGGGTTGGGGAGATGAATACAAAGACATGAAGTCCGAAGACTCGCCTCAAGCGCTTCGCGCTTGAGGCTCCCCGAATCCGAATCCGAATTTACTCCCCACCCCGTTGAGGCTGGGCCGAGCAGCGCAGGTTGCCCGTAGCGAAGCGTAGGGACCCAGACGGCGGGTCGCCTTTCTTTCCGTTAGGTTTCTTTTGCGAGACAAAGAAAGGTAACTCGCCCGCCGGGGCGAGACCCGGCCTGGTCGTGAAGGGCAACACCGTCGATCAAAGACAAACCCTATTTCTCCGAAGATGCCATAGCCGCCAGCAAAGCCGCAACAACAATCAACCCCCCACCCACCAAAATCCGCGGCGTAAACACAGCAGCTCCAAGCAGAGCGGCTGACCCACTCGCAAAAAGAATCTCAGTCAGCATGACAAGGGAAGTGGTGCTCGCAGCCAGCCGCGCAGCGCCGTATTGAAGCGCTGCGTTGCCCACAAGAAAAGCCACACTCAAACCAATCGCCACGGGAATGCCAGCTGCCGCAAGGGCAGGCGTGGGCACGGCGTGTTGCATCATGCCGACCAGCGCCACGGCTGTCGCCAGCACTGCGCCGCCGCCAAACATGGCCAGCATGCGTGAGCTGTCGGGCACGGCTTTCATCTTGCGCAGCAGTGCATTTGTCACTGCAAAGCTGAAGCCGCCCAGCAAGGCCAGCCAGTCGGCGCCGCCTTGCGGAATGGGCCAGGGAGAGTCGGGTGTCTTCAGCACGATCAGCACGCCTGCCATCGCCAGCACCAGCCTGAGCAGTGAGGCTTTCGATGGCTTTTCGCCCAGCAGGTACCAGCCCACCAGAACCGACCACGCAGGCATCAGGTAAAACAGCAGCACCACGCGCACCACGTCGCCCACCGTCACGGCCCAGTTAAAGCCGACGTTGGTGAAGCCTGCAGCAATCGCCAGCCACCATAGTTGCGGGTAGGTGACAAAGCTGCGCCAGCTTTGTGGATACGCGATGAGAAGTGCAGCCAGCGCAAAGACGTAGACCAGCGCGGTGGACCACAGCGGGTGCAGCCCGTGCTCATGCAGCTGGCGGAAGGGCCACCATGACACGCCCCAGACGAAGGCATTGCAAACAAGCGCTCCTGCGGCGAGCAATGCGCCCTTACTCTCTGCTCTCATGCGGGGCCTGGCTGGCTAGTGGCTGTTATCGCTGCGTGCGATGGCGAGCAGGTGGTCGACCTGTTCCTTGTGCTTCACAAGGTTGCTCTTGTGCCAGTACTGGATCAGCGCCATGAAGCTGGCGACGACGATGCCGAAGGCGGTGATGGCGCCGAAGGCCGACATGCCCATGCCGGTCGACAGGCTGTAGCCTGCGCCCAGCGCCAGAATGCAGGCCTGTTCGTTGAAGTTCTGCACGGCAATCGAACGGCCTGCGCCCATCAGGTTGTGGCCCCGATGCTGCAACAGCGCATTCATGGGCACGACCAGAAAGCCGCCCAGGCCGCCCAGCAAAATCAGGAAGGGCGCCGCCACCCAGACATTGCTGATGAAGTTCATCAAAATGACGAGCACGCCCATGGCGATGCCCAGGGGCATGACGCTAGTGGCCTGGTCCAGCCGCATCTTCATGGACGCGACCACCGCGCCCACGGCGGTGCCTATGGCCACCACACCGACCAGCGAAGAAGCCTGCGTGGTGCTGTAACCGAGTGCCGCAGCGCTCCAGGCCAGCACGATGTAGCGCAGGTTGCCCGAGACGCCCCAGAACAGCGTGGTGGTCGACAGCGAGATCTGGCCCAGCTTGTCGCGCCACAGGGCCGAGTTGCAGTTCCAGAAATCAGGCAGAAGTTCAAGCTTGTTGCGCGGCATGGGCCGCATCTCGACGCCGGTGTTCGGTATGCGGGTGTTGAACCATGCGGCGACGGCATAGAGCAGTATCAGCACCGCAATCGCGGCTTCAGGTGCCGTATCCACGCCGGTGTCCAACAAGGGGATGTCCAGCGCCAGCAGCCGTGACGACACGTGGTGGCCGACCAGCTGGCCGCCCAGCAGCACGCCCAGGATGATGGATGAAATTGTCAGGCCCTCGATCCAGCCGTTGGCCTTGACCAGTTGTGAGGAGGGCAGCAGTTCGGTCAGGATGCCGTACTTGGCGGGCGAGTAGGCCGCAGCGCCCAGACCGACGATGGCGTAGGCCATCAGGGGGTGCGTGCCGAACAGCATCATCAGGCAGCCGACCACCTTGATGGCGTTGCTGATGAACATGACCTTGCCCTTGGGTTGCGAGTCGGCAAATGCGCCCACAAATGGTGCGAGCACAACGTAAAACAGCGCAAACATGGGAACCAGTGCGGCAGGCTGCCACTTGGGCGCGCCACTGGTCTTGAGCAGTTCGACGGCAGCCACAAACAGCGCGTTATCAGCCAGCGAGCTGAAAAACTGGGCTGCCATGATGGTGTAAAAACCGCGCTTCATTAAACTGTATCGATCACTTCATGGGCATGCACCAGCGCTCACGCTGCTGCAAAAAAAATGTGGGTGTCTCCAGACCAAGGTGGTTTATAGCATGGGGGCTGTTGTCAAAATCCATAGAGAAGCTTTGTAAAGCACTTAAATCCGGTTTGTAAACTTCTGCCCCGGGCTTACCCTGATTCTTCGTGTTGTCAAAATACACAGGCACCTGCACAACGCACCTGATCAAGCTGCTGCCGTCATCACTTACCCGAATGCCCCGTCCAATACTCGCCACCATACACACCGCCGCCCTCGCGCATAACCTCGCGCGTATGCGCGCGGCGGCGCCTGATGCGCGGGTCTGGGCCATCGTCAAGGCCAACTCTTATGGTCATGGCATAGAGCGAACATTTGAAGGCCTGCGCAGTGCCGACGGCTTTGCATTGCTCGACCTTTCTGAAGCCCAGCGCCTGCGCGCACTCGACTGGCGCGGCCCCATCCTGCTGCTCGAAGGCTGCTTCGAGACGCGTGACCTTGAGCTGTGCTCGCGCCTGGGCCTGTGGCACGTCGTTCATTGCAACGAGCAGATCGACATGCTGGCCACGCACAAGACGCAGTTGCCGCACCGCGTGTTCCTGAAAATGAACTCGGGCATGAACCGCCTCGGCTTCACGCCAGAACGCTACCGCGCCGCATGGACTCGGCTCAATGCATTGCCGCAGGTTGAAGAGATTTCGCTGATGACACATTTCTCTGATGCAGATGGGCCCAAGGGTGTCGCAGCGCAGGTTGCTGCGTTTGACGCTGTCACACACGACCTGCCCGGCGAGCGCAGCCTGAGCAACAGCGCAGCAGCCCTGCGCCACGCCGCCGAGGTCGAGCTCAAGTCCGACTGGATACGCCCCGGCATCGCCGTTTACGGCAGCGCGCCGGATTTCCCCGAGCGCAGCGCGGCAGAGTGGGGCTTGCTGCCGACCATGACACTCACCTCAAAAATCATAGGCGTGCAGGAGCTGCAGGCTGGTGACACAGTGGGTTACGGCTCCAGCTTCACTGCAGATGGCCCGCTGCGCATAGGCGTGGTGGCGTGTGGCTATGCAGACGGCTATCCGCGCCACTGCACTACTGGTACGCCCGTGCTCGTGAACGGCGTGCGCACACGCATGGTGGGCAGGGTGAGCATGGACATGATCACGGTAGACCTTTCGCCTGTGCCTGACGCGCGTACCGGCAGCGATGTGACGCTGTGGGGCAGGGCCTCCAATGGCCAGGTCCTGTCGATTGATGAGATTGCGCTGGCCGCCGGCACCGTGGGTTATGAACTCATGTGCGCGCTG
Organism: Pseudomonadota bacterium; assembly: GCA_040388905.1. Classification (GTDB taxonomy): domain Bacteria; phylum Pseudomonadota; class Gammaproteobacteria; order Burkholderiales; family Burkholderiaceae_C; genus Polaromonas. The sequence continues at coordinate 228,382 of JAZKAY010000013.1, forward strand.
GCGCAGCGGGTGCCTGTGCAGCTTGAATAGGGCAGCGGAAGTCAGCGATAGACTTCGCGCCGATTGCCGACGCGCAGAACACGAACCACAATGCGCTGGTCTTGCAGATCGCAAATGACGCGCCAGTCGCCGATCCGGTATTTCCAGTAGTTGCCCAGCTTGCTGCCGGAGAGGGCTTCGCCCAGTTCACGCGGGTTGTCCAGACGCGCCAGCCGATTGCGCAAGAACTCCACAATTCGAGCCTGTACCTGTTTGTCCAGTTTCTTCAGGTCTTTGACTGCATCTGGATCAAACTCAACCGCCCAGGCCAAGCTGGCGCTCCACGTCTTCCAGCGGGATGGTTTTACGGTTCTTGCGTGCGCGCGATTCGGCCAGGTAGTAGTCCTCAAGGTCGTCGATGAACTCAAGGATGGCTTCCCGTGCGAGGGTTGTCTTGGTGCGGCCCGTCTCCTGTGCCAGGGCGTTGAGGCGCTGTTCTATGGTGTCAGGAAGTCTGATGGCAAGCATAAAAGTCTTTGATATACGTGTATAGCAATTGTAGGGGTTTGGGTGACCGATGTCACCTCCTTCTACTTCAGCTCAGCGCTTTCGCAGACCCAGCACCATCACCGTACCCACCACCAGCAGCGCACCGGCCACCTGCACGGGTGCAATCGTCTGGCCCAGGATCAGCCAGGCCAGTACCATGGCACAGACCGGCTCTACATTCATGATGGCCGAGTTGCCCGCCACGCCCAGTTTCGGCAATACGGTGAACATGATGGTGAAGGCTGTGCCATAGAGAAAGGTCAGTGCGGCCAGGCCCCACCAGCCCGCCGCAGCCTGCGGCAAATGAAAGCCCCCTTGCGTGGCAACCATGCCCAGTGCCACGACGCCGGCCAGGCCCAGCGTGCTGGCGGTTCTAAGCCTGCCGTCGAGGTCCGCCGCTTCATGCTGCGTCAGCACCAGTGCAAGCCCGAACGATGCGCCGGCGGCCAGCGCAAACGCCACGCCTGCGCCTATGCGCGCCCACTGGCCCGCAGCGCCCAGCCCCGATGCGGCACCAAACACATCAAGCGCCATGCACAGGCCGACCAGGATGACAGGCATGGCCAGCAGCGTGGCGCGTTCTGGTTTGTGACCGTAGAAAACCCGGTTCCAGATGGCTGTCCACAGCGGGTAAGTGTTGAAGGCCAGCAGCGCCAGCACGACAGGCAGACGTGCCACACCTGAATAAAGGCAGAGGCTTTGCACACCGATCAGCAGGCCGATGGCCAGCAGAAAAGTCTTGTGCCTGCCCGTGAGCTGTACCTTCGCGCCGTGCAGCATGAAGAGCACGGCGACAACGCTCGCCGTCACAAAACTGCGAACCGTGACTGCAGTGGCGACATCCACACCATTGTTGAAAGCAAAACGCGCCGCCACATGGTTGGCGCCCATCATGAATGCGATGAGCAAAAGTGTCGCGAAGGCGGTGCTGCTCAATGCACGGCCAGCGCTTGCTGCAACAACCGCCATCAGTACAGCCCCCGCATGCGCGCGTTCAGCCGCGCCAGGCCGAGCAGCGCATCGGTAAACGGCGTTGCCACGCCCGTCAGTTGCCCAAGTTCACGCACGGCAGAAACAAGGGCATCAAGCTCCACCGGTTTGCCGGCTTCAACGTCCTGCAGCATGGAGGTCTTGAACGCCCCCAGCTTGCGCGTGATCACGTGACGCTCTTCGGGCGTCTGGTCTATCGGTATGCCAATGCGTGCGCCGATTTCTTTCGCCTCAAGCATCACGTTCGAGGTGAATCCGCACACCAGGTCATCGCCCATGATGAGGTCCGAGGTGGCGCCGGTCAGCGCACTGATGGGGTTCATGGTCATGTTGCCCCAAAGCTTGTACCAGATGTCTTTCTGTATTTGCTCCGAGACGGGCGCCTCAAAACCCGCCTGTGCAAGCAGCGCTGACAGTGCTTCCACGCGCGCCGTCTTCCGGCCCGAGGGCTCGCCGATGATGAGGGTGTTGCCCTTGTGGTGGCGTATCAGGCCCGGCTCATCGACCAGGCCACTGGCATGCACTACGCAGCCGATGATGTTCGCTGCGGGAATCGCTTTTTCAAGCGTGCCGTCGGGGTCAACCGTGGTCAGGCGCTGGCTGGCCAGCTCTCCGCCAAAGCCCTGCAGAAACCACCAGGGCACGCCGTTCATCGCGGTCAGCACCATGGTGTTGGGGCCTATCAGAGGCGCAATGTGGCGCGCCACTTCAGACAGGGCGGGGGCCTTGACGGCCAGTACTACCAGGTCCTGCACGCCGAGGTCTGCCGGGCTGGCGCTGCTTTTGACGGGCTGGGCCGTGATGGTGCCACTTTCGTTGAGCCGCAGGCCGTGTTGCTGAAGCGCCTCCAGCGTTACGCCGCGCGCTACCACGCTGACATCGCAGCCAGAAGCCGCCAGCTTGTGGCCAATCCAGCCGCCGATGGCGCCGGCGCCGTAAATACAGACTTTCATTTGTTTTTATCCTGATGAGAAGCAGCGGGGGAAAATGAAAACACTGTTTATTTATACAGCCATGCAGTAACATTGCGCGCATGGCAAAAGACAAAACCATTTATACCTGCACCGAGTGTGGCGGCACCAGCCCCAAGTGGCTGGGCAAATGCCCGCACTGCAATGCCTGGAACACGCTGATTGAATCGGTGGCCGAGAACACCTCCGGTGCGAAGAACCGTTACAGCAACCAGCACCAGGGGCTGGCCAAGGCGTCTGAGCTGACCATGCTGTCCGACATCGACGCAACCGACATGGAGCGCACACCCACAGGCCATGAAGAACTCGACCGCGTGCTGGGTGGCGGTATTGTGGAAGGCGGCGTGGTGCTGATTGGCGGCGACCCCGGCATCGGCAAGTCGACCTTGTTGCTGCAGGCGCTTGATTCCCTTCAACGCGCTGGTCACAACACCCTTTATGTGACTGGCGAGGAGAGCGGCGCGCAGATCGCCCTGCGCTCGCGGCGGCTCGGGCTTGAAGGCTCCCGCGTCAAGGTGCTGGCCGAAATCCAGCTCGAAAAAATTCTCGCTACGCTCGATGCAGAGCGGCCCATGATCGCCGTCATCGACTCCATACAGACGGTGTACTCAGACCAACTGACCTCCGCGCCCGGCTCGGTGGCGCAGGTGCGCGAATGCGCGGCCCACCTCACACGCGCCGCCAAGGCCAGCGGCGTCTGCATCGTGCTGGTCGGCCACGTCACAAAAGAGGGCGCGCTCGCCGGCCCGCGTGTGCTTGAGCACATGGTTGATACCGTGCTGTACTTTGAAGGCGACACTCACTCAAGCTTTCGGCTTGTGCGCGCCATCAAGAACCGCTTTGGCGCCGTCAATGAAATCGGTGTCTTCGCCATGACCGAAAAAGGCCTCAAGGGCGTCAGCAATCCCAGCGCGATTTTTCTCAGCCAGCACACCGAGCCGGTGCCCGGCAGCTGCGTGATGGTCACGCTGGAAGGCACACGCCCCATGCTCGTTGAAATCCAGGCGCTGGTTGACAGCGGCGGCCCCAGTCCGCGCCGGCTCTCGGTCGGCCTGGACCGCGACCGTCTGGCCATGCTGCTGGCCGTGCTGCACCGACATGCCGGCGTTGCATGCATGGACCAGGATGTCTTCGTCAATGCGGTGGGCGGCGTGCGGATCAGTGAACCCGCAGCCGATCTGGCCGTGATGCTGGCCATCACCTCCAGCCTGCGCGGCAGGCCGTTGCCCAAAGGGTTTATCGCTTTTGGTGAGGTGGGCCTGGCCGGTGAAGTGCGCCCAGCGCCGCGCGGCCAGGAGCGCCTGAAGGAAGCCGCCAAGCTGGGCTTCAGCATCGCCATCGTGCCCAAGGCCAACGCGCCCAAGAAGAACGACAAGGCCTTTGAAGGCCTGACCATTCACGCGGTCGAGCGCATAGAGCAGGCACTGGAAGTGGTGCGCAGCCTGAACTGAGCCGCCTGGCGCCAGTTGCGGCAACGATACTTTTTGGGTATCACTTGAACGCTTTCGCACTCTTTCGGAAAGAGTTATGCATGCTTATTGTTCGCTCCATAACAAAACTGGAGACAAGCATGAAGCCAATGCAACACGGCCTGCCGGAAAAGCACGCGCCCGGTAATTCCCCCTTTTCGGGTTTCTGGAAATCCATCGCCCGTCCTGTGCTGGGTGCATCGCTGCTGGCCGCCTCCCTGTCACCTGGCGCGCAGGCCCAGAGCCAGACCGCCGCCTGGCCGGCCAAACCCATCAAGATCATCGTTCCCTACCCGGCGGGCAGCAGCCCCGACCTGATGGGCCGCTTGCTGGCGCAAAGCTTCCAGACCACGTTCAAGCAGACTGTGGTTGTCGAGAACAAGGCTGGCGCATTCGCCACCATCGGCACGCAGGAGGTCGCACGCAGTGCGCCCGATGGCTACACACTTTTGCTCACCACCAACACGCCGCAGGCCGCGAATGTCGCGCTGGTCAAAGACCTGCCATACGACCCCATCAAGGACTTCAGCGCCATCAGCCTGCTGGCCACCGCACCCATGATGCTGCTGGTATCTGCCGATTCGCCCGTCAAAAATGTGGATGACCTGGTACGCCAGGGGCGCGCCGCAGGCAAGGGCCTGTCTGCGGGTTTTGGGTCTGCGGCTTCGCAGGTCTCGACGGCCAAGCTGCGTTCTGCCGGCAAGCTCAACATCGTCGACGTGCCCTATAAGGGAATACCACTGGCCGTCAACGACATGCTGGGCGGCCAGCTCGCCTTCACCTTTGCCGATTTGCCGCTGGCGCTTCCGTTGCTTCGCTCCGGCCGCGCCAGAGGCCTGGGCGTCACGTCGCTGCAGCGCGTGGCCGCAGACCCGCAGATACCCGCGCTGGCCGAGACCTTCCCCGGCTTTGAAGTGACAGGCTGGCAGGGCCTGGTCGCGCCTGCGGGCACACCCGATGCGGTCATTGAAAAACTGCACGACGCGGTGAAGAAAGCGCTGGCCGAGCCGCAAAACGTCGAGCGCATGAAAAGCCTCAGCTTCACACCCTCATCGTTCACCCCAAAGCAGTTCTCCGGCTTCATCGTGCAGGAAGTTGCCAAATGGAAGGAAGACGCCAAACAGGCCGGCATGACGCCGCAATAAAGACATGGCGTCTTCTGCTCCATCAGCCTTTGGCTTCGACACCTGGATGGCCGTGCACGAGACCGTGCAGGCCTACGCAAATGCGCTCGACCATGGCGACATAGCCGGCATCCTCGCGTGTTTCGATGCCGATGCCGAATGGCACTATTCACCGACGGCCATGCGCCGTGGCCACGGCGAGATACGCGCTTTTTTTGAAGAGCGCATGAGCGTCTGGGCGCGCACCAGCCACGCCGTCTGCAGTCCGGTGCTTGAGCCCGGCGACCGGCCCGGCGAGGTGCGGTCTTCGGTTTACTTCAACTCCGAACACATCCTCAAGGACGGCTCACGTTACCGCGGCTGCGGCCGCTATGTCGACAACATCGACCTGTCTGGCGAACGCCCGCTCATCACGCGCCGGCAGGTGCTGGCCCACATTCTTGAGGGCTCGAACCGCGCCTACAACTACCTGCCGCGCTTCGTACCTGCTTCCTGAAACTCAACGACCCACCTGAAAGAAAAACATGCTTTCTTCAAGCAGCCCGAACAAGTTCACTTTTGAAACCTGGTACCGCGTCAACGAAGCCCTGCAGGGTTATGCAGACGCGCTCGACCGAGCCGACATGGACAAGCTGCTCTCGTGGTTCGATGAAAAAGCAAAGTGGCTGTATTCGCCAACTGCCATGGTCCAGGGCCATGACCAGATTCGCGCTTTTTTTGAAGAGCGCCTGGGCAAGTTCGCGCGCACCAGCCACAACGTCTGCCCGCCTGTGCTCAAGGCCGGGCCTGAAGAAGGCGTTGTCGAATCCACTGCTTACTTCACCGCCGAGCACCTGTTGTTTGACGGTTCGCGCTACCGGGTCAACGGGCGTTATGTAGACCTTGTAAAAGTCAGCGGCGAGCGCGGCAGCATCCTGCAGCGATCAGTGGTTGCCCATGTCACCGAAGGCACAGACCGTGTCTACAACATGCTGCCGCGCAAGGTCTGGCAGCCGAAGTAAGCAGTCTTCAACCTCACATTCTGAAAGCCGGCCATGACAAAGAAACCTGCAAATGCCTTGTTCAGTGCGGCGGTGTTCACGCTCGCCGCGCTGGCCTTGTCGCCGGCGCGTGCCGACTTCCCCGAGCGCCCGGTGCGCTTCATCGTGCCGGCCACGGCGGGCGGCACGGCCGACATCCTGGCGCGCCTGCTGGCGCAGAAGCTGGGTGAGGCATGGGGCAAACCGCTCATCGTTGATAACAAGCCGGGTGGCCCCGGCGTGGTGGCCGACGAAACCCTGGCCCGATCAAAACCCGACGGCTACACCATGGGGCTGGCCACCAGCAGCCGCGCCATCGCGCCGCTGGTGCTCAAGAACCTGAGCTACGACGTGAAAAAAGATTTCGCCGCAGTGGCAACAGTGGCCACGTCCCCCGGCCTGCTGGTGGTGAACAGCTCTGCACTGGATGTCAAAACCGCGAAAGAAGCGTTTGACCTGGCCAAGGCCAATCCCAACAAGTACAACTACGCCTCACCCGTCGCGCTGACCAATGGCCACCGCAGTATGGAACTGCTCAAGCGCGCCTCGGGTGCGCAGATCCAGCACGTGCCCTACAGGGGCGGCGCCCAGGCCGTGACCGATCTGGTCGGCGGGCAGGTGCAGTTTCTGGTGATTTCCATCCCCACCATCATTGGCCAGGTCAAGGCGGGCAAGGTCAGGGCGCTGGGCGTCACCACACTGCAGCGCTTTGAAGGCATGCCCGATGTGCCCACGCTGGCTGAAACCGGCTTTCCCGGCTTCGAATCACAGGAGTGGTACGGCATCTACATGCCGGCGGGCGTGCCCGCGGCCATCATTGAGAAGGTGGCGGCCGACCTTCAGCGCATCCTGCGCAGCCCGGATGTGCGCGAGCGCTTCATCGCACTCGGTGCAGTGCCTGCGCCCGGCGGCCCGGCCGATCTTGAGCGCATGTTCCAGAAAGAGTCCGAGCTGTGGACGAAGCTGATCACGGAGATCAAGCTGCAGCCAGACTGACCCAGTCTTGATGCGCCCGCCGCCGGCGCAGCTTGTGAATATTTCCTACAGCGCGGCCCCCAAGCGGCGGTTACCTTCAATCCTGTCACCACAGGAGTTGATTCCTCATGCTTGAAAACCTTCCCGACGCCCTTGGCCATGCGCTGCGCGACGTGCGTGCCGGCATGGACGAGCTTGTCTTCAACAACTCCGGCCTGCGCACAGGCCTGGCGGCCATCAGCGTCAGCAGCCTGGCGTTTGCCGACCACGCGCCCATCCCGGCGCGTTACACAGCCGATGGCGAAGGCCTGTCGCCGCCGTTGCAGTGGTCGGGCGTGCCGGCAGGCGCAGAGTCGGTGGTACTGATTGTTGAAGACGCCGATGCGCCCACGCCCCGCCCGCTGGTTCACGCCATCGTGGTCGATCTGCCTGCTGCCGACGGCGGCCTGCCCGAAGGCTCCTTGAAGAGCCCCGACCATGAAGGCGGGGACGTCCACGAAGGCCGCAACTCGTATCTGATGGCAGGCTGGCTGCCACCAGATCCACCGCCCGGCCACGGCCCGCACCGCTATGCCTTCCAGGTGTTTGCGCTGGCCGCCATAGGCGTCGGCGAAGCGTTCGGCGACACGCCCGGCCGTGATGCGCTGATGTACGCCATACGCGAGCGCGCCATCGCCAGCGGCCTGCTGATCGGCACTTACGAGCGGCAAGACACCTCCATTCCGGTCGACAGGCCTGTGCCCGTAATGCCTGCTGGCGCCTGATCAGTGGCCCATTTGTGTGAATTTGCTATTGATTTAGTAGCTGCTCACGCCCGTATATATTGGCTCACGGCCGTTTTGATGCCCAAAAATGGGCCTTTTCGGCGATTTGTCGACCTTTTTTGATGTCTGCTGGGCTTCTTGTGGCCAAAAAAGTTAACATCCATATTAACTTTTTGCAATTTTTAACGTGTACGTTAAATTTTTGCTGTGTACGTTAAATTGTGGCCTGCTGTGGGCGTGAAGCCTGCCAATTTCTTACCGTTTTTTCTGCGCACACAATGCGCACAAGGCAGGCTAATCAGTCATGGGTTTTGCTGAAACCAGATGCGCGCCTGGCTTGCACTGTCAACAAATCTGTTTCGCGGGTTTCAACGTTGCGGACAGGCGATTCACGACCTCTGATTCAACCAGGCCCTGGTCAGAACCCTCAAAAAAGGCGGCGCAGGTAGCCGTATTCACGCCGCAGGCAGAGCGATAGACGGCGACCACGCTGCCCGGCCCTGCCCCGGTGTGCCCGCAGAGGGTAATTCCCTTGACCACGGTACCCTGCATGAGGCCAAGACCATATCCCGCAGAGGTCCACGGCCGCCCTGGAATCGGTCCCCCCAGGGCCCGTGCGGCTTGCATCTCCTTCAGCAGAATGTCTGGCAGGAGTTGTCCGGCAAACAGGCGATCCAGAAAAAGCGCCGCACTGTTGAGAGGTCCGACAAGCAGGCCGTGATAAACCCACCCGGGGTCATATGCGGCTGTGACTCCAGCGCAGTCAGCCAGGTCGTCTCGCGTCTTTGCCAGCCGAACGTCCGGCAAACCGAGTGGCCCCAACGCTTGCTGCATCAGGGCTTCTTCGAGCGAGAGGCCTGTCACACGTTCAATAAGCCTCCTGACGTAGATGTAGCCGACGTTTGAATATTGCCAGCTGGACCCGGGCACATAACGCAAGCGCGTCGCATCAAGGCGTTGAAGCATTTCATCCACAGGCCACGGCTTCTCGTCACGCGCAACGGCAGCGTGATATTCGGCAAGTTCGCCGTAGTCTGCCAGCCCGGCTTCATGCCGCAACAAATGACGCAGCGTGAACGGGCCTTCGGGGACAGGCTCATCAAGCTTTAACAACCCGTCGCGTACCAGTGAGAGCGACACGGTCGCAAGCACAGTCTTCGTGAAGCTCCACCACGGAACCGTCGCATCCTGCCCTTCGTGCTGGGCGGGTAAACCGTTTGACAACAGGGAAAACATCGTGATGTGCAGTTAATGGGATTGGGTTTCAAACATCTGGTGTCCGCTATTGGCGGCAGCACCCGTCCGCTGTTCAGCGCCAACGGCGCTTTCCACAACTTTACCTGCCGATGACCCCTGCGTGATGCCCTAAGCATTGCCCACAATCCAGCCCCCCGCCATGCTGCGAAAATAGACGGATGAACTTTCAAAAGATATTTGTCCCCATCGCAGGCATTGCCGCCGTCGTCCTGGCTTACCGCTTCTATGGCTGGCAGGGTGTGGCCGGTGTGGTGTCCATGCTGGTGTTCTGGGTGCTGCTCAACTTCAACCGCATGATGCAGGTGCTCAAGCGCGCCGCCAACCGGCCCATCGGCTATGTCGATAGTGCTGTCATGCTCAACTCCAAACTCAAGCCCGGCATGACGCTGATGCATGTGATCGCCATGACCAAATCGCTGGGCGAACTCAAGTCTGTGAAAGACACGCAGCCCGAGGTGTTCGCCTGGACTGACGGCTCCGAGTCGCGCGTGACGGCCACTTTTGTGAGCGGCAAGCTGTCGCACCATGAACTTTTCAGGCCGCAACCTGAAGACCCGCCGACGCCTACCCCGCCCGAGCTGCCCCCGGCCTGATCTGGCGATAGTTCGCCTGCCCCGTAAAATCGTTGTTTCAGGTTTGCAGCCGCCGCCGGCCGGCGCGCTGGACCTGACTGATAAATACAACCACGACATCACCACAGGATCACATCACCATGTCCCCAGTAGCACCCTCCATGGCAGACCGCGACGGCAAAATCTGGATGGACGGCCAGATGGTCGACTGGCGCGACGCCAAGATCCACGTGCTCAGCCACACCCTGCATTACGGCTGCGGCGCTTTTGAAGGTGTGCGCGCCTACAAGACGGAGGGCGGCACGGCCATCTTCCGCATGGAAGAGCATACCGAGCGTTTTTTCAACAGCGCCAAGATCCTGCGCATGAAGATCCCCTTCACGCAACAGGAAATCAACGAAGCGCAAAAAGCCGTCGTGCGCGAGAACAAGCTCGAGAGCGGCTACCTTCGCCCGCTGACCTGGATAGGCTCGCAAAAGCTCGGCGTGAGCCCGCGCGGCAACACCATCCACGCCATGGTCGCGGCCTGGGAGTGGGGTGCTTACCTGGGTGAAGAGGGCATGAAGCGCGGCATCCGCGTCAAGACCTCGAGCTACACACGCCACCACGTCAACATCACCATGACGCAGGCCAAGGCCGTCAGCAACTACACCAACTCCATCCTCGCCAATATGGAAGCGCTGGACGACGGCTACGACGAAGCCCTCTTGCTCGACGCGTCGGGTTTTGTAAGCGAAGGCGCCGGCGAGAACATCTTCGTCGTCAAGGGCGGCGTGGTCTATACGCCCGATCTGTCGGCTGGTGCACTCAACGGCATCACCCGCAACACCGTCATGCACATTTGCAAGGACCTGGGCCTGGAGCTGGTGCAAAAGCGCATCACACGCGACGAGGTCTATATTGCCGACGAAGCTTTCTTCACCGGCACGGCCGCTGAAGTCACGCCGATTCGCGAACTCGACCGCATCGAGATCGGCATTGGCTCGCGCGGCCCCATCACTGAAAAAATCCAGGCTGCGTTTTTTGACATCGTCAACGGACGCAACCCCAAATACGCACACTGGCTCACCAAGGTTTGAGGCAAATTCATCATGACAACTACTGCATCCGTTGAACTGCTCGCCTCCGACCTGAACCACCAGGGAGGCGTGTTCTGCCCCAGCCCCAAGGCCGACATGAAGATCTGGAACAGCCATCCCAAGGTCTACCTCGACGTCGCGCGCACTGGCAGCGCCAAGTGCCCTTATTGCGGCACGGTTTACGCGCTCAAGGCGGGCGAACATTTTGGTGGCGGGCATTAGGCTGACCCTCAAACCCCGTTCGGGCTGAGCTTGTCGAAGCCTCGTACTGGCATGAGCATTTCAGGAAACCCTTCGACGGGCTCAGGGCGAACGGATTTTGTGCAGACCCGCGCGATTAACACCCTCATAGTTGCACCGCAATGGATAGGCGACGCGGTGATGACCGAGCCGCTGCTGCGCCGCCTGGCGGCGCGCGGTGAAAAGCTCACCGTCGGCGCATTGCCCTGGGTCGCGCCGGTCTACCGCGCCATGCCGCAGGTGGCCGAAGTCATTGAGTTCCCCTTTGCACACGGCGGCCTGCAGTTTCGCGAACGGCGTGCGATTGCCAAACGCATTCAGGGCCAATTCGACAAGGCCTACGTTCTTCCCAATTCATTGAAAAGCGCACTGCTGCCTTTTCTTGCCAGCATTCCCGAGCGCATAGGCTACTTCGGTGAAGCGCGTGTGGGCCTGCTGACGCACCGCCTCAAGAACCCTAAAAACAAGCCGCCCATGGTGGCGTTTTATTCGGCGCTCAGCGGTGAGGGCGGGCTGGATGCGGATCGCCCGCAATTGCAGATGGGCGAAGCGGACATTGAACGCAGTCTTGCAGAACTCGGCCTGCAGCGCGGCGGTTTTTACGTGTTTGCACCGGGCGCTGAATACGGCCCTGCCAAGCGTTGGCCGGCGCGGCATTTCTCTGATCTCGCCGCGCAACTCGACAAGCCTGTGGTGCTGCTCGGCTCCGGCAAGGAAGCCGCGCTGTGCGATGAAATTGCCGCGCCTGTGAATGCTGCAAAGGCAGGCCAGTGCGTCAACTTCGCAGGCCGCACCTCGCTGCTGCAGGCGCTGTGCCTGATTGCCGCGAGCAAGGCGACCATCAGCAACGACTCGGGCCTCATGCATGTGGCTGCAGCGTTTGCTGTGCCGCAGGTGGCGGTCTTCGGCTCATCAAGCCCGCTGCACACACCGCCGCTGAGCAGCAAGGCCACCGTGCTCTGGCTCAAGAACGATCCCGCCTACCAGCCGCCGCTGGACTGCGCCCCCTGCTTCGAGCGCGAATGCCCGTTGGGCCACACGCGCTGCCTGAATGACATCAGCGCGCAGCACGTTCTCAACGCACTGACTCAATAGTTCAGGCCGGAAACGCCGCCAGCGGCGCGAACGCCACATCGCCCTGCACAGGCAAAGCCGGTGTACGCGCCACATTCATCGCCCAGCAGATCATCACGAAGTAGCCGACCAGGCTGGTGAGTTCCATCACGCCTTCCTCGCCCAGCGACGACACCGCCTGCGCGTACGTCGCATCGCTGACGCCGTTGTTTCGCAGCAGTTCGTGCGCAAAATCAACGGCAAGTGCTTCGTCAGCGGGCAGATCACGCGGGCATTTGCCAGCGGCAATCGCATCGAGCGTGGACTGGGCAACACCGGCCTTGAGCGCCAGCGGCGCATGCATCAGCCATTCAAACTGGTTGGAGACGTGGCGCGACGCCACACATGTCACCAGCTCGCGAATGCGCGCATCCAGCTTGCCCTGAAAGCGCAGGTACTCGCCCACCCTGCCTATGCGCGCCATCAGTTCGGGGCTGCGCATCAGCGGCACAAAGGGCCCGAACACCGCCTTGCGCGGCCCGGCGATCAGTTCGTCGGCCGCCTGCTGCTGTGCGGTCGACATTTGCTCGCGCGTCATCAGGGGCATGCGTTCGGCGCTGGAGGGTGAAAAACGTTGCGGGGCATTGAAGGGTGTTGTCATGGCATCCGATGGATAAGTGTTTGTGTCACAAGGTTATCAAAACTGCCTGAAAAGAAAAAAGCCGCCTTGCGGCGGCTTTGATATGAACAGCAAGCTCAAGCCTGTTGCAGTGGCAGCTCCACCACAAACGAAGCACCACCGCCGGGCCGACCTTCACAACGCACTGTGCCGCCGTGGCGCTGGCTGATGGATTTGACCAGTGCCAGGCCCAGGCCCACACCGCCTTCACGCTCGCTCGCTCCTGGCAGGCGATAGAAGGGTTCAAAGATGCGCTCGCGCTGGGCTTCAGGCACACCCGGGCCGCGGTCGTTGACCTTGATGACGGCGATATCCCTGCCGCCTTTTTTGATCCGCGAAAGCTCAAGGGTGATATCGCCAGTGCTGTAGCGCCTGGCATTCTCAAGCAGGTTGCGGATCAGGCGCCGCAGCAGGCGCGGTGAGCCCTGCAGTGTCAGGCTGCGGCCGACCCCGCCAGACTCGCTGGAAGTTCCGGCGTCAAGGTCTGCACTCAGTTCGGCATTCACGCGCGAGCACTCTTCTGCGGCCAGACCGGTCAGGTCCAGGCGCTCAAAAGGCTCGGCGTCAGATTGCCGTGCATCGAGGCGGCTGGCCAGCAGAATCTCATCAATCAGCTGATCAAGCTCGCTGATGCTGCGCGAAATTTCAATGCGCTGCGGCGAGTTCGCATCCGCGCCCATCAATTCAAGGCCCATGCGTATGCGGGCCAGTGGCGAACGCAACTCATGTGAGGCATTGGCCAGCAGTGACTTGTGCGAATTCATCAAGGTCTCAATGCGTTCGGCGGCGTGATTAAAGCGTGCGGCCAGAAACGCCACTTCATCGCTGCCTTCGGCACTGACGCGCGCCGACAGGTCGCCCTCGCCCCAGCGCTCGACGCCGCGTTGCAGCGATTCAAGCCTGAGCGTCAGGCGGCGCATGACGGGGTATGCCCCCACGGCAACGGCCAGGCCCACGACGATGAGCATCCAGCCAAAGTCAAACGGTGGGCGGCCCCAGGGTGGCGGAGGCGGACGCTTGGGGCGCGGCAGCAGGAGCTTCAACGACTGGCCGTCTTTGGTAACGACGTCGAATTCCAGGTCATCGCCAAGCTTGCGGTCGGGTTTGGTTTGGGCGGTGCCAATCACTTCGCCGTTGGTGTTGTGCACCAGCACCTCGCGTATCGGCAGTTGCGGCGGGTCTTTGGTGAAGCGCCAGGCGGCCGCGACCAGAAAGGTCAGCACCACCACGGTGGCGACAACGGTCAGCCAGATGCGGACATACAGATGCGAGGTGAACCGTGTCCACATATGGAGCTCCTATAAATCCAATTCTCGGGCGCATGGCGTCGTTGCGCGGTGCCCGGAATCCTCATGCACCGAGGTGCATTCCGGTGTCCTGCGCTCCGGGCGCCTCGCCCTGCATCCCGACAATTGCATTTCCAGAAGCTCCCCAGCCATTCTTCAGTCTTGTTGTTTGGCGAAAACGTAGCCTACGCCTCGCACCGTCAGTATGCGTTTCGGGTCTTTGGGGTCGGCCTCGATGGCGCTGCGTATGCGGCCCATGTGCACGTCGATGGAGCGGTCAAAAGCCTCAAGTTCACGGCCGCGCACGGCTTCCATGATCTGGTCGCGGCTCAGCACGCGGCCAGATCGCTCTGCCAGCGCCACCAGCAAATCGAACTGGTATGAGGTGAGTTCGCAGACATTGCCCGACACCGTGACGGTGCGCGCATCGCGGTCAATTTCAAGCGAGCCGAAGCGCATGACTTTCTGTGTGCTGTTGCTGCTGCCTGCGGCAGCGCCTTCGCCGCCACGGCGAAGCACGGCGCGGATGCGGGCCAGCAGTTCGCGGGGCTCGAAAGGTTTCGGCAGGTAGTCGTCAGCGCCTATCTCGAGGCCGACGATGCGGTCCATGGGGTCACCCTTGGCGGTGAGCATGAGCACAGCGGTTCGTGCCTGTTCGCCGCCCTGCTTGATGCGGCGGCAGACTTCAAGGCCGTCCATGTCGGGCAGCATCAGGTCCAGGATGACCAGGTCGGGTGTGCTGGCCTGCAGGGCTGTGAGGCCGCTGGCGCCGTCGGCCGCGTGCGTAAAACCGTAGCCTGACTGGCGCAGGTATTCACCCACCATACTGGCCAGGCGGGTATCGTCTTCAATCATTAAAAGTTGCTGTTGAGCCATGAGCGAGTCCTCCGTGACGCGGCGAGCGCGTGAATCGCGATGAGTAAATGGTGCGCTTTACAAAACAACTGCGCTTGTAGGCACCGTAAAGTTGCGGTAAACCGGCAACATGACCCGTCAGCTTACATCCAGGGCCGCATCGGGCCTGTAAGACAAAAACACTCCTGCACGACGTGCTTGTGGGGTGTGGGCCTGTTGTCAGGCGCCTTCGGGTTTTTTCATGCGTGCCGCCAGCCACACCAGAATCAGCACCGGCAGGCCCAGAATCGCCGTTGCAGTGAAGAAGTGCGTGTAGCCAAAGGTGTCCACATATTTGCCGGAATAACCCGCCAGAAACTTCGGCAGCAGCAGCATCATGGAACTGAAGAGCGCGTACTGCGTGGCTGAATAATTGATGTTGGTCAGGCTCGACAGGTAGGCGATAAAAGCTGCCGATGCGATCCCGCTTGAGAGGTTGTCGGCAGAGATCACAAAAATCAGCGCATTCACGTCATGCCCGCGCGAACCCAGCCAGGCGAACAGAAGGTTGCTGCCGGCGCTTAATGCCGCGCCAAGCATCAGCACCTTCATCACGCCGAAGCGCATGGCCAGCGCGCCGCCGACAAAGGCACCGGCCAGCGTCATGATGACGCCATAGATCTTGGTGACGGCCGCGACTTCGTCCTTGGTGTAACCCATGTCCACATAAAACGGGTTGGCCATGATGCCCATCACGACATCGCTGATGCGGTAGATGGCGATCAGTGCGAGTATCAGTACGGCCTGCTTGCCGTAGCGGCGAAGAAAGTCTGCGAAGGGTTCGACCAGCGCGCTTTTGAGCCACTCCGCCGCATTGCGCGAGGGCGCGAGTGGCCGCGCTGCAGGTTCGGGCGACAGCAAGACCGTGGCAACGCCGAGCAGCATCGATACCGCCATCACCAGATAGGCCGTCTGCCATGCGCCTTGCTGGTAGCCCGTCACGCCCGCCACCTCCGCACGCGCAGCAATCCACAGCGCGCCTGCACCGGCCCAGATCATCGCGATGCGGTAACCCGTCTGGTAGCTGGCGGCCAGCGCGGCCTGGCGCTGTATGTCGGCCGATTCGATGCGGTAGGCGTCAAGCGCGATGTCTTGTGTGGCTGAACCAAAGGCCACGGCGAGCGCACACCACACAACAGGCATCAGGGCCAGCCGGGGGTCGGTCAGCGCCATGCCGACAAGCGCGGCAATGATGGTCAGCTGCGACAGCAGCAACCAGCTGCGGCGGCGGCCGAGCAGGCGTGTCAGCACCGGGATGGGCATGCGGTCTACCAGCGGTGCCCAGACCCATTTGAAACCGTAGGCCAGGCCCACCCAGCTCAAAAAACCGATGGTGGTGCGGTTGATGCCGGCTTCACGCAGCCAGAAGCTCAGCGTGCCGAACACCAGCAACAGCGGCAGGCCGGCAGAAAAACCCAGCAGCAGCATGCGCAGGGTGGCCGCTTCTGTGTAGACCTTCAAGATATCGCGCCATCCAGCTTTCGCGGCGGAGCTATCGGCGGCGGACGGCGCCGGCGTGGCCGCCTCATTCAAAGAAGGGGTTTTTTCTGACATAGGTCTTTCGGTTTGTCACTATTATTCACGCATGTGCTATCTATGTGAGGCCAAAAATTCTGCCTGGGCTGGCCGCCGGGGTTTCATGCTGGGCGCAGGCCTTGTTGCCGCGACTGCTACCGTGCCTGCACTGGCGCAGGTGGAGGTCGGCCCGTCATCGAACTTTCGCAAACTGATTCCGGCGGAAGACCTTGAAAACGCAGCCACGCAGGAATACGCCAAGATGCTCGCTGAGGCCAAAGCCAAAGGCGCGCTTGCCCCCGCAGGCTTTCCCCAACTCCAGCGGCTTCGCAACATTGCTTCAAAGCTGATACCGCAAACCGCGCAGTGGAATGATCGCGCCAGGCAATGGAACTGGCAGGTCAACCTGCTGGGCAGCAAGGAGATCAACGCCTTCTGCATGCCAGGCGGCAAGATCGCCTTCTACACCGGCATTCTTGACCAGCTCAAGCTGACGGACGACGAGGCCGCCATGATCATGGGCCACGAGATGGCCCACGCGCTGCGCGAACACGCGCGCGCCCGCATCGCCAAAAGCCAGGGCACAGGCACGCTGCTGTCGCTGGGCGCACAGTTGCTGGGCCTGGGCCAGGTGGGTGATCTGGCCGCCAATGTAGGCACGCAATTGCTCACGCTGCGCTTCAGCCGTGAAGACGAAACCGATGCCGATCTGGTGGGCCTTGAACTCGCCGCGCGCGGTGGCTACAACCCCCAGGCGTCCGTCAGCCTTTGGGAAAAGATGGGACAGGCCAGCGGCGGTGCAGGCGGCCCCGGTTTTCTGTCGACCCACCCCTCCGGCCCCGAACGCATCCGCCAGCTGCAGGCAAATGTGCCCAAGGTCCAGGGCCTGTACCAGCGCGCGCGCGGCTGAGTTCTCGGGGGCGCCTGCGGCGATCCCCGCCCCATCACACATATAAGAAGTAGACACGCCTTGTCTGCGGGGGTAAGGCCGTACGACTTTGGGGCGGAAAGCTGGTCAACACGCGTTGACCAAGGCTGGCACAGGTCTTGCATCTATTCTTGGATACAAGATTGGATTTCTCAAAATGGTGCACAGCGTCATTCCCGATGTTCAGAACCCGCCGTCAGCAGATGCGGCCGTAACGGCACTCCTCCCGCTTGCGCCGCAGGCGTGGATTTCCCGTTTCGATAAACCCCTGGCTACGGGGACGCAGGGCTTGCTGGCTGGCTTGAAGTTTGCGGCCAAGGACAATATAGATGCGCTAGGCCTGCCGACCACGGCAGCCTGCCCGGCTTTCAGCTACCAGCCCGCAGCGCATTCGGCCGTGGTGCAAAAACTGCTCGATGCTGGTGCGGCCCTCGCCGGCAAAACCAATCTTGACCAGTTTGCCTGCGGCCTGAACGGCACGCGCTCACCTTATGGCGCAGTGCCCAATGCGATCAACCCCCTCTATGTATCGGGCGGTTCCAGCTCGGGCTCTGCCTATGTGGTGGCCACCGGCCAGGTCGACTTTGCGCTCGGCACGGACACGGCGGGCTCTGGTCGCGTGCCGGCAGGGCTCAACAACATTGTTGGCCTCAAGCCCTCGCGTGGGCTGATCAGCACACGGGGCGCTGTGCCCGCCGCGCAGAGCGTCGATTGCATTTCGATCTTTGCGCGCACCGTCGCCACGGCGGTGAAGGTGCTGGAGGCTGCCATGGGCCATGACCCGCTTGATGCGTATTCGCGCAAACTCAATCTGGCGAGCAAGGCTTTTGGCAGCAGCTTCCGCTTTGGTGTGCCTTCAACACTGACATTCGCAGGCGATGCGGCGGCGCAAGACGCTTTTGATCTCGCCGTCAAAAAACTTGAAGCCCTGGGCGGCACGCCTGTGACCATAAACTTCGTACCGCTCGCAGAAGCCGCCGCGCTGCTGTATGAAAGTGCCCTGGTCGCCGAACGCTACACGGCTATCCGCAGCTTTTTCGACGCGCATGAAGCCGAGGTGATGGAGCCGGTGCGCAGCATCATCGCCGCAGGCCGCAACTACAGCGCCGCGGACCTGTACGAAGCGCAGACAAAACTGAAAGCGCTCGGCCAGCAGGCGGATAGCATGTGGCAAGGCATAGACGTGCTGCTGGTGCCGACCGCGCCCACTCACTACACGATTGCGCAGATGCAGAACGACCCGGTCGCACTCAACCGCAACCTCGGCGCGTATACCAACTTTGTCAACCTGCTCGACTACGCAGCGCTGTCTGTGCCCAGCAGCATGCGCGCCGACGGCCTGCCCTTCGGCATCACGCTGATAGGGCCCTGCGGCAGCGACTGGCAGCTGGCTGATCTGGGCCAGCGTTACCACCACGGAACCGGCCTCACGCTGGGTGCGACGGGCGAGGCCCTGCCTGCGCCCTCACACGTTACAGGCCTCCAAAGCGAGGCGACGGTTCGTGTCGCCGTCGTCGGCGCGCATCTCTCGGGCATGCCGCTCAACACCCAGCTCACAGAACGCGGTGCAACCCTCCTGGCGGAAGCTGGGACATCGGCCGATTACCGGCTTTATGCATTGCCGGGCACGACGCCACCCAAGCCCGGCATGCTGCGCGTCGCACCAGGCCAGGGCGCCTCGATTGCGCTCGAAATCTGGCAAATGCCCGCCGCGCACTACGGCTCGTTCGTGGCCTTGATTCCTTCGCCGCTAGGCATAGGCACGCTGCTGCTCGACGACGGCAGCAGCGTGCAGGGTTTCGTCTGCGAGCCCGAGGCCCTCAAGGGCGCAGAAGACATCACACAACACGGCGGCTGGCGTGCCTATATGGCATCGCTCAAAAACGTCAAAGCTTCCATCGCCTGAGACATCTTTTCTTTCCTAACCATTACGTTAACCAGGAGCCTCCCATGACCAAGCCAGTCCAGACATTCGCCCCTCTTGCCTCCCGCAGAAAAGTCCTCCAGACCGGCGCTGCAGCGCTCGGCGTGATGGGCATGCCCGCCATCGTGCGCGCGCAAAGCGGCCCCAAGATCCGCATCGGCTTCTGGCCGGTGGCTGCAGGCCTGCCGTTTTTTGCAGCGATTGAAAAAGGCTACTTCAAGCAGGCCGGGCTTGATGTCGAACCACTCAAGTTTGCAGGCGCACAGCAGGTGATGGAAGCCATGCTCTCGGGCCGCTCCGACGGCAGCTCCAACGGCACGGGCTCGGCCAACCTCGGCATCGGCGAGATCGCCCAGCCGGGCCTGTTCAAGATCTTCGCGACCAACCCCAGCAACGCGAAGTTCGTGCTCGACGAATTCATCGTGCCGAAAGACAGCCCGGTCAAAACCATGGCCGACCTGAAAGGCAAAAAGATAGGTTCCGGCCCCGGCATACAAAACGTCACGTTGTGCAAGACCATGCTGGAACGCGCTGGTGCCAGCGGCACCACCGTGATCGAGCTGCCCATCGGCCAGCACGTCGCCTCACTCGTCGCGGGCCAGGTTGATGCCTGCTACACGCTGGAGCCCACCGGCACCATTGGCCGCATGAATGGCACCACGCGGGTGCTTGAAGCCGGTGTGGTTGCCAAATACATACTGGGTGATGCGATGGCCCCGTGGCATGGCGGCGCGGCCAGCCTGACGACAGAGTTCATCACCAAGAACCCCGACGTTGCCAAAAAGTTCATCGCGGCCTACGCCAAAGGGATAGAGCTGGTGCGCACGCAGCCCGCAGAGGCCCGCCAGTTCATGAAGGGCTACACCGCCATCGAAGGCCCGCTGACCAGCGAGGTGCCGCTGGCATCCTACATGCTTTACAACGAGTTCAAACCCAGTGACGTCGCCTACTTCCAGAAGTTCTACGACCTGTTCACCGAAAAAGGCATTTTCAACAAGAAGGTCGTTGTCGACGGCCTGCTCTACAAGGGCTGATCATGGCGGAACTCACTTCTACAACCGTGTTGCCGGCCGCATCAGCAGCCGCGCCTGTGGCGCCAGCGGTAAAGGCGTGGACGCCACCGGCTGGCGCCGCCAGCATTCCGCGCAAAAAAGCCAGCTGGGGCAAGTTGCTGCCCTTCATAGGTCCGATTGCGCTCTTCATCATCTGGGACCTCGTGGTGCGCTTCGGCCTCATCAAGGCCATCCTGCTGCCCAGCCCTGGCGACACCGTTGTGGCGCTGGTTACCGGGTTGGCGGGCGGGCCGCTGCTCCTGGACTTCGGCGTCACGGTGCTGCGCACACTTGAGGCGTTTCTGATTGCCGCTGTGGTCGGTGTGCCGCTGGGCGTGCTGCTCGGCAGCAATGAAAAAGCCTACCGCAGCGTCGAGTTCCTGATCGACTTCTTCCGCTCCACGCCGTCGTCGGCCCTGATCCCGCTGTTCCTGCTGATCTTCGGTGTCTCGGACATCAACAAGGTGGCGATTGCGGCTTTCGGTGCCTTCCTCATCGTGGTGTTCAACAGCGCCTACGGTGTGATCAACGCCCGCAAGCAGCGTGTGATGGCGGCCAGGGTCATGGGCGCGTCGCGCTGGCAGGTCTTCAAGGACGTGCTGATCTGGGAAAGCCTGCAGCCCTCGTTTGTCGGCCTTCGCTCGGCAGTGTCCATGGCGCTGGTGATCGTGATCGTCGCCGAGATGTTCATCGGCTCCGACAACGGCCTGGGCCACCGCATCATCGATGCGCAGCAGGTGCTTAACGTCAAGAGCATGTACGCGGCCATCCTGGCTGCCGGTGCGCTGGGTTATGCGCTGAATATTCTCTTTTTGGTAGCCGAACGAAAAATTGTGCATTGGAGTGGACGATGAACGCAGTACTCAACGCCCCCGTGTTCGCCGATGTCCCGGTCGCGCCCTTCGCGCCCGGCCCGGCAGGCACACACATCACCATACGCGGCCTGACCAAATATTTTGCCGGCTGGCCGCTGTATGAGGACTTCAACCTCGACATTCCCAAGAACAAGATCGTCTCGGTCTTCGGCCCCAACGGCTGCGGCAAATCGACGCTGATCAACATGATCGCCGGGCTGGTGCCGATTGATTCGGGCGAGATTTTGTTCGACGGCAAATCGCTGAAAGACACCAAGATCGGCTACGTCTTCCAGAACTACCGCGAAGCCATGTTCCCGTGGATGCGCACCATCGACAACATCGCCTACCCACTCAAGCTCGAAGGCAAGTCGAAGGCGCAGGTCGACAAACGCATGGCCGAACTGGTCGCCTCGTTCGATGTGAAGTTCGACCTGAACCGCTACCCGTACGAACTCTCGGGCGGGCAGCAGCAGACGGCGTCCATCATGCGGGCGCTGGCACCCAATCCCGAGGTGCTGTTTCTTGACGAACCGTTCTCTGCACTTGATTTCGAGATGACGCTGTTCATCCGCGAAAAGCTGCAGGAGGTCTTCATGCAGACCGGCACCACCATGCTGCTGGTCTCGCACGACCTTGAAGAGGCGGTTTATCTCGCCGACCAGGTCTTGCTGCTGACCAAGCGCCCGACCAGGGTGGCTGAAATTTTGAACTATGGCGACGCGCGCCCGCGCACGCTGGAGACACTCAGCTCCGCCAGTTTTGTCGACATGAAAAAGCTCAGCCTGGAAATCTTCCAGCGCGAAGTGCGCCGTTAAGAACCAACAGATATGGACGACACCGAAGCCCTTGCTTTTGTAAAAGCCGCTGCAGCGGCCGTTTCATTGCCGCTTGACGATGAGCAAATAAAAAGGGTGGCGGTACACATGCAGCGCACGTCTTTGATGGCTGCGCAGCTTGATGCCTTCACCATGCATGTCGATATGGAACCGGCCGAGGTGTACAGCCCCGCGCCTTTCCCGACAACTTCCGTCAAAGCATCGCCCGCATGAAAAATATCGCCTTCGGCACAGCCGAGCTGATACGCGGCATCGCTGCCGGTGAGTTCAGCGCGCAAGAAGTGCTGGCCTCGTCCATCGAGCGCATCGAGGCCACCGATGGCCGGGTCAACGCCTTCACCGGCAAAAGCTACGAACGCGCCAGGCGTGAAGCAGCAGCCATCGACAAGCTGCGCGCACGCGGCGAAAAGCTGCCGCCGCTGGCCGGCCTGCCTTATGCGGTGAAGAACCTCTTCGATGTGGCGGGTGAGGTCACGCTGGCAGGCTCACGCATCAATCGCAGCCACGCGCCTGCGCATGAAGATGCATTTCTGGTGCAGCGCCTGCAGGCGGCGGGTGCCGTGCTGGTGGGCTCGCTCAACATGGACGAATACGCCTACGGCTTCACCACAGAGAACACGCATTACGGCCCCTGCCATAACCCGCATGACCTCACCCGCATTGCGGGCGGTTCATCCGGCGGTTCGGGTGCGGCAGTAGCCGCGCAGCAGGTGCCGCTGGCGCTGGGCTCTGACACCAATGGCTCCATTCGCGTGCCTGCGTCGCTGTGCGGCGTGTGGGGGCTCAAGCCTACGTTTGGGCGGCTCTCGCGGCGCGGCACTTACCCTTTTGTCCACAACGTCGATCACCTCGGCCCGCTGGCCGACAGCGTTGAAGGCCTGGCGCTCAGTTATGACGCCATGCAGTCACCCGATGCGCTCGACGCTGGTTGCCACGCGCTGTCGGTGGAGTCGGTGACAGGCAGCATGCGCCAGGGCATTGATGGTTTGCGCATCGGTTTGCTCGGCGGCTACTTTGCCGACAACGCCACAGCACCGGCGCAACTGGTTGCCAGGCAGGCGACAACTGCCCTGCGTGCGATTGAGGGCGTTGATTGGCCAGAACCGGCACTCGCGCGCTCAGCCGCGTTCATCACCAGCGCCAGCGAAGGCGGTGCACTGCACCTGGCCGATCTGCGCACGCGCGCCGATGAATTCGAGCCGCTGTCGGTGGATCGTTTTATCTCTGGTGCGCTGCAACCGGCTGCCTGGTATGTGCGCGCCCAGCGTTTCCGGCGCCACTACCGTGAGCGGGTCAACGCGCTGTTCCGCCACTGGGATGTGCTCATCGCCCCGGCCACGCCGGTCAGCGCACCGGCCATAGGCACCGAGTGGCTGGACATCAACGGCATGAAACTGCCCTGCCGGCCCAGCGTCGGCCTGCTGACGCAGCCGATTTCTTATGCCGGTTGCCCGGTGGTGGCTGCGCCCATGTGGCCCGAAGGCAAGACCGGCATGCCCATAGGCGTGCAGCTCATTGCTGCGCCCTGGCGCGAAGACCTGGCGCTGCGCGCGGCCTGGGTGCTGCAACAGTCCGGCCTGGCCCACCTGAAAGCTTCAAACCTGTGAACATCAACATTCCCGACGTATTGGCCGAAGTCACCGCCGCTTTTGACCGCTACGAAGCCGCGCTGGTTGGCAACGACGTGGCTGTGCTGGACGAACTCTTCTGGGAGAGCCCATACACACTGCGTTACGGCGCGACTGAAAACCTCTATGGCTACGACGCCATCCAGGCCTTCCGCGCAGGCCGCCCTTCTGCGGGCCTGGAGCGCACGCTTTTAAGAACCGTCATCACCACCTATGGCCGCGACTTTGCAACAGCCAATGTCGAGTTCCAGCGCACGGGCGGCACCAAACCCGGCCGCCAGAGCCAGACCTGGATGCGTACCGCTGACGGCTGGCGCGTGGTTGCCGCACATGTAAGTCTGCTGGGCTGAATGCGCTGCCCACACTATGATTGAAAGCTCATGAAGAGCGTTGCTTCCCCTGCTTCCACCCTTGCTCCGGCTGTCCCGGCTGCCAAGTCCGATTTCGTGCCCTACGGCTCGGGCAAGACGCCCCATTTTTCGCGTGCCGACGAGGTGTATGAACAGCTCAAGCGCGATGTGTCCGACTTCAAGCTGCTGCCTGGCGACCGCTTCACAGAAACCGAGGTCAGTGAGCGGCTCGGCGTCTCGCGCACCCCCGTTCGCCAGGCGCTGTTCCGGTTGCAGCAGGAGGGTTTTGTTGAGGTGCTGTTCAGAAGCGGCTGGCGTGTGCTGCCTTTCGACTTCAACCAGTTTGAAGACCTCTACGACCTGCGCATGGTGCTTGAGACGACAGCCGTGCACCGCCTCTGTGAAGACACCGTCAAGGTCAACAAGCTCATGCTCGACGAACTCGCCGCCATCTGGCTGGTCGCCCCAGAGCAGCGCAGCAGCGACATGGACCAGGTTGCCCGCTGGGACGAATCCTTTCACTGCTCGCTGGTTGCCGCCGCCGGAAATGCCGAAACCGCCAGGGTGCACGGCGACGTTACCGACCGCATCCGCGTGATTCGCCGGCTTGACTTCACCCAGCAGCCGCGCATAGACGCCACGTATGACGAACACGCCAAGATTTTGAAAGCCATACAGCGCAAACGCGGCGACCAGGCCGCCATGCTGCTGCGCGCCCATATCGAAACCAGCCAGGCAGAAGTCCGCAAGATCACGCTGCACCAGGTGCACATGGCGCGCCAAGGGGCTGCAAGCGGACGCTAAAGGAATGGTTTTAACGTAGGCATTAAAAATTTAACGTGTACGTTAAAAAACTGCCAAAAGTTAACTTCCATATTAACTTTCGGCAGTTCGGTCCCGGTTTTTGAGCCTCAAAAGCCTGAAAACGGACAAAAAAGGCCTGTTTTCAGGCATCAAATCAGCTGCAGGCCAATAGACAATAGCGTGAGCAGCTATTGTTTTAATAGCGTTTTGCATCCCGCCGTGGGGCAGGTAACCGGCTTATTTCCCGATCGTCTCCAGCTGTGCAAGCGCTTCAGGCGGCAGCATCAGCTGGCCGGCAGCCAGGTTCTCGCGCAGGTGGGCAACCGACGACGTGCCGGGTATCAAGAGAATGTTGGGCGAGCGCTGCAGCAGCCAGGCGAGCGCGACCTGCATGGGTGTGGCGTCCAGTTGCGTTGCGACGTTCGACAGGGCCGAGGACTGCAGTGGCGTAAAACCACCCAGCGGAAAGAAGGGCACATAGGCAATGCCGAGGCCGGCCAGCTCGTCAATCAGCGCATCGTCTTCGCGGTGCGCCAGGTTGTACTGGTTTTGCACGCAGACGATGTCGCAGATGCTGCGGCCCTGCGCCACCTGTTTGGAGGTGACGTTGCTCAGGCCGATGTGGCGAATCAGGCCCTTCTTTTGCAATTCGGCCAGCACCGTGAGGGGTTCTTCGAGTGAGCCTTCGGCAGGACCGTGCACGTCGAACATGCTGCGCAGGTTGACCACCTCGATCTGTTCCAGGCCGAGGTTGTGCAGGTTGTCATGCACTGCCTGGGTCAGCTCTTCAGGCGACATGGCCGGTATCCACGAGCCATCCGCACCGCGCCGGGCGCTCACCTTGGTGACGACGGCCAGGTCGGCCGGGTAAGGATGGAGTGCCTCACGGATGATCTGGTTGGTGATGTGCGGCCCGTAGAAGTCGGAGGTGTCGATGTGGTCGACGCCGCTGGCAATCGCCTCGCGCAGCACGGCCAGGGCGGCGGCCCTGTCTTTTGGCGGGCCGAAAACGCCGGGGCCGGCGAGTTGCATGGCGCCGTAGCCCAGCCGTTTGACGGAACGGTGGCCGAGTTTGTAAGTGGCGCTTGAGTTGATGGTGGACATGGTTTGCTTTCAGGGAATGTGGAGGTGAGCGAATGGTAGGGACGGGCAGGTCGTTCGACAATCCATCACAATCGGCACGGGTCGTGCCAAATATCGAACAATGAGAGCCTGACAATCAACGCTCGCCATGGATGCCAACCTCGCAGATTTGAATGCCTTCCTCGCCGTGGCCCGCGCCAAAGGCTTTCGCGAGGGCGCGCGCGCCAGTGGCGGCAGCGCCTCCGGGCTCAGCGAAGCGGTGCGCCGGCTGGAGACGCAACTCGGCGTGCGCCTGCTGCATCGCACCACCCGCACGGTATCGCTCACAGAAGCCGGCCAGCGCCTGATCGAGCGGCTTGCCCCCGCACTGATTGAGGTGCAGGCCGCACTCGATGTGGTCAATGGTTTTCGTGATCGGCCTGCGGGCACCCTGCGCCTGAATGTCGCGGTCAGTGCGGCCCGCTTGACCTTGCCGGCCATCATTCCACCCTTTCTCGCTGCCTACCCGGATATCCAGCTCGAAGTGTTTGCCGATGACACCTTTGTCGATGTGCTGGCCGCCGGCTGTGATGCCGGCATACGCTACGAGGAGCGGCTTGAAAAGGACATGATTGCCGTGCCGATCGGCCCGCGCGTGCAGCGGTTTGCGCTGGCCGCATCAAAAGCCTATCTGGACAAGCACGGCCGGCCCCAACACCCCGGCGAGCTGGTTAACCATGCCAGCCTGCGCGGCCGGTTTTCGAGCGGTTCCATGCCGCCCTGGGAGTTCGAGAAGAACGGCGAGGTGGTACGCATCACGCCGACCGGCCCGCTCATCGTGCAGATTGGTTCGGCCGTTGACCTGGTGGTGGATTCAGCCGTCGCGGGCGCGGGGCTGGTCTACCTGTTTGAAGACTGGCTGCGCCCGCAACTCGACAGTGGTGCGCTGGAGCCGGTGCTCAAGGATTGGTGGCCGAGTTTTTCAGGACCGTTTTTGTACTACCCGGGTCACCGATTGCCGCCCGCACCGCTGCGCGCGTTCATCGATTTCATCAGGGCGCAGGCGGCAGCCGCTGCTTGAGCCTATGTGTCAGGCAGGAAGTACCTGCGCCTCCAGCAGCATGTCCATGTCCTCAAGCATCTGCACTTCTGAAATCCCCACGCGGTTGTGAAAACTGATGTCTGCGAGCCCATCGGTGAGTGGGGAGTGCTCACCTTGGACGCTGCGGATTTGAATCAGGCCTTCGGACTCAAGTTGCTCCAGATGCACTTGTTGTGAAGGGTTCACGCGAAGATTCACGCGAAAGCTGACCCGCATGGCGCTGCCCACATTGCTGGGGCAACTGGTCAGGTAGCCAAGCTCTGCATGCTCACAAAAATCGAGCTGCGCGGCCAGCAGGGACATGACCGATGTCATGAGCTCATGGCAGGCAGCAACACATGCACCCGGCAAAACGACGGCGACCCGCAGGTGGTCTTCTTCATTGATCCAGATCGACAACTGCTTTGCATGCGTGTTGAAGACAGTCCGGCCAAGTGGCCAGTCATTGTGGATGCCTGCTGCAGCCATGTATTTGTCTGCCGGCCCGAAGGCCAGGCGCTGCGAGATCATGGCGTCGAGCGTGTGGGCTGGTATGTCCCCGAGCTGTACGGTGATGCCCTCAAAGCCGGGCGCCAGTGACCGGCATGCATCAGTGATTTTTTGCTCCACGGCCAGCCGCTGTGGCTTTGACATGCTGGCCGGAAAGACATGGCCGGCAAGATTGCGCGCCACCCTGATCCTGGTCGACACCACAGCTGCAGGATTGATGCACGCCAGATCGGTGCGGTGGCCCAGGGGCGGCGCCTGAAAATCCGCCAGGATGGGGTCGAACAGTTCGCGAAAAAAGCCATAACTGTGTGCGTCATGTGCATAGACACCGATGGCGCTGTCCGGGTGTCGACGGCCCGAGCGAATCACATCTTCCAGGCGAACGCCGTTGGGCGTCACCCGCTTTGACAACTCTGCGCTGTGTGCGTCGGTCAGGTAGCGTGTTAACAGCGACACCAAATCGGGCTAGGGCGCGGCGCAGTAAGCGTCGGTGTCCTGCTGGGTAATGACTGCTGCCGGCGTGCTGGCCTGTACCAGGAATTCTGAGGCGCCGTAGTGATTGGGCTTTGCATTGACCTGGTTCCAGTCATAGGTGTAACCCAGTCGCGTAAACGGGTAGCCGGGGCCGCCCGGGCCATCGACCACGAAGGAATCCGCCATCTGCCTGAGCACATAGTCACGCACATCCGGCGCCCTGCTGGCCTGGATGCCGACAGTGCATACCGGGCCTTGCGGGTTGCTGTCATCAACACCCAGGCAAGGCCTGTCAAGGCGATCACGGGCCAGTTCCATGGTCACAAACTTCGCCTTGCGAAACTGCGGTGGCGGGTCCATGGGCAGGCCCAGCAGCTGCTCGATGCGCTGGCGCAATGCGTCGCCTTTTAATCCCCAGGCGCGGCAACTGGCCTGCACCTCGCCTGCGAGCGTGACCCAGATGCGGTCTGGTGGCGTGGTGGTCGCGCAGCTGGTGTCTGGGGCCTTGCAGGGCGTGCGGCTGTCAGTGACCCATGACACGACGCGAACCTTTTCGCCGGCAGGCAGTGGCATCAAGGGCGTGACCTTGCGCGGGCTGGCCACGGCGGCGTCGGCTATCGCAGCTTCATAAACCGCCTTTGTCGAACTGACAGACGGCGCGACCGTGGCACAGCCGGTCAGGCCGAGCGCCATCGCCCAGATGAAGGCAGCGCCCAAACGGCGGAAGCCGGGAAGATTTGTTGTCATGTTTTGTCCCTTATAAATTCAAGCCGGGCACGCGAATCCGCTATGGCAGAAAAAAGCTGTGGCACCAGGTTGGCATTGGCCAGCAGACCGTTGGCCGTCAGGCGGCGCATCGCAGTTGCCTTGATGTCCGAGAGCTCTTTCTGCCAGGTGACAAGTTGCGCGGTGGGTGGCGGGTCTTCCGGTACGGCATCGACAGCGGCATCCACGGCCAGCACACGTTCAATCAGGGTGACAAAGAATGCATCGTCGGTCTCGGGTTTGACCACCTCGGGCGGCGCACCCTTGAACCACTTGAACACCACAATCAGTGTTGATGCGACGGAAAGCACCAGGCCAAAAAGCGCCTCGACCTTCTTGAGGGTGGCCTGCGAGAGGAAGGGATTTTTGCGGTCCATGAAAAGACGCGTGCCGGCAGACAGCGGGTAGCTGGACGATTCAAGAATCTTGTCTTCGTCAAACTTCATTTTCAGGTGCATCTGCAGGTCGGGGCTGTAAATGCCCTCGAGCACCTTGAAGACGGCACGCGGGTCGAGGTTTGAATTGGCGACCAGCTGCAGGTTGACGCCCACCGTCCTCACATCACGCGGCGGCACCGGCGGCTGCACGCTGTACATATAGGCCATGACCTTGGTGTCCGCCACCCAGCCCTGGCGCAGCGCGAGGGCGTTGGGGAAAGGGATCTCCAGCAGGCTGTAGCCATACTGCTTGACGATGTAGTCCGCCACGTTGGAAGGTGCGAAGGAGGTGATGACGATGACCTCGGGCACGCGGTCCTTGCGCAGGGCCAGCAGGTCTTCAGTGCTGAGGTTGGTTTCAACGTAGTCCACGCCGTCGCGCATGCCTGAAAATTCGAGCAACTGCTTGGCGATGACCCGCGTGCCGCCGCGTTTACTGCCCAGGTTGATGCGCTTGCCGCGCATGCCGGCAATGTCCTTGACGTCGGGGCTGACGAGAAAGTGCAGCAGCTCGGGCGCAAGGTTGGCCACATGCGACACATTCGGGTAAGGCAGCTCCAGGCCGCCCTGTATCAGCGCAAAGTCGAGCTTGCCCTGTGACACCAGCGACAGCGCTTCCTGTGAACCGTCGGTCGGCAATACATCCATACGCACGCCGAGCGGCACGATGTCGTCGCGCAAGGTGCCTGCCAGGTAGTGCCGGTTGCCGAGGATGTCGCCTCCGGTGATCTTCAGCGCGTAGGTCCTGGGCAGCACCTCATACACGTAGTGCATGGCGATGCCCAGCAGCCCCAGGATGGCCAGGATGGCCAGTGCCCTGCGCAGCCGGTCGTTGCGCTGCATGCGCGTGAGCCAGTCGTTGAGTATTCCGCGTGCTTCGTTGGCCATATGCTGCTCGTACCTGCTGCTATCTGACCGGTATGAAGCCGGAGCGGTCGACGATGGCCTGGCCGTCGGGTGATTCCGCCAGGGCGATGAAGTCAAGCACCTCCTTGCGTGCCTTGCCGTAGGTCATCAGGTACAGGGAGCGCTCGAAAGGGTAACGCCCACTGAGGATGGTTTCGCGCGTGATGGGAATACCGTCGATTTCAAGGGCCGGGATGTCCGCAGGCAAACCGCCATCGTCCGTTGCCACGCAGCCTATGGCGTCCGGGTGCTGGCGGATGAAGTCCAGCAGTTCGTCACGGGTTTTCCTGAAGTGCGACTTCAGCGAGAGGTCTGCGCCTGCAAGAACCACCTCGCTGACGTAGCGGCTGGTGGAGGTATGGCGTGGGCGCATCACCACTTCGATCAGCCGGTCGGGGCCGCCCAGCGTCTTCCAGTTGTCAATTTTGCCGGTCAGGATGTCTCGGACCAGTGTCTGCCTGAGATGCCGGATCGGGTTTTTGGCATTCACCACGATGGCAATCGCATCCCGTGCAATCAGGTGGTTGTGTGCCTGCGGCTCTGCTTCCGCGCCTTCAAGGTCGCGGGCCATGGCGGCGATGTCGATGGCATGGCGCTTGGCGGCCAGCAGGCCCTGCAGCGAGCCGCCCCGTTCGACGATGACTTTCACGCCATAGCGTTTTTCAAACTCCCTGCCCAGCGCGATGTTCAGGTCGTACATCGCGGATGCGCCACCTATGAGCAGCGCATTCTGGCCGGCCGGCCTGCGGCGCAGCTGCACCCATTGCCATGCGGGGTAGGCGGCGGCACCGACCAGGGCGGCGGCAAGTCCGCCCGCGAGATAGCGTCTTTTCATCGCGTGCCCGATGCAGCCGGGTTGGCTGGTCTGGCCGGTGCGGGTGGCAGCGCAAAGACCGAGTTTGAAATCGGTGCCGACAGGCTGCCAACGAACTGCAGGAATTTCTGCGCTTCGGGTGACGGTTTTTCCCGCGTGATAAACATCAGCGGTGCCAGCAGAACGTAGCGCCCGCTGGCCACGCTGTCGGCGCCAGCCATGACCTTGTTCACCGACAGGACCTTGAGCTCCTGGTTCTTCAGCGACTCGGTGGCGAGATAGGTAATGCCTGCCGGGTCGCTTCCGACCCCGGCAATCCGCTGTTCGAGTTCGGCGTTGCGCGCGCGGGGCGTGTAGGTGTCCGTGTCACCGAGCACCTTGTCGTTCCAGGCGTTGGTGATGCCGTCACCAGGCGGGCCGATGTAGACGTTGATGTGTACGTCTTTGCCGCCGACAGCCTTCCAGTTGCTGATGCGGCCCGAGAAAATTTCGCGCAGCTGCACCAGGCTGAGGTCGTTGATGGGGTTGCTGAAATGAACCGCAGGCGCCATCGCCACCTGGCGGAAGGGCACATTGACCAGCTTGACGCCGCTGCGGGCGATCTCGTCCTCGGTGTCTTCAGAGGCAGATCCGCTGACGATGGCCATGTCGGCCGTGTTGTCGAGCAGTGTCAGGTAGCCGCGCGATGTGCCGCCGCCACTGACGACGACCGCAGTGCCAGGGTTGTTGCGCATGTACTGCTCCGCCAGGGCCTGCACGATGCCGCCGAATGCGATCGAGCCGCGAATGTGCACGGTGCGCGCAAGCGGTGTTTTGTCGGCCGCCAGGGCCATGGAGGGCAGGGCCAGCGCCATTGCCAGCAGCGCCGTACACATCAATGCAGGCCTGAACGTCGCCGCCAGCGTGTTGTCGCAAATTTTCATCGTTATGGTGCGATGCGCAGCCGGGATCATTTCCCTGTGCAGGCGCTGTAACTCCCTGTTACAGGCTGATGTTACGCGGTTCACTGCATAACCGGAAGGGTAATTGCCCTGCGCTTCGCTGCTGGCGCAACAGGGAAGGCTGTTTTTTCAGAGCTGGAAGGCGTAATCGACGGTGATGGGCGCGTGGTCAGAAAACTTCACTTCCTTGTAGATGTGTTCGGTTCTCGCCAGCGCTGCCATCGCAGGTGTGGCCAGGTGGTAATCCAGCCGCCAGCCCACGTTCTTCGCATAGGCCTGGCCGCGGTTGCTCCACCAGGTGTAGGCCTCGTCGGTGGTGGTGGGCTGAAGCTTTCGGTAGACATCGACGACGCCGCCCCCGGTGCTGTTGAGTTTGTCTGCGGCCTTGTTGGCTTGCTTTGCATCCTCGGCAGCTTCTTTGGCCTCTTCAAGGCGCAGCAGTTCGGTCATCCAGGCGCGCTCTTCCGGAAGAAAACCGCTGTTTTTTTTGTTGCCCTTGAAGTTCTTCAAATCGATCTCCTGGTGGGCGATGTTGATGTCACCGCAGAGCACGAAGTCGCGGGTTTTTTTCAGGTTCAACAGGTAGGGGTAGAACTCGGCAAGAAAGCGGAACTTGGCGGCCTGGCGCTCTTCGCCCGAGGAGCCGCTGGGGAAATAGGCACTGATGATGGAGAGTTTTGGCAGGTTTTTGCGCCCTGGGCTGTCAAAACGCACTTCGACATAGCGGCCCTCAGCGTCGAATTCGCTTGAGCCATATCCGGCGATCACGTCGCTGGGCTCATGTTTTGTGTAAACGGCGACGCCGGAGTAGCCTTTCTTCTCGGCGAAGTGAAAATGCCCCTTCAGGCCGGCCATTTCCTCAAAACGCTCGCTGATGTCGGCGGCCTGGGCCTTGAGTTCCTGCACGCAAATACAATCCGGCATGGATTTCGCAAGCCATTCTTCGAGGCCCTTGCTGGTCGCGGAACGGATGCCGTTGAGGTTCACGCTGGTCAATTTAAACAAGGACATCTCCAATGAGCACCCCAACGGCAACGCCAGGGCAAAAAAACAACAATGCGGACCCGAAAGCTGACAGCCGGCTGGCACTTGAGTTTGTGCAGTTTGCGGTCGAATCAGGGGTGTTGCGGTTTGGCGAGTTCAAGACCAAAGCCGGGCGCCTGAGCCCCTACTTTTTCAATGCGGGCCTGTTCGACGACGGCGCCAAGCTGGGCCGCCTGGCGCAATTTTATGCGCAGCAACTGCTCATCGAAGAGAAGACCACCGGCCTGCAGTTCGACATGATTTTCGGACCGGCCTACAAGGGGATTCCCCTCGCGGCGGCAGTGGCTGTGGAGCTGGCCAGGCTGGGCCGCAACATGCCTTTCGCCTACAACCGCAAGGAGGCCAAGGACCATGGAGAAGGCGGTTCGCTGGTCGGCGCCCCTGTCAGGGGCCGGGTGCTGATCATTGATGACGTGATGTCGGCAGGTACCGCTGCCCGCGAGTCCATTGCCATCATCAAGGCGGCCGGCGCGATACCGCATGCCGTGGCGATTGCGCTGGACCGGCAGGAAAAAGCGACCGAAAACGGCCTTGACGTGGATTACAGCGCTGTGCAATATGTCACAAATCAGTTGGGCTTGCATGTCTGCTCAATTGCCCGCCTGACCGACTTGCTGCAGTATCTGGCAGCGCAAGGCGGCAACGAAGCTGCCGACGCTTCACTTGGTGGTCACTACAAGGCGGTTTTGGCATACAGGGAACGTTACGGCGTTAATTGAGGTTTTTGTGTTTTTTTCTACTGGCTTGTTTTTGACTTCCGGATGCGCGCTGCTGATGCTGGCGTCCGGGTCTGCCGTGGCCCAGGGCATTTACACCTGTGTGGATGGCAAGGGCAGAAAGCTGACATCTGACCGCCCTATTGCCGAGTGCATGGACCGCACACAGCAGGAAATCTCGGCCACCTCCGGCGCTGTCAGGCGCATCATCCAGCCCCAGATGACGGCGGCCGAGCGTACCGCCGCCGAAGAGAAGGAAAAAGCCGGTGCCGAGGTGCGTGCCCAGGCGGCGGAAGAAAAGAAGCGGGAACGTGCGCTGTTGCAGCGCTATCCCAACAAGCTTGCGCACGACAAGGAACGCAGCCTGGCTTTGGTGCAGGTTGAGGAGGCCCTCAAGGCGGCTACCAAACGCAGCCAGGAACTCACCGAGCAGCGCAAGGCCATCAATGCCGACATGGAGTTCTACAGCAAGGACCCGGGCCGCGCACCACCTTCGCTGCGACGCCGGGTGGACGAAAACGAAATGAGCATCGCGTCACAAAAGCGTGTCATTGCCGACCAGGAAAGCGAAAAGAAGCGCGTCAATGCGCGCTTTGATGAAGAGCTTGGCCGTCTCAGGCCGCTCTGGGCCGCAGCGAACGTGCCAGCTGCTGCGGCGGCCGGCAAATACTGAAAGCCTCGGCCGGAGGCGTCATTGCGGCCTGATCCGCAATCCATCAATCCATCAATCCATCAATCCATCAATCCGCGTCGTTGAACCCTTGCCTCAGGGGGATGGATCCCGGATCGAGTCCGGGATGACGGCGCTGTGCCGCGCAGGCGCCGTGGGTTTAACCCAGCTTTTTCTTCAGCAGCTCGTTGACCTGCGCAGGGTTGGCCTTGCCCTTGGTCGCCTTCATCGCCTGGCCGACCAGGGCGTTCATGGCCTTGGCATTGCCGGCCCGCACCTCTTCCACATTCTTCGCGTTGGCAGCCAGAACGTCGTCGATGATTTTTTCGAGCTCGCCGCTGTCGTTCATCTGCTTGAGGCCTTTGGCCTCAATGATGGCGTCGACATCGCGGCCTTCGCCAGTCCAGAGCGCATCAAATACCTGCTTGGCGGCGTTGTTGGAGATGGTGCCGTCGGCAATCCTGGTGATGAGCGTAGCCAGTTGCGCGGCGCTGACTGTCGATGACTCGATCTGCTTTTCTTCGGTGTTAAGACGTCGTGACAACTCACCCATGACCCAGTTACGGGCCAGCTTCGGTTGTTTGCTGGCGGCCGCAACAGCCTCAAAGTAGGCGGCCGTGCCTTTGCTTTGCGTGAGTTGTCCAGCGTCGTATTCAGGCAGGGCGTAGTCGGCCACAAAACGCGCAGCCATCACACGCGGCAACTCGCTCATTTCCGTGCGTGTCTTCTCAACCCAGTCGCGGCCAATCACCAGTGGCGGCAAATCAGGGTCGGGGAAGTAGCGGTAATCGGCCGCATCTTCCTTGGTGCGCATAGCACGTGTCTCGCCGGTGTCCGGGTCGAACAGCACGGTGGCCTGTTCAATCGCCTTGCCGTCTTCAATCTGTTCGATCTGCCAGCGCACTTCAAAGTCAATCGCCTGCTGCATGAACCTGAAGCTGTTCAGGTTCTTGATCTCGCGGCGTGTGCCCAGGGGCGCGCCGGGCTTGCGCACCGACACGTTGGCGTCGCAGCGGAAGCTGCCTTCCTGCATGTTGCCGTCGCAGATGCCTATCCAGGTCACGATCTTGTGCAACTCTTTGGCGTAAGCAACCGCTTCTGCGGACGAACGCATGTCGGGTTCGGTGACGATCTCCAGCAGCGGTGTACCTGCGCGGTTCAGGTCTATGCCGCTCATGCCGATGAAGTCCTCGTGCAGAGACTTGCCTGCGTCTTCTTCAAGATGGGCGCGAACAAGGCGCACGGCCTTTTTCTCACCCTCGAGGAAAAATTCGACGCTGCCGCCCTGCACGACGGGAATCTCGAACTGGCTGATCTGGTAGCCCTTGGGCAGGTCGGGATAGAAATAATTCTTGCGGGCGAACACGCTGCTTTCAGCAATGTGCGCACCGACGGCCAGGCCGAACTCGATGGCGCGCTGAACGGCACCCTTGTTCATCACCGGCAGTGCGCCGGGTAATGCAAAGTCAACCGCCGAAGCATTGGTGTTGGGTTCCGCACCGAACGACGTTGATGCGCGGCTGAAGATTTTTGATTGCGTGGTCAGCTGGGTGTGGGTCTCGAAGCCGATGATGACTTCATAGCCCTGCACCAGCGGCCCGGTGGGGCGGCCGACCTGCATCTGGGCAAAGGGGTTCGCGATGGTTTGGGTCTGGCTCATGTCAAATCACTCAAATGCCCTGGGGCTTGCGCTGGTGCCAGTCGGTCGCCAGCTGGAACTGGTGGGCGGTGCCCAGCAATTGCGCTTCCTTGAAGTAGTTGCCTATCAGCTGCAGGCCGACGGGCATGCCGTGTGCGCCCAGGCCCGCAGGCACGCTCATGCCGGGCAGGCCTGCCAGGCTGGATGACAGGGTGTAGATGTCGGCCAGGTAGTTGGCCACCGGGTCGTTTGAGTTCTCGCCAATCTTCCAGGCGACGGTGGGTGACACCGGGCCGGCAATGATGTCGCACTGCATGAACGCCTTCTGGAAGTCTTCGGCAATCAGGCGGCGGATTTTTTGCGCCTTGAGGTAATACGCGTCGTAGTAGCCATGTGACAGCACGTAGGTGCCTATCATGATGCGGCGCGTGGCCTCGTCGCCAAAACCTTCGGAGCGCGACTTCTTGTACATGTCGGTCAGGCCGCTGTAGTTCGCGGCGCGATGGCCGTAACGCACACCGTCAAAGCGGCTCAGGTTGCTGCTGGCTTCCGCAGGGGCGATCACGTAGTACACGGGAATGGACAGCTCGGTCAGCGGCAGATCCACATCGACCAGCGTGGCGCCCAGCTTTTCAAACTCGGCCAGCGCGGCGCGCACGGCCTTGATGACGTCATCTGCGCAACCCGCACCGAAAAACTGTCTGGGCAAGCCAATACGCAGGCCCTTAAGGGGTGTTGCGTTGCTGGCTGCGGCGGGCAGGTCGGCCGCATAGTCGGTGATGGGCAAATCGAGCGAGGTCGAGTCACGGTCCAGATCCGGGCCGGCCATGGCGGAGAGCAGCAGGGCGCAATCCAGTGCGCTGCGCGCCATGGGCCCGGCCTGGTCAAGGCTGGAGGCGTAGGCCACCATGCCGTAACGCGAGCAGCGGCCGTAGGTGGGTTTGATACCGGTGATGCCGGTCAGCGAGGCGGGCTGGCGAATCGAGCCGCCTGTGTCCGTGCCGGTGGCCGCAGGCACAAGTCCGGCGGCAATCGCTGCCGCAGAGCCGCCCGACGAGCCGCCTGGAATGCGTGTGATATCCCAGGGGTTCTGTACCGCCTTGTAGGCGCTGTTTTCATTGCCCGAGCCCATGGCAAATTCATCGCAGTTCAGCTTGCCCAGCGTGACCATGCCGGCGCCGCCTGCCGCTACCCCGAGGCGGGCCACCACGGTAGCGTCGAACGGGCTGCGGTAGTTTTCCAGCATTTTTGAGCCGGCGGTGGTCGGGAACTCACGCGTGACAAACACGTCCTTGTGCGCCATCGGCACGCCCAGCAGCGGCGTACGCTCCCCGGCGGCGAGGCGCGCATCGGCAGCTTTGGCTTGCGCCAGTGACACGTCGTTGTCGGTTGCCAGAAAAGCGCCCAGCGCATCCTGTGCCTTGATGCGCGACAGGAAATGCTGCGTCACCTCGACGCTGGAGACCTCTTTGGCAGCGAGTTTGGCAGCGAGCTGCGCCACGCCCAGATCATGCAGGGCGGCGCTCATTCGATCACCTTCGGTACCAAAAACAGACCACGTTCGACGGCCGGCGCACTGACCTGGCTGGCCTCGCGCTGGTTGGGCTCGCTGGCGATATCGTCGCGCAGGCGCAGGGCGACATCACCCAGCACCGCCGCAGGATGGGCCAGCGGCTCGACGCCGTCGGTGTTGACGGCGTCCATCTGCTCGACCAGCTTGAAAAAGCCATTGAGTTGGGTCAGCACGCGCTCGGTTTCGTCGGGGCGCAATTCAAGCCGCGCCAGATTGGCGACTCTTGCGATTTCCTGGGATGTCAGTGCCATGAATAAATGAGCTGAAAAATCAAGCTGAAACGGGGTGTAAATAAGGGGCAATGCGCCTGATAATGGCCATTGGAGAAAAGGGGATGCGTTATTATCCCGCCTTTGGTGTGAAATCAGGGCGGGATGCACTCTTTAGGCGTTTTTTAAGCCGGGATTGTTCATAGGGACGCTGGTGTATGGCGAGGCGAGTTGCGCGGCAGTTTGGTCGCTGGTGAGAATCCGATAGCTCCGCTATCGGTGCCGAAGCAGGGGCCAAAATGACCGCAAATCGACCGCCAGACATCGCGCAGGCACGCAAGTGCCGCCTAATGGACAATTCCGGCTCAAGCTTGAAACCGGTTTTCCAGCGTCCTTCCCGCTTACCAGTCATCGATCAATCATAAAAAGGCGATAGGGCAACGAAGTTTGCCCATGCCCCAACCGGACTTCTGAATATGTTTGAAGCATTCCGTCGGTATTTCTCCACCGACCTGGCCATTGACCTCGGCACTGCCAACACCCTGATTTATGTAAGAGACCGCGGCATCGTCCTTGACGAACCTTCCGTTGTCGCCATCCGGCACGAAGGCGGTCCCCAAGGCAAAAAAACCATCCAGGCCGTGGGCCACGAAGCCAAGGCCATGCTGGGCAAGGTGCCCGGCAACATCGAGGCTATCCGCCCGATGAAAGATGGCGTGATTGCCGACTTCACCGTCACCGAGCAGATGCTCAAGCAGTTCATCAAGATGGTTCACCCGCGCAGCTTCTTCAAGCCCAGCCCGCGCATCATCATCTGCGTGCCCTGCGGCTCCACCCAGGTCGAGCGCCGCGCGATTCGCGAGAGCGCACTGGGCGCCGGTGCCTCAGACGTGTACCTGATTGAAGAGCCCATGGCCGCCGCCATCGGCGCTGGCCTTCCCGTCAGCGAAGCCAGCGGCTCCATGGTGGTTGACATTGGCGGCGGCACGACCGAAGTCGGCGTCATCTCTCTGGGCGGCATGGTCTACAAGGGCAGCGTGCGGGTCGGGGGCGACCGTTTCGACGAAGCCATCATCAACTACATACGCCGCAACTACGGCATGCTGATTGGCGAGCCCACTGCCGAAGCCATCAAGAAAAACATCGGTTCTGCCTTTCCTGGCTCTGAAGTCAAGGAAATGGAAGT
This sequence comes from Pseudomonadota bacterium, assembly GCA_040388905.1. Taxonomy (GTDB): domain Bacteria; phylum Pseudomonadota; class Gammaproteobacteria; order Burkholderiales; family Burkholderiaceae_C; genus Polaromonas. The sequence continues at coordinate 267,203 of JAZKAY010000013.1, forward strand.
CAAGGGCCGCAACCTGTCTGAAGGTGTGCCGCGCAGCTTCACGATTTCCAGCAACGAAATCCTCGAAGCCCTGACCGACCCGCTCAACAACATCGTCAGCGCCGTCAAAAATGCGCTGGAGCAGACGCCGCCCGAGCTTGGCGCAGACATTGCCGACCGCGGCATGATGCTGACCGGTGGCGGCGCCCTGCTGCGTGACCTTGACCGCCTGCTGGCCGAGGAAACCGGCCTGCCTGTGCTGGTGGCTGAAGAGCCGCTGACCTGTGTGGTGCGCGGTTGCGGCATGGCGCTGGAGCGCATGGACCGCCTGGGTTCCATCTTCACATCGGAATAATCCCGCCCCAGGTCTCCAACCGACCTGACGATTCATGCCTTTAGGAACCCTGGACAGATCCCCGCCATCCTTCTTCAAGCAGGGACCGTCGGCGCTGTCCAAGCTGATGTTTTTCAGCGCGTTGGCGCTGTTCCTGATGGTGGCCGACACACGTTTTCGCATCACCCAGCCCGTACGTGCTGTCCTGGCTACGGCGCTCTACCCGGTGCAGTGGATAGCCTTGCAGCCCGTGCGCGCCGTGCGCGGCAGCAGTGAATATTTCACCAGCCTGAGCCAGGCCAACTCCAGCAGCGAGGAGGCACGCAAAAAACTGGCACTGCAATCCCTTCGTGCCGGGCAGGTCGAACAGCTGCTGCAGGAAAACGACCGGCTGCGCAAGCTGTTGGGGCTGCGAGAGCAGCTGGCTACGTCGGTGATGGCTGCCGAGGTTCTTTATGACGCCGCTGATCCCTACACACGCAAGGTTATCATCGGCAAGGGGATGCTGCAGGGCGTTGACCTGGGCTCGCCGGTGCTGGACGAAGCCGGCGTTCTGGGCCAGGTCACGCGTGTTCACCCACTCGTAAGTGAGGTCACGCTGGTCAATGACCGCGACCTGGCCATCCCTGTGCTCAATGTACGCACCGGCGCCCGGAGTGTGGCCTATGGTGATCCCTCTGCTGGAGGCACCGGGCTTGAACTGCGGTTCATGGGCAGCAATTCGGATGTGAAGGAAGGCGACCTGCTGACGACCAGCGGTGTCGACGGCGTTTACCCGCCTGGTTTGCCGGTGGCAAAAATCACCCGTATCGAGCGCCGTGCGGAATCCGCATTTGCAAAAATCTATTGCACCCCGCAGGCGCTTGTCACGGCCGCCCGTCATGTGATGGTGGTCAAGCCGGTGTCCGGCCAGATACCGCCAAGGCCTGAAGCTGCGGCAGAAACGCCGGTTGCCGGCAAAAAGGGCGCAGTACGATGATCAGACAAGGATTGACGACATGATCATGAGATCAGGCCAGCAGCTGCTGTTGCCCGCCAACCCGGTTTTCATCTGGTGCAGCCTCATCGCGGCCCTGTTGCTTGACATGCTGCCACTGGGGCGCACCCCCTGGATGCCGGACTTCCTGGCGCTGGTGCTGGTGTTCTGGAATGTGCACCAGCCGCTGCGCATAGGCATAGGCGTGGCCTTCATGTTCGGGTTGGGCATGGATGTGCACCAGTCGTCGCTGCTGGGGCAGCATGCGCTGTCATACACGGCGCTGAGTTTTTTCGCCACCATGATCCACAGGCGCCTGCTGTGGTTTCCCGTCCCGTCGCAGGCATTGCAGGTGCTGCCGCTGTTTGCGATTGCGCATGGGGTGGAAGTCATTATCCGCATGGTGGGCGGCGGCATGTTCCCTGGCTGGCTGATCGTGCTGGCGCCGGTGCTTGAGGCCCTGCTCTGGCCAGTGGTGAGTGTGCTGCTGCTCGTACCGCAACGGCGGGCCCCTAATCCCGACGAAAACCGACCCCTATAGATATGGTCAACCCTGCTGCCCGTCGTCAGCCGCTGCTCCCCGCCTTGCAGGCAGGGGGCACAACATGACTGAACTCAGAAACGTTGAAGCTGATTTGTCGCGTTTCCGCGCGCGGGTGCTGGTTGCCAGCCTGGCGGTTCTGTTCGCGTTTTCGTTGTTGGGTGCGCGTCTGGTGTACCTGCAGGTTTACCGTCATGCCGATCTGAACGAGCAGGCCGAGAACAACCGCACGGCAGTGGTCCCCATCGTGCCCAATCGCGGGCTGATCCTTGACCGCAACGGCGTGGTGCTGGCCACCAATTACTCCGCCTACACGCTGGAAATCACGCCCTCCAGGGTCGATAACCTTGAAGAGACCATTGCTGCACTTGAGAAGGTCGTGGACATACAGCTGCGAGACAAGCGACGCTTCAAGCGCCTGCGTGAAGAGTCCAAAAACTTCGAGTCGCTGCCGATACGCACGCGCCTGACCGACGAAGAGGTTGCGCGCTTTGCGGCGCAGCGCTTCCGTTTCCCGGGTGTGGACATCAAGGCCCGGCTGTTTCGTAACTACCCTTATGGCGAGCTTGGCAGCCATGTGGTCGGCTATATCGGCCGCATCAACCAGGCTGAAAAAGAAGCCATTGAAGAGGGCGACGACGAGGGCAATTACCGCGGCACCGACTACATCGGCAAGCTCGGCGTCGAGCAAAGTTTTGAGCAGCAATTGCACGGCACCACGGGCGTTGAGCAGGTTGAGACATCTGCCGGCGGGCGTGCAGTGCGCAAACTGGCGACCAACCCGGCGACGCCCGGCAATACCGTCATGCTCTCGCTGGACATCAAGCTGCAAAAGCTGGTGGAAGACATGTTCGGCGACAGGCGCGGTGCGCTGGTGGCGCTGGACCCCAAGACCGGCGACGTACTGGCTTTCGTCAGCAAGCCGACCTTCGACCCCAACCTGTTTGTCGATGGCATAGACACCGAAAGCTGGGAGTCGCTCAACGAATCAATAGACAAGCCCCTGCTGAACCGGGCGTTGCGCGGTACCTACCCACCGGGCTCCACCTACAAGCCCTTCATGGCCATGGCTGCCCTGCAGACCGGTGCCCGTTCACCCGCCACACTCATCAACGACCCGGGCTTTTACATGTTTGGCGGCCGGCGTTTTGGCAGCCCTGAAAACGAGAAGGGCGGCATCATGGACATGAACCGCGCCATCGTTGAGTCGAGCAATGTGTATTTTTATTCGCTGGCCAACGAGATGGGCGTGGACGCCATCCACGACTTCATGAAGCCGCTGGGTTTTGGCCAGACAACAGGCATAGACATCAATGGCGAAGTCCGCGGCATCCTGCCCAGCCAGGCCTGGAAGCGCGGCTACTTCAAAAAGCAGGAACAGCAGAAGTGGTTTGCGGGCGAAACCATCTCGCTGGGTATTGGCCAGGGTTACAACAGCTTCACCATGCTGCAACTGGCGCAGGCAACGGCCATCATTGCCAACAACGGCGTCAAGCACAAGCCCCGCCTGGTCATAGGCACGCAGGACCCAGTCACCCGAGTCATGCATTCCCTGCCCATGGCCCCTGCGGAAGACCTGGGTTACAAGCCTGAAAATGTGGCCATCATCCGCAAGGCATTGCTGGGCGTGACACAGGGTGGAACGTCCACCAGGGTGTTTGCGGGGGCGGGTTACCTCAGCGGCGGCAAGACCGGCACCGCACAGGCGGTGACCATGGCGGCCAAGGGCAAATACAACAGCGCCAAGATGGAAGAACACCAGCGTGACCACGCTCTTTACATTGCCATGGCACCCGCAGATGACCCCAAGATAGCGCTGGCCGTGATTGTGGAGAACGCCGGCTGGGGCGCAGGCGCGGCCGCACCCATTGCGCGGCGCGTGTTTGACTACATGCTGATGGGCCTCTACCCCAGCGAGGAAGACATGGCAGCCGTGCAAAAGGGGGCTGCTGCGGCCCCGATAGGCAAACCCCGCCGCGTCGCCGAGATGACTGCGCTTTTGCCGGTTCTCAATGGCGCTCCCGCGGCTGAGCTTGCGAAGGCGGCTGTATCACCTGCCTCATCTGCCTCCGCACCGCCTGCCGTAGCTGCAGTGCCGACTGCTGCACCAGCCAGGCCTGCTGCCTCGCAGGCGGTGGCCCGCCTCGCTTCACCGTTACCACGCTAGGCCCCGGTTTCAGGGGCGCCGTTCACGGGCGGCGGCGCGCTGCGTCGTGAGGGCTTCGCGCCGTATGAAGTCTTTCACGAAATCATCCTGTGGGTGGTTGTGCAGGTTGTAGGGGGAGTCCCATTGCCGTATCTGCCCCGCAGACATGATGCCTATTTTGTCGGCGATAGCGAACGCTTCCGCCTGGTTGTGCGTCACCAGGATGGCCGTGTGCTCCGTCGAACGCAGGATGTCCCTGACCTCGAATGCCAGATGTTCACGCGTGTCCACATCGAGGTTTGAGAACGGCTCGTCCAGTAGCAGGAGGTCGGGTGCCGGAGCGAGCGCGCGTGCCAGTGCGACGCGTTGCTGCTGGCCCCCTGAGAGTTCGTGCGGATAACTGCTGCCGGCCTCTGCCAGCGCCACCAGCTCCAGCATTTCGGCCACGCGCTTTTGCTGCGTGGCCTTGTCCTGGCGGCGCAGGCCGAAGGCTACGTTTTGCGCCACCGTCAGGTGGGGAAACAGCGCGTAGTCCTGAAACATCATGCCGACCCGGCGCAGCTCGGGTGCGACGATGCGGGAGGGTGAAGAAATCACTACGCCGTCCAGTGAAATGCTGCCGCTGCGCACAGGCTCAAAGCCGGCGATGGCCCGCAGCACAGTGGACTTCCCGCATCCCGATGCACCCAGCAGGCAGCCGATGTCGCCACGCGCAAGGTCAAGTGAAAAATCCCTGACGACCTCGTGCGGGCCGTCCGGCATGTCGTATGCAAGAAGCACTTTTTCCAGTGCAAGAAGAGTTGTCATCGGCCCATTTTCAGGTTGGTGCGTGCCAGCAGTATCACGGGGAGCAGCCCGGCGGCGACGATGGCAAGCGCAGCCACTGCGCCTTCCTCGTAACTGCCGCGCGCGGCATCTGCGTACAGCCAGGTCGCCAGCGTATCGAAATTCATGGGTCTGAGCAGCAGCGTGACCGGCAGTTCTTTCATGGCATCGACAAACACCAGCAGTGCGCTGGCGGCCAGCGCAGGACGCAGCAGCGGCAGGTGAACGCGCCGCAATGTTCCTGCCGCTGTTTCCCCAAGCAGCCTTGAGGCCTGCTCCAGCGATGGTGGAATGCGTGTCAGGCCGGCTTCGATACCGCCCGACGATATGGCCAGGAAACGAATCGCGTAGGCAATCACCAGTGCTGTCATGGAACCCATCAGAAACAGCCCGCCGTGACCGGTCACAAACCCCCAGGCCCTGTCTATCATCAGCAAGGGCGTGAGCAGGCCTATCGCCAGAACGGTGCCGGGTACGGCGTAGCCCAGGCCTGCAATGCGCGCACATGCGCGTGCAGGGTCAAAGCCGCTGCCCGAACGCAAGGTTCTGGCCGCCCATGCAACTGCCAGACCGCACAGCAGGGTGAGTATGGTTGCAGCAGTCGCTACGACCAGCGTGTTGCGCAGCCCGGCCAGCAGTTGCGCGGATACCCCGCCCGCCAGGTGCAGCCGCTTGAGGGTTTCCGCCACCAGGTAGGCGGCAGGCGCGCAAAAGCCGATGATGACCGGCAAGGCACCCAGTGAGAAAGCCGCGGCGGCCTGTCCACCGTGAAGGCGCGTGGCCTGCATGGGCCGCATGCGCTGTGTGCCGGAGAACCGTTGCCGCTTGCGCCCATGGCGCTCCAGCAGTATCAGGCCGACCACAATGATGAGCATGGCCAGCGCGATCTGCGCCGCGCCGCCCAGGTCAGAGCGTGTGATCCAGGTGGTGTAGACCGCCACCGTGAGTGTCTGCACGCCGAGGAACTCTGATGCGCCTATGTCATTGAGTGTTTCCAGCAGCGCGAGGCTCAGGCCGACGGCGATGGCCGGTCGCGCCATGGGCAGCACAACACGAAAGAAGGTTTCGCGGCGTGTGGCACCCAGTGTGCGTGCCGCCTCCAGCAGGCTCGCCGCCTGGCTCATGAACATCACGCGCGTGCTCAGGTACACATAGGGATAGAGCACAAAGCCGAGCACAAAAATCGCGCCCTGCAGCGATCGCAGATCCGGCAGGCGGAACTGGCGTGGGTTGTCATAGCCCAGTACCGCGCGCAGGGCTGTCTGCACCGGGCCTATGGGGTGCAGCAGGTCCAGGTAGGCATAGGCCACGATGTAGGTAGGCACGGCCAGCGGCAGCAGCAATGCCCATGAAAGCATGCGCCGGCCCGGGAAGTCATAGGCTGTGACCAGCCAGGCGCTGCCCGTGCCCAGCAGCGCGGCCAGTGTGCCGACGCCCAGCAGCAGCAGCACGGTGTTGGCCAGCGCCTGTGGTAACACATGGCTCGCCAGGTGAGTCCAGTGCGCTGTATCGGCCTGCAGCGCAAACCAGACAAGCGTGGCCAGCGGCGCCAGCGCCATCAGGGCCAGCAATGCCGCAACCGGCAGCATGATGCTGCCGCCCCGCCATGACATCAGGAGGCGCAGAGAGCCCTCGTGCGGTCAGGGCGTCGGGCTCGCAGCAGGGGGATCCGTCTCAATTGTCGAACCCGACCTTGTCGACCAGCTGGCTGGCCTGCTTGCGGTATCTGGCAATTTCTGCAACGGACAAGGCATCTGTCTTGAGCGGCCCCAGCGCTGCCATGACAGGGTCCAGCGCTATGTTGGCGCGGATGGGGTATTCATAGTTGCCCTTGGCATACATGCTTTGTGCAGGCTCTGATACCAGGAACTCGATCAGCTTCACGGCGTTGGCCTTGTTGGGCGCATTTTTAGCGACGGCCGCGCCTGAGATATTGACGTGTGTGCCGCCGCCGCTTTTCACGGTCGCAAACGTCGGGCGTATTACCCTGATGGCGTCGCCCCATTTGCGGCCATCGCTGCCAGCAGCTGCGTTTTTCATCTGGCCGACGTAGTAGGCATTGGCCACACCGATGTCGCAAATGCCGCCCAGGATGTCCCGCGCCACGTCGCGGTCACCGCCACCAGCCTTGCGGCCGAGGTTGGCTTTTATGCCACGCAGCCATTTTTCGGTTTCGGCTTCGCCGTCATGTGCAATCTTGGCAGCGACCAGTGCCGTGTTGTAGGGGTGCTGGCCGGCGCGTATGCAGACCTTGCCCCTGAATTTCGGATCGGCAAGGTCTTCATAGGTCAGCTTGTCCAGCTTTGAATCCTTGTGCACGTAGATCACGCGGTCGCGCTGTGACAGGGCAAACCACTGGCCGTTGGCATCGCGCAGATTGGCGGACAGGGTTTTTTCAAGCACGGCCGACCTGACGGGTTGCGTTACGCCACCGTCAACCAGGTCGACCAGGTTGCCGATATCGACGGACATGAGCACGTCCGCCGGTGAACGTGCACCTTCGGTCTTCACACGCTCCAGCATGCCGTCTTTCAGGAACACCGTATTGACCTTCACGCCGCTGTCCTTGCTGAAAGCGTCCAGCAGGGGCTGGATCAGGGCTGGTTCCCGCGTGGTGTACAGGTTGACCTCTTCGGCTGCAAAGGCTGGCGCGCACAGTACTGCGGCGGCCATGAGTGCACAACTGCGTGAAAGGGTAGGCATAAATGAAGTGACCGGGCGCATGAGTCTTCCTGATGTCTGTAAAGGTGGGGGCATTGTATTTTTGCAATGCGAATAGTTATCGTTTGGCCTGCCAAAAAAAAGGTTATTCACCTGCGCGGTTCAGGCCGCTGCCCCTCCAAAAACAGTCAAGTCTGGCGCAGGAAGGCGTCAAAGCCGGTTTTGAGGATGAGTGCGCTCACGACGAAGATAAACACCAGGCGCACAAAACCCGCACCATGTTTGAGCGCCAGGCGCGTGCCCAGCAGACTGCCCACCACATTGGCAACCGCCATGGTCAGGGCGAAATGCCACCAGACATGACCTTTGTATGCAAACAGGCCCAGCGCGGCCAGATTGGTGGCGGTGTTGAGGAGTTTTGCGGATGCCGACGCGTTCAGGAAGTCGTATCCCAGCCAGCGTACAAACAGGAAGACAAAAAAACTGCCTGTGCCCGGGCCGAAAAAGCCGTCATAAAAGCCCAGCACCAACCCGATGCAGCAGGCCGCCAGGGTTTCGGCGCGGCCGCTGAAGCGTGGTGCGTGATGCCGCCCCATGTCCTTTTTCACCAGCGTGTACGCCAGTACTGCGACCAGTACAAAGGGCAGGGCTTTCCGCAAAAAACCGCCGGAAACAACAGTCACCAGCCAGGCCCCGGCCAGTGAGCCGGCAAATCCGGCAGCAGCTGCTGGCAGGAGGGCCGACCAGCGCATGTCCACGCGGCGGGCAAATTGTGCGGTGGCAACGGCCGTGCCCCAAATAGAAGCGCCTTTGTTGACTCCAAAAAGGGTCGCCGGGTGGGTCGTCGGGAAAACCGCAAAAAGGGCGGGCACCAGAATAAGGCCACCGCCGCCCACAATCGAGTCCACAAAACCAGCCATCAGCGAAGCGATGGAGACAATCAGCAATTCCATGCCTGGATTGTCTCACCGGCCTCCGGCAGAGGTTCGGGGTGCTTCAATATCCATAGCTGATCGGGCCTGTCGCATATGGTTTGCAAGGCTATAACCTGCCCCTCCTGCAGGGGCTGACAAACAGGCGGGCAAAAAAAAGCGCCGGGGTTTCCGGCGCTTTCTGACAGGATCTTTTGGAACCCTGCCTGTCTCGTTAATTCTGATTCTTGTCCAACTCAACTCTAAACTCTTGTGTCTCCTCGGCTCCTCGCTGAGAGCACTTTGGCTCAACAGCAAGATATTGACTGTAGCTCGCGCACTGAGATAGTGCATTGGGATTTTCCCGCCCCGGGAATCTACCAACCCTGTCCAGTATGTATCGGGGCTTTCCACCCCGGCTTCTCCCCTGCCAGACTCCATCAGGCCAAGCGCAAGTCGGCACGCGGGCACCAGCTTCGAGCGTCTGGCACGACTTATGCCTCTGTTACCAAATGTTGTCTGATTTCTGAAGAAAGGCGTGTCCTGTATGGCGATCAAACGATCCATTGCAATAGGTTTATGTTTCTGGATGGGGCTGGTTTTCCAGCAGGCTGGTGCCCAGACTGGTGCCAGTGTGGCTTCCACACCCATGCCTGTTGCCAGCGCCGCAGCGTCGGCTCCCGCCGCTCTGGCCAGCGATGCATCCGCGCCAGCTGCTGCTCCTGCGGCCCCGGCCGCTGTTGCTGTCTCCGCGCCCGCACCCGCTGCGGCGGCATCGGCCCCCGCGCCTGCTCCCCTGACACAGCCCGGCCTGGTTGATGGTTCCACCATCAATGGCGCCGACACCGCCTGGATGATGACGTCCACGGCCCTTGTGCTGCTGATGACATTGCCCGGCATTGCACTTTTCTACGGCGGCATGGTGCGCCGCAAGAGTGTCCTGAACGTCATGGCCTGCGTGGTGGTCATCTGCGCCGTGGTCAGCATTCTGTGGTTTGCCATTGGGTACTCGCTGGCATTCACGCCTGGCAGTGGCACCATGGGGCACTTCATTGGCGGCTTTGAGCGTGCGGGTTTTGCCGGCCTCGATTACGTCAAGGAAACCGGCAAGGTGGCGGTCAGCCACATCGCGCCCAACATCCCTGAATCCGTTTATTCGATGTTCCAGCTGACGTTCGCCATCATCACGGCGGCGCTGGTGGTGGGGGCGTTTGTTGAACGCATGCGCTTTTCTGCTGTTGTCATCTTCATGTCGCTGTGGACCATCATCGTCTACGCACCGATTGCCCACTGGGTGTGGGAACCCAATGGCTGGCTGGCCCGTCTGGGCGTGCTTGATTTTGCGGGCGGCTCTGTGGTCCACGTCAACGCCGGTATCGCCGGCCTGGTCTGTGCGTATGTGCTCGGCCCACGCCGCGGGTATGGCAGCGAGCCCTTCACGCCCGTCAATCTGGGTCTCACCATGGCCGGTGCCGGCATGCTTTGGGTCGGCTGGTTTGGCTTCAATGCCGGTTCGGCTGTGGCTTCCGATGGCCGTGCAGGCCTTGCCATGGCTGTGACGCATATCGCAGCGGCAGCCGGGGCGCTGTCCTGGATGGCCGCCGAGTGGATTGTCCGCCGCCGCCCCTCGCTGTTGGGGCTGTGCTCTGGCCTGGTCGCCGGTCTGGTCGCCATCACGCCTGCATCCGGTTTTGTGTCGCCGCGCGCAGCCCTGGTGATCGGCCTCGTGGCTGGTGCTGCCTGCTACTGGGGCGCTACCGGCCTGAAGCGCCTGCTCAATGCCGATGATTCGCTGGACGTGTTTGGTGTTCATGGCGTGGGCGGCATCGTGGGCTCGCTGCTCACCGGCGTGTTCGCCAGCAAGACCATTTCAGGCGTTGAGAGCAGCATCCTGAACCAGTTCATAGGCACAGGCTCGGTGGCTTTGTACAGCCTTCTCATGACAGGTGTGGCCCTCTGGATCACCTCCTTGATCGTGAGCCTGAGGGTGGGTGAAACCTCAGAAACTGACGGCCTTGATATTTCCCAGCATGCAGAGCGTCTGGGCGGCTGAACCTGTCCGGACATGACGATGGAGGATCCACACCATGCCTTCCAGTGAAAAAATTGCGATTGCCGCCCACCTGCATGTGCTGCTTCGCCGCAAGACCGGGCGGGTCACCGATACCGAGTGGATGGCCGGCAACGCCGAATACGCGGCCGAGATCACGCGTTTCGCGCGTGAGAAGGCCGTGGAAGATGGTCACGCCGACCTTGCGGCCTGGGCCGACAAGCTTGAAGAGATCATGGGCACGCCCGACGTCAGGCAGCGCGTGCCGCTGGTCAAGATGGTGACCGACGCCGTCAAGCATGCCGCACCCGCAGTGCCTGCCGTGCAGCAGGTGCCTGACAGGCAGAGCTCGCAGTCGGTCAATACCGAAGAAGAGGTCTATCCTGAATCGGGCTTTATCGAATCCACATTCGGCGTGATCTTTGGCGAGCATGATCCGAACAAGCCCAGGAAGCCGGTCGATCCCAACGCGCCGCGCTATGTCAAGGGCCTGCGCTAGAGCCATACATCCTCACCCCTGAAAACGGGGTTTGCCAAACAGCCTCCCGTCCCCGACGGCGAGGCTTTTTCTTTTGCTGCAGGTCTTCAGGTGTCCTAGGGTATATCCCTAAAAAAAACGCGCCATGGGAGCGTTGTAATGGTTATTAAACATAACCATAATCGCCTCAACAATTCTTCCTGCCATGACCAAAAAAGACCTTCAGCTTGAGATGCACGGCGCTGTCGCCGTTATCCGCCTGTCCCGGCCCGCCAAGCGCAATGCGCTGGGCGATGCATTGATTCTTGCCCTGCGTGACCAGCTTGAAAACCTGCCCACAGAGACCCGGGCTGCCGTGTTGCATGGTGAGGGTGATCACTTCTGCGCCGGGCTCGATTTGAGTGAACTCCAGGAGCGCGATGCAGGCCAGGGCCTGCACCATTCACGCATGTGGCACGCCGCGCTTGAGCGTGTGCAGTACGGCCCGGTGCCTGTCATTGCGGCGCTGCATGGTGCCGTCGTCGGCGGCGGGCTTGAGCTGGCCAGTGCCTGCCATATACGTGTGGCCGATACCTCCACCTTTTATGCGCTGCCAGAAGGGTCGCGCGGCATTTTTGTCGGCGGCGGCGGTGCGGTGCGCATCCCGCGCCTGATAGGCGCAGCACGCATGACCGACATGATGCTGACTGGCCGTGTCTACAACGCCGAAGACGGCGAGCGCATAGGTCTGGCGCAATACCTGGTGCCCGCAGGCCAGGCTTTTGACAGGGCCATGGAACTCGCAAAACGCGTCGGTGAAAACGCCCCGCTGACCAACTACGCGCTGATGCACGCGCTGCCGCGTATCGCCGAACAACCCGCAGACCAGGGCTTTTTCACAGAGGCGCTGATGGCCGCCGTCGCGCAAAGCGCGCCCGAAGCCAAGGAGCGCGTGAAAGCCTTTCTTGACGGCAAGGCCGCCAAGGTCAAAAAAGACTGAAGCAACATGCAAAGCCAGATGCAATCAGAGGCGCAGCCCTTGCGCGCGGCAGCCCCCATCGAACCGAAATACCGCCCCCTGAAGTTCGGCGTGACCCGCGTGCTCATGACAAAGGGCGGCGACGGCAGCCACTTTCTTGAAGCTGACCAGCCGCTGCAAAACTACGCGACACGCATGACCGACCGCTTTGTGCACTGGGCGCAGGCGGACCCCGGACGTGTGCTGATGGCCAGGCGAAAGAAGCTTTCAGATGCTGCAAATGGCGCTGCTGGTACCAGGGGCGACTGGCAATACCTTACCTACGGCGCTGCGCTGCGCGATGCCCACGCGATAGGCCAGGCGCTGCTGGACCGCGGCCTCAATGCAGAGCGCCCGGTGCTCATACTCAGTGAGAACGGCCTTGAGCACGCGCAGCTCGCACTTGCCTGCATGCTGGTCGGCATTCCCTATTGCCCGGCCTCGCCCGCCTACAGCCTGGTCGCATCCGACTACGGCAAGCTGCAGCACATCTTCAAAGCGCTCACGCCCGGGCTTGTGTTTGCGGCAGACGGCGCGCGCTATGGCAAGGCCCTGCTGGCGGCAGCGGGCACAGACGTTGAGGTGGTGCTTGTTGAAGGCGTATTGCCTGGCCGCGCCACCACGGCCTACGCAGATCTGCTCAAGGTAAAAGTCACACCGCAGGTCGATGCAGCGATGCAGGCGACCGGCCCTGACACGATAGTGAAATTCCTCTTCACCTCCGGCTCGACCAAACTGCCCAAGGGCGTCATCAACACGCACCGCATGTGGTGCGCCAACCAGCAGCAGATGCGCCAGTCCATGCCGGTGCTGGCAGAACACGCGCCGGTGCTGGTGGACTGGCTGCCGTGGAACCACACCTTTGGGGGCAACCACAATGTCGGCATGGTGCTCTACAACGGCGGCACGCTCTACATTGATGACGGCAAACCCACGCCGGCACTGATGGCTGAAACCCTGCACAACCTCCGCGAGATCGCGCCCACGCTTTACTTCAATGTGCCGACCGGCTTTGCAGCCATTGCCAGCGCGATGAAGACCGATGACCAGCTGCGCAAAACCCTGCTGTCCAAAGTACGCATGTTTTTTTACGCCGGTGCAAGCCTGGCGCAGCCGGTGTGGGACAGCCTGCATGCCACCCAGGAGCGCGAGATCGGCGAGCGCATTGTCATGGGCACGGGCCTGGGCATGACCGAGTCTTCACCGTTCGCAATTTTTATCACCAGCCCGAATGTGAAGGCTGGCGATATCGGTGTGCCTGCCCCCGGCATGCGCCTCAAGCTGGTTCCCATGAATGGCAAGACCGAGATCCGTTACAGCGGCCCCAACATCACGCCAGGTTATTGGCGCTCGCCTGACGCAACCGCTTCTGCATTTGATGAGGAAGGTTTTTTCTGCACCGGCGATGCCGTGAAGTGGATTGATGAAAACGACATTCACCAGGGCCTGAAGTTTGACGGCCGCATTGCCGAAGACTTCAAGCTTGGCACCGGCACCTTCGTCAGTGTCGGGCCGCTGCGCGCCAAAATCATCGCCGCCTGCGCGCCCTATGTGCAGGATGTGGTCCTGACCGGCATAAACCTCAAGGAGGTCGGTGCGCTGGTGTTTCCCACCTCCGCCGTGCGCTCGCTGGCCGGTGTTGCTGCGGATGCGCCGCTGCGCCACGCGCTTGACAGCGAGCCCGTGGTGGCGCACTTCCAGAAAGTGCTCGACGAACTTTCTGCCGCCTCTACCGGAAGCGCGAACCGCATTGCACGCATGCACCTGATGCACGAGCCGCCTTCGCTTGACAAGGGGGAGGTGACCGACAAGGGTTCCATCAATCAGGGCGCGGTCCTCACACATCGCGCACCGCTGGTGAGCGGCCTGCATGAAGATGCCATCTCTCCCATCTTCAAGCCTGCCGGCAACGTATAAGACACAAATGAACGCCAAAGGATTTTTCTCTTCATTCAATGACGTCTGGATGCTGGACGGCATGCGCACGCCCATGGTCGATTACTGCGGCGCGCTGGGTCATATTTCGCCCACCGACCTCGGCATCAAGGCCGCGCGCGCAGCCCTGCAAAAAGCGGGTGTTGCCGGTAGCGACATCGACTCGGTGCTGGCAGGCAACATGGCCCCCGGCGATTTCGGGCAGTTCATGCTGCCGCGCCATATCGGTCTTTATGCCGGCGTGCCGGTCGAGGTGCCGGCCCTCATGGTGCAGCGCATTTGCGGCACCGGGTTTGAGTTGTTCCGCCAGGCGGGTGAGCAGATACAAAGTGGTGCAGCCAATGTGGCGCTGGTCGTGGGTACCGAGAGCATGACGCGCAACCCGATTGCTTCGTTTGAGCACCGCACCGGGTTCAAACTGGGCGCGCCTGTCGGCTTCAAGGACTTCATGTGGGAGGCGCTGAGCGATTCAGCCGCCGGCATGGACATGATCCAGACCGCCGAGAACCTGGCCAGGAAATACGGCATCACACGCGATCAGGTTGACGAATTTGCATCGGCCTCATTTGCCAAAGCCGTGGCGGCGCAGCAGTCCGGCTTCCATGCCGGTGAGATTGCACCGGTGGTCAGCGAAAAGTTCGAGCTTGAAACTTACGCGACGCGCGGCATTCGCCTTCAGGGCAAATTGACTGAAGTCGAAGCCGATACACATCCGCGTCTGTCACCTGTCGAGGTACTGGCCAAACTGCGTGCGGTACACCCTGGCGGTGTGCAGACTGGCGGAAACAGCTCCGCGCTCGTTGATGCAGCCGCTGCTGCCGTGGTGGCATCGGGCACTTACGTCAGGGCGAACAGCAAGAAGCCGCTGGCGCGTGTGGTGGCCGCTGCGGTCGTCGGGGTGCCGCCCGAGATCATGGGCATAGGCCCTGCGCCTGCCATCCGCCTGCTGCTGGAGCGCTGTGGTTTGACGCTTGACCAGATAGGCCGTTTTGAAATCAATGAAGCCCAGGGTGCACAGACACTGGCGGTGGCCAAGGAGCTGGGTCTTGACATCAGCAAACTCAACGTCAATGGTGGTGCCATTGCCCTGGGCCACCCGCTGGCCGCAACCGGCGTGCGGCTGACGTTGACCGTTGCACGCGAGATGCAGCGCGCAGGTGTGCGTTACGGCATTGCGTCGGCCTGTGTGGGTGGTGGGCAGGGCATTGCGCTTTTGCTTGAAAATCCTGAAGTCAAGAACTGATCAAAGCGAGCTGTTGCCATGAGCAAAACCGTTATTTATGAATTCCCCGTCACCTTCGGCGATTGCGACCCGGCGGGCATCGTGTTCTATCCCAACTTCTCGCGCTGGATGGATGCGTCCTCGCTGAACTTCTTCGTCAAGTGCGGTGTGCCCACCTGGAAAGACCTCGTCAAGACCACCGGCATCATCGGCACCCCGCTGCTGGAGATCAACACAAAATTCAGCAAGCCCGCCAGCTACGGTGATGTGCTGCAGATACATACCAGTGTTGAAGAGTGGCGCGGCAAGGCCTTCATGCAGCGCCACATCGTGCGGCGCGGCGACGAGCTGATCTGTGAAGGCACCGAGATGCGCGCCTTCTGCATCCGCCACCCCGACGACCCGGCGCGCATCAAGGCCATTCCCGTGCCGGATGACATACGCGCAAAGTGCAGCTGACAGAACCTTTTTACCCGTGACCCTCTGACTTCAATCATTACAAGGAGACATCTCATGCAAAACCGTCGTCACTTCATTCAAACAGGCGCAGCCCTCGCTGCCGCCGCCGCTGCCTACTCGCCCGCATTCGTGCTGGCGCAGACCGTGGAGCAGGTCAAGATTCTTTACGGCTTCCCGGCCGGCAGTGCGGGCGACATTTGCGCGCGCCGTGTCGGCGACAAGATGGGCGGCACCAAATACGCGAAGAACAATGGCATTGTGGAAACCAAGGCTGGCGCCGGCGGCCGCATCGCGCTTGAAGGCCTGAAGATTGCACCCGCCGATGGTTCTGTGCTGGCGATGACGCCGTTCTCCTGCGTGTCCCTCTACCCGCACATCTACAGCAAGCTGGCCTACGACCCGGTGAAAGACATTGTGGCTGTCGGTACGGCCTCCATGATCCATCACGGTTTTGCTGTCGGCCCGCTGGTGCCAGCCAGTGTCAAAACCCTGAGGGACTTTCTGATCTGGGCCAGGGCCAACCCGAAAGACGCCAGCTATGGCTCCCCCGCTGCCGGCTCAACGCCGCACTTCATCGCCGCACTGCTGGGCCTGAACAACGGCGTGGACCTCAAACACATCGCCTACCGTGGCTCCGTGCCTGGCGTGACTGATACGGTCGGTGGCCAGATCGCGTCCATGTGCTGCCCGCACGGAGACCTGATCGCCAACCACAAGGCCGGCAAGCTGCGCATTCTGGCGACCTCTGGCAAACAGCGTTCCACCTTTGCGCCTGACGTGCCCACCTTTGCAGAGCAGGGCTTTGCCGACCTGACGGTCGAAGAATGGTTCGGTTTTTATGCCCCGGCAAAGACACCTGCATCCGTGGTGAACGCCGCCAATGCCGCCATCAATGCCGCCATCAAGGACAAGGGCTATCTTGACGCCATGAATGTGGTCGGCCTGATTCCCTACGGCGGCACGGCCAGGGACATGGCGCTCAGCCAGAAGGTCGAGTTTGACCGCTGGGGTCCGCTGATCAAGAGAATCGGCTTCACTGCCGAGTCCTGATCCGCACTGCTGAAGTTCACCCGTGCATTACCAGCCCGTTCTTGAGGACCAGCAGTTCATCCTGATGGAGGTGCTGCGTGCACCCGGGGTGCTGGCCGCCCTGCCGCCTTTTGCCGGGTGTGATGCGGCGTTGATGCTGCAGGTGCTTGAAGAAGCCGGCAAGTTTGTCGCTTCTGAAATCGCCCCGCTGCATCGGGTGGGTGATGAAGAGGGGTGTGTCTTCAAGGCCGGTGAGGTGCGCACGCCGCCCGGCTTCAAGGCCGCCTACCAGGCCTTCTGGCAGGCGGGCTGGGCCGGTCTTTCGAGTGCGCCTGAAGATGGCGGCCAGGGTCTGCCCGAGGTGCTTAACCAGGTGCTGTATGAAATGCTCAGCGCCGCCAATCATGGCTGGACCATGGCGCCCGGCCTCTTGCATGGCGCCTATGAATGCCTGAAGCATCACGGCAACGCTGAACTGACGGCGGCATACCTGCCGAAAATTGCGAGCGGCGAATGGCTGGCCACCATGTGCCTGACCGAGCCGCACGCGGGCAGTGACCTGGGCCTGGCACGCACCAAAGGCACACCGCAGCCGGATGGCAGTTACCGCGTCAGCGGCACCAAGATTTTCATCTCCGGCGGCGAGCATGACCTCAGCAGCAACATCATCCACCTGGTGCTGGCGAGACTGCCCGATGCGCCACCCGGCCCCAAAGGCCTGTCGCTCTTTTTGGTGCCGAAGGTGTTGCCCGGTGACACCCGCAACGCCGCGCACTGCGAACGCATTGAAGAAAAAATGGGCCTGCACGGCAGCCCCACCTGCGTCATGCGTTTTGACGACGCCACCGGCTGGCTGGTGGGCGAGGCCAATCGTGGCCTGAACGCGATGTTTGTGATGATGAACGCGGCCCGCCTGCATGTCGGCCTGCAGGGTGTCGGCCTGCTTGATGCCGCATGGCAAAAGGCCCATGCCTATTCAAACGAGCGCCGCCAGATGCGTGCGCCCGGCCCCAGAACATCAACCGAGCCATCAGACCTGATTGCCCGCCACCCGGCCATGCGCCGCATTCTCGATACCCAGCGCGCCTGGATAGACGGCGGCCGCGTACTGGGCTGGCGCACCGCGCTCGAGCTTGACCTTGCCCGCTACCACCCGGACGCCGCCCGCCGGGCGCAGGCCGAGCGCTGGTGCAGCCTGGTCACGCCCACGCTCAAGGCCGCCCTCTCGCACCAGGCTTTTTACGGCGGCAGCGAATGCCTGCAGGTGTTTGGCGGCCATGGTTATGTGCGTGAATGGGGCGTAGAGCAGATCGTGCGCGATGCGCGCGTCGCGATGATTTACGAAGGCACCAACGAGATCCAGGCCATAGACCTGCTGGTGCGCAAGGTGCTGGTCGATGGCGGCAAGGCCATGGGCTTGCTGCTGTCAGAACTGGCCGACACGCTGGATGCAGGGCACGAGGCCGACGCCAGCGCGCTGCAGCTGATACGAGAGATCGATGAGGTCACCGCTGCATTGGCAGCCGCTGCCCCCCACAACCCCGAACTGCCTTACTGGGTGGCCGATGACTATCTGAGACTGGTGGCCATCGCGCTGCAGGCCTGGGCCTGGTCGCAGATAGGCAGCACGCTGCGCGGTGAAGTTGCAGGCGCAAATACCGGGCGCTGGTCGGCACCGTCGCAGGCCCTGCAGCTTTGGGTGCTGCCGGAGTCCGGCATGCGCCTGGCCATCATCCGGGCGCGGCTGGCGGCAGCTGCAGCTGCCGCATCGCCCGCCTCCTGCGCATGAACTGATGTGAAAATCCACCCCATGCCCGAAAAAGCCCCCGCCGCCGGCAAGATCGACAGCTCCTACCTTGAGACGCTGATGGGCTACAACGCCACGCGCGCCTCGATCAAGGTGATCGAGCTGTTCACCAAACGCATGGCGGTGTATGACCTGCGGCATGTGGACTTTTCAATCCTCTCCATCATCATGCACAACCCCGGCATCACCTCGCGCCAGCTGTGCGGTGTGCTGAGCATCCTGCCGCCCAACCTGGTCGGCAAGATCAGCCTGATGGAAAAACGCGAACTCGTCAGCCGCCGCCCGCACCCGCAAGACGGCCGCGCCGTCGGTCTCTACCTGACAGAAACCGGCGCCAGGCTGATGGCCGACGCCGAGCGCACCGCCACCGCGCTCGAAGAAGACATGACCCAGAAGCTCAGCGCGGCGGAAAAAAAGACGCTGATGCGCCTTTTGCAGAAGATCTACCTTTAGGCTGGCTTTCCGGCAGCTGCGGAAATCAGTAATTGCTATTAATTCAGTAGCTGCTCACGCTCATATCTATTGGCTTGCAGCCTGATTTGGCCTCTAGAAATGGCCTTTTTTGGCGGTTTGGCGCGTATCGGCAGCTGAAAACTGCCTGAAACCTTCTAAAAGTTAATATGGAAGTTAACTTTTATGGAATTTTTAACGCGCACGTTAAATTTTTAATGTCTACGTTAAGTTTTGATGACCTGCGTCATCAAACCCCAGCCTGAATCCACTCCGCCGCCTTCTCCGCAATCATCAGCGTCGGCGAATTGGTATTGCCGCTGGTGATCAGCGGCATGACGCCGGCATCGACCACGCGCAGGCCCTTGATGCCGCGCACGCGCAGGTGCGAATCGACCACGGCCATCGCATCGTCGTCACGCCCCATCTTTGTCGTGCCGACCGGATGAAAGATGGTTGTGGCGATGTCGCCGGCCAGCCGGGCCAGTTCTTCATCGGTCTGGAACTGCACGCCGGGCTTGAACTCTTCGGGCTGGTATTTGGCCAGGGCGCTCTGGCTGACGATCTTGCGTGTCACGCGCAGCGAATCTGCCGCCACCTGGCGGTCTTCTGCCGTGCTCAGGTAGTTGGGTGCAATCGCCGGTGCGTCTTCAAAGCGCGGGCTCTTGATGTGTACCGTGCCGCGGCTGGTCGGATTGAGGTTGCAGACGCTGGCGGTGAACGCGTTGAAGGCGTGTAGCGGCTCGCCGAAGGCGTCGAGCGACAGCGGCTGCACGTGGTATTCAATGTTGGGGTAAGGCTGGTCGGGCGAGCTGCGGGTGAAGGCGCCCAGTTGCGAGGGCGCCATGCTCATGGGGCCGGTCTGCTTGAGCGCGTATTCAAGGCCTATGCGTGCCTTGCCCCAAAGCGATGAGGCCATGGTGTTGAGCGACAGGCCCCAGCCCTTCTTGTCCTGAATCTTGTAGACAGAGCGGATCTGCAGGTGGTCCTGCAGGTTGGCACCCACGCCGGGCAGGTCCTGCACGACGGGAATGCCGTGCTGCTGCAGCAGCGCGCCGGGGCCAATGCCCGAGAGCTGCAAAATTTGCGGCGAGTTGATGCTGCCGGCGCAGAGGATGACCTCGCCGATCAGGCCGCGGTCCTTGCCAGAGTCGCGGGTGGCATAGGCGGTGACGCGTTCGCTGCCCGTCCAGACCTCAACACCGGTGCAGCGCTTGCTGCCGTCGGGCTGGTCTTCGACCACCAGCTTGCAGACCTGCGCACTGTTCCATAACTCGAAGTTGGGGCGCCCATAACAGGCGGGGCGCAAAAAGGCCTTGGCGGTGTTCCAGCGCCAGCCGGCTTTCTGGTTGACTTCAAAGTAACCGACGCCTTCGTTGTTGCCACGGTTGAAATCGTCTGTGGCGGGTATGCCGGCCTGCTGCGCGGCTTCGGAAAATGCATCAAGAATGTCCCAGCGCAGGCGCTGTTTTTCAACACGCCATTCGCCGCCCGCATTGCGGTGCCGCAAGATCTTCTGGTATGGCACGTTCTTGTCCTGCATCAGCGAAGGGGCGGTGCCGCGCGCGCCGTGGAAGGCATCGGCGCCCTTGTGGTGGTCTTCATGCAGCTTGAAATGCGGCAGCGCGTTCTCCCAGCGCCAGGTCATGTCGCCGGTCAGGTGTGCCCACTCGTCGTAGTCGCGCGCCTGGCCGCGCATGTAAATCATGCCGTTGATGCTTGAAGATCCACCCAGCGTCTTGCCGCGCGGGTAACGCAGCGAGCGGCCGTTCAGCCCTGCATCGGGCTCGGTGTTGTAGAGCCAGTCGGTGCGCGGGTTGCCTATGCAGTACAGGTAACCGACGGGGATGTGGATCCAGTGGTAGTCGTCCTTGCGGCCGGCTTCTATGAGCAGCACCTTTTTGGTGGCATCTGCGCTCAGGCGGTTGGCCAGCAGGCAGCCGGCCGTGCCTGCGCCGATGATGATGTAGTCGAAGATGTGGTCGATGTCCTGCATGGCTGGTTTCAGTGAGCTTCTGTGATGGGGGTTGCGGGGAGTGGTGCCTTCGGCGCCGTGCGGATGCCGGTGCGGCGCGAACAATGCCGACAAGCATAGGTGCTGGCCGTAGCCGGACTCTTCGGGTAATACCCTGTGCGCCGGGCAGCGGTCTCGCTATAGGTCATTTTTATAATGAATGGGTGTTCTTGCGCAAAATCTTGCGTCGGGTGCGGTGATTGTGAAGGCACACGTCCCGCCAATCCAATGATTTGATTCAAATTGCTTTATAAGTAATGCAAATATCAAAACCATGAAAGCAATCGACATTCAGACCCTGAGGGCCTTTGTGGCCGTCGCACGCGAGGGCAATGTGTCGCGCGCTGCGCAGGGCCTGAACCTGAGCCAGCCAGCGGTCAGCCTGCAATTGCGCGGCCTGTCGGAGGCGACCGGGCTTGACCTGTTCTCGCGCACGCCGCGTGGGCTGGTGCTGACCGGTGACGGGCTGTCCCTGTTGCCCCAGGCCGAAAAAGCGCTGGCGGCGATGGCCGACTTTTCAAACACGGCCATGGCGCTTCACGGCAGTGTGCGCGGCAAACTGCGCATAGGCACCATCCTGGACCCGGAGTTCATACGACTGGGTGTTTACCTGCGGCAGCTGGTCGAGGCAGCCCCGCAGATCGAAACCGAACTTCGCCAGTGCATGAGCGGCGATGTGCTGGAGCAGGTGCTCCGCAAGCACCTCGATGTTGGCTTTTACCTGGGTCCTCCCGGCGTGCCGGCAACGGCGGTACCGCTCGAATGCCGTGAGCTCACACGCTTTACTTACCGTGTCATCGCGCCCGCAGGATGGGGTCCGCAACTGGCAGGTCGTGACTGGCTGGGGCTTGCCGCCCTGCCCTGGCTGGACACACCGCCGGCCAGCGTGCATCACCGCCTGCTCGCAACCGTGTTCGGCGAAGGGTCGCTGACGGGTGTGGTGCCGCGCAAGGTGGCCATGGTGGACCATGAGGCATCCATGCTTGATCTGGTGAAGTCGGGGGTGGGCCTCAGCCTGGCGCGCGATGCCATCGCCATGCGTGAAAGCCAGGCGCGCGGACTCACCGTGGCGGAAGGTGTGAGTCTGGACTGCAGCCTGAGCTTCATCTGCCTGGCTTCGCGGGTGGACGAGCCTGTGGTGGCAAGCGCCCTCGGTGCGTTGACCCAGGCGTGGCGTTAGTGAGGCACTTGCGCACGCTCCGCAACGCGCTGTAGGACGCGGGCGCTACAGCGCAGGCGCTGGCCGGGTTCGTGCTTTCAGCCGTTACGATGGTGATTTTGTGCATCACGCATGCTGCACGCAGACTGTGATGCCCGCGTGCAAGCCGCCTTTATCCTTGTTTGCCTGCGTAATTGCCAAAAATCTGCACACCGATTTTGTAGAGGTCCATGACGACATCCACGCCCCGTATTGAACAGCAGGACACGCCCCAGGGCCGCACCCTCATGGTTCAGGGCGCGTGGACGGCGGCCGACCTGACGGCCCGGCCTGTGTGGAATGCGCTGACAGCGCAGCTCAAGGGCCTGGACAAGGGCAAGTCCGATGCGGCGTGGAACCTCTCGGGGCTTGAACGGCTTGACTACCTGGGCGCGCAACTGCTCTGGAACCAGTGGGGCCGTGAGTGGCCTGCGAACATCGAAATTGAAGACGCGCAGCGCGCAGTGCTTGAGACGGTCGCAAAATTTCCCGTCACCGACATCAAGAAAAAGAAGGCCGACTGGAAAGCGCCTGTGCTGGCCCTGGGCGAGCGCCTGTTCTCGTTTGCAGACCACATCAAGTCACTGATACGTCTGATCGGCCAGTTGCTGCTTGACATTATCCGCCTGATACGCCACCCCGGCGAAGCGCCGCTGCGCGATTTTTCCGGCCACCTGTATCACATAGGTGCCACGGCGCTGCCCATCACCGCGCTGGTGGGTTTTCTGATTGGTGTGGTGCTGGCCTACCTGATCTCGCAGCAGCTCAGGCAGTTCGGCGCTGATGCCTTCATCGTGAATATTCTCGGCATCTCGCTGATCCGCGAACTCGGCCCGGTGCTGGCCGCTATTTTGATTGCAGGCCGTTCAGGCTCTGCCATTACCGCGCAGATCGGCGTGATGCGGGTGACTGAAGAGCTTGACGCCATGCGCGTGATGGGCATTGCCAAGGGCTTTCGCCTCGTCATGCCGCGCGCGCTGGCACTGGCCATTGCCATGCCGTTGATCAGTGTCTGGACGACCATTGCCGCGCTGGTGGGCGGCATGCTGGCAGCCTGGGTGGCGATGGACATCACACCGTCCTACTTCATCAACTCGCTGCCTGCGGCGGTGGATCTGGCCAACCTCACGCTGGCTACGTCCAAGTCGGTGGTGTTTGGTTTGCTGATCGCACTGATCGGTTGCCACTATGGCCTGCGGGTGAAACCAAACACTGAAAGCCTGGGGCAGGGAACGACGGCGTCTGTGGTCACGTCGATCACCGTGGTGATTCTTGTCGATGCATTGTTCGCAGTCCTGTTCAAGAATATCGGTGTGTAGATATGAGCCCCCACGTTCGCTCACTGCGTGTAACTCTCTGCCCCCCCAAGGGGCTAATTTCCCTAGGGACGGCCCGTCGGGAAATTGTTCGCGGTGACCACCATGACCCCATGTTTGTCACCCCGGACCTGATCCGGGGTCCATGGATAGCGGATCGAGTCCGCAATGACAGCCTGATGAAAGCGGTTTAAGCCGATGACCGACGCCGTCGTAGAAATCAAAAAACTCTGGACCGTTTTTAAAAACGGTGACAAGGAGTCTGTCGTCCACAAAGACCTCGACATGACTGTCGAGCGTGGCGAGGTGCTCTCGCTGGTGGGCGGCTCGGGCACCGGCAAGACGGTGCTGCTGCGCCAGATACTGGGGCTTGAAAAACCGACCAAGGGCGAGATCACCGTGCTGGGCCGGCCGGCTGAAGAGCTTGGCAAGCGCGGCGCGGCCACGCGGGTGGGCATGCTGTTCCAGCAGGGCGCGCTGTTCTCGGCCTTCACCGTGCTTGAGAACATTGCCTTCCCGCTACGCGAGCTGAAAGTTCTGCCGCCCGACCTGATACGCGAAGCGGCCATGGTCAAGCTGCAGATGGTTGGCCTGGGGCCTGAGGCTGCCGACAAGATGCCCAGCGATTTGTCAGGCGGCATGATCAAGCGTGTGGCCCTGGCGCGCGCCCTCATCATGGACCCGCCGCTGCTGCTGCTTGATGAGCCGACCGCCGGCCTTGACCCTGAAAGTTCAGACAGTTTCTGCCTGTTGCTGCGTGCCCTGCACCGCGACATGGGTCTGACCGTGGTGATGGTCACGCATGACCTGGACACGCTGTTTGAACTGAGCACGCGCATAGCGGTGCTGGCGGATCAGAAAGTCATCATCAACGATGCACCGAAAGAGGTGGTGGCCTTTCCCCACCCTTTCATTCATGAATTTTTCCTCGGTGAGCGGGGACAGCGTGCGATGGAATTACTTCGCGAATACCCGTTTACTGTGTAGCGACAAGAGAAAGTCAAAGAGAGGTTTTCAAACATGGAAAACAAATCCCACGCATTTGTTGCCGGCGCATTTGTACTGGTGGTCACGGCCCTGCTGGGGCTGCTGGCCATCTGGCTGATGCGTGACAACACCGAGCGCGACATTTATGAAATGAGCACGGCTGAAATCATCTCGGGCCTGCAGCCGCAGGCGGCGGTGCGCTTTCGAGGTGTACCTGTAGGCAAGGTCGACTACATCGGCTTTGACCACAAGATCCAGGGCAATGTGCTGGTGCGCGTGTCCATTGAGCGCGGCGCGCCCATCACCAAATCGGTGTTTGCCACGGTGGCGTCCCAGGGCGTCACCGGTCTCGGCTTCATCCAGCTTGATGACAAGGGCGGCTCAAAGGAACGCCTGGTACCCAACGACGAAGACCCGCCGCGCATTCCGCTGCAACCGGGTGGCATAGACAAGCTGCTCAAGCGTGGTGAAGTCATCATGGACCAGATCGAGCAGGCCAGTGTGAAGCTGAACAAGATGCTGTCAGATGAAAACCAGCAGGCCGTGACGACGGCGCTCACGCAATTCAGCGAGGCGGCGGGCAGCATCAACAAACTCGCCAAGGGGCTGGAGCCTACAGTCGCGTCGTTGCCCGCCCTCTCGCGTGACACTTCGGCCACGCTTCAGTCCATCCGCACCACCAGCGATGAAGTGGGGGTGACGGCCAAACGCCTGAATGAAAAAGGCGGACCGCTCGACAAACTCGCCGAAGGCGGCGCGGCGCTGGCTGCCGGCGTTGAAACCTTCAGCGCGGCCACCCTGCCCAAGCTCGGTGAGGTGGCGGAAGAAACCGCGCGCACCATGCGCCAGTTGCGCCGCACCGTCAATGCGGTTGACGACAACCCGCAGTCGCTGATCTTCGGCAATGGCCCGCCCCTGCCCGGCCCGGGAGAGCCAGGCTTTTCGCCCAACAGCCCCAACGCCGCAGCAGGAGTCAAAAAATGAAATCCGTCCGCCTTCTCATGTCCCTCTGCGCGGTGGCCGCCCTGGCCGCCTGTTCGGGGCTGCCCGACAAACCCACACGTGCGCTGATGTATGACTTTGGACCCGGCCCGCTCGTCACACAGCCGACGACGCGGCAGGCACCGCTTGCACCACTGGCGATTGACGACATCACCACCTACGGCGGTGCGATTGAAAACATGTCGGTGCTTTACCGCCTGGCCTATTCAGACGAACAGCAGCTGCGCCCCTACTCACAGGCGCGCTGGAGCATGCCGCCCGCACAGCTGGTGCGCCAGCGCCTGCGCGAGCAACTCAGCCAGCGCCGTACCGTCTTCACCCCTGGTGAGAGCGCCGCGCTCAACCGCAGCCAGAATGCCGTGCTGCCGCGTGTGCTCAAGATCGAGCTGCAGGAGTTCAGCCACCTGTTTACCGCGCCCGAAACCAGTGTTGGCCTCATACGCATGCGCGCCACGCTGATAGACGTGACCCCCGCCGGTGAAAAGCTGCTGGCCCAGCGCAGTGTGATCGTGCAGCGCCCCGCACCCAGTGCCGATGCGCCTGGCGGCGTGCGCGCACTGACGGCGGCCACCGATGCTGCGATTGAAGAGATAGACCAGTGGCTGCAGCAAGTCCCGGCACGTTAGGCGCCCGCACTGCGGGTGAGGTGCTGCAGGAGGGCGCAGGCGCGCCGGTCGGCCGCAAAAACCTGCACACCCGTCCCTTGCAGGATCAATTGCAGGACGCGGGCCTGCCCGTGGTCGGCCCCTGCGGCCCGTTGTCGGCTTACGGCGAAGACCTGCTGAACGTCTCGCCCCTGCTGCAGGACATGACACCCGCCGAAGCCGACATCCTGGGCAAGGCCATGCTGCTGGTGCGCGCCGAACCCGGCCACGTGTTGATACGCGAAGGTGATGCCGGTGAGTGGATGCTGCTGCTCCTCAAGGGCACAGTAGATGTCAGCAAGCGGGTGGAGATCAAAAACGACGAGGCAGGCGCGGATGACAAACCTGAAGTCAGCAGCTCGCGCGTCGCCGTGATCCAGCGCGGCGCGGCGGTGGGCGAGATGTCCATGCTCGACAACGAGCCGCGCTATGCAAGCTGCTCTGCCATCGAAGAAGTTGAAGCAGGTGTGCTGGGCCGCAAGGAGATCGCCCTGCTGATCCGCGACCACCCGGGCGTCGGCGCCAAGCTGCTGGTGAAGATCACGCAGCTCATGGCCCAGCGCCTGCGCAACACGAGCAACCAGCTGGTGAAGCTTTTGCAGAAATAGGCACACCCCTATCGGGGCTCACTGCGTGTAGCCCCTTATCTCTCGCTCCCTTGCAGGGGACGGCGCCTGCGGCCTGGCAAAGCCAGTTCCGCGGTCCCCGCTGGCAAGCGGCCGGTCTTTTTAGCCGCTGCGAAGAATGGGAAATAGTTTGCCCAGGCCGTCGGCCATGACCTCAACCGCCAGCGCGGCAAGTATCAGACCCATCAGGCGTGTCATCACATTGATGCCGGTTTTGCCCAGCACCCGGGCTATAGGCTCAGCCAATGCAAAGCACACAGCGGTAGCCAGGCCAATCACGACACCATAGACCACGAGCGTGCCGACCTGGAAAACCGTTTGCGCTTTCTGCGCGTAAATCACGACGGTGGAAATGGTGGCCGGGCCGGTCAGCAGCGGTATCGTCAGCGGCACGACGGCAATGCTGGCGCCCATGGCGGCTTTCTCGGCGCCATCTTCCATTTCGTGTGTGTGCGCCTTGGCTTCGGCGGGTTGTGCGTTCAGCATGTTCATCGAGCTGATCAGGAGCAGCATGCCGCCGCCGACCTGGAAGCTCGCCAGCGAGATGCTGAAGAAGTCGAGGATCTTCAGGCCCAGCACGGCGCTGACTGCAATCACCAGGAAGGCGCTGAACGATGAGATAACGATGGTGCGCTTGCGCTGTGCTTCAGAGAAGCCCTGTGTGTAATGAATAAAAAACGGCACGATGGCCAGCGGGTTGACGATGGCCAGAAGAGTGATGAGAGGTTTAAAGTCCACTTGGATCGCCCTTTGAAATCCATGGCCGCCAGCGCCGGGCCGCCCCAAGCCAGGCCAGCCCCCTCGGGGGGCAGCGCATTACGCGAAGCGAAAAGCGTGGAGGCACGCTACCTGGCCCCGGCTATATCGAGCAGTGCGCCATTGGTGTAGCTCGATTTGTCCGACAGCAGCCAGACGATGGATTCAGCCACCTCGTTTGCGGTGCCTGCGCGCTGCATGGGCAACTGTGGTGCGATTTCTTTCGCACGATTCGGCAAACCGCCCGACGCATGAATTTCAGTTTCGATGATGCCGGGCCGCACGGCATTGACGCGTATGCCCTCGCCTGCCACTTCTTTCGACAGGCCCAGCGTGAAGGTGTCGATAGCGCCCTTGGCTGCCGCGTAATCAACATAACTGCCCGGTGAGCCCAGCCGCGCCGCCGCGCTCGATACGTTGACGATGGCGCCGCCTTCGCCGCCGTAGCGTGTGCTCATGCGTTTGACGGCCTCGCGGGCACAAAGGAATGAGCCGAAGACATTGATCTCGAACATGCGTTTGAGCCGTGCCAGCGTCATGCCGTCGACCCGGCTGTTGACATCCACCACCCCGGCGTTGTTGACCAGTGCAGTCAGCCTTCCGAATTTGGCGTCGACCTTTTCAAACATGGCGACGACCTGCACTTCACTGGCCACGTCGGCCTGTACCGTCATGGCCTGGCCGCCGCCTGCGCGTATCTGCCGCACGACTTCATCGGCGGCGAGCGAGTTGCTGGTGTAGTTGACGGCCACCGCATAGCCTTCGCGCGCCGCCAGCAGCGCCGTGGCTGCGCCTATGCCGCGCGAGCCGCCTGTGATCAAGACTGTTTTGGTCAAACCCCAACTCCTGCAAAAAGTGGCAATCCGATGTACAAACAGCGGTTGCGCCAGCTACTCTACTTTACTGGCAGGCAGCGGCACTCACATTTTTCACATCAGGAGCAAACACCATGGGCAAATTCATCGACCTCCAGGCCGCAGACGGTTTCACCTTCCCCGCTTATGTGGCGGAGCCTTCAGGCAAGCCCAAGGCCGCAGTCGTCGTGCTGCAGGAAATCTTTGGTGTCAACTCGCACATCCAGCAGGTCACAGACCGGTTTGCCGCGCAGGGCTACCTGGCGATTGCGCCGGCAATCTTTGAGCGTGTTGAGAAAGGCGTGGACACCGGCTACAACGAAGCCACCATGAAGGCAGGCATCGCACTGAAAGCCGCCGTGATGGCGCTGCCAGGCGATGCCACCATGAAAGACATTCAGGCATCCATTGACCACGTGGCCAAGGCCAGCGGCGGCAAGGTCGGGATCATCGGTTTCTGCTTCGGCGGCCTTCTCGCGTGGCAGGCAGCTGAAAAACTCAGCGGCCTGAGCGCATCGGTGCCTTATTACGGCGGCGGCATGGTGGCACCTGAAGAAATCGCACGCAAGCCCAAGGTACCTGTCATGGCCCACCTGAGCGACCACGACCACTCCGCCCCCATGGAAGGCGTGAACGCCCTCATCAAGGCGCACCCTGAAGTTGAAGTGCATGTCTACAACGCAGACCATGGCTTCAACTGCGACCAGCGCGGTGCCTACAACGAGGAAGCCGCCACCAAGGCACGCGAGCGCACGCTGGCCTTCTTCGCCAAACACCTGGGCTAACCGCTGTGCGCGCGCTTGCTGCACTTGTTTTTCTGGTGGCGGCAGCAAGCAGCGCTGTCGTCAACGCAGCCGATTACACCGGCCCGCTGTTCGACGCACATATGCATTACAACGAGGAGGCGTGGAACGGCAAGACCGGGCCAAATCCGCCTGCGGATGTGCTGGCGCGCATGCAACGCAACGGCGTCAAGGCTGTGGTGGCCAATTCACGTCCGAATGACGGCACCAAGGTACTGGCCGCTACCGAGCTGAGCAAACAGTCGGGCGTGAGGGTTGTGCCCTTCATCAGGCTGTACCGCAACCGCGCCGACTACGACAACTGGTTTCGCGACGAGACCATTTACGAGATGGTGCAGGCCGAGTTTGCGCGCGGCGTGACCGGCAGCCAGGCCGGGCCGTACAAGGGCATAGGCGAGTTCCATCTCTACAACAGCGCCAACGCCAATGGGGCGGTCGCCAAAAAGCTCATGGTGTTTGCGGCGCAAAACAAGCTCGCCGTGCTGGCCCATGTGGACGACACCGCGATTGATTTGCTGATGGCCCATGCGCCCGATGCACGCATCATCTGGGCGCACACCGGCATAGGCGGACCGCCGGTGTCGCGCGTCGATGCGCTGTTTGCAAAATACCCGCAACTCATGGGCGAGCTGTCTTACCGGCCGGGCCTGACCTGTGCCGACGGCAAGCTTTGCCCGGAATGGCGCACCTTGCTGCTGAAGTACCCGAACCGGTTTTTGATCGGCTCGGACACCTGGGTGGTGCAGCGCTGGCAGCAGTACGACGACCTGATGAAGGGCTACCGCACCTGGCTGGGAGATCTGCCACCAGATGCCGCGCGCAAGATCGGCTGGGAGAACGCGGCGAATCTCTTTGGTGTGAAGTGAACGGGCACGGGCCATGATCCAGTTGTTTTATGCGCCGAGCACTGCGGCGATGGCTCCGCATATCCTGCTCGAAGAACTGGGCGTGCCGTTTGAAAAGGTGCCCGTTGACACCGCTCAGGGAGCACACTGCACCGAAGCCTATAAAAAGCTCAACCCCAATGGCACGGTGCCCGTGCTGGTCGATGGCGATCTGGTGCTGTATGAAAGCGCCGCCATCTGCCTGCACCTGTGCGACACGCACCCGGCAGCAGGGCTGGCGCCTGCCATCGGCACCGCAGATCGTGCCCACTTCTACAAGTGGCTGATGTGGCTGACCAACACGCTGCAGGCCACGCTGATGGTGTATTTCTATTCAGAACGCTGGGTGAAAGGCGGTGACGCCGCCCGCGCAGCCGAAATGAAGTCGCACGCCGAAGCGAAGGTCGGCGTGCTGCTTGACCAGCTGGACGCAGAACTCGCGCGGCTGGGCCTTGAAGGCCCCTCGCCGTGGCTGGTCGGCGGCAGGTTTTCTGCGGTGGACGCCTATGCGCTCATGCTGTGCCGCTGGAGCCGGCACTTCGCCTCCGCCCCGGCACGTGCGCGCCCGCACCTGGGGCCTTACCTGCATCGCGTGCTGGCGCGGCCTGCCGTGGTGCGGGTGTTCGAGGCAGAAGCGCTGGCGCAGCCCTGGGTTTGAAGACTGTGCCAGATGTGATTTGCTATTAAATAAGTAGCTGCTCACGCTTGTCTTCATTGGCTTGCAGCCGTTTTGTGCCCTGAAAATGGCCTTTTTTTGCCTATTTCGGCATGCTCTGGCCAACAAATTCAGCCTGAAAACCCCAAAAGTTAATATGCAACTTAACTTTCGATGAAAATTTAACGTATACGTCAAATTTTTGCTGTATACGTTAACTATGCTTCGTGACGGGCACTGCTTGTCTGGTCTGGCGGTGAGTCGCGCTGCGCCCGCTCGATCTGGTTGATGAGCTTCTCGGGGTCGGTGTCCTGGGTGAGGATGCGCAGGTCTGTGTCACCCGGGTCGTCCACGCCGACCTTTCGGGCGATGCGCTCAAGCAACTGCAGCATCTTGGTGTTTTCCTGCTCGGTCAGCAGGTTGATCTGCAGGTCCAGCTGGTTGCGCCTGTCGCTGATGCGCAGTTCGTAGTTCTGGCTGATGAGAATGAAGGATGACAGGAAGATGGCTTCCAGCGAGACGACCAGGGTCAGGAAGGTAAAGGGGTAGGCGTCGAAGTGATACAGCCCGGGAAAGGTGTTGAACACAATCCAGGCCGAGAACACGGCCACATGTATCCAGACAAAGGTCATGGAGCCGCAGAACCCCGCAACAAAAGCGGCGATGCGGTCGGCCCGGCTGCGGTTGGCCAGCGCGTTTTGTTCAACGCGCCGCATCGACTGCACGTTTTCGCGCGTCAGGTCGTCGGCACAGAAGTTGGCAGGGTGACTGCTAGGCAATGCACTCATGGGCCTCTCCTTCAGGTGTTTTGTGGCTTGTTATGTATTGCTGCGGTTCGCCGCGGCCTGCATCGTGTACAGCGCGTCGGATATGGCGGCCCCGCTGGCTGTATTGTCGAAAACACACCAGACGGCGGCGTCGGACGCTGCCGCAATTTGCAGCCGGACAGCGAGCGCGTCCAGCACGCTGCGCGCATAGGCCGAGTAATACATGCGGGGTGAACCGTGCAGGCGCACATACACAAGGTGTGGATCGCCGCCCGGCCAGCGCCCGGCATCGAACATGACCGGGTCGGCCAGCACGCGTGCCACCTGGTATGAGGCCAGTTGCCGGCTGACCTTGTCGCTGAACCAGCTTGGGTGGCGCGCTTCGAGCGCGATCGGCCCGGCGTGAACCTTGCGAAGGCCGTCGAAAAAATGACGGGCAACGTTGCCTTCAAAAGCCAGGCTGGGCGGCAGCTGAACCAGCAGGCAGCCCAGGCGCTGGCCCAGCCCTGCGCACTGGGCCAGAAAGTCCTTCAACAGGGCGTTGCAGTCCTGGAGGCGTTTTTCATGCGTGACGGTTTTTGGCAGCTTGACCGAAAAGCGGAAGTCCGCAGGCGTGCTTTCGGCCCATCGTTCATAGGTCTTGGGTTGATGCGGGCGGTAAAACGACGAGTTGATTTCAACGGCATTCAGCCTTGCCGCATACCGTTCCAGATGGCTGCCCTCTGCGGGGAATGACGGCCACGCGTCCCGGGGCAAACTCCAGCCGGCACAGCCGATACGGATATCGCGTGTTGCCGGAGCGTGCTTCATCTGCGTCCCTAGCGCCGGGTGCGCGCGATGTACTGCTTGCGCCAGAAAACGGTACCGACCACCACAACGATGAGCACCATGAAGCTGAAGGTCCACCAGAAACCCGAGATGTGGTGAATCAGCGGCATGAACTCGAAGTTCATGCCGAAAAAGCCCGTGATCAGGTTTAGCGGCAAAAAGATGGCGGTCAGGGCGGTCAGCGTGCGCATGATGTCGTTGGTGCGGTTGCTCTGCGCGCTGAAGTGGATCTGCACCACCGTTTCGGCCGATTGCTCCAGCCGGCGCGCGTGGTGCACCACGCGCTGGATATGTTCAATGACGTCGCGCGCCCGCGCCACCATCTGGTCGCGCCGGGTCAGCGCCAGCTGTTCATCGGCGGCAAAGGACGACATCGGCTGCTCGCGCAATGAGTCGAGCCACTCCTGCATTGCGTCGTGCTGCTCGTCACACAGGTCTTCCAGCACATGCAGCTGGCTGCGTGCGCCCATCAGCGAGCCCCAGTTGATGAAACGCGAATTGGGTTTGAGCAGCTCGGCCTGCCAGTGCTCGAGCTGCTTGGTGAGCTCCTTGCGCACCTCGAGGTAGCTGTCCACCATGGCATTGACCATGCGCAGCGTCAGGTCGGCCGGACTGGGGGGAATGCGGCTGCGCGCCGACACGCTGTCCACGCTGGAGCGGGCGTCGGTCAGTGAGCGCTGGATAAAACTTTTGGCCGTATAACACCCGCGCGGATGCACGCTGATCAGAAGCCGGTCGAACACCACAAAACCCACGGCTTTGGAACTGATGCGGTTGAAGGCGGGCAGGCCGCCCCGCGGTTTGGTCCGCGGCAACTCGCCCAGGCCCTCGGCCGCCCCGTTGACCGCTTCCTGCTCGGTTTCAGCCCGGGTTTCCACCTGCGTGGCCAGCCGGCGGAAGATGATCAGGTCGTAGATCGAGGTGTAGTCGTAGTGCGAGGGATGCGCGGCGTTGGCCAGGTCCTTGCAGTGCAGGTCAAGCAGGGCGGAGCGGCCCAGCTGCAGCGCCGCCTGTTGCGGTAGCGCCTGGTGGGTCTCGAATTCTTCCCGGTCCAGAAACAGCCAGACAAAACCATCCGCCGGTGCCTGCGCCGGCAGGGTGTCGGAAAAACGCAGGCTGTCGGCGGTGAATTCAACTATTTGCACGGTGTCTGTCCGGATGATGGTCAAATTGAACTGCAGCCCTTGTCAGTCGTACGCAAGTAGCTATGGTTTTTGTAGCAAGCGCGCTGCCGCGATGGCGAAGTAGGTGAGCACGCCGTCGGCCCCGGCGCGCTTGAAGGCCAGCAGGCTTTCCATCATCACCGCGTCGTGGTCCAGCCAGCCGTTTTGCGCGGCGGCCTTGAGCATCGCGTATTCGCCGCTGACCTGGTAGGCAAAGGTCGGCACGCCGAACTCGTCCTTCACGCGGCGCACCACGTCCAGGTAAGGCATGCCGGGCTTGACCATCACCATGTCGGCGCCTTCGGCGATGTCCATGGCGACTTCACGCAGGGCTTCGTCGGTATTGCCAGGGTCCATCTGGTAGACCTTTTTGTCGGCCTTGCCGAGGTTGCCGCTGGAGCCGACCGCATCGCGAAACGGGCCGTAAAACGCACTGGCATATTTGGCGCTGTAGGCCATGATGCGGGTGTGGATCAGCTTTTTGGCTTCGAGCGCGTTGCGTATCGCGCCAATCCTGCCGTCCATCATGTCACTGGGTGCGACGATGTCCACGCCGGCCTCGGCCTGGCACAAGGCCTGCTGCACCAGCACCTCAACGGTTTCGTCATTCAATATGTAGCCGTTGTCGTCGGGCAGGCCGTCCTGGCCGTGGGTGGTGAAGGGGTCTAGCGCCACGTCGGTCATCACGCCCAGTTCAGGAAAGCGTTTTTTAAGCTCACGCACCACACGCGGCACCAGGCCTTCCGGGTTGGTGGCTTCCTTGCCATCCCAGGTCTTGAGTGAGCCATCGACCACCGGGAACAGCGCCATCACCGGAATGCCGAGTTTTACGCATTCTTCGGCCACCGGCAGCAGCAAATCAAGGCTCAGGCGCTCAACGCCAGGCATGGAGGCCACGGCTTCGCGGCGCTGCTGGCCGTCCAGCACGAATACCGGGTAAATCAGGTCATGCGCGGTGAGGGCGTTTTCACGCACCAGGTTGCGGGTGAATGCATCACGCCTCAGGCGGCGCGGCCGGCCCGCCGGGAAAGGCGCAAAGTTGGAAGCGTGGAGAGTCATGGGCAAATTGTGCCAAAGCTTTGTGCAGGGCAATAACTATTTGGACTGCGCTTGAAGCTGCATGGCTATTCCGGGCAGCATGGAAAGTGTTGCTTTCTGCGCTAACTTTACTTAGTCACCTCAGAAAAACTTGCCAAAGCGGGGCGCCGGATGATTAAATTCGTATGTGTGGTTATCAATTTGATGATCGCATCCCGCTTTACCTCCCTGAGCGGGGCCTTCGCGTGTCAAAACAACGAGGCTTGAGCGCCCGGTGGCTTCATGCCCCCGGGCATTTTTTTTGGGTGGGCCCATAGATCCCGTTTGAGGGGCGAATTGCGGCGTTGCGTGGTGCTCGCAATCCTCATGTACCTGGGTACATTCCGGTTGCTGTGCGCCTCGCGCCTTGCACTTCATCCCCTCAAACGAATTTCTGGGCCCACCCGCCGCGCGCAGTTTTACCGCTGCGGACTAAACTAACGTGATGCTTTGGGTCAAATCGCTTCACATTGTTTTTGTTGCCAGCTGGTTCGCGGGGCTGTTTTATTTGCCGCGCATTTTTGTGAACCTGGCGATGGTGCCCGCCCAGAGCATTGCCGAGCGTGAGCGGCTGCTTCTGATGGCGGGCAAGCTGCTCCGGTTCACGACGATTCTGGCTGTGCCTGCGCTGGGATTCGGGCTGTGGCTGTTTCTGGGTTACGGCATAGGCAAAGGCGCGGGCTGGATGCATGCCAAGCTTTTTGTCGTGCTGCTGGCGCTGGGCTACCACCATGCCTGCTGGAGCTTGCTCAGAAAATTCATCGTCGGCCGTAACACGCGTAGCCACCGCTGGTACCGCTTCTTTAATGAAGTGCCGGTGCTGCTTCTGCTGGCGGCAGTGATTTTGGTCGTTGTCAAACCTTTTTAGTGATTCAGGGCGTTAAATGTGATTTCCCCGACTTCACCAGCAGACGCCGCCAGGCCGGCTTTCGCCGGATGGCCAGCGTCGTCCCCTGCAAGGGGAAAAGGAGTTACACGGAGCAAAGCGCAGTGAACGACGATAGGGGTGTACAGACATCCGCCTGGCCTCTGGCGCTGGCGATGGTTTGCCTCGTCATTTACGCCAGCCTTTACCCCTTTGCAGAATGGCGTGACCAGGGCATATCGCCGTTTGTTTTTCTGACGGCGCCGCTGCCCAAATACTGGACGGGTTTTGATGTAGCCGCCAACCTCGGCGGCTACATGCCACTGGGTTTTTTGCTGGCGCTGTCTGCACTGCGCAGCCGGCGCGTGGCTTGGGCTGTGACGGTGGCCGTGCTGGCCTCGGGCCTGCTGTCGCTGTGCATGGAGTCGCTGCAAAGTTATCTGCCCCGGCGCATTCCTTCCAATGTTGACCTGGCGCTGAACATCGCCGGTGCATGGGTCGGGGCCTGCGTGGCCTGGGCGCTTGAAAAGCTGGGCATTGTCGACCGCTGGAGCCGATTTCGCGCGCGCTGGCTTGCGCATGATGCGCGCGGTGCGCTGGTGCTTTTGATGCTCTGGCCGCTGGCGCTGCTTTTCCCCGCATCTGTGCCTATGGGCCTGGGACAGGTGTTTGAGCGGCTGGAACTGGCGCTGGCCGACATGCTGGCTGACACGCCCTTCCTGGTCTGGTTGCCGGTGCGCGAGATCGAGCTGCAGCCGCTGGTGCCCGGCACTGAACTGATCTGTGTGGCCCTGGGGGCACTGATCCCCTGCCTGCTGGGTTATTCGGTCATTCGGGCGATCTGGCAACGCGCAGTTTTTTCGCTGGTAATCCTGTCGCTGGGTATCGGGGCATCCGCCCTTTCCGCCGCCCTGAGTTATGGACCTGACCATGCATGGGCCTGGCTGGACCTGCCGGTGCAAGCCGGGCTCTGGATGGCGCTGGTGCTCGCCATTGTGTTGCTGCCCCTGGGGCGTCGCGGGGCGTCGGCCTTTGCCCTGCTGGCGCTGGCCATACACCTGGGCTTGCTGAATCAGGCGCCGGCCAGTGCTTACTTTGCGCAGACCCTTCAGACCTGGGAGCAGGGGCGCTTCATCCGCTTTCACGGCATTGCGCAGTGGCTGGGCTGGTTCTGGCCTTATGCGGCACTGCTGTATGTCCTTACGCGGCTCTCGGGTCGGGAGAAGCCTGCAACGGGCGGTACGTAAAATCGGGTGATGATTCCAGCCACTCCCCCAGCTTCATATTACGAACGGCATATTTTTTTCTGCCTCAACCAGCGCAAGCCCGGGGAAGACTGCTGCGCCGATCACCGTGCGCAGGAGGGCTTTGACCGCTGCAAGTCTGCCGTCAAAAAGGCCGGGCTCTCCGGGCCCGGGAAAGTCCGCGTGAACAAGGCGGGCTGCCTGGACCGCTGCGCCGGCGGCCCAGTCGCCGTGGTCTATCCGGAAGCCGTCTGGTACACCTATGTAGACGGGAGCGACATCGATGAAATTGTGGAGTCGCACCTGAAAAACGGCAAGGTGGTGGAGCGGCTTTTGACGCCGCCCGGTGTGGGTCGTTGAGGCAGGCGACGTCATGAATTCCCAGACCCGGAAAACCGTCATCCAGGGCGCAGCAGGTGCGATTGAAGTCGCCATCGATGCACCTTCAGGCGGCCTGCCGTCCAAAGGAATGGCCGTGATTGCCCACCCGCACCCGCTGTTTGGCGGCACCATGGACAACAAGGTCGTGCAGACGCTGGCGCGAGCCTTTACCCAGTGCGGCTGGACGGCGGTGCGCTTTAATTTTCGCGGTGTCGGCGGTACAGCCGGCACGCATGACGAGGGTCGCGGCGAGCTGGATGACCTGCTGGCCGTGGCTGCAGGCGTGGCGCCCGAAGGCCCGCTCTGCCTGGCTGGCTTTTCATTCGGTGCTTTTGTCACCACCCATGCTTTTGCGCGCCTGAACCCCTCGCGGACGATTGAAAAACTGGTGCTGGTAGGTACCAGCGTGAGCCGCAGCGTTGCAGCGCCAATTGATGTTGATTCGCACCCCAAAACACTGGTCGTGCATGGCGAAGAGGACGATACCGTGGCCCTGTCCGCCGTGATGGACTGGGCCAGGCCGCAGGCACTTCCTGTTACGGTTATCCCCGGGGGCGGCCACTTCTTTCATGGACAATTGCCACTGCTGAAAAACCTGGTGGTTCGCCACCTGTCTTCGACGGTGGTGTGAGCGCTGTTCGCTGCCCCGCTGCCCTCTTGTTTCTTCTCCATCAATTCCCGCGTTACCGGATTCCCCCATCAATGTTCTGTTTTATCAAGGCCGACAAGGCTTTCTCCGGCCTGCTGCTGGCCTCTGTTTTTTTTGTTTCTTCCGCTGTGCAGGCCCAGGCCCCGCAACCGCCGGAAATTGCCGCACGCTCCTATCTGCTGCTGGATGTCACCGCCAACCAGATCCTGGCCGCCAAAGACATCGACTCGCCGGTCGAGCCGGCGTCGCTCACCAAGCTGATGACTGAATACCTGGTTTTCGATGCGCTCAAGGCCAAAAAGATAGACCTGAAGCAGACCCTGCCGGTCAGCGAGCGTGCCTGGAAGATGCCCGGTTCGCGCATGTTCATCGACCCGAAGATGCAGGTGCCGGTTGAGGACCTGATCAAGGGCATGGTGGTGCAATCGGGCAATGATGCAACCATGGCGCTGGCAGAAGGCGTGGGCGGCAGTGCCGAGCATTTTGTAAAGCTCATGAACGAGCAGGCCAGGGCGCTGGGCATGAAATCAACAGGCTACAAAAACCCTGAAGGCCTGACTGAGGCGGGGCATACCACCACTGCTCGCGACCTGAGCATTCTGGCCACGCGCCTGATGACGGATTTCCCTGAATATGTCGGGTATTCGGCCATCAAGAAATACCGCTATCCCGGAACGCCCGCAGCCAACGACACCAACCGCAATACCCTGCTGTTTCGTGACCCCAGCGTTGACGGCCTGAAAACCGGACACACGGAGGCCGCCGGCTATTGCATCATTGCGACGGCAAAACGTGACTTTCCCAACCTGGGTGCTGGCGGCGCGCCGGGCGGCCGCCGCCTGGTGGCGATTGTGCTGGGCACGGCCAGCGACAGCGCCCGCGCCAACGAATCCCAAAAATTGCTAAATTGGGGCTACACGGCGTTTGAGGCCGTCAAGCTGTTTGACGGAAACCAGGCCGTGGTGTCGCCCAATGTGTGGAAGGGCAAGTCTTCGACAGTCAAGCTGGGCCAGTTCCAGCCGCTGGTGGTGGCTGTGCCCGCCGGTTCCGGCGCGAAACTCAAGACCCAGGTCGCCAGGCCGGACCCGCTGGTCGCGCCCTTTACACGCGGGCAGCGTATCGGCAGCCTGAAGGTCACGGCGGGTGACAACCCGGCTGTGGTGGCGGAAGTGCCGCTGGTCGCGCTGGAGGCGGTCGAAGAGGCCGGAATCCTGGGCCGGGCCTGGGATGCGGTACGTCTTTGGGTGAAATAAGCCTCAAAAACCTCATTCTTGCGGTTCCGGGTGTCGAATTCGCGCCCTGAAACCTCCTGGATTTGCGGCGGGGCGCTCAAACTGCTACACTCGAAGGCTTTTCTGGATTTCCAGAGAGATCCCCGTTTTCATCTTCCGCGATCGAAAAGCAGCGAAGGGTCAACGGTTAATTCACGTTTTACTGTTAGTTTCAAACGTTTGGGACGTTTTCAATGCCAACCATTAATCAGCTAGTCCGTCAGGGGCGCGAGGTCGAAAAGATCAAGTCCAAGAGCCCTGCGATGGAGAACTCTCCGCAGCGCCGCGGTGTGTGCACCCGTGTGTACACCACGACGCCTAAAAAACCAAACTCTGCCCTGCGTAAGGTCGCCAAAGTGCGCCTGACCAACGGGTTTGAAGTTATTTCCTACATCGGCGGCGAAGGCCACAACCTCCAGGAGCACAGCGTCGTGCTGGTTCGCGGCGGTCGTGTCAAGGATCTGCCCGGTGTGCGTTACCACATCGTCCGTGGCTCGCTCGATCTGCAAGGCGTGAAAGACCGCAAGCAGTCGCGTTCCAAATACGGTGCGAAGAAGCCAAAGGCCAAATAAGCCAAGCCGGCTCGAACTTTACGGTTCGCGCCAGATGATGTTGTCATGACGTCGTCAAAACAGGGTGCTTAACTCATCGGGCAGATGTTTTAAGCGAAGTGACCCAAGTGCAAATAGTTGCACCGGTCGAGTAAGTGAGGGTTTTGATAACCCTCGCGGTGCAGTCGAAAGACAGTGCCAACTGAAGCAAAGAGGTGAAAAAATGCCACGTCGTCGCGAAGTCCCCAAACGTGAAATTCTTCCAGATCCAAAATTTGGCGATGTCGATCTCGCCAAGTTCATGAACGTGATCATGCAGGGCGGCAAAAAGGCCGTCGCAGAGCGCATCATTTATGGCGCGCTCGACTTTATCGAGAAAAAGAACCCTGGCAAAGACCCGCTCGAGGCTTTCCACATGGCCATCGGCAACATCAAGCCCATGGTTGAGGTGAAGTCCCGCCGCGTCGGTGGTGCAAACTACCAGGTGCCGGTTGAAGTTCGCCCTGTCCGCCGCATGGCCCTGGCCATGCGCTGGCTGAAAGAAGCCGCCAAGAAGCGCGGTGAGAAGTCGATGTCCCTCCGTCTGGCCAATGAGCTGATGGAAGCCACCGAAGGCCGTGGCGGCGCCATGAAAAAGCGTGACGAAGTTCACCGTATGGCAGAAGCCAACAAGGCATTCAGCCACTTCCGCTTCTGATTTTTTAAAGAAGCATGTTTGCTGCGCACGTGGGGTGCGCTTCATCCGGGTTTTGCGCGCCGCTGGCGCCTTGATTCCGGGTGCTTCAACCCCACTTCTGCCGCTGGGTGATCACGAGATCCGTGATGCCCGGTCTGGCAGACGCGTAGAAAGCATGAAGATGTTTTCAGCAACGTCTCTTTGTTTTCCTTGTTCGTTACCCCGAACTGAAAGTAATTTATGTCCCGCGCAACCCCCATTCAAAACTACCGCAACATTGGTATTTCGGCGCACATTGACGCCGGCAAGACCACGACCACCGAGCGGATTCTTTTTTACACCGGCGTGAACCACAAGATTGGTGAAGTTCATGACGGCGCGGCCACCATGGACTGGATGGAGCAGGAGCAGGAGCGTGGCATCACGATTACTTCCGCTGCAACCACCTGCTTCTGGAAAGGCATGGACACGTCCCTGCCCGAGCACCGCATCAACATCATTGACACCCCCGGCCACGTGGACTTCACCATCGAGGTGGAGCGTTCCATGCGCGTGCTGGATGGCGCCTGCATGGTTTATTGCGCCGTGGGTGGCGTTCAGCCCCAGTCCGAAACCGTCTGGCGCCAGGCCAACAAGTACAAGGTGCCACGTCTGGCCTTTGTCAACAAGATGGATCGCACCGGTGCCAACTTCTTCAAGGTCGTGGAACAGATGAAACTGCGCCTGAAGGCCAGCCCTGTGCCCATGGTGATCCCCATCGGCGCCGAGGAAAACTTCACCGGCGTGGTGGACCTGCTGAAAATGAAGGCCATCATCTGGGACGAGGCTTCGCAGGGCATGAAGTTCACCTACAGCGAAATCCCGGCAGAGCTCGTCGAGCTGGCCAAGGAGTGGCGCGAGAAGATGGTCGAAGCCGCGGCTGAGTCCTCCGAAGAGTTCATGAACAAATACCTTGAAGAAGGTGATTTGACCGAAGAAGAAATCAAGCTGGGCATCCGCACGCGTACCATCGCCAGCGAGATCCAGCCGATGTACTGCGGCTCCGCGTTCAAGAACAAGGGTGTGCAGCGCATGCTGGACGCCGTGATCGAGTTCATGCCGTCGCCGATCGACATCCCGCCTGTCAAGGGCATGGATGAAGACGAAGAGCCCGTGACCCGCCGTGCCGACGACGAAGAGAAATTCTCCGCGCTGGCATTCAAGCTGATGACCGACCCGTTCGTGGGTCAGCTCACTTTCGTGCGCGTGTATTCCGGCGTGCTGAAAAAGGGCGACAGCGTCTACAACCCGATCAAGGGCAAGAAAGAGCGTATCGGCCGTATCGTGCAGATGCACGCCAACAACCGCGAAGAAGTCAGCGAAATCCGCGCCGGCGACATTGCCGCCTGCGTGGGCCTGAAAGACGTGACCACGGGCGAAACCCTGTGCGATCCGGATGCCATCGTCATGCTCGAGCGCATGGTGTTCCCCGAGCCTGTGATCACGCAGGCCGTCGAACCCAAGACCAAGGCTGACCAGGAAAAAATGGGTATCGCGCTGCAGCGTCTGGCTCAGGAAGATCCGTCTTTCCGCGTCAAGACCGACGAAGAGTCCGGCCAGACCCTGATCGCCGGTATGGGCGAGCTGCATCTGGAAATCATCGTGGACCGCATGAAGCGCGAGTTCGGCGTGGAAGCCAACGTCGGCAAGCCCCAGGTGGCTTACCGCGAAACCATCCGCAAGACCATCGAAGATGCCGAAGGCAAATTCGTGCGCCAGTCGGGCGGCAAGGGCCAGTACGGCCACGTGGTGCTCAAGATCGAGCCCAATGAAATGGGCAAGGGCATCGAGTTCATCGACGCGATCAAGGGCGGTGTGGTTCCTCGCGAATACATCCCTGCGGTTGAAAAAGGCATTCACGAGGCAGTGACTTCGGGCGTGCTGGCCGGTTACCCGGTGGTGGACGTCAAGGTCACGCTGCACTTCGGTTCGTACCACGATGTGGACTCGAACGAGATGGCCTTCAAGATGGCTGCGATCTTCGGTTTCAAGGAAGGCTGCCGCAAGGCCGGCCCGGTGATTCTCGAGCCGATGATGGCCGTCGAGGTGGAAACACCTGAAGACTACGCCGGCAACGTGATGGGCGATCTGTCCTCACGCCGCGGCATGGTGCAGGGCATGGAAGACATGGTTGGTGGCGGCAAGGCCATCAAGGCAGAGGTGCCGCTGTCCGAAATGTTCGGCTATTCGACCACGCTGCGTTCGATGTCGCAGGGCCGTGCAACGTACACCATGGAGTTCAAGCACTACTCCGAAGCGCCGCGCAATGTGTCTGAAGCCATCATGGCTGCGCGCGCCAAGTAAGTAAAACCGGTGCCGGTCCCGCAGGGGCCGGCACCTTCTTTTTTCCTGTCTGCGATTGTGTGCCCCTCACTGCCCGTGGTGATGGAACAAGCAACACAGTGCAAACGTTAAACCTCACACGGGCACGTTCTTTACTGGAGTTTTAAATGGCAAAAGGCAAATTTGAGCGGACCAAGCCGCACGTCAACG
>JAZKAY010000014.1:0-106064 GCA_040388905.1 Pseudomonadota bacterium
GCTGGACCGAGCATCGCAGGGTGCCCCGCAGGGGACGACGAACAGGGTCGCCTTTCTTTTCGTTAGGTTTCTTTGGCGAAGCAAAGAAAAGTAACTCGCCTGCCGGGGCGACTCCCGGCCTGGTCGTGAAGGGCAAGGCATCAACTTCCGAGCTGCCAAAAAGCCCCAAACCCAATACACAATAGACCGAAAAGGAGACAACCCCATGC
Source organism: Pseudomonadota bacterium (assembly GCA_040388905.1). GTDB lineage: Bacteria > Pseudomonadota > Gammaproteobacteria > Burkholderiales > Burkholderiaceae_C > Polaromonas. Next base: position 210 of record JAZKAY010000014.1, read on the forward strand.
CAATAACAAAAGGCTATCAAACCCTCGTCAACGAAGCCATGTCCCAGGTAAAAACCTACAGCGTCGACGAAGCCAAAGCAAAGATGACCGACCCAACAGTCCAGATCGTCGACATAAGAGACATCCGCGAACTGTCAGCTGGCACAGTCACCGGCGCCTTTCACGCCCCGCGCGGCATGCTCGAGTTCTGGGTTGACCCGGCTTCGCCGTACCACAAGAGCCTGTTTGCCGACGAATCAAAAGAGTTTGTGCTCTTCTGCGGCGCCGGCTGGCGCAGCGCGCTGGCCACCAAGACGCTGCAGGACATGGGCATGACCAACGTCGCTCACATCGATGGCGGTTACGCCGAATGGGTCAAGCAGGGCGCGCCGACCGAGACACTTGAAGAGCGCAAGGCAAAAAAGGGCTGACAAGGATGGCGGCGCAGCTTCAGGGCTCAAAGCCGTGCCCCTGCGGCCGCACGGCTGCCAAAAAGCCGCTGGCGTACGGCGCCTGCTGCGGTCGCTACGTCGAAGACTTCCCCAACACCCCCGCGCCCGGTGCCGAAAGCCTGATGCGCTCGCGTTACAGCGCCTTTGTGCTCGGCCGTGACGGCTACCTGCGCGCCACCTGGCATGCCAGCACCTGCCCGCCCGATGTGGCGGCTGATGTTGCCACCCAGTGGCTGGGGCTGGAAGTGCGCGGCCACCAGGTTCAGGATGCGGACCACGCTACGGTCGAATTCGTTGCCCGCTACCGCATCAACGGCCGCGCGGTGCGCATCCACGAACTCAGCCGCTTCGTACGAGAGCAGGGGCGTTGGTACTATCTCGACGGTGAGCTTGAACTGCCCCAAAAATCCAAAATTTAACGTATACGTTAAAAAATGACCAAAAGTTAATATGGGTATTAACATTTTTGGTTCTCAGCGCCTTGAAAGCCTCCAAAACCGTCCAAAAAGGCCAAAAAAGTGCCATTTTCAGGCATCAAATCGGCTGCAGCCCTTTAAATACGAGCGTGAGCAGCTACTAAAAATATAGCAATATCCATGACAAAACCCAGGTTTGATGCCGTCCTGTTCGACTGCGACGGCGTGCTGGTCGACAGCGAACCCATCACCAACGGCGTGCTGCGCGACATGCTGGAAGAATCCGGCTGGAAGCTGACCCCGGCCGAGTGCATGGCGCTCTTTATCGGCAAGGCAGTCAGGGACCAGGCCGGCCTGATCGAGGCCAACACCGGCAAGCCGCTGACCGAAGAGTGGATGGTGCGCTTTCGTGAGCGCCGCAACGAGGGCCTGGTCTCAAGCGTCCAGCCGATTCGCGGCGCCGTCGAGATGTCTGCCGCCGTCCACGCGCTGTTCAATGGCCGCATCGCCTGCGCGTCCGGCGCTGACCGGTTCAAGGTCGAGCTGCAGATGGACAAGTGCGGGCTGATGCCGTACTTCAGGGGCCGCATCTTCAGCGGCCACGAGATGCCGCGCTCCAAACCCTTCCCCGACGTCTACCTGGCCGCCGCTGCGGCGCTCGGTGTAGACGCCAGACGCTGCGCCGTGATTGAAGATACCGTGACCGGCGTGGCAGCAGGCGTGGCTGCTGGCGCCACCGTGTTCGGCTACAGCCCGCCGGAAGCCGGGCACGATGGTCCGGGCGCCTTGCGCAGGGCCGGGGCGGTGACCATCTTTACCGACATGGCTGAACTGGCTGACCTGCTGCGCTGATTCGTCCGCCAAAAAAACAGGTGCGGTGTCGACCCCGGCCCATCCCGTTCGTCGTACAGGTATCAGCCTAAAGAAACGAAAGGACAGCAACCATGAAATATCTTTGCCTCGCCAATTACAGGCCTGCCGACATGGCCGCCATGTCGCCCGAAGCGGTAAAGGCGCTGGTCAGCCAGTGCCCGGCCAAAGATGCAGAGCTCAAGGCCACCGGCAAGCTGCGGCTCAGTGCATCATTGGGCAGCGACAAGGACGTCATCCGCCTGGAGCCGCGCGGCGGCAAGACGCAGGTGACCGACGGGCCGTTTGTGGAGAGCAAAGAACTCGTCGGCGGCTTTTTCATGATTGAGGCTGACAGCCGCGAAGAGGCCATCCGCCTCGCATCGCTGCACCCCGCCGCCACCCTGGGCGAGCAGGCCGGCTGGCGCATCGAGATGCACCCCGTCGGTTTCTTCGAGCAGTATTTTGCTCAGGACGGAGCCAAAGCGTGAGCACCACGCCGGCCACGTCCGCTCCCGACGGCCGCAAACGCTGGTGGGCGCTGATGGTGCTGTGCCTGGGCGTGCTGATGATCGTGCTCGACACCACCATCGTGAACGTTGCGCTGCCGTCCATACGCACCGACCTGGGTTTTTCTGAAACCTCGCTGGTCTGGGTCGTCAACGCCTACATGCTGACCTTTGGCGGCTTCCTGCTGCTGGGCGGCAGGCTGGGTGATCTGTATGGCCACCGCAGGCTCTTTCTCGCCGGCATCGTGCTCTTCACCATCGCGTCGCTGGCCTGCGGCATGGCGCAGTCGCAGGCCATGCTCATCGTCGCGCGCGCCGTGCAGGGTCTGGGCGGCGCCGTGGTGTCGGCCGTGTCGCTCTCGCTCATCATGAATCTCTTCACCGAGCCTGCTGCCCGCGCCAAGGCCATGGGTGTTTACGGTTTTGTCTGCGCAGGCGGCGGCAGCATAGGCGTGTTGCTGGGCGGACTGCTGACCAGCCAGCTCAACTGGCACTGGATCTTTCTGGTCAACCTGCCGATTGGCGTGGGCGTGTTTGCGCTGTGCATGGCGCTTATCCCCGCAGGCAACGGCCAGACCGGTCACAAGCTCGACGTAGGCGGCGCCATCACCGTCACCGGCTCGCTCATGCTGGCCGTGTACGCGGTGGTCAATGGCAATGAGGCGGGCTGGGGCTCGCTGCAGACGCTGGGCCTGCTGGGTGCGGCTGTGGTGTTGCTGGCCGCGTTCATCTATATAGAGTCGCGCGTCGCATCACCCTTGATGCCGCTCGGCCTGTTCAGGCTGCGCAACGTCGCCACCGCCAATGTGGCCGGCGTGCTGTGGGCGGCTGCCATGTTCGCGTGGTTTTTTATCTCGGCGCTTTACATGCAACTGGTGCTTGAGTTCACACCCCTGCAGGTGGGCCTGGCTTTTTTGCCGTCCAACCTCATCATGGCGGCGATGTCGCTGGGCCTGTCGGCCAAGATCGTCATGCGCTGGGGCTTTCGCGGCCCGCTGGCTGTGGGCCTCGCCATTGCGGCCACAGGGCTGGCGCTGTTTGCGCGTGCACCTGTGGGTGGTACGTTTGTGATCCACGTGCTGCCCGGCATGTTGCTGCTGGGTGTGGGCGCAGGCATCGCCTTCAACCCCATGCTGCTTGCCGCGATGAGTGATGTGAAACCCGAAGACTCGGGCCTGGCGTCGGGCGTGGTCAACACCGCCTTCATGATGGGCGGCTCGCTTGGCCTGGCGGTGCTGGCCAGCCTGGCGGCGGGCAGGTCGGCTGCGCTGCAGGCTTCGGGTGCTTCGCCTGCCGTGGCGCTGAACGGCGGCTACCAGGTGGCGTTTGCTGTTGGTGCGCTGTTTGCGCTGACAGCGGCTGCGCTGGGTGCGTACTTCATGCGCAACGCGGCCGTCACGGGTGACGCACACGCACACGGGTAGCTGCCCATAAAAAAAGCGCCCTGTACGGGGCGCTTTTTTCGTTGAAGCAAAATGCCTTATTCGTCGCGTCCACCGCCAATGCCCAGCAGCATCAGCAGCGACTGGAACACGTTGTACAGGCTCAAATACACGCCCAGCGTGGCGGTGATGTAGTTGGTCTCGTGGCCGTCCTTCACGCGCTTCAGGTCATACAGAATGAAGGCCGAGAAGATGCCGATGGCCAGCACCGACAGCGTGATCATCAGTGCACCCGACTGGATGAAGAAGTTGGCAATGCCCGCCACCAGCAGCAGGATGGCGCCTATGAACAAAAACTTGCCCATTGACGACACATCACGCTTGATGACGGTCGACAGCGTGGCCATGCCCAGGAAGATCGCGCCCGTGCCGGCAAAGGCCGTCATGATCAGGCTCGCGCCGTTGGCCAGGCCCAGCACGCTGCCCACCAGGCGCGACAGCATCACACCCATGAAGAAGGTAAACGCCAGCAGCACCGGCACACCGGCCGATGAGTTCTTGGTCTTTTCAATCGCGTACATAAAGCCGAACGCGCCGCCCAAAAAGACGACAAGGCCGATGCCCGGTGTCATGGCGCGGGCAACGCCCGTCACCACGCCCAGCCAGGCGCCCAGCACGGTGGGCACCATCGACAGCGCCAGCAGCCAGTAGGTGTTGCGCAGCACGCGGTTGCGCGCCTCAAAGGTGGTCGCATCGCCTGCGCCTACCGGGTAAGTGTGAAGGTTGGTAGTCATATCAATACTCCTGTTGGTCAATACAAATCGTTAAAAGGTTTCGGGTTTACGTTGGCATCAAGCGGCAGGTTTGTCGTCAGCCACCTGCGCCAGCTTTGCCGCTTCGGCAGCCAGCTTCGCGCGCTTGCTGCGCGCACGGATGTTCAGCGCCTCAACGCCCAGCGAGAAAGCCATCGCTGCGTAGATGTAGCCCTTGGGCACATGCTGGTCAAAAGCCTCGGCCGTCAGCGCCATGCCCACCATCACCAGGAAGGCCAGCGCCAGCACCTTGACAGAAGGGTGGGCATCCACAAAGTCGCCAATTGGCTTGGCCGCCACCAGCATCACGCCCACAGAAGTCACCACCGCCGCCACCATGACCCAGATCTCGTCCACCATGCCCACCGCCGTGATGACGGAGTCCAGTGAAAACACGATGTCGATGATGGCGATCTGGCCGATGATTCCCCAGAACATCTTGTTGCCTGCAGCTTTCAACTGCGCCTGGTCGGTCACGGGCGGGCCTGCCTGCTCGCGCGCCTCGACTTCGACAAAGATCTCATGCGAGGCCTTGTACAAAAGAAAAAGGCCACCCAGCAGCAGCACCAGGTCACGCCCGCTGATGCCCTGCTTTGCCACGGTAAAGAGGTCAGCCGTCAGGCCCATCACCCAGCTCAGCGAGAACAGCAGCAGCAACCGCGACACCATGGCAAAACCCAGGCCCAGGCGACGCGCCTTGTCACGCCGCTCAGGCGGCAGGCGGCCGACCAGAATGGAGATGAAGATGATGTTGTCTATGCCCAGCACGATCTCGAGCGCGGTGAGCATCGCAAACGCTATCCATACATTGGGATCGAGTAAAAAATCCATGGTGTGTCGCAGTCAGGCTGCGTCTCTCGGTTGAAAAGTGCAAAAGGTGCGCGGTCATGCGCCAGCGGAAACATATATTGCGACAAAGTCGCAGGCGAGGCTAGAGGTGGTTTGCCTGAATCGCCTGTCAGGTTCGACGGACGTTCGCTGCTGCAAGAGCAGTGTCAGGCGAAAAGTGCGCGCGGAGGCCGCTGCGGCCCCTCGATCAGCGGGTGCGGCAAGGCCACAGCCGCGGGCGCAGCAGGCTGCGCAACACTCATGCCGGGCAACATGGCAACCGGAATCGGCAGCATGGGCTCGGACAGTTCAGACGAGAGGTCTGCCAGTGAGACTTCCAGCAAATTCGCATCGGCATTGAAACCGGCGTCCGTTACCTGAACGCTGACTGCGGCCGCTTGAGGGCTCAGGTCAACAGGCGACACACGGGCCGCCGAAAGCTGCGCAAAGCACAACATCACCAGCGCGCATATAAAAATGCAGGCTGAGATGATGAGGGCAGGGCGTGAAAGTCTTGGCACCCCTAAATGCTATCACCCCGGCCATGATGTCGTGTGGGCCTTCGCCTATACGCCATGACAGCCTGGGGGCACCGCTATCCGGCCTTTTTGCGACCTTACCAGCCCGATGTACCCGCTTCGCCCTTGAAAGGCCCGACCAGTTCAGGTGTGATCCACCCGCCATAAAAGCCGCCAGGCTGGGGTTTGACCGTGGCACCACCCACCGTGCAGTCAAGATCAGCCGGGTAAAACGCCACGCAGTCGGCAATCGCTTCAGCCCCTGCCAGCGGGCTCGGGTAGCTCCACGCCACGTTCGGCAGGCTGCGCGCGCCGTCAATCAGCGACCAGTAGGCCGCTGGCCCTTTCCATTCACAAAACGAGCCGCCGCTGCCGGGCTTGAGCAGCGCCCGGTGTACATCGACCCAGGGGATGTAAAAGCTCGGCGGGTGCGAGGTCTCAAGGACCAGCAATGCCTTGTGAGTGCGTGCCACTTCCGCATAGCCCCAGCGGATCACGACTTCACGTGTGTCATGCGCCAGCCGCGGCGGGCGCGGAAAGTCCCACACCGAGACCTGTCCCGGCCCGGGTTCAACCGCAAAAGGCGGCCGCGATTGCCCGCGCCAGTTCCAGTGCGCACGTGCGGCTTCGAGCCAGGTGGGGGTGTTTTGAGGGTTGGGCATCGGGTCATTCTGAAGGCAGTGAGGTAAAACCACAGACCCCAACGAAATACCCCGCCGTGCTAAGCTGTTTGCCCGACTTTTAAAACACACTCATCCAAAGACTGCGAGACACACCATGCCCGGACTTCTTCCCAATGTTGACCCTGACGGCCTGCTTGAGTTTTCGGTGGTTTACACCGACCGTGCGCTCAACCACATGTCGAAAAACTTCCAGGGTGTGATGACCGATATATCGAGCATCCTGAAAGAGGTCTACGGCGCCCACTCCGCCGTGCTGGTGCCCGGCAGCGGTACCTACGGCATGGAAGCCGTCGCCCGCCAGTTCGCCGCCGGCAAACACGTCATGGTGATACGCAACGGCTGGTTCAGCTACCGCTGGACGCAGATCTTCGACATGGGCAACATCGCCGCGTCATCCACCATCATGAAGGCCCGCCAGACCAGCAAGGGCGCACAGGCACCCTGGGCCCCTGCGCCGATTGATGAAGTCGTTGCCACCATCGCCAAAGAAAAACCTGCACTGGTCTTTGCGCCTCACGTCGAAACCGCGTCCGGCATGATCCTGCCCGACAGTTACATGAAGGCCGTGGCCGATGCCGTACACGCCGCAGGTGGTTTGTTTGTGCTTGACTGCATTGCCTCCGGTGCCATGTGGGTCAACATGAAAGCCGTGGGCGTTGACGTGTTGATCTCGGCCCCGCAAAAAGGCTGGAGCAGCTCACCCTGCTGCGCCATGGTCATGCTCAGCGAGCGCGCCCGCACCGCCATTGACGGCACCACCAGCTCCAGCTTTGCCTGTGACCTGAAGAAGTGGCTGCAGATCATGGAAACGTACGAAAAAGGCGGGCACGCCTACCACGCCACCCTGCCCACAGACGCCCTCACACGCCTGCGCGCAGCCATGAAAGAAACCCAGGCCTACGGTTTTGCAAAAGTGAAAGCCGAGCAGGAAGCTCTGGGAAGCAAGGTCCGAAAATTGTTCGAATCACGCGGCCTGCCCAGCGTCGCAGCAGAAGGCTTCAAGGCCCCCGGCGTCGTCGTCAGCTACACCACAGACCCCGACATTCAGTCAGGCAAGAAGTTCTTGGATCAGGGTTTGCAGACGGCTGCCGGCGTGCCGCTGCAGTGCGATGAAGGCGCAGACTTCAAGACCTTCCGTGTGGGGCTGTTTGGGCTGGAGAAGTGGCACAACGTGGACAAGACGGTCGCCAACCTCGCAGGGGCGCTGGACCGGATTGGCGTTACACAAAAGGTCGCCGAGGCCGCCTGATACCGTTTGAAGCTGACGGCTTGAAAGCCCTTGATCGGAATGATCAGGGGCTTTTTATTTTCTTAATCGTATCTGATCGGATCAAGACTTTGGGGACTTCGCAACAACGGGCGTCTCTGTGTGCATCACGCACTTCCAGCTACCCCCGTCCTTGACCCAGGTCGAGCTGTCGTTCACCACCTCGTCTTTAGCCTCATCTTTCTTCCCGCGCGGCGCTACGCCCTGCGTGGCCTTGTAGGTCACCACGGCCGTGTTGTCGTTGGGGAAGAGGACTTTCATGTCGTCGAACTTGAACGAGGTGACGACGACAGGGCCTTCCTTAGCCATCTTTTTGTATTGGTCACGGGTGAACTGAAACGCACCGTGCCCACTCACCATCACGGCAGGCTCAGTCACGAGTGATATTGCAGTCTCAGGATCATCGTCAACCATCGATTGCCAGAATTTGGTCTCAAGATCGATGATGGTTTTACTTGCGTCGGGCATGTGTATCTCCTTCAAAATTACCAACTTACTGCGATCTGAACGGCCACATTGCCCGACACTCATCCACTTGCCCGTAAGGAATGGCTGACGGTTTTGCTCAACTCAAGGTGGAGCGGCGGTAGAGCGGTAGAGCTTTACGCAAAAAGCCCCCGAAGGGGCTTTTTATGAGAACGCAAAGTTTTACTTCTGAGCGCGCGCCACATCGCGCAGATCACGAATCTGGTCGTGGTTCTTCTGGGCACCGGCTGCCTGGCGTTCGATCAAAGCGCGAACGTCAGCGGGGAGACCTTCTTCCTTCAGGGCCTTGCGGTAACGTGCGATGGCAGAGTCTTCACCTTTTTCGCAGGACTCGAGGATCGAGAGTTCACTGTCAAAACCCACCGCGCCTTTCGTTTTGACCCAGCCGCGGTGCAGAGCACCTGCAGTGGTTCCGCCGTCAGCAGGCTTGCCGCCATATTGAACAATCATCGCTTCAAGTTCACGGGCGGCCTGGGCGCAGCCTGCAGAGCGCGTTGCGAACAGGGTTTTGGCACTTGCCGTTTCAACCTGCTCGGCGCAGGTCTTGAAGCCATATTCGCCGTCGCGGCTGTTTTCCAGCAGATCATTGAGAACGCTTACGACTTGTTTGTTGTCAGACATATTTTTTCCTTCTTTCGCCCCAAGGGCATGGTTGATGAATCGCTCCGTTTGGAACTGAAATCAACCTTATGCAAACCGCCAAGCGCCAGTCGTCGGCTCAGTTAGCCTGCCGCTGTAGGCGAATGCCTTAGGCAATGCCCTGAGCGTGTTGTGGTCTCTTCGGGGGGTAGGTTGGGCAATGAGGCGCTGTTCAGGCGCTGCGTTTGCGAAAGCCGCCCGGCGTCTCACCTGACCATTCGTGGAATGCGCGGGTGAAGCTCTTTTCATTGCGAAACCCCGAGGCCGCAGCCACCTGCTTGATGGGCTTTGAAGTCCGCAGCAACAAATCTTTCGCCCGCTCAAACCGCACCTCGTCCTTGAGCTGCTGCAGCGAAGCGCCTTCCTCCTGAAGCTGGCGGTGCAAAGAGCGTGGCGACATGTTCAGCGTTGCAGCCAGAGTCTCTGCGTTGTGTGCAACGACTGCAGGGTTGGCCAGGGCCTGGCGTACCTGCTGTACCAGCAGGCGGTCGCGCCGGTACTGCAGCACAGTGAGCGGCAGGGCGCGCTGCAGCATCTGCTGCAAGGCCTTTTCATCGCGGCGCAAGGGCAGGGCGAGGTAGCGTGCGTCAAACCTGACCTCGGCCTGCGGCGCGTTGAACTGCAGCGGGCCCTGAAACAGCAGTGGGTAAGCATCGGCATGCAGCGGTGCCTCAAAGGGAAAGCGTGCGCCCTGCAGCGGAATGCGCGAATCGACATACCAGCAGGCCAGGCCGTGAATGTTGCGCAGCACATGCACCAGCCCGAACTCGCCGACCTGGCCGGGCACCTTCTCTTCAACCGTGATGGCCGCAATGGCTTGGGCGGTAGGACCCGAAGTGCTGATCCGCAAAACGATGTCATCGGCCAGCAGAGCATGGTGGCGGCACCAGCGTTTGAGGGCAATGCCGAGGTTGGGTGAGGTGATGGATGCGCGGGCCAGCATGCCGTAGCTGCCCCAGGGCAGCCTGCGTGAGAAAGCGCCCAGTGCTTCATCTCCCAGTGTCTGCATGGCGGTGCCCGAGAGGGTTTCCATCTGCCGGGCCGTGATGTGGCCTGTGGGTTTGGCCAGTTGGGCTGGCGTGATCTGTGCCAGCTTGAGGGCTTCAGCCGGGCTTTGGCCGTAGCGTTTGTAGGCGGCAACTATGCTTCTGGCAAAGGCCATGGGCGTCGCGGCCGCGGGTGCATTGATCTGGTTGGGCGTGGCGCGTGCGGGCATACCCTAAGTTTGCTGCAGGTTGGCACGATTTGCAACCTGATTGACGGTAAGGATAGGGCGGGTTTTCGCTAATCTTGTGGATTCGCGTTAAGGTGCGCTTTGGCCTTGCCGTTCACGGCCCCCCCCCAGCGCTCATCACACCGAAGCGCCGCTTTGCCATCAGGAGACACATGTCAGTTCTCGAAACCAAACTCAACGCCCGTTCGGCCGACTTCCAGGCCAACGCGGCTGCCATGCGTACGCTGGTCGATGACCTTGCCGAAAAAGTTGCCAAATCTGCTGCCGGTGGCGGCGAGGCTGCGCGTGCCAAGCATGTGGCGCGGGGCAAGCTGCCGCCGCGTGAACGTGTGCAGATGCTGCTCGACCCAGGCACGCCTTTTCTTGAACTCTCGCCGCTGGCCGCCTACGCCATGTACCCCGATCGTGACGGCAGCGACAGCGCGCCGGGTGCGGGTGTCATCACCGGCATTGGCCGCATCAGTGGCATTGACTGCCTGGTGGTGTGCAACGACGCGACGGTCAAGGGCGGCACCTACTACCCCATGACGGTCAAAAAGCACACGCGTGCACAAGAGATCGCGCAGCAGAACAACCTGCCCTGTGTGTACCTGGTCGATTCAGGCGGCGCCAACCTGCCCAACCAGGACGACGTCTTTCCCGACCGTGACCACTTCGGCCGCATCTTCTACAACCAGGCGCAGATGAGCTCGCTGGGCATTGCGCAGATCGCCGTGGTGATGGGCAGTTGCACAGCAGGCGGCGCCTACATGCCAGCCATGAGCGACGAAACCATCATCGTCAAGAACCAGGGCACGATTTTCCTGGCCGGGCCGCCGCTGGTGAAAGCGGCGATTGGTGAAATCGTCTCGGCTGAAGACCTGGGCGGTGGCGATGTGCACACGCGGCTGTCTGGCGTGGCCGACCACCTGGCGCAAAACGATGCGCATGCGCTGGCACTGGCCCGGCAGGCTGTTGCCAGCCTGAACCGCAAGAAAAATGTGCAGCAGGTGCTGCGCGAACCGGTACCGCCGCTGCACAGCCCTGAAGAGCTGGGCGGCGTGATTCCCATCGACGTGCGCAAACCCTATGACGTACATGAGGTGATCGCCCGCATCGTTGACGGCAGTGAGTTTCATGAGTTCAAGGCGCGCTACGGCACTACGCTGGTCTGCGGCTTTGCGCATATTGAGGGCATGCCTGTCGGCATCATCGCCAATAACGGCATTTTGTTTTCAGAAAGCGCGCAAAAAGGCGCGCACTTCATCGAGCTGTGCTGCCAGCGCAAGATACCGCTGGTCTTTTTACAGAACATCACCGGCTTTATGGTCGGCCGCAAGTACGAGGCTGAAGGCATCGCACGTCACGGTGCCAAGCTGGTGACAGCAGTGGCCACGGCCAGCGTGCCCAAGTTCACCGTCATCATCGGCGGCAGCTATGGCGCTGGCAATTACGGCATGTGCGGGCGGGCCTATTCACCGCGCTTTTTGTGGATGTGGCCGAACGCGCGCATCTGCGTGATGGGCGGCGAGCAGGCCGCGAGCGTGCTGGCAACCGTGAAGCGAGACGGTATCGAGGCTAAAGGTGGCACCTGGAGCGCTGAAGAAGAGGCAGCCTTCAAGCAGCCGGTGCTTGACCAGTTTGCCCACCAGTCGCACCCCTATTACTCAAGCGCCCGCATCTGGGATGACGGCGTGATTGACCCGGCCGATACGCGGCGCGTGCTGGCGCTGGGCCTGTCTGCAAGCATGAACCAGCCGATTGGCGAGCCACGCTTTGGCGTCTTCCGCATGTAATCCTGCGCAGCCATCGCAACGACAACCAATACAAAGAGACATATGGACAACATCTTCATCACGCCTGAGCATGAACTGCTGCGCGACCAGATTGCACGCTTTATTGCCAAAGAGGTCGAGCCTTTCGCCGCCCAGTGGGAAGAAGATGGCTGCGTGCCGCGGGATGTGCTGCGCCGCATGGGCGAGGCGGGTTTCTTCGGACTGATGTATGACGCTGAGCATGGCGGCGGCGAGGCCGATGCGCTGACCAACCTGGTGTTTGCCGAGGCGCTGTCGCAATCGACCTTTGGTGGCTTCATCATCACCGTGCTGGTGCACACCGACATGGCCAGCCCGCATCTTTTCCACGCCGGCAATGCCGAGCAGAAAGCCAAATACCTGCCGGATGTCATTGCCGGCAAAAAGATTACTGCCGTCGGCATCACTGAGCCGGGCGCTGGCTCTGACGTGGCGGGCATTCGTACATCGGCGAAGCGTGACGGCAACGAATGGGTCATCAACGGCACCAAGATGTTCATCACCAACGGTGTGCACGCTGACCTGTACTTTGTGGCGGCCAAGACCGGGCCGGGCAAACGCGACATGTCGATGTTTATCGTTGAAAAAGGCACACCCGGTTTTACCGTGGGCCGTGCGCTGAAGAAAACCGGCTGGCTGTCGTCAGACACCGCAGAGCTGATTTTTGACAATGTGCGCATCCCTGCCGGCAACCTGCTGGGTGAAGAGGGCAAGGGCTTTTATTCGGTCATGAAAAACTTCCAGACCGAACGCATTGCACTGGGTGCGATGGCGGTCGGGCACTGCACCCGCGCGCTGGAGCTGACACTCGACTACGTGCGCCAGCGCCAGGCTTTTGGCGCCACGCTGTGGGAGCAGCAGACGATTCGCCAGCGCATCTCGATGCTGGATGCCAAGACGCGTGCGGCGCGCCAGTTCATGTACCACTGCGCCTGGGCCGTCACGCAAAAGCGCGACATCGTGCAGGAGGTCTCCATGCTCAAGGCGCTGACCGGCGAACTCGTCAATGAGGTGCTGCTGACCTGCCAGCAGTTTCACGGCGGCATGGGCTTCATCCGCGAGACGGCAATTGAACGCCTCTGGCGCGATGCGCGCGTGCTGGGCATTGGCGGCGGCGCGACGGAAGTCATGCTTGAAGAAGTTGCCAAGCGCTATTAAGAAGACAAGAAGACCACGGAATATTGAAATGAGTCATTTGCAAATCAATGTGGCAGGCGCAGTCGCGACCGTCACACTCAACCGGCCTGATGTGCGCAATGCCTTCAACGACGAAGTCATTCTTGAAGTGACAGCCGCGTTCAGGGAACTGGGCGCGCGAGACGAGGTGCGATGCATCGTTCTGGCCGCGAACGGCACGGCCTTTTGCGCCGGCGCAGACCTGAACTGGATGCGCAGCATGGCCGACTACACACGCGAGCAGAACCTGGCAGACGCGGGCCGCCTGGCTGAAATGATGCGTACGGTGTATGAATGCCCAAAGCCGACGATTGCGCGTATACAGGGTGACGTGTATGCGGGTGGCACCGGGCTGGCAGCTGCCTGCGATATTGCCGTGGCAGTGGATACCGCAGGTTTTTGCCTGAGCGAAGTCAAGCTGGGTTTGCTGCCGTCGACCATCAGCCCTTATGTGATTCGCGCCATGGGCGCACGCGCTGCGCACCGCTACTTTTTGACGGCAGAGAGGTTCACTGCAGCAGAGGCCTTGCGCATTGGTTTTGTGCACGAAGTGGTCACGGCTGATGCGCTGGACGGGAAGGTCGCTGAACTGGCGCAGGCACTGGTCAACGCTGGCCCTGCCGCAGTCAAGGCCTGTAAAAAACTGGTGCAGGACGTGGCGGGTTACGACATCACGCCTGAACTGGTGGCAATGACGGTTGAAAGCATTGCCGATGTGCGCGTGAGCCCTGAAGGTCGCGAAGGGTTGCAATCGTTTTTAAACAAGCGCAAACCGAACTGGTTGCTGAACAGCTAGAAATTCATGAACAGCCTGGATACCGCTCAACTGATTGCACTCGCCGGCGCGCTGGGCTGGGCGAGTGGCATTCGCCTGTACCTGGTCGTCATGTTGACCGGGCTTGCGGGTTTCTTTGGCTGGGTGCAGCTGCCGCAGGGCCTGCACCTGCTGGCCAACCCGGTGGTGCTGGGCGTCAGCGGCTTCATGGTGTTCATAGAGTTTTTTGCAGACAAGATACCGGGGCTGGATTCGTTATGGGACGTGGTGCATGGCGTGATCCGCATACCGGCTGGCGCGGCGCTGGCAGCTGGCGTGTTTGGCGCCGACAACGGTGTGATGGGCCTGGTGGCCGCGCTGATGGGCGGCACGCTGGCCGCTACCAGTTTTGCCGCCAAGGCCACATCGCGTGCTGCCATCAACACCTCGCCAGAACCGTTCAGCAACATTGGTGCATCGCTGCTGGAAGACGGCCTGGTGCCGCTGGGCCTGTGGATGGCGATTGCGCACCCGATTATTTTTGTAGTGCTGCTTGCGCTGGTTCTGGTGCTCAGCATCTGGCTGATTCGTATCTGCTGGCGTTTTCTGCGACAGCTGTTTTCACGCGTGGCCCGCATCTTCAGCGGCAGGCCAGACCCCGGCACGGCCAATGCCTTGACCCTGAAGTCCCCTTTTTCAAGAAAAGACGAACATGTTTAAAAAGATACTGATTGCGAACAGAGGCGAGATAGCCTGCAGGGTTGCGGCAACGGCCCGGCGCATGGCCATCAAGACAGTCGCGGTGTACTCAGATGCTGACGCCAGCGCGAAGCACGTGGGCTACTGCGATGAGGCCATCCACATTGGCGGCAGCGCGCCCAAAGACAGCTACCTGCGCTGGGAGCGCATCATTGAAGCGGCAAAAGCCACAGGCGCAGAAGCGATTCACCCCGGCTATGGGTTTTTGAGCGAGAACGAAGAGTTTGCCCAGGCCTGCAGCGATGCGGGGCTGGTGTTTATCGGCCCGCCACCATCGGCCATCAAGGCCATGGGTTTGAAGGCCGAATCAAAACAGCTGATGGAAAAAGCCGGTGTGCCCCTGGTGCCCGGTTATCACGGCAGTGACCAGAACCCGGTGCTGCTCAAAAAAGAAGCCGACCGCATCGGCTACCCGGTGCTGATCAAGGCCAGCGCAGGCGGCGGCGGCAAGGGCATGCGCGCGGTTGATAAATCTGAGGACTTCGAGGCGGCGCTGGCATCGTGCAAGCGTGAGGCTATCAACAGCTTTGGCGACGACGCCGTGCTCGTCGAAAAATATGCGCAGCGCCCGCGCCACATCGAGATACAGGTGTTTGGCGACACGCATGGCAATTACGTTTACCTGTTTGAACGTGACTGCTCGGTTCAGCGCCGCCACCAGAAGGTACTTGAAGAAGCTCCCGCGCCCGGCATGACTGAGGCCATGCGCAAGGAAATGGGCGAAGCTGCCGTGGCTGCAGCGCGCGCCGTGAACTATGTGGGTGCAGGTACGGTGGAGTTCATCGTCGAGCAACGCACAGACGGAACCATGAAGTTCTACTTTATGGAGATGAACACCCGCCTGCAGGTTGAGCACCCGGTCACCGAGGCCATCACCGGGCTTGATCTGGTCGAGTGGCAATTACTGGTGGCTGCGGGTGGCAAGCTGCCATTGGCGCAGGACGCGTTGCGCATCAATGGCCATGCGATCGAGGCGCGTATCTGCGCTGAAACGCCAGACAACAATTTTTTGCCCGCGACCGGCAAGCTGTTCGTGTACGACAAACCGGCCTGCACCAGCTTTGAACGAAGTGATGTGCGTGTGGATGACGGCGTTCGCCAGGGCGATGCGATATCGCCGTTTTATGACTCCATGGTGGCCAAGCTCATCGTGCATGGCAAGACGCGGGAAGAGGCGCTGGCCCGGCTTGATGAAGCGCTGGCGCAGACCCGCATCGTGGGCCTGAGCACCAATGTGCAGTTCTTGCGTTACGTGGTGCGCAGCCCGTCGTTCGCCAATGCCAATCTTGATACGGCTCTGATCCCGCGCGAAAGCGCTGTCCTGTTCAACCGGGAACCGATTGGCCTGGCGATGGCTGCGGCCGGCGCTGTGGCGCAAACCCTGCTGGACGAAAAAGCACTTGAAGGCAACGACCCCTTCAGCCGCCGCGATGGGTGGCGTTCACATGGCGTGAATGTGCGCCGTTTTGAATTTGATTTTCATGGCGAGCCGGTAAAGGCCGGGCTGACATACCTGCATGACGGTGCGCTGCGGCTGTCGGTAGGTGATGTGTCGGGGTTGCTGGTGTTTGGTCAGAATGGGCAGGGCGTGGATGTTCAATTTGCCAGCCAGCGCATGACGGCCACGGTGTATCGCCAGGGTGAAGTTGCTCATGTATTTGCACCTGTGGGGGCCACGCAAATCACCGTGGTTGACATGCTGGCACATGCGGGCCAGGGTCCGACCGAAGGTGGCCGCCTGACCGCGCCCATGCCGGGCAAGGTGGTGTCGTTCGGCGTGAAGGCCGGCGACAAGGTCAGCAAGGGCCAGCCGCTGGCGGTGATGGAGGCCATGAAGATGGAGCACACGATTGCAGCGCCTGCGGACGGCGTGGTCCAAGAGTTGCTCTATGCGCCCGGTGACCAGGTGGCCGAAGGTGCCGAATTGCTCAAGATTGCGGTGGCTGCTGCCTGATTGTTTTAGGCCCGGCTGGTTTAATACTGACCATGCGCATTACTTTTTGTTTGACTGATACCGGGGTACCGCCTTGGCTGGTTGGTTTTCAGGCTGCTTTTCCTGACGCCGTCATCGAAGCGTGGCGACCAGGTGCAGTCCTTGCTGATTACGCCGTGGTCTGGGCACCCCCGCAGCAATTGTTTGACGAACAGACGGCGCTGAAGGGCGTTTTCAATATTGGCGCAGGCGTCGATGCGCTGGCGAAGCTGCGCATACCTGCTCATGTGCCTGTAGTGCGGCTGGACGATGCGGGCATGTCGGTACAGATGGCTGAATATGTATGCCACGCCGTGATCCGGCACTTTCGCGAATTTGAGGGTTATGCGGCTGATGTGGCGTCTGGCAAATGGTCGTATCGCAAACCGCGTTCGCGCAGTGACTACCCGGTAGGCGTGATGGGATTGGGCATCCTGGGTGAGCGGGTCAGCCGCGCGCTGACACAGTTTGAATTTCCCGTCGTCGGCTGGAGCCGGTCTGCCAAAACAGTGGACGGCGTGACCTGCTTTTCAGGCGCTGATGGCCTGAATGAATTTCTGGCAGCGACGCGCATCCTGGTTTGCCTGTTGCCGCTGACGCCCGAGACCGAAAACATCCTGAACAGCGACACCCTGAGCCGCCTGTTGCCGGGCGGCTACGTTGTGAACGTTGCACGTGGTGGGCACCTGGTTGATGAAGACCTCATCTCGCTGATCGACAGCGGCCAGTTGGCGGGCGCCACACTTGATGTGTTTCGCGTCGAGCCTCTGCCCGCAGCTCACCCATTCTGGAAGCACCCGAAAATAACCGTGACGCCACACACATCTGCACGCACCCTGCGCGATGAAAGCATTGCCCAGATTGCGGGCAAAATCCGCGCCCTCGAAGGCGGTGCGGCTATTGACAGTCTGGCAGGCGTGGTTGACCTGAAAAAGGGATACTAGATCCATGAAATACCCCTCGAAAGTGAAGCTCGTTGAAGTTGGTGCGCGCGATGGCCTGCAGAACGAAAAAACGCCTGTGCCCGCTGCAGTGAAGATTGAACTTGTGCACCGGCTGCAGGACGCAGGCCTGACCGAGATTGAAGTCACGAGTTTTGTATCCCCCAAGTGGGTGCCGCAGATGGCCGATGCCGTTGAGGTGATGGCTGGCATACACCGTAAACCGGGTGTGCGTTATTCGGTGTTGACGCCCAACATGAAGGGCTTTGAAGCGGCTGTCGCTTCAAGGCCTGACGAAGTGGTGGTGTTTGCTTCTGCCAGCGAGACCTTCAGCCAGCGCAATATCAACTGTTCAATGGAAGAAAGCATTGAGCGCTTCCGGCCCCTCGTGGAAGCAGCCCATGCCAAAAGTATTGCCGTGCGGGGTGCGATTTCCTGCACGGTGGGGTGTCCCTATGAGGGTGACATCGCGCCCGGTCGTGTGGGCAAGGTTGCGGAGCTGATGAAGGGCATTGGTGTGCAGCACATCGGTATTGCCGACACGATTGGCGTGGGCACACCGGTCAAGGTTCAGCGCGCCATGGAAGCTGCCCTGGAGTATTACAGCGTCGACCATATTTCGGGCCACTTTCACGATACCTATGGCCAGGCATTGAGCAACACGCTTGCAGCGCTTGAAATGGGCATCTGGCAGTACGACACGTCTTCTGCCGGGCTGGGGGGGTGCCCGTTTGCGAAGGGTGCGACCGGCAATGTCGCCACTGAAGATGTGGTCTACATGCTGCAGGGCATGGGCATTGGTACTGGCGTCGATCTCGACAAACTCATTGATGCGGGCAAGTTCATCAGCGACTTTCTGGGGCGCAAACCGAACTCGCGTGCAGCCACTGCACTGTTGAACAAGAGAAACAACTGATGTGTGGGTCTGAATTGCTGTCCTTGCCCGAAGGGGTACAGCGGGTGGCCGCGCTTTTGCAGGACAAGGGCCATGCACATTCGCCTGTCATGCTCGACGATGCCGCGCGCACGGCGCAGCAGGCCGCCGATGCGTTGGGCATTTCGGTCGGGCAGATCGCCAAAAGCATAGTCTTCCGCCGCCGGTCTGATGAGGTCGCCGTGCTTGTCATCACATCGGGCGACCAGCGTGTGGACGAAAAAAAGGTTGAAGCGGTGGTTGGCCCCGACGGCAAACGCCTGGGCCGCGCAGATGCGGAGTTTGTCAAAAGCCGCACGGGCTTCTCCATCGGTGGTGTGTCACCGCTGGCGCATGCGACACCCACTGTCGTGTTGATTGACCGTTCGCTCTACCGTTTTGATGAAATCTGGGCAGCGGCAGGCCATCCGCATGCGGTGTTTCGTTTGTCCCCGCTAGACCTCGAACGGCTGACGGGCGCGCCCGTCGCGGACTTCGCAGTGGATACGGATGAAGAAAAACTGGCGTTGCAACGCGCCATTACGCTTGTCACGATGCGGGCGGACACCGTGGGTGAAAATTCCGAAGTGCCTTCACCCTGCATCTCTGTGTGCCGCATGAGTACCGTGACAGACATGTGCATGGGCTGCTTCCGCACCCGAAACGAGATTGCAGGCTGGAGCGGTGCCGGTGACGACGGCAAGCGCGCCGTCTGGTCGTTGATACGCCAGCGCATGGCCGCGCTGCAGTCCTGATACTCTGGGCCATAACCGAGCCGCCGCATGAAACACATCACGTTTTACCTGGATTTCATCTCGCCTTATGCCTGCCTGGCGTTTGAGCACATGCCCGAGGCCCTGGCCGGTGTGAGCCACAGCGTGAGCTACAAGCCGGTGCTGTTTGCCGGCATGCTCAAACATTACGGACAACTGGGGCCGGCAGAGATAGCACCCAAGAGGGACTGGACTTACAGGCAGGTGCTGTGGCTTGCACACAGCAAGGGCATTGATCTGCAAATGCCCCTGGCGCATCCGTTCAACCCGCTGGGCCTGCTGCGCCTGGCAACGGCCTGTTCTTCACCTGCAGAAGCCGGCACACCCAACCGCTATGTCTGCGAGACCATCTTTCGCCATGTGTGGCAAGGTGGCGCGGATGCCGCCGATGCGCAGCGGCTTGAGGTCCTGTCGCAACAACTTGCGCCACAAATCCAGGTGCAGGCCGAAGAGGCCAAGGCCTTGTTGAAAAACAATACCGAAGAAGCCATCTCGAAAAATGTTTTCGGCGTGCCCGCATTTGAAGTGGATGGAAAAATTTTCTGGGGCATGGATGCATTGCCCATGCTGCGCGACTACCTCACGGGCAGCGAATGGTTCGCCGGAGATGCATGGGATGGCGTGTGTAAGGTTGAAACGGGCGTCACACGAAAGAACTAAGCGTTTTCCCGGGGTGGATTCGCATGCTGAAAAGTTTTTCAAGGGTTTCCCCTTGAGTTGTCAGCCCCGCATAAGTTTGGCGCAAGCTCCTGTTATTTTCACGTCAGAGCTGGGTCAGCGACTCTCCAAATAATCTGTGCAGCTTCCATGCCGGGAGCATTCATTATTTGGAGACACAAACATATGGCTACAGCAATCGACAACAGGCCGATGTCAGCGGAGCAGAAGAAGGTCATCTTCGCTTCTTCGCTGGGCACGGTATTCGAGTGGTACGACTTCTACCTGTACGGTTCACTCGCTGCGATTATTGCCAAGCAGTTCTTCAGCGGACTGGATGCAGGTTCTGCCTTCATCTTCGCGCTGCTGGCATTCGCCGCCGGTTTCATCGTGCGTCCCTTTGGCGCATTGGTGTTCGGCCGTCTGGGCGACATGATTGGCCGCAAGTACACCTTCCTGGTGACCATCGTCATCATGGGCCTGTCGACCTTCATCGTCGGCCTGCTGCCCAGCTATGCATCGATAGGTGTTGCCGCTCCGGTGATCCTGATTGCGCTGCGCATGCTGCAAGGCCTGGCACTGGGTGGTGAGTACGGCGGTGCTGCCGTGTATGTGGCTGAACATGCGCCACAGCACAAGCGCGGTGCCTACACATCCTGGATTCAGACCACGGCAACTCTGGGCCTGTTCCTGAGCCTGATGGTGATTCTGGGTGTGCGTACCGCCATCGGTGAGGCTGCTTTTGCCGACTGGGGCTGGCGCATTCCATTCCTGGTGTCGATTTTCCTGCTGGCTGTTTCTGTCTACATCCGTTTGTCCATGAACGAATCGCCAGCCTTCCAGAAAATGAAGGCCGAGGGCAAGACCTCCAAGGCACCTTTGTCCGAATCTTTCGGCCAGTGGAAAAACCTGAAGATTGTTATCCTGGCACTCGTGGGTCTGACCGCCGGCCAGGCTGTGGTCTGGTATTCAGGCCAGTTCTACGCACTGTTCTTCATGACGCAGGCGCTCAAGGTTGATGGTCCGACCGCCAACATTCTGGTGGCTTACTCGCTGATCCTGGGCACCCCGTTCTTCGTGGTGTTCGGCATGCTGTCTGACAAGATTGGTCGCAAGCCCATCATCATGGCCGGCTGCCTGCTGGCTGTCGTGACCTACTTCCCGGTGTTCGGTGCACTGACCAAGGCCGCCAACCCTGACCTTGCAGCTGCGCAAGCCAAAAACAAGGTTACCGTGACGGCTGACCCTGCAGAATGCTCGTTCCAGTTCAACCCGACCGGTACCGTCAAGTTCACCAGCTCATGCGACATCGCCAAGCAGGTGCTGGCAGGCGCATCGGTCAGCTATGACAACATTGTTGCCCCTGCAGGTACTGTGGCAACGATCAAGATCGGTGAAACGGCTATTGCAAGCTACACCGCCAAGGGCTTGAGCGCTGACGATGCGAAGAAGAAAGATGCCGAGTTCAAGAAGGCTGTAGCTGACGACCTGAAGGCCGCCGGTTACCCAACCAAGGCGGACCCCGCAAAGATGAACAAAGTGTTGGTCACCGCCATCCTGTTCTATCTGGTGCTGCTTGTGACTATGGTTTACGGCCCTATCGCAGCAATGCTGGTCGAACTGTTCCCAACCCGTATCCGCTACACCTCCATGAGCCTGCCGTACCACATTGGTAATGGCTGGTTCGGCGGCTTGCTGCCTACGACGGCTTTTGCCATCGTGGCGCAGACCGGCAATATGTACAACGGCCTCTGGTATCCGATCATCATTGCCGGCATGACTTTCGTGGTTGGCATGCTGTTCGTCAGGGAAACCAAAGACGTGGACATCTACGCCAACGACTAAATTTTGTGACGGTAGCGCCTGCCTTGCGCGGGCGCCCGTTTGAGTAGTCAGTAGTAAATATCAAGCCCCCGTCGCATGGCGGGGGCTTTTTTTTGGAAGGAATTTAGAAATGTGGAAGATTGTTTTGGGTTTTATCGTGTTTGCCGGGCTGGCTCTTGTCCTGCTCAACAAGGGTGGTGATATTGATCTCGGTGGCGAAAAACACGGCAGCGTACGGATGTTCGATTCAGATTTGTCCAGGGCTTCGTAGGACGGTTCCCTTTTCCGGCGTTGAACTGCTTTACATATCCTTAACACTAATGCGCAGCCCTGAAAAATGGGTTAAATTGAAGCAGAGACGAAAAAAACCATAACAAGCGTCGTCCAGGGCAAATGACCGCGTGCTGGCAGCAATGGCTGCGGACATAACAGGAGACAAGCCGATGCTTTACATAAAAACAGAACTGGGCCAGGGTGCCCTTCAAAATCGTTCACTGGCACTTACGCCACGCCAGCGTTCCGCATTCATCCTGTTTGACGGTAAACGCGATTCCGAGGAAGTCCTGAAGGCCACAGCGGGTCTGGGCGTGACGCCTGATGATGTGCGCCATCTTGTGTCACTTGGCCTGCTGGCGCTTCACTCTGTGCAGCCGCCGCAGCCGGCCGCCCAAGCCGCAACGCCAGCGGCAGTCAATGCGCCGGTAAATGCTCCAGCGCAGGCTGCAGAGCTTTCACAAACGTCTGATGGGCAGCCTACGCTGAATGCCCAGGCTCACTATTCCAAGGCTTATCCCATTGCAACGCGCCTGACGGCAGGCTTGGGCCTGCGGGGTTTCCGGCTCAACCTGGCTGTCGAGGCGGCCAGCGATCTGGACAAGCTCAAGGAACTCGCCCCCAAAATCAGGGAAGCGGTCGGCCCGGAAAAATTCCTTGAACTTGAGAACGCGCTTTACTACTGACCCGCGCCCGGTATAGCGGGAACAGTGTCAGCGCTTGAATTTCCCGTCGCTGCCAATAATGGACAGGTCTGCAAAATCAAGACCGGTGTGGTCGTCCAGGCTGTAGCTGACTTCAAGACCACCGATATTCAGCTTTTTGATGCCTTCCAGCGCAGTCTGGATTTTGTCGCGGGTCGGCTTGGGCCCTGCACGGCGCAGGCCTTCCACCAGTACCTTTGCAGCGGCAAAGCCCTCGAGCATGGCTGGTGACACTTCGTTCTGGCCATTTGCCTTGGCCATTTCCTGCGCTTCCTTGACCATAGGGAAAGCGATGGAGCGTTCGTAGGGGAAGACCTGCGTGACAATCACGCCGCGACCCATGTCGCCCATGCTTTTGACGAAACCGCCGGAAGCGTTGTTGGACAGCGTGACAATCTGCGCGTTGGATCCTGCAGCGCGAAAGGCCTTGACGCCATCCACTACCGCGCCGCCTGACGCCACCATCATGATGGCCTGCGCATTCGACTGGACAATCCTGAGCGCAATGGGTGCGAAATCAGGTTTGGACCGGTCGAACTTTTCCAGCACTGCAGGTTTCAGTTTTGCGGTCGCCAGGCCTTTTTGTGCGCCGGCGACCCCATCTGCCCCAAAGCTGTCGTCGGCGTAAACGATGGCAATCCGGGTGATACCCATCGAGTTGAGATGGGTGATGGCTTTTTCTGCCTCGCGCTGGTAGGTGGCACGCACATTGAAGATGTTTTTGCGGACCGGCTGGTGCAGCACCATGGCCCCAGTTGAAGGGCCGATCAGCGCAATGTTGTATTTTTCAAGCAGTGGAATGATGGCTTCGGTGTGCGGCGTGCCGCGGGTCAGGAACATCGCCACCACGTTCTGCTCTTCTATCAGCTTGCGGGCGTTCTCCGCTGCGATTTTGGGCTCGAACTTGTCGTCCAGCGAAATCAGCTCGATCTTCTGCCCGTTAACGCCGCCTTTGGCGTTGGTGGCATCAATGTAGAGTTTCGCGCCGTCGGTAGTTTCTTTCACCCCGGCGCCGACGGGGCCTGTAAAACCTGCGGTCTGGCCGATCAGGATTTGTGAGTGGCTGAAATGGCTGAAGGTGGCCAGGGCTATGGCACCCAGCCAGGTTGTTGCTTTTTTCATGTCTTGTCTCCTGGATGACCAGTCTAGGTAATTTGCCCGGATTTTGTAACTGTGGGTAATGCGTGCGTGATAACCACATGGCCCGCTGGGCGGGGCCTGTTGCCTAGAATGTTTGACCTCTTCAGGAAAGCACCCCTTACATGTCCCAGGGCACCATCCGCATTCGCGGCGCGCGTCAGCACAACCTCAAAAACATTGACTTGGACATCCGTACCAATGAAATGACCGTCGTGACCGGGCCGAGTGGCTCCGGCAAGTCGTCGCTGGTGTTTGACACGCTGTTTGCCGAAGGCCAGCGCCGTTACGTGGAAACCTTTTCAGCCTACGCCCGCCAGTTCCTGGACCGCATGGACAAACCGGCCGTTGACAAGGTCGAAGGTGTGCCGCCGGCAATTGCCATTGACCAGACAAACCCGGTGCGCAGCTCGCGTTCAACCGTCGGCACCATGACCGAGCTGAACGACCACCTCAAGCTGTTGTATGCCCGCTCGGCCCAGTTGTTTGACAGGCAGACAGCCCAAAGTGTGCGCCATGACAGCCCCGAGTCGATTTACGCCGAGATCATGGCGCGCACCAAAGACACTGACCGCGTCGTTATGACCTTTCCTGTGGAACTGCCTGGCAACACCAGTGAAGAACAGCTGGAGCAGTGGCTGTCGGCCAGCGGCTTTACCAAAGTGCATGCGCAGCGCGATGTCGCCACGCCGGCAGGGCCACACAAGTTGCTGGACGTCGTTGCGGATCGTTTTCGTATTAAGTCGATTGAAAAAGCCCGAGCGGTTGAAGCCATTGAAACGGCCCTCAAACGCGGCGGGCGCCTGAATGTGTATGTCACGCATGCGGAAGGCTCGGGTGTGGCTGCGCCCGAAGAGATGTGGCGTTTCTCAACCGGCCTGCATTGCCCCGAGAGTGACACCCGATACACCGAGCCCACGCCCTCGCTGTTTTCCTTCAATTCCGCGATGGGCGCCTGCACCACCTGCAAGGGTTTTGGTCGCGTGATTGGTGTGGACTACGGCCTGGTCATACCCAACGACAAGCTCACGCTGCGTTCGGGCGCGATCAAGGTCATGCAGACACCGGCCTGGAAAGAGGCGCAGGATGACTTGATGCGCCATGCTGAAACGGCGGGCATACCGCGCGACACGCCCTGGTACAAACTCACACCCGAGCAACAGGCCTGGGTCATCAACGGCTCGCCGGGCTGGAACGGCAAGTGGAACCAGCACTGGTTTGGCATCAAGCGCTTTTTTGAGTATCTGGAGAGCAAGGCCTACAAGATGCACATCCGCGTGCTGCTGTCCAAGTACCGCAGCTATACGACCTGTGAAACCTGCAACGGCGCGCGCCTGAAACTTGAGTCATTGCTTTGGCGTTTGGGCACCAAGGAGGCTGCTGATGCCGCATTGCCGGCATCTGAGCGTTTCATGCCTGTGGGTGTGCTGTGGAGTCGTGAACAGCTCGAAGCGCTTCCTGGCCTGGCACTGCACGACCTGATGCGCCTGCCGATTGACCGGCTGCAGAAGTTCTCTGCCAGCCTGTCGATTGCGGCGGTCGGTGATGATGCCGAGCAGAAGGCCCTGAAGGCGCTATTTGATGAAATCCAGACCCGGCTCAAGTACCTCTGTGACGTGGGTATTGGTTACCTCACGCTGGACCGGCAAAGCCGCACGCTGTCGGGTGGCGAGGTGCAGCGCATCAACCTGACTACTGCGCTGGGCACGTCGCTGGTCAACACGCTGTTTGTGCTGGACGAGCCCTCGATTGGCCTGCACCCGCGCGACATGAACCGCATCACGCAGGCCATGCACCGTCTGCGCGATGCCGGCAACACGCTGGTGGTGGTCGAGCATGACCCGGCCGTCATGCTGGCGGCTGACCGCATGATTGACATGGGCCCCGGCCCTGGCGAGAAGGGCGGGCAGATTGTGTTTGACGGCACGCCTGAAGACCTCAAGCATGCGAACACGCTGACGGGTGACTACCTTGGGTCGCGCAAAAAAGTCGGCATGGGTTTCAAACGCCCGGTAACCGACAGCACCCCGCGCCTGATTCTGGAAGGCGCGCGCGACCACAACCTGAAAAACCTGACGGTAGATTTCCCCCTGCAGCGGCTGGTGTGTGTCACAGGTGTCAGTGGCTCGGGCAAGTCCACCCTGATGCAGGACATTCTGGCGCCGGCACTCTTGCGCCAGTTTGGCAAGGCCACCGAAACACCCGGCCTGCATGATCGCCTGATGGGTGCCGATCACCTGACCGACGTTGTGTTTGTCGACCAGTCTCCTATCGGCAAAACCGCGCGCTCCAACCCGGCCAGCTACGTGGGCGCATGGGATGCCGTGCGTGAGCTGTTTGCCCAGGCGCCGCTGGCGCGGCAGCGCAGCTACACCTCATCGAAGTTCAGTTTCAACAATGGTGACGGCCGTTGCCCCACCTGTGGCGGTTCGGGCTTTGAGCATGTCGAGATGCAGTTTTTGAGCGACGTCTATCTGCGTTGCCCGGATTGCGATGGCAAACGTTACCGCCCCGAGATTCTTGAAGTCACCATTGAACGCAAGGCGATTGGTCAGGCTATGCCCAGCGTGATGAATGTGTCTGATGTGCTGAACCTGACGGTGAGCGAGGCGGTTCAGTTGTTTGCACAAGACCGCGAAGTTGTGCGTGCGCTGCAACCCATCGTCGATGTCGGCCTTGAATATGTGAAGCTGGGCCAGCCGGTGCCCACGCTGTCCGGTGGCGAGGCGCAGCGGCTCAAGCTTGCGGGCTTTCTGGCCGACGCCAGCAAAACCCAGAGCGCCAGCAAACAGGCGCTGGCCTTGCGCACGCCCGGCCGCGGCACCCTGTTTTTGTTTGACGAGCCGACCACCGGCCTGCACTTTGACGACATCGCCAAGCTCATGCGCGCGCTGCGCAAGCTGCTCGATGCCGGTCATTCACTCATCGTGATTGAGCACAACCTTGATGTCATACGCTCGGCCGACTGGCTGATCGACCTCGGCCCTGAAGGTGGCGAGGGTGGCGGCCTGCTGGTGGCAGAGGGCACGCCTGAACACGTGCGCGAGCACCCGACATCGCATACTGCCAAAGCCCTGCGTGAGTACGAAGCCGCGATGGGCCGGGTGTATGGCGTTGAAGAGGCCAAAGCCAAAGCGTGGAAGACCCGCCCTGCATTCAGCAACCTCATCCAGATCGTCAACGCCAAGGAGAACAACCTCAAGAGTCTGTCGGTCGACATTCCGCGCGGCAAGTTCAACGTGGTGACTGGCGTGTCTGGCTCGGGCAAGTCCACACTGGCGTTTGATATTTTGTTCAACGAAGGCCAGCGGCGTTATCTGGAATCGCTCAATGCCTACGCGCGCAGCATCGTGCAACCGGCGGGGCGGCCCGAGGTTGATGCGGTGTATGGCATTCCGCCAACGGTGGCGATCGAGCAGCGCCTGTCGCGCGGCGGCCGAAAGTCTACTGTGGGGACGACGACCGAGGTGTGGCACTTCTTGCGCCTGCTGTATGTCAAGCTGGGTGTGCAGCATTGCACCAAGGACGGTGCAGCCGTCATGCCGCAAAGCCCTGAAAGCATTGCGGCGCAATTGATGAAGGCCTATCGCGGCAAACACATAGGCCTGCTGGCACCGCTGGTCATAGCCCGCAAGGGTGTGTACACCGAACTCGCCGACTGGGCACGGCCACGCGGTTACACCCACCTGCGGATTGACGGCGAGTTTTTGCCCACTACCAACTTCCCGCGCATTGACCGCTTCAAGGAGCACACGGTCGAGTTGCCTGTAGCCGACATTCACGTTTCGCCTGAAAATGAAGCGGTGCTGCGCGCGGCGCTGGCTGTCGCGCTGCAGCATGGCAAGGGTGTGGTGCATGTACTGGCGCCACTGGACGGCCTGAAGGGCGCGATGATCGCTGGCACATCCACCAAGGGCATAGGCACGCTGGAGGCCTCGTCCACCAAACGCGCCTGCCCGGTGTGTGCAACGTCTTACCCCGAGCTTGATCCGCGCCTCTTCAGCTACAACAGCAAGCACGGCTGGTGCCCGGATTGCGTAGGCACGGGTGTCAAGCTGACGAAAGAGCAGCGCAAGGTGTTTGACGACTCGGTGCGCGACGATGACAACAAGGGACGCGAGCAGAGTTTTGAGGAGCCTGAAGCCGAAGATGTCGTTGACGCGGTCTGCCCCGGCTGCGACGGCACACGCCTGAACAGGCAGGCGCGGGCCGTGAAGTTTGCCGGTGTCGGTATTGCCGAGATCGCACGTCTGTCCGTGACCGATGTGCGTGCATGGGTTGAAAAGCTGGCGCTGGTCGGCCGTGAAAGCGGTATCGCACGAGACCTGATTCCCGAGATCAAATCACGCCTTGAATTTCTTGAGGATGTAGGCTTGGGCTACCTCACGCTGGACCGTGGCGCGCCCACGCTGTCGGGTGGTGAAGCCCAGCGTATCCGGCTGGCGGCGCAGCTTGGCTCCAACCTGCAGGGTGTGTGTTACGTGCTCGACGAGCCGACGATTGGCCTGCACCCCCGTGACAACCAGATTTTGCTGCGCGCCCTGGGCAAGCTCAGTGAGCGCGGCAACACGCTGGTGGTCGTCGAGCATGATGAAGACACCATTCGGCGCGCCGACAACATCATCGACATTGGCCCCGGTGCAGGCAAACGCGGCGGCCGGCTGGTCGGGCAGGGCACGGCGGCGCACCTGGCGACCGTGCCTGATTCGCTGACGGGCCGTTACCTGGCCAACCCGTTGATCCATCCGCTGGAAGTACGGCGTGAAACGCGTGAAGGGCTGGCGGCGGTGACAGGGAGCACTGTGGATGCCAAAGCTGCGCCAGCCAAACCGCTGAGCAAACAAAAGCAGGCGCTGCTCAAGGCGGCTGCGCTGAAAGCTGCCGCGGCCACAGCCAGTGCCCTGCACAACGCGGTGCCAGTGACTGCCAGCCCGTTCACCTCGTGGCTGAAGGTGACGAAGGCCGATCTGCACAACCTGAAAGATGTGAGCATCGACTTGCCGCTATACCGGCTTGTGGCAGTGACGGGCGTGTCGGGCTCCGGCAAGTCAACGCTTGCGCGCGATGTGCTCCTGACCAACGTGCATGCGGCTGTGATGCAGCGCTCCACCAGGGCCGGCCGCGATGCAGACGCGGCGGGCAAACACCCTGTCTGGACGGGCTGTGAAAGCATAGACGGCTACCAGGTGGTAGACCGTGTGCTTGAAGTTGACCAGACGCCGATTGGCAAAACGCCGCGCTCATGCCCTGCGACCTACATCGGCTTCTGGGACACGATTCGTAAACTGTTTGCCGACACACTCGAAGCACGCGCACGGGGATATGCGGCCGGGCGCTTCAGCTTCAACACGGGTGAAGGCCGTTGCCCGACTTGTGAAGGCGCGGGTGTTCGCACCATCGGCATGAGCTTTTTGCCGGATGTGAAGGTGCTGTGTGAAACCTGCCATGGCGCACGCTTCAACCCCGAGACGTTGGCCGTCACCTGGCGCGGCAAGAGCATTGGTGAAGTGCTGAAGATGGAAGTCGATGAGGCGGTCGAGTTTTTCGCCTCCATGCCCAATATCGGCCACCCGCTGCAATTGCTTAAAGACGTGGGCCTGGGTTACCTGACCCTTGGCCAACCCTCACCAACGCTGTCAGGTGGCGAGGCGCAGCGCATCAAGCTGGTCACAGAGCTGAGCAAGGTGCGCGACGACATTACGCGTCGCGGGCAGAAGGCACCGCACACCCTGTACGTACTCGATGAACCGACGGTGGGCCTGCACATGGCCGATGTTGAAAAACTCATCCATGTGCTGCATCGCCTTGTGAACGGTGGCCACAGCGTGGTGGTGATCGAGCATGACCTGGATGTGATTGCCGAGGCCGACTGGGTGATTGACCTGGGGCCGGACGGCGGCAATGCCGGCGGTACGGTGGTGGCTTCTGCGCCGCCCGAAACCGTGGTGAGGCTGGGCACGCACACCGGTAATGCGCTGCGGAGCGTTCTGGCGCGGGTTTGATCGACCGTCCGCCTGAATACGTCTGCAACCCCTGACGCAGGCGCGACAGGGCTTCAGGTGTTCCCCTGATGCGCCCGGCAGTGTTGTCGCGCAAGATGCAGCATTGCCACCACCCACCGGAGTCTTTCATGCAACGTCGCCACATCCTGCACACCGCCGCCGCACTGGCCCTTATCGCCATGGGCCAGCCGGTTCTTGCGCAAAACACCTTCCCGAACAAACCCATCAAACTCGTGATTGCCTTCCCGGCGGGCGGTCCGACCGACATCACCATGCGCTCGCTGGCTGACAATGCCGGCAAGATTCTGGGCCAGCCCGTGATTGTCGAGAACAAGCCTGGTGCCGGGGGCACACTGCCTGCACAGCAACTGCAAGGCGCAATAGCCGATGGGTATACCGTGGCACAAATCCCGCTGGGGGTTTTCCGCCTGGGCTACACCACCAAGATCAACTGGGACCCGGTCAAGGACATCAGCTACGTCATCAATGTGACCGGTTACGCATTCGGTATCGTGGTGCCGGCCGACAGCCCGTTCAAGACCTGGGCTGATTTTGTAGCTTATGCGAAGGCCAACCCTGGCAAGCTGACTTATGGCTCCACGGGAACGCTTACCAGCCCGCACCTGACGACGGAGCTGGTGGCGCAGAAGGCCGGTATCCAGCTGCAGCACGTTCCCTACAAGGGCAGTGCAGACCTTACGCTGGCGCTGGTCAGCGGCCAGTTGATGGCGGGTGCTGACAGTACCGGTTTTGCACCGCAGGTGGAGGCCGGCAAATTGCGTGTGCTCAATACCTGGGGTGAAAAGCGCCTTGATAAATTTCCCACTGCGCCCACGCTGAAAGAGCTGGGTTACGACATCGTGCAGAACTCGCCTTTCGGCATTGGTGCGCCCAAGGGCACGCCGCCCGATGTGGTCAAGCGCCTGCATGACGCATTCAAGAAGGCCATGGAAGAACCCAGCTATGTCGCGTCTCTGGCACGTTACGACATGCTGCCCAACTACCTGAGCTCTGCCGATTACACAAAGTTTGCGCAGGACACGGTAGTTCGTGAAAAGGTCCTGATTGACAAGCTTGGCCTGGCCAAGCCCAACTGAACAGGCTTCTCTTCAGCGCGTGCGCTGGCCGTGATCTGACCGGTTGACGGTTCAGATCACGCCGTTCGCGCAGCCAGCAGCGCTTGCGCGACTTCTGCAAAGCCCGCGCCGCGTTCACCTTGTGTGATGTAGCGCGGCCTGTGCGCCAGCTGCGCCTCAAAGCGCCGAACGTTCGCCACGCCAATGGATTGCCGAAACGCCTCAAACATCAGCACATCGTTGGTCGAGTCGCCCACAAACGCCCACTGGTCAATCTCGGCTTCCAGCTCCCGACCCCACAACTCACGCACTATCCAGCGCGCGCCCTGCCATTTGTTGTGTGTGCCGAACCAGCCGTTGATATGGATGGAACTGACAGTGGCGTTCATGCCTTCGCTGCGCATCAGCGAGACCACTGCGGCAATCTGCGCCTCATCCAGATGCTCAAACTCGCTGTGGTCTATTGCGATGTCAGTCTCGCGCCCTGACGAATCTGTTGCCCGGCGGGCACCTGGGATTTCCCGCTCGACGCGTTCAAGTACCCGCTGCATCTGCGCGTAATGGGCCAGGCGGGTGGCGTTGTCCTGCTGGTATCTTTTCGTCAGTCGGTTGCGTGCGTCGACATCGGCCGGCAGACCCATCGGTGTAGTGAGTTGCAGGGCAACCGCACCGTTCTCTGCCACGATTGCTTCTACAGGCCAGCTTTGCGCAAAGGGTTCGCTCCAGCCGACGGGTCGACCGGTAATGGCGATGACCGGGATACCGGCCTCGCGCAATTGGCCGAGTGAAGCCAGCGCGTCACGTGTGATGGCGCCGTCTGTGGTCAGCGTATCGTCGATGTCCGTAAAAACGCCCTTGATTCGGCGGCGGGCAGCCAGAGGCCAGAGCGTTATTTCCTGCATCATGAAATTCTCCCACGCCGGGCACGGGCTTGGCGGCCCGGCCGGTTTTGGCTACAATCATGGCTTCCTGAGGAGCGTTGCAACCCACTCCACGTGGTCTAGGCTCAGGACTTTCATTTGCAACCACGCTCACCCGCATGCGCTTTCAGGCCGGGTGAGTCGAACATAACTCCCCCTGAATCGCAAGCTCCTGGCTATCCTGCCCGGTTTGACCTATGACTTTTGGAGTTATCAAATGAACGCTGTTCTGAAACCTGTCGCCGACTACATCATTGCTGACATCTCCCTTGCCGCCTGGGGCCGCAAGGAACTGAAAATCGCCGAAACCGAAATGCCTGGCCTGATGGCCATTCGCGAAGAATTCGCCAAGGCACAGCCGCTCAAGGGCGCGCGCATCACCGGTTCACTGCACATGACCATCCAGACCGGCGTGCTGATCGAAACGCTGCAGGCCCTGGGCGCCGACGTGCGCTGGGCTTCGTGCAATATCTTCTCGACGCAGGACCACGCCGCTGCCGCAATTGCCGAAGCCGGCACGCCCGTGTTCGCCATCAAGGGTGAAACCCTGGCCGACTACTGGGATTACACCCACCGCATTTTTGAATTCAGCGGTGCCAAGGGCTCTGCTGAAGAAGGCCCGAACATGATCCTGGACGACGGTGGCGATGCAACGCTGCTCATGCACCTGGGCACCAAGGCCGAAAAAGATGCCAGCCTGCTCGCCAACCCCGGCAGCGAAGAAGAAATCTGCCTGTTCAACTCCATCAAGGCCAAGCTCGCGCAAGACCCTACCTGGTACAGCCGCCGCCTGAAAAACATCATCGGCGTGACCGAGGAAACCACCACCGGCGTGCTGCGTTTGAATGAAATGTCTGCCAAGGGTACGCTGGCCCTGCGCGCCATCAACGTGAATGATTCCGTCACCAAATCCAAGTTCGACAACCTCTACGGTTGCCGCGAATCGCTGGTTGACGCCATCAAGCGCGCCACCGACGTCATGATCGCCGGCAAGGTTGCACTGGTTGCTGGTTACGGCGATGTGGGCAAGGGTTCTGCACAGGCCCTGCGCGCCCTGAGCGCACAGGTCTGGGTCACCGAGATCGACCCCATCAACGCCCTGCAGGCCGCGATGGAAGGCTACAAGGTCGTGACCATGGAATACGCAGCCGACAAGTGCGATATTTTTGTGTCTGCCACCGGCAACAAGAACGTCATCACCTATGACCACATGGCGAAGATGAAAGACCAGGCCATCGTTTGCAATATCGGTCACTTCGACAACGAAATTGACGTCGCTGCACTCGAAAAATGCACCTGGGAAGAAATCAAGCCGCAAGTCGACCACGTCATCTTCCCGGACGGCAAGCGCATCATCCTGCTGGCCAAGGGCCGCCTCGTCAACCTCGGTTGCGGCACGGGTCACCCCAGCTTCGTCATGTCTTCCAGCTTTGCGAACCAGACGATCGCCCAGATCGAACTGTTCACCAAGCAGGCTGACTATGAAGTCGGCAAGGTCTATGTGCTGCCAAAACACCTCGACGAAAAAGTCGCACGCCTGCACCTGAAGAAGGTAGGCGCGATGCTGAGCGAGTTGAGTGACGAGCAGGCTGCATACATTGGTGTGTCGAAAGCCGGCCCATACAAAGCCAACACCTACCGTTACTAAATAGTGGCTACTGCGCGACCCGATAACGGCGTTGCGGGTCCCGATCAGGCAATCCTCATGCACCTTAAGTGCACTGCGGTTGCCTGACTCCGTTGCTTGTTTCTGGGCCGCTCGCTACGCCCTTGATATTGCTATTGGATACACACATTGCGCGCTGACCTTTTCCTCGTCGAACACGGCTTTGCCACCACCCGTTCCCAGGCCCAGCGCCTGATAGGGTCCGGTGTGCAGTGGCGTGTGCTGGTTGAGGGCGAAGTCACGCCCA
The DNA here is from genome assembly GCA_040388905.1 of Pseudomonadota bacterium. GTDB lineage: Bacteria > Pseudomonadota > Gammaproteobacteria > Burkholderiales > Burkholderiaceae_C > Polaromonas. Next base: position 33,851 of record JAZKAY010000014.1, read on the forward strand.
TGTGGAAGCGGGTTGCCAAAAACGGCGACGAGATCCCGCTGTCGGCCGAGTTGCAGGTGCTGGATAACACCGAGGCCAAATACATATCGCGCGGCGGCCTCAAGCTTGAAGGTGCGTTGAAGGCGACGAAGTTGACGGTAGAGGGCCTGCGTTGCCTCGATATCGGCCAGTCTACCGGCGGTTTTACAGATTGTTTATTGCAGGGCGGTGCCGTGCAGGTTGTGGGTGTGGATGTCGGTCACGGACAGTTGCATGCGACCATGCGTGCCGATGAACGTGTGGTCTGCATCGAAGGCGTGAATGCGCGTTCATTGACTGCGGACGACCTGGCGGAACATTACCGCCGCGCTGTACACATCAACAATGGTGGCGAAGACTTCGGTGAAGATGGTGACGGTCACCGCGGTGATGAGGACTTCGATGACGAAGACCTTGATGGTGGGAGCGAAGGCGGCGACGGGTTCAACCCGCTGTTTGACTTTCTCACCGGCGATTTGTCTTTCATCTCGCTCACACTTGTTTTGCCCGCAGTTGCCCGCCTGCTGAAAGCCGATGGCCATCTGCTCATGCTGGTCAAGCCGCAGTTTGAACTGCAGCCCGGTCAGATAGGCAAGGGCGGCATTGTGCGTGACCCCGCGCATTTTGAATTTGTCGAAAAGCGTTTGCGTGATACCTGCGCTGAAGTGGGTGTTGACGTTCTCGGCTGGATGGAGTCCGCGATTCAGGGTGGTGATGGCAACCGCGAGTTTTTTATTCACGGCAAAAAGCGGCACAACGTGGCTGCGGAAGACACGCCGCTGGCCGCAGCGCCCGTACGCAACATTCCCAAGCGCACGCCGCGCAGCGAGTTGCGTGCCCTGCATGCCGCGCATGAAGACTCTGAAGAAGCCCACGCCGGCCAGCATGGCCCTGCGCGCAGCAAACGCAAGAAAAAATATGAACAGGACCAGCCCGACCAGGCAGATGGTGCCGAATAAAAGAATCCGGGAGTTGAGATGACCTTGCCGATAAGCCTTGAATTTTTCCCGCCCAAGACGCCTGAAGGCGCGGCGAAGCTGCGTGTGACACGCCAGGCCCTGTATGCCCTCAAACCCGATTTTTGTTCTGTCACTTTCGGCGCAGGCGGCTCGACACAGGATGGTACTTTCGGCACCGTTGGTGAAATCCTCGCCGAAGGCGTCGATGCCGCCAGCCATTTTTCATGTGTGGGTGCCACCAGGGCCACGGTGCGTGAGCAGCTCGGCATTTTGCAAAAAATGGGTGTCAAACGCCTGGTCGCCTTGCGGGGCGATTTGCCCAGCGGGTATGGCGCAGGCGGCGAGTTTCATTACGCCAGTGATCTGGTCGCATTCATTCGTGCAGAGACTGGGGACACCTTTCACATCGAAGTCGCGTCCTACCCCGAGATCCACCCGCAGGCCAAATCGGCCGATGCGGATTTGCAGGCCTTTGTGACCAAGGTCAAGGCCGGCGCCAATTCATCCATCACCCAATACTTCTTCAACAGCGACGCCTACTTCCGCTTCGTCGACGATGCCACAAGGCTGGGTGCCGATGTACCCGTTGTGCCCGGCATCATGCCGATTACCAGCTCGACGCAGCTCATGCGGTTTTCCGATGCGTGCGGTGCCGAGATACCCCGCTGGATCCGCCTGCGCCTGCAGGCTTTTGGTGACGACATCGACTCCATCAGGAGTTTTGGCCTTGATGTGATCACAGACCTCTGCGACCAGTTGCGCACCGCGGGTGTGCCGGGCATTCACTTCTACACCATGAACCAGGCTGCGGCGACGACCGAGATTGTCCGCAGGTTGCAACTGGCCTAGGCCTGCGCCGACAGGGCCTGCATGCTGAATCAATTCATCAGGCTTGGCCTCGCTGGCTGTGTGTCAGTCCTTCTGTCTGCCTGTACGGCGGTAGCGCCGCCACCCGCATCTTCCACGCCGCCGGCAGACCAGGCCAGACCCGCAATGGCGAGCCGGCCCTTGCGTGCCTCGCAAAATCCTGAAGCAGCCGGTACACCTTCTGAATCAACCCCCGGCATTTCACTTGCCGACGAGGTGCCGCAGACCGGTCTGCTCAACGGCGAGTTGCCGCGAGAGTTCCAGCGTGGCCACGCCTCCTGGTATGGCCCGGGCTTCAATGGCAGGCGTACCGCCAGTGGCGAGCGTTACGACATGCATGCGCTGACTGCCGCGCACCGCACCTTGCCCTTCGGCACACTGGTGCGTGTTCGCAGCCTCGTCAATGGGCGCGAGGTTGATGTGCGCATCACAGACCGCGGCCCCTACAGCCGCGGCCGCATCATCGATGTGAGCCGTGCGGCGGCAGAAGAGCTGGGCATGCTGGGGTTGGGCTTCAAGCAGGTCGTTCTGCTGGTGCCTGAATCAACGCCGGTGGTTGAAGAGTTGCCGCCAACGCCGAAACCGGCCAGGCGGGTGCTGCGCAAGCCGGCACAGCGCAAAGGCCGGTAAGCGCAGCCGTCAGCCAGCTGGTTTCAGCCAGCTTTCAAAACTGCCTATGAGCAGCCGCAGGCCTTCTGGAAACGACGTTGCGGAGTCGAGCGTAGAGAACGCTTCTGCAAAATACCGCGCACCCGACAGCTCCTCTTCAGCGTGCGATTCAATCTGGTGGCGGATGTAGGCCTCGTGAAAGCCCGGCAGCTGCCGGCTTACTTCCGCATACGATGACGACATCACATATTGCGACAGCAGGTGGTAGCCGATGGCCGACTGCTGCGGCGTGAAACCGCCGTCCCTGAAGATGCCCGCCATGCGGTTCAGGTACAGCATGCCGTAGTCGGTTTCGCCTGCACTCACCTGCTGGAAAAGGCGAAAGCGGTTGTGCGACATCATGTAGCGCAGCACGCCGCCGTACTCCACACCCATCTCGAATGATTTGGTGGCCTCACGCTCAAGGTCTTCTTTCCAGCTGCCGACAAGTGGCTGCAGGCGCGACAGGCGCTCTTTGAAATAACGGTTGGCCACGCCCGAGATCAGGTCGTCGCGGCTGCCGATGTAGTAATGAATCAGCGTCGGCGTCACGCCCAGTTCGCGCGCCAGACCGACCATGGAAATCTCGCCCAGCGGCTCGACCTTGGCCAGCATCGTCGCCCTGTCGAGGATCTGTTCACGCGACAGCGCCGGTGCTGCGCTGTCGGCCTGTGCATCCAGCCTCGGCCGGCCACGTTTGCGCACCTGGCCGTCTACAGCCGCCAGGGCCAGCACTGTCGCGGTCTTCGTTGCCTTGGTGCCTTTAGCTGAGGGCTGTTTGGCATCGCTGTCAGGTTGATGGGCGGATTTAGCCATCCAAGGGTTTTTCCTTATTTTATTGTGAGGCTCACAATTGTTTAATTGTGACTGTCTAAATTATATCTGGAGCTTCAGTGGCAGACATCCCCAAAGGCAAGGTTACCGCAGGTTTGCGCGGTGCGGGCTGGAATCCGGCACGCATGGCGACGCCCTTCACGACAAAGCCTTTCAGCCTGAGAACTGCGGACGACCAGCGCACGCTGGGCCTGCTGTACAGCCGAACCGGTCACGAAAACACGGTGGTCTGCCTGATGCACCCGCGTGAATTCACCGGCACGCCTTACCTGGTGCCCGATGTGCTTGATGCCGGTTGCGCGGCCTGGGTGCAGGCCCCGCGTGCCATAGGCACCGACCTGCGGCTGGAGCACGAACTGGCCATCCTCGATGTCGCCGCCGGCATGGTACACCTGCGCAGCCTGGGTTTCACGCGCATCGTGCTGCTGGGCAACTCGGGCGGCGCAGGCCTCTACGCCTTTTACACGCAGCAGGCCCTGCGCGCGCCTGAAAAGCGCATCACACATTCACCCAGCGGCCGCCCGGTCAAGCTGGCCACTGCCGACATGCCCGTGCCCAGCGACCTGATCTTTGTGTCGCCACATCCCGGCCAGGGCAAGCTGCTCATGAACGGCATTGATCCTTCGGTCACTGATGAAAACAATCCGCTTTCGGTCGACAGTACGCTGGACCCTTTCGATGCTGCCAATGGTTTTATACCTGCGCCCGCCTCGTCGGAATATGAGGCTGAATTCATCACCCGCTACCGGGCGGCCCAGCATGCAAGGGTTGCAAGGCTCGATGCGCAGGCGAAAGACATGCTGGCCGTGCGCAATGCCGCACGCAAGCAGGTCAAGGAGGGCAGCGCATCCGCAGCCGTCAAACGCGTCGCCGCACACACGCAGATTTTCCAGATCTGGCGCACCGATGCAGACCTGCGCTGCTGGGATTTGTCGATTGACCCGTCTGACCGGGAGGTCGGCACGCTCTGGGGGCGCGACCCGTTTGCGTCCAACCTCGGCAGCGTGGGCTTTGCGCGCATGGTCACGCCGGAGTCCTGGCTGTCCACCTGGTCAGGCATCACGTCGAACGCCAGCTTTGAAAAATGCGGCCCGGAGCTGACCCTGCCTTCTTTCGTCATTGAATACACCGGCGACCAGGCGGCCTTCCCGTCGGACATGGCGGCCATCTACGAATCCATAGGCGCGACGAACAAACGCTCTGAAAAAGTACGCGGCAACCACCATGGCCAGGCGCTTGCTGAAGGCGAGGAGTCCGGCCAGCTTGTGGCGGGCCGAATGGTGCAGCAGTGGCTGCGTGAAGCGCCTGCTGCCTGATTCATCACCCTGATTATTTCTGTTGATTGCTACTTAAAACTACTGGAGACAAAACCATGAATCGTCAAACCTTCTTCAAGCTCACCGCGGTCGCATTGCTGGCCGGCATGACCGCTGCCGGAGCACTCGCGCAAACCGGAGCGTGGCCGCAAAAAGCGATACGTATCCTCGTGCCCGCGCCAGCGGGTTCTGCGCCCGACCTGACGGCCCGCATCATTGGCGACAAGCTCAACCGTGCGCTTGGCCAGGCTGTGCTGATAGAGAACCGCCCGGGCGCGGGCGGCATCGTGGCGATGAATGCCCTCAAGGCCTCGCCCGCTGACGGTTACACCATTGCGCTGGCGCAGGCTGCCGTGGTGGTGGTGACGCCATTCACTTACAAGGAAGCGACCTACGAGGTCGAGCGCGACTTCGAGACTTTTGCAATGGCAGGCAAGACGCCCATGCTGTTTGTCACCAACGCCGCCAACCCGGCGAAGAACATGGCTGACGCGATCGCGATGGCCAGGGCCAAACCCGGTGAAGTGGCGGTGGGCAACCCCACGCGCACGTCCATTCCCCATCTGGCTTCGGAGCTCGCCGGTATCAAGAGCAATGTGAAATTCCAGCAGGTCTCGTTTGCCAATACCGGCCAGGGCATACAGGCCGTGGTCAATGGCGACACCGCGTTTTATGTCGATGGTGCAGGCCCGCTGATCCAGCTGGTCAAGGCTGGCCGCCTACGTGCACTGGCGATTGCCGCAGAAACCGAATTGCCCGGCATGGAAGGCATTCCGCTGGCCAACAAGACAGTGCCCGGGCTCAATGTCTATGGCTGGTTCAGCATGCATGCACCCAAGGGCACGCCGGTAGCCATCATGCAGCGCCTGAACACCGAGATCAATGCCGCCATGGCCATGCCGGACGTCATCAGCAAGTTCAATGAGTTCGGTACCTATGCAACGCCGGGCAGCATGGCTGACGCACAAAAATTTGTGAAGAGTGAGGTCGGCCAGTTTGGCGGTGTGATTCGCACCCTGGGCCTGAAGCCCGAGTAAAAAGTACCAGCAGCCATACACCAGGAATCCCCATGTCCAGCAGCACCCAGTACCAGGTCAGAGAGCCGATGCCAGGCGTCGTTTACGCACCGCCGGCCGACCTGCGCCGTTATCTTGATGCAGCTGCGCTCACGCGCGAAACCATGCCCGATGCTTTTCGCGCATCGTTCGCCCGGCATGCGGATCGCCTGGCGCTCAGGGGCAGCGAAGGCGAGGTGAGCTATGCCGAACTCGATGCGATTACTGACAGGCTGGGCGCGGCATTCCTGCGCATGGGGTTGCAGCCGCTGGAACGCGTCATCTTCCAGCTTGGCAACTGCAACGAACTGGTGTTTGGTTTTATCGCCTGCCTGAAGGCCGGGCTGATTCCTGTCTGCACGCTGGCTGCACACCGTGAAAGCGAGATCGGCTACCTCGGCACACACGCGGCGGCACGCATGCATTTTGTGCAGGGTGATGACGCGAAGTTTGACGACATAGCTTTTGCCGAGCGCATGCGTGAAAGCATCCCCAGCATGCAATGGACAGTACAGGCGCGTGGCGAGCGCCGCGGCAAGGCGCTGCACCTGAGGGAACTGGTCGATGCCATGCCGCTCGACGACGCACGCAAGATGCTGGCGAAGGTGCAGCCCGACCCTTTCCAGGTTGCGGTGTTCCAGCTGTCGGGCGGCACCACCGGTGTGCCCAAGATCATTCCGCGCTTTCACAACGAGTACATCTACAACATGCGCGCGGTGGCAGATTTTTGCGGCTACACACCTGATGACTGCCTCTTCATGCCGCTGCCCATGATGCATAACCTCAACATGGGTTGCTGCTTCGGCCCCTTCCTGCTCACCGGCGGCACGGTGGCGGTGGCGACCAGCCTGTCGCCCGAAGCACTGGGGGACATCTTCAAAAATTGCCAGCCGACCTGGACGGTGATTGCCGGCCCGATTGCCGAGCGCCTGAAACCCGCCATTGAATCCGGCAAGCTTCCGCTGGACAAGCTGCGCGGCGTGATCAGCGCCAACAATGCACCTGCACTGCGGCAACTGCTGAAGGCGCCTGTGCACCACATCTTCGGCATGACCGAAGGCGTCATCATGCTCACGCGCGAAAGCGACCCGCAGGAGGTCAAGGACACCATGGTGGGTGTGCCAGTCTCTGCGCATGACCAGGTCAGGCTCTACAAGATCGGCACCGAAGAAGAAATCACCGAGGAAGGCGTCGAGGGTGAATGTGCGTTCTCGGGCCCGTACACCATACATGGTTACTACGACGCGGCAGAACGTAACGCCCAGACTTTTACCAGCGGCGGCATGTACCGCTCGGGTGATTTGATGCTCTTCCGCGACATAGGCGGCAAGCGCTATTACCAGTTCAGGGGCCGCACCAAGGACGTGGTGGATCGTGCCGGCGAAAAGATCAACTCCGAAGAGGTCGAGACCATGGTGGCCCGGCATCCAGCCATCACCGCAGCAGCGGTTATCGGCATGCCGGACAAGGTTTACGGTGAGCGTGTCTGCGCCTTCATCACCGTGCGCGACGGCATGGCCGCACCCGACGTCTCCGGTCTGGGCAGCTTCCTGCAGAAAGAAGGCCTGGCCAAATTCAAGTGGCCAGAGCGCGTCGAGGTGCTGGCCGAACTGCCGCTGACCAATGCGGGCAAGCTCAGCAAACCCCGGCTCAAGGAAATCATAGTGCAAAAGCTGGCCGGTGAAAACACCGCGACTGTCTGATTCAACCAAAGCGAAGGAATACTCCATGACTGCATCCAGGCCCTTGCAACAACCCATCCCGATTGCCGGTGTTCACCACACCGCCCGCCCCACGTGGAAGCTGGCCGAGACCGTGCATTTCTACCGCGACCTGCTGGGCCTGCCACTGGTGCATGCCATCTCCGCACGCGGCTGGGGCCCGGAAGACCATGCCGACTTCCTGCATTTCTTTTTTGACAGCGGCAACGGCAGCACGATTGCCTTCTTTTATTACATAGGCACCACGCCGCCCGACTTTGTCGAAGTACGTGATGACTACCGCTACCGCGCCTCACACACCGCCTGGCGCGTCACCTCGCGTGAAGACCTGCTGGCTGCGCGTGCAAAGATTGAAGCGGCCGGCATACAGCTCAAGTACCAGATTCGCCATGAAGTCATCGAGTCGATTTATTTCGATGACCCCAACGGCTATTCGCTGGAGATCACCTGGCAGGTCAGGCCCTTTGAGCAGGTCGACCTCGACGATGCCGCCCGCACCATGGATGCCGCAGTGGCTCTTGAGAATGCGCGCGACAAAACACCGTTCACAAAGATTGACCAGGTCTGGTCAGGCAAGGCCGGCACGCTGGCCCAAGAGTTTGAAAAAGCCGGTGAGCTGGAAGGGGCGCTCTGATGCCGGCGATTTTTGTCCTCAACGTTCCCGAGTTTTTGCCGCTGGTCGAGCATGCCCGCAAGCAGGCCGACTGCAAGGTCGACGGCCCGCGCCTGGGTTACTTTCGCATCACGGGCAGCCCGAGCCTGAACTTCAAGCGCAAGGAGTTGGGCTTCAAGCCGGCGGTCTGGCACGGTGCGCTGACCGGCGGGCTGGTGGGGCGCATCACCCATTTTGACAACGACGTACTTTCAATTGCGGAGGTGGCATCATGAAGATCGCCATCGTCGGTGGCGGCCCCTCGGGGCTTTATACCGCCATACTGGTAAAGAAGCGCAGGCCGTCCTGGCAGGTCAGCGTCGTCGAGCAGAACGTGGCTGATTCGACCTTTGGGTTCGGCGTGGTGTTGGCCGATTCGGGTCTGGCGCGCATACAGGCGGCCGATGCGGATGTGTATGAAAAGCTGATTGCCAGAATGACCTTTACCGGTTGCCAGACCATCAACCTGAAAGAGCAGCCCATAGACATCAACCACCCCTCCAAGGGTGGCGCCATTGCGCGCATAGACCTGCTGCATGTATTGCAGGAAGCCGCCGCGGAGGCTGGTGTTGATGTGCGCTTCGGCCAGCGTATTTCGCACCCTGATGACCTGGCCGCGCTGGGGCTGGGCGATGCCGATGTGGTGGTCGGCGCTGACGGTGTCAATTCCGTCGTGCGTGCCGCACATGAAGAAGCGTTTGGCACCACCAAAACATTTCTCACCAACCACTTCGCATGGTTTGGCACCCGCAAGGTGTTCGAGAAATCGGCGCTGGTGTTCAGGCAGTACCAGGGCGGCGCGTTTGTCGCGCACTACTACCCTTATTGCGCGACGGGCAGCACCTTCGTCACCGAATGCGACCACGCCACCTGGATCAGGCTGGGCATGGATGCCATGAGCGACGATGAGCGCCAGCAATTGTTCGAGAGAGTCTTTGCGCCCGAACTCGCTGGCGAGAAGCTGATCTCCAACAACTCGAACTGGCGCCAGTTTCCGGTCACACGCAGCAGCAACTGGACGGCCGGCAAGTTCGTGCTGATCGGTGATGCACAGACCAGCGCGCATTTTTCCATCGGCTCCGGCACCCGCATCGCAATGGAAGACTCGATTGCGCTGGCTGAAGCGCTCACAGAGGAAGCGCCTGCCGGAAGTCCCGAGCCCACGGCTCTGCAGCGGCTGGCCAGGTTTGTTGAAAGGCGCGGCCCTGAGAAAGACAAGCTGCTGACCGCCTCACGCAAGTCTTACCTCTGGTACGAAAACATTGGCGAGTGGATGCAGCGCTACACGCCGCTTGAATTCATACACGCCTTCATGACACGCACAGGCCGCCTGGGCAATGAACGCCTGGCGGCGCAATACCCCGAGCTGTTCGCGCAGTTTGAAAAGGCGGGCGTGCTGGACAAGACCGAGCAGTCTGAAGAAAGCGGGCACCTCGCGTGAGCAGGAGTTACGAGACCGTGACCTCGACCCTGCCGTTGGTCGTCACCAAGCGCGTGCGCTGGGCCGACTGCGATCCGGCCGGGGTTGTCTTTACCGGCAAGTTCAACGAGTACATGCTGATTGCGGTCAACTATTTCTTCAACGAACTCGGCGAAGGCAAATACTTCCAGTGGGTCAAGGACCTGAACGTCGACACCCCCTGCAAGGGCCTGGACATGGAGTTCCACGGCGCCCTGTGGCCCGAAGACGAGTTCGACATGCTGTGCACGGTATCCGCCATACGTGATCACAGCTACGACATTCGCGTCGAAGCCAGTCAAAAGGACGGCCGCCGTATTTTCACCGGCCGCTTCTCGCCCATCTGCATCAGCCGCGAGGTGCGCAAGCGTGCGCCCATCCCGCCCGCCATGCTGGACGCACTACAGAAATACAAATCATGAAAACCCTCTACCGCATAGGCCAGATCGTGCCCAGCTCCAACACCACGATGGAGACCGAGATACCCGCCATGCTGCGCGCCCGTGAAGCGCTCTACCCCGAGCGCTTCACCTTTCATTCCAGCCGCATGCGCATGCACAGGGTCACGCCAGAAGAGCTCGCCAACATGAACAAGGAAGGCCTGCGCTGCGCCGCCGAACTCTCTGACGCAAGAGTCGATGTCATGTCTACAGCCTGCCTTGTCGCCATCATGGCCCAGGGCCTGGGCTACCACCGCCAGGTTGAAGCCGACTTCAAGCGCATCTGCACGGAGAACAACTCGGACGCCGAAGTCATGACCTCCGCCGGCGCCCTGATCTACGGCCTGAAAAAGCTGGGCGCCAAAAAGATAGCCCTCATGGCGCCCTACATGAAGCCCCTGACCGCCAAAGTCGTCGCTTACATCGAAAGCGAAGGCATAGAAGTGCAGGACAGCATCTGCTTCGAGATTCCCGACAACCTCGAAGTCGGCAGGCGCGACCCCATGGCACTGCTGGAAGATGTGAAGAAGCTCAACACCGCCAACGTCGATGTCGTGGTGCTGTCCGCCTGTGTGCAGATGCAGTCCATCCCCGCGCTGCAGATCGCGCAGGACAGGCTGGGCATCCCGGTCACCTCAACTTCAGCCTGCACCACCCGCAATATGCTCGACCTGCTCAAGCTGAAGGCGCACATTCCCGGGTATGGGCAGGTGCTGGCAGGCTGAGGCTTAAAAAACGTTAAAAGTTAACTTCCAGCTTAACATTTTGCCAAAATGTTAAGTTCCATATTAACTTTTGGGGTTTCAGGGTGCTTGCTGATTGCCCAAAAGGCAAAAAACAGCCGAAAAAGACCATTTTCAGGTGCCAAATCGGGCTGCAGCCCTTTAGATACAAGCGTGAGCAGCTACTAAGTTTGTAGCAAATAGGCTGTAGGAGCCTGGTTGCGGCCGGGTTCTATTCCCAGCCGCCCGGTCGCTTATTCCGGAACGATCTTCGCCTTCTCTGCAACGGATTTCCAGGTCACCAGCTCGGTGGCCATCCGGCCCTTCAGGTCGGCAGCGCTGCCGAACCTGCCTGTAAAACCCACGCCGGCCAGGCGCTTTTGCAGTTGCGGGTCTGCCAGGGCTTTGGCCAGCGCTGCAGTCAGGATGCTCACGGCGGGCTGCGGCGTGTTGGCAGGCACAAACAGGCCATGCCAGATCGACACGCTGAAACCGGGCACCGCTTCAGCGACGGCCGGCACATCCTTGAACTCGGGCATGCGCACCGGCTCCATGGTGGCCAGCATGCGCAGGCGCCCGGTCGCCACGAAATCGGCGACGGACTGTGGCGTCGACACCAGCAGCGGCACCTGCCCGCCCACCACGTCGGTGAGCGCCGGGCTGGCGCCCTTGTAGGGCACATGCACGATGTCGGCATTGGTGTGCGATGCCAGCAGTTCCATGGCGAAGTGGTGGGGCGTGCCGGCGCCCGGCGATGCGTAGGACAGCTTTGTCTTTTTATCCTTGAGCTGCTGCACCAGGTCGGCCAGCGAGGTGACCGGCGCTTTCGGGTTGCTCAGTATCAGCAGCGGCGAGGTCGCGATCAGGCCGATGGGTGCCAGGTCTTTCTGCACATCGAAAGGCAGCTTTTTGTACAGGTAGGGGTTGACCACCAGGCCGTTGGAGCCGTGCAGGATGGTGTAGCCGTCGGCTGGCGCCTTGGCCACAAAGTCGGTGCCGATGTTGCCGCCTGCGCCGGGGCGGTTTTCGACGATGACGGGCTGGCCCAGGATGGCGGCCAGTGATTCGCCCACCATGCGCGCCACCGCGTCGTTGCCGCCGCCGGGCGCAAACGGAACGACGAGGCGCAGGGGTTTCGACGGGAATTTGTCCTGTGCGGCAGCGCCCAGCGTGCAGAGTGCGGCTGCAGTGGCAAGGCCGAGTGTGATGAAGCGCCTGGTGTGTCTCATGGTGTTCCTTGGGGTTGTTGGGGTGTCTGGGAATCCGGGTGTGGCGCCTGCGTCACGCCAGCCGCGGGAACAGCAGCTGCGCATTGCCATGCCGGACCTTGTCCGTGTCTTCTTCTGTCCATCCGATGGCATCCAGGCCTTGCGCAGCCTGCAGCATCTGGCCTTTGGGCCCGAAGGGGTAGTCGGTGCCGAAGAGGATGTGGCCGGTTGACGCCAGGCCGGCCAGCGCGTTCATGGCCATCGCGTTGGCCGAGAGCGCCGTGTCGAAGTAGAACTTTGCAAGTTCGGCCTCGAAGCCGTCGGGGATGCGTTCGCGCAGCGTGGGGTTATTGGTGGTGAGCACCTCCACGCGCCCGCAAAGATAGGGCAGGGCGCCGCCGGCGTGCGAGAGTATCCAGCGTATGGCCGGAAAATCCCGCGTCACGCCGCCGAAGACCAGCGACGCCGCCGTGCGTGCCGTGTCGAAGGGGAATTCGAGTGTGGACGCCGACAGCTGGCTGATCTGCACCATGTGCTGCGGCGAGGTGGGGTGCACAAACACCACTGCCTTGCGCCGGTCCAGCTCTTCATACAGCGGGCGCAGGGATTCGTCGCCGAGGTAGCGCCCGGCGTAGTTGCTGAGCAGGCACACGCCGTCCGCGCCCAGCGTGTCATATGCGTAAGCGACTTCCTGCAGGCAGGTGTCCATATCGTGGACCGGCAGCGTGGCAAACATGCCGAAGCGGCCGGGGTGGTCCTGCATCATGCCGGCCGCAAAGTCATTGCACCAGCGCGCCAGTTTCTGCGCCGGCGCCGCAGGCAGTTGCGCCAGCCCGGGTGCAGACAGCGAAGTGATGGCAGTCTGTATGCCTGCACCGTCCATCCCCTCCAGTGCGTGGTCAAGTGCCCATGTCGGCACCCGGCCGGATGAGCCCTGCACGGCGATCGCGTGGGCACCTACGGTTTCAATGTAGTGAGGCGGCAGGATGTGATGGTGGACGTCAATGCGATGGTTGCTGGTCATGAGGGTTCCCGGGTGCGTCAGCGCTGCCGTGTGGCTGGGCTGACCTGATGGATGGTGGGCTGGCTGAGGAGTGGGTTGCTGTCAGGCCTGTGCGGCGCGAATGGTGCCCCGGCACTCGCCAAAGCCTATGGAGACAAAACCTTCACGCCTCGCATGGCCCCTGAAGCAGATCTCGTCGCCGTCCTGCAGCCAGCTGCGGCTTTCCTGCGGCGTGAGGGCGATGGGTTTTTTGCCTGCCTCGGCGATTTCGGTCATGCAGGCGCGCGAGCTGAACTCTTCGCCGGAGATGGTGCCGCTGCCTATCAGGTCGCCGGCTTCCATGTTGCAGCCGTTGCTGGTGTGGTGTGCCAGCATCTGGCCGAAAGTCCAGTAGAGGTTGCGCGGTGTGGTGCGGCTGAGCATGAAGCCCTCATGGCCTGATGCACGCATCTGCGTCGTCGTGATCCAGGCCTCCATTTCTACATCCAGCCCACCCATGCGCTGGTCGCCGTCGTCATGCAGGTGGGGCAGCAGGGCAGGGTCGGTACCGGGCCGCGAGGGCGCTGCACACCTGAAAGGCGCCAGGGCTTCCGATGTGATAACCCAGGGCGACACGCTTGTCATGAAGTTCTTGCCGAGAAAAGGCCCGAGCACCTGCTCCCACCACTGGATGTCTTTGGCCGACCAGTCATTGAGCAGCGTGTAGCCGAAGAGTTTTTCCTCCGCCGCAGCCAGCGGCACCGGTTGCGCCAGCTCGTTGCCGCTGCGTATGTAGGCGCCCAGTTCGAGCTCGAAATCGAGTGCCTGCGCTGGCGCAAAGCTGATGGCGCCGGACGCATCGCGCAGCTGGCCGTGGGGGCGCCGCACATCTGTACCGCTCACGCGTATCGATGAGGTTCTGCCGTGATAGGCCACGGGCAGCGAGAAGAAGGCCGGTGGCAGCGGGTCTTTCAGGCCCTTGAAGCGGCCATGGCGTTCGGTGTGATGGCGCGAGGTGAGGAAATCGGTGAAGCCGCCTATGCGTGCGGGCACGGCAAAAGCCGCGCCCTGCATGGGCTGCAGAAACTTCTCAGCGTGATCTTTCGCCGCGCCGTGCCCCTGGCTGCCCAGCAACGCCGACAGGCTGTGCCGGAGCGCATTGCTGAAGGAGGCATCAAGCGCCATCAGCGGGTTCAGGCTGTTGCCTGACGCAGCCTCTGCGGCCACCAGTGCTTCGCCCCGCAGCAGGCCGGTGGAGGCCAGCGCCTCCAGGTCCACAATGCGGTCGCCTATGCCGACGCCACCGCCCCAAGTGCCCCGGCGGCTGAAGACGCAGAAAGGGAGGTTTTGCAGGGGGAATTCCGCATCCGGCGCATTGGCGCTCTCCACCCAGCTGCGCAGCTGCGGGTCATGGGTGGCATCGACGGCGTAGGTCATGGTGGCGTTCAGCTTTGCGGCTTTATTCGATGGAGATGTTGGCGTCCTTGATGATCCTGGCCCACTTGGCGGTCTCGGCGCGCATATAGGTTTGCATGGCTGCCGGTGTGCTGGGCACGAAGTCACCGCCCAGGTCGGTCATGCGCTTTTTCACGTCCGGGTCGGCAGCGACCTTGGTCAGCGCGGCGTTCAGGCGCGTGATCACCTCAGGTGGCGTGCCGGTCGGGGCCACGATGCCCTGCCAGGCCCAGGCTTCGTAACCCGGGAAGCCTGATTCGGCGATGGTCGGCACATCCGCAAACTGGGGCAGGCGCTTGTCGCTGGCGGTGCCCAAGGCACGCAGCTTGCCGGATTTCATGTGCTGCGATGCTGTCGCGAAGTCCAGCATCATGACCGGCAGGGTGCCGCCCAGCAAATCCTGGGTGGCGGGTGCGCCGCCCTTGTAGGGCACGTGAACGAGGTTGATGCCGGCGCGTTGCGCAAACAGCTCCATGGCCAGATGGTGTGGCGAGCCTGCGCCGGGGCTGCCGTAGCTCAGCTTGCCTGGCTGGCTTTTGGCCAGGCGTATGAAGTCCTGCACGCTCTGCGCCTGCACCGCGGGGTTCACCACCAGCACCAGTGCGAAGCGTGCGGTCAGCGTGACGGGCGAGAAATCCTTGAGCGCGTCGTAAGGCATCTTCTTGTAGAGGCTGCTGTTGACGGCATAGGTCGAGTTGTCGCCGAGCAGCAGCGTGTAGCCGTCGGCTGGCGACTTGGCGACCAGGTCTGCGCCGATGATGGTGGCCGCGCCCGGGCGGTTGTCAATGATGAACTGCTGGCCGAGTTCGTCGGAGAGTTTCGGTGACACCGTACGCGCGAAGGTGTCGGAGCCGCCGCCCGGTGGGTAGGGCACGATGAGCTTGACCGGCTTGGTGGGGAACCCCGGGTCGGCGGCCTGCGCAGCGAGCGACAGGCCGAGGGAAAGTGAGCTGGCCAGCGTGATGGCCAGGAAATTTCTTTTTGTCTTCATGATGTCTCCTTGTGTTGTCGGTCGAAAAAAACTTTGGGATTGAGCTTGTGATTTGCTGCTGGCTGAACCGCTTGTGCCGCTTGTGCCGCTTGTCAGGCGGGGGCTTGCACTGCGCTGCGCATGTTGGGGTCAAGGTGCCGCGCTGCCACGCCAGCCATGCGCTCAACGGCCTGGCCGTCGCTGTTGTCCAGCGCCAGCAGCATGGCCAGTTTGGAAAGAAACAGGGTGTGCTGGGCGGCAGGCACGGCTTCGAGCGCCTTGCCGATGGAGCGGTACACATCTTCGGCATGGGTGAGGGGTGCGTGCACCGCTTCCATGCCTGCATGGGCATACGACAGCCCTGTGGCTTTTGCCAGCGCAGCCTCGACGGCGCTTTCGTTCAGCGCCGGCCAGCGCGCCGCGATATGGTGGTCAGGCCTCACCAGGTAAAAACAGCCGGCACTGGCCGCAAATCGCTGGTGCAGCACGCCATCGTGATCGGTGATCAGGGTCATGCCTGCTGCTACCTGGGCTGCATCGTCGCCACCGCGCTGTATGACCAGTGTCTGCAGATGGCTGTTTTCCTGCAGGGACGTGAGTGCCAACACGGCCTCTTCAGGCAACTTGCCCTGCGCTGCGAAATAAAGCCCGGTGAAACGGCCGTCGAGCAAGCCCTGCAGGTGCGCCACTGCATGGGGCTGCGGGCTGCGCAGGCAGAGGTCGGGCACGGTCTCGCCCGGTAGCGGGCCGCCGCTGAAACCTGACGTGTCGGGTGTGCTCAGCGGCGAGCTGCGCAGCGGCACATAGGCCGCCTGTTTGGGGTTGAGGATGTCGGCCACCGGCGCGCCATCCAGCGCCAGCGACAGCACGGCGTCGCGTGTCATGCGCACGCCCTCGCTGGGCGGCGTCATGAACCATGCGTTGCGTTCGGCCAGCGCGGCGTTTTCTGCAAACACGGCGCGGCGTTCGACGTCATATGCGTCAAGCAGTGTGTCGGGGGCCTTGCCCTGCTCGACCTGCGCCAGCTTCCAGCCGAGGTTCCATGCGTCTTCCACGCCGGAGTTGAGGCCGCGAATGCCGAAGATGGGCATCAGGTGCGCGGCATCGCCTGCAAAGAGCACGCGCTGGTGCCTGAATTTTTCAAGTGCGCGGCTGTGTACGCGGTAGGGGCTCAGCCACTCCAGCGTCCACGCGCCTTTTTCGCCGATGTAGTCCAGGTGTGCCTGTATGCGCGGCATGACGTTTTCCGGCCTGACAGCCGCCTCGACGTCTTCACCTTCACCGAGCTGGTAGTCCAGCCGCCACAGCTTGTCGGGCTGGCCGTGCATCAGGATGGTCAGGCCCGGGTTGGATGGAGGGTCGAACCAGCAGCGGCGTTCCATGGCTGCCTGGCTGTCCAGCCGGATGTCGGCGATCACATAGGTAGCTTCATACGAGGTGCCTTCAAGCCTCAGGCCCATGGCGCTGCGTACCGCACTGCGTGCACCGTCGCATGCCACCACATGGCGTGCCTTCAGGGTGTACCCACCTTCTGGCGTGGCGACCTGCACACTCACATGGCCGTCATGCTGCTCCAGGCCGAGAAAGCGGCTTTGCCAGCGAATATCTGCGGCTGCGTGTTTGCCCAGCGCCTCGACCAGGTAATGCTCGGTATGGCACTGCTGTATGTTGAACATGGGCCGATGGCGTATGGCGTCGTCATCGGGCATGCGAAAGTCAAGAATGGTCTGGCCCTGATAAAAACTGCGGCCACTGAACCAGTCCCTGCCATGGCTGCGGATGCGATCAGCCGCACCCAGCGCATCCCATATCTCGAGTGTCCTGCGCGACATGCCCAGCGCCCTGCTGCCGGTGCAGACCTGGTCGTCATCTTCAAGCACCACGCAGGCGATGCCTGCATGGGCCAGGCTGAGCGCCATGGTCAGCCCGACCGGGCCGGCACCCACCACCACGACGGGGTGGGTGTACACGGCAGCCTTGCCATCCATTTCGGGCGGGCGCCTGAAGCCGAATTTTTCTGGCGAAAAGGCGGTTGCAGTATCAGCAGGGGCAGCAAGCATGGTGGCAGGTCGCAAGGAGGTGAGCCTTGAGGCTCAGGAAATGAAACAGAACAGCTTTGGATAATAGATATAGGGTAATTTAATGTCAATATTTGATACTGACAATGAATTAGTGGTTTACCCTATCAGGCTCAAGTATCAATTTTCGACATTAATATTGTCTTTTGAAGTGGATAAACTGCACGAATCATGAAATTTCAAGCTCCATGTCGCAATTCCTGAAAATTCTTGAAGTGCTCAACCTTTTTTCAAGGGAGCGGATCACCGTGACGGCGGAAGATGTTGAAGAGCTGCTGGGCCTCTCAAGGCCGACAGCCTTCCGTTACCTTCGCCAGCTTTGCGATGCCGGGCTTGTCGCGCGTCTGTCGGGCCGCTATGCGCTGGGTGCCCGCATCATCGAGCTCGATTACCGCAGCCGCGAGCTTGACCCCATGCTGCTCGCGGGAGGCCCCAGCCTGAAAGCGCTGGCCGCCAAAACCGGTTGTTCGGTCATGCTCAGCAGCATCTACGGCGACCAGGTCGTCAACATCTACCAGGAAGACGGGCCAGACCCCACCACCGTCAGCTTCGGCAGGGGCCGGGTCATGCCGCTTTTTGCAGGTGCCGCGTCAAAAGTCATCCTTGCGCACATGGATACGACCCGGCTCAAAAGTGTTTACCGGCGGCACCATGCAGATGAAGGCGCGCTGGTTATCGGAGCCGACTGGAACGCCTTTTCAAAGTACTACCGTGCCATCAGGGCGCAGGGCTACTATGCCTCGCGCGGTGAGGTCGACGAAGAGGTGACCGGCATAGGCGCCCCCATCTTCAACGGCGACAAGGTGGTGGTGGGTGCACTCACCATCGTGTTCGACAGCAAGCGCGGCCATCTGCTGGACGTCAAGCTGCTCGGCAAGCTGGCGATCGAGTTCGCCAGGCAAATCAGCACCGGCCTCGCGGAGCCGGCGTCGATTCACAGGCCGTGATCAGCCCTCGTCGCGAATCCCGTTGCGCAGGATGCCCACGGCATCGACCTCGATCTCGACAATGTCCCCAGGCTTCATGAAGAGTTGCGGCGTCCGCTTGTTGCCCACACCGCCCGGCGTGCCCGTCACGATCACGTCACCTGCTTCCAGCGGAATGAAGGTCGAGATGTAGGCGATCTGGCGCGGAATGCTGTGGATCATCATGTCGGTCGTGGCGCGCTGCAACTCCTGGCCATTGAGGCGTGTGGTGAGCGTCATCTGCTGGTTGGGCTTGATCTCGTCCGAGGTCACCATCCATGGGCCGAAACCGCCTGTGCGCCAGAAGTTCTTGCCCGGCGTCCACTGTGTCGTGGCAACCTGCCAGTCGCGAATGCTGCCGTCGTTGTAGCAGCTGTAGCCAGCGATGTGGCTCCATGAGTCGGCTTCTGAAATGCGCCGGCCGCCCTTGCCGATGATGACGGCGATCTCGCCTTCATAGTCCAGGCGGTGTGATTCGCGCGGGCGGATGATGTCCTGGCCATGCGCGACCTGCGATTCATTGAGGCGCAAAAAGAGGGCAGGGCTTTCGGTGATTTCACGGCCGGTTTCGCGCACGTGCTCACCGTAGTTCAGGCCCACGCAAACAATCTTGCCGGGGTTGGGAATGACGGGCAGCAGTTCGACGTCGGCAAGTGCCAGCGTTGGCGCGGCGGTTTTTGCAAATGCCGATGCCTCTGCGATAAGGTCAGCCGCGATCAGCGACTTGAGATCAGTTGCGCGGCCGGCAAAAGCGCCCTGCAGGTCGATGACCTTGTCGCCGATGACTGCGCCGAATGTGTTTTTGCCGCCGTGTTTAAAGCTGATGAGCTTCATGATGTGTGTGTCCGTTGTGTAGTTGAAGAAAAAATCAGTTGAGCCGCGTGCTGAGCCGCTGCGCAGCATCCATCACCAGCCGGGCAAGTTTTTCGGTGTCGACGATGGCGAGGCGCGAGGTCTCCAGCACCAGCGAGATGGCACCCCAGGTGCCGCCATCGGCCTTGGCAATCGGCGCTGCCAGTGCGGCCAGGTGCGGCTCAAGCTCGCCGTTCGACAGATAGTGTCCTGCCTTGCGTATGGCCGCGTAGTATCTGCGAAAGTCGCTCCATTCACCGGGCAAGCCGTTCTGCACGGCTTCTTCCCTGTGCGAGTCGAACAGCTTGTGAAGCTGCGCCGGCGGAAAACCTGCAACGATGACTTTGGGTGCACCACCCCTGAACAGCGGGCGCGGCCTGCCCCTGCCGTACGCCAGCGCAGCGGGCACACCGCCGTATTCGCGGTGCGTGTCCAGCAACTGGTCGCCGAAGAGGCTGGAGCTGACACAGTCAAAACCGGTGGTCTCGACCAGCTCGCGCATGATGGGAATGCCCTCCCGCAGCACCGGGTCGGCCTTGCGGATGTAGTGGTCCAGCAGGATGATGCGCGGGCCCAGGGTGTAGTGCGAGTTCTCTACGCGCTGCAGCAGGCCTGCTTCGACCAGCATGCGCACATAGCGGTAGCCGGTGGGCACCGAGACGCCCATTTCTTCGGCAATGCTTTCAGCCGTGCGGGTCAGCATGCTGTCGTCAAACAGGTCGAGCACGCCCAGCATGCGGCTCAGGCTGGAGGCAGATTTTTCTTCCGTCACAGCGCTGCCTCTTCGCGCAGTTGTTGTGTGGCAGGCAGATGACGCGAGATGTCTTCAAGCTCCTGCGTGTTGCGGGCCACGCCCAGAACGTAACGGTCAGGGCGAATGATCACGGCTGCGACCTGCCTGTTGTGCAACCAGTCGAGCACCGCCGCGTCGGGCTGGGCCATCACCTGCATGTCCAGGCTGCGCCAGTGCCGCGCGACCTCAGGCGATACATGGTCAATGACATCCTGGTGGCCGATAACGGTCAGGCGCCGGCCCAGCACATCATCAAGCCAGCGCCCGTCAGCCAGGCGGGGCTGAGGGAAGGGGCAACCCACGGCCTTGTGATCAGCGCCCTGAAAATAGCTGCCACCCAGTGATTGCGCGGGCAACTCGAAAATCTCGGGGCCACCTGCAGCGAACTTTTCATCGCGGGCTTTTGCTTCTGCCGGGTCTGTGGTCTGGATGATGCTGCCCAGTTTCACGGCCAGCTCTATCAGCGAGCGCACATGCGGTGAGCGTTCTTCTTCATAGCTGTCCAGCAGCTCCTCATCGGCCCGGCCCTGCAAGATGGCTTCAAGCTTCCAGGCCAGGTTGGCGGCATCACGTATGCCGGCGCACATGCCCTGGCCCAGGAAGGGCGGCGTCTGGTGGCAGGCATCGCCGGCCAGCAGCAGCCTGCCCCTGCGCCAGCCTGTGGCAATGACGGAGTGAAAGGTGTAGATCGCAGCGCGTTCAAGTGTGGCATCGGCGGGTGTCACCCAGCGCGACACCAGCTTCCAGAGGCTCTCGGGTTTGACCAGTGCTTCATGGTCATCGCCGGGCATGACCATGATTTCCCACCGGCGCCGGTTGCCGGTCACGTTGCAGAAGGTCATGGGCCGTGCCGGGTCACAGATCTGTACGGTGTGGGTGGGCAGGGCAACGTCGCGACTTAGCATCACATCGAACACCAGCCAGGGCTGGCGCAGGCCCAGGTCGATCAGCGGGCTGCCCATGGCCTTGCGGACCGGCGAGCGTGCGCCGTCGCAGCCGACCACGTAGCGCGCCTGGAATGTCGCGGTCTCACCGGTGCTGCGCGTGTGCACAGACAGCGTGGCGACATCGTCATCCTGCGTGACATCCTGTGCAACGGAGAGCAGTTCATGCTCAAGGCAGACCGTGACATTGGCAAAGCGCTCGCAGCCCTTGCGCAGCAGGGCTTCCAGTTCAGGCTGGTGAAAGTAGTAGTTGTTGGCGCAGCCGTGCGGGCCGAGTGCGGCTGTGCCGCCGCGAATCATCAATGTTTCGTTCGCGGCGTTCACAAAATGCATGCCCTGGATGCCGGGGCGCGAGATGGCCAGCGCCTCTTCCTTCAAACCCAGGCTCTGGAAGATGCGCATCACCTCGCCATCAAAATGAATGGCGCGTGGCAGGGCAAAGATGGAGGCTTCTTTCTCGATGACCAGCACCGACAGCCCGGCGCTGCCCAGCAGGTTGGCCAGGGTTGCGCCTGTGGGGCCATAGCCCACGATGGCGACGTCAAACACGTCAGTACCGCCGGTCTCAGGCACGCTGGTCTTCTTCCATTCGTTTGGCAACTTCGGCTTGCCACTCTTCGCGGCTCATGAACTTTGGCAGTCGTTTGGCAATGGCTTCGGCGCGCGCCATGATGGCGTCGTCGGTTTCGGCAAAGTCAATCGATTCACGCAGCGGCTGGTCGCAGTACCAGGGTGTGTCCATGAAGATTTCCAGCCGGTTGCCTTCGGGGTCGCGGCAGTAGATGGAAATCGCATTGCCGTGCGTCACCGGCTGCATGTCCGATGCACCGTGGGCCAGCGTGCGCTGGTGAAAGGCGCGCAGCGTCTGCAGGTCGGGCACACGAAACGAGAGCTGGTTGACGACGTTAAAGGCCATGTCTGCCGGCCGTCCGGTGGCCAGCACGATCTGGTGATGCTCGCTTGGGTCGCGGCTCAAAAACACCAGTTGCACCGGCCCGAGGTCGCCAAAGTCCGTCTGCGTGAACTGCAGGGCTTGCTTGTAGAACGTCGCCATTTTCGGCAGGTCGGTCACGTAAATGCCGAGGTGGCTGAATTGCAGGCTCAGGCGGCCTGCAGGCTTTTGAATTGTTTCCACCGCGTCTCCTTCAAGGGGCTGTTGCACACAGCATTGTGTCATGCAAATTTATATAAATATTATCATATATTGACAATAAACGTATTTTTAGTACGATTGAGACGCGTAATTTTTATCAGAATATTAAAAGGAGACATCATGCAGAAGACTTTTCATCCCCGTTTCAAGGCTCTTTTCTCAATTTGCACCGCATCAGCCATGCTGCTTTGCGCCCCTTTGGCAGCGTATGCGCAGGACTACCCCAACAAGCCGGTGCGCATCATCGCGCCCTTCCCGGCAGGTAGCGGCCCCGACGCCAATGCCCGCGAGATCGCGGCAGAGCTGACCAAAATACTGGGACAGACCTTTGTGGTCGAGAACCGCCCTGGTGCATCCAACATCATCGGTACCGAAGCCGCAGCACGGGCGGCGCCTGATGGCTATTCGCTCTACATCGGCACAACCAGTTCGCTGTCGGTGGTGCCGCACCTGTTTTCAAAACTGCCCTTCAATGCCGAGAAAGACTTTGCGCCCGTCAGCCTGCTGGGCATCCTGAACACGGGGCTGATTGCCAACCCTGGCGTGGCGGCCAACGACGCCAAAGCCCTGATCGCGCAACTGAAGGCCAAACCCGAATCAGTGGCAGTTGCCACGGCCGGTATAGGCAGCTACTCGCATTTGTCGGGTGTCTGGTTCAACGATGCGGCCAAGGTCAAAACCAACCTGGTGCCCTACAACAGCACCAGTCCCTACAACGACTTGCTGGCCGGTCAGGTGCAGCTGATGTTTGACGGCCTGCCCGCTGCGGCCGGCCCCATCAAGGGCGGCAAGCTCAAGCTGCTGGCGATTACCGGCAAGGAGCGCCACCCCAGCTTCCCGACCGTGCCGACCTTTCTAGAGGCCGGCCTGCCGGACTACGCACCCATCGCGTGGCAGGGCATTCTTGCCCCCGCAGGCACGCCGCAGCCCATCCTCGACAAACTCAGCAACGCGATGAAGCAGGCCTGCCAGTCGCAGGAGCTGGCAAAGAAGTGGCGTGAGTATGGCGGCGAGCTGCGCTGCAATACGCCTGCAGAGTTCACGGCCTTCATCAACGCCGACCGTGCGATGTGGGGCAAGGTGATTCGCCAGGCCAATGTGAAGCTGGACTGAGGCGATTTCAGGCGGCCGGCTTGCCGCCTTCCAGATCCTTCACGATGTCCAGAATCAGCTGCTTCACCGAGCGCAAGGCCAGCGTGCTGGCGGCATGGCGCGACATCGTCAGTGCGATGTAGCGCGTCATGTCGGGCTCAACAATGCGTGAGGCCTGCAGGCGCCCGCTCTTCAGGCCCTCTGCAATCGCGTAGGGTCCGAGCACCGCGTAGGCACCGCCTCTCGACACAATTTCTGTCTGCAGCGTCAGCGAATCGGCCTCCATCGCGGTGTTGATGGTGATGCCGTTCTGTCGGCCCAGCTCGTCAAGCTGGTCGCGCCAGCTGTTGGGGCGGCAGAACTGCACCAGCGGCAACTGGTCCAGCTTCCTGAAGGCAATCGTCGGCTTGCGCGTCAGCTTGTCGCCCTTGCCGCCGACCAGGTAGGTGTCGGTCTTGATGAGCCAGGTCTCGCCCTCACGCGGCTGCGCGCCGTGGCGAAAGACCAGTGCCAGGTCCACCAGGCCGTTGTCCAGCCAGCTCTCAAGCTGTGAACCCTGGCCCTCACGCACCACCAGCTTGACCAGCGGAAAGCTCTCTTTCAGCCGGTAATACAGCGTGCTGACCAGCGGGTGTGCTGTGGATGGCAATACGCCTATGCGCACCGTGCCCACGGGCGTGCCCGATGCTTTCTTGATGTCGCTCAGCAACTGGTCGGTGTCCATCAGCCAGGCGCGCACGCGCGGCATGACCTGTTCACCCAGTGCCGTCAGCACCACCCCGCGCCCCGTGCGCTGAAACAGCCGCCCGCCACATTCGCGCTCCAGCTCGCTGATCTGGCGGCTGATGTGCGGTTGCGTGGTGCGGTAGAGCAGGGCGGTTTTGGTCAGGCTGCCCAGCTCGGACACGTCGATAAAAAGCTTGAGGGCGGCGTGGTTCATGGGGTTTTGGGTTATGCCTGATCAGGCATGTCTGAGATACATAAGCTGCAGGTATGCGAATGACTGCTTAAATTTTATACTTTTTGCACAGCCCCGCACCAGCCGGTATTCGGGGAGATGAAGGAGACAAAACCATGAAACTCGTCACGTTTGAAGCTGGCGGCAAGGCCAGCTACGGCGCGCTCTCAGGCGACCGCATCACAGACCTCGGAAAAACTTTTGGCTCGCGCTTCGCCGACATTCGCGCCGTGCTTGAGGCGGGTGCCCTGGCTGAACTCGCGAAGGCAGCGTCTGCGGCAGGCGATATGTTGGCACTGTCCGATGTAACGCTGCTGCCCGTCATCCCCAACCCGCAAAAAATCTTCTGCGTCGGCCTCAATTACAAAACCCACGTGGCCGAGACCAAACGCACGGACTCTGAATACCCGGCCATCTTTACCCGTTTTGCCGACACGCTGGTGGCGCATGATGCCCCGCTGGTCAAACCCACCATCACCCAGCGCTTCGACTTTGAGGGCGAACTGGCTGTGGTTATCGGCAAGGGTGGCCGCAACATCACCCAGGCCAATGCGCTGGACCACATCGCGGGTTACGCCTGCTTCAATGACGGCTCGGTGCGCGACTGGCAGCGCCACACGCATCAGTGGACGCCGGGCAAAAACTTCCCCGGCACAGGCGCATTCGGCCCCTGCCTGACGACACCCGATGAAGTCGGCGACCTGGGCGCGCAGACCATCACCACCCGCCTCAACGGCCAGGTGGTTCAGCAGGCTTCCCTGTCGGACCTCATCTTCACCCTGCCGGTCATCATCGAATACCTCTCCGGCTTCACCAACCTGATGCCCGGCGATGTGATCGCCACCGGCACGCCGGGCGGCGTGGGCGACAGGCGCGAGCCGCCCCTCTACATGTTGGACGGCGATGTGGTCGAGGTCGAGATTTCAAACATCGGCCTGCTGCGCAACGTGGTGAAGAACGAGGCCTGATCAGGCCACCCCAGACACTTTCAGGAACACACATGACCACCCAGACAAAGAACCCCGCCAGCGGGCGGCTGCGCATCGCCGTCGACATCGGTGGCACCTTCACCGACCTGGCTGCTTTTGACGAGGTCAGCGGCGAGCTGCTTTTTGGCAAGGCACTCTCGACCCATGGCGAACTCGTCAAGGGCATCCAGAGCACGCTGGACGGCGCGGGCGCCAGTGTGGCTGAGGGCAACCTCTTTTTGCACGGCTCCACGATTGCGATCAACACCTTGCTGGAGCGCAATGGCGCACGTACCGCGCTGCTCATCACCCAGGGCTTTCGCGACATTTATGAAATCGGCCGCGTCAACCGGCCTGATGCCTACAACCTGTTCTTCTCCAAACACGAGCCGCTGATCAAACGCTCGCTGCGTTACGAAGTGCCCGAGCGCCTGCTGGCCGACGGCAGCATTTACAAAGAGCTTGATGAAGGCGCTGTGCGCGTGCTGGCCAAAGAGCTCAAGGCACAGAACATCGAGGCGGTGGCCATTTTGCTGCTGCACTCCTACCGCAACCCGGCGCACGAGCAACGCGTCAAGGCCATCGTGCAGGAAGAAATTCCCGGCGTATTCGTCACCGCTTCGCATGAGCTGTCGCAGGAGTACCGCGAGTTCGAGCGTGTCTCTACCGTCGCGGCCAACGCCTATGTCGGCCCGCGCGTCTCGGCCTACCTCGGCCAGCTTGAAACGCACCTGACCGAGCAGGGCTTCAAGGGCGATTTTTATGCCGTGCAGTCCACCGGCGGTTTGTTTCCCGTCGCCGATGCACGCCGCGAATGTGTGCGCATGCTCGAATCCGGCCCCGCTGCAGGCGTGATCGGCGCGCAGGCAATCTGTGAACAGCTGGGTCTCGGCGATGCGATTGCCTTTGACATGGGCGGCACCACGGCCAAGGCGGGTGTTATCAGCGAAGGCAAACCGCTCACCACGGGCAGTGCGCTGATTGGCGGCTATGAAAAGGCGCTGCCGATACAGATCCCGATGATGGATATTTTTGAGGTCGGCACCGGCGGCGGCAGCATTGCGCGGCTGGAGGTTGGCAACTCATTGCGTGTGGGCCCGCAGAGCGCAGGCTCCAGCCCCGGCCCGGCCTGTTATGACCGCGGCGGCAAGCAACCCACGGTGACCGATGCCAACCTGTTGCTGGGCCGGCTCGACGCCGACAACTTCCTGGGCGGCGAGATGCCACTCAACCTGCCCGCCGCGCAGCGCGCCATGCTAGAGAAAGTGGCCGGCCCCCTGAACATGGACCCCACGCAGGCGGCAGACGGCATTTTGCGTATTGCGGTCACTGCCATGTCGCACGCGGTCAAGGCAGTGACGACCGAGCGCGGGCTTGATGCCGGGCGTTTTACCATGGTGGTTTACGGCGGTGCCGGCCCCTTGCACGCGTCGGCGATTGCCCGCGAGCTGGGCATTCGTAACGTGCTGATCCCGTTTGCGCCAGGTTACTTCTCGGCCTACGGCATGCTGTTCAGCGACCTGCGTTACGACTATGTGCGCTCTGTCTTCCGCAAGCTCGAAGACGTGTCGTTCGAAGACATCGAAGCCATCTACGCCGGCATGGAAGCCGAGGGCATGAAGGCCATCGCAGGTTCGGCCGTCACGCCTGAAGAGGTGGTGATCGAGCGCGCTGCAGACATGCGCTACGTCGGCCAGGAGCACGCGGTCACGGTAGACCTGCCCACGGAGTTCTTCAAAACCCAGGACCGTGCCGCCATCAAGAATCACTTTGATGAACTGCATGCCGTGCGTTACGGCACATCAGCACCCAAAGAGCCGGCCGACCTTGTCAGCCTGCGTGTGACGGTGCTGGGCCGCATGCGCAAGCCGCCGCGCCAGGCCGTGGCAGAGGGCAGCGAACAACCGGCGGCAGAAGCATTGCGCGCGCACAAGCAGGTGTACTTCCGCAGTTCGGGTTTTGTATCGACACCGATCTACAAGCGTCCTGCATTGCGCAGCGGCAACCGCATCACCGGCCCGGCGCTGGTTGAAGAGCACGCATCAACCACCGTGGTCCAGCCCGGGGACACCGTCCTGGTCGACGCCTTTGGCAACCTGCAAATCACTGTCGGGAACGAAAAATGACTGCACCCACCATCACCACCCGCGTATCGACCGCCGCCAGCGCAGCCAATGCGGCAGCCGTCGATGCGGTGACCGTAGAGATCATCCGCAACGGCCTGTTCGCCGTGACGGAAGAGATGAAGACCAACCTCACGCGCACGGCGTACAACCTCATCATTTATGAGGCGCTGGACTTCACTGTGGGCCTGTTCACGGTTGAGGGCGACACGGTCTCCATCGGCTTGGGCCTGCCCATGTTCATTCGCGGCATGTCGGAAACCGTCAAGGCCAAGATCAGGCACTTCGGGCTGGAGAACATCCACCCCGGCGACATCCTGGTGACCAACGATGCCTACACGACCGGCAGCCACCTGAACCACTTCACCTTCACCATGCCGGTGTTTCATGAGGGCGAGCTGATTGCGTTCACCTGTTGCATGGCGCACTGGCTGGACGTGGGCGGCACGCTGGGCAATGTGACGACGGACATCTACTCAGAAGGCATACAGATACCCATCGTGAAGTACCGCAAGGCCGGTGTCGTCAACCAGGACCTGGTCGACATCATCGCCATGAACGTACGTCTGGCTGAACGCGCCATGGGCGACCTGCGCGCACAGATCACGGCGATTACCACGGGCGAGCGCCGCTTCAGCGAACTGGTGCAGCGTTACGGCTGGCCTGCCGTGCAGGGCTCCATCGTTCAGATCATGGACCATTCCGAAGCCGTGGCACGCACCAACACGCTGAGCATTCCTGATGGCACCTATGAGGCGGAGTCGTTCATGGACGATGACGGCCTGCAGATCGGCCAGCGCATCCCGATCAAGGTCAAGGTCATCGTCAAGGGTGACGAGATGACAGTTGATCTGTCGGACGTGAGCCGCCAGGTGCGCGGTTTCTACAACTCGGGTTTCACCACCGGCATTGCCTGTGCGCAGGTGGCCTACAAATGCCTGACCACGCCCACCGATTACCCGGTCAACGACGGCAGCTTCAGGCCGCTCAAGGTCATCATGCCCATGGGCACGGTGGTGAGCGCCGAGCGGCCCTTCCCGATGCGGGTGTGGATGACGATTCCCATGACGGTGATCGACACCATCTTCAAGGCGCTGGCACCGGCCATTCCCGACCGCTCGATTGCAGCACACCATGCCGACCTGGTGTTCCCCAACATCCACGGCATTTCGCCTGAAGACGGGCGCCTGTTTATTGTCGGCATCGGCCCGCTGGGTGGCGGCTGGGGCGCGAAGTCGCGTGAAGACGGTGTGTCTGTCACGGTCTGTATCAACGATGGCGACACACACAACAGCCCGACAGAACAGCTCGAGTCCAAGTACCCGGTGCTGGTCGAAAGTTATTCGATCCGCGAAGACAGCAGCGGCGCGGGCCGTCAGCGCGGCGGCCTGGGTGCCGAGATGGTGGTACAGGCGCTGTCGCCGTTCTCGGTCACGACCCGTATCGACCGCGTGCACTGCAAGCCCTGGGGCCTGGAAGGTGGCGACGAGGCAGCCGGTAACGGCATCGCGATTCGCAAGAAGGGTGAGTGGGACAGCAGCATGCCCAACGCCAAGATCTTCAACGTGCGGCTGGCGCGCGGCGATGCTTACAAGATGCAGTCAGGTGGCGGTGGCGGTTTTGGTTTGCCGGTTGAGCGCGATGCCGATCTCGTGGCACATGATGTGCGTGAAGGGTATGTCAGCGCCGAAGTGGCGAGCAAGGTTTATGGCGTGGCGATGACCCAGGTCGGTGAGGTCGATGCAGCTGCGACAGCTGCCCTGCGCAAAACCATGACAAAAGCAGCATGACGCTGATGGCCGAACTTCCACCGGTCAGCACCGATCCACGCGAAGAGGCGAAGCGCCTGCTCGGCCTGTGGGAGACGCTGTCGCGTGCGCATGTCTCCATGGGTGCAGGCTGCGGCTGCGGCGCAGGCGGCGTGACCCTGGTGCTGGAAGATTTCGAGCAGGACATTGCCGACTACCTGCTGGGCGAGGCCGAGCGCAACAAGCGCACGGAAGTGATTGCCTTCTTGTACGCGCATGCCTTTGGTGAGGAGACGCAGCTCTGGAGCCTGTCACGCCTGCTGGCGGCGCTGGTCGATGAGGACGGCAGCATCCAGCCTGCTGCAGATGTGCGTGCAGGACTGCTGCAGCGTATGGGCCGCACCCTGTCCTCATTTGCCAAACTGCACGGCTGACGTCGCATGAGCAACAGGCTCCCCGTCACCGTACTCACCGGCTTTCTCGGCAGCGGCAAGACCACGGTACTGGCACGCCTGCTGAAGAACCCGCAGTTGAAAGATACAGCCATCATCGTCAACGAGTTTGGCGAAGTGGGGCTGGATCACGACCTGTTGCAGCGCACAGATGAAGACCTGATTCTTCTGGCCAACGGCTGCGTCTGCTGCACGGTGCGCGGCGACCTGGTCGAGGCCTTTCACAAGCTCGAAGCGCAGCGCGTGGCTGGCGCAACGTTCGACCGCGTCATCATCGAGACCACAGGCCTGGCCGACCCGGCGCCGATTCTGCACACGCTGATGAGCGATGAAGCCATCACCGCGCATTACCGGCTGGCGCAGGTCATCACCACGCTCGACGCGGTGAACGCCATGGCCACGCTGGACCAGCACCCCGAAGCCGTCAAGCAGGCGGCCGTGGCAGACCGCATTCTGCTGACCAAGACAGACATGGCGGACGACGTGGTTGCGCTGCGCGCACGCATCGCCGCCCTCAACCCGGCTGCGCCTGTGGTCACGGTGCTCAACGGCGAGGTCAAAGTCGATGATTTTTTCGGTGATGCAGGGTTCGACATCACGGGCAAGACCGCGAGCGTGCAGGACTGGCTGCGCATAGAGGCTTATGAGCCTGGCCATGACCATCATCACGGGCATGACCACGATCATCACCATGATCACGACCACCATCACCATGAAGAAGCCGTAGACCGCAACCGCCACAACGACCGCATCAGCGCGTATTCGGTGATACGCGAGCAGCCGATTTCATGGGCCGGCTTTTCAGCCTGGCTGGACATGATCAGCAAGATGCGCGGCGACGACCTGCTGCGTGTGAAGGGCATCGTTAACGTCATCGAATACCCGGGCCGTCCAGTGGTGATCCATGGCGTGCAGCATGTGTTTCACCCGCCGGTCTTTCTCGACCAGTGGCCGGGCGACGACCACCGCACGCGGCTGGTCTTCATCACCCGTGACATTGACCGCGAAGACATAGACGCCACGCTGCAGGTGTTTGAAAACCGCAAACCACGTCCGCCCCGAACAGCCTGATGTACGCAGATTGATTTTTTAAAAGGAGACAGACATGACCCCCTCAAAACCAACCGCCATTGGTGCAGCCCTCGCCCTGGGCCTTGCGGCCCTTTCGCCTCTGGCATTCGGCCAGGCCTACCCGAACAAGCCGGTGCGCATCGTGGTGCCCTTTCCGCCGGGCGGCACGGTGGATGCCGTGGCCCGGGCGCTGGCCGCACGCCTGTCGGAACAGATGGGCCAGCCTTTTGTGGTCGAAAACCGGGCCGGTGCAAACGGCTCGATAGGCGCTGATGCAGTGGCCAAATCAGCGCCTGATGGCTACACCCTGCTGGTGCATGCCTCTACCGTGGCTGCGGTGCCTTTGCTGGTCAAAAATGTGCCCTACAACCTGGAGAGGGACTTCACCCCCATCACCAACCTGGGCGCGGTGCCGCTGATCGTCACGGCTTACCCGGGCCTGCCGTTCACCAACCTGAAAGATTTTCTGGCAGCGGCGAAAGCTGACCCGCGCCGCTACACCTTCGGCACATCGGCGCTGGGTTCAGCCAGCCACCTGGCCGAAGAAGCCATCAAGTACGGCGCCAACGTCGACATACAGGTCATCGCCTACAAGGGCACCGGCCCGGCACTGGTCGATGTCATGGGCGGCCACACCAGCGCCATGGTCGACGCGGTGCCGTCTACCATGTCGCATATCAAGTCGGGCAAGCTCAGGCCGCTGGCCGTGACCAGCGCCACGCGCCTGGCATCGTTGCCCGACGTGCCCACGGTGGCCGAATCGGGACTCAAGGGTTTTGAAATGGTTTCCTGGTACGGGCTCTGGGGTCCGGCAAAGATGCCTGCAGAACTGACGGCGCGCATCCACAAGCAGGTCATTCTCGCGCTGAACTCGCAGCAGATTGCCCAGTCGCTGGGTAGCCAGTCATTTGCCGTGTCCAACACCACGTCCCAGCAATTCGGGGCCTATGTGAAGCAGGAGTCGGCCAAATACAAACAGCTGATCGACAAGGCCAACATCAGGATTGACCAGTAAAAAGCAGGCGCCGGACCCGGTAATGGCAATTTTGCTATTTATTCGATAGCTGCTAACGTGCGTATTTATTGGCCTACAGCCGTTTTTGGCACCTGAAAATGGCCTTTTCAAGCCAAAAAACCGGTCGCAAGGCGCCTGGAGCGGTAAAAAACACCCAAAATGTAAAGAAGACTTTACATTTTGGGTTTTGCCCCCGGTTCGGGGTAAATTAATCTCTGGTGGCGTGTCGATAAGGCGTTTGCTCCTTCGTCGTACAGGTATGGGCTGAAAAGTCCGGTTAAATGCCTTCATCGACATAAAGGAGAAGCTTCATGACCTCTGCCAGCAACGCCACTCCTGCCTCCGACCGCGAACTCGTCCTCACCCGCCTGATTGATGCCCCGCCAGCAAAGGTTTTTGAGGCCTGGACCCAACCCGAGCTGATGCTCAAGTGGTTCACCCCCAAGCCCTTTGAGACCGTGCGTGTGGAAACCGACGTACGGCCGGGTGGCTCCAGCCTGATCGTGATGCGCGGCCCCGACGGTACCGAGTATCCAAATCGCGGTGTGTATCTCGAAGTGGTGCCCAATGAGCGGCTCGTCTTTACCGATGCTTTCACCGAAGCCTGGAAGCCCTCCGACAAGCCCTTCATGACAGGTGTGCTGACGTTTGAGGACGTTGGCGGCAAGACGCGCTACACCGCCAGGGTGCTGCACTGGAGCGCCGCCGACCGCGAGTCGCATGAAAAAATGGGCTTTCACGAAGGCTGGGGCAAGGCCACCGAGCAGCTTTGCGAGCTGATAGGCGCACCGAAGCCAACCGCCTGAGCGCGTTGCGCGCGTCACGCGTACATTTGAAAGCATGAGCACAGACCACCACACCGCCCCCGCGTCCGATCGCGAACTTGTCCTGACCCGCTTGATAGACGCGCCGCCCGGCAAGGTCTACCAAGCCTGGACAGACCCCGAACTGCTCAAGCGCTGGTTTGCGCCCAGGCCATGGACCACGTCAAGGGTAGAGGTGGACGTGCGGGCTGGCGGCTCCAGCCTCATCGTGATGGCAGTGCCGGACGGCACGGAGTTCCCCAGTCGGGGCGTGTACCTTGAAGTGGTGCCCAACAGGCGGCTGGTGTTCACCGATGCCTATTCGCAGGCGTGGAAGCCGTCAGACAAACCGTTCATGACGGCCGTGCTGACGTTTGATGATGAAGGCGGCAAGACCCGGTACACCGCACGTATTCAGCACTGGTCGGTGGCTGACCGCGAAGCGCATGAAAAGATGGGGTTTCACATGGGCTGGGGAAAATGCACTGACCAGCTCTGCGAAGCGATTGGCGCGCCCCAACCGGCGGCTTGAGCGCTGATGCTCAGGTCCTGGGTGAAGACGAAGCGGCTTTGGGTTTTATGTGGGTGACTTTGTAAACCTTGCCCTGCTTGTCGTAAGTCGTCCATTCGCCGGTTTTTTCGCCATCCGTGAAGTGCCCCGAGCGCATTTTTGAGCCGTCTTTTCTGAACCATTCCCAATAGCCCGTCATCGCGCCGTTGGCCGTCTGCCCTTTTGCCTGCAGGCTGCCATCCTTGTGATGGTGCAGCACTTCTTTCGGGGTGGGTTTGTGTGAGGCCATGACGGGCTGCTTGTGCGTTGGATGTAGACAAGATCGTAGCAAGCACCGCGGCCGCTCACAAGGGCATTCACCTACACCAGCTCCAGCAGGATTCCCGCGCCAGCCTTGCCGCTGTAGGCAAAATAACGGCTGGTTTAATTTCCCGTGACGGGACCCACCCAGGCCGCATTCATGAGCCAGCATGACTCACACAACCTGATCCATAAACTCTTCGCCGACGGTGGAGAGGCGGGGCAGCTCTTGCAGGGCATCGACTGGTCCGCATCGCCGCTGGGCCATCCGGACACCTGGCCCGCGGAACTCAGGGTTTCGTCCGGCGTCATGTTGCGCACACCGCATCCCATGCACATTTGCTGGGGGCCGGACCTCATCACTTTTTACAACGACAGCTACGTGGCCATCTGCGGCGACAGGCATCCGGCAGCGCTGGGCAAGCCTTTCCGCCAGATCTGGCCCGAAGCCTGGGACACCCTGGGGCCGCTGACGGAGACAGTCCTGGCCGGCGAAACCATGCGCTTTGAAGACAAGCTGGTGCATCTGCACGGCCCGGATGGCCCTGACAGGTGGTTCAGTTTTTCATGGACGCCGCTGCGCGACGACGCAGGGCTGGTCAAGGGGTTTTTTTGCCACGCTGCCGAGACCACGGACAAGATGCTGGCCTTGCGCGCGGCCAGGCAGGAGCGCGAGGGTTTCGCCGCAGCCGATGCGGCCCTGCGCGAACTCAACGCCGACCTGGAGCGGCAGGTCATAGCGAAGACGAATACGCGCGGCCACACCTGGAAGCTCACCCCCAACCTGCTGGCAGTGATGCGGCCGGATGAATATTTTGAGGATGTGAACCCAGCCTGGACGGCAACCCTGGGCTGGTCTCAGGCCGAGATGAAGGCCGGCCCCTACACACGCTTTGTGCACCCCGACGACATCAACGCCAGCGTCGATGCCTATGAACTGGTGCGCCATGGCGACCCGGTGCTGCGTTTTGAGAACCGCTACCGCTGCAAGGACGGCACTTACAAATGGCTGTCGTGGGTGGCCATCCCCGAGGGCGACCAATACTATTGCACGGCACGCGACATCACTTTTGAAAAAACCGCAGAAGCCGAGCGCGACCAGCTCTGGGCGCTGTCTGAAGACATGCTGGCCCGCGCAGATTACAGCGGCGGCATGTCGGCAGTAAACCCGGCCTGGACCAAGGTGCTGGGCTACACCCAGCAACAGCTGTTGACCAACCCCTACGCCGACATCATTCACCCCGATGACGTGGGCGCCACGGTGGCCGCGTTGACGTCCATGGGTGAAACCGGCCGGCCCACACGCTTCGAGAACCGTATCCTCGCCTCAAACGGCGAATGGAAACCCATAGGCTGGACGGTATCGCCCGAGCCCGATGGCGTGAACTTTGTGGCCGTCGGCCGTGACCTCGCTGACATCAAGGCGCGTGAGCGCGAACTGCTTCAGGCGCAGGAGGCGCTGCGCCAGGCTCAGAAGATGGAGGCGGTCGGCCAGCTCACAGGCGGCATTGCGCACGACTTCAACAACCTGCTGGCCGGCATCTCTGGCAGCCTGGAACAACTGACCAAACGCATCACGCAGGGCCGGTTTGATGCGGTTGAAAAGTATGTGGCCATGGCCCAGGGTTCGGCAAAACGCGCCGCCACGCTGACGCAGCGTCTGCTGGCCTTTTCACGCAGGCAGACACTTGACCCGCGGCCCATCGATGCCAACAGGCTGGTGACGGGGCTTGAAGAACTGGTGCGCCGCACGGTGGGGCCATCGGTGCAGGTAAATGTGAGGCGTGCGGAAGGAATCTGGCCCATCAACGTCGATGCCTCGCAGCTTGAAAATTCGCTGCTGAACCTGTGCATCAATGCCCGCGACGCCATGCTGCCCCAAGGCGGACGGCTGGTGATTGAGACCAGCAACCATGAACTGGACGAACGTGAGGCCCGCGAGCGTGACCTTGTGCCTGGGCAATACATCTCGGTGTGCGTGACCGACACCGGAACCGGCATGACACCAGAAGTCGCCGCCCGCGCC
Source organism: Pseudomonadota bacterium (assembly GCA_040388905.1). Classification (GTDB taxonomy): domain Bacteria; phylum Pseudomonadota; class Gammaproteobacteria; order Burkholderiales; family Burkholderiaceae_C; genus Polaromonas. The sequence continues at coordinate 69,009 of JAZKAY010000014.1, forward strand.
TTCGACCCCTTCTTCACCACCAAACCGCTTGGCCAGGGCACCGGTCTGGGCCTGTCGATGATTTACGGGTTTGTGCGCCAGTCAGGCGGGCAGGTGCGTATCGATTCAGAGCCCGGCAAAGGCACCACCATTTGCCTGTATTTCCCGGCTTATGTGGGCGATGAACCGCTGCTGGATGTCGATACGCAAGGCGACTCTGTTGCGCCCGGCGGCGGTGAAGTGGTGCTGGTGATAGACGACGAAGCCGTCATCCGCATGGTGATTGTTGAAGTGCTGGAGGAGTCAGGCTACACGGTGCTGGAGGCCGAAGACGGCCCGTCGGGCCTGAAGATATTGCAGTCAGGCCAGCGCATTGATTTGCTGGTCACAGACGTTGGTTTGCCCGGCGGCATGAACGGCAGGCAGGTGGCAGATGCAGCGCGTGTAGCGCGCCCTGGTCTGAAGATTCTTTTTATCACCGGCTATGCGGAGAACGCTGCGGTGGGGAATGGTTATCTTGAGGCGGGGATGGAGGTGCTGACCAAGCCGTTTGAGATGACTGCACTGGCTAACAAGGTTGGGGATATTCTGGATTCCTGAGGGCGCTTTTTTCTGAGGGAGACTGTGTCCTTCACGCAGAAGCCGGGTCTCGCCCCGGCGGGCGAGTTACTTTTCTTTGCTTCGCCAAAGAAACCTGACGAAAAACATAGAACCTCAAACAAGTTTCAGCCCTGATCCGTCTGGTCCTGCGCTTCTCGGCTTCTCTCCAAGGGTTTGAGGACGCAGTCCAAAGACTCGCCCCAAGCGCTTCGCGCTTGGGGCTCCCCGTTTCCGAATTCATTCCCCAACCCCGTGGAGCCTGGGCCGAGGAGCGGAGATGGAGACGGCATAAAGGGGAAAAACTTGTTTGAGCGTGCGAGTTGTTTTTCCCGCCGACGGAATCGAGCACCGCAGGTTGCCCGGAGCGAAGCGCAGGGACCCAGACGGCGGGTCGCCTTTTCTTTGGTTACTTTTCTTTTGGCGAAGCAAAAGAAAGTGACTAGCCGCCGGGCTACCCCCGGCTTGGCAGTAAAGGGCACCAGACCCAAATCCAGCACAAACTCGCGAGACTTACTATAATTTCAGTAATTCCTGAAAATTCAATAATTCCAGCTATGAACCTCGCCCCTTTAACGCAGCGCTTTGTCCTCCACTTTGGTGAAATGGGCAGCCGATGGGGCATTAACCGCACCGTTGGCCAGATTTATGCACTTTTATATGTTTCGTCCCGAGCATTGAACGCCGATGAGATAGGCGAGGCGCTCAACTTCTCCCGCTCCAACGTGAGCATGGGGTTGAAAGAGCTTCAATCCTGGAACCTGGTTCGGCTTCAGCACCTGCCCAATGACAGACGCGAATATTTCCAGGCACCTGAAGATGTCTGGGCCATCTTTCGCACCCTTGCTGAAGAGCGCCGCAAGCGCGAGATTGACCCGACCCTGTCGATGCTGCGTGACGCGCTGATGGAGTCGCCGGCCAGCCAGGACGACATTCACGCCCAGGCGCGCATGAAGCAGATGCATGACCTGATCGAGCTGATGACGGGCTGGCTGGCCGATGTGCAGAAGATGGATTCGGCCACGCTGATGAGCCTGATGAAGATGGGTGCCAAGGTGCAAAAGCTGCTGGAGGCCAAAGACAAGGTGGTGGCGGGCCTGACCGGCAAGGGGTTGAAAAAACCTGCGGCGGCTGCGCCTAAAAGTGAAATCGCTGCCGGGCATGTTCCCGATGGCAGCGACGGCGAAGAAACGAGGGGCTAAACATGGACGGTCTTGATCCCTTCCTGCTGGCGCGCATTCAGTTTGCGGCCAACATCACCTTTCACATCCTGTTCCCGACCATCAGCATTTCGCTGGGCTGGGTGCTGCTGTACTTCAAGCTGCGTTTTGTCAGCAGCAAAGACCAGTACTGGATGGACGCCTACCAGTTCTGGGTGAAGATTTTTGCGCTGACCTTTGCGCTGGGCGTGGTGAGCGGCATCACCATGAGTTTCCAGTTCGGCACCAACTGGCCGGGCTATATGGAAAAGGTCGGCAACATCGCCGGGCCGCTGCTGGCCTATGAGGTACTGACGGCCTTCTTTCTTGAAGCCACCATGCTGGGCGTGATGCTGTTTGCGCGCGAGCGTGTGAGCGAGCGCATGCACACCATCGCAACGCTGCTGGTCGCGGGCGGCACCACGCTGTCTGCCTTCTGGATTCTTGCGCTGAACTCGTGGATGCACACGCCCGCAGGGTTCGAGATGATCAACGGCAAGGCGCATGTGACGAGCTGGTTTGAGGTGATCTTCAACCCGTCTTTCCCTTACCGTCTCACGCACATGCTGCTGGCCTCTGGACTGACGGTGGCGTTTCTGGTGGCGGGTATTTCGGCTTACCGCTGGCTGCGCAGTGACCGCAGTGCCGAGGTGATGGCGGGGCTGAAGACTGGCGTTTACCTGGCAGCAGTTTTGATCCCGCTGCAAATCCTGGCCGGCGATGCACATGGCCTGAACACCATGGAGCACCAGCCCGCCAAACTCGCGGCGATGGAAGGCATCTGGCAGACAGAAAAAGGCGTGCCTGCCGTATTGTTTGCGCTGCCTGACGAAAAGACCAAAAGCAACCGCTACGAAATTGCGATTCCCAAACTCGCATCGCTCTATCTCACCCACAGCTGGGACGGCGAGGTCAAAGGGCTGAATGAATTTGAGGGCAAACACCCGCCGGTGGCGCCCGTGTTCTGGGCCTTCCGCATCATGGTGGGGGTGGGCATGCTGATGTTGCTTGTGAGTTGGGCCACGACATTTCAATTGGCACCGTGGAAGAAAGATTCAGGGCGCACGCTCACCGTCTGGCATGCGCGTGTGCTGGTGGCCATGACCTTTGCCGGCTGGGTGGCACTCATCGCGGGCTGGTACGTGACAGAGATAGGCAGGCAGCCCTGGCTGGTCACGGGTGTACTGACCTCAGCCGATGCGGCGTCGAAAGTACCTGCGCCACGCATCGCCCTGACGCTGGCGATGTACCTCACCTTGTACCTTGCGCTGATCACTGCATATATTTCAGTCGTGTTTTACCTGGCACGGCACCGCAAGCATGCAGACAAGCCGTTCGGTGAAGACGACCAGACGGCGGGCGATACCGAGAAAGAACTGAACGTCGTCAACTATCCTGAAAAAGAAGGAGCGCCCAATGCTTGATCTCGCGCCCGACCTCACACAGGCGGCAGGATGGATGCCGATTGTCTTCATGGTCGTGATGGGCCTGGCGATGCTGGCCTATGTGATCCTTGACGGTTATGACCTCGGCGTTGGTGTGCTGATGCGCCGCGCGAGCGATGATGACAAGGACACCATGATCGCCAGCATCGGCCCCTTCTGGGACGCCAATGAAACCTGGCTCGTGCTGGGCGTGGGCATTTTGCTGACGGTGTTTCCGCTGGCGCACGGCGTGATTCTCGGCGCGCTTTATTTGCCGGTGGCCTTCATGCTGATAGGCCTTACCCTGCGCGGCGTGGCGTTTGACTTTCGGGTCAAGGCGCGCGCCAGCCACAAACCGCTGTGGAACCGCATGTTCTACAGCGGCTCATTGCTGGCCAGCTGGAGCCAGGGCTACATGCTGGGCTCGCTCATCACCGGGTTTGCCACGACGTGGTGGACCATGCTGTTCAACGCCGTGATCGGCCTGGCCCTGGTCGCGGCCTATTGCCTGCTGGGTGCGGGCTGGCTCATCATCAAGTCAGAAGGCGAGTTGCAGTTGCGTGCGGTGCGCTGGGCGAAAGGCAGCCTGTTGCTGACCATGGCCGGTATTGCAGCGATTTCGATCGCCACGCCGCTGGTCAGCCCTGTGATTTTTGCGAAGTGGTTTTCGTTTCCCAACATCATCCTGCTGCTGCCGATTCCTGCTGCGACGGGCGTGCTGTTCTGGGTGATTTACCGCAGCCTGCAACGCCTGCCGGTGCGGCTGGGGCAGGGCAATGAGTACGGCGCCTGGGTTCCTTTTGGTGCGACGGTGGGCGTGTTTTTGCTGGCGTTTTACGGCCTGGCCTACAGCCTGTTCCCATGGCTGGTGATCGACAAGGTCAACATCTGGCAGGCGGCGACGGCACCCGAAGCCATGGGCGTGATTCTGGTAGGCGCGGCGGTGGTGCTGCCCATGATCATCGGCTACACGGTATTTGCCTACCGGGTGTTCTGGGGCAAAAGTGCGGCGCTGAAGTATTGACTTGACGTATCGGGTAATCGGGTCGTGGTGTAATACTTAGGACTCTGATTTTGTTACCCCCGGTTTTATGCCTAACCAAAAACCCGCCAAATACAACGCATCCCTCCAGGCCGCCAACGGCATTCCAGACAATCTGAAGGCACAGGCTGAAACAAGGTTTCTGGAAGTGCTGGAAAAGGCGTTTGGCAGCCCTTCAAAAGTGCGTGGCGCCTATGTCGAGTGGCTGGCCGCCAGGTCCCTGCATGCAGAAAACCCGTTCGACTCCAGAACGCAGGAAGAGCTGCAGGCCATCAGCCTCTGGGAGAGCGCAGCCGAAGCAGCGACACGTGCGGTCTTCAGCCAGCTGAAAATCAATGTGCGTGAAGCTTTTTTCGAGCTCCACGTCTGGAACTCACGCACCAACTGATTCCAGTTCCCATTCATGGAAACTGGAATCAATACCTGAAGACCTTCAGCTGACCTGCCTGAGGTCTGCCAGAAGTTCTGCTGCCGATGCATAGCGCGCGGCTGGGTTTTTTTGCATGAGCTTGTTGACGACGGGTTGCAGGCGCGCGCAGGACGCGGGCAGGGCCGGCGTTTCGGCATTGATGTGTTTGGCGAGCAGCAGTTCCAGCGACTCTGCAATAAAGGGGCGTTTGCCCGCCAGCATTTCAAACATCATCACGCCCAGGCTGTAGAGGTCTGACTGAATGGCGACGCCCCTGCCGCCGGCCTGCTCGGGGCTGAGGTAGTAGGGCGTGCCGACGACATCGCCGTGGCGTGTCTGCGTCAGGCCCATGCTTTCGGCCTTGAGCATGGATTTGGCAATGCCGAAATCAGCGAGAGCCACGCTCCCGTCGCTGCGCAGCATTATGTTCTCGGGCTTGATGTCGCGGTGCACGATGCCGGCCTGGTGAATGGCGCCGAGCGCCTGCGCGACTTCATCAACCACCCTGATCGCGCGTTGCTGCGTGAGGTCAGGCCCGAAGAGGCCGCGCAGGTCGCCGCGTTCAAAGTATTCCATCGCGATGTAGGCGTGCTCGTCGGTGAAACCCTGGTCGTAAATGCGGATGACGTGCGGGTGATTGATTTTCGACAGCAGTGCGTATTCCTGGATGAAACGCACCAGGTGCTCAGAGGCCTCCTTGCCGCGCGAGTCCAGCACCTTGAGCACGATGGGCAGGCCATCGGTTTCGCGCTCGGCCAGGTAGACCTCGGTCATGCCGCCGGATCCGATCTTTTGGGTGATGCGGTAGCCCTTCAGGTGCATCGTGGCCACGGAGGGGTCAAAATTTTGCGCCTTGAGGGCTGCAAGTTTTGCGTCCAGGGCGCTCTTGACGGCGCGCGCCGTGATGGCTGAGTTGGCCTTGACCGCCTCGCTGATTTCCTGCGCACGCTCTGTCAGGCTGGCCATGCCGTGAACCTTGTCGGCCATGGTGGTGACCAGTCCTGTGACCTCAAGCACATCAACGACCAGTTCCTTGCCGCGGACGGCCAGCGACGTGCTGGAGCCGGTCAATATGCCGTCACCCGCCTTGAGCAAGACCGCAGTGCTGGCCACGACTGTCCATCCGAGTTCCTTGCTGGCTGCCTCAAGCCGGGCAGCAGTGTTGACTGTGTCGCCGATGGGTGCGGTCTCTTTGCTTTGCACCGTACCCAGCTGGCACAGCGTCACTTCGCCTGTGTGTATGCCGACACCGATGGCAAAGGGAGGCAGGCCGCGGTCTGGGTAACGCTGCTCAAGCCAGGCACGGAATTCATGTGCCGCCAGCGCCATCGCCAGCCCCGCAGAAACAGCCCGGCGCGCCGCCGGCAGGGGCGAGCCCTTGGCGCTGTCTGTGAACACCGCCATCAACCCGTCGCCTATGAACTTGACGTTACGGCCACCGTTCTTGAGTACCGGCTGGCAGGCGCGTTCAAAATATTCGGTCAGAAGCTCGGCAACTTCGCCTGAACCGAGCTTTTCGGCAAGTGAGGTGAAGTTGCGGATATCCGAAAACAGCACGGTGGCATTGGGCAACTGTTCGGTGACAGCGCCTTCGGGCGCCTCGACCATAAAGGCCTGCGGAACGCCGCCGCCAATGCTGTGTGCAAAGGCCGCACGCAACCGTTCTTCGCCGGCAGCGACCTCCGTCTGTATGACGGCTTCAACCAGGCCCCGTTTTTTGATCTGTGCGTTGACGGCATCAAGCAGTTCGTTGCGCGTGAAGGGCTTGGAAAGGTAGTCGTCAGCGCCGCCCGTCATGCCCTTGCGCATGCTTTCGCGGTCGTCCAGCGCGGTCAGCAGGATAAAGGGCAGCGTGGCCATGGACGGGTTGCCGCGTATGAGCGCCAGCAGCTCAAAGCCATTCATGCCCGGCATGCTGACATCGGAGACGATCAGGTCGGGCTTGACGCTGAGGGCGCGTTCCAGGCCCACATTGCCATCTGGTGCCGAGATGGTGTCAAAACCCTCAAGCTTGAGCAGGCGCACGATGTTGTTGCGAATCGCGTCGTCGTCTTCAACAATCAGGATGGTGGTCATCGGCTGGTCTGGATAAAAACAGTGAGGGCAGCGCCGGCTGGAATTAAACGGACAGCAGGCCTTCAGCCGCCGTGTTCAAGTGTGAATGAGGCGTTGCGGTCCTGGCCCAGCAAGGACACCATCTGCGGCAGTGCCAGCGCCAGTTCGCCCTTGAGGGTATGCGGCGGGTTGATGATGAACATGCCGCTTGCAGGCAGGCCGGGCCTGACCACGTCGCCGGCCTCGTCAGTCGTCAGCTTGCTTGATTTGACGGTCAACACTGCATTCAGCCAGCTTCTTGATGCCTTGACTGAAAGGGTCTTGAGTTTGCGCGGCAGGTCGTGTGCTTCCGGCCGGGGAATCACGGGGTACCAGACCACATAGGTGCCCGTCGCAAAGCGTTTGAGGGCGTCGGCCATGCACACGCTGACGCGGCCATAGTCGGACTTCATTTCATAACTCGGGTCACACAGCACCATGGCGCGGCGAGCCGGCGGCGGCAAAAAGGTCTTGAGCGCTTCAAAGCCGTCTTCGCGCGCCACGGCCACCTGGCGGCCCACACCCAGCTGCTCGATATTGCCCGAGAGGGACTTGTAATCGGTCGGGTGCAACTCAAACAGCTTGAGTTTGTCACGGCCGCTGAGGAACTGCTGCTCTATAAATGGTGAGCCGGGGTAAATCCTCAGGTGCGCAGGGTTGCCGCTTTCGGCGAACTGCGGGTTCAGGGCGCGCAGAATGTCTACATACTCCTGCAGGGCGGGGCACAGCACGGTGGGTACTGCGGGTTTTGTTTTTTTGACGGGTTTTGCGGCGGTTGCAGGCACTTCGGCTGGCACTTCGGCTGGCGCTTCGGCTTTATGGAAAAGCCTGAAAACACCGTCTTTCGCTTCCCCACTGGTTTCCGTGTAGTCGCCATCCAGGCGGTACAGGCCAGCCCCGGCATGGGTGTCGATCACGGTCAGCGCCGTGTCTTTCTGGGTCAGATACTTCATCAACGCGATCAGCGTGGTGTGCTTGAGCACATCGGCGTGGTTGCCGGCGTGAAAGGCGTGGCGGTAGGAAAACATGGCTTGATGGTACCTGCTTGAAGCCTGCCCCGGCACCTCTGCCGATCGTCAAAACCTGCATTTCGCGCCTGTTTTGCCCTGAAATATGGAATTTGACCAAGTGGGCGGATATTTCATATAATCGAGGGCTTCGCAGCGCATATGTGGTTCCGCGGCGAGGGTGGCCCAGAACTCAGTTTTTATTGGTTCCTTGCCAGAAATTACTACCTAAGAGGTTCTCAACAGAAGAACGCCGACCGTAGAAAAGAACCCGCCAAACCTTCTTTAGAGAGAAAACTCATGAAAACGTTCAGCGCAAAACCCGCTGACGTGACGCACGAGTGGTTTGTGATTGACGCGACCGACAAGGTCCTCGGACGAGTAGCCAGCGAAGTTGCTCTCCGTTTGCGCGGCAAACACAAGGCCATTTATACGCCTCACGTCGATACCGGTGACTTCATCGTCATCATCAACGCAGCCCAGCTGCGTGTCACCGGCGCCAAGCCGCTCGACAAGATTTACTATCGCCATTCCGGTTATCCAGGCGGCATCACTGCCACCAATTTCCGTGACATGCAAGCCAAGCACCCAGGCCGCGCTTTGGAAAAAGCCGTCAAGGGCATGCTGCCAAAAGGCCCGCTCGGTTACGCCATGATCAAGAAACTCAAGGTGTACGGTGGCGCTGAGCATCCGCATACCGCCCAGCAGCCCAAGGTGCTGGAAATTGCAGGCATGTCTGCCAATGCAGTCAAGGAGTCGGCTAAATGATTGGTGATTGGAACAACGGCACCGGCCGCCGCAAATCAAGCGTCGCCCGCGTGTTCATCAAAAAAGGCACTGGCAAGATCACGATCAATGACCGTGACATCCAGGTGTTTTTCGGTCGTGAAACCTCCATCATGATCTGCCGCCAGCCCCTGTTCCTGACGAACCACGTTGAGACGTTTGACATCATGGTCAACGTCCACGGCGGCGGCGAGTCCGGCCAGGCCGGCGCGATCCGTCACGGCATCACCCGTGCACTGATCGACTATGACACCACACTCAAGCCGGCCCTGAGCCAGGCTGGTTTCGTGACCCGTGATGCACGTGAAGTCGAGCGTAAAAAGGTCGGTTTCCGTTCAGCACGCCGCCGCAAGCAGTTCAGCAAGCGTTAATCACGCCTGCAGCTTTGCTGCAAAAAGCCGCCACGGTTCTGCCTGGCGGCTTTTTTTATGCGCGCCTCGCTTCAGCTTGTATAGGCGATATATGCCTTCTGGTGTAAGTGAGCGCAAACAGTTACGGCGCTTTACGTCTCAATTCAAGGGGCTGCAGCTGGTTTGCGTGCACAATGCCTTTCCTTTGGAAAAACGCAGAACGCCTTTTGAAATTCCGCCTCTTTCGCCGCCGCCTCACCATCAGTTCGCCTCGCATGGCTGTACGCAGTGCCTTGCCCTGGCCGCTGCGCTGGCTGCTTGGCGCGGTCATGCTGGGCTTTTCTGCGGCAGTGGCGCTGTGGGCGTTTGAGTTTGGCAAGGGTATCGCCGGCCTGGATACCAACGCCAAACAGGAGTTGCAAACCCTGCGCGCCGAGGTGCAGGCCCTGCGATCGGACCGCGACAAGGCCCAGTCCATCGCGAATACCTCCGGCAGCCTGCTCACGGCAGAAAAAGCCGCCCAGGAGAAAATGGTGGCGCAGATACGCCAGCTTGAAGCCGACAACCTGTTGCTGCGTGACGATCTGGGCTTCTTTGAAAAGTTGCTGCCCGCAAGTGGTGCAGATGGTGTGACCATTCGCAGTTTGCAGGCTGAAATGATTTCTGGTTCGCAGCTCAAATGGCAGGTTCTGGTGATTCAGCCGGTCAAGGGAGCGCCTGAATTCAAGGGCAAACTGGACATGACTGTCAACGGCACGCTTGGCGGCAAAGCCTGGACGGCCACCCTGCCGGGCGGGGCACAGGTCTTGCAACTCAAACAATACCGACGGGTTGAAGGGGTTCTGGATTTGCCCCCACAAGCCGTGGTACAAACTGTTACAGCCAAAGTGGTGGAGGGAACGGCTACCCGTTCCGTGCAGACCTTCAAGCTGAAATAGCATCTTTTACTTACAGGAATGACGCACATGTTCGGCAAGAAAAAGCAGCCTCCCATCAAAAGTCTCATTGCCCAGGGTACGGCCATTGAAGGCAACCTGAGGTTTACTGATGGCTTGCGTATTGACGGGGATGTGGTGGGCGATATCTGCGCGGCTGAAGGAACGTCCAGCATCCTGGTGATCAGCGAATCCGCCAGCGTGACGGGCCGCATCCATGCCGATCACGTCATCATCAACGGCAAGGTGCTGGGCCCCGTGCACGCATCCGAACTGCTGGAATTGCAGCCCAAGGCCAAGATTGAGGGTGACGTCTCCTACAAGGCTCTTGAAATGCACCAGGGTGCGGTCATCTTTGGTCAGTTGCGGCCTACCAGTCATGGTGCGGAAGAAAAACCCATGCTCACACTTGCTGCGGACAACACCAGTCCGCCATTGGCAATAGCGGGCTAATGGCTGGCTGAAGGCACGATAGTAAGCACCAACTGCCTGTGACCAGCCGGAACATGCCGCTAAGGCATGAGGCCGGTATGGTTGATTAGTTTGCTGTACTATTACCTCTCAAGCCCTGAATACGGAGTTCCCCATGAGCGCAGTTGCTGAAAATATCCAGACCGAAATGCCTTCACCGTTTGTCTTCACCGACAGCGCTGCGGCCAAGGTGGCTGACCTGATCGCTGAAGAAGGCAATCCGGACCTGAAGCTGCGTGTGTTTGTGCAGGGCGGCGGCTGCTCCGGCTTCCAGTATGGTTTCACCTTTGATGAAATCACCAACGAAGACGACACCACCATGACCAAAAACGGAGTGTCGCTGCTGATCGACGCCATGAGCTACCAGTATTTGGTTGGCGCCGAGATCGATTACAAGGACGACCTTGAAGGCGCCCAGTTCGTGATCAAGAACCCCAACGCCACCAGCACCTGCGGTTGCGGCTCCAGCTTCTCTGCCTGAGGACTGGCCCCAACCTGCTTTTAAAAGCCGCCCCTGAGGCGGCTTTTTGCTTTTAGCCCTGTTAACAGCCAATGCCCTCCTTGCCTTCCCCCTCCGAAGAAAAATCACTGCGCATGTTGCTGTGGCTGGTGGCGATAGGTTTTTTCATGCAGACGCTGGACGCCACCATCGTCAACACGGCACTTCCTGCGATGGCGCGCAGCTTCGGCGAAAGCCCGCTGCGCATGCAGTCGGTGGTCGTCGCATACTCGCTGACCATGGCCATGCTGATACCGGCCTCGGGCTGGATTGCCGACCGCTTCGGCACACGGCGTGTCTATGTCGCCTCGATCACGCTGTTCGTGCTGGGCTCCATCGCCTGCGCGCTGGCGCGCAATGTTGACCAACTGGTGATGGCGCGCGTGCTTCAGGGCGCTGGAGGCGCATTTCTCATGCCGGTTGGCCGGCTTGCCGTGCTGCGCGCATATCCCCGCGAGCGCTTCCTGCAGGCCATGAGTTTCATCGCCATTCCCGGCCTCGTTGGCCCGCTGGTGGGGCCTACGCTGGGCGGCTGGCTGGTCGAGGTAGCGACCTGGCACTGGGTATTCCTGATCAACATCCCGGTCGGCCTGGTGGGTGCCGTCGCCACGCTGTTCTACATGCAACACAACCCGCAGCCCTCCATGCCGCGTTTTGACATCACGGGTTATCTGTTCCTGGCGTTTGGCATGGTGGCGGTGTCGCTGGCGGTGGACGGCGTATCGGGGCTGGGGCTCAAGCAGGTCAGCGTGCTGGTGTTGCTGGTCTTCGGCATGGCCAGCCTGACGGCTTACTGGCTTCACGCAACGAAGCGGCCTGACCCGCTGTTTTCACCAAAACTCTTTTCTATCCCCACACTCAGCATCGGCTTGCTGGGTAACCTGTTCTCGCGCCTGGGCAGCTCGTGCATGCCATTCCTTGTGCCGCTGCTGCTACAGGTCAGCCTGAATTTTTCACCGTTCCGCGCCGGCATGATGATGATCCCGGTTGCCGTTGCCGGCATGCTGGTCAAACGTGTCACGACCCCGCTCATCACGCGCTACGGTTACCGCAGGGTGCTGGTGACCAACACCGCGCTGGTGGGTGTCACGATGGCAAGCTTCGCCTTCATTACACCGTCGCAACCGCTCTGGCTTCACATCGTGCAACTGGCGGTATTTGGTGCGGTCAACTCCATGCAGTTCACGGCGATGAACACAGTGACCCTGCGTGACCTCGAACCCCATATGGCCAGCAGCGGCAACAGCCTGCTGTCCATGGTGCAGATGCTGGCCATGAGCATGGGCGTGGCCGCAGCGGGTGCCGTGCTGGCCGGGTTTACGGGTTATTTTGGCGGTGGCGAATCGACGCAAATCCTGTACGCCTTCCAGGCAACGTTTGTGACCATGGGGCTGATCACGCTCGCGTCGGCCGGCATCTTCTGGCAACTCTCACCCACCGTACGTGTGGTCAAGAAAGCGGAGTCGACCGAGACCTCCGGCCAGGGTTAGCAGAACGGAATCAGGCGGGGTAGATGGCGCCAAGAATACGTGGGCCTGAGGCGCCCGTCACGCTGGCCAGGTTGCCCGGTTCGCGATTGATGGCCTGGCGTGCAAGCCAGGCAAAGGCTGCCGCTTCAACCTGCAGGGGCGGCAGGCCGTGTGACTCTGTCGATGACACGTGCATGGCTGGCAGCCCGGCTCGCAGGCGCTGCATCAGGTACGTGTTGAACGCACCGCCGCCACACACCAATAACCCTGTGCTGCCTTTGGCGTATTCGCTGACGGCTGCAACACATGCGCGTGCGGTGAATTCGGTCAATGTGTTCTGGATGTCTTGAGGCTGTTCTTGTGAATACGGAGACAGCTTGCCCGCCAGCCACTGCATGCTGAACAGGTCGCGGCCCGTGCTTTTGGGCGGCGGCAACTGCAGGTAGGGCTCGCCGAGCAGGCTGGCCAGCAAGGCCGGTATCAGTTTGCCGCTCGCGGCCCATGCACCGTCTTCGTCAAAAGTCTTGTCAGTGTGTTGCTGGCACCAGGCATCCATAAGCGCGTTGCCAGGGCCGCAGTCAAATCCGATGACAGTTGCGTTGCTACTCGATGGTGGCAACACGCTGATGTTGGAGATGCCGCCTATGTTCATGACTGCGACACTGCTGTCGGCGCTTGCAAACATGGCCTGGTGGAACGCAGGCACCAGTGGCGCGCCCTGGCCGCCCGCAGCGACATCGCGGCTGCGGAAGTCCGCCACCACGTCGGTGCCCGTGAGTTCTGCCAGCAGTGCCGGGTTGTTCAATTGAATCGTGTAACCGGCATTTCTCTGCGGCTGGTGCCTGACGGTCTGGCCATGCGCGCCTATCGCCGTGATGGGGCCGAATGCTTGTGCCTTGAGCGCGTTTGCCACTGTGGCATAGACTCTCGCCAGCGCGTTGCTGGCCATGGCGCTGCGGTCCAGTTCGTTGTCAGTGGGGGAATTGAGCGCCAGCAGTTCTGCACGGAACGAGTCGCTGAATGATTCGCTGACTGCTGCAATCACCTGCAGTTTGCCGCCCGAAAAATCGGCCAGCACGCCATCGGTGCCATCCAGTGAAGTGCCTGACATCAGGCCGATATATAGATCAGACATTGGCCAATTTTGCATCAGTCGGTGGCCCCACGTTCGCTCACTTTGTGTAGCTCCCTGCCCCCAAGGGGGCTGGCATTGCCTGAGGCGGCCCGGCGCTGCGGCCAGACCATAAAAAATGCGCCCCTCGGAGCGCATTTTTTTGGAAAGCTTCGCGAATTATTCAGCGCGGGTCTGGCCAATCGTCGTCGCGGCTTGCAACTCGGTTTTGACAGTCGCCGCCAGTTGTTTGAACAGGGGCATGGCAGCCGGGGAAACCGGAATGGTCTCGCTCTGTTTGGCAATGGTCATGGGGTCGTGCTGGGTGCCGTTGACGCGCACTTCAAAGTGCAGGTGTGGGCCGGTTGCCCAGCCGGTGGAGCCCACCAGGCCAATGGTCTGGCCCTGGCTGACATTCTGGCCGCGCTGCACCATGAGTTTGCTCAGGTGGGCGTAAACCGTTTCGCGGCCATTGCGGTGCTTGATGAACACCACGTTGCCGTAACCGTTCTGCACGCCCGAGAACTCAACCACGCCGTCACCCACGGCGCGTGCGGGTGTGCCGGTAGGGGCTGCGAAATCGGTACCCAGGTGGGCGCGCCATTTTTGCAGGATGGGGTGAAAGCGCATCGAAAAACCGCTGCTGACGCGTGAGAACTCGACCGGCGAGCTCAAAAAGGCGCGGCGCAGGCTCTGGCCGTCAAGTGTGTAATAACCGCCCTTGTTGGCAGCACCAAGGTTGTCTGTGCCGGGCGGCTGGAACCACATGGCCTGGTAGGCCTTGCCGGCGTTCACGAACTCGGCCGACAGGACACGGCCGGTGCGCAGCGCTTCGCCATCGGCTTCCAGCGTCTCATACACCACGTTGAAGCGGTCACCCTTGCGCAGCGCACGGCGGAAGTCGATGTCGCCCGAGAAAATCTCGGCCATCTGCACGGCCACACCGTCAGGGATGCGTGCTTCGTCAGTCGCAGCGAAAAGGGATGACTGAATGGCGCCGCTGGCCAGGCGCGAGGTGGCCACGTAAGGTGCAGTTTCAATGCGTGAACTGAAACCGGCTGCGGCGCGCTCGATCACCAGGCGCTTGAACATGGTTTCGTCGTCGGTGGGCCAGCGCATGGTCAGCTTGTGCAGTTGCTGGTTGTCCGTGGCTTCAACCGTGACGTTCTTGCCAGGGCGGCCCATCAGCACCACGCGCGCATTGGCATCGCTGCGCAGAAAGGCTGCTGCGGCTGCGTCATCCACATTCAGGCGCTTGAGCAGCGAGTCAAAGCTGTCGCTGCTGCGGGTGCTGTCAGTGCGAAAGAGCTTGAAGCGGAAATCAGCCAGCGCATCGGTCTGGCCCTGGGTCGGCAGGGGCTGCACGGCTTCGAGCACCTGCCGAATCGGCAGGTCGGAGGCATCGGGGGCCAGGGGGGCTACACCGAAGGCAGTAACGCCGGTGCCCAGCAGCAAAATCGCGAGGCTGGTGGTGATTCGTTTGGGGTGGCGTCGCAGGCTGGCGGCGACGGAAAGAACAACTTGCTTGGGAGTGGTCAGGCGCAAAACAAAAACTTCCAGCTAAAGTGCAGGTTGCAACCGAAAAAACGGCCTGCAGGCTGCGATATCAGGAATCGGTGACCATCCTCAAACCCTCTGGGTTCGCGGCATGGGACTTTTATCAACCGGACTCAAACGTTCTGGTCTGGATCAGCAATTTGCAGGCCAACTAAAATGGTGCACTGACACAAGACGGACGCCAGTATATCTGTCAGACAACTCCCCGACACGTGAAAAACCCTTATGAATCAAGCGCTTGTTACAAAATACCCCGTCACTGACCGTGTAAAGATGGCCCTGGCGGTGACATTGAGGGGTTGCGAAGAGCTGATTCCGCAGGAAGACTGGGTCGAGAAGCTGGCCAAATCCGAAGCCACTGGCGTGCCGCTACGCATCAAATTGGGGCTGGACCCCACCGCGCCCGACATCCACGTCGGCCACACCGTCGTTTTGAACAAGATGCGCCAGCTGCAGGACCTGGGCCACACCGTCATCTTTTTGATCGGAGACTTCACCAGCCTGATCGGCGACCCGTCCGGCCGCAACAGCACCCGCCCGCCGCTGACGCCTGAGCAGATCAAGGTCAACGCTGAAACCTACCGCGCCCAGGCCGACAAGATCCTCGACCCCAGCAAGACCGAGCTGCGCTACAACAGCGAATGGTGCGAACCGCTGGGCGCCACCGGCATGATCCAGCTGGCGTCACGCTACACCGTCGCCCGCATGATGGAGCGCAACGACTTCAACGACCGCTACAAGGCCGGCACGCCCATCAGCGTGCACGAGTTTTTGTACCCGCTGATGCAGGGCTATGACTCGGTCGCGCTCAAAAGCGACCTGGAACTGGGCGGCACCGACCAGAAGTTCAACCTGCTCATGGGCCGCCACCTGCAGGCCGAATACGGCCAGGAGCCGCAGTGCATTTTGACCATGCCCCTGCTCGAAGGCCTGGACGGCGTCGACAAGATGTCCAAGAGCAAGAACAACTACATAGGCATTTCGGAAGACGCCAACACCATGTTCGCCAAGGTGCTGAGCATTTCTGACGTGCTGATGTGGAAGTGGTACACGCTGCTGTCCTTCCGCAGCGAAGCCGACATCGCTGCGTTGAAGGCCGAGGTCGCAGGCGGCCGCAACCCCAAAGACGCCAAGGTCGCACTGGCCAAGGAAATCACCGCGCGCTTTCACAGCGCCGCCGCGGCCGATGCCGCCGAGCAGGACTTCATCAACCGCAGCAAGGGCGGTGTGCCCGATGAGATTCCGGAAGTCAGCGTGTCGGGCGCACCGCTGGGCATAGGCGCCTTGCTCAAGGCTGCGGGCCTGGCGCCATCGGGCAGCGAAGCCACACGCCTGATCGAAGGCGGCGGCGTGCGGGTTGACTCAAGTGTGGTGAGCGACAAGGCCCTGAAGCTCAATGCAGGCACCTATGTCGTCCAGGTCGGCAAGCGCAAGTTTGCAAAAGTCACGCTGAGCTGATACGACACAAATCAGGTTTATTGTACAAACCTTGTACAATAAATCACCATGATCACCAACATTGATATTGACGAGGCCATCGTCGCTGAAGCCATGCGGCTGTCTGGCGCGCGCACCAAGCGCGAGGTGGTTGATCGGGCTCTGCGCGAAATGGTGGCCCGGGCCAGCCGCCCCTCCATTCGAGAACTGTTCGGTACAGGTGGAATCGATCCCGATTACGACCATAAAGCCGCCCGGGGTGCAGGCCCCTGGGTGCGCGTTGAGGAGCCACGCGCCGTCTATGCTGCGCCGGCACCGGTCAAAAAAGCGGCCGCAGCCAAGGAGGCCAAAGCCGTCAAGCCTGCAGCCCCCCGTAAACCGCGCTGACCCATGTTGCTGCTCGATGCCAGTGTATGGATTGACCTGCTGCGGGGCAACGACAACGGTTCGGTGCGCTATGCCATGTTGCGCGAGTCCGTTGAAGACCTTGCCTTGACTCCCATGACTTATCTGGAGGTGCTGCAGGGCGCCCGGTCAGACAGGGAATTCAGCCAGATGGCCAGCCTGCTGCAGGCTTATATTTTGCTAGAGCCGAGCGGACTGGGCACGCATGAAGCAGCAGCGCGCATGTACATGACGGCCCGCCGTCGCGGCATCACCATCCGCACAGCGGTTGACTGCCTGATAGCGGCCGTTGCCATTGAGCACGGTGCCGTCCTGGTGCACAACGACAGGGATTTTCTGACGCTGCAGGGCGTGGATGATCGCCTGCAGTTATATCCGCCTGCAAGCCTGTCTCATTAGTTCAGGGAGCGGGGCTTGCCAGCGGCTTGCCCTTTTCAACCACGTAAACACCGACCAGCTTGACGGCGGCGCTGCCGTTGTTGTGTGCATCGTGAATCACGCCGGCAGGCACCACAAACGATTCGCCAGCCTTGACCTGTTTGGGCGGCTGGCCGTCGACCAGCAGCGTGACATCGCCTTCCATCACATAGCTGATTTCATCACCGGGGTGGGTATGGCGGCCAGCCTTGGCACCGGCTGCGACTTCCACGCGGGCGACCACGGCTTCACGGCCGGGCACTGATACATCGGCCTTGCCGACCATCACACGGGTCAGGCCAGAAGCCTGTGCGAACAGGGTACCGGCGGCAACGGTGAGCAGGCCGCCAAGAACAATGGCTGAAGCACGTTTGTTAATTTTCATGTCGTGTGTCTCCTCGGGGTGATGAATAAAAAAAGCCATGCGGCAGGGGTGCCGCATGGCGTTCATCTTAGGGTTGCATCCCTGCATCCCGCCCCGGTAACAACCCTCAAAGGCTTGATAGCCGACCAGCGTCAACCGGCCTTTTGAATGTTCGCCTTCGCCTTGCCCGCCTGCTCCAGCATCTTCATCATCTCGCCATAACCGCGAGACTTTGCCAGTTGTAGCGGCGTGTTGCCCTGCCTGTCCGTGAGTTGAACATTGGCCCCGGCGCTGATGAGCGCGCGCAGGGTTTCCTGGTGGCGCGGCCCACCATTGCCCAGCACGACCGATTCAATCGCCGCCGTCCAGTGCAGGTTGTTGACATGGTCCAGCGGGGCGCCGGCTGCAATCAGTTGTTTGACCACACCGTCATGGCCGAGGTGCGCTGCAGCGATCAGGGCCGTGCCGTCATAGCGGCTGGTCACCAGCTTGGCGCTGGCACCCGAGGCCAGCAGCACACGCAGCGTTTCTTCGTCATCGGCCACAGATGCAATCGTCACGCCGTCGTAGCGATCCTTGTCGAGCAGGTTGATGTCAGCGCCAGCCTTGACCAGCGCACGAATCGCCTCCCGCTGTTTCGCAAAACTCGCCACATGCAGCGGCGTGCGGCCGTTCGCATCGCGTGCATTGAGGTCGGCTTTGCCTGCAGCCAGCCTTTCAATTTTGGCGACATCACCTTTTTGCGCGGCGGCGTGCAGGCCGGTATAGGCCGCAGCTTCCGCCGCCGTAGGTGCGACCTGCGCCATGGCAGGACCGCCCGTGATCGCAGCTACGCCAATGGCGATGGCTGCTGCCAGCTTCTTCAGTTCGGAAAAATGTGTCCTGCGCATGGCGCTCTCCTTGAGGTGGGTTTGAAAGGCTGCGTCTTAATTCAAGAGCGCTTTGACCTTGTCGAGTGCCACCATCGCGCACTGCTCGTCCAGGTTGCCGCCGGGCGCACCGCCCACACCGACAGCCCCAATCACTTCATTGCCCACCTTGACCGGCACACCGCCGCCCAGCAGCAGATAGCCGGGAATGTTGACCAGGTTGGCCGCAGCCGGGTTCTTTTGCGAACCTTCCATCATCGCCAGCGTGGTGTTCTTGGCCGATGCCGAGGTGAATGCCTTGGCCTGGCTCGCGCCCAGCGTGTGCGGGCCGGCGTTGTCGGCGCGCTGTACGGCACGCACGGTGCCTGCGCGGTCAACCACGGTGGCGGCCACGGCATAACCGTTGGCAGCGCAGGCAGCCACGCTGGCAGCGGCGATCTGGTTGGCCAGGTCGAGCGACATGTTCTTCTCGGTGCGCACTGCCTGTGCGTTGGCAGCAGCGGCTGCGACCACGGTCAGGGCGAGTGCAGAAAATTTGATGATGTTGCGCATGGTGTTCTCCATTAATTAATTCGTTCGTCTACCGGTTCGATTAACCGTGACTAAACTTTAAAAAATGGAGGTGCTGTTGCCCATTCGTAGGGTTACGCGAGGGGCTCCGTAGAACTACGGAGTGCTGCGTTTGCAGAATCAAATGACCTTACGCACCCGTGTCATTGACACACAACGGTAGAGCTGAAGCAACTAATTATTGAATGCTACACAAGGCGCAAGTAACGCGCATTTTCAAGAGTAATCGGCTTGAGTGCCTCAAGAACGTGAGCGGCAATCGACCGTAATGGCACCCATGTTGGATGTTGCATTGCGAGCAGGTTCGTTTCCCGGTCGGCGCCAGCAGGAAGAACCTGCGTTGGCACTCCTTCCATGGCTCCAACTAGCGCAGAGATCCAAGCCTCTTGAGCCTTCGTTAAATACCCAAGGCCTACCAAGTATTTTCCCGCACGGACGTCGTCTTTCAATTCCCACGCGACGTTGTAGTCGCCCATTAATTCGCATTGCTCTGAAGGTGGCCTGCTGAGCATTTCGACGGCTTGCACGAAAACGCGATAACCGGAGTGGAACTCGCTTTCGTCGGCTAGGAGATTAGCAGTGGAGACCATGATGCAATTGACGTTTGAGTTCAGCGACTGCAGAAGCTGGCCGCTGAAGTGATCGGTTAGGCATTATTGCGAGAGTCCAAGAAGATGAGCTTTCATCGCTTGCAACTGGATAGACGACAGATTTTCCACTTGAGGATTCGACTACATTTGCTCTGTGTACTGCTGAAGCTTGGCTTTTAGATTGGGTTGGTCACGAAGTAGATGGCGCAGCACAAGCATCTGGGCCTTCTGTACCCCGTCCAAGTATTCCAAGTGTTCTCTCAGTTCCGCTTCCGTCATAGAGCTTCCATTTCTGTTCTGTTATCCAATGCAATTTTTAGCCTGCAGAATCCACCAGCGCAGCATACTGCCGTATCAACTGCGCCAGCGACTCAGCCTCCAGCTTCGCAAACAAATTGGCTCTATGCGTCTCGACAGTCCGTGGCGACACGTCCAGTGCCCGCCCGATCTCCTTATTCGTCAAACCAGCAACGATCAGCCCAAGTACCTCGCGTTCACGCTCCGACAGCTGCGCAAACCGCTCCTGCGCCTGCCTGTCGTTCTTGTTGCGTTCGCGTGACTTGACGTGCTGGCGCACGGCGTTCTGCAGGGCTTCGAGCAACTGCTCGTCATTCACCGGTTTTTCAAGAAACTCCGCGGCGCCCGACTTGAAGGCGCGCCTGCACATCTCGACCGTGCCGTGGCCTGTCAGCATGATGACGGGTTGGTCCACGCCTTGCGCGACCAGTGTTTCAAGGACGGTAAGCCCGCTGATGCCGGGCATGCGTACGTCGAGCACGATGGCGCCTATGGATGCACGGTCGAAGCCTGTCATGAAAGCTTGCGGGTCGGCCCACGGCTGTACGCGCAGGCCGACGGTGCTGATGAGCAGTGACAGGCCGTCGCGCACAGCCGCATCGTCATCTATCAGATGAATTAACGGTGACAGTGTGGCGGCACTCATACCGATTTTTTGCCCGAATCAGCCAGCGGCAATGACAACCTGAACACCGCCCCGCGCGGCGAGTTGTGCGCCGCAGCCAGGCTGCCACCCATACCCGTCGCCAGCGTCTCGCACAGGCTCAGGCCAAGCCCGAGGCCGCCTTCGCGTGTGGTGAAGAAGGGCTCGAAGATGCGGGGCAGCACTTCATGCGCAATGCCCGGGCCTGTGTCGCTGACTGTCATCACACCTGCACGCCCTTCGCTGCCAAGCCGCATCGTCAGCTTGCGTTCTGCTGCAGGCACCTTGTCGAGCGCCTGCAGTGCATTCATCAGCAGGTTGTGGATGATCTGGTCGAGCGCGATGGGCTCGGCCATGACGATGGGCGATGCTTGCTGCAGCGACACCTGCGGCGACACCTCACGTTTTTTGAACTCGGGCTCCAGCAGGTAGAGCGCGTTGTTGACGGCGTCCTGCAGGTTGATGGCCTCTGCCTGTGCGGCGCGGTCTGGCCGCTCGACGGCACGGCGCAGGCGGCCTACGACATCCGATGCGCGGCGAGCCTGTTCTGCGGCCTGCTTCATGGCATTGCGGGCGGTGTCCAGCTCGGGCGGGTCGTCAGCCAGCAGGCGCGATGCAGCCTGTGTGTTGGCGAGCAGAGCCGTCAGCGGCTGGTTCAGTTCATGTGCCATGCCGGCGGCCAGTTCACCCAGGGTGTTGAGCCGCGCAACCTGGCCCAGGCGCAGCAGTTCTTCAGCACGCTGTCGCTCAGAGCGCTGGCGCAGCAGGGAAAAACCGGTGGCCAGCACGGCGGCCACCAGCGCGGCCCAGGCCGCCATCCATGCCCAGGGCATTTCGTTCCAGCCGACCTGGCGCAGCGCATACACATCAAAGGGCTGGCTTTCAGTCGCCAGGTGTTTGTGAAAGTCAAAACGCCAGCCGCCTTCAGCAATGCGGCCGGGCTGTATGACAAAGGTCTGGCTGTCTTGTTCGAGCGTCACGCGCACGGGGCTGGCATCGGGCGCCATCGGCCATTCGCTCCAGGGCACGACGGCGCGCACATCCATCTGCAGGCTGTAGCTCACTGGGTCGCTGGCCAGCACCATCTGGTAGCGGCCGCGCGCAAAGTCGGTCACGGCCAGCACCGGGCGCTTGAGCGCGCGCGACACCGTCTCGGCCTTGGCCAAGCGTTCGTCTGGCCACACAGCATCAACTTCGCGCCGCTGCACGCCAACGATTTGTGGGTAGACCGAAGGCAGGCGCTGCTCGGGCTGTGCAGATACCGGCTGGGAAGGAACAGGCTGTGAGAGGTCAGGCGCTGTCTGCATCAAGGCCAGCATGGCCATCACGGCATCGTGCTGCACGGCGCGCTGGCTCAGCAGGCGGTGGGCGATGCGGGCGTCGGTCTCGAAGGCATCGCGTATCTGGCCCAGTTGCAGCCGCCCCAGCACCAGGCAGCCGATGGCGGTGACAAGGCACCAGAGAAGAATCCAGGGCCAGCGGCGGTACAGGGTGGGGAGCATGCGGGCATTCTTGCATAGCGGGGTGTAGGGTGGCGACGCGCTGCAACACCGTCAATAATGCAGAGGTCGCGCCTTCTTACCGTGTTCACTTTTTCCAAGCCTGACTCTGGAGTTTTCATGAAGCCTCTTTCTGCCCGTTTTAAATCCCTGTCGCTGGTCGCCCTGGCTGCCGCCCTGCTGAGCAGTGCTGCAATGGCAGCCGACATCGCGGTACTCAGCGCCGGCGCGATCGAGCCCGGCCTGAAGGCGGCTGTGTCTGCTTATGAAAAGCAGACGGGCCACAAGGTGCAGATCACCTTCAACACCGCGCCTGAACTCAAGAAACGCATGGACAGCAACCCGGCGTTTGATGTCGTCATTGCGCCGCCCGCCGTGATTGGTGAATTTGCTGCCGCCAGCAAGCTGGCCGAAACCCGCGCCAACGTTGGCCGCGTCGGCATGGGCGTGGCCGTGCGTGAAGGCGCGCCAGTGCCCGACATGTCGAGTGCCGATGCGATGAAGCAGTCGGTGCTCGCGGCTGATTCGCTGGTTTTCAACCGCGCATCGACCGGGCTCTACCTCGAAGGCTTGCTGAAAAAGATGGACGTCTACACCCAGGTCGAGGGCAAGACCACGCGTTACCCCGACGGCGCTGCGGTGATGGAGCACGTCATCAAGGGCAAGGGCAAAGAGGTCGGCTTTGGCGCGATCACCGAAATCCTGCTGTACAGCGGCAAGGGCCTGAAGTTTGTCGGGCCTGTGCCGGCGGCCGTGCAGAACTACACCTCTTACACGGCAGCGCCGCTGGCGTCCGGCAAGCAGCAGGCGCTGGCGCAGGAGTTTGTGAGCTTTCTGGCCGGGCCTGTCGGCAAGCCGCTGTTTGTGGCGGCGGGCGTGACCGACTGATGAAGGCCATCCTGCAGCGCGTCAGCGAGGCGCGGGTGGTGATTGCTGGGGAAACCGTCGGTGAGATCGGCCAGGGCCTGCTGGTGCTGGTCTGCGCCGAGAAGGGCGATACCGATGCGCAGGCTGACAGGCTGCTGGCCAAGATTTTGAAGCTGCGCATCTTCTCGGACGACGCCGGCAAGATGAATTTGAGCGTGCAGGACGTCAAAGGTGGCCTGCTCATCGTCAGTCAGTTCACGCTGGCGGCCGATGTGTCCGGTGGCAACCGCCCCAGCTTCACCGCCGCCGCGCCGCCGGACGAGGGCCGGCGCCTGTATGACTACGTCGTGGCGCAGGCCCGGCTGCAGCACCCGGTGGTAGCAACCGGCGAGTTTGGCGCTGACATGCGGGTAGAACTGGTCAACGACGGACCGGTCACCATCCCCATGCAGCTCTGATTTACTATTAATTTCATAGCTGCTCACGCATGTATTTATTGGCCTGCAGCCGATTTTATGCCTGAAAACGGGCTATTTTTGCCTGTTTTTTAAGCAGCCCGGCTTGTCAGGGCCAAGTCAAACCCGAAAAGTTAATATGGAAGTTAACTTTTCGTCAATTTTTAACGTACACGGTAAAAATTTAACGTGTACGTTAAAAAATCTATGTCGACGTAGCAGATCAGGTGAAAACCCGTTCGCGCTGATCCTTCGACAGGCTCAGGACTGGGTACGCATAGCGTATCGAAGCGTCCCTGTGTGCTGATACTTCCACGCCTCAGGACAGGGTACGGAGGGCATATCCAGGTCATCCCCCTAACAGAGCAGCCCTTCGATACCTCAGGGCGAACGGGGAAGGGCCCAGGGTAAGGGAGGCTAAGGGTCAAGGAGGTTGCGGGTAAAGGGGAGGCCCACGGTCAAGGGGAGGGCTGCGGGTCAAGGGAAACTCAGGGCGAGCGGGGGAACTCAAAACTTCACCCAGCCTGATCAATAACCAGCTTCAATACGGCGACTTGATGCCCAGCCCGGCGAGGATTTTCACCTCGCGCGCTTCCATCGCCTCGGCATCCGCCTCGCCGGTTTCATGGTCCCAGCCCTGGGCGTGCAGCGTGCCGTGCACCAGCAGGTGGGCGTAGTGGGCAGTCAGCGTCTTTTTATTCTCTTTGGCCTCTTTGGCGATCACCGGCGCGCACAGCACCAGGTCGGCAGTGACCATGGGTTCCTGCGTGTAATCGAAGGTCAGCACATTGGTGGCGTAGTCGCGCTGGCGGTAGTCGCGGTTCAGCGCCTGGCCTTCATCGGCATCAACTATGCGCACCGTGATCTCGGCGTCGCGCTCCAACGCGTGGCGTATCCAGCGGGCCACGCTGTGGCGCGGCAGGGCGGCGCGGTGGCGTGCGGCTTCTTTCAGATCGCCGAACTGCAGCGACAGGCTGAGCTGCTTCAAACGCTCACGAGCCATTGCGGCTCCGGGCGCTGGTCTTGCGTGCGGGGACGATGACCTCGACATCGTCATCATTGCCCTTGCCGCCACCGGTCTTGTCATAGGCATCGACGATGCGGGCCACCAGCGGGTGGCGCACCACGTCGGCACTGGTCAGCCGCGTGATGGCAATGCCCTTGACGCGCTTGAGCACCCGCTCGGCATCCACCAGCCCGCTGAGCTGGGTGCGTGGCAAGTCGACCTGGCTCACGTCGCCCGTCACCACGGCCTTGCTGCCGAAGCCGATACGCGTGAGGAACATCTTCATCTGCTCTGGCGTGGTGTTTTGCGCCTCGTCAAGAATCACAAACGAATGGTTCAGCGTGCGGCCGCGCATGAAGGCCAGCGGCGCAATCTCGATTTGCTGGCGCTCAAACGCTTTCTGCACACGCTCGAACCCCATGAGCTCGTGCAATGCGTCGTACAGCGGGCGCAGGTAGGGGTCGACCTTCTGGCTCAAATCACCCGGCAGAAAACCCAGGCGCTCGCCCGCCTCGACTGCGGGGCGCGTCAGTACGATGCGCTGCACCGCGCTGCGCTCCAGCGCATCGACCGCGCAGGCCACGGCGAGATAGGTCTTGCCGGTGCCGGCCGGGCCTATGCCGAAGGTGATGTCGTGCGTGGCGATGTTCTCAAGGTAAGTGCCCTGGTTGGTGGTGCGTGCGCGCAGGTCGGCGCGGCGGGTAGACAGCGCTGACGCATCGGGCGCGATGCTCAGGGCGGTGTCGCCGGCCAGCATGAGCTGCACGGTTTCCTCGGGGATGGGCCGCTGCGCCATTTCATACAGCGCCTGCAGCACCTCCAGCGCCTCGTTGGCGCGGGCCTTGGTGCCGTCTATCTTGAACTGCTCGAAGCGGTGCGCGATCGTCACGTCCAGCGCCGCTTCAATCGTGCGGATGTGGGCATCCATGGGGCCGCAGAGGTTGCCCATGCGGGTGTTGTTGGGCGGCGTGAAGGTGTGGCGGAGGATCAAGGGCACCTCTATAAATTAATTTTTCAGGCGAATTGCGTCGTTGGGCGGTGCTCGCAATCCTCACGTACCTTAAGTACGTTCCGGTTGTTGCGCTCCGTCCGCCTAGCACTTCATCCTGAAAATCTTAATTTCTAGAAGTGCCCTACGGCTTTGGACTTTCTAAGCATGGGGCAAAACACCAACTCGGATGTGATTGTCGGCCCAATTTGCTGCTGCAGCCCGGCTGATAAGATTTGCCCATGATTGGACGCATCTCCGGCCTGCTGGCTGAAAAAAACCCCCCCGAAATCCTGGTTGACTGCAACGGTGTGGGCTACGAGGTGCTGGTGCCCATGAGCACCTTCTACAACCTGCCCGGCCTGGGTGAAAAAGTCACCCTGCTCACGCATTTTGTGGTGCGCGAAGACGCACAAATCCTCTACGGCTTTGCGCAGCCCGCAGAGCGCGCGGCCTTCCGCCAGCTGATCAAGATATCAGGCGTCGGTCCGCGCACCGCGCTCAGCGTATTGAGCGGCATGAGCGTCGAAGAACTCGCGCAGGCTGTTACGCAGCAGGAAGCCGGCCGCATCATCAAGGTTCCAGGCATCGGTAAAAAGACGGCCGAGCGCCTGTTGCTCGAACTCAAGGGCAAGCTCGGCGCCGACATCGGCGTCCACGTCAACATCAGCAGCGACAGCCAGTCCGACATCCTGCAGGCGCTGGTGGCACTCGGCTACAGCGACCGCGACGCCGCTCTGGCACTGAAGGCGCTGCCCAAGGATGTGGGCGTGAGTGACGGCATCAAGATGGCGTTGAAGGCCCTGGCGAAATAAGCGTGGCTTGGCCTTTCAAAGCCGCTCCTGAAGCCGGGGGCTGCGGCTTGACAAATGGTACGTATAAACGTACGATTTGCAGATTCCCGAGGATTTCCCATGCAAACACTCACCGCCAGCCAAGCCCGTGCGAACCTGTACCGGCTGATTGATGAGACAGCCCAGTCGCATCAGCCCATCGTGATTTCGGGCAAGCGCAGCAGTGCCGTGCTGGTGTCGGGGGATGACTGGAGCGCCATTCAGGAAACCCTGTACCTGCTGGCTGTGCCGGGCATGCGCGAATCCATTAAAAAGGGCATGGCTGAACCTCTGGAGAAAAGTGCGAAAGCACTCAAGTGGTGAGCTGGTCGCTTGTTTACGCAAAGCAGGCTATCAAGGATGCCAAAAAAATTGCAGCAAGCGGTCTCAAACCACGGGCGCAGGAACTGCTGGTCATACTCGCCGGCAATCCTTTCCAAAACCCTCCGCCCTACGAAAAGCTGGTGGGCGATCTTGCGGGGGCGTATTCGCGCCGCATCAATATCCAGCACCGCCTTGTGTATGAAGTCTTTGCCAAAGAAAAAACCGTTCGCGTCCTGCGCATGTGGACCCACTATGAATAAGGCCCCGCTGTGACGATACAAACAGACGACTTCATGCCCGGCACGCCGCCCGAAAAGCGGGTGATGTCTGCGGCACCCGCTTCACCCAATGAAGAGGCCATCGAGCGCGCGCTGCGCCCCAAGCTGTTTGATGAGTACGTCGGCCAGACCAAGGTGCGCGACCAGCTTGAAATCTTTATTGGCGCTGCCAGAAAGCGCAGCGAGGCGATGGACCATGTGCTGCTCTTCGGCCCGCCCGGCCTGGGCAAGACGACACTGAGCCACATCATTGCGCATGAACTCGGCGTCAACCTGAGGCAGACTTCCGGCCCGGTGCTTGAAAAGCCCAAGGACCTCGCAGCCCTGTTGACCAACCTTGAAAAAAACGATGTGCTCTTCATCGACGAGATTCACCGCCTCAGTCCTGTCGTTGAAGAAATTCTGTACCCGGCGCTGGAGGACTACCAGATCGACATCATGATCGGCGAAGGCCCTGCGGCGCGCAGCATCAAGCTCGACCTGCAACCCTTCACGCTGGTGGGCGCCACGACGCGTGCCGGCATGCTGACCAACCCGCTGCGTGACCGCTTCGGCATCGTGGCGCGGCTGGAGTTTTATACGTCTGACGAACTGGCCCGCATCGTCAAGCGCAGTGCCGCGCTGCTCAAGGCGCCCATGGATGAAGACGGCGGTTTCGAGATTGCGCGCCGTTCACGCGGCACACCACGTATCGCCAACCGTTTGCTGCGCCGTGTGCGCGACTATGCCGACGTCAAGGGCACAGGCCACATCACACTCGACATCGCCAACAAGGCGCTCGCCATGCTGGATGTCGACCCGCAGGGCTTTGACGTGATGGACAGGAAGCTGCTCGAAGCCGTGATCCACCGCTTTGACGGCGGCCCGGTCGGGCTGGACAACATCGCCGCCAGCATCGGCGAAGAGCGCGACACGATTGAAGATGTGATCGAACCCTATTTGATACAGCAGGGCTACCTGCAGCGCACGCCGCGCGGGCGTATTGCCACGCTGGCGGCGTATCGGCACCTGGGTGTGGCACCGCCTGCGAGCGGTGGCGAATTGTTCAGCGCCTGAGGCCGCTACTGGTTTTAGCTTGCCTTGAGCCCGATCAATACGGCTCGCAGTTTGCCCGCCCAAGCGTGAAGCCGTTCTTCTTCAGGTTGCGGCCTTCCATCTTGTCCATGTGGCCGCCCTTGAAGCTCACCTTGTCACCCTTGATGGCGTAGCTGCCCTTTTCCTTGTTGTCGAGGTCGGTGTAGCGGCCTCCCGGCGAGACCTTGAAGCCCATGCCGGCCATGATGCGGCCACCGCTGCCATAGCAGGCGTACTCGCCCTTCTTCAACTCCTGGGCCGATGCGGCGTTCAACGCCGTGAAAGCCGCAGCGGCCAGCAGTGCGGCGCGAATGCGCGTTAATTTTTGGGGTGTGATCATCTTCATTCCTTTGTACAACTTGTCGCGCCGCCCCCGCCGCCGTCCGCGCGCTGCACGTTGAGCGAGCCGTCAGACAGTTTGCGGGCTTTCTGGCCGTTCCATGCGCCGCCTGAAAAGCTCACCATGCTGTTGGCGGCATCCCAGGTCCAGCGGCCGCCGCCGGACTGGTCCCTGAAAGTGCCGTTGTCGTTGAGTGTGAACTTGCCGACGTTGATCAGCATGCCGCCAGAATACGCGCGGCAGACGTGCAACCCGACGGGCTTTGTGCTGCGGCCGGCTTCAGCTTTCGCAGCCGCGCCTGCCTGTGGTGGTTTGATGTAGCGGGGCAGCAACTGCTTTTTGACACCGTCATCATCCGTGACGCCCACACACTGGCCGCCGTCACGGCATTTGGTGGGGCCGGTGTAAGTGCCCTGGTATTTGTAGCCAGCGATGTCCACCGTGACCCGTGCTCCGGGTTTGAGCGTGGCGGCATAGTCAGCCTGGGCCCATACAAATGCAGGAATGACGAACGCGGAGAAAGCGGACAGGCGGGAGAAGAGCGTGTTGGCCACCATGCTGGCCTTAATTGCCGCCGCCGGCCGCCACCATGTTGCCGCCACCTGCGGCCACCATGTTGCCCCCTCCGGCTGCCACCATATTGCCGCCACCCGCAGCGACCATGTTGCCGGTGGTCGTGCTGACGACCTGACCCGCAGATGCGCCGGCAGCGTTGCGCTCAAAGTTGGCCTTTACCGTGGGGTTGGAGATGCGCGCGGCCACCGATTTGTAGCTCTCGATGTTGTGGCGGTTCCATCTCTGGTTGGATGCCTGGGCGTTGCAGTTCCAGGCCATGACACGAACGCCTGCGCCGCCGCGGTTGCCTTCCACGTCGGCACACCAGCCGCCTTCATTCCTGAGGGTGCGGTTTTGCAGCGACCATTTTTGTGCGGTATCGCTGCTGTTGCAGCTTTCCCAGGTCAGGGGCTGGTTACCGTTGCGGCCGGTCAGGCAGCGGTTGTTCATCTTGATGTGGCCGTAGCCTGAAAAACCGCTGATGGCCGATTGCCCGGACCAGTTGGCGGTCACCGCCGTATTGCCGGACATGTGGAGCATGTATCCGCTCGATGACGAGATATAGCCGACATCCGCCGCCATGGCAGGGGCAGACAACACAAGGCAGCTTGCCAGCAAGGCGGCAAAACGAATAAAAGACCTGGGCATAGAAACTCCTCAGCTTGTAGGTGTGGGACAAGGGAAACTTTGCGTTCCAGAATGGCCAGTCAGCCAGACGGGAAAAGGTTACTGAATGTTACGTCCCTTGGCAAGCTTGGTCCACTCCCCCGTTTGGGGGATGTGGTTGGAGGAGCTATGTCTTTTCTTATAGCTGTGGCGGCCGGCATGGGGCTTGCCGGCCTGAGAGCGTCAGGTCACGGCGCCACGTGCATCCACCCTGATGATGCGTTCCACCGTTCCCTTGAGCAGGCCGCCGCGCACGCCGATCATCACGTCATGCAGGTTGACCGTCGGGTCGCAATGGCCGGGTATGAGCCAGAGCAGGCTGCCGAGATTGGGCAGGCGGGTGCTGCCGGGCGTCGGCTTGAGGATGCCGTGCTCGTCACCCCCATTTGAATATTCCAGGATGTTGCGCGCGCCAAAGGCATGCACTTTGGGCATGCCCGAGTCGATGGCGTGGCTCTTGTGGCCGGCATCGCACACCACGTAACCCTGCGCGGCATTCGTGCTGATGACCTGTGTCTTGACGAAGAGCGCATGCTCGAATTTCGGGTGGCCGGGGTCGCGCTGGTTGGCGGCGTAGTCGGCATCCATGAAAAGATAGGAGCCCGCCTGCAATTCGCCATACACGCCGCTGGCCGCTTCGAGCATCACGGTGCCTGTGCCTGCCCCCGTGACCAGGCCGGCCTTGAGGCCTTCGGCTTCAATCAGCTTGCAGGTTTGCGCGACAGCCTTGATGGCCCCGGTAATGGCGGTTCTGCGCTCGGCTGGTGTGCGCAGGTGTTGTGCCTTGCCGTGGTAGGCCTGCAGACCGGCGAAGTTGAGGGCCGGATGTTTGCGAATCTCGAGTGCCAGGGCAACTGCGGCGGGGCCGGGCTCGACGCCGCAGCGGTTGTGGCCGACGTTGAGTTCGACAAACACATTGATTTCAGTCGGGACGCCTGATGCAGCACGAGACTCGTTCATTATCGTGGCCAGGCGCGTGATGCCGTCAATGCTGTCCACGCAGATGGCGATCCGGCCTGCATGCGGCAGCACATGTCGTGTCAGGGCGGCGATCCGTGCCAGCTTGAGGGGGGCAATCACCTCGTTGGTGATGAAGACGTTGTACACCCCGCCCGCGACCATGGCTTCAGCCTCCGACGTTTTTTGCACGCAGACACCGACGGCGCCCTGCGCTATCTGCAGTTTCGCAATCTCGGCGCTCTTGTGCATCTTGGCGTGCGGCCTGAGCTTGACTTTGTGCAGGTCGGCAAAGGCTGCCATGGCGGCAAGGTTGCGATCCATGGCGTCAAGGTCCACCACCAGGGCCGGTGTGTCTATCGCACTGACGGGCTGGCCGGTCAGCCTGCCCAGGTAATCTTTAACGTGGATTGTTGCCATCTCGTCTTTGCATATTACGTCGTCGTTTCATCCAGCGCGTCGTTGTCGAGGTGGTGGGTATCTGCCCAGCCGACCAGCGTGAAACCTTCGGGTGTCCAGAGCAGGCGGTTGATGGCTGCATTGCCCAGGGCCCAGGTGCGCGGCGCCTGTATGTCAAGCCGGGTCGCGGCGCGGTAAAGCACATCCATCACGCCGCCGTGACCGACCATGGCGATCAGCTCGCCCGGGTGGCGCGCTGCCAGCATTTCTGCAGCATTCACCACGCGTTCACGCAGGGCAATGAGTGATTCACCACCTGCAGGTGAAAATTCAGGGTCGCGTTTGCGCCAGCGCATGGACTGTTCGGGCAGCAGGGTTTCGATCTCGGCAAAGGTCTTGCCTTCAAAGTCGCCAAACCCGCGTTCGCGCAGGGCTTCCTCTTTGGTGACTTCAATACCGGTGGCGCGGCTCACGTATTGCGCGGTTTCCCAGGCACGCAACAGGTCGCTCGCATAAATCGCGGTGATGGGTTCGCCTTTCAGCGCGTTGCCCAGCCGCTCGGCCTGCCAGCGGCCCGTGGCGCTGAGGGGAATGTCAAGCTGGCCCTGAATACGGGTGTCCACGTTCCATGCGGTTTCACCGTGCCTGATGGCAATGACCCGCGTCGGCTCCGTCATTGACGGTGGCCCGCAATAGCGGTCACAGGGGGGGTATTAAGCAAGCAGGGGCCGCAGAACCGGCTTCGCCGGGCTGCAGGCGCAGCGGCCCCCCCGGGGGGCAGGGCGCTACACGCAGTGAGCAACCGTGGGGGCTTCATGACTAGCGGGGGATCTCTACGTTAATGCGGCGCGTTCCTGGGGCTGGCTGCGGGAAACCAAGCAATGCGGAATCGAGCATGGCCGGCAGCACAGCCAGCGTGTCGCCCCACACCCCCTCGTGATAGGCGCGTGTTTCAAACACCACCTTCTGGTTGGACAGGTCGCGCATCAAAATCGTGAGGTCGCGTTTGTAGTACGGTTCGCCAAAACGCATGGGGTAACCAAAACCGTAGGGGCCAACGGGGCCGCCCATGAACACGCCCGGACCGCCGAACAGAAAACCGTCATCGGGAAAGCGCTCCAGGTACTGGGTGTTGAACATCACCTGGACACTGTAGCGTGCGGTTTGCGGTTCCATCACCATGCCGACCTTTGCCAGGCTGCCGCTTGCGATGTTCTCCAGCCTGTCCTGCTGGATGTTCTGCTGCGACGGCAGGCGCTCAAAGCGGTAGGTCGTGCCGGGTACAGGCGGTGCAGCGTTCCATGCAGAGAAGGCGGTTACGTCGCTGTCAACGATGCGCAGGCCCGAGCAGCCCGCCAACACACAACCGGCCGCCGCAGCCACAACAAAAGCCCTGAGCAATCGCACCATCATCTGTTGTCTCCGGTGCCGTTGCTACAGGCTGTTCAGCGAAATCACTGCAGTGCCCGGCAGTGTGGACGGGAAAGGTTCGTTGAACTCTTCGGCATCAAAGGCCTTGTCGCCATCCGCATCAGCGACACCGGTCGTGCGAATGTTCCTGAAGTCATGGCGCTTGTTGTCCATCAGGTGCGAGGGCACGATGTTTTGCAGGCTGGCAAACATGTTCTCGAGGCGGCCCGGGAATTTTTTGTCCCACTCGCGCAGCATGTTGCCGACCTGCTTGCGCTGGAGGTTCTCCTGGCTGCCGCACAGCGTGCAGGGAATGATGGGGAAGTCGCGCACCTGCGCCCAGCGGGTCAGGTCTTTTTCAGTCACATAGGCCATGGGGCGGATGACGATGTTCTTGCCATCATCGCTGACCAGCTTGGGTGGCATGCCCTTGAGCTTGGCGGCAAAAAACATGTTGAGGAAAAACGTCTGCAACATGTCGTCGCGGTGGTGGCCCAGAGCCACCTTGGTGCAGCCCAGCTCGCCAGCCACACGGTACAAAATGCCGCGGCGCAGGCGTGAACACAGCGAGCACAGCGTCTTGCCTTCGGGAATCACGCGTTTGACGATGCTGTAGGTGTCCTGGTTCTCGATGTGGAAGGGCACGCCCAGCTTGCCGAGGTATTCGGGCAGGATGTGTTCGGGGAAGCCCGGCTGCTTCTGGTCAAGGTTGACGGCTACCAGCTCAAAGTTGATGGGCGCACGCTTTTGCAGCTTGAGCAGGATGTCCAGCATGGCATAGCTGTCCTTGCCGCCGGAGACGCAGACCATGACCTTGTCGCCTTCTTCAATCATGTTGAAGTCAACAATGGCGCGGCCGACTTCGCGGCACAGGCGCTTTTCAAGCTTGTGGTCCTCGCGTTCTATTTTCAGGCGTGCGCCGGCTGGTGCGAATTTGTCGCCTTCTTCGGCCTGGGCCTGTCCGTCTTCAATCCACACTGCACTCATGTAACCCCCGTTCGCCCTGAGCTTGTCGAAGGGCTTTGACTTGTTTTCGCAGGGACTGGGGCAGGCTCAGTCCGAACGGTTAAGAAATATGGCATCAGCTCACCACTGTCCTGTTTCGACGCGAATGGCAACTTCGCAGTCTTCAAAAATTTCAAGTTTTGCAATCTTCACCCGCACGCCCAATACGCCGGGCAGGGTCATCAAGCGGTGAGCCAGCTTGCCGATCAGGCTTTCAAGCAAATTTACATGTTCTGCCGTGCATTCATTGATGATGATCTGCCGCACTTTCCTGTAGTCCAGTACGTGGTGGATGTCATCGTCACTGGGCAACAGCGGCTGGGTGCCGAGGTTAAGTTCTGCATCCACCTGTATTGGCTGGGGGGCGCGCTTTTCCTGCTCGAGAATGCCCAGGTTGGCGTCAAAGCGCAAACCGGTCAGCGTCAGTATCTGGGTGCCTCTTGTATTGAACATGGTGTGGCTTTAAAAGTTCCGGTGGCTCAGGTGTTGCCGGGGTTCATCAGCGAGAAGTCGCGCTCGAACCTCATCAGGTGCTGGCCGCCATCCACGAGCAGCGTGGTACCGGTGATGGACTGGTTCTCAAGCGCAAATCTGACTGTGGCCGCCACGTCGGCAGGTGTCGATGAGCGGTTGAGTGGCGACAGCTTGTGCAGTGCTGCAAACTGCTCGTCGCTCAACATATGGCTGGTCAATGTCAGGCCGGGCGCCACGCCAACGACGCGCACATGCGGTGCCAGTGCCATGGCCAGCATGGTGTTGGCTGCTTCAAGTGCGGCTTTTGAGAGCGTGTAGCTGAAAAAATCCGGGTTCTGGTTCCAGAGTTTCTGGTCCAGCAGGTTGACGACCGCGCCCACGGTGTTTCTTGAGATGAGGTGGGCGTGCAGCGCCTGGGCCAGCAGAATCGGCGCGCCCGTGTTGCTGCGCAGGTGTTTCTCCATGGCGGCAAAACCGAAGGTTCCGGTGCTGTCATGTTCAAAGGTAGAGGCACTGTTGACCACGGCATCAACGCGGCCGAACTTTTCAATCACGGCTGGCAGCAAAGCCCTCACCCCCGCTTCATCCGCCAGGTCACAGGCGAAGGCCGCTGACTGCCCCGCAAGCCGCGCACAGTCAGCCACGGTCTGAAGGGCGTCGGCCTCAGAGTTGCGGTAGTGCACAGCAACCTGCCAGCCCGCTGTGGCAAGCGCGAGCGCGATTTCGCGCCCCAGCCGCCTGGCGGCGCCGGTCACAAGAACAACAGGGGGATGGCGCGCATCGGGCATCGGCAACCGGTTTGGGGAGTGGAGGGGTGCGAATCACCGACAATCACAGGCTGTGACATCGATGACCAACCCTTCCATTTTACCGGGCAGCCTGCAAAAGCACATTGCGGGGGTCATGGAGGCCGCCGGTGGCTGGATTGGCTTTGACCAGTTCATGGAGATGGCGCTTTACACACCGGGCTGGGGCTATTACGCCAGCGGTTCGCGCAAATTCGGCCTCATGCCCCAATCCGGCAGTGATTTTGCAACTGCGCCCGAGATGTCCCCCCACTTTGGCAGGGCGCTGGCCAGGCAGGTGGCACAGGCGCTGGATGTGACAGCGACCGAGGAAATATGGGAGTTTGGCGCCGGCACCGGCGCGCTGGCAGAACAGCTGCTGCAGGCCCTTGGTGACAAGGTGGCAAGTTACAACATCGTCGACCTGTCAGGGAGCCTGCGTGAGCGGCAGGGCGAGCGGCTGGTGGCGTTCAGCGGCAAGGTCAACTGGGTCAGCAAACTGCCTGCGCTGATTAGTGGCGTGGTTGTGGGCAATGAGGTGCTGGACGCCATGCCCGTAAAACTGCTGGCCCGGATCTCAGGTAATTGGCATGAACGCGGGGTGGCCGTCCATGAAGGTACTTTTGTTTATGCGGATCAGCTCACTGACTTGCGCCCATCGGTGGACATTGAAGGCCCGCACGACTACGTGACCGAAATCCACCCCCAGGCCGACGGTTTTGTGCGCACACTGGCAGACCGCCTGCAAGCCGGCGCAGCTTTCCTCATCGACTATGGCTTCCCCGAGCAGGAGTTCTACCACCCGCAGCGCAGCATGGGCACGCTGATGTGCCACCGCCTGCATGTGGCCGATACCAACCCGCTGGTGGATGTGGGCGACAAGGACATCACGGCGCATATCAACTTCACCGGCATTGCACTCGCTGCACAAGAGGCCGGCATGCAGGTGCTCGGTTACACCAGCCAGGGCCGCTTCCTGCTCAATTGCGGTTTGCTGGACGGGCTTGAGAACGTCAGCCTGCCTGAACGTGTGATGGTGCAGAAACTCATCAATGAACATGAGATGGGTGAGCTGTTCAAGGTGATTGGTCTGGGTTCCAGAAACTCAAAAGAATGGGCTCCGATGGGCTTCAATCAGGGTGACCGCAGCCACAAGTTATGAGGTCCAAATGATTCGCTGGATGATCGTCATTTTCCTGATCCTGGTGGTCATCAGTGCGCTGACGCCCTGGCTGCACAAGCTGGGCTTTGGCAAGCTGCCGGGCGATTTTCGCTTCAGGCTGTTTGGCCGGGAATGGTTTATTCCGCTGGCCACCACTGTCATCCTGAGTCTGATTGCCACGCTGGTTGCCCAAATAATTTGAGCTTCGCGCCTACGGGCACCGGGCCGGCCAGCCGTTAGCATGGAATGAATTCATAAGGGGGCAACAGCCTTGAACCGCTTTCCCATCGCCAAAGTACCGTCACTCGCCAAAGGCGCGGCGCCTGTTGCCTGCGTTGACATTGGCGGGACCAAGGTCGCGGTCAGCATGGCCGACGGGAGCGGCATTCGCGGCCGCGTGACCGAAGCCACCATAAAGCAGGGAACACGTGAAGCCCTTGGTGAGCAGGTGCTGGCCCTGATTGCGCGCAGCTGCGCAGAGGCGGGGCTTTCAACTGAATCGCTGTCTGCCATTGGCGTTTCGTCCTGCGGCCCTTTTGTGCTGCACGAGAAGCTGATTGAACTGGCAGCCCCCAATATTTGCGGCGGCCTTGCCGGTGCTGCACGCGGCCTGCCCAATGACTGGGTCAGTGTGCCGCTTGAGGCGCCCCTGCGCAAGGCCTTCAAGAATGTACGCATCGAAAACGACTGCGTCGCCGCGCTTGAAGCGGAGCGCCGCTGGGGCGCGTTGCAGGGGTTTGAGCATTGTGCTTACGTCACCTGGAGCACAGGCATCGGCGTGGGCCTGTGTGTCGATGGCCGGGCGCTGCGTGGCAAGCACGGCAATGCAGGGCATGCTGGCCACATGTTTGTGAGCGACAACAATGATGCACTCTGCGGCTGCGGAAATATCGGTGACCTCGAAGCGCTTGTCGCCGGCAATGCCATGGAGCGGAGGTTCTCTGTGCAGGGCTATGCAGATGCCGCTGCACTGCTTTCGGCTGCGCGTTCAGCAGATGCGGCCGCTGCGAGCATTGTTGATGAGTTGTGCCGCGTGATGGGACGTGGCCTGTACAACCTTGTGGTGACGCTGGACTTGCAGCGCATCAGTCTGGGGGGCAGTGTGTTCTGGAACAACCGGGACTATTTGTTGCCGCGTTTGCAGGCGGAGATTGATGGGCGTTTGCCGGCGTTGACGGCTGGGGTTGAGCTTGTTGGTGCCGGGCTTGGGAACAAGGTTGGGGATTATGCGGCTCTGGCTTTGATCGAGTCCTGAACCGCCCGCGTTCAGGCTGCGTTGGGTTTGATGCTTTGCCCTTCACGACCAGGCCGGGGGTAGCCCGGCGGCTAGTCACTTTTCTTTTGCTTCGCCAAAAGAAAACTAACGAAAAGAAAAGGCGACCCTGTTCGTCGTCCCTACGCTGCGCTGCGGGCACCCTGCGATGCTCGGTCCAGCCGGGGTCTGAAACAACTCGCCTG
>JAZKAY010000015.1:0-124894 GCA_040388905.1 Pseudomonadota bacterium
ATAAAGAGTATTTTGGCGCTGGCGTGTCAATCCGCATCAAAAGGACGAACACCCCATTTTCGGGCTCCAACACCCGCTTCGACGGCAGTTTGGACCAAATTGTTAATATGGAAGTTAACATTGTTAAGTTCCGTATTAACAAATGGCCCTCAAGAGACTTGAAGGCCTCTAAAGCTGCTGGTACACCAGCTGGGCCAGCTTCATCAGCTCATCTTTTGACACCGGCCCACTGAGCGCATAACCAAAACCCTGCCCGACCCAGTAAAACGAGGGCACAGGCCCATCGGCGCTGTAGCGGAAGGCGGTTTCCTGGCTGTTCGGTTTTTCGGCTGGCGGTGTTGCTGCCGCCGGACCTGCCTGCGAGCCCGTTTTTGCCGGGGTGCCATCCACAGAACCAAGATACAGGGTCAGGCGCAGGCCAGCCTGGTTCTGGAACATGAACTGCGCCCGCGCGCCGCCTTCGCCAGGAAGCAGCCGGCCACCGACCAGCTCGTAGCCCTGGCCCGCCAGCACCGGCACCTTGAGCGGCTTGCCTACCCGTTTTGACAGCCACTGCACCAGGTGTTCCTGCTGGGCGGCAGTGACTTCAACCGGGTGACGTACCTCGGGCGAATACACCGCATGGGCCAGCGAGGCCTGGTGAATAAAACTTTGCGGCGCATTGCCGGTGGCCATCAGTTGCGCCGGCGTACTGGCAAGCTGGCCATGCGACAGCCAGCCCACGCCGAAAGCCAGCGTCACGGCAGCAGCCATGCCGCCCCAGCGCCACCACTGGTCGACCTGCTGTTTCCCTTGCTGGCTGCGTCGTGCGGCGGCAAGCAGTGACTCGGGAATGGCTTCGTCCAGCAGCGGGCGGTGCAGGGCGCGCAGGGATTCACGCTGAGCCTGCCAGGCGTGCAGGGTGTCCAGCGCCTGGACATCGCCACCCAGTTGCGCCATGGCTTTTGCCTGGTCTTCGGGCTGAAGGCGGCCATCGACCAGCGCGTTGATGCGGTCGTGAAGGAAATCGTCGTTCTTGTCCATGATCTTCAGGCCCTTATTTCAGTCGCCGCAATACGGTACTGGCAGCGGGGGAGGCCGCCTGCGCGGGCAGGGCAGGGTTGGCGGGGTTGTCCATCAATTCGCGCAAACGGCTGCGGGCGCGCGACAGGCGCGACATCACGGTGCCGACCGGCACGCCGGTGATTTTGGCGACTTCTTCATACGAGAGGTCCTCCAGGCTCACCAGCAGCAGCACCACACGCTGGTCTTCAGGCAGGCGCAGCAGGCAGCGCTGCAGGTCCATGGCCTGCGCGTCGCCGGCTTCGGGCGCGAGCAGTTCGTGTTCGACATCCTCAACATTGACCGCGATGCCGGCGGAGGACTGCCGCACGGCGCTGCGCACCTGGTTCACATAGACGTTGTGCATCAGCGTGAACAGCCAGGCGCGCAAATCGCTGCCGACCGCCCACAGCCGCCATTTGGAGCAGGCGCGCTCAAGGGTGTCCTGCACCAGGTCGTCGGCCATCCAGGCGTCACCCGTGAGCGAGCGCGCGTAGCGGCGCAGGCTGGGGATGTGGTCAGTCATGGGAAGCCTGGTCATGTTCTGGTGGCTGGTTCAGCCTTGTTCCGGAAAGTGTGATGCATTGCCAGCCCCGCGGGCAACAGCCCTTCGAAAAGTGCGCTGATTTTTGCCAGTTGAAGGCTGGCTTCCCGTTCACCGAAACGGGCAGAACAAACCCGCATCAACTCGCTGCGCATATACCAGAGCACCAACACATCGTCGCACATCCGGATACGCAGGCGCAGGCGGTCGTCATCTGTCAGCCGCCCATCGCGTGGGGCGTCCAGAGACTGCAGCATCAGTTGCTTGATGGGCTCGATCGATTGTGCGTTTCCAGGTTGCCGGGAAGGCGTCCGCAGGGCAGACAACCAGTCCCTGACACTTTCCGACCAGCGCATGGTGACCTGCATGACCGGGGCCTGTTCCTGGACTCAGGGCCTGGCGACGTGCCAGATGTTCATGAAGTTGTCGCCAGTCTTGTCGCCCGGTTTTGTGTCCTTGGCCCAGTAATACAGCGGCTTGCCCTTCATGGCCCACTGCTTTTTGCCGTCGTCGCGCGTGATCACCATGTAGTCGCCCATGGCCTTGTCGGCGTCCGCTGCCATCAGCGGCGGCCAGTTGGTGGCGCAGGGGCCATTGCAGACCGACTTGCCGCTGCCAGCGGTGTCGCGGTCAAAAACATAAAGCGTCATGCCGTTGGGGCCGACCAGCATGCCGTCGGTGACTTTGGCCGGGCTGTTGTCAGCCATGGAAGCACAGCCACCCAGCAGGGCAGCGGTCAGGAAGGTGAGGGGGAGCAGTTTGGTGAGGAGTTTCATGAAATATCCAGTCAGGTTGTTGGTGTTGGCTGAAGGTGCAGGCCTGTGGGGTCTACACCGGGATAAACACCGGCTGTATCCGGTTTATTCCATGATTCGGAAAATAAAAGTTAGTGGCTAGCTCTGGCAAGCCCGAACGGCGCTATCGGAGTCTTTACAAGTCAAGCCGTGGAACCGGCTTCGCCGGGCCACAGGCGGGCGGCCCCTTCGGGGGGGCAGCAGGTTATTGGGGTCAGACGCCAATTTCGCTTCAGTGCAAAGCACTGCACCCTTTGGGCGAGCCAAGGCTAGGCGAATTTGGACTCTGACCCCAAAAACCTGCGTGGGGGCCACATTACCGGCGATTGTTTTTCATCGCGCGTTCAACCTCGCGCTTGCCTTCGCGGTCTTTGATGGTGTCGCGCTTGTCGTGCTCGCCCTTGCCCTTGGCGAGACCCACGTCACATTTGACCTTGCCGGCCTTCCAGTGCAGGTTGAGCGGCACCAGGGTGTAGCCCTTCTGCTCGATCTTGCCGATCAGGCGGCGGATCTCGTCCTTGTGCATGAGCAGCTTCTTGGTCCGCACGGAGTCCGGCCGGATGTGTGTCGAGGCGGTGCCCAGTGGGTTGATCTGGCAGCCGATGATGAACAGCTCGCCATTGCGGATGACCACGTAGCCGTCAGTGAGCTGCACCTTGCCTTCACGCAGGGATTTGACCTCCCAGCCTTCCAGCACCATGCCGGCCTCGAAGCGCTCTTCAATGTGGTAATTGAACGAGGCTTTTTTGTTGTCGGCAATGCGCACGGCGGCAGCTGCGGCTTTGGGCGTCAAATTCGCAGGCCGATTATTTTTGGATTTCCCGGACGATACGGCGTCAGGCTTTTTGGAGAGGGATGCTTCTTTGGTGGCCATGGTCAGGAGATAGGGGCAATTCGGTGAAAGTACAGCGACTTATACAATTGCGCCCAACTTCCTATTGTATGAAAACAGTCCACAAGTCCGTCCTGATCTGGTACAGCGCCGCAGAAATGTTCTCACTGGTCACCGATGTGGCCAGCTACCCCGAGTTTTTGCCCTGGTGTGACGAGAGCAAGGTCATCGAAGAAGATGCCAAAGGCATGACGGCCAAAATCGGCCTGTCCATGGCGGGCATCAAGCAAAGCTTCACCACCCGCAACACCCACGTCAAGGACAAAAAAGTCTCGCTCAAGCTGGTGGACGGGCCCTTTTCAAAACTCGACGGCCAGTGGGAGTTCAAACCCGTCGGCAAGGCCGAAGAGCGCGCCTGCAAGATTGACTTCACGCTGGGTTATGACTTCGACAACGCCGCGCTGGCGGCACTGGTCGGACCCGTGTTCGACAGGATTGCGGGCAGCCTGGTCGATGCCTTTGTCAAACGTGCCGGTGAAGTCTACGGTGAACCCTGAACCGGGGGCGATGCTCAACATCATCCTGGTTTATTCACCTGCACCAAAAGAGGTGAGGGAGTGGACGCTGGAGCTGGCGGCTGGCAGCACGGTCGCAGACGCGCTTGAAAGCTCCGGCCTGTTCAAGGAATTCCCAGATCTGCAACCAACTGCCTTGCCGGTTGGTGTATGGGGCAGGCGCTGCGATACCGCGCAGTTATTGCAGGACAGGGACCAGGTAGAGGTTTATCGCGGCCTGAGGGTGGACCCGAAAGTGGCCCGACGGGAACGCTTCAACAAGCAGGGCGTGAAAC
Organism: Pseudomonadota bacterium; assembly: GCA_040388905.1. Taxonomy (GTDB): domain Bacteria; phylum Pseudomonadota; class Gammaproteobacteria; order Burkholderiales; family Burkholderiaceae_C; genus Polaromonas. The sequence continues at coordinate 4,062 of JAZKAY010000015.1, forward strand.
GCGCCGGGCTTTTTTCGTCAACCCGGGCAGGCGGCAAGGCCGGCTACTGAATAAGCCGGCCTGGCGAGAAGGCCTTACAGCCCGCCTTTGCAGCTCGAATCGATGATGTCCTGAATGCGTTTGGATTCTGCGGCGCGCCTGGTGTCGTCGAACACCTCACGTTCCCCATTCGCATTCAGGGCCGACACACGTACACCTGATTGCAGGGTGGCCATGGCGGTTCTGGCACGGGCGCAGTTCTCAAGCCTGGCCTTGTTGGTCTTTTCTTCTTCGGCCTTCTTTTTGTTGTTTTCTTCTTCTTCGGCTTTCTTCTTGCGCGCTTCAAGTTCGGTGTCGCGGCCCGGGAGCTTGGGGGCACTGGCCTTGGGCAGGGCTGCGGTGGTGCCACCGCCTTGCGCGGCCGCATCGGCAGTGGCGGCTGCTTCAACAGCGGGCGCAGCGCGCGCCGCCGAGCCGGCAGGCCGCTTCAGGATGCTTTTTTCGGGAATGTCACCGGGTGGCGAGCGGTCGCTGAAGACCTTTCGGCCGTCCTTGTCCAGCCATTGCCACTGGGCCACGGCGGAGGCGGTGAAAGATCCGGCTGCAAGGGCCAGAACGAGGGTTTTCAGGAGCTTTGTGACTTTCATTTGTCCAGTTTAACGTTGCAGCACCCTGTTTGGATGGCAACAAAATTCACGAAATGCCCCACGCTTACAAGCCTTCACAAGCTGAAGGGGCGCTGTCAGGGTTAGTACCGACCGGTCCGGGCGCAAGGGTACAATCGTGTTTTTGGAGCCATCCCTATGCGCCTACTCGGCAAAGCGCTCACCTTCGACGACGTATTGTTGGTGCCAGCGTTCTCCCAGGTCCTGCCCAAGGACACCTCGCTTTCCACCCAGTTCTCAAGAAACATCCGCCTGAACCTGCCCCTGGTTTCGGCTGCGATGGACACGGTCACCGAAGCCCGGCTGGCCATTGCCATTGCTCAGGAGGGCGGAATCGGTATCGTTCACAAAAACCTGACGCCGCAGGAACAGGCCGCCCATGTGGCCAAGGTCAAGCGTTATGAGTCGGGCGTCGTGCGCGACCCGGTGGTCATCACGCCCGAACATACCGTGCTGCAGATACTGGAACTGTCCGAGCAGCTCGGCATCTCGGGCTTTCCGGTCTGTGACGGGGGCAAAGTGGTGGGCATCGTGACCAGCCGCGACCTGCGCTTCGAGACCCGCTACGACGTCAAGGCGCACCAGATCATGACGCCGAGCGAGAAGCTGATCACGGTCAAGGAAGGCACGTCTGCCGCCGAGGCCAAGGCCCTGCTCAACAAGTACAAGCTGGAACGCCTGCTGGTGGTCAATGACGACTTTGAACTCAAGGGCCTGATCACGGTCAAGGACATTACCAAGCAGACCAATTTCCCCAATGCCGCACGCGACGCCTCGGGCCGCCTGCGCGTGGGCGCGGCGGTTGGTGTCGGCGAAGGCACAGAAGAGCGTGTTGAAGCCCTGGTCAAGGCTGGCGTGGACGCCATCGTGGTCGACACCGCCCACGGCCACAGCCACGGCGTGATCGAGCGCGTGCGCTGGGTCAAGAAGAACTATCCGCAGGTCGATGTGATCGGCGGCAACATTGCCACCGGCGCTGCCGCGCTGGCCCTGGTGGAAGCGGGTGCCGATGCGGTCAAGGTCGGCATCGGTCCCGGCTCCATCTGCACCACCCGCATCGTCGCGGGTGTGGGCGTGCCGCAGATCATGGCGATTGACAGCGTGGCCATGGCACTGCGCGACACCGGCGTGCCGTTGATTGCCGACGGTGGCATCCGTTACAGCGGCGACATCGCCAAGGCCATCGCGGCCGGCGCAGGCACCGTGATGATGGGCGGCATGTTTGCCGGCACCGAGGAAGCCCCCGGCGAAGTGATTCTGTTTCAGGGCCGCAGCTACAAGAGCTACCGCGGCATGGGCAGCATTGGCGCGATGCAGCAGGGCAGTGCCGACCGCTATTTCCAGGAAGCCACCACCGGCAACCCGAACGCCGACAAGCTGGTGCCCGAAGGCATTGAAGGCCGCGTTCCCTACAAGGGTTCCATGGTCGCCATCATTTACCAGATGGCCGGCGGCCTGCGGGCCAGCATGGGTTACTGCGGTTGCCCGACGATTGAAGACATGCGCGACAGGGCCGAGTTTGTGGAAATCACCTCCGCCGGCATCCGCGAAAGTCACGTTCACGACGTACAAATTACAAAAGAAGCCCCCAACTACCGGGCTGACTAAGCGTTTTGGCTTCCAAGGGGCGTCTTCACAGACGCCTTTTTTCTTTTTTTGCCTTGATAGACCCCTTTCATGCAGCACCAGAAAATCCTCATCCTCGATTTCGGCTCACAGGTCACCCAGCTCATCGCGCGCCGCGTACGTGATGCCCATGTGTTTTGTGAAGTCCACCCCTGCGACGTCAGCGATGACTGGGTGCGTGAATACGCCAAGGACGGCACCCTCAAGGGCGTGATCCTTTCCGGCAGCCATGCCAGCGTGTACGAAGACACGACCGACAAGGCACCGGCCGCCGTGTTCGATCTCGGCATCCCGGTGCTGGGCATCTGCTACGGCATGCAGACCATGGCGCACCAGCTGGGCGGCAAGGTCGAAAGCGGCCACAAGCGGGAGTTCGGCTCCGCTGATGTGCGGGCACGCGGCCACACCGCGCTGCTCAAAGACATCGCCGACTACACCACGCCCGAAGGCCAGGGCATGCTCGACGTCTGGATGAGCCACGGCGACAAGGTCACCGAGATGCCGCCCGGCTTCAAGCTCATGGCGTCTACCGATTCCTGCCCGATTGCCGGCATGGCTGACGAAGACCGCCGCTTTTACGCCGTGCAGTTCCACCCCGAAGTCACGCACACCAAACAGGGCAACGCCATCCTCAAGCGCTTCGTGCTCGACATCTGCGGAACGCGCCAGGACTGGATCATGGGCGACTACATCAGCGAGGCGGTCGAAAAAATCCGCGCGCAGGTGGGTGATGAAGAAGTCATCCTGGGCCTGTCGGGCGGTGTTGATTCTTCCGTCGCAGCGGCCCTGATCCACCGCGCCATCGGTGACCAGCTGACCTGCGTGTTTGTCGACCACGGCCTGCTGCGCCTGAATGAAGGCGACATGGTGATGGACATGTTTGTCGGCAAACTGCACGCCAAGGTGATTCGCGCTGATGCTTCAGACCTGTTCCTCGGCAAGCTGGCAGGCGTGACCGACCCCGAAGCCAAACGCAAGATCATTGGCGGCGAATTTGTCACCGTGTTCAAGCAGGAGGCGGCCAAGCTCAAGGGCGAGGGTGCCAAGGGCGCCAAGTGGCTTGCACAGGGCACGATTTACCCCGACGTGATCGAATCCGGCGGTGCCAAAAGCAAGAAGGCCGTCACCATCAAAAGCCACCACAACGTGGGCGGCCTGCCTGAGCAGCTCGGCCTCAAGCTGTTAGAGCCGCTGCGTGAACTCTTCAAGGACGAAGTCCGCGAACTGGGCGTCGCACTTGGCCTGCCCCATGACATGGTTTACCGCCATCCGTTTCCTGGCCCTGGCCTCGGCGTGCGCATCCTCGGTGAAGTCAAGAAAGAATACGCAGACCTGCTGCGCCGCGCCGATGCGATCTTCATCGAAGAACTTCGCAACTTCAAGGACGAATCCGGCAAGACCTGGTACGACCTCACCAGCCAGGCTTTCACCGTGTTCTTGCCGGTGAAAAGCGTGGGCGTGATGGGCGATGGCCGCACCTACGACTACGTGGTGGCCCTGCGCGCCGTGCAGACCAGCGACTTCATGACGGCGGACTGGGCCGAGCTGCCGTATGCGCTGCTCAAGAAGGTCTCCAGCCGCATCATCAACGAGGTGCGTGGCATCAACCGCGTGACCTACGACGTCAGCAGCAAGCCGCCAGCGACGATTGAGTGGGAATAACGCGGGCTTGTGATGCCGCAGGCAACTGACCACGCGCCGTCGCCACGGCCTGGGATAGACAACGTTTTCTTTGCCCTGATACCTGAAGGCAGCGTTGGCACCCTGGCCATCGACATTCAAACCGCTTACCTGCGCCAGCTCGGCCCCAAGCCGTATCTGGTTCCGCAGGACTGCCTGCACGTCTCCCTGCTCGACATTGGCATCAAAAAGAACCTGGTTCTGCGGTCTTTTGAGAGCACCATCGCCATGGCGAAAGAAGCTGCAGGCAAATTGCAGATGGACCCTTTTGAAGTCGTTTTTGACCAGGCTCTGAGTTTTGGCGGCAAGGCGGCCTTGAAACCTTTTGTGCTTCAGATGGGTGAGGGCAGAACGCAGGTTCTTGAACTCTGCAAAAAGTTCAAGCTCTGCCTGGCGATGGCGGGCGTTCATTCAGATGACAAGGCCACCACTCCGCACATGACGCTGGCGCGGTCGGTGGAATCCATTCCTGTGATCGACCTTGAGCCGGTTCGATGGACCGCAGCGCGGCTGGTGCTTGTTCACAGCGTGGTGGGTGAAACACGGCACATCCACTTGCAGGACTGGCCGCTCCAGCAGCCTTGATCGACGCGCAGCCGCAGGATTTTTAATTTCTGTGTGACATTTTTCACGCTTGTCCCGGCCTTGGGCAGGCGGCCCGGCTGCATTGCATCCAGTAAGCAAATGTGTACGTATCTGGATGACCTGCAGCTACCGGCTTCCAAAAAAACAAGGCCCTCCCATGCTCGCCGCTTCCATTCCCCACAACGACGCGCGGCGGCTGGAGGCCCTGCGCGCCGGCTTTTGCGCCTACGCACCGCGTGAAGAGCGCTTTGACCGCATCACCCGCACGGCCAAGCGGCTGCTCCATGTGCCGATTTCGGTGATTTCCATCGTCGAGAAAGACGAGCAATGGTTCAGGTCGGTACAGGGCCTGGAAATCGACCACACGCCACGCGACGTGTCTTTTTGCGGCCACGCCATTGCCCTGAACAAGCCGCTGTGCATTCCCGATACCTGGGATGACCCGAATTTTCGCGACAACCCGCTGGTCACCGGTGCGCCCGGCATTCGCTCCTACCTCGGCTGGCCGCTTGAGATCGTGCCCGGGCTGGCGGTGGGCTCGCTGTGCGTGATTGACACCATGCCGCGCATTTACGGCCAGGAAGATTTCGAGGCCATCAGCGACCTGGCCGGCATGGCGGAAGCTGAACTTCGCGTGGGTGCCATGTCGGACATCCAGAGCAAGCTGATGATGAGGATGAACGGCGTGCAGCGCAAAGGCGCCCTGGACCCGCTCACCGGCTGCTGGAACATACGCGGTTTTCGGGAGCTGCTGGCGATAGGCGTGGAGGACGCGCGCGCCCACGGCACGGACCTCGCCATCTGCAGCATGCGCATTGATGGTTTTGATGCACTGGCCGCCGCAGCGGGTGCCACCAACCCTGATGCCGTGACCCTGATGCTGGCCCAGGTGCTGCGCAAGCGCCTGCCGCGCCGGGGCGCGCTGGCGCGGCTGGCGCCCACGCATTTCTGCGCGCTGGTGCCGGCCCCGTCGGCGCTGGGGCTGGAGAACGAACTCGCCAGGCTGACCTTTCCGAAAGTGACCGTGAGCCTGCCCGACAACCGTATATCCATCGAGCTGCCGCTGTCTGTCAGCGTCTCATGGCTGGCCGACATGGACCCACTGGCCGGACCGGAAGCACTCTGGGCGCAAGCCCTGCGCGCGCAGGCCTGACGCCCCTGCCTGGCAGACCACGCTGGCAGAATGGGCGGTCCTGAAGACCAGCCCAACAAGAGGCCAGCCCATGTACCTTCCCCCGCAGTTCAAGGCCAAAGACCCGGCGCACGCCTGGGCGCTGATGCGCAGCCATCCCTTTGCGCAGCTGATCTCCACCGATGACGAAGGCCTGCCCTTTGTCACGCTGTTGCCGCTGCACCTTGAGTTGGCAGAAGACGGCCAGGCCACGCTGCTCGGGCATTGCGCCAGACCCAACCTGCACTGGCGCTACCTGGCTGCCCGGCCCAAAGCCGTGGTGACCTTCATGGGCCCACACGCCTACATGACGCCCCGCGTCTACCCCGACCTGCTGCGCGTGCCGACCTGGAACTACCTTGCCGTCAACTGCACGATCGAGGCGCGCCTCATCGAAACCTTTGACGACAAGGACAGGCTGCTCAAACACCTCATTCATGACCACGACCCGGCCTATGCAGAGCAGTGGAAATCATTGCCGCCTGATTACCAGCAAAAAATGATGACCGGCATCGTGGCGTTTGAACTCAAGGTGCTGGAGGTTCAATGCAAGATCAAACTGAACCAGCACAGACCCGAGGCGCATGCAGCCATGCGGGCGGCTTATGCGGCGGGCAGCGAGGACGAGCAGGCGCTGGGCCAATGGATGGACAGGCTGGGTTTGGCTGCATCCAGCGCGTCTTGAGAGGCTTGGTAATTGCTATTATTTCAATAGCTGCTCACGCTTGTATCTATTGGTCTACAGCCTGATTTGGCATCTAAAATGGCCTTTTTTCGGGTTTTTTGAGGCATTTTTGACATCAACCAGGCGCCAGAAAAGCCAAAAGTTAATATGGAAGTTAACTTTTCATAAAATCTTAACGTATACATTAAAAATTTAACGTACACGGCAAAATCTTCCCCTTCAAGCCTTCTCAAGCCGTGAGCCAACCGCTTCCCGGCAACACCAGTGAAAATAAGCGCCACATGAGCTCATCCGTTTTTATGCAGCAGGCCCTGGCGCAGGCGCGCGAAGCCGCCGCCGCGGGCGAGGTGCCGGTGGGCGCGGTGCTGGTGCACAAGGGCGAGGTCATCGCCACGGGTCGCAACGCGCCAATTGACGGGCACGATCCCACCGCCCATGCTGAAATCGTCGCCCTGCGCGCAGCGGCCCAAAAGCTGGGCAACTACAGGCTTGAAGACTGCGACCTTTACGTCACGCTGGAACCCTGCGCCATGTGCGCGGGTGCCATGCTGCACGCACGCTTGAAGCAGGTGGTGTTTGGCGCGGCAGACCCCAAGACCGGCGCGGCTGGTTCGGTCGTCAACCTGTTCGCCGAACAAAAGCTCAACCACCAGACGCAGGTGACGGGCGGCGTCATGGCTGAGGAAAGCAGCGCCTTGCTGCAGGATTTTTTCCAGAAACGCCGCGCCGGCCAGCGCGACGCCGCCAGGCGCCTGCATCCGCTGCGCGACGATGCGCTGCGTACGCCAGATGCCGCGTTCGATGATTTGCCCGGCTACCCCTGGGCACCGAACTACATCAGCGACCTGCCTGCGCTGGGCGGTTTGCGCATGCATTACCTTGATGAGCAAGGGCAGGACAGCAGCGGCAAAGGGGATAGCGGTCTGACCTTCCTCTGCCTGCACGGCAACCCGGCCTGGAGCTACCTCTACCGCAAGATGATCCCCATCTTTCTCGAAGCCGGTCACCGCGTCGTCGCGCCCGACATGCCGGGCTTCGGCAAAAGCGACAAACCCAAGCGCGAGGGCTTTCACACTTTTGAGCAGCACCGGCAAACGCTGCTTGAGTTCGTCGAACGGCTCGATCTGATGAACGTCGTGCTGGTCGTGCAGGACTGGGGCGGCCTGCTCGGCCTGACCTTGCCCATGGCCGCGCCGCAGCGTTATACAGGCCTGCTGGTCATGAACACCATGCTTGCTTGCGGAGATGCGCCGCTGTCGAAAGGCTTTCTGGCCTGGCGCGAGATGTGCGCCAAGAACCCCGAATTCGATGTCGCCCGCCTGCTCGCGCGCGGCAACCCACAAATTAGCGCCGCAGAATGCGCGGCCTACAACGCGCCTTTCCCCGATCGCGGGCACCGCGCAGCACTGCGCGCCTTCCCGGCCATGGTGCCGGAGTTTGAGGACTCGGGTGGGGCGGCTGTATCACGTGCGGCGAGGGATTTCTGGCGCAATCGATGGTCAGGCCAGACCCTGATGGCCATAGGCGCGCAAGACCCGGTGCTGGGGTTGCCCGTGATGCGTGAACTGCAGACCACGATTCGTGGCTGTCCTGAACCCATAGTGCTTGAGGAGGCTGGGCATTTTGTGCAGGAGCACGGGAGGGGGATTGCCCAGAATGCAGTGGAGTTTTTTGGTTCAAACAGGTTTTTAGAATGATCAGAGCAGTTATGCCGCTGATATTTCTAGTGTCTACATGTTCATCGGCACTTGCCATGACGTTCAGCAATGCCAGTGAAAACCTGCTCTATTTGCAGCACGCAAAGGTCAGTGTGGAGTACTGCGAAAAGCAGGGTTTTACAGTTCAACCGGCGCTGCAGGGGTGGCAAGACAAGCACAGGCCACTCTTCACGGAAGCACTGAGGGTCATGAGGCTGGAGGCGCAGAAGCGCGGACTTTCACCTGCTGAACAGGATGGAATCGTCGGCGATGCACTTGTTAATCACAGGCGGGCATCCGAAAAACAAGTCGCAAGGAACGGCGTTGACTGCAAGAACTTTCCAGGCGTTCTCGCTATGTATGACGCGTTGCTAAAGCGCTAGTTCGCACCTCGGTGTTGAACCAGGGCTACCGCGGTAACTGAAACACCGGCAGCCCCCAACCCAGAAAAATCGCACTCAGCCTGAGCGCCACCACGGCCACCATCCCAAGCCAGAACGCCACCGGCTCACGCAAGCCCAGCGCCTTCAGGGCCAGGTAGAGCGAAATACCAGCAATCGCCGCGCTGGCGTAAATGTCCTGCCGAAGCAGGAGCGGGATCATGTTGCTGCAGATGTCGCGCATCACACCGCCTGCCACCCCGGTCATGGTGCCCATGAGGACGACGATGATGGGCGAGAGCCGGGCTTTCTCGGCCAGCTGCGCGCCCGATAGCGCAAAGAGCGCCAGCCCGATGGCGTCGGCAATCAGCAGGGCCTTGGCCGGTATGGGGAAGACCTGCACATAAGCCACGGTGCCTAGCGCCGCCGCAAGAATGACCCAGAGGTAGACCGGGTTGGTCATCCAGAAAACCGGGTGTCGGTTCATGAGCACGTCGCGCAGGGTACCGCCCCCAATGGCGGTGAGCGATGCGAGCACAATCACGCCGAGCAAATCAAGCTCGAGCCGGCCGGCGGCCAGCGCGCCGCTGACGGCAAAAACGGCGACACCGGCAAGATCAAGAAAGTACAGCAGCATGGTGACGCCGTTTATACCGCGACGCCCGCAGCTTCTGAACGCTGGGGTGGGATACTTGCAGCCGTGAAAAAACATATCTACATCTATTCGCCATCAAGCGCCGTGCGCGACAAGGCCGCTTTCAAACGTGGCGTGAAGCGCCTGCAGGCCCTGGGCCATGAGGTGGAGGTCGATGAAGCTGCACTGGCTAAATACCAGCGTTTTGCGGGCGACGATGCCACGCGGCTTGCGGCGATTGACCGCGCTGCGGCCAGCGGTGCCGATGTGGCGCTGATTGCACGCGGCGGCTACGGCCTGACGCGCATCCTGCCTGCCATCAACTACAAGGCTGTCGCCAAAGCCATAGACAAGGGCACGCGATTTGTCGGCCTCAGTGATTTCACAGCCTTCCAGATGGCGCTGCTGGCCAAGACAGGTGCCGTGACCTGGGCCGGGCCGGCGGTGGGTGAGGATTTTGGTACGCCCGATACACCTGATGACATCATGGAAGCGTGTTTTGACGACCTGATCACGGGGCAGGGCGAGGGTACCGGCTGGACGCTGCCTAAAACTGCTGCTGTAGACAAGCCATATCAGGTGAAAGATGCTGTCTTGTGGGGCGGCAACCTTGCCGTGCTGGCATCACTGGTCGGCACGCCCTACCTGCCTGCCATCAAGGGCGGCATTCTGTTTGTTGAAGACGTGGCCGAACACCCGTACCGCGTTGAACGCTTCATGACCCAGCTGCTGCATGCCGGTGTGCTGGCCTCGCAAAAGGCCATCATCTTTGGCCAGTTCAGCAACTACAAACTGGTGCCGGGCTACGACAGCGGCTTCAACCTGGCAGCAGTGGTGGCCCGGCTGCAGGCCCAGGTGAAGGCGCGCATCCTGACTGGTTTGCCGTTTGGACACGTGGCGACCAAGGTGCTGTTGCCGGTCGGTTTGAAGACCACGCTGGCGGTGGAGGGCAGGGATGCATTTGTGCTGTGGGGCCATCTGCATGCCGGTGGCGATCACCACCATCACCACCACTGAGCCAAAAAAAACCGCCCCGGAGGGCGGTTAGAAGTCCTTGGTGTACCTTGCTCATCGAAATCTGAAACTGGCCTTGCCAGACAGGCTCTTGGGTAGCAGGCCCTTGAACTGGCCACTGATGTCGGCAATCTTTTCGCGTGCCACGGTCTCGCCATGGGTGTTGGCCAGAATCGCCATCACGTCGCTACGGGCGTACCAGAGACCCTGTATGTCTGGCGCATAACGCACACGGCGCGTCACGGCCGGAAATTTCTTTTCGCCATACTCGCCGAGCTCTTTCAGCATGCACTGGCGAATGCTTTCAATGCGGTTTTCGAGTGCTACAGGCGTCGGTTCGCTGCGTCCCAAAAGGGCCATATAGCTGCTTTTGAGCTGCGGCAGAAAGGAGGCGGTGAGTGCGCGCATGGCTTGCTGTGATAATTAAATGGTTCACTGAAGAAACTATTTCTCTGTAAGATTAAGGCTGCCTGAGGTTTACAGCAAGGGTATTGCCACCAATTCGTCTTGCTTGAACAACATATAAATCAACGAGTTAGTAACCAAATGTCAGGTTGATTCTGGCTTTGAACAGTGTTTAAAGCAGCAGGTCTGTCTGCGGCCAGTCCGGATTGACGAGAATCCGTTTCTACTTTCACATACAAAAGAAGCATGACAAATACCACCACTTACCCATCGCATTACATCAACGGTCAGTGGGTGAAGGCGACTTCTTCAGAAACCCTGCCCGTCCATGACTCCAGCACCGAAGAGCTGATGGCGACTGTGCCTTCAGGCACAGCTGCTGAAGCCGAGGCTGCGGTTCTGGCCGCTCGCAAGGCATTCGACAGCTGGTCGGCCTTACCCGTAGAGACGCGTGCCGCCTATATAGACAAGGTGGCAGAGGGTGTGAAAGCCCGGACGGAAGAACTCGCTGTGGCGATTGCACGCGAAGTCGGCATGCCGCTGAAGATGGCTCGCGCCGTACAGGTTGGTGGCCCGGCATGGCACTGGGGTAACTTTGCAAAGGTGGCGCGTAACTTTGAATGGGAAAAGAAGGTCGGTAACTCGCTGGTGGTGCGCGAGGCGATTGGTGTGGTCGGCTGCATCACGCCCTGGAACTTCCCGCTCAGCCAGATCACCCTGAAAATCGCGCCTGCCATGGTGGCGGGCTGCACCGTAGTGCTCAAGCCGAGCGAGATCGCGCCGGTCAATGCCATGATCCTGGCTGAAATCATTCATGAAGCGGGCATTCCCGCGGGCGTCTTCAACCTGGTCAACGGCCCTGGCCCTGTGGTGGGCGAGGTGCTGGCGACGCACCCCGAAGTCGACATGGTGAGTTTTACCGGCTCAACCCGGGCCGGCAAACGTGTGGGCGAGCTGGCCAGCCAGTCGGTCAAGCGCGTGGCGCTTGAGCTGGGCGGCAAGTCTGCCAGCGTGATTCTTGAAGATGCCAATCTGGAAGCGGCCGTCAAGGGCACTGTCGGCGCCTGCATGCTCAACAGCGGCCAGACCTGCTCGGCCCACACCCGCATGCTGGTGCCCGCCAGTCGTTATAACGAAGCAAAGGCGCTGGCACAGGCGGCCATCGCCAAATTCAGCATTGGTCCCAGCCTTGAAGAGACCAGCAAGCTCGGCCCCCTGGTCAGCGCGGCCCAACGCGATCGCGTGCTCGGCTTCATCAAGACCGGTATAGACGAAGGGGCAGACGTGATTGCAGGCGGTGCCGACGCGCCCAAATTCGACAAGGGCTATTTTGTACAGCCCACCATCCTCGGCATCAAACCGACCGATACGCTGGCCCAGGAAGAAATTTTTGGGCCGGTGCTGGTGGTCATCCCCTACAAGGATGAAGAAGAAGCCGTGGCGATTGCCAACAGCACCATCTATGGCCTGGGTGGCGCGGTCTGGGGTGGCTCTGATGAAAGCGCCATCAAGGTGGCCCGCCGCATGCGCACCGGGCAGGTCGACATCAACGGCGGCCCGTTCAATGCCAACGCGCCGTTTGGCGGCTACAAACAATCAGGCAACGGGCGTGAAAACGGTGTTTACGGTTTTGAGGAGTTTCTCGAGTTCAAGTCGCTCCAGTTGAAGCCGGTTGCCGCCTGATCTTCTGCTTCCTGCACCGACGGCACACTCACGTCGCGGGACGTGTGATTTAATAACTTAAGTCACACTTTCCAACAAAAAAACGAATGGCTGAAGTTACCGTCGTCTTTGCCGACCTCACCGGCAGCACAGGCGTTTTTGAATCGCTGGGCAATGCCAAGGCAACCCAGGCCATTACCCGTTTGACCCAATGGATTGGGAAGGTGTGTACCGCGCAAGGCGGCGAGGTCGTCAAGACCCTGGGCGATGGCGTATTGATGGTCTTTACCGACAACACGGCTGCCATCGATTCCGTGACCGAAATGCAGCGCGTTCACTCCGAACGCATCAAGACCTGGCCTGACAAGCTCAAGATGCACCTGCAGGTGGGCATGGCGCGCGGCGAAGTCATAGAGCAAAACCAGGACTACTTCGGCGATGCGGTGAATGTGGCGTCGCGACTTTCCGACCTGTCGGGACCGGACCAGATCCTGGCTACCGATGTGGTCATCGACAGCCTGGCCCCAGACAGCCTGGTGCGTTTTCGCAGCCTGGGGGCGATGGACATACGCGGTCGCAACGAAACCTGCAATGTCTACCGCGTGGAATGGCAAAACGAGGTGCTGTCGGATTTTTTCACCGTACCGGCCCCGCTCAACCTGTCACCGTTTGCGCCCAAGGGCACACCGCAGCTGGGGTCGATTGCGCTGTCGTGGCTGGATGTTGAGGCCTCTTTTACGTCCGAGCAGTTGCCGGCACACCTTGGCCGTGATGCGGATGCCCAGTTCGTCGTCAATGACCCGCGCGTGTCGCGCCTGCACGCCAAGATCATGTGGCGTGCAGGCAAGTTTTACCTGGAAGACGTCAGCAGCTACGGCACCTGGGTGCGTTTTGCCGGCGGCGACGCCATCATCGCGCTGCGCCGGCAGGAATGCGTTCTGCTGGTTGAGGGCGAGATTGCCCTCGGTGCGCCATTTGAGGATTTCACCGTGCCGACGGTGAGCTTCAAGTTCCCGGCCAACGCAGCGCGGCCACGCTAAAACGCCAAAAGCAGCCGCATGTTCTGCGCTGCAAACCAGCCTGGAAATTTTCACGCATGATCTGGTTCAAACGGGTACTCTGGACTGCGCTGCTGCTGCTTTTGCTGGCGGCCGCCTTCATCGCCCTCTATATTTACCGTTCCTTTCCTGCGCTCGAAGGCGAACTGCGCGCAGCCGGCCTTCAGGCGCCGGTCCACGTGGCGCGAGACAGCTCGGACGTCACCCACATCAAGGCGCAGTCGCCGCACGATGCCTGGTTTTCACTGGGGTTTGTGCATGCACAAGAGCGCGGCTGGCAGCTGGAGTTCAACCGCCGCGTCATGCACGGCGAGCTGTCTGAAGCCTTCGGTCCGGCCACGCTGGAGACCGACAAACTGTTGCGTACGCTGGGCATCATGCGGGCAGCCGAGTTGCAGTGGCAGAAGCTGCCTCCAGAAGGCAGGGCGGCGCTGCAGGCCTACAGCGACGGCATCAGCGCCTTTTATGCCGGCTCGTCACAGGCGCTTTCGCCTGAATTTCATATCCTGCGCGTCAAGCCGGGCGGCGCGTCCGGCAAGCCCTGGACGCCGCACGACGCCATAGGCTGGTCGCTGATGATGGCGCTGGACCTGGGCGGCAACTGGGGTACCGAGTTTGCACGCCTGACCGCCGCCAAAAGCGTGGACACCGCAACGCTCTGGCAGCTGTTTCCGCCGTATCCGGGCGAGCAGCCTGCTTCAAAAACCGACTTCCCAAAGCTTTACGCGGGCCTGGATATTTACCGCAAGCCCATACCTGCCGGGGCTGCACCTGTAAGAACCAGCGCACGCGATTCGAACGACAGCGCAGTGGTCGCCATGGCCGGTGGCATTAACGACTGGGCGCGCGGTCTCGGCATCGTTGACGGCAAGGGCTCCAACAGCTGGGTCGTGGCGGGCTCGCGCACAGCCAGTGGCAAACCCTTGCTGGCCAATGACCCACACCTGGGTCTTTCGGCGCCCGCCATCTGGTACTTTGCGCGCCTGTCAGCACCGGCAGGCAAAGCTGCTGACGGCAGCATGTCTGCACCCATAGACGCCATGGGCGCAACCCTGCCGGGACTTCCGTTCGTCGTACTGGGCCGTACCAGCAAGGCAGCCTGGACATTTACCAATACCGCGCCAGATGTACAGGATCTCTATCTCGAACAGATCAATCCGGCCAACCCGCGCCAGTACCGCATGCCTGCACCTGACGGCGCCATGGCCTGGGAGGACTTCAAGACCCGCGATGAAACCATCAAGGTCAAGGGCGAGCCGGATGTGCTGCTCACGGTGCGCGAAACCCGCCACGGCCCGGTGCTCAGCGATGCGCAAAAGTCGCATGCCGAGCTGATCGACACCAAGCGTTTCGTGCTGTCGCTGGGCTGGGGCGCGCTGGAGGCTGATAACCAGACCATTCTTGCCGGCCTGCGCGCCAACCAGGCCCAGTCGGTTGACGAAGTGATTGCAGCTTTCTCGGCCTACCACTCGCCCATGCAAAACCTGGTGACGGCCGATGTGTCAGGGCAGATGGCTTTCAAGGCGATTGGCAAGGTGCCACTGCGCAAGCCGGACAACGACATTTTGGGCCTGGCCCCGTCGCCCGGCTGGCATGCGCGTTATGACTGGGCCGGCTGGCTGCCCTATGCACAGACGCCTGAAACCCGGCAGTCTGCGATTGCAGCCAAAGGCTGGCTGGCAACAGCCAACCAGCGCATCACGCCGCCGGGTTACCCCTTCTTCATCGGGCAGGACTGGACCGTGCCGTATCGCCATGACCGGATAGACCAGTTGCTGGCCGCCAAACCAAAACACGACATGGCAAGCATGCAGGCCGTACAGGCCGACGTGATGTCGCCAGCCACCGTCCGGCTTTTGCCCTTCCTGCAAAAGTCATTGAAGCAGGCCGCCGCCTCACCGGTGACAGAGCAGGTGCAGCGCGCCATGCAGGGCTTTGACGGCAGCATGCATGCCGACAAGGCCGCGCCGCTTGTATTTGCGGCCTGGGCCGACGAGCTGACGCGCGGCGTGCTGGGTGGCAAGCTTGGCAAGGATTTGTTTGGCACGTTGTATGGCAAGCGCCATTTCCGCAGCAGCATTGAAGCCATCATGGAGGCGGATGACGCAGCATGGTGCGGCAGCGCCGGTTGCGCGGCGCAGTCTGCTGCGGCACTTGAGAGGGCGATGGCCAGGCTGCAGTCCGAGTACGGCAGCGACGTTGGCCAATGGACCTGGGGCAGGGCGCACCAGGCGCTGTCAGCCCACCGGCCGTTTGCCAATGTGCCGCTGTTCGCAAAGTACTTTGATGTGAAAGTGCCCACCGGTGGCGACACCTTTACCGTGAATGTGGGGCAGTACTGGTCTGTCGACGGCAAGACATCTTTCACCAGCCGACAGGCGGCGTCGATGCGGGCGGTCTATGACATGGCCGATCTGGAAAATTCACGCTTTATCTACCAGACAGGGCAGAGCGGTCTGGTGTTCTCAGGCCGCTACCGTGACATGCGGGGTACCTGGGCGGAGGTGAACTACCGGCCGCTACAGATGAACCCGGCCAGCATGGCGCATCGGCTGACCCTGAATCCCTGAGGGCGCCCACCTGAGAGGAAACGGGACCTGAAGGCGATCATGATGCTATAAATAATATAGCTGCTTACGCTCGTATCTATTGGTCTGGAGCCACTTTTCGGCGTCAAAAATGGCCATTTTTGACTCCTGCAACCGGTTTTGAATCGCCTGAATCAAATGCGAAAGCCCTGAAAACAGCTAATATAGCTATTTTCAGGGCTTTTTATGCCTGATTTTTCTTGCAGGCCAATGCCTGATTAGTTTCTTTGCTACTCAATTGCTAGCAAAAATCCAGTTCAAGCGGGCACGGCATCCACATTAGCCCGGTCCCAATGCCTGTGCTGGGCCATCGCAGCCATGAACTCCTGTGACAACTGGCCTTCAGGTGCCTTGCGTGCATCGCCGACGATCACGCCTGCAGCCGGCTGGGTCACCTGTTCGGCATTTTTGCCCTGGGTAAAACCGAGTGAGGCCAGCAGTTGAACACCTTCATTCACGGCGCAAATCGGCTTGCAGTGTTTGTAGGCCTCGAGCACAAAGTGCACGGCCTCGCCCATGGCGGCCATGGCCGCAGCACTCTGCGCACCGCCGGCAACAAGCACAGCGTCAAACATCACCGAAGGCATGTTGGTGAAGGTGTGGTCCACAGGCAATTGCCTGCCACTGCCCGTGCTCACGCTGCCCAGGTGGGGGCCTACGATCTTGCACACCACGCCCGCCTGCACCAGGTCGTTCTGGATGTGCTTGATGGTAGCGGGCTCAACCCCGTCGGCCACCAGAATGGCGACCTTGCGGGTCTTGATGCTGCCCTCAGCCTTGTCTGTGCGGCCGACCATGCGCAGGGCAGGGTCCTCGTCCACCTTGTTGGTGATCCGGTAATCACGAAAGCCCAGGCGACCCGCTGCTGCCTTGGCGTCAGGGGCACCAATGCCCAGCGGGGCGGCTACCCGCGCCGCCAGTTTCTGGTCAACATGGGCCAGGTTATCGACCATGCGCTGGCGGATTTCCGGCACTTCAACTTTTGACAGCTCAAAGCGGAAGGCCGCCACGATGTGGTCTTTTTCGGCCGTGCTCTGGCTGTTCCAGAACAGGGTGGCCTGTGAAAAGTGGTCGTCAAACGAAGGGCTGCGACCGCGCACTTTTGGCGATTCGAGCTCTTCCTTGAAAGACTGAAAGCCCTGCGCCGCACCGTCAACCCTGAATTCAGTCCCGTCGCCCAGCGTATTGGGCTCGTAGGCCACCCGGCCCTTGTTCACGGTCTGCCGGTGAATGCCGTCACGCTGGAAATTGTGGAAGGGGCACACACCCTTGTTGATGGGTATCTCATGGAAGTTCGCGCCACCCAGCCGCGACAGCTGGGTATCGGTGTACGAAAAAAGGCGGCCCTGCAGCAAAGGGTCATTTGAAAAGTCTATGCCTGGAACGAGATGACCAGGATGAAAGGCGACCTGTTCGGTCTCGGCAAAGAAGTTGTCGGGGTTGCGGTTCAGCACCATCTTGCCGATGAGCTGCACCGGCACCTGGGACTCGGGGATCAGCTTGGTAGGGTCAAGAATGTCGAAACCCAGCTCACCCTCCTTGCCGGCATCGACGATCTGCACGCCCAGTTCCCACTCGGGGAAGTTGCCGCTGTCAATCGCTTCCCAGAGGTCGCGCCTGTGGAAGTCGGCGTCCTTGCCGGCGATCTTCTGTGCTTCGTCCCAGGCCAGGCCGTGAATGCCGAGTTTGGGTTTCCAGTGGAACTTCACGAAGTGTGAGTCGCCCCGGGAATTGATAAACCGGAAGGCATGGATGCCAAAACCTTCCATCATGCGGTAGCTGCGGGGGATGGCGCGGTCCGACATGGCCCACATCAGCATGTGGGTGGACTCCGGCATCAGCGTCGCAAAGTCCCAGAAGGTGTCATGCGCGCTGGCTGCCTGGGGCATGCCGTGGTGCGGCTCAGGCTTGACGGCGTGGATCAGGTCCGGGAACTTGATGGCATCCTGAATAAAGAAGACGGGGATGTTGTTGCCGACAAGATCGTAGTTGCCCTCGGCCGTATAGAACTTGACGGCAAAACCACGAACATCGCGCACGGTGTCGGCGGAACCGGTCGAGCCGGCAACGGTCGAGAAACGCACAAACACCGGGGTTTCGATATCGGGGTCCTGCAGAAAACCTGCGGTGGTGTACGGCGCCATGGACTTGTATGGCTTGAAGTAACCGTGGGCACCAGACCCCCGGGCATGCACAGCACGCTCGGGGATGCGCTCATGGTCAAAGTGTGTGATCTTCTCGCGCAGTATGAAGTCTTCGAGCAGGGTGGGGCCGCGCATACCCGCCTTGAGCGAGTTGTGGTTGTCCGGGATGGCCAGGCCCTGGTTGGTTGTCAGCGCGTGGACGGTCGTCTCCGTGAAGCTTTCAAGCTGTTGCTGCTTGGCTTTGGCGCCTTCCGGGAGTTTGGTGGGGCCAGCAGCTTTGCGCTTGGATACAGACATGTAGGTTCCTGGGTAAGGGGATTGGAGAGTGAAAAGTGAACGTTGGCAGGCCAGGGTGGCCGGCGCAATGAAGATGCGCAGACGGGCGAAACCTAAAAATTGAGTACGTTTTCAATAAGCTTGACGCTTGCGTAGAGGGTGCCTGCAGCCAGTGCCCCCACAAGACACCAGCTCATGAGGTCAAGCGCCAACAGCGACAGTTCTGCAGGAAGGAGCCACGAGGTCATGAAAAGAAAAACTGCCGCAACGACGCCGAGGCCTGCCAACACTGGCAATTTGCTGGGGCGAAGTGCCTGGTTTGAACCTGACGCCATGCCTGAGGGCATGTCGCCTGTATGTGGGCCTGCAATGTCCATGATGGTTCCCGGTTAGCGAGACAAATAGCTTTTTTCAAGCTGCTTTGATGACGATAACCAGGAGGTTGACAGCGCAAGGTAGCCGCATGGCCGTGCGCAGTGTAGGGAGGCTCTGCTAGCGATGTAAGACAGGACCGCCCCGCGACAGGCGATGCGGTGTGGGGCGCGTGAATTTCAGTTGGACAAACCGTTTTGCTGGCGCTTGTATTCGTTCTGTTTCATGAGCACATAAGCGCTTTTGTCGACTTCGTGCAGTTGCCGCGCATATTGTTCGGTCGCCTTGAACCATTGCTCAAGCCGCGCATTGAACTGCTGTTCGGGTGGACGGGCGAGCGACGCAAGGTAAGCCTCTACGGCAAGGTAGTAACGCATGGTGTTGCGCTCCACGGCCCCGCGCATACCGCCCACATAGCCCTGTTTCTGGCCTTCGCCAAGCTGCGTGAAGCCGACTTTGCCGCTGCCCACCGTGGCAAGGTAGCCCTGCATGGCGATCTTGCCGGCCATGCCATACCCATAGGAATACCGGAGATGCATGAACGTTTTGCCGTTTGGCAGCGGCGCAGCACGCAGTTCGATACGGTAGTTGCTCGTGCCCAGCGGCCCTTTGTCGGCGTTGAGTCGGACATGAAGGTAGTCTGGCGTGCTTGAGGTCAGGCGAAAAGCAAACTCAAGCGCAAACGCGTCGGCGAGATCCTGCTCTGTCTTTTTACCGATATTGACGTTCATGACGGCCGGGCTGGTGTCCGTGGAGGCCTGGCAATATTTGGTGTTGATGTGCAGGATCATCACGTCACACCAGCGTTTGGGACTTTTGAGCGTGGAACTGACTGCACTGAACGGCGAATCGAGTACGGCATAGGCATTGCCGTTAACCATGTTGGATGTCTCGGAAGACTCCAGGTACAGCGGCCGTCCGTAAGCATTGTTGGCCAGTTGCGCTGCCAGCTCGGCATGCTTTTCAAGAAGCGTTGCCGCATTCTGTGCGGATTCAGGCGTTGCCTGAGGAGTCTGTGCAGTCGCTTGTCCGGCCATCGCGGTTGCCGCAACAAGAATAATTGCTGCGAGTGAACGTGCGTGGTTCACGAGGTTTGAGGGGGACCAATCTCTGGTAGTTGTGGTGAAGGCTTTTTCATTCATCAAACCAGTTTGCCAGCCCAAGCGGGGCGATGCATCAATCGTCAATTCTGTCCTACAGGAACTAGCTGTTTATTAAATTTAACATAATATACATCGTGGAATATAAATAACGTCATCGACCGCATTCCTGTTTGGGTCGTCCAGTCAATTTAATGCGTCCAGATCACCACTGCCCAGCGGGACGCCTGGCCCGTACAGATTTGGCAATCATGTCGGCCACATCCTGCCGGTTTGCTCGCTGCGCAAACTGTATGGCGGTGAGGCCTTGCTGGTTTTTAAGCAAGGCATCGGCGCCTTCGTCCAGCAACAACTTGACTGCCTCGGGGGTACCGTACATGCTGGCCATCATCAACGGCGTACTGCCGTTGGGCGACTCAGCGTCAATATAAGCGTGGTTTTCGATAAAGAGCTTCATTAGCGGCAGATGCCCTTTGGTCGCAGCGTAATGAAGCGGCGTCCAGCCGGTCTTGTTGACGTCAGCGCCTTTTTGGACCATCTGGCTTGCGAGCTCAAGGTCGCCGTTAAACGCAGCCAGCATCAGCGGGCTTTCGCCTTTGTCGTTCAGTGCGTTCAAATCCAGTTTGGGGGCGGCTAAAAGCGCCTTGATGACTCTGGGCGAGGGCTCACGAATGGCCAGTAAAAGCCCGTGCTGCCTTTGCGGATCAAGCGTGTTGGCGTCAAAACCTCGCGTCAGGAGCTGCTGGACGACACCGGCATCGTCACGCTTGATGGCGGTGAAGAAATCTTCGTAAGAGCCTGAAAATGCAGAACTAAATCCAATCAAAACATAAAGGTATATCGGATATTTAAAGTGTTTTATCAAGTTTGATTTCACGCCAGGACCCCTTTGAAAAGCCGTTCAAAGTTCTGACTCGTGGCCTCTGCAATGGTTTCAATGCTTTGCGCCTTCAGCTCCGCGATCAGCTTGGCGACATAAGGCACGTATGAGGGGTTATTGGTTTTGCCGCGATAAGGGACCGGCGCCAGATAAGGGCTGTCAGTCTCGATCAGGATGCGATCCATGGGGACAAACCGGGCAACTTCTCGCAGGTCGGCCGCAGTTTTGAAGGTCAGGATGCCCGAAAAAGAAATGTAAAAACCAAGATCGAGCGCAGCCCTTGCCACTGCTTCCGTTTCCGTGAAGCAGTGAAACACGCCACCCGCCCTGCCGGGGGCATCAGCGCCCTCGCCCTCCTCTTTCAGGATGGCGATGGTGTCATCCGAGGCGCTGCGTGTGTGGATGACAAGGGGCTTGTCGACCTGCCGCGCAGCACGGATGTGCACCCGAAAGCGCTCACGCTGCCACTCCATATCGGCAACCGTGCGCTCGCCCAGCCGGTAGTAGTCCAGCCCGGTTTCACCTATGGCCACAACCCTGGGCAGGCCCGACAGGCTTACAAGTCCAGCTACATCGGGTTCAGTCACGCCCTCGTTATCGGGGTGTACGCCCACGCTGGACCAGAAGTTGTCATAGCCCGTGGCCAGGGCGTGTACATCCTCAAACTCTTCGAGTGTTGTGCAGATGCACAGGGCACGATCCACACGGGCTTCAGTCATGGCCTGACGGATTTCGGGCAACCTGGCCTTGAGCTCAGGAAAGCTGAGATGGCAATGGGAGTCTGTAAACATATGGAGAAGAGCCGGCGTGCGGCTCAAGCCGGCAGCAGCCTAGATCGTCTGGGTAGGACGGTCCGATGCGAGGTGGGCACCGAGGATTTCCTCGATCTTGAGCTTGAGCAGACGTGATTTTTCGTCGTTGGGGAAACGCACACCGACACCCTGGGTGCGGTTTCCGGCGGCTTTGCCGGGGGTGACCCACGCCACCTTGCCAGCAACCGGGTAACGCTGCGTGTCTTCGGGAAGCGTCAGCAGCACATAAACGTCAGCACCCAGCTGGTATTCGCGCGCCGTTGGAATGAACACGCCGCCTTCCTTGAAAAGCGGAATGTATGCCGCGTAAAGAGCGGCTTTTTCCTTGATGGCCAGCTGGACGACACTGGGTCGGGCTGCACCGGCTGCGCTGGCGGGGGGCGTTGTGCTCATGCGCCTAGTTTATAGGTTTGCAGGTTTTTGGGAATACAGCACGACACGTTTTAGGCC
Organism: Pseudomonadota bacterium; assembly: GCA_040388905.1. Lineage (GTDB taxonomy): Bacteria > Pseudomonadota > Gammaproteobacteria > Burkholderiales > Burkholderiaceae_C > Polaromonas. The sequence goes on from JAZKAY010000015.1 coordinate 25,925, forward strand.
TTATTTGGTGCCAGGGCAATACGGGCGCGGCTGGCGAATGCTTCGAGCATCAAACCAGGGTTGTACGGATGTTCGACAGTCCGCGCGGCCTGGGCGAGCTCTTTTGACCAGGCCGCCATCGCATAGGCGCTGCTTCTGGTGGCATTTCTGGCTGGCAGGTCTTCGACCCGGAAAAAACGCGGGAGTGCGCCGTTGTTCACAGCCCAAACATCGTGACAAAGCTTTTGCAGGGCATCCAGGGCCTGAGCCGGTGCCCAGTCGGCCAGCGCGCCAACATCACCCCTGGCCATTGCTTTTGGGAGGGCTTGCCAGGCCTGTGCCAGCTCTCCGGCATTCTGACCCTGACTCCAGGCCAGCGCGTCAGCAGGTCGCCCTCCGGCCGCAATCAGCAGTGTCCTGAGGGCATCCCGGGAAAGCGGTTTGGCTGCTTTTTTCCCGCCGCCATCGCCTTCCTGCGGCTGGCTCATCGTCTGCAACCACGCCAGAGCCTCTTCAAAATCAGGCCAGTGCATGGTGTGGCCAAGGCAGCGGCTACGAATGGTGGGCAGCAACTGGTGCGCGGCCTCGGTCGCCAGGATGAACTTGACCGCGCCTGGAGGCTCTTCGAGGGTCTTGAGCAGCGTGTTGGCCGTGATGCCGTTCATGCGCTCGGCCGGAAACACCAGGACGACCTTGGTGTCACCCCGGGAGCGGGTGAACTGGGTGAAGGACACGGCTTCGCGCGCAGCATCGACCTTGATCTCCTTGCTGGGCTTGCGCTTTTTGGCGTCCAGGTCATCCTGGGTTTTTTCGTCAAGAGGCCAGCCCAGTTCAAGCGACAGGGTTTCGGGCAACAGCATGCAGAGGTCGGCATGGGTATGCACTTCAACCGCATGGCAACTGCTGCAGACGCCGCATGCGCCGTCTGCAGCAGGTGTTTCGCAGAGCCAGGTTTTTGCCAGCGCCAGCGCCAGCTCGAATTGGCCAAGCCCTGAAGGCCCGCTCAAGAGCCATGCATGGCCGCGTTGGCTCAAAAGGCTTTCAAGCTGTGTTTTCAGCCACGGCGCCAGGACAGGATTAGTCACGGAAGCCAGCCTTTCGCCACGAAGACATGCCTGACATCAGCCCACACAGTTTCCCGGGACTGCGACGCATCTATGCGGGCGAATCGCTGGGGGGCAGCTTTTTGCCTGTCTGCATAGCCTTGTGCCACGCGGCGGAAAAATTCGACCGGCTGGGCCTCGAACTTGTCGGGCAGGCGCGCGCCGGCCAGGCGTTTGGCGGCTTCTTCAGGTGAAAGATCAAACCAGACTGTCAGTTCCGGCTGGATCAGGGCGGTACCGCTACCGTCGCCCTGCACCCATTGTTCAAGCATTTGCAAAGTTGGCATGTCAAAGCCGCGTCCGCCACCCTGATACGCAAAAGTAGCATCGGTAAACCTGTCGCATAGCACGACCTCGCCCCGCGCGAGCGCCGGGACGATGATGTTGGCCAGGTGATCCCTGCGGCCCGCAAAGATCAGCAGTGATTCCGTCAGAGGGTCCATGGCGTCATTCAGGACCATGGCGCGCAGTTTCTCGGCCAGTGGGGTGCCGCCGGGCTCACGGGTCAGCGTCACAGTTCGCCCGGCCATGCGAAAGGCCTCGGCCAGCGCATCAATATGCGTGGACTTGCCCGCGCCGTCAATGCCTTCAAAACTGATGAACAGCCCGGTCGTCGCCATTTTCACTGGCCTCGCTGGTACTTGTTGACGGCGCGGTTGTGGTCGTCCAGGTTGCTGCTGAACTGGCTCGTACCGTCGCCGCGGGCAACAAAATACAGGGCCTTCGTGGGCGCAGGTTGCACCGCCGCCAGGAGGGCCGCCTTGCCTGGCATGGCAATGGGCGTGGGTGGCAGGCCAGCACGCGTATAGGTGTTGTAGGCCGAGTCGGTCTGCAGGTCACGCTTGCGCAGGTTGCCGTCAAACCGGTCTCCCATGCCGTAAATAACCGTGGGATCAGTTTGCAGAGGCATGCCTACGCGAAGGCGATTGGTGAAAACGCCTGCAATCTGCGCCCTGTCGGCGGGTTTGCCAGTCTCTTTTTCCACAATACTGGCAAGAATCAGGGCTTGCTCGGGTGTTTTCAGGGGTGTATCTGCGTTGCGCAAGGCCCATGCGGCTTCGGCGCGCTTGTCCATGGCTCTGGCTGCACGTTTGAGCACAGCCAGATCGCTCGCACCTTTGGCATAGGTATAGGTGTCGGGGAAAAACCGTCCTTCAGGATGAATTCCCGGCCGACCCAGTTTTTCCATGATGGCCTCGCCACTCAGTGCCTGGGAATCCGGTACAAGCTGCTCGGCTTTTTGTAGCGCAGCCCGCACCTGCGAGAAATTCCAGCCTTCCACAAATGTGACGCTTTTGAGGGCTTCTTCGCCGCGAACCAGCATGCTCAACAGCCTGCGCGGCGTTGTGCCGGGCACGATTTCGTAGCTGCCCGCCTTGATTTGCCGCGCCTGCCCCGACACACGGAACCAGAGCTGGAGAAAGGCCACGGGTACATCAACCCCACTGGTGACGATGGTTTCCGCCACTGCATCGGCCCGGTTGCCGGGTTCGATTTCAAGGTCCAGCACTTGGGCGCCGGCTTGCAGCCTCAGCGGGAGCGGTTCGTGCAGCCACCAGAGCCCAGCGCCGAAAACAAGCAGGGCCGCGACAAACAACAGTACCAACAAACTTGTAAAAACGCGGCGCAAAACCCAACGACCTTTCCGGCTACTTTTGATCCTGCACAGGCAGGACGCCAGCCAATGATAATTCAGTGCATGAACATACCGATATCAGCGTTACAGCCTTCCGGCGTTTCACCGCAGTCGACGTCGCACTCCTCGCCAGAGCTGTCGGGCGTTTTACCGCTTGCGGCTCTCCTGGGCGTGATCCGTGTGACGGGCGAGGATGCCGTCAAATTCCTGCAGGGCCAATTGACTCAGGACATTGCGCTGATGGGATTGAATGAAGCCAGACTGGCGGCTTTCTGCAATGCAAAGGGGCGCATGCAGGCAAGTTTTGTGGTGTTCAAGCGCAGCGAGGAGGATGTCTTGATGGTGTGCAGCAAGGACATCCTGACCCAGACGCTGAAGCGACTCTCCATGTTTGTACTGCGTGCCAAGGCAAAACCAAGCGATGCCAGCGCCGATTTTGTACTCTCAGGACTGGCAGGGGACGCACTGCCTTTCGTCACAAAAGGCACATCGCAACCCTGGTCAAAGCAGGACCATGAGGGTGCCAACATCGTGTTTTTGTATCCCGGTGCCGGCGTTGATCGTGCCTTGTGGTGTGCGCCGTCCGGGACTGCCCTACCCGAAGGAAAACCACTGCCGCAAAGCGTTTGGGCCTGGCTTGAAGTCAAGTCCGGTATTGCCATGATCACGCAGCCGATCTTTGAGGCTTTTGTGCCCCAGATGCTGAACTATGAGTCGACAGGAGGCGTGAGCTTCAAAAAGGGTTGCTACCCGGGGCAGGAAATCGTGGCCCGAAGCCAGTTCCGCGGAACCCTGAAACGTCGCGCTTGCCTGGCGCACAGTGCTCACGGCGGCGCTGTGGCAGACGAGGTTTTTCATGCCAGCGATGCAGGCCAGCCCTGCGGTTTGGTAGCAGCCATTGCAGCAAATCCTGGTGGTGGCTTTGATCTGATCATTTCCATTCAGGTATCTGCAGCGGCTGACGCTGCGAACGGAAAGCTGACATTGGGGAAACCCGGTGGCAGCCCCCTTTTGCTTGAGCCGTTGCCATATCCCCTCCTGGAAGATATCTGATCCACGCAGCCGTCTGGCTTTAGAACCACGGCCCCAGCATGTGCCTTGTTGCCTTTGCCATCAATGCTTCGGCGCGCTGGCCGCTGGTCATCGCCTCCAATCGTGACGAATCCTTTGAGCGCCCCACCCTGCCCCTGCAGCGATGGGAAAGCCCTTCCGGCCGGGCCATCATTTCGGGCAGGGATCTGTATGCAGGTGGCACCTGGATGGGCGCAACCCCGGACGGCAGGGCAGCATTCCTGACAAACGTGCGTGAACATCCGCTGACCCGAAGTCCCGCACCCAGATCCCGGGGCGAACTCGTCACGCGCTGGCTGGACGGCGGCCAGACCGCCATGGAGTTCATGGGAGCCGTGGACCCTGCGGAATACGGCGGCTTTAACCTGGTGGTGTGCGACTGGCACGAAAAAGCCTGGACATGGCTCGGTAACCGCCCTCAGGGCAGTAGCCATAACAGTCCTTCACAGGCTGCATGGGTGTACCGGAACCTGCCTGACGGTATTTACGGTCTGTCCAACGCGGCACTCGATACACCCTGGCCGAAAACACTTGCATTGAAAGCCGCATTGGACCTTGCGCTGGAGGATGCAGGATCTGAAGAAGCCTCAGCCAGGCTGGAGAACCAGCTGTGGACGGCACTTGCCAGCCGCCAGCAGGCCATCCCTGAATTGCTGCCAAATACGGGCGTCCCCGCAGCCTGGGAAAAAGCCCTGTCCAGTGCCTTTGTATATGCGCCTGAACGCGCGTATGGTACCCGTTGCAGCACCTTGCTGATTGCAGAAAGTAGCGCTGGGGAAAATAAAGAGAGGATGAGCCTGAGGATTCAAGAAAAGACATTCCCAGCAGGCTATGAGCCCGATTTGCCTGGTCAGGCAAACAGCGCTCCGTCCAACGCCAGCCAGACCTTGTGCTGGGCAGGCTGACCCGCCTAACAGTTATTTCTCAAAACCTGGCCAGATAGGCGGGCGGAATCTGCTTGCGCACAGCATCCTTGTCTGGCGCCGGAGTTTCGTCCACTGCTGATTTATACGAAGCGAGCGCCTTAGCATCCTCTTTGCGAGATGCATATATGGCACCAAGTTTGAGGAACGCGTCACTCTTCATATTCGGCCAATTTTTATTTCGTATTTCCAGGGATTTGATGGCAGTATCCAGGTCCCCTTTTCGAATACTAAGCACATAAGCAGCATTGACAAGATCGAAATCGTACGTTCCCTCTTCAAGATATTGCTTGGCCAGCAAAGCAGCTTCAGGCTCTTTACCGCTCCTGCTCATGAGAATCACTTTCAGTGAGCGCACCGAGGCAGCCTTGGGCTGAAGTTTTTCGCATCTGGCCAAAAACTCAAGTGCTTTCTCGTTGTTGCCGATCTGGGCATAGCCGCGGGCAATGTTGGACATGATGGCCACCACATAGGGGCGTGAAACAGCCACGGACTCCCAGATCCACACCGCATTTTTCCAGTCTCCCCATTTGGCAAACTCGTCTGCCACCATGGGCGTGATCTTGCGGTAATGCGTGTTGATGGCCACCGCATCTTTCGTAAGTACGAGTATGTCTTTTTTCGTTTTATCCCATTTGGGATTATTGACGTCCCCAGACTGGGAGATCCCCAGTGACATCTTCACGGCACGTACTATCTTTTGCTCGACGGCAGCTGCCTGTATAGAGATATAAACCGTCAGCGCCATGGCCGCCATCATGAAAACTGCCAGTACCTGGGAGTAAGCGGGTCTCCAATTCAACCTGCTTGCAGCTGCCGGACCTCGTATCTGGAGTCTTGCGTCAGACGCTGCCAGCAAGGCAAGCCCCAATGCGAAAAGACAACCAGTACTTGCCAGGCGCCAGGGAAACCCGATGTTGCTGACAATCAGGAAAGCCAGCAGGCTTGATAACGCGATAGCTCGCATGGGGGCTTCGGCAAAATCTTCAGGCGTGCGGCTGCGCAGTGTACGCCACGCTGCATACAAAAGGTACCCTGCCAGTGCCAGTAGAAAAATCAGCCCGGTCAGACCGTATTCCGCAAGCAGCTGAAGAATCTCGTTATGCACGTAGTAATCAGTTTCGAGTTGCGATCCCTCTGTTTGATACAAGGGCAGCATGGCCTCCCATGCGCCGGCACCCACACCGGTGAGGGGCCTCGCTTCAATAATGCGCCCAGTTGCCTTCCACATGATCAGGCGGATGTTTAGCGAGTAGTCACCGGTGGAGATGGAGGCCGTTCGTTTGAACGCCCGGTTAAAAGCGTTGGAACCCAGATCGCCCGCGTCTGCGAGCAGTTTGGGGTTGCCCGTATTGATAATGCCAAGCCCTACCACGGTGGTAATCAGGATGCCACTGGCAAGGATGCGCCGTCCAGCGTCCCATTTGACAAATGCAAACTGCTTGCGGAACAACACCGCAATGATCGGAATTACGATGCCAAACAGGAACCACATGGCAGTCAGGGCGCCGCGAGTGCCGGTCATCATCAGCGCGACGATATTGAAACCCAAGGTAAAAGACAGCAGTGCGATCCGCGAGGTTCCTTTGGCATGAAACAACAGATAAACCGTAAAAGGCATTGTGCAAACCACAAACTCCGCAAAAAAATTGCGATTGACGAATGTGGAGGCCGGATTCGGCCCTTGCGGGAAGTATGTGAAATCAAACCAGAATTGCAATGCCGTCCAGAGTGATGCCACAACAGCACCCCAGTGGATTCCTTCTGCGAGATAGGGAATGCGTTCCCTTGACAGCGTATTGAGGCCGAGCCAGAGAATCAGGCTGAAAATGAACCAGCGTATGGCCTCGACGCCACCCAGATAGGTGTGCGACCAGACCATGCTTCCCAGGGCGTAAACCATCAGTGCCAACGGTAACCACATCACCGCATGCCAGCGCAGGCCTTCACGGCGGTTACGTTGCTGCCAGAAGAAAAGCAGCGCAGCCGCGACGGCTGCGAAAGAGGCAACCATGGACTTCAAGGTGTCCTGAAGCATTTCCTCATTGGGCACGCCAATCGCTGGTGTCAGGAACATCATGAACGCCAGGATGGTGACGGTCCAGTCGTTGCGCACTACTTCTGCAGGTATCACTGCGGAGATGAGGCTTTTTGCCGCGGTCTTCGCCTTGCCGACGGCTGAAGCTGCGGGCTTGGCTGCTTCGGCTGCTACTGGCATGGCAATCGACTGATTGCTCACCCCGTTATCGGCATTGACGGCCCTGCCAGGGTTAATACGTTTTTTCTTGGCCATGAAGGTAAATCAGCTTTCTGACACCGGGGAAATAAGGCTAACCCGGTCTGTTCAACCCTCTATTGTCGCCGCTGGGCTCAGGGTTTCACGCCTGTGTCGCCAAATCCGCACGGGATTTGGCGCTTTTTACAGGCTTTTGAACATTTCGATGTGTGGGATGCCCGCCTCTTCAAAAGGTTCTCCCCGCTCGGTAAAGCCGGAGCGCCGGTAAAAATTCCGCGCGGACACTTGAGCGTGAAGAAAAATCTCGCTACAACCTCGCCTGCGGGCTTCGTCGATGAGGGCGTGCAATATTTCACTACCAATTCGTGAGCCCCGCAACACGCGTTTCACCGCCATTCTTCCTATCCGGCCCACGCCCGGTACCTGCATGATCAGGCGGCCTGTTGCCAGCGCAGTCCCAAGGCCGTTGAAACACACCGCATGTATTGCATCGGCGTCGAACTCATCCCACTCCATGGACAGGGGAACGCCCTGCTCTTCGACAAACACCTGCACACGCACCGGCGCCGCAGCTGTGCCCAGCTCTTTCCATGCACCCAGCTTTAATTGGGTCATGGCCTGCCCGTCCTCAAACAGCGTCAGGATATTGCGTAGCGCATCGGGCACCGGTTTCGATGTCTGGGTTGCGGGATCAGCAAAGACATAGACAAGCTCGGCGGTGATGAGCAGCTCGTCGCCACGAAATATGGCGCCCGTAAAAAGGATGGAAGAATTTCCTACACGCGAACAGCGCAGCGCCACATCCAGCCTGTCGTCGAAACGGGCTGACCCGTGGTATTCGACAGAAGCCTTCCTGACGTAGAGGTCACCACCCAGGCCATGCATGGCCTCTTCATACGGCAGGGCCAGGGCACGCCAATAGTCAGAGATCGCCGTGTCAAAGTACATCAGGTAATGCGCGTTGAAGACGATTTTTTGCATGTCCACCTCCACCCAGCGCACACGCAGTGGATGGAAGAACCGGAAGGCGTGTATTTTCATGATGACAAATCCTGATTGAATGCATGTCTCAGCGCCCGGGCTGCGTCAGCATGCGCCTTGCGCGCTTCGGGAATGATGCGCCCCATCTTGATGAACTCGTGTGTGACGCCGCGGTAGATCTCCAGGTCAACTGCAACGCCTGCGGCGCGCAGTTTGTCTGCGTACAGCAGCCCCTCGTCAACGAGCGGGTCGCACTCGGCCAGGCCTATCCAGGCAGGGGCAACATGGTCCACGTCCTCGGCATGGAGTGGCGCAAAACGCCAGTCGTCGCGGTCGGCGGGGCTGCGCACATACTGGTTGAAGAACCATGTGATCTGCGCTTCACCCAGTACAAAACCATCTGCGAACCGCCTGTGGGCGTCTGTCTCCTGATGTGATGCGCAGCCTGGGTAAAACAAAAGCTGCAAGGACAAATCCATCTTCGCGTCACGGGCAAAAATTGCACACATGGTGGCCAGGGTTCCACCCGCGCTGTCCCCGCCTACAGCGATATGCCGGGTATCAAGGCCCAGGCTGGCACCGTGGGCCGCTAGCCATTGAAGGCTGTCCCATGCATCGTTTGCGGCGGTGGGGAACCTGTGTTCAGGGGCCAACCGGTAATCTACAGAAACAACAGCGCAATGGGCAAGATGAGCCAGTTGACGGCACAGGGCATCATGCGTGTTGATGCTGCCGACCGTAAATCCTCCTCCATGAAAATACATCAGCGCCGGCAAGAGACCGTGATCAGGCGCATAGAGTCTGGCCGCCACCAGGTGCTTGTCCCGCATGGTGATTTCAAAATCCTCCACCCTGTTCAGGGCCGCCTTTGGAATTTCAAGCACGCCAGAACCGGCTTCATAAGCTGCGCGGGCCTGTTCGGGTAAAAGTTTATCGAACGACGGGCGCCCTGCCCGCTCCATGCGGACGATAACATCACGCATGGCATGCGTGAGAAGGGATGAGGGACTTGTCTGGGGTTTCATAAGTTGGCGGGCTCAGGCATTAAAGTAAGGGGTTCATGCCAGCTTCCAGGTGCCACTGCAACTGGGCCGGCACATCGTACAACGTCCAGCGAAACCCCAAATTACCATGTCACTCATCTATTACGTCACCCAGATCCAGTTTGACTTCGGCGCCATCAAGTTGCTGAAAGAAGAATGCGCGCGTGTCGGCATCACCCGACCGCTTGTCGTTACCGATGCGGGTGTCAAGGCGGCCGGCGTCCTGCAAAAGGCCCTGGATGTCCTGACGGGAATGAACGTCACCGTTTTTGACCAGACGCCGTCGAATCCTACGGAGGCTGCCGTCATGGCCGCAGCTGCGCTTTACAAATCCAGCGCTTGCGACGGCCTGATTGCTGTTGGAGGCGGATCCGCCATCGACTGCGCCAAGGGCGTCGCCATTGCAGCGACACACGAAGGACCGTTGACAACCTACGCCACCATCGAAGGCGGTTCGCCAAAAATTACGGAGCGCGCTGCGCCGCTGATCGCTGTGCCAACCACCAGCGGTACCGGCAGCGAAGTGGCCCGGGGCGCCATTATCATCGTCAATGATCATCGCAAACTGGGTTTTCACTCCTGGCATCTGGTGCCCAAGTCGGCCATCTGCGACCCGGAGCTTACGCTGGGTTTGCCGGCAAAACTGACAGCTGCCACAGGCATGGACGCCATTGCGCATTGCATGGAGACCTTCATGTCTGCGGCCTTTAACCCGCCTGCTGACGGCATCGCCCTTGATGGTCTCGAGCGAGGATGGGCCCATATTGAGCGTGCAACGCGTGATGGCAGTGACCGCGAGGCACGCTTCAACCTTATGAGCGCTTCAATGCAGGGCGCCATGGCTTTCCAGAAAGGCCTGGGCTGCGTGCACTCCCTGAGCCACAGCCTGGGCGGTGTCGATCCCCGCCTGCATCACGGCACCCTCAATGCGATGTTTCTGCCAGCCGTTGTCACCTTTAACGCTGGTGCCGAATCAGTCCAGAAGGCCAATCGACTGGCGCGCATGGCCCGCGCGATGGGGCTGCCTTCAGCGGGCGACATCCAGGAAGCAATTCGCGACATGAACGCCAGGCTGGGTCTGCCTTCCGGCCTGAAAGCCATGGGCGTCGAACCCTCTGCATTCGGGAAAATCATCGAGGGCGCGCTGGCCGACCATTGCCACAAAACCAACCCGAGGCTGGCGTCGGTGGCCGACTACGAGAATATATTGGAGCAATCGCTGTAGCCGGTGAGCGACAATGAAATCGATGTCACCTTCCGGTCTGCCGCATCGATTCAGGTGAGTCCGGATTGCTTTGCCAATGTATGAAACTCACAGCCCAAGTATCCGCATGAGAACAGTGTCAGCTCTTCCAAAATGAATCGTTATCGACCAATTCTGCTCATTGCGCTGCTTGTTGCGTTGGCTCCTATTTGGATAACGCAGCGCGAAATGTGGGACGGCGTAACCGTTGAATATGCCTTTGAGACCGGCGACATGTCTGGGCTGCTCCACGCGGTGATGGCCAGTGGCTGGCCAGCCGCCAAATGGGTCTACAAAACACTGTCAGTACTTCAAGAGTCAATGTCCATACCCTATTGGCTTGGAATCGACATGCTCTACACGATGGCGCTGACAGGGATGGCCTATGAGGTGTATCTCCTTGCAAGGCAACGGTTAGGCTGGAGTTCACCCCGGACCGACCTGTTGCTCATCTTGTTTTTGATGCAACCCATCTGGCATATTTTGATGTCAGCCGTACATATTGCGCATATGCTGGGTTTTTGGTTTTTGCTGTTGGGACACCGGCTGACCTGTAGCAAACCCTTGTGGACCAAGCTGTGTGGCCTTCTACTGGTGACGATTTCCTTTCAATATCCAGCGTCGATAGTGATGATTTTCTGGCTGGAGTTGATGTTCTATTTCAGCGCACGAGAAGAGCGGCATGAAAGTGTCGGTCGTGCAATTGCAGTGGCTTGCTATGCTGTGGCCTGGTATGTCGCGTCTCGCACAATATTTGGTCCGACGGAGACATTTGGTGGCTACAACCAGTTATTGTTCCCGACGTCAGTAGAGGCTGTCAGGCAAATTATCTGGACCGGGTTCAAGTTCTGCAGCTGGATTCTGGTCCTGACATTACCTTTGTGGTTCGGCGCCATGTGGCGTTCGCGGCTGGTGCCTTTCCGGGCAATCAAATGGGCACACATTGGGTGGTGTCGAAGACACCCCCATTGGGTACTCGCATTGATAGGCTGTTTTTTAGCTATTGCTCCTTATTGGGCGGTGGGCAAAGGCCCGGTGGTGCTCATGCCATACGACTGGACCGCGCGGAATGCATTGCCACTGGCACTGCCTCTTTCAATGCTTATAGCTCTGGGCATGCAGAAATTTGCCGATGCGGCAGGTGAGAATGGAAGGCAACGACGTGAGCAACTGATGATGTTGTCGTTGTTTTTATGGTGGTTTGGGATGAGTTTGGTGGGCGTCGCGGGCAAGTTGTATCAAATAAAACTTGAGCGCGCAATTGAATCCAGTTTACGCAGTTTGCCTGCTCCGCCGTCTGGTTTTGTCACACTCCAGCTTGAGTTCGACCCACTGGTTCGCATAAGACAGCTGGAAGCAAACGGACTTTTGTGGCGTGCGTATGGCCGTGCGGAATGGGCTGTACTGATAGGCCCACCGCAAACGTGGGTAAAACAAATTCGGGAGACCTATGTAGGCGACCAGGCGGCGGCGGTCACCAGAGTCAAGAGTCCTGAACTTTGGAAAAAATTCTATGTAATGGGTGATCTGAAGAATTTCGACTGCGAGACAGTTATCGGGTTATCTGTGTCCTCGACCCAATCGTTAAAACCGGTTTGGCTCAACTGGCTAGGCTGGTCTCCACTTCAATTGACTGCTCGACAGGAGAAAAGCTCGTGCCAATAACCAATATGCCAGCTTCCGTGGCGGCACCTTCGGGGCCATCCGCAAGGGACACCGCCGATGTCGCGCAGTCACACCGTTTTGCCAAAATTGGGTTTTCGGACTTTCAGGAAATGGCAAAAAGGACTGAGCTGGATAAATACGAAAAAATCGGATTCCCTACAAGCTACAGGCAAGGCAAGGAACCGGAAATATTTGATGATATTTTGCTCAAATGCAGCAACCTTCAGGCAACGGGACTTCAGGTACTGGATATAGGGTGCGGGTGCAGCGACTTGCCAATTATTTTGATGGAGCATTGTGCAAAAAAATCTCATCAGCTGATTTTGCTTGACGGTCAGCAAATGCTGGATTTGTTGCCCGATGCACAGCACGTCAGAAAAGTTGCGGGCTACTATCCCGAATGCCCAGATTTGATTGAAGAGTTGCAAAATCAGGTGGACTGCATCGTGGTGTACTCCGTGGCACAGTATGTTTTTTCAGAAGGAAATTTCTGGAAATTCATAGATGCATCCTTGAGCTTGTTGAAACCGGGTGGACAAATGCTCATAGGCGACATACCCAACAGTTCCAAACGAAAGCGGTTTTTTAACAGTCAGGCCGGCCGCGAACACCATCGCGAGTACACGAAAACGGATACACCACCATCGCTGATATATAACGCGATTGAGCAGGGGCAAATGGATGACTCGGTAGTCTTCGCTGTGCTGATGCGTTGCCGGAGCCAGGGTTTTGATGCCTATGTAATGCCGCAATCGCCCGGCCTGCCCATGGCCAACCGCCGTGAAGATATCCTGATTGTCAGACCATGACTCCAAATTCAGCAGAGCGGCAGCCCCTCAAACTTGTCATCGTAGGAGACAGCGCCTTCGCTGAAGTCGCTTATGAATACTTCACAGTCGACAGCTCGTATGAGGTGGTTGCCTTTGCCGTCGAATCGGCATACCTCAAACGTACGGAATTATTCGGACTGCCTGTCGTTGCACTCGAAAGCTTGCCGACCCTGTTTCCTGCTCACGAATATGCCTTTTACGTTGCAACTGTTTATACGCAGTTGAATCGTTTGCGCACTCGCCTCTATTCACAAATGAAAGCCTGGGGATACGCTCCAGCCTCCTATGTCAGTTCCCGGGCAGCAGTCTGGCGGAATGTCACACTGGGCGAGCATTGCTTTATTTTTGAGAACAATGTGGTTCAGCCATTTTGCGGCATAGGAGACAACGTCGTTTTGTGGAGCGGCAATCACATTGGGCATCACAGCAAGATTGGCGACAATTGTTTTATTGCCTCTCATGCAGTCATTTCAGGTTTTGTAGAGATTGGCCGGAATTGCTTCGTGGGCGTTAACGCTACGTTCGCCAACAACTTGCAGCTCGGTGAGGACTGCATCATCGGAGCAGGCGCGCTTTTGACAAAAAACGTACCGGCGGATCACGTCGTTCGGGGTGGATCAGCAGATGCCGTGCCTGGAGCCAAGCGGTTGCACAGGGTTAAGGAGTAGTGCCCTTGAAACGCGATAAACCGGACTTTTTCGTCAAAATAACTCCGCCGTGCGTAACCTGCTTGCCGGCGCCTGCACGGATGAGCGCCGGCAAGCGTCCAGGTTAGCAAAAGCATGCAACTACGCAGATACACGTCCGCCGATCAGCCACAGTGGAATCGGTTCGTGCAGGCTTCCAAGAACGGAACGTTTTTGTTTCAACGCTCCTACATGGACTACCATTCTGACCGGTTTGTTGACCATTCGTTGATCGCTTTTTCTGACGGTGGCAGATGGATGGCGGTTTTACCTGCTGCTGAGCATGAACGAATATTCAGTACACATGCAGGGCTGACATATGGGGGATGGGTCACAGACAGTGCAATGACCTGTCCTGACATGATGGACCTATTTGAGCAGATGCTGGCCTATCTCACGCTGCTGGGTTTTGAATCTGTTCTCTATAAAAGCATTCCATATATCTATCATCGTCTCCCGGCGCAAGAGGACGCGTATGCGCTGTTCAGGCACAAGGCCGTTCTTGGCCGGCGCGATACCCTGTCGGTGCTTGACTTGCGGGTTCTGCCAACGATTCAGGAGCGCAGGAAGCGCGGTGCGAAAAAAGCTGAAAAGTACAATGTAGAAGTAAAACTCGAATTGAATCACCCTAAAAACTATGCAGAGTTCTGGGATTGTCTTGAATCGAATCTACGAACTCGGTTTGAAAAAAAACCGACCCATTCACTTTCGGAGATTCAGTATCTCCATTCACGCCATCCAGATCAAATCCGTCTTCATGCAGCTTATATCGATCAGGAACTCTGCGCAGGTGTAGTCGTGTATTTGTCTGAGCCTGTTTGCCACGTGCAGTACATCTCTGCAACTGCCACAGGCAAAGCGTCTGGGGCTTTAGACCTGCTGTTTCTGGAGTTAATCACTTATTATCAAAACCAGAAGTGTTTTTGGTATCTGGACTTTGGAATATCCAACGAGCAGGAGGGGCGTCACCTTAATCTGGGCCTGATTGAACAAAAAGAAGGTTTTGGTGCGCGTACAGTCGTTCATGACTTCTATGAGTTGGCCCTTCCCAAACCATCAGCCAATGGACCAAATTGAGTCCAGCCACCTATTCCTCCCCACCCATCGAATAATGGAATCAGATGCCTACAGAACCTGGCAATCGGTCAAGCGCCAAGCGTGAGTTGATGCAATGGGAGAAGTTGGGTTTGGTATTCAAACTTGCTGAATCGCGCCTGGCCGACCATAAAAATGCCATGGTGCCTACGCCACTGCTGCTACCGTCGGGCAGGTTGCGCGTGTACATGACCGTCTGTGATCAGACCAACATTGGTCGTGTCTTCTATGTAGAGTTTGACTCCGTTCGCATGGATGGCCCCCCATCCGAGGTTGTCGGTCCTGTGCTTGATGCAGGACCGCCGGGATGTTTTGACGAACATGGCGTGGTTGTGGCCCAACTCATGCGAGTCAGCGATACAGAGTTGTGGATGTACTACTCAGGGTTTGAACGACTGCAGGATCAGCCCTACCGCATTCTTACCGGCGTGGCGCGAAGCACAGATGGCGGCGAGAGCTTCAAGCGACTTACACCGGATCCCATCCTGCACGCAAGTCAGAAAGAGTCGCTGTTTCGTTGCGCCCCATTTGTGCTGCGGCAAGAAAATGAATTCACCATGTGGTACGTGGCGGGCGCCACTTGGGAAATCGTCAGGGGCAAACAGGTCCCCCGCTATTCCCTCTACAGGATGCAATCTGGCGACGGCCTTAGTTGGCCTGACGAAGGTGTGGAGTGTCTTGAGCTCGGACCAAACGAACATGGTTTTGGGCGCCCGTGGGTTTTACAGGAAAACGGCACGCTGCGTCTTTTCTATTCCATTCGCCGCATCGACCTTGCGGCCTACACACTGGGATACGCAGAGTCTTCGGATGGCATCCATTGGCATCGCATGGACGATTGCATGGGCCTAAACCCCCTCGAGGGAGATTTCGCAAGCACCGCCATATCGTATACGGCTGTTATAGAGGCGGGCGGCCGTCTTTATTGCTTCTACAATGGCGACCATTTTGGTCGTGAAGGCTTTGCTGCGGCGCGTTCGCCGCTCGAATCTTCCTAACTCACATTTTTTGCCATGACCGCCGAAGCCTTCCCACCCGTTCCTGCTTATGGTGTCGTAGAACACTTGCCCGCGGTTGATGGCATCAGTGAGCATTTTGCCAATCTGCTGGTCAATGGCTACACCGTTCTTGACAGTGGGTTTAGTGACGCTTTTCTTGATCGAATTAGAGAGAAGATGGACCTTATATATGGCACGCAAGTGGCCGATCTGGGTGGTGCCAACAACATGGCACAAATATTCGACACCGACATTGCCCGTTGTTTGCTCTCATATGACGCTGATTTCATTGACGTGGCATGCGCCACCGCACTGCGTGAGGTCTGCGAACGCTATCTGGGACCAGAGTTTGTCCTGATGCAACAAAATGGGGTCACCAATCGGCCCGAGCGGGAAAACTATCAAAAAAAATGGCACCGTGATTTGAGTTATCAGCATTGGACGAGTACTCGGCCCATAGCCATGAACGCCCTGCTCTGCGTCGACGAATTTACCTGCGTTAATGGTGCCACGCATGTCCTGCCAGCCACGCACCATATCCCGCCACTACCCACACCCGGCTTCGTGGCGCGCAACGAACTGCAGATTCCAGCGCCACGCGGGGCCTTTATAGTGATGGATGCCATGGTTTTCCATCGCGCGGGGTGGAATCAGTCCAGTTCCCCTCGCCGTGGCATCAACCACCTGATTGGTCTACCCTTTTTGGCGCAACAGATTGATGTGCCGAGTGCCATTGCCCGCAAGGGAGCAATGGTGCCGCAGGATCCATGGATACGCAAATATCTGGGCTATAGATGGGCGCCTGCGCTTGATGCGGACGATTGGCGTCGGCGTAGGTTATAGGCCTTTGCAAGCCGTCCGAAGCAAAACTTTGGCAACCCGCGTGGTACGGGATCCTTTTTGCATTGCGGCATCTGCCCAGCGACCAGCCCCAGGCTTTGTCGAGGCCGGAGTTCAGGTCGTAGCACCTGAAGTGCGATACTAAAGATTGAATAATCAGCGCATTCTGCAGCGGAAATGCTGTTTTTCAGATAGCGGATCCCAGCGCTCGGCCGGAAAAGCAGCGATAACCACAAGAGGTTCATAGAGATGAATAACACATCGACAACTGGCATGTACGACGCAGCTGATTCAGCTGCGATTTACCGCAATTTTCTCGATTGGCTTTATGCAACTTTTGATGAAGATGAGGCGCAGTTTCGCCAATCACTTATTGCGCGGCTTCGACTC
This sequence comes from Pseudomonadota bacterium, assembly GCA_040388905.1. Taxonomy (GTDB): domain Bacteria; phylum Pseudomonadota; class Gammaproteobacteria; order Burkholderiales; family Burkholderiaceae_C; genus Polaromonas. The sequence goes on from JAZKAY010000015.1 coordinate 42,644, forward strand.
AAGAAGGGGCAACGAGTACTGGTTACCGGGTGTGGTTTGGGGGACGATGTACTGGCGCTACTGGATGCTTTCGGGAGTGATTGCAATATAGTTGCCTCGGATCTTTCCACAGAAATGATGGCCGGCACCGCCCGTGCGCTTGAAGGCCGAAGCACGGATGAGCGCATGGTCGTGGAGTTACAGGCCTGCGATGCCTGCCAGTTGCCTTGGGCAGATGACACCTTCGATGCGGCATTTCACTTCGGCGGCATCAACCTGTTCGACGATCCCGGGAAGGGTGTTGCAGAAATGGCGCGTGTCGTCAAAGAAGGCGGGCGCGTGGTATTCGGTGATGAGGGGGTCGCACCCTGGTTGAAGGAAACCGACTACGGCAGAATGGTTGTGGCCAACAATCCTCTATGGAGCGCCGACAACCTGATCGCAAAGCTCCCCTTTTCTGCAGTCAATGTCAACCTGTCGTGGGTGCTGGGTAACTGCTTCTACATGATCGAATTCGACAAGCGCACTCAGGGGCCAAAAATTAATCCGGACGTCCGTCACAAGGGCTGGAAGGGTGGCTCGATGCGCACCCGCCACCTTGGTCGTGTCGAGGGCATCACGCCTGAACTTAAAGATCGCCTGCAGGCTTTTGCGCGCAAAAGCGGTATCAGCGTGCATGATCTGCTCGAATCCGCAGTGAACGAAAAACTGACTGCTCAAGGCGGTTGAGTTTTCTGGTTCATCGTTAGATTGAGCAACACACGGGACTTCCTCAGTGAAGAGCGCATGACTTCATCATCCGGTAGCCAGAATATCCCTCACAGCGAGAATCCATGACCATTTTGTCTATCGTCGTGCCCGTCTATGGCAATGCTGGCTCGCTCCCTTCTCTATTTGAAAAGCTGGCACAAATAGAAACGCAGCTCCTTGCCGACAACGTATCGATGAACCTGATTTTTGTGAATGATGGTTCCCCGGATGATTCCATGTCGGTCCTCGTCAATTTCAAAGCCGTGCGACCCGAAACCACTGTGGTGAAATTAACCCGAAATTTCGGCGCAGTTCATGCATCCAAATGCGGTATGGGCTTTGTAAAAGGTGACTGCTTCATGACGCTTGCTGCAGACCTGCAGGATCCACCGGAACTGATTTTTGAAATGCTCAAACGCTGGAGAGCAGGCAGCAAGTTCATCATATGTGAGCGTATCAGCCGGGATGATCCGTGGATCTCGAAACTCTATTCGGCTATTTACTACAAACTCGTTCGCGGTTTTGTGATGGGCAACTACCCGCCCAAAGGCTATGACGTTGCACTGATGGACAGGGCATTGCTGGCACCGATAGTCAACAGCTCAAAGAATATTTTTACCCCTTTGCTGGCCTATTGGCTGGGGTATCAACCTGAAACCATCTACTACAACCGCGCGAAACGGATGCATGGCAAATCAGGCTGGACCTTCAAGAAGAAGTTCAACACGTTCCTGGACGTCATGCTGGGGTTTTCCGTCACGCCTATACGGATGATGTCCGGGATTGGTGTCGTCGTCGCCACGGTCAGCTTTATATATGGCGCATTGGTTGTCTTCAACGCCCTGCGGGGAAATGTCCCGGTACTTGGCTTTTCGGCACTCATGGCAACCATTACTTTTTTGCTCGGCACAATCATCATCATGCTGGGCGTTATCGGCGAGTATCTCTGGCGTATTTTTGATGAGATCAACAAGCGCCCTGAGGTCGTGATCGAAGAGGTTCTCTAGGTTGTTACCAACTGGAATCAAATTTGTGCTCGTCGGGGCAGTCAACACAGGGCTGAGTTACCTCATTTATTTATTGTGTTTGCTTGTCCTTGACTACAGGCTGGCGTATGTCCTGTCTTTTGCAAGCGGAATAGTCATCGCGCTTGTACTGAATTCAAAGTACGTTTTTCATGCAAGGTTGACCGTCAAAAGGAGTATTCTTTTTGTGGCCGCCTACTGCTTCCAGCTGATGGCAGGTATCGTAATTTTGCAGATACTGGTAGAAAAAATGCACATTGCGCTTTCCATAGCGCCCCTGTGTGCAATGGTTTTTACCGTACCGCTGAGTTTTTTCTTGAGTCGCTACGCGCTCAAGCGCATTTGACTCGCATGCACCGGCCAGTCATCAAAGCGATAGGCTACATACCTTCGGGGAACTGCCGTATGGCTTCGCATACCTGAACGACTTCCTCAACACTGGTGGCTGCGGAAATCGGCAAGCTCAAAATTGTGTTGTGAATCAGGTCTGCCACCGGGTAGTCCCCTTTCAAGTTGCCTTGCATGGCAACCTGGCGATGCGGTGGCAACGGATAGTGAATTTCAGTCTTGATATTGCTGTCCAGCAGGAATTGCTTTAAAGCATCTCGCTGCTGGTGACGAATCGGGAAAATATGATGAACATCTTCTTCCGGATGTGGGGCCGCCGGATGTAGAAGCTGCGTTGGCAAGTGCTGACGGTACAGTCCGGCCAGGGTCCGCTTGTGAGCAGTCACAACGCTCAAATCAGGCAATTTTTTCAATAAAAAGGCGGCTTGCAACTCATCTAGTCTGGAGTTGTATCCCACATATTGATTAAAGTATTTCTTCTTTGATCCATAGTTGCGCAGGTGTTTTACCTTGTCGGCCCACTCGTCATTGTTGGTGGTGATCGCTCCCGCATCTCCCAATGCGCCCAGATTCTTGGTCGGGTAAAAACTGAAGCACCCCAGGCCGTAAGTGCCGGTCATTCGACCACTGATCTGTGCGCCGTGAGATTGAGCGCAGTCCTCCACGATAACCAGATCGTGCAACTGCGCAAATTGCCCTATTCGCGTCATATCGCAGGCACGCCCGTAGAGGTGCGTCACGCATACCGCGCGGGTCTTCGTGCTGAGCGACGCGTTCAAGGCAGATGGATCGATGTTGTAGGTATTGATGTCCGGCTCCACCAACACAGGAACAAGGCCGGCATGCAGTATTCCCAGCAAGGTGGCAATGTAGGTGTTTGAAGCCACCAGCACTTCACTACCCTTGGGCAGGTCAAGCGCTACGAACGAGAGTGTCAATGCATCGAGGCCGTTAGCTACGCCGATGCAGTGTTTGACGCCCAGATAGTCGGCAAACGCAGACTCAAATGTGGCAACCTTCTGGCCCAATATGTACCATCCGCCCGCTATGACTTCAGCAGCCGCCTCGGACAGGCCGGCCATATAAGGTGCGTTGGTTTTCGCCAGATTTTCGTATTCGATCATGGGTATTTTTTTGCGATGTAGTCTTCCGCGTCAAACAAGTGGGAGGCCAGCACCAAAAGCACTGCACCCGGTTCAAACGACATGGTGTGCCAGTCTTCCGGCTCGACAAGCAGCATCAGACCGTCACCATCCAGTACAACGGTTTTGTCATGACGCCCGTCATTGAGATAAACCGTCACAGTTCCATGTACGGCAACCAAGGCTTGACGCGTTCGGTGATGCCTGTGCCCTCCCCGCAGTGCACCATCGTTGCTGTTGATCCAGAAAATACGCGCTACTTCAAAAGGAATGTCTTTTTCGAGCACAGTCAAAACGCCACGGATATCGGCATTTTGAGGAAGCTGCTTGATGACAAAATCGCTCATAGATCCCCATAGGTTGAACAAATTGTCCGAGGTATTGGTGCGCTATCAGCCACGGCAAACAGCCTTAATGTGTCGGAATCCGCATTGTATTCAGGCTTTACCAGTCAACGCTGTTGTTGAGCGTTTTACGGCGGTTGTTCAAGTTGGCAATCATTTACCATACAGATCAGACAGCAAACTGGAACATCATGGCTTCAATCAATTTTATGGGTGGCGAAAAAGGCGGCGTGGGCAAATCGGTCACCGCAAGGGTCCTGGCGCAATATTTCATCGACAAGGGCGTGGCCTTCACGGGTTTTGACACCGACCGGTCGCACCACTCCTTCAACCGCTTTTACGCGGATTACGCCTCACCCGTCGTGGTCGACAGCTACGAAGGCCTTGACCTCATAGTCGCGGCTTTTGAAGACAATCCCGAACAAAGCGTGATTGTGGATCTGGCGGCCCAGACATCTGCACCCCTGGCCCAATGGATCAAGGATGCCAGCCTGTTCGAGGTCTTTGCCGATCTTGGCGTGACCGTCAACCTCTGGCATGTGATGGACGACGGAAGGGATGCCGTGGACCTTCTGGGCAGGCTGGTCGACACCTATGGACCAGGCCCCAATTACGTTGTTGTGCAAAACCACGGGCGCGGCACCAACTTCTCGCTGCTCCAGAACTCACACGCACTACAGAAGGCCGAAGCAGTGGGTGCCCAGGTTATCGAGCTGCCCCGGCTGAACGACGCGGCGATGCGCAAAATCGACCAGTACAACACCAGCTTCTGGAAAGCCGTCAATGACCGGGACAGCGACGAAGCCCTCGGCCTGCTTGAGCGCCAGCGTGTCAAGACCTGGCTGAAAAACTGCTACGAGGTGTTTGACCAGGTGTTTGCCCGGACACGATAAGCAGCCAGCCTTGCCTGCGTCATGCAGGCCCGGTCACGCATGTTTTCAATCAGGTGACCGCTTCGATGTCTCCCGCTGTCATGTAGGCCCACAGGCGCTCGGCAATCCGGCCCTCCCAGGTTGCGCGATTGGCAGCGGAGGCAGCATCGGTAAACGTCACATGGTCTTCACCTCTTGCCGCACGGACGGCGAGCTCCACACGTGCAGAGTCTTCCAGCAACCACGCCAGCGAGACAGCCTTCTGCATGCTGTCTGCCGCCGTCACGGCGCCGTTCACACCGACGATTACTGCGCAGGCATTGCCCATGACGTCTGCAACACCGCTGGCTGCTGCGTCATTGCGCACAAGCGCAGGGTTAGTCCACATCGGGACCCTCGGATAAAAATAGGACGAAAAGCCATGACGTGCAGACGGGCTATGGCCCATGGCTGCAAGTGCCATGACCTGCGGTGACAGGAAACGGCAAATGGCTTTTACCTCTTTGCGCCTGCGGTAGATTTGCTGGTGCATGCGCACCTCACCCAGCACGCCCTCGGGCAAGGGGCCTTCGACATTGACCACAGTGCCAGCCTCCCCTGCCTTGATGAGGCCCATGGGTTGTGGCGCACACACAAGGAATTCGTCATCAGACAGGCGCTGGCTGCAGTGGCCAAACGCCGTGACGAGACCTGCTTTGGCCAGCGCCCTGGCCGCGACCCGAACCAGACGCTGCTGCTCTTCTATGGCGCTGCTCATGCTGGTTTCTGGCTGGTGGCTTGCGTATCCCGCTGCTTGAGCAGGTCAAGCGCAACGTCGACGATCATGTCTTCCTGGCCACCCACCATGCGCCTTTTGCCCAACTCTACGAGGATGTCCACCGTCGGTATGCCGTATTTCCTTGAGGCTACTTCAGAGTGGCGCAGGAAGCTCGAGTAAACGCCGGCATAACCCAGCGCCAGCGTTTCACGGTCCACACGAACCGGCCTGTCCTGCAGGGGACGCACGATGTCGTCAGCCGCATCCATCAGGCGGTACAGGTCACAGCCATGCTTCCAGCCCATACGGTCAGCAGCAGCAATAAACACTTCAAGGGGTGCATTGCCGGCTCCCGCGCCCATCCCCGCCAGGCTGGCATCCACACGGTCGCAACCCTCTTCAACTGCCACGATGCTGTTGGCAACACCCAGGCTCAGGTTGTGGTGGGCGTGCATGCCGGTTTCCGTTTCGGGCTTGAGCACGTCCTTGAAGGCGCGGAAACGGTCGCGCACATCGTTCATGCTCAGCGCACCGCCCGAATCAACCACATAGCAGCATGTTGCGCCATAGCTCTCCATCAGTTTGGCCTGCCCTGCCAGGCCCTTGGGCGTCTGCATGTGGCTCATCATCAGGAAACCGACCGCTTCCATGCCGAGGTTGCGGGCGTACTCGATGTGCTGGCGCGAGACATCGGCCTCGGTGCAATGGGTGGCCACGCGCACCACGCGTGCACCCGCCTGGTAGGCGGCCTTGAGGTCATGCACAGTACCGATACCGGGCAACAGCAGCGTGGTGATCTTCGCGCGTTTAACCACACTGGCTACGGCTTCAATCCACTCAATGTCGGTGTGCGCACCAAAGCCATAGTTGAAGCTGCCGCCCTGCAGGCCGTCGCCGTGGGCGACTTCAATGGAGTCGACACCCGCCGCGTCCAGCTCAGCCGCGATCTGCGCGGCCTGCGCTGTCGTGTACTGGTGGCGTATGGCGTGGCTGCCGTCACGCAGGGTGACATCGGAGATGTAGATTTTCTTGGCTATGTTCATGGTCATGGCGTTCAGGCGGGTTGGGCGATGGCGTCGCCTTGAGTGGCCAGCGTCGGGGCAATGCGTTCGGCGGCAGCCATGGCGGCCGAGGTCATGATGTCCAGGTTGCCAGCGTAGGACGGCAGGTAGTGGGCAGCGCCCTCCACTTCCAGGAAGATGGAGGTTTTGAGACCAGAAAACGTACCGAGGCCTGCGATATGCAGGGGTTTGTCTGCAGGGATCTTCTCGAACTGCACCTTCTGCTTCAGGCGGTAGCCTGGCACGTAGCTGTGTACGGCCTTGACCATGGCTTCGATCGATGCCTCTACCTCGGCTTCGCTGGCGTCTTCAGACAGGCAATAAACCGTGTCGCGCATGATGAGCGGTGGCTCTGCCGGGTTCATGACAATGATGGCCTTGCCCTTGCCTGCCCCGCCAATCACTTCAATGGCCTTTGAGGTGGTTTCGGTGAATTCATCGATGTTGGCACGGGTGCCGGGGCCTGCAGACTTGCTGGCAATCGATGCCACGATTTCGGCGTAATGCACCCTGGCCACGCGTGACACGGCTGCGACCATGGGGATGGTGGCCTGGCCGCCGCAGGTGACCATGTTCAGGTTAAGCGCGCCCAGATGTTCGTCAAGGTTGACGACGGGGATGCAGTAGGGGCCAATAGCTGCCGGTGTCAGGTCGATCACCCGGATACCGGGCCTGGCCTTGCGCAGCATGGCTTCATGCTTGATATGTGCGCCGGCGCTGGTGGCGTCGAACAGGATGTCAATGTCCTTGAAGATGGGCAGCTTGATGAGGCCTTCAACGCCGCTGTCACAGGCCTCGACACCCAGGCGCCTTGCGCGGGCGAGGCCATCGGATTCAGGGTCTATGCCCACCATCGCCCCCATCTCTATGTTTTTGCCGTGGCGCATGACCTTGATCATCAGGTCGGTCCCGATATTGCCGGACCCGACGATGGCCACCTTGATTTTCCTGCTCATAAATTCTTTCGTTATCCGTTGTCTTCAACACTGTTGGGGCGAGCTAGGCGCTGATGGAAAACTCGAATTCACCGATGTTTTCTATCCATTGTTTGACCACATCGCCGGGCCGCAGGAACTTCTTGCGCGCCATGCCCACGCCGGCAGGTGTGCCGGTCAGGATGACGTCGCCCGGCTCAAGCGTGATGCATGACGAGAGATGCTCGATCTGATCGGCGACGTCGAAAATCATCTGTCCGGTATTGGAGTCCTGCATCAACTCGCCGTTGACCCAGAGTTTCATATTCAGGTTCATCGGGTCGCCGATATAACGGGTCGGCGTGATTGCTGGCCCCATGGGGCAGGACCCGTCGAAGGACTTCTGCCCTATCCAGTCCCATTTGAAGGGCGACTCAACGGGTACGCCATCACGGCCCACATGGTCGCGCGCAGACAGGTCGTTCGCAACTGTGTAACCCGCCACGTACTCGGCGAAGTCTTTGGCCGCGACATCTTTCGCCGTCTTGCCGATGACGACGGCCAGTTCAAGCTCCCAGTCCAGCATCTGCGTGCCGCGCGGCAAGGCGACGATTGCTCCAGGCCCTACAACCGTCGGGCCGGTGGCTTTCAGGCTGAACCAGGGCTTGTGGCCCCTGCTCTTGGGGTCGGCATCCAGCGGCATGCCCAGTGTTGCCTTCATTTCGGCCACGTGGTCGCGGTAGTTGGCACCAGCAAAATAGATATTGCGCGGGTTCAGCAGAGGCGCAAGAAATTTCGGCAAAGCAACTGGCTCACGCCCTGCCAGCTTTTCACCAAGCCCTTCAAGTTTCGAGTCGGCATCAGACCAGTCGGCCAGTACCTCCATGGTGTGCGTGAATCTGCCCGAGGGGTAAGCCTTGTTGTTGGTCAACAGGCCGGTCTTGCTGCCTTCCGGCGTTTCAAACGTGACGAGTTGCAGCATCAGGCAAGTTCCGTCCGTACGTCGATTTCTTCCAGCGCTTCAAACGTGCGGCCGTCTTTCATCGCAAAACGATCGCCGTAGTCGAACAGGTCGTCGTGCTGGAAACCGCTTTCGTAATACTGGATCTCCCACCAATTGTGGTCGAGGTCAATCATGTAGAAGGAGTACACACCATGCATGTCCTGCGGCGGCATGACCTTGCGTATCTTGTATTCGTCCTGGTACTTGATCGCGTTTTCATAGGCCTGATCGACCTCTTCGCGCGTCTGCACATCCACACCCCAGTGGTTCAGCAGGTGCACCGGCTTGAGCTGGTCGCCCACTTCAACGCAGACGATGTGAAAGCGCATCGCCAGGCGAATCGCCATGGCAGGCTTGCCGTGGCGCACGCATTCCAGGCCCAGGAACTCTTCATAAAAGCGCCTTGATTCGACCAGGTTGTAGCACTCCAGTGTGCCGTGGCTGAGGCAGAAAGGCTTGACGATGGATTTGGTTTTGGGAAGGTCAACGCGGCAATTCGGGGGCAGTGTCAGCATGGGTGTCTCCTTTAGGGCAACAAAATTTCAGGCGGCCTTGTCGGCCGAAGTCAGGAAGGCATCGGCGTAGAACGCAGCCTCGGGCAGTTTGCATTTCGCAGCAAAGTCCCGCCGGGCAGAGTCGATCACGACGGGTGCTCCACAAGCGTAGACCTCCATGCCACTCATGTCCGGAAAATCCTGCATCACAGCCTGGTGAACAAGGCCGGTGCGGCCGGTCCAGTGGTCTGCTGACGCCGGCTCGCTGAGCACCGGTATGAAGGTGATGTGCGGGTGCGCCTGGGCCCAGCTTTCCGCCAGCTCACGCATGTAGATGTCTTCCTTGCGGCGCCCGCCCCAGTACAGCGTGATGGGCCGTGTAAACCCCTTGCGCAGGCTGTAATCGATGATGGACTTGATGGGCGCAAAACCGGTGCCGGACGCCAGCATGATGATGGGCTTGTCGCTCTTCTCACGCAGGAAAAACGAGCCCAGCGGGATTTCAATGCGGTGCACGTCGCGCACCTGCATCTGGTTGAAAACGTAATCGGTGAACTGGCCGCCCGGCGTCAGGCGCACATGCAGTTCAAGCTGGCGCACGCCGTTGTTGGTCGGCGGGTTGGCGATCGAGTAGCTTCGGCGGCTGCCGTCCTTGCGGATGAACTCGACATACTGCCCGGCGCGAAACACCAGCGGCTCGTTCATGGGCATGCCCACACGAACCAGCATCACATCCGGCGCGACCTTCTCGGCTTTGAGAATGCGGGCCGGCATGTACTTGGACCTGATGGCGTCACCGGCATCGATTTCCTTGACTTCAATGACCAGGTCTTCAAGCGGCGTCGCGCAGCAAAGCAGTGCGTAACCTTTGGCCTTGTCTTCATCGGACAGGTATTTGGGATGCACCGGGCCAAAGTCCACCGTGCCCTTGACCACCTTGCCGCGGCAGGTGTTGCAGACGCCCGATCGGCAGCTATAGGGCATGAAAAGACCGGCGTCCAGACCGGTTTTAAGGATGGGCGCGCCCGTCGGGCACTCATAGGTATGGCCTGAAGGTTGTAGCGTGATCGTAGGCAATTTGTCTCCTGCTGTCTCTTTGATTTATGTTCTGAATTCCGGAATGTCGGGGCGCGAACCCCACATGCAAAACGAACTCGGCTCGAAGGGGAACTGGCGCGGCTGGTAATCCGGGTCCGTGATGGAGCATACGCCGCTCGAATACTCGTACACAACCCCGTCAGGCCCCTCAAAGTAGAGAAACATGGCCCCCGACGTGGGGTGCCTGCCAGGCCCGAAAACAACCTTGATGCCCTCGGACTGCAACAGGTACCAGGACCGCATGATGTCGTCGATGGATTCGACCTGGTGGTTGATGTGCTGCACGCCCGCATGGGACGAAGGGAACAGCGCAATCTTGTGATGCACCTCGTCAATCCGCAGCAGAGGCGCCTGGCCAATACGGTCACTGACCTTTGCGCCCAGTATTTCTGTCCAGAAACGCTCGTCACGCACGGCGTCAGTGGTGCGCATGCCCACATGAGAAAAGCCCTGGTTGCCCGAGTCACGCGTCGGGAAAAAACGTTCACCGCTGTGGTGCGGCCCGGCGATCAGGTCTATCGAGTTGCCACTCGGGTCCCTGAAGTTGATGAAAGCCCTGACGCGACGTTCATCACATTCGTCCGCCGTTCCGCGATGCACGCGGTGGCCTGCATTTTCAAGCTCGCTGGCAGCGGCTTCCATGACCTTTTCATCAATGACTTCAAAACCGGTCGTGTGGTCATGCGGGTCGCCGTTGAAGTAGACCAGTGTGTGGTCGCGGTCGTCGCTGCGATAGTAGACCTGCTCCCTTGTTTTGGAGTTGCCGCGCCTTGCGCCTTCCCTCAGGCCCAATATCTTTTCTGCGTAGCGCGTTGTTCCCGTCAGGTCAGCCGTACCCAGGCGGACGTACCGAATATCATGCAAATGGATCACGTTGCTCCTTGGCAATGCAGGGTCAGGATAAGTGCAACGACGTTATCAGCGCCCCCTCCTTCGCACCAGCCATAAAGCCAAATTCGCTCTATTGAGGAATTGAATATTTGCGCTCCGTTGCGAACTGCCGGCCGGATTCAACCCTGGAAGTTCACCTGGAACTGTGAGCGCAGCCACTGTATGGCCGGGTCCTGGTGGAAGCGCGCGTGCCAATACTGGTTGATGTCGATGCGGGGGACATCCAGCGGCAGGTCAAACAGCTGCACATCCACCAGGCCCGAGAAAGCCTGGCCCAGCCGCGAGGGAATGGTGAGGACCAGGTCGGTGCCCGCCACTATGCTCGACAAACCCATGGAATGCGCGACACGCAGGCCCACCCGCCGCTTGACGCCATGCTTGGCGAACTCCGTGTCCAGCATGGCTTCCAGCGTGTGGTGGCTGGCCGCTGCCGGCAGGTAGACGATATGCGATGCGTCAAGGTAAGCCTCCAGGGTCAGGTCGCCGCTGCTGGTGGCCGCATGCCCCCGACGCAGCATCACCACATAGTTTTCCTGGAAGATGCGCTGGGCATAAAAGTTGGGGCCGAAATCGGCAAAGTAGCCGATGGCCAGGTCGATTTCACCGGTACCCAGGGCCACCTGCGTATGGTCGGGAAACATGTCTACCGTGGCCAGCTGGACCCCGGGTGCTATGGCCTGGAAGCTGCTCATCAGCCTCGGCAAAAACACCCGCTGGGCCACTTCTGTCATGCAGACCTTGAAGCAGCGGTTTGATGTTTCCGCATCAAAGTGCCGCTTGTCCTCCAGTGCCTGCCGCAGCTGAAGCAAGGCCTCCTGAACCGGAACACCCAGCCGCAATGCCAGAGGTGTGGGCTGCATGGAACCCTGGGTCCGCACAAAAAGCTGGTCGTTGAAATATTCCCTCAGGCGCGTGAGGGCGTTGCTCATGGCGGGCTGCGACAGGCCCACATCATCGGCAGCCCGGGTGACGCTCTCCGTTCTGAGGATGGCGTCAAAAACAAGCAGCAAGTTGAGGTCCAGGGAGTTGAGTTTCATAGGTGATTCACGGGTCGCTATCTTGCCATCCATATCCTGCAAAACGACCGCGTAGGCCATTCAGTTGGCGAATAGTCGCCATTTCAATCGGGCAATGGACAAGGCCTGGACAGGCGTCGACACTATCTTCCGTTGGCAGTCCCTGCCCGTCAACTAGCGACTACCCGGAGCAGATTGCTGCGGGCGCGCCAGCCAAATATCGACAAGACCGAAAAGAAATACATGACATCGAGCGCAAAGCAGACACAGCAATTTATAGACGGAAAGTTCACGCCAGGCACCTCGGGCAGGACCTTCCCCAACATTAACCCCATCAACGGAAAGCTCAACAGCAACATCTGCGAAGCTTCCAAAGCTGACGTGAATGCGGCGGTCTCTGCAGCCAAGGCAGCGCTGACCGGCCCCTGGGGCACGATGCCCGTTGAGGCGCGTACCAATATGCTGCATGGCGTGGCGGCAGAAATCTCGCGCCGCTTCGATGACTTTCTGGCGGCAGAGATTGCCGACACGGGCAAGCCCACCAGCATTGCTTCACACGTGGATATCCCGCGCGGCGCGGCCAACTTCAAGGTCTTTGCCGATGTGGTGAAGAACGTTCCGACCGAGAGTTTTCACCTCGACACACCCGATGGCCGTGGTGCACTCAACTACGGCGTGCGTGTCCCCAAGGGGGTGATCGGCGTCATCAGCCCGTGGAACCTGCCGCTGCTGCTGATGACATGGAAGGTCGGCCCGGCGCTGGCCTGCGGCAATACCGTGGTGGTGAAGCCTTCTGAAGAAACACCCTCCACTGCCACCCTGCTCGGCGAAGTCATGAACACCGTCGGCGTGCCGCCCGGTGTCTACAACGTGATCCACGGTTTCGGGCCGGATTCGGCCGGTGAATGGCTGACGCAGCACCCCGATGTCAACGCCATCACCTTCACGGGCGAGACACGTACCGGGGAGGCCATCATGAAGCAGGCCGCCAACGGCGTGCGCCCCGTCTCGTTTGAACTGGGCGGCAAGAACGCCGGCATCGTCTTTGCCGATGCAGATTTTGAAGCGGCTGTCGAGGGCATCTCGCGCGCGGCCTTTGCCAACAGCGGCCAGGTCTGCCTGGGCACCGAGCGTGTGTTCGTCGAGCGCCGCATCTTCGACAAATTTGCGCAGGCACTGAAAAAGAAGGCAGAAGGTTTTGTCTTTGGCGACCCGATGAACCCGGCCACCACCATGGGCCCGCTCATCAGCAAGGAGCATCGGGACAAGGTTCTGGGCTATTTCGCAGCCGCCAAAACCCAGGGTGCCACCATCGTGGCCGGCGGCGGCATCCCCAAAGTCGCTGCTGAATACGAAGGCGGCCACTGGGTGCAACCCACCATCTGGACCGGCCTGCCGCAGGACTCCAGCGTCATCCGAGAAGAGATCTTCGGCCCCTGCGTGCACCTCGAGCCCTTCGACACTGAAGAGCAGGCGCTCAACATGGCCAACGACACACCTTACGGGCTGGCCACCACCATCTGGACGACCGACCTGGCCCGCGCGCACCGCGTGGCCGGCAAGATCAATGTCGGCATCACCTGGATCAACTGCTGGTTCCTGCGCGACCTGCGCACCTCCTTCGGCGGCCAGGGCCTCTCGGGCATAGGCCGGGAAGGCGGCGTGCACTCGCTGGAGTTCTACACCGAACTTCGCAACGTCTGCGTCAAACTGTAAAAGAACAAAGCACGGTACAAGGACAACATGGCACTGAACGACAAACTCTGCGACGAGCTCGGCGACGAGCTTTACGACGCCTGGAAGGGCAATCGCACGCTGGCACCACTGATAGAGCGCATACCCGGCATCACGGTCGACGACGCCTACCGCATCCAGCTGCGCACCATTGCGCGCCGCATTGAAGCGGGCGAGCGCCACGTCGGCAAAAAGGTCGGCCTGACGGCAGGCGTGGTGCAGCGCATCTTCGGCGTGAACCAGCCCGACTTCGGCCACCTGCTGTCGGGCATGAGCTACTCCGACGGCGCCACCATTGACAGCAAAAAGTTCATCCAGCCCAAAGGTGAAGGCGAACTTGGTTTCATCCTCAAGCGCGACCTCATGGGCCCGGGTATCACCAATGCCGACGTCATTGCCGCCACCGAGTGTGTGGTGCCCTGCTTCGAGATTGTCGATTCACGCATCCAGGACTGGAAAATCAAGGTGCAGGACACCGTCGCCGACAACGGATCATCGGCGGCCTTCGTGGTGGGCGACAACGCCGTGTCACCGACCAGACTCGACCTCACCACGCTGGGCATGGTGCTTGAGAAAAACGGCGAGATCATAGGCACAGGCGCAGGCGCCGCCACGCTGGGCAACCCGGCCAATGCGGTGTCATGGCTGGCCAATGCGCTGGGCGCCTACGGCATCGGCCTGAAGGCTGGCGAGCTGGTGCTGTCGGGCTCGCTCTCCATCATGTTCCCCATTGCCGCCGGCGACCACCTGCGCATGACCATCGGCAAGCTGGGCTCGGCCTCCTGCCGGTTCTCCTAGGACCTTTTCCACATGCCCCTCAATCAAAAAACAATCCTCGAGCTGGCCGAGCGCCTCGAAAATGCCGAGCTGCAGCGCAGCGACATCGTCAAGATCACGGATGACCACCCCGACATGGACTGGGAAGACGCCTACGCCATCCAGTACGCCATCCGCAAGCGCAAGCTTGACCGCGGCAGCAAGCTGGTCGGCCTCAAGATGGGCCTGACCTCGTTCGCCAAGATCAAGCAGATGGGCGTGGAAGAGCCGATCTTCGGCTTTCTGGTCAGCGACTATGTGCGACAGGACGGCGGCGCCATCGAGTTCGACCAGTTGATCCACCCCAAGGTCGAGGCCGAAATCGCCTTTGTGCTGAAGTCGGCGCTGTCAGGCCCCGGTTGCCATGTGGGCGACGTGCTGGCGGCGACGGACTTCATCGTCCCGGCGGTCGAAGTGATTGACTCGCGCTACCGCGATTTCAAGTTTGACCTGAAAAGCGTGGTGGCAGACAACTGCTCGTCCGCCCGCTTTGTGACCGGCGGCCATGCCCGCAAGCCGCAGGAGCTTGACCTGCGCAACATGGGCATCGTGCTGGAGAAAAACGGCGAAGTCATCGCCACGGCGGCAGGCGCTGCGGTGCTGGGCCACCCGGCCGCCAGCGTCGCCATGCTGGCCAACATGCTGGGCAAGCGCGGTGAACACATTCCGGCAGGCACCTTTGTCATGACCGGCGGCGTCACCGAAGCCTACGCTGTGGAACGGGGTGACTCCATCACCGCCCGCTTCCAGGACATCGGCTCCGTATCGATGCGCTTTACCTGAGGAAACCGGCATGCCATTTCTGCTCGTCAAAATCATGGAGGGCCGCCCTCCGGAAAAGATCGAGGCGCTGATTGAAGCGCTGACCGAGACCGCTGCCAAAACGCTGGACGCCCCGAAAGAGACCGTCCGCGTGGTGGTAGAGGAAGTCCCGAAGACGCACTGGGGCATTGGCGGCAAGAGCGCCAAGGCGCTGGGGCGTTAGCCGCAGGACAGGTTCGAGCGCCATTCAGGCGAGTGCGCCACAGGCCTGGCGACTACGGGTGCCTGCGCACCAGCTATTTGCTATTTTTTTAATAGCTGCTCACGCACGTGTTTATTGGCCTGCAGCCGATTTGATGCCCAAAAACGGCGATTTTTTGGCCTTTTGAAGGCTTTTTTCGGGCCTGGAAAGCTTCAAAACAGCAAATGTTAACTTCCTTATTAACAATGTTAAGTTGGGTATTAACATTTGGTGAAAATGGCCTGTTGTCGCCTCCGGCGGCAGATTAACCGTCGAACAGCCCGGCCTGCGGTCCGAAACGCGCTTTTTCGATCTCCAGCATCCTGAGCTTGGTCGATACACCGCCGCCCGCCGAAAAACCGCCCGAAGCATTCTCCGCTGCCAGCACCCTGTGGCAAGGCACGATGGGCGCAAACGGGTTGTGGCCCAGAGCCTGCCCGACCGCACGCGAAGCGCCGGGCTCGCCCAGCCGTGAAGCTACTTCGCCGTAGGTCAGCGTACGGCCAGGCGGAATCGCCCTCGCTTCTGCATAGACACGCTGGTGGAAAGGCGGCACGCCTGTCATGTCGAGGGTGATGTCGACCAGATCGTCGCGCGCACCTTCAAGCAGCGCGACGACGCGCTGCATGATCTTCTGTACCCCGGAGGGAGCATGCATTTCAGTTACCCCGGGGAACTTCGCCTGCATTCGCGCCCGCGTCGCCTGCTCGCTGCCCTCCGGCAACAGCACCCCGGCCAGACTGGTATCACCTTCGTTCCACGCGATGCCGCAATGCCCGATGGTGGTGTCAAACAGGGCAAAACCGGCGGCGGACATGAAAGGCCTCAGGTTTACTCGGCGCGCAGCGCAGCCCTGAGCTGCTGGCCGATCTCGGGTTTGTCGGCAAACGGGTCTGTCGGGTTGCGCGCCTGAAGCACGTCTTCCATCCGGGTCTGCACCGACTTGATGGCCTTGGGGTGGCTGTAGATATAGAACTGGTTCTTCGCCACAGCGTCAAACACCAGCTGCGCCACATTGGCGGCGCTGACCTTGCCAGAATCGACCGCCTTGCCCGTCATGGCCTGCTGGATTTTCTGGCTTTTGGTGGCTTTCTCGGCACCCAGTTCGGCCGGCCGGTTGCGGTGGCTCATGCCTATGCCGGTGGCGACGAAGAAGGGGCACAGCACAGAGGCGCCGACCTGGTCGGTCACCAGCGACAGGTCCTGGTACAGGGTTTCGCTTAAAGCGACCACCGCATGTTTGCTGACGTTGTAGACGCCCATGTTGGGCGGGTTCAGCAAACCGGCCATGCTGGCGGTGTTGACGATGTGGCCTTTCCAGGCCGGGTCTTCCTTTGCGGCGTCGAGCATCATGGGCGTGAAGATGCGAACGCCGTGAACCACGCCCATCACGTTGACGCCCATCACCCACTCCCAGTCCTTCAGGGAATTTTCCCAGATCAGGCCGCCGGAGCCGACGCCCGCATTGTTGAACACCAGGTGCGGTGCGCCGAAGTGCTTGAACACCGCGTCGCTCATCGCTTCCATCTGGCCAGCGCTGGAGACATCCAGCTTGAAGGCAAGTACCTGTGCGCCGGCAGATTCCATTTCCGCCTTGGCGGCATCGAGCGCGTCCTGCTGCACATCGACAAGCACCAGCTTCATGCCAAGTCTGGCGCCTATGCGTGCGCACTCGAGCCCGAAACCTGAACCTGCGCCGGTGAGCACCGCTGTCTTGCCTTTGAAATCCGTGATCATCAAATCTCCTGTGTCCGTCTTGTTTGTCTTCTGGTTCAGGCCGCGCGCAACTGGTAGCCGATGCGCGGCAGGTGCACATGCACGAGGCCTGCGCGCTCGTCGGTGCGGCGCAGGGTGAAATGCATGCGCGTGGCGGCAATCAGTTCGCCCGTCGTCGGCTCGGGGCCGAAACTCTCGCCCGTGACCGTGACCTGGCTGCCGAGCGGAATACCGTGGTCGTCCTGGAACAGGTCGTCATGCAAAGGCAAGGGTGTGGCTGCGGCGGCAGCGGCAATGGCATCGGCGGCCGTCGCTTTCTCAAATGCGCCATGGCCTATGGCCGACATGCGGTCCATCCATTCCAGCACCGCAGGCGTGCTGTCGAAAATGCCGGCCAGCACCGATGTGCGGTGGCGCGTGAACCACAACGGGTGGTACATGGCGAAGTCTGCAATCGAGGGCAGTTCGCCCAGCAAAAACGGCCAGTCGTCCAGCATGTCGGAGATGCGTCGCAGATAGGATTTGTAGGCGGCTGCGGCATCGGCAGGCCTGAGCCTTGCACCCGTGTTCATGGCCTTGCGGTCTTCGCTGAAGGCCTTGCCGGCTTCTGGCGGCAGTTTGCCGAAGAGCTGTTCAAACCCCTTGGGCTGGGTGTTGAAGGCCATGGATGTCCAGAACAGCGTGGTGTCAGCCCAGCTTGCCAGCGTGCGGCCCATGCCCTTGCTGGGTTCCGGGTACAGGCTGGGTTCGGGTTGCAGGTGTTCCAGCACATCGGCGATCAGCGCCGTGTCGCAGTAGATGTCGGCACCTATCTGCAGCACCGGCGTCTTGCGGTAGCCGCCCGTCAGCGCCACCAGGTCGGGCTTGGGGCTGACCATGGGAATCATGACGGACTTCCACGCGAGCTTTTTGTAGCCCAGCATGAGGCGTGCCTTCTCTGCAAAGGGCGAGGTGGGGTAGTGGTGAAGAAAGATGTCGCTCATGGGTGTCTCCTTGTATTTATGAACAGTCAGTTCGGCATGGCCCGATTGATGATGCTGCAGAAATCTGTGCCTGCGCCCAGTGTGCCGAAGCTCTGGCCCCAGTTGCCGGCGATGCGCGAATCGCAGAAGGCTGCGAACACGGCCGATGGCGCGGTTTGATAAAGCAGCGCAGCCTGTACGGCCATGGCCACATCCTGTGCCAGCCGGCGTGCCTCCCGCTCGGTGGCCATCTCTTCCACGCGCACAGGCAGGGCTGCCGCCAGTTTGTCGAGGGCCGGGTGCGCGCCTTTGGCTGGCGCCAGTTCGTGCGCCAGCGCGGCTACGGCATCGGCCTTGCGCAAGGCGCGCAAGAGGTCCAGCGCCATGATGTTGCCTGCGCCTTCCCAGATGGAGTTGAGCGGCATCTCGCGGTAGATGCGGGCCATCACGCCCTCGCCGCCCTCTTCTACATAGCCGTTGCCGCCCAGGCATTCCATGGCTTCCTGCGCAAAATGGCTACCGCGTTTGCAGATCCAGAACTTCGCCACCGGTGTGAGCAGGCGCGCCATGGCGGCTTCGTGCGCGTTGCCGGGATGATCGAAAGCCCGCGCCAGGCGCAGGGCCAGCGCGGTGGCTGCTTCTGATTCAAGCGCCAGGTCGGCCAGTACATTGCGCATCAGCGGCTGGTCAATCAGCAGCTTGCCGAAAGCCTTGCGCTGCGAGGTGTGGTTGAGTGCCAGGCTGAGGGCCTGCCGCATCAAGCCGCTGGTGCCCAATGCGCAGTCCAGGCGTGTCATGGTGCCCATCCCGAGGATCTGCGGGATGCCGCGCCCTTCTTCGCCGACCAGCCAGGCCTGGGCGCCGTCGAACTCGACTTCAGAACTCGCATTGGCCTTGTTGCCGAGCTTGTCTTTGAGGCGCTGGATGCGGATGGTGTTTCGGCTTCCATCGGGCAGCGCGCGCGGCAAAAACAGGCAGCTCAGGCCACTTTTTGTTTGCGCCAGGATGAGGAAGGCATCACACATGGGTGCCGAGAAAAACCATTTGTGGCCGGTGACAGCAAAGCGCTCGCCCCAGGCGTCACGGCCTGCAGCTTCGGCATGCGTGGTGTTGGCGCGGACGTCCGAACCGCCCTGCTTTTCCGTCATGCCCATACCCATGGTCAGGCCCGTTTTGCCCTGCCACAGCTTGAGCGACGGGTCGTAGTCACGGCCCGTCAGCCCGGGAGCCCAGTCGGCGTAAATGGCAGCGTTGCTGCGCAGCGCCGGTGTGACCGCGTAGGTCATGGAGATCGGGCAGAGGATGGACGGCTCGAGCTCGGTGAACAGCATGAAGCCGGCTGCGCGCTGGACATGCGCGGTTTCAGGGCCAGACCATGGCGCACCGTGAAGCCCGTTGCCGACCGCCAGATGCATCAATGCGTGATAGCTGGGGTGGAATTCAACCTCGTCTGTCCGCCGCCCGAACCGGTCGTGCGTATGAAGCACCGGTGCGTTGGTGTTGGCAAGCCGGGCATGCATCTGCATCTCTGCGGTGCCCAGGGTGGCACCAAGCGCCGCCAGCGAGGCCGTGTCGAGCGACGGCGCATTGAACTTCAGCGCATCGCGCAGCGGCCGATTGGTCTCAAAGAGGTTGTAGCCCGCCAGAGGTGCGGGCTGGTTGAAGACTTCATGGTTTGTGTCCATATCGGTCTCCTTGCGCGCAAGTTATACGAGCTTGACCAGTTGCTTGCCAAAGTTTTTGCCTCTCAGCAAACCCAGGAAGGCCTCAGGAGCGGCTTCCAGGCCTTGTGCAATCGTCTCGCGCGGCCTGAGCTTGCCGGTACCTACCAGCATTCCGAGTTCTTTCAGCGCTTCTGGCCAGACTTCCATATGCTCGCTCACGATAAAGCCCTGCACCTTCAGCCTGCTGATGAGGATGGCAGCGGGGTTGGCCAGAGGCACGGGCTTGCCGTCGTAGCCGGCGATCATGCCGCACACGGCGATGCGGCCAAAGTCGTTCATGCGCGGGAGCACGGCATCCAGCACCATGCCGCCCACGTTCTCGAAATAACCGTCAACGCCGTTCGGGCAGGCTTCCTTGAGCGCAGCCGAAAGCGAAGCCGCGTCCTTGTGCAGCTTGTAATCGATGCAGGCGTCAAAACCGAGTTCCTCGACCGCGTACTTGCATTTGTCCGGGCCACCGGCAATGCCTACAGCCCTTGCGCCGCGAGCCTTGGCGAGTGCACCCACCGCACTGCCTACTGCGCCGGTCGCAGCACTGACCACGACGGTCTGCCCGGCCTGCGGCTCAATGATCTTGATGAGGCCGTACCAGGCTGTGACACCCGGCATGCCGACCGCGCCCAGGTAATGCGACAACGGCACATGGGTGGTGT
Organism: Pseudomonadota bacterium; assembly: GCA_040388905.1. Classification (GTDB taxonomy): domain Bacteria; phylum Pseudomonadota; class Gammaproteobacteria; order Burkholderiales; family Burkholderiaceae_C; genus Polaromonas. The sequence continues at coordinate 62,946 of JAZKAY010000015.1, forward strand.
CAACCTTGCGCAGCGCGCCGGGTTGGGCCGCATTGAAGATGCCGTATTGCTGCCAGCCACCCATGCCGACGACCTTGTCGCCCACAGAGAACTTCGGCGACCTGCTTTCAATCACTTCGCCCGCAATACCGCCTCCCATCACCTGACCCAGCGCCTGCGGCACGGCGTAACTTTTGCTGTCGTTCATGCGGCCGCGCATGTAGGGGTCCAGGCTGAGGTAGTGGTGCTTCACCAGCACCTGGCCGTCCTGCAGTTCGGGCGTCTGGCCGCTGGTCAGCTTGAAGTTGGAGGCAGTGGCCTCGCCCGTTGGGCGGTTGTCGAGAATGATTTGCAGGTTTTTTGGCATGTGAGCGATGTCTCGATAATTTGTTTAGTCGGTTGAAATAATGCCCAGGCCGTCGCCGGATCCATCTTTCGCGGGGTTCATGTCATTCACGGTTTTGGCACCCACAGGCAGGCGCTTCACATACTTGAAGGTGCCGGTCGAATGCGCGCAGGCATTGCCCGCCGCGTCAAAAATCGTCGCTTCAACAAAAGCCATTGTGGCCGTGCGGTGCATGATGCGGCCTTTGCCGGTCAGGGCGGCACCACCCGGTGCCGGGCGCATGAAACTGGTCTTCATCTCTATCGTCACGGCGCCCATTTCCTTCTGCACGCTGCGTGCGGCAAGAGCCATGGTGACATCCAGCAAAGTCATGCAGGCGCCACCGTGTGTCACGCCGAAGGTGTTCAGGTGTTCCGGCTTGGGCGTAAAGGTAATGACGGATTCACCACCATCAAATACCTCAAGTTCAAAACCCATGTGCGTGACAAAAGGAATGTCAACGCCAAAGCCGACAGCGCCTTTTTTGTTGAAGCTGCTTGTACTCATGAAAAAATATTTCTACGCTTGATGGATGGGCTTGTCGAAGGGGGGCTTTCGCAAGCAGGAGCCGCGGAACCGGCTCCGCCGGGCCGCAGGCGGAGCGCCCCATTGACCTGAAAAAGGGGCAGCGCACCGCCGAAGGCTCGCGAAGCGACTAGCGTGGGGGCCATATTCAGCCGCCGGTAACGACCGATACACCGCCATCGACTGCCATCCACTGGCCGGTGATGTGCTTGCCGGCATCGGATGCAAAAAGCACGCACAGGCCCTTGAGGTCTTCGTCGTCGCCCAGACGGCCCAGCGGCGCGTGGGATGCGAGTTTTTCCTCGCCCAGAGCCTTGAGCGTGCCGACGGTCATCTTGCTCGGGAAGAAACCCGGACAGATGGCGTTGACGGTGATGTTGTACTTGCCCCATTCGCAGCCCAGTGCGCGGGTGAAGTTGATGACCGCGCCCTTGGAGGTGTTGTAGGCGATGGTGGTCATGCCGCTGGGGTTGCCGCCCAGGCCGGCAATGGAGGCCAGGTTGATGATGCGGCCCGACTTGCGCGCGATCATGCTGTGTTTGGCGATGTGCTGCGACAGGATGAAGTAACCGCGAATGTTGAGGTTCATGACCTTGTCCCAGGCATCAACCGGATGGTCCTCAGCCAGCGCGCCCCAGGCCGCGCCCGCGTTGTTGACAAGAATATCGACATGGCCGAGGCGCTTGATGGCCTCATCGGCCAGTGCGCGGATTTCATCTTCTTTCGAGCAGTCTGCGGCAATCCAGTCGACGTCGATGCCCGCAGCCTTGAGTTCTGCGGCGGATTCCTTCAGGTCTTCAGCCTTGCGCGAGCTGAGGATGATTTTTGCGCCGGCTTCACCAAGTGCCTGCGCCATCTGCAGGCCCAGGCCGCGCGAGCCCCCGGTGACAAGTGCGGTCTTGCCCTTGAGGTCAAACAGTTGCTGGATGGTACGGTTCATTTTTTCTATCTCCTGTTGTCTGGATGGGTGGTATTGATGAGGCGGCCATACAAACCAGCCGCCTGTTTTTTGCTCTCGGCCAAGTAAAACACAACATTGCAGTCGTCTGCCGCCGATGTGTCCTGAGGGTGACTCAGGGGCTCGAATTCAGTCTGGAACGCACATAAATCAGTACAAAACCGACTGCGGCCACAACGCCGCCGGTCACGATCATGGACCAGCCCACGGGGTCGCTGGAGCGCTGTACAAAAATACCCAAAATCAGGGTGAGCAGGCCACCATAGATCAGTATCCATATCAGCGATTGCAGGCGCGCAATCGCCTTGTTGGACACCGGCTCTGACGACGGCTTGAAAAATCCCATTAAAAGGCCTCCTCCGGCAGTTCAGCGCAGGTCTGGTCGCGTGTTTCAACAACCTTGAGCCAGGCACCGATCTTCGGCAATTCGTAACGATAAAAATACTGTGCGGCACCCAGTCGCCCCACAGCGGCAGGGTCTGATTTTGCGCCATCTGCGGCCAGCACCGCCAGCGAGACGTCCAGCCAGATCCAGGCCAGCACCGTGTGGCCGAAAGCCTGCATATAGGGCACTGCATTGGCCAGTGCGTCGGACGGCTGGCCGGTGGCCCAGGCTGCCTTGGTGGCGCTGCCCACATGCTGCAGCGCCTTGCCGAGGTCATTCGCGTGTTGTGCCAGTTCAGGCAGCTGTATCGCCCGCTCGATGGTGGTGTTGATGCGTGCGGCCAGCAGGGCGAGGCCCCTGCCCCCCTCCATCAGGACCTTGCGACCCAGCAAGTCCATGCCCTGTATGCCGTGCGTGCCCTCATGGATCATGTTCAGGCGGTTGTCGCGCCAGTACTGCTCGACCGGAAAATCCCGCGTGTAGCCATAACCGCCGTGCACCTGTATGGCCAGCGAGTTTGCTTCCAGGCACCATTCACTGGGCCAGCTTTTGGCAATTGGCGTCAGCACTTCAAGCAGCATGCGCGCATCGTCTGCGGCGTTGGGTGTGCCTGTGTGCTGCTCATCGACCAGGCGAGCGCAGTAGAGTTCGAGCGCCAGTGCGCCTTCGCAATAGGCTTTCTGGGCCAGCAACATGCGTTTGACGTCTGCGTGCTCGATGATGCGCACCTGCGGCTGGGCCGCGTCCTTGCCCCCCACACCGATGGGTCTTCCTTGCGGACGGTTTTTGGCGTAGTCCAGGCTGGCTTCATAACCCGCCATGCCCAGCATGGTGGCTGCCATGCCGACCCCGATGCGCGCCTCGTTCATCATGTGGAACATGCAGCGCAGGCCCTCATGCGGTTTGCCGACCAGGTAGCCGATGGCGCCCGACGCGCCGTTGACCGGGTATTTGCCCTCGCCGAAATTGAGCAGCGTATTGGTGGTGCCGCGCCAGCCCAGCTTGTGGTTAAGACCTGCCAGCGCCACATCGTTGCGCACGCCAGTGAGTTCGGCTTTTTCATTGACCATTTTTTTTGGCACGATGAACAGCGAGATACCGCGCGTACCGGGAATCAGCTTGCCATCGGGGCCAGGAATTTTGGCCAGTACCAGGTGGATGATGTTGTCGGTCAGCTCATGCTCGCCCGACGAGATCCACATCTTGTTGCCCTTGAGCCTGTAGCGCGGGCCCAGCGGGTCGTTCTCAAAATCGGCGCCATCAGGTGTTGCCTTGGTCACCACGTCGCTCAGCGATGAACCCGCCTGCGGTTCGGACAGGCACATGGTGCCCGAGAAGCGCCCCGAGAATTCGTGTTTCGCAAACACCTCCTGCTGCAACGCCGTGCCATGCTTCATCAGCAGGTTGGCATTACCCGTGGTCAGCATGCCCGAGCCTATGCTGACCGACGCCATTGCAAAAAAGGCATTGGCGGCCGCTTCAACGGTGTACGGAAGCTGCATGCCGCCTATGTCGTAGTCTTGCGCCGCACTCAACATTCCGGACGCTGCATAGGCCTTTTGCGCGTCATGTGTCGCCTGCGGCAGTATGACTTTTTCGCCGTCAAAATGCGGCTCCTGCGTGTCGACTGTGTGATTGAACGGCGCGTACTTTTCGCGTGCGATGCGTTCGCAGGTGTCGAACACGGCGTCAAACGTTTCACGCGAATGGTCGGCAAAACGCCCGCGCTGGTTCAGCGATTCCGCATCCAGCCACTGGTAAAGAAGAAAATCAGTTGTGGTGCGAAGTGTCATGGCTGTTCAGTATTGAAATAAAAAAAGGCCGGACTGCGGAGATTTGTCGCAGACCCGGCCCTTTGTTTGCAGACTATTAAAGTCTGGAAGCTCAGAGCACCTCGAAAACGCCCGCCGCGCCCATGCCACCACCGATACACATGGTGACGCAGACACGCTTGGCGCCCCGGCGCTTGCCTTCGATGAGTGCATGGCCCGTCAGGCGCTGGCCTGTCACGCCGTAAGGGTGGCCGACCGCAATGGCGCCGCCGTTGACGTTGAGTTTGTCCATGGGGATGCCCAGTTTGTCGGCGCAGTACAGAACCTGCACGGCAAAGGCCTCGTTCAGCTCCCACAGGTCGATGTCGTCGATCTTCAGGCCGAGTTTTGCCAGCACCTTGGGGATGGCAAAGACAGGGCCAATACCCATCTCGTCAGGCTCGCAACCAGCGACTGCAAAGCCGAGAAAACGACCCAGCGGCTTGAGGCCTTTTTTGCTGGCAACCTTTTCGTCCATCATCACCACCGCGCCACCGCCATCCGAGAACTGGCTGGCATTGCCGGCTGCGATCACGCCGCCTGGTATGGCCGGCTTGATGCCGCTGATGCCTTCCTTGGTGGTGCCGGCACGAATGCCTTCGTCCTGGCTCACGGTGACCTGTCTGGTGGTCAGGCCCATGACCTTGTCGACCACGCCTGCAGTCACGGTGATGGGTGCAATTTCGGCTTCGTACAGGCCGGCGGCCAGCGCAGCAGTCGCTTTTTGCTGGCTCAGTGCGCCGTACTCGTCCATGCGGTCACGCGAGATGCTGTAGCGCTTGGCCACCTGCTCGGCGGTCTGCAGCATGTTCCAGTAGATCTCGGGCTTGTTTTTGGCCAGCCAGTCGTCACGCATCATGTGCACGTTCATCTCCTGCTGCACGCAGGAAATACTTTCAACACCACCAGCCACATAGATGTCGGCTTCGCCCGCAATGATGCGCTGCGCTGCGGTGGCAATCGTCTGCAGGCCGGAGGAGCAGAAACGGTTGATGGTCATGCCCGACACGGTCACAGGGCAGCCCGCGCGCAGGGCAATCTGGCGTGCGATGTTGGCACCGGTCGCGCCTTCGGGTGTGGCGCAACCCATGATGACGTCGTCAACTTCGGCGGCCTCGATGCCTGCGCGCTTGATGGCGTGTTCGACTGCATGGCCGCCCAGCGTGGCGCCGTGCGTCATGTTGAAGGAACCTTTCCAGCTCTTGGCAAGCGGGGTACGGGCAGTGGAAACGATTACAGCTGAAGTCATGTATTTCTCCGGAATGTGTTCTGAGGGATCAGTTGAAAGTCTTGCTTTCAGCCGCGAGCTTTGCCAGCAGCGGTGCCGGCTTCCAGAATTTGGCGTCGTCCAGCGGGTTCTGCGCAAAGCGGTTCATGGCTTGCACCACATTGAAGAGGCCGACTTCATCTGCGTAATTCATGGGGCCACCACGGTAGATAGGGAAGCCGTAACCCATGAGGTAAACCATGTCGATGTCGCTGGCCTTGGAGGCAATGCCTTCTTCAAGAATGTGTGCTGCCTCGTTGACCAGTGAATACACCAGGCGCTGCACGATCTCTTCGTCAGACACCTTGCGCGGCGTGATGCCCAGGGACTTGCGGTGGTCCTCGATCATCTTCACGACTTCGGCGTTGGGAATTGCATCGCGCTTGCCTGCCACGTAGTCATACCAGCCAGCGCCGGTCTTCTGGCCGAAACGGCCTTTCTCACACAGCAGGTCAGCGGTCTTGCTGTACTTCATGTCGGGTTTTTCGGTGTAGCGGCGCTTGCGGATCGCCCAGCCGATGTCGTTGCCCGCCAGGTCACCCATGCGAAACGGACCCATGGCAAAGCCGAATTTCTCGATGGCCTTGTCGACCTGCTCTGGCGTACAGCCTTCGTCCAGCAAAAAGCCACCCTGGCGGCCGTATTGCTCAATCATGCGGTTACCAATAAAGCCATCGCAGACGCCGGACACAACCGCCGTCTTTTTGATTTTCTTGCCGATGGCCATCACCGTAGCAAGCACGTCCTTGGCGGTCTTCTCGCCGCGAATCACTTCGAGCAGCTTCATCACGTTGGCCGGGCTGAAAAAATGCATGCCGACCACGTCCTGCGGGCGTTTGGTAAACGCTGCAATCTGGTTGACGTCCAGCGTCGAGGTGTTGGACGCCAGGATGGCGCCGGGTTTCATCACGCGGTCCAGTTCCTTGAAAACCTTTTCCTTCACGCCCATCTCTTCAAACACGGCCTCGATCACCATGTCTGCATCCTTCAGGTCGTCATAGCTCAGTGTGGTGCTCAGCAACGCCATGCGCTCGTCGTACTTCTCCTGCTTGAGCTTGCCCTTCTTGACCTGGGCTTCGTAGTTCTTGCGGATGGTGGCAGTGCCGCGGTCCAGAGCTTCCTGCTTCATCTCAAGCATCTTCACGGGGATGCCAGCATTCAGGAAGTTCATGGCGATACCGCCGCCCATGGTGCCCGCGCCGATCACGGCGATGGACTTGATGTCGCGCTTGGGCGTGTCCGCAGGTACATCCGGGATCTTGGATGCTGCGCGCTCGGCCATGAAAATGTGGCGCAGTGCGCGGCCTTCAGGGCTCCAGATCAGGTTGATGAACAGCTCACGCTCGAAAGCCATGCCGTCCTCAAACTTGCGTTTGGTGGCGGCCTCAACCGCTTCAATACATTTGAGGGGCGCGGGAAAGCCCTTGGACATGCCCTTGACCATGTTGCGGGTGAACTGGAAGTACGCGTCCCCGTTGCGGTGTTTGCAAGGCAGGTCACGCACCATGGGAAGAGGACGGGTGTCGGAAATTGCCTGTGCAAAAGCCAGTGCCTCCTGGGCCAGCGACTCGGCCGATGCAGCCATCTTGTCGAACAGCTTCTGGCCGGGGATTTGCGCGAGCAACTCGCTCTTGACGGGCTCACCGCTGACGATCATGTTCAGGGCCGCTTCAACGCCCAGTGCGCGCGGCAGACGCTGTGTGCCGCCTGCGCCAGGCACCAGGCCGAGCTTGACTTCAGGCAAGGCGACGCTGCAGCCGGGGGCGGCAATGCGGTAATGGCAGCCCAGGGCCAGTTCCAGGCCGCCGCCCATGCAGACGGAATGAATTGCAGCCACGACCGGCTTGGCCGAGTTTTCAATGGTACGGATCACGCTGAGCAGGTTGGGTTCGGCCAAGGCCTTGGGGCTGCCGAACTCCTTGATGTCTGCACCACCCGAGAAAGCCTTGCCGGCGCCCGTGATGACGATGGCCTTGATGGCGGCATCGGCATTGGCCTTCTGCAGGTTGTCGGTGATGCTCAAGCGCGTTGCCTGGCCCAGGCCGTTGACGGGCGGGTTGTTCAGGGTGATGACGGCCACAGGGCCGTGAACTTCATAGAGAGTTGTCATGTGCGCTTGTTCCTTGGTGAAGATTTCGGGGATCGCGAAGACGGGCTCAAGCTCGTCCGCCAGCCATCTCATGTAGAGAACTCATGACAAGTCCAAAACATAATAGAACGACCGTTCTTTTCCCATTGTAGGGCGGCATGATGACACCGCAAGCTTCAAGACGTCCGTTTTGTCCCAGTCGTGACAAGCCCGGACGATTTTTTAACCAGGCTTACACCTCAAGCCACTCTTTGCGGGTGTAGGCGTCGGCTCTGAGGCTGTCTGGCGTGCCCTGGAAGACGATGCTGCCGTGGCCCATGACCAGGGCACGGTCGGAAATAGCCATGGCAATCGTCAGTTTCTGCTCAATCAAAAGAACCGAGATGCCCTTGGCCTTCAGGGTCTGAAGGTACTGGCCGACCAGCTCCACGATTTTGGGCGCCAGACCCTCGGTGGGCTCGTCGATGATGATGAGGTCGGGGTCGCCCATCAGGGTTCGGCACAGGGTCAGCATTTGCTGCTCGCCGCCAGATAACACGCCAGCCTCGGTATGCTGGCGTTCGCGCAGGCGCGGAAACATGTTGTACATGTCTTCAAACGACCAGCGCGAGCCTTTGCCCGAACCCTTTTGCCCCAGCAGCAGGTTCTGGTGCACTGTCAGTTTCGGAAAGATGTCGCGGTTCTCCGGCACATAGCCGATGCCCAGGTGGGCAATCTCGTAGGCCTTCTTGCCGACGATTTCGCCGGCCTTCCAGATGATGGAACCCTGGCAATCGACCAGGCCCATGATGGCCTTGGCAGTCGTCGAGCGGCCGGAGCCGTTGCGGCCCAGCAAGGCCACAATTTCACCGGGCTGCACGTCGAATGAGACGCCGTGAAGCACGTGGCTTTTGCCATAAAAGGCATGGAGATTCTTGATCGACAACATATCAGTGTGCTCCGGCCTGTTGGGCTGCGACCGGGGAGCCCAGATACGCTTCCTGTACCCGCTGGTCAGCACGCACGGCCTCGGGTACGTCATAGGCGATGACTTCGCCATAAACGACGACGGCAATCTTGTCAGCCAGGCCAAACACCACGCCCATGTCATGTTCAACCGTCAGCAGGGTTTTGCCGACCGTCACTTCCTTGATCAGGCTGATGAAGCGCGTGGTCTCCGAGCGGCTCATGCCAGCTGTGGGTTCGTCCAGCAGGATGACATTCGCGCCGCCTGCAATCGTGATGCCGATCTCGAGTGCGCGCTGCTCGGCGTAAGTCAGGTTGGCAGCGAGAACATCCTTCTTTTTATCGAGCTTGATCATTTCCATCAGCTCTTCCGCGCGTTCGTTCGCATCGTCAAGATCGGCGAGGAAGCGAAAGAATGTGTACTTGTAGCCCAGGCTCCAGAGCACACCGCAGCGCAGGTTCTCAAACACGCTGAGTTTGGGAAATATGTTGGTGATCTGGAAGCTGCGAGACAGGCCCAGCCGGTTGATCTCAAACGGCTTTTTGCCGTCGATGCGCTGGCCGTTGAGCAGCACTTCGCCGCTGCTGGGCTCAAAGCGCCCGCTGATCAGGTTGAACAGGGTCGATTTGCCTGCGCCATTGGGGCCGATGATGGCCACACGTTCACCCGAGTTGACCTTGAGGTTGGCGCCGCGAATGATCTCCGTCTTGCCGAAGCTCTTGCGGAGATCTTTGAGTTCTAGTGAGTAAGTCATATTGTTGTTAGCTGGGCTATGGAGCGGTCCAAACCGTAAACACCGTTCCTCACTGCAAGCAGGGGCCGCAGAACCGGCTTTGCCGGGCTGCAGGCGCAGCGCCCCCTCGGGCGGCAGCACAGTACACGAAGTGACAAGCGTTGGGGCTCACAGCGTTTCCCTGCGTTTGATTTCCTTTTCGATCTCATTCTGTATCTCACCCCACTGCACAAGAAAGTTGCGGCGCATCAGTTCAAACATGCCCAGGCCGGTGACCAGTACAAAACCCGATCCAAACCAGCTGTTCAGGCCCAGCGCATTCAGTTTCACCCCCATGAAGGTCAGCTCCGGGCCAAGTGCGGCATTGAGCTGCAGGTGGTAAAGCATTTCGACCATGGCTGCTGCACCCGCCAGCGCGACCAGCGCTGTAACAGCCAGGCCCAGGTAGGACACCCACAATTCCTTCAGGCGCCCGAAGCTGGCGACGCGAAGGTTCATCATGATCAGGCTGGCAATGCCGCCGGGCGCATACATCACCATGAAGAGGAAAATCAGGCCGACATACAGCAGCCAGGCAATGGTCAGTTCTGACAGCAGGATGAGCGCCAGCACCAGGAGGCCCGCGCCGATGATGGGTCCGAAGAAGAAGGTTGCCCCGCCCAGGAAGGTAAACAGCAACAGGCTGCCAGATCGCACGCCGCTGACGACTTCGGATGTCACGATTTCGGCATTGATGGCTGCCAGACCGCCACCAATGCCCGCAAAAAAGCCGGCAATGATGAAGGAGTAATAGCGCACCTTTTGCGTGTTGTAGCCGATGAACTCCACCCGCTCGGGGTTGTCGCGCACGGCGTTCAGGATGCGGCCCAGCGGTGTGCGCGTGAAGGCAAACATGGCTGCGGTGCAAATGAAGCAGTACACGGCAATCAGGTAATAGACCTGTATCTGCGGCCCGAAGGTGATGCCCAATACAGGTTTTCCGTAAGCGCGGTTGGTGGTGATACCGCCCTCCCCGCCGAAAAACTCCGGGAACATCAGCGACATCGCAAACACCAGTTCACCCACGCCCAGCGTGATCATGGCGAAGGTGGTACCGGCCTTTTTGGTCGTCACGTAACCGAAGAGCGCGGCAAAGAACAGCCCGGACAATCCGCCAACAAGAGGTATCAACGGCAGGGGGATGTAGAACGAGCCTTTGGCCGCCATGTTCATCGCATGCACGGCGAGAAAAGATCCCAAACCAGCGTAAACGGCGTGGCCGAAACTGAGCATGCCGCCCTGCCCCAGGAGAATGTTGTAGCTCAGGCAAATGATGACCAGGTAGCCCGCCTGCGACAGCATGGTGAGCGCGAGGCTGCTCTTGAACATGAGTGGCGCTGCAATCAGCAGCAAGGCGTAGAGCGTCCAGAGTATCCAGCGCCCTACATTGAAGGGTTTGAATTCGTAATACTTTGCAGCCATATGTTCAGCCCTCCCGCGTGCCGAGAAGGCCCTTGGGCCGGAATATCAAAATCAGCACCAGGAACAAAAAGGGCAGGATGGGCGCAGTCTGCGAAATGGTGAGTTTGAGCAAGGGGTAGCCAAAGGTTTCCGGGGTGACTGCCACCTTGAAGTGGGCCAGGAGCGTGATCATGGACTGGTCCATTGCCACTGCAAAAGTCTGCATCAGGCCGATCAGCAGCGACGCGAGGAAAGCGCCTGAGAGCGAACCCATGCCACCCACCACGACCACCACAAAGATGATGGCGCCAACAGATCCGGCCATGGCGGGCTCGGTGACGAAGGTGTTGCCGCCTATAACCCCGGCAAGCCCGGCCAGTGCGGCCCCACCGCCAAAGACCAGCATGAACACACGTGGGACGTTGTGGCCGAGCGCCTCGACCGTTTCGGGGTGTGTCAGCGCGGCCTGTATGACCAGGCCTATGCGTGTGCGTGTCAGAAGCAGCCAGATGCTCAGCAGCATGAGCATGGATAAAAGCATGATGAAGGCGCGTGACTTGGGGAAATTGGTGCCGAAAATAGTGAACAGCGGCCCCTGCAGGCCGACCGGCAGTTCGTAATTGACTGCTGCACGGCCCCAGATGAGCTGTACCAGCTCAAGCAACAGATAGGACAGCCCAAAGGTGATCAGCAGTTCGGGCACGTGGCCATACTGGTGCACACGGCGCAGGCAGTAACGCTCAAACAGCGCACCGATGACGAACACCACAGCCGGCGCCACCAGCAGCGCCCACCAGAATCCGATGACATGTGACAGGCTGTAGGCAATATAGGCGCCCACCATGTAAAACGAGGTGTGCGCAAAGTTAAGCACACCCATCATGCTGAAGATCAGGGTCAGCCCTGAGCTGAGCATGAACAGCAACAGGCCGTAACTCAGCCCGTTAAGCAGCGAGATGGTGAAAAACTCAAGATTCATGGATGAACGCCTGAAGAGATAAAGAAAAAGGCCCGAGTTTTGGTCGGGCCTTGCGCCATTGGGTGCCAGCGCCTGGTTAGCGCATCAGGAAGGCCGCTTCATCTGGCACGAAGTTGGTGTGCTGGCGACGTAGGGCTCATAGTACTTGAGCGGAACAAAGGTGTAGCCGGTGTTTTCAGCGTCGACCGGGTACTTGCCGCCGGCCTTGTCCCAGCGCTCGATGAACAGGCCCTGCTGCAGCTGGTGATCGGTCTTGCGCATCTCGACTTCACCGTTGAAGCTCTTGAAGCGCATGCCCTCCATGGCCTTGGCCACAGTCGCCGCGTCAGTAGACTTGGTCTTGGCCATGGCTTCGGTCAGGATGGTGAAGGCGTGGTAAATCGCACCGGTGTAGAAGTCATCATTGAACTTCTTCTTGTAGTCGTTTTGCAGCGCCTGGATGTCACCGCCCATGTTGGGATGGAAGTAAGACACCATGTAGACACGGCCAGCGGAAGCAGCGCCGCCCATGGCGGTTGGCGTGCCGGTCACACCGCCGTAGTAGGTGTAGAACTTGACGTTGCTCAGGCCTGCTTCATTCGCTGCCTTGATCATCAGGGACAGATCGGAACCCCAGTTGCCGGTGATCACGGAGTCGGCGCCGGACTGCTTGATCTTGGCGATGTAGGGTGCGAAGTCGCGAACCTGCGCCAGCGGGTGCAGGTCTTCGCCGACGATTTGTACGTCAGGACGTTTGCTGGCCAGGTTGGCCTTGGCAAACTTGGCGACCTGCTGGCCGTGCGAGTAGTTCTGGTTGAGCAGGTATACCTTCTTGATGTCCGGCTGCTCCTTCATGAAGGCGGTCAGCGCTTCCATCTTCATCGAGGTGTCGGCATCAAGGCGGAAGTGCCAGTAGTCGCACTTGCTGTTGGTCAGGTCGGGATCGACGGCCGCGTAGTTCAGGAAGACGACTTCCTTTCCGGGGTTGCGTTCGTTGTACTTCGACAGCGCGTCCATGATGGCCAGCGCCGGGCCGGAGCCGTTGCCCTGCACAACGTAGCGTGCGCCCTGGTCAATGGCGGACTTCAGTGCGTTGGTGGTTTCCTGCGGGCTGAGCTTGTTGTCGATGCCGATGATCTCGAACTTGACGCCGGCCTTGTTCTTCTTGCTGAACTGCTCAGCCAGGAACTGGAAGCCCTTGAGCTGGTTGGCGCCCACCGCAGCCATCAGGCCGGACAGCGGGTCAAGCCATGCGATCTTGACGGTCTGGTTGAGGTTGACGGCGCCGGTGGCAGCCGCTGCTGGCGCTGGAGCCGCAGCCTTCGCAGGTGCTGCGGCAGCAGGTTTTGCCGGCGCCTGCGCGAATGCGACGCTGCCATACAGCATGGCAGACGCGGCCACCGCGATGCCGAAATACCGGCGTACAAAATAGGTCTGGGTCGTCATGCTTTGTCTCCTGAATATTTAAAAATCAACTCTTGCAGATTCAACGTCACACGGGGCAGAGGTTAGGGCAAAAACTCACTCAAAGTGTCAGGGATTGCCCTAGCCAATGTCGCTGTTGCGACTGGGGTTATGCGGTACTCAAGCTGTTGGAAGTTTGTAGTCCTTGAGCATCTCGCGCAAACGGGTTTTGAGGATCTTGCCGGTCGCGCCCAGCGGGATCGCGTCGACAAAAACCACATCATCGGGAATTTGCCATTTGGCAGTTTTTCCTTCGTAAAACCTGAGCAGTTCGTCACGCGACACATCCATGCCGGGCTTCTTCGCCACGGCAATGATGGGGCGCTCGTCCCACTTGGGGTGCGCCACCCCAATGCAGGCCGCCATCGCCACAGCCGGGTGGGCCACCGCAATGTTCTCGACATCAATCGAGCTGATCCATTCCCCGCCGGACTTGATGACGTCCTTGCTGCGATCGGTGATCTGCAGGTAACCGTCGGCGTCTATGGTGCCGACGTCGCCTGTGGGGAACCAGCCGTCGACCAGCGGGTCACCGCCCTCGCCCTTGAAATACTCGCGCACTATCCAGGGGCCCTTGACGTACAGATCGCCAAAGGTAGTGCCATCCCACGGCAGTTCCTTGCCGTCGGCATCCACGATCTTCAGGTCCACGCCGTAAATGGCGCGGCCCTGCTTGAGGCGTATCTTCATCTTCTCGGCTTCAGGCAAGGCGTCATGCTTGTTCTTCAGCGTGCAAAGTGTGCCCAGCGGACTCATCTCGGTCATGCCCCATGCGTGCAGCACTTCAACCTTGTAGTCGTCCTGGAAGGCCGTGATCATCGCTGGCGGGCAGGCGGAGCCGCCGATCACCGTGCGGTTGAGTTTTGAGAAGCGCAGGTTGGCAGGCTTCATGTGGCCCAGCAGCATTTGCCAGACAGTAGGCACGCCGGCGGCGAAAGTCACACCTTCTGCCTCTATCAATTCATAAACCGATTTGCCATCAAGTGCAGGGCCAGGGAACACCAGCTTGCAGCCGGTCAGCGCGGCTGAATACGGAATGCCCCAGGCATTGACGTGAAACATGGGTACTACGGGCAGGACGGAGTCGCGTGCGGACAGGTTCATCACGTCCGGCAGCGCGGCGGCATAGGCGTGCAGCGTGCTGGAACGGTGGCTGTACAGCGCGGCCTTGGGGTTACCGGTGGTGCCGCTGGTGTAGCACATGCTCGACGCCGTGTTTTCGTCAAAAGATGGCCAGGCGTAGTCGCTGGATTGCGCCCCGATCAGCTTTTCGTAGCTGCTGAGGTTGGGCACCCCTGAATCCTTGGGCAGCTTGTCTTCATCGCAGAGGGCGATGAAGTGTTTGATTGTGGTGCATTTGGCGTGTACGGCCTGAACCAGGGGCAAAAAGCTCAGGTCAAAAAACAGCACCTGGTCTTCTGCGTGGTTCGCAATCCAGGCGATCTGGTCAGGATGCAGGCGCGGGTTGATCGTGTGCAGCACGCGGCCCGAGCCGCTGACGCCGTAATACAGCTCAAAGTGGCGGTAACCGTTCCAGGCCAGTGTGGCGACACGGTCGCTAAAAGCCAGTTTCAGGCTGTCAAGCGCGTTGGCTACCTGGCGCGAACGCTTCGCGGCATCGCGGTAGGTGTAACGGTGAATATCACCCTCAACACGTCGCGAGACGATTTCAGCATCGCCGTTGTGGCGCTCGGCAAATTCAATCAGACCCGAAATCAGCAGCGGCTGACTTTGCATTAATCCCAGCATGGGAACTCCTTGGAAAGCATTGGTTTCAGACCCTCGAATCGTAATGGCTCACAAGCTGGTGACAGACAAGAAAAACCCTGTTGATTTACGCCGGCAAGTGTCATGTGGCGACGGACAAATTGCAAAACATGTCGCCCTATCGACAACTGCACCGTGTTTACCCTGAGTGCCAAAAAACAGGCGGAAAATACGCCCATGTCATTTGATACGTTCAGTACCGCTTCCAGCCAGTTCCTCAGGGCGCAGCCATGGTTCCGCGAATTGCCTGCCGGGCAACAGGTACGGGTTTCCGCCGGGGTGTTTACGAGCCAGGGTAAAAAGGGAGACGTGTTGCTGCGTGCCGGCAGTGAAGTCGAGGGCTGGTATGCCGTGCTGTCGGGCCTGGTCAAATTGCAAAGCAGTTCGGCACGGGGGCGGGTATCAGCTTTTATCGGCGTGCCTGATGGGGAGTGGTTTGGTGAAGGGTCCGCGCTGAAACCCGAGCCACGCCGTTACGACGTGATTGCACTGCGCGACACGGAGCTGTTTTGCCTGTCCCGGGCTATTTTTGACGAACTCATGGCCACCTGCCTGCCCTTCAACCACTTTCTCGTCGCACATCTGAACAAGCGCCTTGGCCAGGCCATGACCATCATTGAAGCTGGCCGCCTGCGTTCGCCCGAGGAGCGCGTGGCCCTCTATCTGAGCCGCGTGTTCTGGCAGGGGCGACGCAGGCTGGTGCTGTCACAGGAGGAACTGGGCCACCTGGTGGGCCTGTCGCGGCAAACGGTGAACCGCGCACTCAAATCCATGGAGCAGCAGGGCCTGGTGTCGCTGGCGCTCGGCCGCGTGACCATGCTGGACGAGCAGGCGCTGACGGCATATGCCGCCCCGGCAAACACCACAGCGACTGGCAACATTCCCCTCCCATCGGGTTTGAATCCGGCTTAACCCCACGGCTGCAGGGCCACCAGCACCACAAGACAATCAGGCCATGACCACTGCCCTCGCCACCAACCCCGACACATCCACCAGGCTCCAGTGGAACAACCAGTTTGCACGGCTGGGCCCGGCATTTTTCACGACGCTGCAACCTTCACCGCTGCGTGCGCCCTATTGGGTTGGCCGCAACCTGCCGATGGCACGCGAATTGGGCCTGGATGCAGACTGGTTTGGCGCGGATTCCGCCCTCGAACTCTTCACCGGTAACCGGGTGGATGACGGCTCAAGGCCGCTGGCCAGCGTCTACAGCGGGCACCAGTTCGGCCAATGGGCGGGTCAGCTGGGTGATGGCAGGGCCATTCTCCTTGGCGGACTTGATACCCCTTCCGGCAACATCGAAGTCCAGCTCAAGGGCGCGGGCCTGACGCCTTACTCCCGCATGGGCGATGGCCGGGCCGTGTTGCGCTCGTCCATTCGTGAATACCTGTGCTCCGAAGCCATGCACGGGCTGGGCATACCCACCACGCGCGCGCTGTGCGTCACGGGCTCTGACGACAAGGTACGCCGCGAGGAGATAGAAACCGCCGCAGTCGTCACCCGCACCGCGCCCAGCTTCATCCGCTTCGGGCATTTTGAGCACTTCAGCTACAACGACCAGCACGAAGAACTCAAAACACTGGCCGACTACGTCATCGACAACTTCTACCCCGCCTGCCGCGATGCAGCCCAGCCTTATGCGGCGCTGCTGGAAGCCGTCAGCGAGCGCACGGCCCACCTCATGGCTGCCTGGCAGGCAGTGGGCTTTTGCCACGGTGTGATGAACACCGACAACATGAGCATCCTGGGCCTGACCATCGACTATGGGCCTTTCCAGTTCCTCGATGCTTTCGATCCGGGCCACATCTGCAACCATTCCGACACCCAGGGCCGCTACGCCTACAACAAGCAGCCCAACATTGCCTACTGGAACCTGTTTTGCCTCGGCCAGGCCCTGCTGCCGCTGATGGACGACCAGGAACAGGCCCTGGCTGCACTTGAGCCTTACAAAGCCATCTTCCCCGCCGCGCTGCAGGCCAAAATGCGCGCCAAGCTGGGCCTGCCGGATGTACATGAAGACGACAAGGGCCTGATCGACAGCACCTTCAAGCTGCTGGCCAGCAACAAGGTGGACTACACCATTTTCTGGCGCCGCCTGTGCAGCTTCACGCCCCAAAGCGGCCATGAGCCCGTGCGTGACCTGTTTTTCGACCGCGAATCCTTCAACGCCTGGGCGATGCAGTATTCAGAACGCATCACACCGCTGGACGCTGGCGAACGCGCAGCTTTGATGCTCAGGACCAACCCGAAATTCGTGTTGCGCAACCATCTGGGCGAAGAAGCCATACGGGCCGCGAAACTAAAGGACTTTTCCGGGGTCGATACCTTGCAGGCCTTGCTGCAATCCCCATTTGAGGAGCATCCAGCGCATGAAGCCAAAGCCGGGTTCCCGCCCGACTGGGCCTCTTCCATCGAAATCAGCTGCAGTTCCTGAACTGTTTTAAGGACACCACATGAGCGACAAAATCCAGAAGACCGATGCCGAATGGAAGGCCGTATTGGCCGAAAAAGGCGCAGAACCAGTCGCTTTTGAAGTGACCCGACACGCGGCGACCGAACGCGCTTTCACCGGCAAATACGAGGCTGTCTGGGCTGACGGCAGCTACCACTGCATCTGCTGCGGCGCCAAACTGTTCGACTCGGATACCAAGTTTGATGCCGGCTGCGGCTGGCCCAGCTTCTCGCTGGCTGTGCCTGGCGCCATTGAAGAGCACGTGGACCGCAAGTACGGCATGACCCGCACCGAAACCGTCTGCGCCAGCTGCGGCGCACACCTGGGCCATGTCTTCCCGGACGGCCCTACCGACACCGGGCTGCGTTACTGCATGAATTCGGCTTCCCTCGACTTCCAAGCCAAAGAGTGATCAGGACTTTGGCCAGAAAACCGTTCGGGCTGAGCTTGTCGAAGCCGCGCTTCACACATCCAGCCGTTCGACATGCTCAGGGCAAACGGGGTGGGCCGGGCACCCCGAGCTACCTACGATAATCCAGCCATGAAAATTCTTCTCGATTTCCTGCCCATCGTTCTTTTCTTCGGCATGTTCAAGTACGCCGAAGGCAACAAGGAATGGGCTGCAGCGACTGCCACCGACTGGCTGGGTTTTATGGTCTCCGGTGGGGTGGTAGGCCCGGCCGAGGCGCCGGTTCTGCTGGCCACGGTAGTTGTCATCATCGCCACGCTGGCGCAAATCATCTGGCTCAAGGCCATGCGCAAGAAGGTTGACACCATGCTCTGGATCAGCCTGGCGCTGGTCACCGTGCTGGGCGGTGCGACCATCTATTTCCACAGCGAAAGCTTCATCAAGTGGAAGCCTACCGTGCTGTACTGGGTCATGGGCAGTGCACTGCTGATAGGCCAGCTGGTTTTTAAAAAGAACGGCATCAAGTCGCTCATGGGCACACAGATGAACCTGCCGGACGCCGTCTGGCGAACGGTCAATTTCAGCTGGGTGGCGTTCTTCGCGGTAATGGGTGTCATCAACATCTGGGTGGCGTACAACTTCCCCACCAGCACCTGGGTCAACTTCAAGCTGTTTGGCGGCATGGGCCTGATGGTGGTGTTTGTGCTGGCCCAGGCGGTGTACCTGAACAAACACATCAAGCAGGACCCCACCCCATGAGCGCCGTGCTCCCGGTTCACGCCAAAGCGCTGGAAGCGCAACTGATCGCCAGGCTGCAGCCGACCGCGCTGGAAGTCATCGACGAAAGCGCTGCGCATGCCGGTCACATGGGTGCCAATGCTGAAGGCTTTGGCACCCACTTTCGCATCCGCATTGCCAGCCCACTTTTCACCGGAAAGACCCGCGTGGCGCGGCATCGGCTTGTGTATGATGCACTGCAAAATTTCATCGACCAGGGCCTGCACGCGCTGGCCATCGAGATCATCGAAAACCCCGTTTGAACATCTTCAAACACAAACATCCAATAAAAGACCACAGGACATTTATGAAGAAGCAGGTATTACTGGCAACCGTTGCGGCAGGCATGCTCGCTTTTGCGGCACAGGGCGCTTTTGCTCAAAACGTAGCCATCGTCAACGGCAAGGCTGTGCCCAAGGCGCGCCTTGACGCGCTGGCCCAGCAGATCGCCAAGGGCGGCCGCCCCATCACCCCGGACATCCAGGCCCAGCTGCGCGAGGAAGTCATCGCACGCGAAGTCTTCATGCAGGAAGCCGAGAAACAGGGCCTGTCGACCAGCGACGACTACAAGATGCAGATGGAACTGGCCCGCCAGACCATCCTGATCCGCTCGCTGTTTGCCAGCTACCAGGCCAAAAACCCGGTCACTGATGCAGAACTGAAGGCTGAGTACGACAAGTTCGCCGCAGCCAACGGCGGCAAGGAATACAAGGCGCGCCACATCCTGGTTGAAAAGGAAGCCGACGCCAAGGCCATCATTGCAAGCCTGAAAAAAGGCGGCAAGTTTGAAGACATCGCCAAGAAGCAGTCCAAGGACCCCGGCTCAGGCGCCAACGGCGGTGACCTCGACTGGGCCAACCCCGGCAGCTATGTGCCAGAGTTCTCTGAAGCCATGCTCAAGCTGAACAAGGGCCAGATGACGGAAACCCCGGTCAAGACCCAGTTCGGTTACCACATCATCCGCGTGGACGACATCCGCAACGCCCAGATCCCGCCGTTTGAAGAACTCAAGCCACAGATTGCCCAGCAAATGGAGCAACAACGCCTGGCCGGCTTCCAGCAGGCCCTGCGCGAGAAGGCCAAAGTCGAATAAACGGCATTCAGCCCACAAAAAAACGCGGCCTGGTGCCGCGTTTTTTGTTTCCAGGATTTGAAATCCACCCGTGCCTGACCTGCAATTGCTATCTATTTTATAGCTGCTCACGCACGTATTTATTGGGCTGAAGGCACTTTTTGGACTCTAAAATGGCTTTTTGAGACCTCGAATGTTAAGTTGCAACTTAACATTTGGAAAACTTCCTCTTAAAAACCGCAATTTGTTAACTTATATATTAACATTTGGGGCATTTTGAAGTGCCAAATCTGGCTCCAGACCAATAGACACGAGCATGAGCAGCTACAAAATCAATAGCATCGCCTCATCGCCCATCGCCCATCGCCCATCGCCCATCGCCCTCAGACGCCCTAACCCACCCAGCGCCGTGCGTTGTGCCACAGCTGCATCCACGGGCTGTGCGCGCTGGCGTCCAGCGGCGTCCAGCTCATCTGGATGTTGCGGAACACGCGCTCGGGGTGCGGCATCATGGCCGTGAAGCGGCCGTCAGCTGTGGTCACCGCCGTCAGGCCGCCGGGGCTGCCGTTGGGGTTGGCCGGATAGCTTTGCGCTGGCTGGCCGTGGTTGTCGACAAAGCGCATCGCCGAAATGGCCCTGGCTGGGTCTCCACGACCGCCCTGCTGCGTCTCGAAGTTGGCAAAACCCTCGCCATGCGCAACAACGATGGGCAAGCGGCTGCCGGCCATGCCGCTCAGGAACAGGCTGGGGGAATCCAGTACTTCCACCTGGCTCAGGCGGGCCTCGAAACGCTCGCTGCGGTTGGTCGTGAAGCGCGGCCAGGCGTCGGCACCGGGAATGATGAGCGCCAGTTCGGCAAACATCTGGCAGCCGTTGCACACGCCCAGGCCGAAAGTGTCCTGGCGGCCGAAGAAGGCCTTGAACTGCGTGGACAGAACCTCGTTGAACAAAATCGAGCGCGCCCAGCCTATGCCCGCGCCCAGGGTGTCGCCGTAACTGAAGCCGCCGCAGGCGACCACACCCTTGAAGTCTGCGAGCTGTGCCCTGCCGGTCTGCAGGTCAGTCATGTGCACGTCAATCGCCTCAAAACCGGCTGCGGTGAACGCGTAAGCCATTTCGACATGTGAGTTGACGCCCTGCTCGCGCAGCACGGCGACGCGGGGCCGGGACAGGTTCAAGGCGGGCGCCTCGGGAGCTTTGGACGGCTCGAACGTCAGGTGAACATTCAGGCCCGGGTTGGCCGGATCGCCAACGGCAGCGTGTTCGGCATCGGCACCCTGCGGGTTGTCGCGCTGCTGGCAGATCTTCCAGCTCACCGAGTCCCAGACCTGGTGCAGGTCCTGCAGGCTGGCCTTGAAGACGGCCTTGGTATCGCGCCAGACCTGTACTTCGCCCTTGCCCACTTCAAGTGAGGCGTGCTGGGGACGGGTTTTGCCGACAAAGTGGCTGTACTTCGACAAGCCGTGCTCGCGCAACACCTGCATGACGTCATTGCGGATGTCGGTGCGCACCTGTATGACAGCGCCCAGCTCTTCGCTGAACAGCGCCTTGAGCGTGAGTTCTTCGCGACGTGCGCCCACCTGCAAGGCCCAGTTCTTGGTGTCGCCACTGTCCATACGGCTGTCGCTGATGCCATCGCCTTCGACCAGCAGCATGTCGATGTTGAGCGAGACGCCCACATTGCCTGCAAACGCCATTTCGCAAGTGGTGGCCAGCAAGCCGCCATCGCTGCGGTCGTGATAGGCCAGGATGTGGCCTTTGGCACGCAGGTCATTGATGGCATTGACCAGGTTGACCAGGTCTTTGGCGTCGTCCAGATCGGGTACCGCGCCGTCTTCATTGCCCAGCGTCTGCGCCAGGATGGAGCCGCCCATGCGGTTCTGGCCCCTGCCAAGGTCGATCAGCACCAGCGTGGTGTCCGCTTCTTCGGCATTGAGTTGTGGCGTCAGCGTGCCGCGAACATCGGCCAGCGTGGCAAACGCGCTGACGATGAGGGACACAGGCGAGGTGACTTTTTTGGCGCTGCCGTCGTCTTTCCAGACGGTACGCATCGACAGCGAATCCTTGCCGACGGGAATTGAGACGCCCAGCGCCGGGCACAGCTCCATGCCCACGGCTTTGACCGTCTCGTACAGCGCGGCGTCCTGACCGGGCTCGCCGCAAGCGGCCATCCAGTTGGCCGACAGCTTGACCCTTTGCAATTCAATCGGTGCGGCCAGCAGGTTGGTAATGGCCTCAGCCACCGCCATGCGGCCCGATGCAGCGGCGTTGACGACGGCCAGCGGCGTGCGTTCGCCCATGCTCATCGCTTCGCCGGCAAAACCCTTGAAGTCGGCCAGCGTGACCGCGCAATCGGCCACCGGCACCTGCCAGGGGCCGACCATCTGGTCACGGTGCGTCAGGCCGCCCACGGCGCGGTCGCCAATGGTGATGAGGAAGCGCTTGGAGGCCACCGTCGGGTGGCTCAACACGGCTATCACGCTCTTTTGCAGGTCAACACCTGTCAGGTCTATGGGCTTGATGGCTGGCGTGACTGTTTTGACATCGCGATGCATCTTGGGCGGTTTGCCCAGCAGCACATTCATGGGCATATCCACTGGCGCAGCGGCATCGTTGTCCGAAAGCACAAGCTGCTTTTCTTCCGTCGCAGTGCCAATCACGGCAAACGGGCACCGTTCGCGTTCACAAAAGGCCTGAAACTGCGCCAGCGACTCCGGCGCGATCGCCATGACGTAACGCTCCTGGCTTTCATTGCTCCAGATTTCCTTAGGGCTAAGGCCGCTTTCCTCCAGTTGCACGGCGCGCAGGTCGAAACGTGCGCCACGCCCTGCATCATTGACCAGCTCGGGGAAGGCATTGGACAAACCGCCCGCGCCCACGTCGTGAATCGCCAGGATGGGGTTGGCCGCACCCAGTTGCGCGCAGCGGTTGATGACCTCCTGCGCACGGCGTTCGATTTCCGGGTTACCGCGCTGGACGGAGTCAAAGTCAAGGCTGGCCGCATTGGTGCCCGACGCCATGGAACTGGCCGCGCTGCCGCCCATGCCGATGCGCATGCCGGGGCCGCCCAACTGGATCAGCAAGGTACCCGCCGGGAAGAGGATTTTCCGGGTCAGGCTGGCGTCAATCGTGCCGACGCCGCCGGCGATCATGATGGGCTTGTGGTAACCCCAGCGCTGGCCACCCACGGTTTGCTCGTATTCGCGGAAATAGCCCGCCAGGTTGGGCCGGCCGAACTCGTTGTTGAAGGCGGCACCGCCCAGCGGGCCCTCGGTCATGATCTGCAGCGGGCTGGCGATGTGTTCGGGCTTGCCGTAATCACCATCGAACAGTTTTGAGACCGTGAAACCCGTGAGACCCGCCTTGGGTTTGGAGCCGCGACCGGTGGCGCCTTCGTCACGAATTTCGCCACCTGCGCCGGTTGAGGCACCCGGGAAAGGTGAAATCGCCGTCGGGTGGTTGTGCGTCTCGACCTTCATCAGCACATGCATGAGCTTGTCGTCGGTCGCGCCATAGGCCTGCAGGCCGCCCTTTTCAGCGGCGTGGAAGTACTCGACTTTTGTGCCTTCCATGATGGAAGCGTTGTCCGAATAGGCCACCACCGTGTGCTGCGGGTTCAGCTTTTCGGTGTTGCGGATCATGCCGAACAGGCTTTTGTCCTGCGGCACGCCATCAATCGTGAAATCGGCGTTGAAAATCTTGTGCCGGCAATGCTCGCTGTTCGCCTGGGCGAACATCATCAATTCGACGTCGGTCGGATTGCGCTTGAGCTGCGTAAAGGCATTGACGAGGTAATCGATCTCGTCAACGGCCAGCGCGAGGCCAAATTCGCTGTTGGCGGCTTCCAGTGCGGCTTTGCCACCTGTGAGTACGTCGATGGTCTGTAGCGGCGCGGCCTGCAGTTCTGTGAACAGACCCGCAGCTTCGGCACGGTCAGACATCACGCTTTCGGTCATGCGGTCATGCAGCAGCGCGGCGATCTGGTGGCGCTGCCCGTCGGTCAGGCTCGCCTTGCCCAGCAATTGCGACTTGAACGAGAGGTGGTATTCGGTGACGCGCTCTATGCGGCGCACGCCCAGGCCGCAATTGCGGGCAATGTCCGTGGCTTTCGAGGCCCAGGGCGAAACCGTACCAAAACGCGGCGTCACTACAAAAATCGAGCCGACAACGGCGCTGGCAGGCGGTATGGGCGCTGGTTCACCATAGTTCAGCAAGGCGGCCAGCCGGGTCTTTTCAGCCTCGCCGGGGACCGAATCGGTCGCCACCAGATGGACAAAACGGGCCTGGATGCCGCTGATCTTGTCGTTGATGGCTTGCAGGCGGGGAAGAAGTTGCTGGACGCGAAAATCGCTCAGGGCATTGATGCCCGCAGGCACGCCCTCAAAAGTCGTCAGGTGCAGGGTCACGGTAGCGGTGGCCTCAATGAAAGTGGCGGGCAGCGGGAGCTGTCCTGCGGGTTAGGCACCATTGGATACAGGTGCGCGTTGACCCTGAATTTTAACGCGGCGGATAGTGCCCGCTTTTGATGGTTCCCTTCTTTGCAAGCAGGGGCCGCGGAACCGGCTTTGCGGGGCCGCAGGCGCAGCGCCCCCTCGGGGGGTAGCGAACCACACGCAGTGGGGAGCGCGGGGGCACCGTTTCTGCACCGTTTTGGTTCTAATCCTCAATGGCTGCAAGGACTGGCTGGAGTGGGATAATCAGCACATGAGCATTACGTACAAAAACGCCGAAGAGATCGAAGGCATGCGGGTCGCATGCAGGCTGGCTTCCGAGGTCCTCGACTACCTGACCCCCTTCGTCAAAGCCGGTGTGACGACCCGCGAAATCGACAAGCTGGCCAACGACTACATGGTCAACGTGCAGGGCACGGTTTCAGCCACACTGGGTTACCAGCCGCCGGGCTATCCGCCCTACCCTGCATCCCTCTGCACATCGCTCAATCACGTGGTTTGCCACGGCATACCGAATGACAAGCCGCTTAAAAAGGGCGACATCATGAACATTGATGTCACCGTGATCACCAAGGAAGGCTGGTTTGGCGACAACAGCCGGATGTACATGATTGGCGACGTGTCAATTGCTGCCAAACGCCTGTGCCGCGTCACTTTTGAAGCCATGTGGCAGGGCATCATGCGCGTCAAGCCCGGTGTTCGCCTCGGCGATATCGGCTTTGCCATCCAGACCTTTGCCGAAAGCCAGGGGTTCACCATCGTGCGCGAGTTCTGCGGCCACGGCATAGGCAGGAAATTCCACGAAGAGCCGCAGGTTCTTCATTACGGCCGTCCCGGCACTCTGGAAGAACTCAAACCCGGCATGACTTTCACCATAGAGCCGATGATCAACGCCGGCAAGCGCGACATCAAGGACGGCCCCGAGAAAGACGGATGGACCATCGTCACGCGCGACCATTCGCTGTCTGCCCAGTGGGAGCACACCGTCCTGGTCACCGAGACCGGCTACGAAGTGCTGACCATGTCTGCGGGCAGCCCTGAAACGCCGGCCTTTGTGCCGCTCCAGCAGGTCGCCCAGGCCGTCGGCGCCTGATGCCGCTGCAGGCATCAAACATCAGGCCATGACTGACCTGGCAAAGGTGCGCGAGGACTATCGCGCCGGTAAAACCGCATTGTTTGAATCCCTTGCCGCCAGCGGCTCGTCAACGCGCGGCATTCACAGCCTGCTGCAAAAGCTGGCCAGGCACACCGATGCAACGCTGCAAATGCTCTGGCAGATGGCAGACTTCCCGCCATCGGCCTGCCTTGTGGCCGCCGGCGGTTTTGGCCGTGGCGAGTTGTTTCCGCATTCGGACGTGGATGTGCTGCTGCTGCTGCCGGACGACGCCAATGTTGAGCAAGACCCGGCGCTCAAGGCAAAAATTGAAAGCTTTATCAGCAGTTGCTGGGACAGCGGGCTTGAAATAGGCTCAAGTGTCCGTACCGTTGCCGACTGCGCCGAAGAGGCCGCCAAAGACGTCACCGTACAGACATCCCTGCTGGAGGCGCGCCTTGTTGCAGGGCAAAAGAAGAACTTCACCCGCCTCTGCAAAAAGCTGGATGCGCTGCTTGATCCCAAGGCCTTTTTTATCGCCAAGACGCTGGAGATGCGCCAGCGTCACAACAAGTTTGAAAACACACCCTACTCGCTGGAACCCAATTGCAAGGAGTCGCCGGGTGGCCTGCGCGACCTGCAGGTCGTACTTTGGGTAGCGCGGGCAGCTGGCCTGGGCAAGTCGTGGGATGAACTGGCCCGCAGCGGCCTCGCCACGGCTTTTGAAGTACGCCAGATCAAGACAAACGAAGCCTTGCTCAGCCTGATTCGCGCCCGCCTGCACCTGCTCTCAGGCCGCCGCGAAGACCGGCTGGTGTTTGACCTGCAGACCGCTGTAGCGGAGTCGTTCGGGTATTCGGCCGAGGCTGATGATGGCTCAAAGGTGCCGCGCCGCGCCAGTGAAGCACTGATGAAGCGCTATTACTGGGCAGCCAAGGCAGTGACCCAGCTCAACCAGATCCTGCTGCTCAATATTGAAGAACGGCTGAACCCGAGCAACTACCCGCCACGCGTCATCAACGAGCGCTTTTCAGACAAGGCCGGCATGCTTGAAGTGGCGAGCGACGACCTCTATGTTCGCGAGCCGCACGCCATTCTTGAAACCTTCCTGCTGTTTGAAACCGATGTCAGCATCAAGGGCCTGTCGGCCCGCACCCTGCGCGCGCTGTACAACGCGCGTGGTGTGATGACGGCAAAGTTTCGCAACGACCCGGTCAACCGCAACACTTTCAGGCAGATCCTGCAGCAACCCGAAGGCATCACGCACGCGATGCGGCTGATGAACCAGACTTCTGTACTGGGCCGCTATTTGTGGATTTTCCGCAAGATCGTCGGGCAGATGCAGCATGACCTGTTCCACGTCTACACGGTGGACCAGCACATCCTGATGGTGCTGCGCAATGTGCGGCGCTTTTTCATGGCCGAGCATTCTCACGAATACCCCATGTGCTCCCAGCTTGCAGCCGGCTGGGACAAGCCCTGGATCCTGTACATCGCGGCGCTGTTCCATGACATTGCCAAGGGCCGGGGTGGTGACCACTCCGAACTCGGCTGCAAGGACGTTCGCACCTTCTGCCGCCAGCATGGCATCGCCACCGAAGACGCCAAACTGGCCGAGTTCCTGGTGGGTGAACACCTGACCATGAGCCGCATTGCGCAGAAAGAAGACCTGAGCGATCCGGAAGTCATCGCCGCCTTCGCCAAACGTGTGGGCAACGAGCGTAACCTGACTGCCCTTTATTTGCTGACAGTGGCCGACATCCGCGGCACCAGCCCAAAAGTCTGGAATGCCTGGAAGGGCAAGCTGCTCGAAGACCTCTACCGCTACACCCTGCGTGTGCTGGGTGGCCGCGCACCGGATGCAGATGCAGAAGTTGAGTCACGCAAACGAGAGGCACTGACCACGCTGGCCCTGCACGCAGAGCCCTTCGAGGCACACAAGGCGCTCTGGGACACGCTTGACGTCAGTTATTTCATGCGCCATGACGCATCTGACATTGCGTGGCATGCACGCCAGCTGTCGCGCCATGTGGGCAAGGCCAAAGCCATAGTGCGGGCGCGACGCTCTTCTGCCGGTGAAGGCATGCAGGTGCTCGTCTACACGCCCGACGCATCAGATCTTTTTGCCCGCATCTGCGGTTACTTTGACCAGGCCGGGTTCAGCATTCTTGATGCCAAGGTGCACACGGCCAAAAATGGTTATGCACTGGATACCTTCCAGGTCGTTAACCCGGACCTGAGCGACCATTACCGCGAACTTGCGGCCATGGTCGAAGCCGACCTCGACAGGACCATCGAAACCCCCGGGCCACTGCCCACACCGGGCAAGGGCAGGATTTCACGCAGGGTCAAGAGCTTTCCGATTGCACCGCGTGTGGACCTGCGGCCGGATGAAAAGGCGCAGCGCTGGTTGCTCAGCGTTTCAGCCAGCGACCGCGTGGGTCTGCTCTACCTCATCGCACGCGTGCTGGCCAGGCACCACATCAACCTGCAACTCGCCAAAGTCACGACGCTGGGCGAGCGGGTGGAAGATACCTTCCTGATTGATGGCCCCGAACTGCAGCACAACAAGGCACAGATTGCCATTGAGACAGAGCTGCTGCAGGCGCTGAACGCTTGAGCCTTCAGAGGGTCGCAGTGTCCTCGCAGCCTGACTGCTCCGGCTTGAGATAACGCAGCACCCTGCCTTTGTAGGCCCCACCTTCGGGTAACACCGAGATGCGCATCTCGGTGTGCGCATAACCCAGCACATTCATCTTGCGGGTGAAGCTGGTCCGGTTGCCCCGGTCCGGATCAACGATCAGCACCTCTGCGCCTGGGTTGGTGTGCAGGTTGATGAACTGCGACAAAGCCTGCGGCTGGTCCCGGTCATAGAGCACGTCGCTGCCGATGATGAGGTCAAAGCGCGTGAGCAAGGGGTTGTCACGTGACCAGTTGCCGGTCTGATATTTCATCGCCGGCAGGTGATTCAGCTTGAGGTTTTCCAGAAGAAAAGCTGCCGTCAGCGGGTGACAGTCGCTCGCAGTGATGTTGCCCCCGCGCCGGTGTATCACCAGGCTGGCCAGCGCCAGGCCACAACCCAGTTCAAGAATGCGTTTGCCTTCGAGTTCATAGGTTTGCATGACATTGGCCAGCACGTGGCCTGAGGGCCAGAGCATTCCGAAAATCGGCCAGGCAGCAGATGAAATGCCCTCCGCCTCGGCCTCGCCATCCGGGTCATGAAACTGCTGGCGATCCAGCAAGGAGCGGATCTGCAGGTCGGCACCGCTGCCGCTGACGGTTTCAAACTTGAGTTTGTAGGGGAAGGTTTCCGCAGCTGGTGGAGCCGTCTGCGCAGGTTGCGGTTGAAGGGGTGACATGCGGAATCCTCCAGCGCATCACACGCCAATCACAAAGAACCGCAGCCAGTGTACGCCGAGGGCCCGCCTCGGTGCGCAAGTGTCAGGCTGACAGGAAATGCCCCGGCGTTGAAGCACCGCTGGCCCCTGCAGCGGCGGGCAGGGCTTCGTCCCACAGGCGGGCGATGTAGCGCCCCCCGGTTTTGCCATTTGAGGCATCCGAGCACAACCAGCCTATGCCGCGCCGCATGATGGCGGCCGGCAGCAGGTTGCCGTCCGCGCCGCGCTTGTTGGCGCTGGGCGGCAGCAGGTCGGTATCGGCCGCGCCACCTGGCAGGTAGACATTGACGTCAACGCCCGTGCCTTCAAGGTCCTGCGACCAGACTTTTGACATGGCTTCCATGGCCGCCTTGGAGGGGCCGTAGGGTGAGTAGCCCTTGCGCACCATGGTCGGGTCGCTGGTCGAGATATTGAGGACCTTGCCGAAACCTTGCGAGAGCATGTGCGGCACGCAGGCCCGGCTCATGTTGAACACACCGTTGACGTTGGTGCCAATGATGCTGCTCCAGTGCTGGGGCTGAATTTCCCAGAACGGCACGGGTTTGGTGTTGAATGTTTCACTGATGAGGCGCATGCCCTGCCCCGCGTTGTTGACCAGGACATGCAGCGCGCCGAACTTTTCCAGGGTGAACTTCAAAACGCTTTCGCAGGCCGCGAAGTTGCTGACGTCGGCAGCGATGCCCAGCACGCGTCCCTCACCGGCAAGCTCATTGGCCATGCCCAGGGTCTCGCGCATGGCGTCGGATTCTGAAGCGCCGGTCACCACGACTTTTGCACCCAGCGCAGCGAGTTCCAGTGCCATTTCGCGTCCCAGGCCGCGTACACCGCCCGTGACAATGACTACGCGATCCTGCAGGGACGCGTCTTTTGCTTGTGACATGAATGACTTTCTGATGTTTGAAGTAATCGGCAGGCGTGCGTGCAGTTGCCGGACAATGCGCCCGGTGCCCCCTGGGCGCGCTCAGTATTTGCAGACGACGTTAAGCAGGGCCTGGCGCTTTTCGTGAACGACGGCATGCAATGCGCGCTCCATGGCATTCCTGAGCTGCGAAGGATCCTCGACCCGCTCGCCATAGGCTCCGCTGGCTTCAGCGATTTTCTCGAAAGCCGGCGAAGGACTCAGGTCTGCCAGCAACCTGCAATCGTTGTTGGCCGAGACGCCGTCCCTGTACATCGCGGAGGTGGAGTTGCGGACCGCGCCATACAGCTGGTTGTTGTAGATCACGACCAGCACCGGCAGGTTCTGTGCGGCAGACACCCAATGACAGGCAGTCGGGTTATCAAAAACATAAGCCCCATCGCCCAGCGTGGCCACCACCAGCTTGTCCGGACTGGCCAGCTTCACGCCCAGCGCAGCACCCAGGCCCCAGCCCAGGCCACCCGCAGGGCTTTGGCCCAGGAAGCTGCCGCTTTGCTCGCGGTCCACATGCTCAAGGCGCAAAGGATATTCGTTGACAAGAATCGCATCTGGCCCGGCTACGTCGGAGATGCAGCGGCTGATCTGTTCGGGAGTTATATGGGCGACCTGACCCGCCTTTTCCGCCTGCGCATGCCATCCCTCACGCAGCACTTTTCTGCGTGAGGCAATCAGGCTGCGGCGTTCGGCTACTGACGGGGCTTCCGCTGCCGCTTCAGGCAGAAGTTTTGCCAGCTCTGCTCCCAGCACCTGAAGGGCCACGGCGGCGTCTGCACGGATGGATATGTCAACAGGAAAGGCTCGGGCCGGGTAGCGCGAGAAAGCCGGGTCTTCGCCAATGTGCACCACCTTGCAATCAGCGGGCGGGTTTTCAAGTGAAGGTATCCAGGGTACGTCGCACTCAAGGGCAACGATCAGGTCGGCATCCTGCAGGAATGGTTTGGTCTGGAAGCCCAGATGCATGTCGTGGCTGGTGGGCAGGCAGACATAGCGGCCGTAAAGCGTGATGACGCCAATCGCGTACTTCTGCGTCAGCGCAGACAGTGCATCGAATCCGGCACGGGTACGGCCTGAGGTCGACGTAATGATGAGGGGTCGCTTTGCCTTTGCAACAAGCGCTGCCACCTCCTGAATGGCGGCGGGTTCAGGCCAGGCCGCACCCGCGACGGCGCGAATACGCCTGGACTCAGTCGCCGCGATT
The DNA here is from genome assembly GCA_040388905.1 of Pseudomonadota bacterium. Lineage (GTDB taxonomy): Bacteria > Pseudomonadota > Gammaproteobacteria > Burkholderiales > Burkholderiaceae_C > Polaromonas. Next base: position 93,422 of record JAZKAY010000015.1, read on the forward strand.
GACGTACTGATAATTTCACGCGGCAATGACAGGTAGGCCGGGCCGCGCGGCGAGGACATCATCAGCTCCATGGCGCGGTCCACCGCGTTGACCGTCTCGGTAGCGACCTTGAGCTCATAGTCCCACTTGACGAACTCACGCAGCATGCCTGCCTGGTCAAACATCTCCTGTGCCCAATGAATATTGCGGCTACGCGAACCATGAAGCCCGGTTTCGGTGATCGGTGTACGACCCGCCATCAGCAGGATGGGGGCGTTATCACGGTTGGCATTTGCTGCACCGTTCACGGTGTTTGCTGTGCCCACGTTCACATGAACCATGACGGCTTGCGGACATCCCGTGACGAGAAACACGCCGTGCGCTATCGCAACAGCGGCGTTTTCGTGCGTTACGACAATTGGCTTCGGGATGGACTTCGCGATCTCCGGGTCTGCTTCTGCCATCGAAAACGCTTCGACAATCGCCGGGAAATCAGTACCGGGATTGCAGAAAAAATACTCCACCCCGTGCGCGCGTAGCCGCCGCAACATGACCAGCGCGGCAAGCTCTTCCTTTATTGCGCCTGCAGGAGCAGAGGATTTTTGATCGATGGTCAAAGCCGACATGTCACCCATAAATAATCAGTCCAGAAATAGTTACAGGCAGCTTTCCGCGCTGCCGCAGAGGTTTATTTGATGGAAGCACCAGACAGCCGGATGACTTCGGTCAGCCGCTCGGTGTCACGTTTGATGTGCGCATCGAATTGGGCGGTCGTGCCGCCGACCACCTCGCCACCGGCTGTGCGTATCGTTTCAATGATCGCCGGATCCTTGAGGGCTCGATTCGTCTCTTCCTGAAGACGCACGATTATTTCCCTGGGGGTACGAGAGGGCACCAGGAAGCCGAACCATCCCGTCAATTCATAGTCCGGAATTCCCAATGCCTCGGCCACCGTTGGCACGTCAGGCAACAATGCAGAACGTTTGGCCGAAGTCACCGCAAGCGGCTTGAGCTTTCCATTCTTGACGAACTGCAGGGCCACAGGCAAATTGACGAAACCCACCTGAAGCGTTCCCCCGATGTGATCTGTCGTTGCCTGCGCATTCCCCTGGTAGGCGATGTGCGTGAACTTCGCACCGGTCTTGACCGCAAGCAGTTCGGCCGCGAGGTGGCTGGAGCTGCCAGCGCCGGGGCTGCCGTAATTAAGCTTGCCAGGATCCTTTTTCGCCAGTTCGACCAGTTCGCGCATGGACTTGACCGGGATGGACGGGTGGACTGTCACAACATTGATCAGCTCGGCCACCTCAATCACAGGCGTCAGGTCCCGCGACGGGCTGAAAGGCATGCTCGCGTACAGCGAAGGGTTGGCAGCAAGCGGCAGGCCATTGATAAGTATGGTGTAGCCATCAGGCGCGGACTTGGCGACAAAGTCGCTGCCGATATTTGTGCCTGCCCCGGGTTTGTAGTCAACAAGCACAGGCTGGCCGAGAGCCTCCTGAAGCTTGTTGGCAATAGCCCTTGCAAAAATGTCGGCCGTACCACCCGCTGTAGCCGCAACAATGATTTTGATTGGCTTGGTCGGGTAGGCCTGCGCCAGAGCAAGGCCGGAAAATGTTGTGGCAAGCAGTGTGGCTGCGGCTGAAAGCATGAAATGACGACGCATGGTGTTGCCTGCCTTATTTTGCTGAACCGACACCGCCGGTGAACTTGATGACCTCGGTCAGGCGGTCAGAGTCTTTTTTGATGCGCGCATCGAACTGCGCAGCGGTACCGCCGACGACATCACCGCCGGCCACCTTGATGATGTCTATCAACGCCGGGTCCTTCAGGGCTTTGACAGTTTCCTCCTGCAGGCGGGCGATGATTTCAGGTGGCGTTTTGGCGGGTGCAAGCAGGCCGAACCAGCCATTCAATTCATAGTCGGGAATGCCCAGTGCTTCAGCAACTGTTGGCACATCAGGCAGCAGTGGCGAGCGTTTGGCCGATGTCACAGCCAGCGCCTTGAGCTTTCCGGCCTTCACAAACTGCAGCGCCACCGGCAGGTTGACAAAACCGACCTGCAACGTGCCGCCTATGTGGTCTGTCGTGGCCTGGGCATTGCCCTGATACGCCACATGGGTCACCTTGGCGCCGGTCTTCATGGCCAGCAATTCTGCGGAGAGATAACCGGAACTGCCAACACCGGGTGTGCCGTAGTTCATCTTGCCCGGCTCCTTCTTCATCAGGGCGACCAGTTCTTTCAAATTGTTCACCGGGACGCTGGGGTGAACGGTCACCACGTTCATCAGCGAAGCCACTTCGGTGATGGCCGCCAGGTCTTTTGTCGGGCTGAAGGGAAGGTTGGAATACAGGACGGGATTGACCGACAGCGTGATGCCGTTGATCAGCAGGGTGTAGCCATCGGGTGCCGACTTGACAACGTAATCCGTGCCGATATTGGTGGCTGCGCCGGGCTTGTATTCAACCAGCACCGGTTTGCCGAGCGAGTCCTGCAGCTTGAGCGCGATGGCGCGTGCAAATATGTCTGATGTTCCGCCGGGTGTTGCAGGAACGATGATGCGGATCGGCTTGGCGGGATAAGTCTGGGCAAGCGCCAGTTGGGGAACAAGTGGTGCACCGCAGGCGGCAGCAAGGGCGATCAGAAAATGACGACGCATAACGACTCCTGTAAAACAAAAATGTCTTCAGCAAATAGCACTTAACGTGCCCGGGCACCGGGTTTGTACTGCAGTGGCCACGTTTTGATGTGTCCCTACAGAGGAGAAATGCCGCATGCGATCTGCATCGCAACTGCGTCCCTGTTGAAGGCCATTGTGCGTGGCATCGGTATTTCTTTAAAATGATATTATTTTCTTATTCCATACTATTGAGGACATATCAAAATGGAGTGGACACAACGACTGCGAATGCGCCAGCTTTACCTGCTGGTAGCCCTCTACGAAACCCGCAATGTCAGCCACACGGCGACACAGATGGGTGTCACGCAGCCGGGCCTGTCCAAGTGGCTGAGCGAGCTTGAAGAAGACCTCAACGTCAAGCTTTTTAAACGCAACTCTCGCGGGTTGACCCCTACGGAGTTCTGCACAGCTTTGGTATCGCACGCAAGGGCCATCATCGGCGAGCTGGACCGCACGCAGGCCACGATCAGGCTGATGTCGATAGGCGCCTCCGGCAACCTTGTTGTTGGAACTACGCCCACTGTGGCCACCGGGCTTGTGCCAAAGGCCGCCGGCTACTTCCGCAAACGCTTTCCCGACGCCTACCTCAACATCATTGAAAACCGCCTGGATGCGCTGCTGCCACAACTTGAAGAAGGACGCGTAGACCTGGTCATCACGCGTACTGACCAGGCCAGGCTGGACGCCGGCGTTCGCTGCGATATCCTGCACCCTGAACAGATTCGTGTCGTTGTCGGGGCAAACCATCCGCTGGCCAAAAAACGCAAGGTGGACTGGCCCGATGTGCTGCGTTACCCCTGGATCATTCCGCCCAAGGTCAGCCCCTTGCGGCGTGAGCTTGAGCATGAACTTGCGCTGGCAGGGCAGCCCTCCCCGCGCTACCGCGTCGAGACAGGTTCAACGCTGGTCATCGTCACCATGCTGCAGGATGGCGACCTTGTGGCACCCATGTCGGCCCGGCTTATGCACTATTTCCAGGGCCTGAAACAGGTCGTGCCCTTGCCATTGCCCTACCTTCGCGAAGGCAGTGTGGGTGTCATACGCCGCCGTGAGGCCACCGAATCCCCCATGCTCAAGGCCTTCATGGACGGCTTGCGCATGCATGCTGCGGGCTGAAGCTCCTTAACGTGGGGCTGCCCACAGCAACGCAAAAATCGGGATTTTGGGCATTTTCAGGCTGCGCACCAGAGTCGCGCCGCTTCCGCCATATCTGCACCCCGGCTGTGCTTTTCAGGTCTATCAGGTCTGTAACGGCCCGGTGAGGCCGTCAATTTCGCACCAATCTGCAGAATCAGCCTGACTCCCCTGATTTGCCGGGGTCGTAACAGCCGTCCAGCCATCATCCAAATCGTATATCTGAATAGTTTTCAGATATGACGCCGGTTTTTACACCTTGTGCAAACACCCGTTTCTGACGAATCATTCGCTTCTTATTTACTCCGAAAAATCGACAACATGTCATCCCACGTACTGATTGCCGGCGCAGGCCCGGTGGGGCTGGTGAGTGCACTGACGCTGGCAACCGCCGGTATCGCCGTGACGGTTTTCGAGCGCAACACCACCGCACCGGAAGACCTGCGTGCCTCGACATTTCACCCTCCGACTCTCGATATGCTGGCTCGCTTCGGACTGACCGAAGAGCTTGTCTCTCAAGGTCTTGTAGCCCGCTACACGCAGCAGCGCGACCGCAAGGAAGGCCTGGTAGCGGAGTTCGACATGTCCCTGCTGGAAGGCGAAACCCAGCACCCCTTCCGCCTGCAATGCGAACAATGGAAGCTCAACAAGCTGCTGATTGACCGCATCGCCAGATTCCCGCACGCGAAAATCATGCTGGGCGCAGAGCTGCAGTCCGTGTCGCAGGATGACAGCCACGTCGAAGTCACCGTCAAGACCCCGGACGGTATCGAGACCTTCAGTGGCGACTACCTGATAGGCGCTGATGGCGCATGGAGCGCCGTACGGCAATCGCTGGGCATAGAGTTCGAGGGCTTTACCTATCCCGAGCGTTTCCTCGTTGTATCGACCGACTTCGAGTTTGCAGACCACTTCCCCAAACTGTCTTACGTGAACTATGTCTCCGACCCGCAGGAGTGGTGTGTATTGCTGCGCGTGCCCTCGCTCTGGCGTGTGCTGTTCCCGACGCGCCCTGAGGAATCCGACGAAGAAGTGCTGACCGACGAATCGATTCAGGCACGCCTGCAGAATCTCCTTCCCAAAGGCTCGCCCTACCCCACCGTGCACCGTACCCTGTACAAGGTGCACCAGCGCGTGGCCAAGGAGTTTCGCCGCGGCAGGGTCATCCTCGCGGGGGACGCCGCCCACATCAACAACCCGCTGGGTGGCATGGGCATGAACGGCGGTGTGCAGGACGCCTTCAATCTCTCGGACAAGCTCGTCGAGATACTGAATTCCGGTGCTTCACCCACCCTGCTCGACCGTTATGAACGCCAGCGCCGCTCGGTGGCGATTGAATACATCAACGCCAACACGGCGCGCAACAAGAAAACAATTGAGGAGCGCGACCCCGAGGCGCGCCGCAAAACCCAGGACGAGCTGCGAGCCATCGCAGCAGATCCGGCAGCCGCGAAGGACTACCTTCGTAAAACTTCCATGATTGATGCGCTGGAGCGCGCGGAGTCCATTACATGAAACAGGGTCTCAGTACCAAAACCGGCACGCAGAAACGTGCAGAACTCAAGGCACGCTTTACAAAGGGCAACCTGGTCGTCGCCCCGGGCGTGTTTGAAATGGTCTCGGCCAAGATTGCAGACCAGATGGGCTTTGAAGCCCTGTACATGACGGGCTATGGCACCGTCGCCTCCTATATGGGTCTGCCTGACGCGGGTCTGGCCAGCTACACCGACATGATCAACCGTGTCACCCAGTACGTCAGCATCACGGATACGCCCATGATCTGCGACGGCGATACCGGCTACGGCGGCCTGCTCAATGTCATGCACACGGTTCGTGGTTATGAAACCGCCGGTGCCTGCGCCATCCAGCTTGAAGACCAGGAGTTCCCCAAGAAGTGCGGCCACATGCTGGGACGCCGCGTGGTTCCAACCGAAGACATGGTCGCCAAGATCAGGGTGGCTGCAGAAACGCGTACCGACAAGAACTTCCAGATCATTGCGCGCACCGACGCCCGCACCGTTCATGGGCTGGACGAAGCCCTGCGCCGCATGGAGAAATACGCCCGCGCCGGTGCCGACATCCTCTTCATCGAAAGCCCTGAATCCATTGAAGAAATGGAAACCATTGGCAAGGCCTTTGACCTGCCGCTGGTCGCCAACATGGTCGAAACCGGCCGCACCCCCGTGCTGACCAAAGAAGAACTGCAGCGCATCGGCTTCGGGCTGGTCATCTTCCCGTCGGCAGCATTCCTGTCGGCAGGCGCCGCCTTCAAGAATGTCTACAGCCACATCAAGGCCACCGGGTCGAGTGCCAACATCAAGCAGGAGCTCCATGACTTCCAGGACTTCTCGAAGCTGATGGGCTTTGACTGGGTGGCCGATTTCGACAAGCGGCATGCCGTCGGTGAAGAGGCCAGATCTTGAGCAAGGAAGACATCTACCGCAAGCAGAACATGGGCAATGCCTCGGGCATTGGCTCGCGTTGCGGGCTCATCCTTGTCGACTTTGTCAATGGCTTCGTCGATGAAGACCAGTTCGGCGGTCCGCATATCGCGGCAGCAGTCGAGGCAACCGTCCCATTGCTGGCAGCCTTCCGAAAGGCAGGCCTGCCGGTGGTACACACCCGCGTGGTGTTTGCAGATGATGGCGCCAACAAAAACGTCTTCTGCATGAAGGTGCCGCCACTGCTCACGCTGACCGAAGACGCGCCAGGCTCGCAAATCGTACCCCAGCTCACACCGATTGCCGGTGAATGGGTACTGCGCAAGGTATCTGCATCGGCGTTCTTCTCGACCGGCCTGTCTGAATGGCTGCACCTGCGCGGTGTGGACACCGCTGTCGTGGTGGGCTGCACCACCAGCGGCTGCGTGCGGGCCACGGTTGTTGATTCGATGCAGTTCAACTTCCGCACTGTGGTGATTGAGGACTGCGTGGGTGACCGCGCCATCGAACCACATGAGGCCAACCTGTTTGACATGCGGCAGAAATACGCAGACGTGATGCCGCGCGACACATTCCTGAAACTACTTTTGAAAGCCTGAGCATGGACCACCTTGGTTACCGCATGAAGTTCGGAGCCCTTGGCCCCTCAACCAACACCATCGTCCAGCCGGACTTTGACGACATGCGGCCGGTTGGCGTGACCAACCACTACAGCCGGATCATCATCCCGAATGACCCGGTCAACACCGATGAAGAGTTCCTGCAGCTGGTGCAGAACATCCAGGAAAACACGCTGCAGGCGCTCGATGTGCTCAAAAGCTGCGAGATGCAGTACCTGGTGATGGGCATGTCGGCCGCCACCTTCTGGGATGGCCGCAAAGGCGCCGAGAAATACCTCGACATGATGAAGGACCGCGCTGGCGTGGGCGTCTCCTGCGGTTCGTTCGCGACAGAAGCGGCACTCAACACCTACAAGGCCAAACGCATCGCTTTTGTGTCACCCTACTTCCCCGTCGCAAATGACCAGGTCAGGCGTTTCTACCAGGATTGCGGCTTTACGGTCGTTCGCGACATCTGCCTGCGCCGCCCCAGCCCTGTTCAGATCGCCCACACAACGGACGAGATGTGCCGCGATGCACTGAAGCAGCTGGACGGTGATGACATTGACGCCATCGTGCAGGTCGGCACCAACCTGTCGATGGTTCGTTTCGCTGCGGCTGCGGAGTGGGTTCTGGGCAAACCGGTGATCGCCATCAACACGGCGACCTACTGGCACGCCCTGCGCGCCTGCGGCATCAACGACAAGCTCCAGGGTTTCGGCAAGCTGCTGTCCCACTACTGATCGGTATTACCCAGATGCTTGCAGGTCAAATCATCAACGGCTTGATGGTGGGTGGGCTCTATGCCCTGGTGGCCGTTGGCTTCACCCTCATCGTCGGCGTCCTTCACCGCATCAACTTCGCGCACACCGAGGTGTTCATGGTGGGTGGTTTTGCCGGGCTGGTGATTGCGCAGGCCGTGCCCTCCATTCCCCTGGCCATGGCCGGTGCGTTTGTGATTGGCGGCGTTTTCGGCATTGTTGTCGAGCGCATCAGCTTTCGCAATCTTGACTCCGAAGAAGCCTCCATTACCGCAGCGCTGTCGTCCATGGCCGTCGGTCTTCTGATGCTTGACCTGGTTCACCACATCTGGGGCTCGGAGCCTTTGTCTTTCCCGCTCGTCAATGCATTGGGCTCCGGCAGCTTTGAATTGTTCGGCGTGCGTTTTGTACCGGTTCAGGGGCTGGTCCTGGTCCTGACGCTTGTCCTGGTACTGGTGCTGTACTTCGTGATCGAAAAAACCCACACAGGCCGCAATATCCGCGCAGTGTCTGATAACGCAACGGCAGCGGCACTGCTGGGCATTCCCGTCAAGTTTGTGGGCCAGCAGGTGTTCTTCATCACCTCTGCCCTTGCAGCCCTCACGGGCCTGCTGTTCGCCTTGCGCGTGGGCACTGTCAATTCCGACATCGGCATGACGTTTGCGCTCAAGGCCCTGGCTGTCACTGCGATTGGCGGCATGGGTAACCTGTGGGGCGCTGTGGTCGGTGGCCTGCTGGTGGGTCTGCTGGAGGCCATGGCCGTGCAGTTCGGCTTCGGCCCGCTGGCCGATCTCATCGTCTGGGGATTCATGATTGTTGTCCTGCTCGTACGCCCGCAAGGCCTGTTTGGCAGCGTCTTCCATGGTGCGGGGGCAAGGGCATGAGCGCCGCGCAGAACCGCTTCAAGCAAGCTCGCACCCCCTCGGGGGGCAGCGCAGGACACGCAGTGCCAAGCGTGGGGGCTGTATGACATCAGATTTACTGTTCTTCACCGCTGTCAATATCCTGATGGCGTGGAGCGTTTACATCGCGCTATCCGCTGGCGCCCTGACCTTCGGGGCCAGCGCCTTTATGGCTGTGGGATGTTATGTCGCTGGCGTCCTGACGGTCAAGGCCGGCTTGCCGCTCATACCTGCTTGCCTGCTGGGCGCGGTGGTGTCGGGCGTACTGGGTTTTGCGTTCGGTTTCCCGGCGCTGCGGGTGCGCGGCATTTACCTGATTCTGACCACCATAGGCATTGCCATGTCGATGGTGGTGATTCTTGAAAACATCGACTACGTCGGCGGCACGGTCGGTCTGGGTGGCATGTCCGGCGCTACTGTCTGGCATGGTGCGGGCGCGGTACTGGTTGTCGGTGCGGCCTTGTGGTGGGTGTCCAGGTCGCCGCTGCAGCGCGTGCTCGATGCCGTGCGTGAAGACGACGAAGTGGCGGCTTCGCTGGGCATGAATGTCGTTTTTGTGAAGCTCACTGCCTTTGCCATTGGTTCGGCGGTCGCCGGTTTTGCAGGTGGGCTGTTTGGCCACTACCTCACCTTTGTGCGGCCAGACACCTTCAATGTTCTGATCTCCGTTTACGCCGTGATGTTTGTCATTCTTGGCGGTACCAACAACTTCTGGGGTGCGGCATTGGGCGCTGCCATCATGACCATATTGCCCGAACAGGTCACCTTCATGCGCGAATGGCGGCCAAGCGTATTTGCGCTGACCATCATCGTGCTGCTGCTGTTCCGTCCACAGGGGCTTATAACCAGACGCTTTTTGACCGTCAGGCTCGGAAGGAAAGCGTCATGAACGAGCCACTTCTGATTGCAAACAGCCTGTCCAAGTCGTTCGGTGGCCTCAAGGCCCTGTCGGATGTATCACTGACGGTTGAGCGCGGCGAGATTCTGGGCATCGTCGGCCCCAACGGCGCCGGCAAGTCGGTGCTGATCAACCTCATCACCAAGTTTTACGCGCCCACCTCGGGAACGCTGCAGTTTGCGGGCGAGGATGCCACCAACCTGTCGCGCCTGCAGATGTCGCGTACCGGGGTGGCCAGAACCTTCCAGAACATACGCCTCTTCAAGCGCATGACCGTGCTGGAGAACGTACTGGTCGCAGACCCGGAGACAAGCGCCTCGCCCTTTCGCAGCGCCATCTTCCGCAAAAGCAGGCTGGACCGGGCCATCGCCCTGCTGGACCTGATGCGCCTGACCGATCTGGCCGACCAGGTGGCCGGCAGCCTGCCCTATGGGGCTGCACGCCGTCTTGAGATTGCCCGCGCACTCGCCACTGGCCCCAGGCTGCTGTTGCTTGACGAACCGGCTGCCGGCATGAATGAAGAAGAAACCGCAGCGCTGGTCGAAGACATCGGCAAGGCGCGCCAGCGTGTCGAAGGCATTTTGCTGGTCGAGCATGACATGTCGCTGATACGCGCGCTCTCAAGCCGCCTGGTCGCCCTGATCGCCGGCATGAAGGTCGCAGAAGGCAGCGTTGACGCAGTGCTGTCCGACCCTCAGGTGATCGAGGCCTATCTCGGACCTGACGACGATGCCCCCGCCGCAGAAAGGATGGCCGCATGAGCGCCCTGCTTTCCGTCCAGGACCTGGAGGTCAACTACGGCGCCATACGCGCACTGCGTGGTGTCACCTTGAACGTACAACCCGGTGAGACCGTCGCCGTTATTGGCGCCAATGGTGCGGGCAAGTCAACCCTCATGCGCACGCTCTCGGGTCTTCTCCGCCCAGTTGCGGGCAGCGCCGTGTTTGGCGACATGGACCTGTCCAAAGCCGCCCCCCATGTGATTGCCAAAGGCGGCCTGCTGCACATCCCCGAAGGACGCGGCACACTTGGCCGGTTGACCGTGGCCGAAAACCTGCGCATCGCCTTTGACCGCGACCCGGCGGCCACGGCTGGCGAGTCGTTTGAAGATGCCTGTGAACGTGTCTTTGCACGCTTTCCGCGCTTGAAAGAGCGCCTCAAGCAAGCAGCAGGCAGCATGTCCGGCGGAGAACAGCAACAGCTGGCCATGGCGCGCCCCCTGCTCGCCAAACCCAGGCTGCTGATGCTGGATGAACCCTCTCTTGGTTTGTCGCCCGTTATGGTGTCCACCGTGTTCTCGGTGCTGCGCGAGCTGCGTGATGCCGGCATGACCATCCTCATCGTCGAACAGAACGCACGCGCTGCGCTCAAGCTGTCGCACCGTGCCTATGTGCTCAAGCAGGGCCGCATGGTTCATGAAGGTGAATCAGCCACCCTGCTGGCCGACAACTCCGTTCTCTCCCACTATCTCGGCGCCTGATCTTTTTATACCTTTCACTGTCACTTCACCCACTTAAAGGAGCTTTGCATGTCACTCAAGTTTTCACGTCGCCTGGCTGTATCCGCCGTCAGCCTGGCCATCGCGGGCGCTGCGTTCGCGCAGGCAAAGCCACCCATCAAGATCGTGCACACCGCGCCGCTGTCGGGCCAGCTCGGCTCGGTCGGCAAGCTGCAGGCCATCGCGGTGGATATTGCGGTGGAGGACATCAACAAGTCCGGCGGCATCAACGGCAGCATGATCGAGATCGTTCGTTATGACGACCAGCTTCGTCCGGACCAGGGTGTGCTGCGCGTGCGTGAAGCCCACGGTGCAGGCGCGCTCGCCGTGCTTGGCCCCATGTCGTCCACACAGTGGGAAACGGCACGCGCCACCATCAACCAGCTGAAAATTCCTGCGGTCAACATGAATGCCAACAAGCCCGGCATTGGCGGCCGCCCTTACGGCACGCGTCTGAACACGCCTGACGACGTGGCACTGCCACAGGGCTTTGCGGAATTCGCCAAGCTCTTCCCCAAAGCCAAGCGTGTCGTCATCATGGCTGACATCCGGGAAGCTGCCGGAAAATCGGCCGCTGAAGAATGGACCAAGCTCGCAAAATCAAAAGGCCTTGAAGTCGTGGGCACACTGGAATTTACCTCCGGCCAGACCGATTTTTCGCCCGTTGCCATCAAGCTCAAGGACCTGAAGCCCGACATGGTTCTGGCATCCATCCTGTCCGGTGATGCCGGCAAGCTGGCGCGTGAACTGCAGATCCAGGACGTGCAGGCGCCCATCCTGTGCAGCCCGCTGATTTACCCCGGTGTATTCCCGCAAACCGTCGTCAAGACCGTTGGCGCACAGGCCAATCAGTGGTTTACCGTGGGCCAGGCATCCAATGATTACGCCTCAGGCGATCTGGTGGCCTACAAGAAATTTGTGGACCGCTATGTAGCCGCCATCGCCAAGGATGCAGCACTGAACCAGTTCCAGCCGCCCAACGTGTCCAACACCAGCCTGGGTTATGACGCCGTGTACCTGGTCGCGCTGTCTGCACGCAAGGCCGGTATCGACGGAAGCACGCCCATTGACGCCGCACGCGACAAACTGCGCGATGCCATCAACGCCCAGAAGACATTTCGCGGCGTGAATGAAATCGTGTTTGATGCCAATGGCGACGGTGCAGAAAAGGTAGGCGCACTGCAGGTTGACCCTGCAACGTCCACCTGGAAGTTCCTGACTGCCAAATAAGACGCGGGTTCTGAGCGGCGACATCCCGATGCCAGACACCGGCAAACCCATGACCTTCGTGCTGCTGCATGGTTCATGGCACGGTGCCTGGTGCTGGCAGCGGGTGGCTGACCGCTTGCGCTCACAAGGCCACAGGGTCACCACACCCAACCAGACCGGCGTGGGCGAGCGCAGCCACCTGATCTCCGCCGACATCACGCTCGACACTTTTGTGGAGGACATCGTCAACCACATCGCCCACGAGGAACTGGACGACATCGTTTTTGTCGGCCACAGCTTTGGCGGCATTCCCATGACCGGCGTGGCTGACCGCATACCCGAACGTATACGCCACCTGGTGTACCTCGACAGCCTCATCCTCCAGCCGGGCAAGACGCTTTTTTCAACCTACCCGCCGCATGTGGTGGAAGAGCGCAAACAGCAGGCGCTGGCAACGCCGGGTGGTTTGGGTTTGCCCCCGCCACCCGCCACTTTTTTCGGCATGAAAGCCGGCACAGACGATGAAACCTGGGTGCAACGTCGCCTCACGCCGCAACCGCTCAGCCTTTACAGCAGCCCGCTTAACCTGAACAACCCCATAGGTAACGGCCTGCCGCGTACCTATATTTACTGCAACGACCCCGCCATCGCATTGGCAGAACCCATGCGACAGTGGGTGCGGGACCAGGGCGATTGGGGCTGGCGCGAAATTGCCACCGGCCACAACGCCATGATCACCGCGCCGGCGCAACTGACAGCCATGTTGCTGGCCATCGCGCGGCAAACCGCCGCCAAAGCCATCACCACACATTGACTTCAACGCATTCACCAAGAGCAAGCACCATGATTGACGACAACATGCAGCGCACCGGCGCCATCGCAGACTTCCTGAGCCGCCCCCAGGCCAGCTTTATCAACGGCAAATTTGTGGCTGCGGGCAACCAGCACCATGTGCCGGTGTTTGACCCGGCCAGCGGGGAGCAGCTCGGCGACCTGCTGGAGGCCGATGCTGCCGAAGTTGACCTGGCCGCACGCACGGCACGCGAAGCCTTCGACGATGGACGCTGGTCGGCCCTCACCGTTGAAAGCCGCCAGAACGCGTTGATGAAGATCCACGATGCCATCATTGCCGGCCAATCGGAGTTGTCTGAAATCGAAAGCGCCGCCACCGGCATTCCCCTGGCGCAGATCAAGGGCTTCTACATACCCCGCTCAGCCTACAACTTCAAGTTTTTTGCGGAGTTCATCGGCCAGGTGGGCGGCGACCTGTACACGCAGGAACCGGGTTATGTGACCAGCGTGTTCCGCGAGCCCGTCGGTGTAGCCGGCCTGCTGGGCCCGTGGAATGCCCCTGTCACGCTGTGCTCGATGAAGATTGCCGCTGCCATTGCCTTCGGCAATACCTGCGTGGTGAAACCGTCTGAAATCGCCGCCGCAGGCATGCAGCGCTTTATGGAAATTGTGAACGGCACCGGTCTGCCACCCGGCGTCGTCAACCTCGTCAACGGCCGCGGCCCCGTCACCGGTACCGCACTTGTCGAACACCCGGACATCAGCGTGGTCTCGTTCACCGGCGGTACCACCACAGGCCGCGCCATCCTGTCGTCCGCAGCCAAGGGCCTCAAAGCCTGCACCATGGAGCTGGGCGGCAAGTCGGCCAGCATCATTTGCGCCGATGCCGACCTTGACCGAGCACTCGATGCGGCTTTGTTGGGCATCTACGGCGGCAATGGCCAGCAATGCCTGGCCGGTTCACGCATTCTTGTCGAGAAATCGATTGCCGACAAATTCATCGCCGCGTTTGTCGAGCGCGTCAAAAATATCAAGATCGGCCACCCTTCACAAATGGGCAGCGAGATGGGGCCACTCGCATCGAAGGCGCATATGGAACGTGTCCTCTCTTACGCTGAAGTTGCAAAGGCCGACGGCGCAGAAATACTCACCGGCGGCAAGCGGGTTGAGGCCATGGGCAAGGGTTATTACATTGAGCCAACCGTGGTGCGCGCCCCCAACAATGCAGCACGTATCTGCCAGGAAGAAATCTTTGGCCCGTTTGCAACTTTTGTGACCTTCGACACCTTTGAAGAAGCCATTGACATCGCCAATGACAGCACCTTTGGCCTGGTCGCCTATGTGTGGACCAGCAACCTCGACAAGGCCAATCAAGCCATGCGCAAGCTGCGCACCGGTACGGTCTGGGTCAACACCCCTGTGGTGCGTGATTTGCGTTCTGCCTTTGGCGGCTACCGCGAATCCGGCATTGGACGTGAAGGCGGCAAGGGCTGCATGTCGCTCTACACCGAAGAAAAGACCACCATGGTCGCCATCGACAAGATGCCGATTCGCCGCCTTGGGGCAGGCTCGTGACTGGTGGCATGAGCATTGGCAGGATGGATCTGACGCGCCTGCCACCGCCCGCTGGCATGCGCCTGGCCATCGTCGGAGGCTGCGGCGGCATAGGCACCCGACTGGTTGAGGCTTCACTGGCCGCAGGCATGCAGGTCGCCAACCTGGACCTGGCCGTGTCCATGCTCAAGCGCCCCGCCCTGCCCGGCGAATGGCAGATTGCCTGCGATGCATCCAAAGCCAGCGACATCGACAACGGCTTTGCCGAGATCACCGCCAAATGGGGCGCGCTGGATGGCCTGGTGCACCTGGCCGGCTTCACACCCCCACCTTCTGCCATGCGTGACACCAGTGAACAAAGCTGGGACGAAGTCATGAACGTCAACACGCGCGGCGCCTTCCTCAGCGTGCGCGCCGCCCTGCCCCTGCTCGACAAGGGCAATGAGGCCGCCATCGTGCTCACATCGTCCGGCCTCTCGGTCTCTGCCGACAAGGGCGTCGGCCCCTATGCTGCAGCCAAGGCCGCCATCAATGCCATGACGCGCAACCTGGCCAAAGAAAACGCACCCGGCATTCGGGTCAACGCTGTCGCACCCGGCCCGATTGAAACCGCCTTCCTCTCAGGCGGCACAGGCCGTGGCGGTGATGTCGACAACAAGGATGGCTGGTTCGCCGCAGGCCGCAAGGCCATTGAAGCCACCATTCCTCAAGGCCGCGTCGGCCAGCCCGATGATGTGGTCGGGCCGATATTGTTTCTGCTGGGCCAGGCCTCGCGCTACATGACCGGGCAGATTCTCTACATCAACGGTGGCCGGTTGATGTTCTAGGCCATGTAACGCGATGCAGACACAGAAGATCGGCCAGTTCACGGTAGACCTGGTGCTTGAGAGCGAAGGCTCTTTCTCGCCCCTTGATTTTGTGGTGCCGGGGATCACGGCTGAGCAGATAGCTGCCCATTCGCACTGGCTCAAGCCCGTGTACGTGACCGTTGACAACCGCGTCAACATGAGCTTTCACAGCTATGTGCTGCAAACGCCAAAGCACAACATATTGATAGACGCCTGCGCCGGTAACGACAAGGAGCGCCCGCTGAGGCCGCCCTGGCACCGCCAGCAGTTCACCTACCTGCAGAACATGGCAAAGCTCGGCCTGCAGGCCGAAGACATCGACTTTGTATGCTGCACCCACATGCATGCCGACCACGTCGGCTGGAACACCTGCCTGCAAAACGGCAACTGGGTGCCGACCTTTCCCAAGGCGCGTTACGTCTTCGCCAACGCAGAATACAGCCACTGGGAGAAAGAACACCGCCATGCACTGGCGCATGGGCTTGATGCGCCCAACCATGGCTCTTTTGCAGACAGCGTGCTGCCAGTGGTTGATGCGGGTCTCGCCATGATGGTTGATTCGGGTTTTGAGTTCGAGGCTGGCATACAGCTGCAGGCCGCGTACGGCCATACCGCCGGCAATTGCCTGCTCGATGCGCGCAGCCAGGGCGACCACGCGGTGTTTGCAGGCGACATATTGCATACCCCGGCGCAGTTGATAGACCTGTCGCTGTCGTCACGCTTCTGCCATGACCCGGTTCTTGCTGCCCAGACCCGCTCTGACCTGGTGCACCAGCTGGCTGATACGTCCACCCTGCTGTTCACCGGGCACTTCCCATCCCCGACCGCCGGGCGCATCATCAGTAAAAATGACCATTTCAGGTTTGAAAAAAATTAAACGCCGCAGCCCGTTGCGCGGCCTTCCCACCAGAAAGAGACATCTGTGAGCACCCTTTTCGACAAGATCTGGCAGACCCACAAGCTGGCCAGCAACGACGCCGGAGAAGACCTGGTTTATGTTGACCGGCACCTGGTGCACGAGGTCTCCAGCCCGCAGGCCTTTGCCAGCATGGCCGCCAACGGCCGCGTGGTGCGTTCGCCCGAGCGGCACATGGCCATACAGGACCACAACGTGCCGACCACGGCAGACCGCAACACCAACATCCCCAACCCCGAAAGCGCCGCGCAGATTGCTACCTTACGCCGCAATGCCAAAGCCACCGGCATGCGCCTGCTCGACCTCGACGACCCGCGCCAGGGCATCGTGCACGTGGTCGCGCCCGAGCAGGGTTATGTGCTGCCTGGCAGCACCGTGTTGTGCAGCGACTCACACACCGCCACGCTGGGCGCACTCGGCGCGCTGGCCTGGGGCATAGGCACCTCAGAGGCCGAACACGTCATGAGCACACAGACACTGTGGATGCGCAAGGTGCGCACCCTGGGCCTGCAGGTTGAGGGCGAACTGGGCCGCGGCACCTACGCCAAAGACCTGGCGCTGGCCATCATTGCGCAGATAGGCACCAGCGGCGGCGTCGGCTCGGCCATTGAGTACTTCGGCCCGGCCATCAGTGCGCTGTCGATTGAGGCGCGCCTCACACTGTGCAACATGACGATTGAAGCCGGCTCGCGCTTTGGCCTGGTGGCACCCGACAGCAAGACAGTCGACTACCTGCGCACACGCGTGAGCGGCCAGGCTAAAGAACTGTTTGACCAGGCTGTCGCCCATTGGGCCAGCCTGAAGACTGATGACATGGGTGACTTTGACCGCGTCGAGAAAGTCGACGCCAGCAAGGTCAGGCCCATGGTCACCTGGGGCACCACACCTGCCGACAGCGCAGGTTTTGGCGACCAGATACCTGCCTCATTTGGCGCGGGCCATGAAGACGAGCTGGCCCGCTTTGAAGCCGCCCTGCACTACATGGGCCTGCGCGTCGGCCAGCCGATAACCAGCGTGCCGATTGATGTGGCCTTCATTGGCTCGTGCACCAACTCGCGCATTGAAGACCTGCGCGCGGCAGCCGAAGTTGTAAAAGGCCGGCGCATCGCGTCCAGCGTGCGCGGTCTGGTGGTGCCGGGCTCAACTGTCGTCAAACGCGCAGCCGAAGCCGAGGGTCTGGCGAAAGTATTCCTGGATGCAGGTTTCGAGTGGCGCGAATCCGGCTGCTCGATGTGCGTCGGCATGAACGGCGATGCCCTGATGCCCGGCCAGCGCAGCGCATCCACCTCCAACCGCAACTTCGAAAACCGCCAGGGCCAGGGCGGCCGCACCCACCTGATGAGCCCTGCCGCCGTAGCGGCCTCTGCCCTGCGCGGCGCACTCACCGACCCACGGGAGTTCTTGCAATGAGAAAGCCCATAACCACCGTAAAGGGCCCGGTTGCCGTACTCAAGCGCGACGACATCGACACCGACGCCCTCTTCCCCGCCCAGTTCCTGAAAAAGACCGTGCGCGAAGGCATGGGTCTGCACCTCTTCGCCGACTGGATAGTCAGTGGCCAGCCCGAAGCGGCATTTGTGACCGCGCCAACCCAGACACGCGTCCTTCTGGCAGGCCGCAACTTCGGCTGCGGCTCATCGCGCGAGCACGCGGTCTGGGCGCTGGCCGACTACGGCATCGAAGCGATTGTCGCGCTGTCGTTCGGCGATATTTTTCGCAGCAACTGCGGGAAGAACGGCGTTGTGGCGGCGGTGGTGACACCGGAAGATCACGACGCGCTGATGGCCTTGACCCGTGACGGCGATCAGCTTGAGTTGCGGCTGGCGGATCTCACGCTGGTTGCGCCTGACGGTAAAGAGATTGGCTTCACGCTCTCAAATGGGCATCAGGCGCAGTTGATGTCTGGTGAGGATGACATCACGCGGACCTTGCGCTATGCGGAGGTGATTGCTGCACATGAGGCGAAGGTGGCAGTCGAGACGCCTTGGTTGCAGCGAATGGAATGAACGCCTGAAACAAATAGCGCAGCGTCCAGTGCTTTCTCCAATTTGGCTAAATAACCACTCAATCCCAGTCAAAGCATCAGGTCAAAGCGTTGGTGCGGCAACAGAAGAGTTTAGGGTTTTCGTGCTACGCGAAAGCCAGCGATAACCCATCGAGAGACAACTACTCCCGCCTCAATAAAAACCCAGATAAAAGCGGGAAACGCCAAAGCTACCAATAGGAACTTCCAAGCGCTTACCTCTCTTATTCGATCAGTAACTTCCACCGTTTTTGTCGGGTTCCACTCCATCTCCCATGGTTTAAGTGCACGGCCAAGTTGCCTCACCTTTTCTGCCTCCTTCATTTCCTTCAACCCCGGTGCGGCAACCTGAATCGACCTCGATACCTTTAATTCGGTTGCGATGAAATCATGCTCCCGGAAGGTTTTATCAAGGCAGACAGCGGCAGTGAATGCTGCTACCCACAAAATGGACAATACGATCCCGAGTCGACGCCATCCGTTGATGTTGTTTTTAATGGTCAAGGTGTGCTCGTTTAAAAGAATCAATATGAAATATGGATCTATGCAGAAATGTGGTACCAAGCCTGCGCTACAAATCTAGCTGCAATAAACCTCAAAGTAGAGTCACAACGATCGGTTCACCCTTGGTAATTATCATGGTGTGCTCATATTGAGCCGACAGGTTGCCCTTCACACCAGCCAGCGTCCAGCCGTCCGACGTCTCATTCACCACCCGGCTTTTGGTTGAGAGAAAAGGCTCGATGGTGATCACCATGCCTTCTTTCAAAATGCGCTTGTCCGACGGGTCAAAGTAGCCCTGAATGTGTTCGGGTTCTTCATGCAGGGCGCGGCCGACGCCGTGGCTGCCGAGGTTTTCTATGACCTTGAAGCCGTAGGCCTTGGCAGTCCGCTCGATGGCAGCGCCTATGCCGCTGATGGGCTGGCCGGCCCTGGCCTGCTTCATGGCCTGCTCAAGCGCTGTCCGTGTGGCGTGGCAAAGGCGCGTCTTCTGCGGGTTGGTTGGAGGCACGACTTTTGTGCCACCGGTATCGGCAAAGTAGCCGCCCAGCTCGGCAGACACATCGACGTTCAACACGTCACCGGCGCGAATCACCCGGTCACCCGGAATGCCGTGCGCGGTCTCTTCGTTGATGCTAATGCAGGTGGAGCCCGGGAAGTCGTAAGTCAGTTTGGGCGCTGAGCGTGCGCCGTGCTGTTCAAGCAACGCCGTGCCCAGTGCGTCCAGCTCGCGCGTGGTCATGCCGGGTTCGGCGGCGTCGAGCATTTGCTGAAGTGTGTACGAAACGATGCGGCCTATGCGTTTGAGGGCAACGACGTCGTCTTCGGTTTCTATGGTCATGTGATGTCCTGTCTGAATATGTTCGGAACTATGTGGTTTTGGTCAGCCGGGTTCAATCGCTCAATCGTCGTCAGACGCATCAAGCCCGGGAAACAGCACCTCGGTAAAACCAAACTGCGTGAAGTCACGAATGCGCATGGGGTAGAGCTTGCCGATCAGGTGGTCGCACTCGTGTTGCACCACGCGGGCGTGAAAGCCGTCCACCGTGCGGTCAATCGGGTCGCCGTACTGGTCGAAGCCGGTGTAGCGGATGTGCGAGAAGCGTGGCACCACGCCGCGCAGGCCGGGCACCGAGAGGCAGCCTTCCCAGCCGTCTTCTTCGTCGTCGGTCACGGGCGTGATGACGGGGTTAAGCAGAACCGTGCGGGGCACGACGGGTGCATCCGGGTAGCGCGGGTTGACCTCATTGGTGCCGAAGATCACCAGTTGCAGGTCAACACCAATCTGCGGCGCGGCCAGCCCGGCGCCGTTGACGGCGCGCATGGTGTCGAACATGTCGGAAATCAGCAGGTGCAGCCCGTCGGTGTCGAACTCGGTCACCGGCTGGGCGATGCGCAGCAGGCGAGGGTCACCCATTTTGAGAATGTCGCGAATGGTCATGGGTCGTATTGTCTGGGTCGGTATGCAAAAGGGCCGGATGGTAGAAAATGTCAGCAATGCACCTACATTCTCGCTCGCTGCTGCATTTTGACGTGATCCGCCGCTGCGGCTCAATACGAGAAGCGGCTCGCCAGTTGCATCTTTCTTCATCTGCGCTGAACCGGCAGTTGCTGGAACTGGAGGGCGAACTGGGCACGCCACTGTTTGAACGTCTCCCGGCCGGATTGAAACTCACACCGGTCGGAGAAATTTTGTCCCGTCACGTCATCACTGTCTTGCAGGATGCCCAGCGCATGGGCACCGAACTGGACGCCTTGAAAGGCATCCGGCGCGGCAGCATAGACGTGTTGACCGTCGAGGCACTCACACCCTCATTCATGCCGGCCGTGATTGAGACCATGTCCCTGCGCTATCCAGGCGTGCGAATGAACGTGCGCATCGGGGGTTCGCGGGAAGCGGCAGAGGGCGTGATGGAAGCGCAGGCGGACGTCGCCATATGCTTTATGCGTCAGCGCACCGAAAACCTGCGGCAGGTGGCAGTAGGCAAATTTCATCTCGGTGCCATCATGCCTGCTGACCATGTTTTGGCCCAGCAAGACCAGGTGAGCTTTGCCGACTGTGCCAAATACCCGCTCATACTGCCCACCTCTGAAATAGCGATTCATGAAGAGATCAAGCCTTTGCTGCTCGCCTGCAAGGGGCCACACAATGTTGTGCTTGAAACCGGGTCGTTCGAGCTGATGAAACGCATGGCCATGAAAGGCCTGGGCATCGCGTTTGTCAACCGGTTCGGCATCGAACGGGAACTGGATGAGATGACCTTGCGCCACGTGCCGCTGAAAGACCCTGTCCTTTTCTACCTCGGTATCTACGTGCGGGCCGAGCGCGTCCTGCCACCAGCCATTGATGCTTTTATACGCATCGCCACCGAGGAAATCCAGCGTCGGGCAGCACAAGAGGCTTGAGCCGCGCTGCTGCGCCGTTTGCACTGCCCCGAGCGAAACTTTGAGCTATGGCAGCGGCGTTGCCTTGCTTAAGATTGTTTCCAGGCGCAGAAGCCGGTTCCCGCTTCTGCCCTTCCTGGCCCCTTCGAAAGCAAATTCATGCATCCCATCGCACACCGCCTTCCCCAATTTTTGCTGGGCCTGACCGCCCTGCTCACCTCCCTGTGTTTCGCCCAGACGGGTCCCGGGGGTTACCCAAACAAGCCCGTTCGCGTGATTGTTCCTGCTGCTACCGGCAGCCTGACCGACCCGGTTGCGCGGGTGGTGGCAGAAGGCATGAGCAGGCGCACTGGCCAGCCCTGGCTGGTGGACAACCGGCCAGGTGCCGGCGGCATCATCGGCAGTGACGCCGCAGCCAGGGGATTGCCGGACGGATACACGTTGATGATCACCGCCAACAACTTCATCATCACGCCAGCCCTGTATGACAAGGTGCCTTACAAAGTACCGGGCGACTTCACGGCCATAGGCATGATTGGACGGGGCGACAACCTGCTGGTGGCATCTACCGCCAGCGGCATTCGCAACCTGGCCGATCTGGTCAGCAAGGCGAAGGCCAGTGCCGTTCCGCTCAACTACACCTCGCCCCTGCTCGGTTCAGCAGCCCACTTGACGGTGGAACTGTTCAAGAAGAGTGCCGGTATCCAGCTCAACCACGTGGCGTACAAGGATTCTGGCCAGGGCACCACTGATACGCTGACCGGTCAAATTCCGGTGAACGTGATGGGCATCAGCACGGCCTTGCCCCACATTCTTTCCGGCAAGCTCGTACCACTGGCCTGGACCGGTGCCACCCGCACGCCAGAACTGCCAGAAACGCCCACCTTCGTCGAGGCCGGGTACAAGGACGTGCACATGGGACTGTGGTTTGCGCTGGTAGGTCCCGCAAGGATGTCCCCCGAACTTGTGTCCTGGCTTAACCAGCAACTCAATGCCTCGCTTGCAGAGGCACTGACGGTGGAACGTCTGGGTACGTTTCGTATAGCACCAACTGCCGGAACTGTGCAGAAGGCCAATCAGGTTATAGCCTCGGAATTACCGGTTTATCGCAAGCTGGCCGCTGATACGGGCATCAAGCTTGACTGAGCGGCCGGAAAGTCCTGTCATGGGTATTCAGGCTGCTCACGTATCCGGCCTTTTCGTTTGCGCTGTGGCCGGCGCCCCCATGAAGGCTGTCGACCAGGTCAAAGTGATGGCTGGCGTTGGCCTTGAAGGCGACCGATATGCCGCCGGCGTGGGCACGTATTCCGTTCAGGTGCCGGTCAAGGTGCGGCATGTGACCTTCATCTGCCAGGATGGCATCGCCACTGCAAACGAGTGGCAGGAGGCGAGTGGCCTGCCTGCATTTACCCCCGGGCAGACACGGCGGAATGTTCTGATAGCCGGCATGTCACCAGATGCACTCAACAATCTTGTCGGATGCACTTTCAGCATTGCGGGCATGTTGTTCAAAGGGCTCGAACTCGCTACACCCTGCCATCAGCCTTCAAAAGTCACCGGGCAGGAAGGTTTTGTGGACGCATTTGACAACCGGGGGGGTCTGCGGGCAGAGGCTTGCACGGACGGTGTGCTCCGCATTGGTGATCTGTTGATCAGCTGATTCCACTCTGTTTGCCGCGCCCGCAGTGCTGAATCCAGGCCATCAGTTCAAGGTTGCGGATGACACCAGGCGTTTTTTCCGCAGACTGTCCCGGCGCAGACCGGTTGTATTTTTAACAATACCGGCATGGTTGAAACCCGTATTTGCTATTAATTTAGTAGCTGCTCACGCTCGTATTCATTGGTCTGTAGCCCGATTTGATGCCAAAATATGGCCTTTTTTGCCTGTTTTTGGGTAATTGGGTGACCTCAGACCCATCAAAAAGCCAAAAAGTTAACTTCCATATTAACTTTTGGCGATTTTTTAACGTGTACGTTAAAAAACAGGCTGGGACGCCTGTTTTGAAAGGCCTCAATAGCGCCAGTGGCCACGCCCGCGATAGCGGTAGTAGCCCGGCGCCGGCACGATGACCACGGGTGCCGGCTCAACATACACAGGCCGCGCCGGGTAAACCGCCACCGGCCGGCCTATGGGTGCGACCACGCAGCCCGAAAGAAGAGTGACCAGCCCGGCGGCAGCGACTGCGCCAAAAAGACGAATGGTTTTCATGGAAGCTCCTGTTGGAGCTTGTCTAACGCGATGCGCCATCTGGCAGGCGACTTCGGGCAGGTAAAGACGCAGGGCTTTACAAACCTGGCGACGCGCTAGGCGGCGGCAAGTAGTGCGAGCAAGGCCGCTTCATCAATCACCGCAATACCCAGTTCCTGCGCCTTGGTGAGCTTGCTGCCTGCCTCGGCACCGGCCACCACGTAGTCGGTCTTCTTGCTGACCGAACCTGCCACCTTTCCGCCAGCGGATTCAACCATGTCTTTGGCTTCGTCACGGCTCAGGCTGGGCAAGGTGCCGGTGATAACAAAAGTCTTGCCAGTGAACGGCTGCGGCGCGCGTTCTGCAGGTTCGCCCTCTTCCCAAGTCACGCCACAGGCGCGCAGCTGTTCGACCACTTCTCGGTTGTGCGGCTGCTGGAAGAAGGTGTGAATGCTTTCGGCCACGATGGGGCCGACGTCATCGACTTCGGCCAGGCGTTCGGTGGAGGGTGCCTCTTCTGCCGTCACGCCCATGATGCCGTCGAGCTTGCCGAAGTGTCTGGCCAGTGCCTTGGCCGTAGCCTCGCCGACGTGGCGTATGCCCAGGCCGAAGATGAAACGCGGCAAGGTGGTCTTTTTGGATTTCTCCAGCGCATCAAGCAGGTTCTGGGCAGACTTCTCGGCCATGCGGTCCAGCGCCGCCAGCGAGGTCAGGCCCAGCTTGTACAGGTCGGGCAAGGTGCGTATGACGTTGGCATCGACCAGTTGCTCGACCAGTTTGTCACCCAGGCCTTCAACCTCTACCGCGCGCCTGTGGGCGTAGTGCAGGATGGCTTCCTTGCGCTGTGCGCCGCAGAACAGGCCACCTGTGCAGCGGTAATCGGCTTCGCCTTCTTCGCGCACGGCTTCCGATCCGCACACCGGGCATTTGCGCGGCATGGTGAACTGTGGTGCATCTTTCACGCGCTTCTCAAGTAACACGCTGACGACTTCAGGAATCACATCACCGGCGCGCCGCACGATCACGGTGTCGCCGATGCGCACATCCTTGCGCCGGGCTTCGTCCTCGTTGTGCAGCGTGGCATTGGTGACGGTCACGCCGCCCACAAACACAGGTGCCAGCTTGGCCACAGGCGTGAGCTTGCCGGTGCGGCCCACCTGCACGTCAATGGCGAGCACGGTGGTGAGCTGCTCCTGCGCCGGGTATTTGTGCGCCACCGCCCAGCGCGGCTCGCGGGTCACAAAGCCCAGCTGCCGCTGCAGCGCCAGGCTGTTGACCTTGTAGACGACGCCGTCAATGTCGTAGGGCAAGGCATCGCGCTGCTGGCCTATGTTTTTATGGAAGGCGACAAGTTCATCGGCACCCAGCGCAGGCGTGGTTTGCGACGCAACCGGGAAACCCCATGACTTGAGCGTGAGCAGCATCTGCAAATGTGTTTCAAACATCGGCCCGCCCTGCTCCGGCGGCGTGATCTCGCCCAGCCCGTAGGCGAAGAAGCTGAGCTTGCGGTCGGCGGCGATGGCCGGGTCCAGCTGGCGTACGCCGCCGGCGGCGGCATTGCGCGGGTTTACAAAAGTCTTTTCACCCTTCGCACCATTGGCGATCTTGTCGCGCTGGCGTTCGTTCAGGGCTTCAAAGTCGGCGCGGCGCATATAGACCTCACCGCGCACTTCGATCACAGGCGGTGCATCTGCTGGAAGCTTGAGTGGGATCTGCCTGACGGTGCGCATGTTCTGCGTCACGTCTTCGCCGACCTCGCCATCACCACGTGTAGCGGCTTGCACAAGCACGCCGTTTTCATAACGCAGGTTCATGGCCAGGCCGTCGAACTTGAGCTCGGCCACATATTCGACAGGCGGGTCGCCCTCTTTCAGGCCCAGTTCCTTGCGGACACGGGTGTCGAAGTTCTGCGCGCCTGTGGGCTCGGTGTCGGTCTCGGTGCGAATGCTGAGCATGGGCACCTTGTGGCGCACGCTGGCGAACTGGTCCAGCGGTTTGCCGCCCACGCGCTGGGTAGGTGAATCGGGGGTCAACAGTTCGGGATGGGCTTCTTCGAGCACCTGCAGCTCGCGAAACAGCTTGTCGTATTCCGCGTCGGGAATGCTGGGCTCGTCGAGCACGTAGTACCTGTGGGCGTGCTCATGCAGTTGCTTGTGCAGGTCGGCCACACGTTTGACTGCCTTGTCGTTGCCCGGCGCTTCCGGCTGCGCAAATAAATCAGGTGTTGCCATTGGCAAAGGAAGTGTTTAGCTGAACAAACGCCGCGCCAGTGCGGAACCCGCTGACAAATCCCGCTCATCCAGCGTGTCATACAGCTGCTCAAGCTCCGAGCCGATAACGTCCATGGCTTCAGAATGAATCACATTGCCGTTGTCGTCAATGATGGCGCCGTCCATCGCCGTAGCCAGTGCCACAGCGGCTTCACGCATGCGCACAAAGGGCTGCTCTGTGCGCATGACTTGCGGCACATCCAGCGAAAGCGTGACCTCGCGCAGTGCGGTCTGCTCGGGGTCTTCTGCCATGGCGGCCTGGGTGTCAAAGGCCAGGCCCAGCATGGGCGCATTGCCCTGCTGCGGGGCGGGCAGCACCATGCGGCCCGGGATCACGCCCGCCACAAAACCCAGGCGCGCTGCGTTCTGCTGCACGTACCCCGGGCTCCAGGCCGTATGAACGGCACGCAGGGTGAAGCTGAGCTGCGCGTCATGCGCGCTGGCGAACTGGTCAAGCTCACGCGCTCGCGCGACCTCATCAAGCATTTCCGGAAACTCGGGCTCGCCGCCAATCGCATCGGCAAAAGCCTGGGTTTTCATCACAAATTCAGAGTACTCAATCTGGTTGAGCGCGCCCATGCGGTTGGCCAGTTGCACGCCGCACTGGAAGGCGCTGTAGCGGTGGCTGGCGGCAGGGAATTCCCACTCGCCGGTGGCCACGCTCAAACCTTCAACGCCAAAGGGCTTGCTGCCGGCGCGGCGGGTGCTGGGCATGGCTGCAAGAGCTGCCTCGCCAGACACGACGGAATCAATCACCACGGGCGCGATCACGTCTATTAGTGCATCAAGGCCCGGCTTCTTCTCGGGTGCCATGGCGTGGGCCAGCGCGCCCAGGCCTGAATCACCATCAAAGCTGGGTTCCTGCCGGTGTGCCAGCGGGTCGGTTGAAGCGCCCTCGTCATGCAGGCCGGGCTCAATCTGCTCACGCGGCTCGGGGTTGACTTCAGGCGTGGCACGTTTTGGCTGGTTTTTGCGCGCCGTCCAGGTGCTGTGGGCAACAACCCCGGCCAGCACCAAACCGCCAACAACCGCCAAGCTGATCTGGAGTGTGCTCATGCGGCTTCGGCAAAACCAAGCGCGGCTTCCATGTCCACCGCCACGATGCGCGAGACGCCCTGCTCCTGCATGGTCACGCCGATCAGCTGCTCGGCCATCTCCATGGCGATCTTGTTGTGGCTGATGAAGAGGAACTGCGTGTCCTTGCTCATGCTGGCCACCAGCTTGGCATAACGCTCGGTGTTGGCGTCGTCCAGCGGCGCATCGACCTCATCGAGCAGACAGAAAGGCGCGGGGTTCAGGTGGAAGATGGCAAACACCAGCGCAATCGCGGTCAGGGCTTTTTCACCGCCCGACAACAAATGAATGGTCTGGTTCTTCTTGCCGGGCGGCTGCGCCATGACCTGCACGCCGGCGTCGAGGATTTCTTCACCCGTCATGACCAGCCTGGCGTTGCCGCCTCCAAACAGCTCAGGGAACATCTTGCCGAAATGGCCGTTGACGGTTTCAAAGGTGCTGGCCAGCAGATCGCGCGTTTCGGCGTCAATCTTCTTGATCGCGTCTTCCAGCGTGACCATGGCTTCGTTCAGGTCGGCAGACTGCGCATCGAGGAACTGCTTGCGCTCACGCGCGCTGGCCAGTTCGTCAAGCGCTGCAAGGTTGACGGCGCCCAGCGACTGGATGTCGCGGTTGATGCGGTCGATTTCGCCCTGCAGGCCGGTGAGGCGCACATTGCCGGTCTTGATGGATTCTTCAACCGCTGGCAGGTCGGCCTGCGCGTCAGCCAGCAGCTGTTCGTACTGCTCAAAACCGAGGCGAGCGGCCTGCTCTTTCAGCTGGAACTCGGTGATGCGCTGGCGCATGGGGTCAAGTTCGCGCTCAAGCTGCAGGCGGCGTTCATCGCTGGCGCGCAGCTTGTTGGTCAGGTCGTCGTACTGGCTGCGCTTGGCGCCCAGGTCAGCCTCACGCTCCAGCTTGACGGCAAGCGCGGATTGCAGGCCCGCCTGCGCGGCCGCATCTGACAGGCGCGAGAGCTCTTCTTTTGCGCGCGCTTCTTCTTCGGCAATCGACTCTGCCTGCTGCGCGGCGATCTGGATGGAGCGTGCCAGTTCTTCACGGCGGGACGCAAGGCTGCGCAGCGAGAACTGCGCCTCCTGGGCCTGGCGCTCAAGCGCGCGTTGCTGTTCGCGTGATTCATTGAGCTTGCGCTCGGCCTCGATCACGCGGTCGTCGAGTTGTGCGTGGCGCTCCTGGCTGTCGGCCAGTTGCATGTCGAGTTCTTCAAAGCGTCCTTCAGCAGTGACCTTGCGTTCCTGCAACTCGCCCAATTGCGCTTCGATCTCGCCCATGTCGGCCTGGATCTGCTCGCTGCGTGCTCGGGTCTGTTCGGCCAACTGCGTCAGGCGCAAGACTTCAACCTGCAGCTCGTGCGCACGGCTCTGGCCTTCTGCGCTCTCGCGGCGGGCCGTGCCCAGGCGCTGGGCGGCATCGGCATACACAGCCTCGGCCCTGACCAGCGCGCTGCGGGCTTCCTCGCTGATCAGCGCCTGCGCCTTGAGCTGCTTGTCGAGGTTTTCGATTTCCTGTGCACGCGCCAGCAAACCGGCCTGCTCCGAATCCTGCGCATAAAAGCTCACGCTGAACTGCGTGACGGCATGGCCGCTCTTGACGTAGATGACCTCACCGGCCTGCAGCTTTTCGCGTGCGGCCATGGCGTCGTCGAGCTGTTCAGCGGTGTAGCAGCCGTGCAGCCAGTCACCCAGCAGGGCCGACTGGCCTGCATCGTTCAGGCGCAGCAGATCAGACAGCGGCTTGAGGTTGATGGCGGTGTTTGATTTGCCGGGCGCTGCACCGTTAGGTGGCGAGTAGAAAGACAGCTTGGCCGGCGGTGTGTCGCGGCCATCGGTGCCGGCAAAACCGCGCACCATGTCCAGCCTCGAGACCTCAAGCGCGCCAAGCCGCTCTCTCAGGGCGGCTTCCAGGGCATTCTCCCAGCCCTGCTCAATGTGTATGCGGCTCCACAGGCCCTGCAAGCCATCCAGGCCGTGCTTGGCCAGCCAGGGCTTGAGTTTGCCGTCAGTCTTGACCTTTTCCTGCAGCGCCTTGAGGGCTTCCATGCGGGCAGAAAGGTCAGCACGTTTGGCGGATTCGGTGTTGACGGCCTGCTGCTGTGTGCGGCGCTCTTCGTCAAGCTGCGGCACGCTGTCGGTCAGTTCGTGCAGGCGGGCCTCGGCTTCGAGCTGGGCTTCCTGTGCGGCGTTGAACTGGGCTGTCAGGTTGACGAGTCGGGCTTCGTCTGGCGCATTGAGGGCGTTGCGGTCAGCCGTCAGGCGTTCCAGACGCATGTTCAGCGCACGCGACTGCTCTTCAATATTGCGCTGGTCGGCTGCCAGCACCTGGATTTGCTGCTGCACCTGGGCCACGCCGGTGCGCTGCTCATTGGCCTTGGCCTGGGCAGTGCGCAGCGACTCTTCAAGCGCGGGCAACTGGCCTTGCTGCTCTTCGCTCTGGGCGGCCAGCAGCTCGGCTTTTTCTTCGGCCTCAACAGCCTGCGTCGACAGGGTTTCGGTCTCGACCGCAGCGTCTTCCTTGCGGGTGGCCCACTGGGCGGTTTGTTCTTTCAGCTGGGCCAGGCGCTGCTCGACACGAATGCGGCCATCGACCACAAAGCGGATTTCAGCTTCCAGCCGGCCGACCTCGGCGCTGGCTTCATACAGCTTGCCCTGGGCCTGGTTGACGTGGTCGCCGGCGGCGTAATGCGCCTGGCGAATGGTTTCAAGGTCGGCCTCGATGTGGCGCAGGTCGGCCACACGGCTTTCGAGTTCATTGACAGCTTTTTCGGCATCGGCCTTCACCTTGGCCTGGTCGGCTTCGCTTTCGGCGCGCTTCACAAACCACAGCTGGTGCTGCTTGAGCGTGCCGTCGGCCTGCAAGGCGTTGTAGCGCAACGCGACTTCAGCCTGCTTCTCAAGCCGGTCAAGGTTGGCATTGAGCTCGCGCAGGATGTCTTCAACGCGGGTCAGGTTCTCACGCGTGTCTGAGAGGCGGTTGGCCGTCTCGCGGCGGCGTTCCTTGTACTTCGACACGCCGGCAGCTTCTTCAAGAAACAGGCGCAGCTCTTCGGGTTTCGATTCGATGATGCGGCTGATGGTGCCCTGACCAATGATGGCGTAGGCGCGCGGGCCGAGGCCGGTGCCGAGGAACACGTCCTGCACGTCACGGCGGCGCACGGGCTGGTTGTTGAGGTAGTAGCTGGATGTGCCGTCACGCGTCAGCACACGCTTGACGGCGATCTCTGCAAACTGGCCCCACTGGCCGCCGGCGCGGTGGTCGGCATTGTCAAACACCAGCTCGACACTTGAGCGGCTGGCGGGCTTGCGGGTGGTGGTGCCGTTGAAGATGACGTCCTGCATGGATTCGCCACGCAGCTCGGACGCCTTGCTCTCACCCAGCACCCAGCGCACCGCGTCCATGATGTTGGACTTGCCGCAACCGTTAGGCCCGACAACGCCGATGAGCTGGCCAGGCAGCACAAAATTGGTGGGCTCTGCGAAAGATTTGAAACCGGATAATTTGATTGAATTGAGACGCACGGCTAACCCTGTGTTCTTTTTGAGCCAAGTTGTTGATTTAATGCAACTTTTTGCAATGCGGAGCAGTCCGCCGCAGCGGGACGCGAGCTGGTAATGTTACCCGACGCGGGTGTAACAGGAACGGCAAAATCAGCCGCTTGATTTACAGGTGGGCGCCGCAGCACCTGCAGGTCAGGCCAGCAGAAAACCTGGTGCGCACCCGCGCAACTTTATGTAATACCCGGCTGGCCGTCTGAGCCTCAACAGTGCTATTAATTCAATAGCTGCTCACGCTTGTATCTAAAGGGATGTAGGCCGATTTGAGGGGTAAAAATGGCTCTGGAGCCTGTTTTTTTGGCCTTTTTTTCAGCTCGTAGGCATAGAGCAAACCAAAATTTAACGTATACGTTAAATTTTTGCCGTATACATTAAAATCAATCGTTTTCAGCTTTTTCAGGCCTGTCGGCAGGCTGGATAATTCAAACCATGAATCCCCTGCTTTCCCGGCTCCAGCCCTACCCTTTTGAGCGGCTGCGCCTGTTGCACGCCGACATCACACCCAACCCGGTCTACAAACCCATCAGCCTGGGCATTGGCGAACCCCGCCACGCCACGCCGCAATTGGTCAAGGACGCCCTGACCGGCAGCCTGGCAGGCCTGGCTGGCTACCCGCCGACAGCTGGCGAACCGAAACTTCGCCAGACCATGGCGGACTGGCTCAAGCGGCGGTACGGCCTCGCCGTAGACCCTGCCACGCAGATCCTGCCGGTCAACGGTTCGCGTGAAGCCCTGTTTTCGCTTGCGCAAACGGTGATAGACCCGACGAAGCCCGGTGCAACCGTCGTATGCCCAAATCCTTTTTATCAAATCTACGAAGGTTCGGCCCTGCTGGCAGGCGCTGAAACCTGGTTTGCCCCCAGCGACCCAGCGCGCAATTTCGGCATCGACTGGGCCGCAGTGCCGGAAGAAGTCTGGGCCAAGACGCAATTGATCTTCGTCTGCTCGCCCGGCAACCCCGCAGGCGCCGTGATGCCGCTGGATGAATGGAAGCTGCTGTTCGAGCTCAGCGACCGTTACGGCTTTGTGATTGCCTCCGACGAGTGCTACAGCGAGATTTACTTCCGCGATGAAGCACCGCTTGGGGGCCTGGAAGCTGCTGCAAAACTCGGCAGGCACGATTTCAAAAACCTGATCTCGCTGACCAGTCTTTCCAAGCGCAGCAATGTGCCCGGCCTGCGTAGCGGTTTTGTTGCCGGTGACGCAAAGCTCATCAGGCCGTTTTTGCTCTACCGCACCTACCACGGCAGCGCCATGAGCCCCATCGTGCAG
>JAZKAY010000016.1:0-12244 GCA_040388905.1 Pseudomonadota bacterium
CGCCTTCAAACGCCCATACTTATCGGCTGTAAATTTTTAATGATCCTGACTACTTGCATCGCAGCGTTTGCTGCTTTGTTTTTGTCGTTAGCTGTAATCAGCTGAGCCTCGAATTATATACCGGTTTTTAATTCCCAGTCAACTCAAAGGTTATCTACTTTTCTCAACTTGCTGAGTTCTTTCGAACTTCTTTTCAGACCAATCTCGCTTGCTATTCGCTGGAGAGATTTGCAGTTTGCTGTGTTTAGCAGAGCCTCGAATTATATACCGGTTTTTCATCACCTGTCAAATTCAAGAAAGATTTTTTATTTCTTTCTTTCCTGCTGAAACCGGCTTTCGCTGGCTTGGCTGTTTCATCAGCAGAGCCATCGACTATAGCACTGTTTTTTCGGGCCGCGCAACTCTTTTGAAAAAAATCGTCAATCACCCCGCATGCATGTAAGCGGGCTCCGCAACAGGTCTCCAGTGGCGCACCCGGTCCTCCGCAAGGGTAAACACCTGCATATAGAGGGCATTGAAGCCCCGGGAAGCCCACACCCGGATAATCCCCTACCTATATGGCACTTATTACCCTTCTGGACGCCCAACTCGCTTTTGGGCACGTCGCACTGCTGGACCACGCAGATTTTTCACTTGAAACCAACCAGCGTATCGGCCTGATCGGACGCAACGGTACGGGCAAATCATCCCTGTTGAAGATACTGGCCGGGCTGGAGAAGCCTGACGACGGCACGCTGCAGCTGCAGCAAAACCTGCGCATCGCGTACGTGCCGCAGGAACCCTCCCTTGATCCGCACGCGACTGTCTTCATTGCTGCGAGTGCCGGCCTGGCCCGAACACGCCATGTCGTGGAGATGTATCTTGCCGCCGACGAGAACACCGACCTGGACGCGCTTCAATCAGAAATCGAGGCTCTCGACGGCTGGACCTGGGAACAGCGCGTAGAAGAAACCCTGCACCGCCTGCACCTGGACAAGGACGCTATCGTCGGCTCCCTCTCGGGCGGCACCAAAAAGCGCGTGGCGCTAGCGCAGGCGCTGGTGGCCAAACCCGACGTGCTGCTGCTCGACGAGCCCACCAATCACCTGGATCTCGACTCCATCGCCTGGCTGGAAGAGCTGCTCATCAACTTCAACGGCTCCATCATCACCATCACCCATGACCGCGCCTTCCTGGACCAGGTCGCCACCATGATCGTGGAGCTTGACCGCGGCAAGCTGCTCAGTTACCCCGGCAACTTTGCGCAGTACCTGGTGCAGAAGGAAGAGCAGATGGCGCAGGAAGCCGTCATCAATGCCAAGGCCGACAAGCTGCTGGCGCAGGAAGAAGTCTGGATACGCAAGGGCGTGGAAGCACGCCGCACCCGCAGCGTTGCACGTATTGGGCGGCTTGAGGTGCTGCGCGACAACCGCGCGGCGCGGCGCGATGCCGTGGGCCGCGTCAACCTGGACGTCTCCAGCGGCGAGAAAAGCGGCAAGATCGTCGCCGAACTGACCAACGTGAGCAAGAGTTTCGGACACCCCGGCAGCGAGAAGATCATCGTCAACAACTTTACCGGCACCCTGCTGCGCGGCGACAAGGTCGGCCTGCTCGGCCCCAACGGTGCCGGCAAAACCACACTGCTCAAGCTCATATTGGGCGAATTGCAGCCCGACGTGACCAACCCGCCCGGCAAGATACGGCAGGGTGCCAACCTGCAGGTCGCCTACTTCGACCAGATGCGCGACAGCCTGGACCTCGACGCCACGCTGGAAGACTTCATCAGCCCCGGCAGCGAGTGGGTGGAGATCAACGGCGCCAAAAAACACGTCAAGAGCTACCTCACCGACTTTCTCTTCTCGCCTGCGCGCGCCAACTCCCCGGTGCGCACCCTCTCGGGCGGCGAGCGCAACCGCCTGCTGCTGGCACGCCTGTTTGCGCGCCCGGCCAATGTGCTGGTGCTCGACGAGCCGACCAATGACCTGGACATCGACACGCTGGAACTGCTGGAAGACCTGCTGCAGAACTACGAGGGCACGGTCTTCCTGGTCAGCCACGACAGGCGCTTTCTCGACAATGTGGTCACCAGCACCATCGCCTATGAAGGCACGCCCGAAAAGCCGGGCTTCTGGCGCGAGTACGAAGGCGGCGTAACCGACTGGATCACCCAGTCCAAACGCGCGGCGCAGATTACCGGCAGTGCCAAACCATCACCAACGGCAGCCGCCAGCTCGAAAAACGCGGCCAAAGCTGCGGCAGAGCCCGCCAAAACCGACGCCAGCAGCAACGCCGCCAAAAAGAAGCTCAGCTACAAGGAGCAGCGCGAGCTCGAAGGCTTGCCTGCACTGATACAGACGCTCGAATCACAGCAAAAGGCGATTGAGCAGGAACTCTTCGACGGCACCATCTACACCACCAACGCCAAACGCGCGGCGGAACTCAACGCGCGCAACAGCAAGATAGAAGAAGAGCTGATGGATGCCCTGCAGCGCTGGGAAACGCTCTCGGCCTGAAGGTGCAGGGAAAGCAGCCGCACTCAGCGGCCACCGTCCCCCACCAGCGCATACGGCGCCCAGAAGGCCGGGTGTGAATATTCAGGCCGCGCCATCACGGCCAGCATGGCCTGGCGCAGGCTTTCGGCCTTGGGCGCCTGCGGGTTCTGGCTGTAGTGCGCAAACGTGGCGGTCGTCAATTGCCTGGCGCTTTCACTTTCAACCGCCCAGTGGGTGACCAGCAGGCTGCGGGTACCTGCATAAAAGAAGCCCCGCGCCAGCCCACTCAGGGCCTCTTCGGCCTTGCCGTCCGCTGCTGCGGTATTGCAGGCCGACAAAACCACCCAGTCGGCATTGAGCTTGAGGCCCAGTACATCGGCCAGCGTCAGCAGGGGCGCCAGCGGATCCTGCGTGTCGCTTGCTGTGGCCGCAAGGGCCAGCGCGGGCTGATTGAGATTGGGCAGGTCGCCCGCCATCAGGCCGTGCGTTGCAAACACCAGCACCTTCTTTCTTTGCAGTTCACCACTCAGGTTGCTCTGCAGCACGCTGGCGCGCGTGGCCTGCCCGCCCAGGCGCAGGTCGCGACCGGCATCGGCTTTCAGGCTGGCCGCGATGGCCACCAGTTCGCCGCGCGTTTCGGGCAGGGGCGGAATGTCCCCATAGCGCAAAGCGCCCTGCGACATGACCTTGTCGCTGTCCGGATCGGCCAGCGTCGCAGCACGCGTCAACAGCACATTGCGTGTTGCGCCCGAAGAACCCATCTGACCAGCCTGGCCAGTCGCAGCATCAGCCACAAACTGAGGGTCGCCCCAGCCCATCAGCAACTCCGGTGCCGGTTTGGCCCCGGCCAGCTGTTTACCAGCGAGCCAGGCGCTGACACTGGGAACCTGCGTGATGGCGGCCTGTTTTATCAGCCACGGCGCAGCGGCATAGTCCGCCGGGCTCGCGAGTTTTGCGGACCCGGTCAGCAACACGCCAAACGGCAGCTGGCTGAGCGCCCCGCCGGCCGCAATCACGAGGCGCTTTTTGCCCTGAAAGGCTGACTGCACAGGCTGCAGCAGCCGCCGGTATAACTCACTCGACGCATCTGAATCGAAGGCCCGCATGCCGCTGCGCATCTCAGCAAAGTCCAGCGTGCTGCGGGCCTTGCGCACCAGTTGGGCAAGCCCGGCCTGCGGCAAGGCCACCCGCGCAAATGCGGTTGGCCGGTCGGCCGTGACGGCCCAGACATACACGGCGTTGTCGGTCGGCAAAAACATGAGCAATGCCTCATCGAGGCTGAGGGCTTTGGCGATATCGGCCCCCGATGGCGGCAAAGGCCGGACCAGGCGGTCGTAATTGACGAACTGGCTGCGGAGCTGGGATTGCAGGCCCTGGCGCGCGGCTTCAAGCTGCGTAATGCGGGCGCGTATGCCAGCGGCAATCTCGGGCAGCGGGCTAGCGGCGGCGCCGGTCTCCCGCGCCAGATAGTTGCGCAAGCCAGTGACCTCGTTTTTGGCATCCTGCTCGCGCCGGACCAGATCCGCCAATGCCGGCTCACTCGCGGCCGAGCGGACGGCTGCATCTGCCAGCGCCTGCTGTACAACACCGCCGCGCACCCAGTCGGCCGGACCGAGTGCCTGCGTCATGTCCTCGCCCGGGGTTGAGCTCATCGCTTCGAGGTAGGTGGCAAACACCAGTTCGCGCACCTCCTTGCGGTAACCGATGTTTTCGAGAAAATCCGCGTTCCGGGGGGCTGTATAGCCGTTGATGGCCTGCTTTAAAAGCGCCAGGGCCCGGGCCCTGGCCTCAAACGTGCCGGCGCGCCACAAGGCCACCCCCTGCATGCCGGTGGCCTGAGTCACGAAAAAGTGGCCCTCGCCGAATGTCCGGCGGATGAAGTCGGCCAGGTCTTCATAAATCTTCGCAGCTTGCGCAGCCTTGCCCGTCCAGACATAGGTCAACGCTCTCTCGGGCTGGAGGAGCACCCGCCTGCGCAAGGTCTCATCGGTGCCGGCAAGTGCATCCAGACGCTCGAATTCCGCCAGCGAGTCAGTCCAGCGTTTTTGTCCCTGCAATGCAATGATCAGCGTTCGCGCTCGCCCCACGCGATTAACCGCCAGGCTGTCGTAACCCATGGCCTCGAGCGCCTTGTCGGATCGGCGCGCATAAACCTCGGCCTGAACAAACTCGCGCTGGGAAAACCGGAGGTCTGACGCGGTGACGTAAATGCCGGACAGAAAGCCTGGCGGCAGCGCCACTTCACGGGACAGGCGCAAGTAAGCCTGCAGGCTTGCTTCTGCTTCGCCAAGGCGGCCGCCCGAACGCAGCGCATAGGTCTTGCGTGCAAGTGCTTCCCCGACGTCACCCCCGACGAAATATCTCTCGCGCTGGTTCGCAGGCGTTGAAGGCAACTCCAGAACCAGTTTCATGGACTGCCGTGTGGTGGCCTCGCCATCTGTAGCGGCCTTGACCGCCTCATTCCAGCGGCCAACGCGGTCATACAGAAGCGACTGCGCCCGATACGCTTCCGAGCGTGCTCGGCTGAAATAGAGCCTGTGAGAAAGCGTCCACGTCCGGGAGGCCGCCAGCGTTTCGATGTTTGCCACCGCTTCATCCAGGTTTTTTTGCGCTTCGGCATGTCGCCCTGCCCGGAAATACTCGAAGACAAGCATCACGCGGTAAAAGGCGTTCAAACTGGGCGAACTGGTCAGTCCTATGGCCAGCATCCTCTGCTCTATGGCCTCGTTGAAGCGGCTCTGGTCACGCAACAGTGCGGCGAAATTCCCCCTGGGTACGGGATCATCGGGCAGCGCGGCGATCCACTGGCGCAAAAATGCTTCGTACTCCACCGTGTTGTTCAGGCGTCGCGCGGCCATGTCCTTTTCCTGAAAGTGCGACCTGAGCGCTGCTGCAGTGACGTTGTCAGGCACTGGCTGCGCCAGCACGCCGCGCAACTGCCGGGCCTCATCCAGCGTGATGCGCCTGAACCCGGCGCCAGCCTCATCATCATTCTGCGCGTGGGCACTTGTTGCCAGAAGCAGCGCTCCCAAAAGCAGCCCGTGAATAAAACGCATGATGTCCCTCTGGAGTATTTTTTTATGGGATGCAGGCAGCAGCCAGTGACGGGTGATGGGCTGTAGCTGCAGTCAAGCTTGAAGACTACAGCAAAAGCCGCCGTTTCTCACCGCAGGGCAGCGCCCAAAAGCAGGGCCCTGCGCTAAAGTTGCCGCACCATGCCGCTCACCCTTGCCCACCCCTGCCCGACTGCGCCCTCAGCACCCGTCTCAATACCCGGTCCTGGCCGAAGGTGGCTTTCCATGCTGCTGCTTGCGGGCTCGCTGGTGTCCGCGCTGGTGTTGCCCGGCTGCGCCTCGCTGCCCGACCAGGTTGACCGCCCGATTTCGACCGCGCTGGCCGATCCGTCCGGAACCCGTATGGGCAGCCTGGTCGCGCAGCGGGCCGCCACCGCAGGCACGCGCAATGACTCGGCTTTTGCGCTGATCGGCAGCGCAGACCTGGCCTTTACCAGCCGCATGACACTCATCAAGGCCGCGCAAAAGACGCTGGACATCCAGTACTACGCGATCTTCCAGGACGACACCACCCAGCGTTTGTTCGACGCCATGCGCGAAGCAGCCAACCGGGGCGTGCGCATCCGCATCCTGCTGGACGACTTCAACACTTCGGGCAAGAACGCGCAGGTGCTCAAGCTGGCTTTCGAGAAGAACTTTGAAGTGCGGCTGTTCAACCCGCTGCCGGGCGGGCGGCAGTCGCTGTTTTTTCGCATCATCACCAACCTGAAAGACATTGAAGGCATGCAGCGGCGCATGCACAACAAGATTTTTGTGGCCGACAACGCGGTGGCGATTACCGGTGGCCGCAACCTGGGCGAAACCTATTTCGGCCAGAGCCAGGGCACCAACTTCGTCGACATCGATATTTTGGCGGCCGGGCGCATTGCCCGCGATTTGTCGCGCAGCTTTGACCAGTACTGGAACAACCCGCTGGCCTACCCGGTGCAGTCGCTGATGACGGAAAAAGAGCTTGCCGACATCAAGCCCAAGGCTGAACCCAATGCGCCGGGCTCGCCTGTCCCGACGGTCAGCCCGGAAGCGTCTGTGCCTGATGCCAAAACCAGCACCGTGGCGGCCACCGTCACCCTGCCTGAACTGGCCGACTCCACCAACCTGCGCCTGCTGACCTGGACCTGGGCGCCTTCCGTGATGCTGGCAGACAAGCCATCGAAGATCGCCGCCGATGCCGACGCCACCGAAGAAGCGGGCGACACCACGGTGGACGGCCTGCTGCAACTGATCTCACAGGCCAAAACCAGTGTGCTGATCGTCTCGCCCTACTTTGTGCCAGGCAAACGCATGATGAAACAGTTTGCCGACCTGCGCCAGCGCAACGTCAGGGTGCGCGTGCTGACAAATTCACTGGCGTCCAACGACGCGCCTGCCGCGCATGTGGGTTATTCACGCTACCGCAAGGACCTGCTGGCCATGGGTGTGGAAATTTACGAGATGCGCGCCGAACAGGAGGGCACCTTCTCAAGCTTCGGTTCCAGCTTTGGTTCGGGCTCGGGCGCAGGGGCCAGCTCTTCAGACAACTCGGGCACCGGCTCGACAGGCAACTCGCGCGCAAGCCTGCATTCGAAGGTGGTGGTGATCGACGAGCGCCTGCTGGTGGTCGGATCCATGAACCTGGACTTGCGCTCGCAGCTGCAAAACAGCGAGATCGCCATCGTCATCCGCAACCGCGGCATCTCGGGCGAAGCCATCAGGCTGATTGAGCCCACCATGCAAACCGGCGCCTACAAGGTCGAGCTTCTGGACGGCCAGTTGCTCTGGAAAGCGCCACCGGGTGCCAGCTTCAAGGACGCCAGCTCCGAACCGGACGCCAGCGCCGGCCTCAAGCTGCTGGTGCACCTGATAGGGCCGTTTGCGCCTGACGAGATGCTTTGAACGGGCAAAAGCCTGCCGAAAAGCTATTTTTAACGTATACGTTAAATTTTTGCCGTATACGTTAAATTTTCTCAAGTTGGCCAGTTTTCAGGCCTTCCCAAGCTCCAAAACCTAAAAAAAGGCCTGTTTTAAGGCACTAAAACGGCTGCAGACCAATAAAAACGTGCGTGAGCAGCTACTGATTCAATAGCAAATCACGTTGCACTGGTCTGGTGAAGACTGCCCAGCGCATCGCGCCGCTTTGCCATCTCCTGCGCAAAATCCTCAAACGCCCAGTCCACAAATGCCCGGGTGCGCGCCGGGATCAGTTTGCGCGTCGGGAAGGCGACGTACACCGTGTAGCGGCCAAAAATCCATTCGGGCAGCAGGTGCACCAGCTCACCGGTGGCAAAAAAGTTGCGGGCGGGAAACCTGGGCAGCGCAGCGATACCGGCGCCATTGATGGCTGCCGAGAAAAGTGTTTCGTAGCTCTCGGCCTGCAGCACCACCTGCATGGGTACCTCGGTGTCTTCCTGCGAGCCATCCAGGCGCGACAGCCGCATGCCACGCGCGGCGTGGCCCGATGACGCCTGCCACGGAAAGCGCAGGTATTGATGGCCCTGCAAGTCCGGCGGCTTGAGCGGCGTGCCCTTGCGCTTGAGGTAATCGGGGCTGGCGCAGACCACGTATTCAGTGGTCGCCATGGGCCGGGCGACCACATTGGCGTCAAAACCTTCGTCCACCAGCATGAAGGTGACGTCAAACTCCTCGACCCGGTTCTGCGGAAACGGGTCGACATGCAGGTGTATCGCCACCTTGGGGTAGCGCGCCAGCCATTCGGTGACGCGTGTGGCCAGAAAGTAGTTGGCAAACAGCGAGGGCGCCACGACATGCACCACGCCCTGCAGCTCGCTTGAGCTTTGGCCGGCCTCGGCATCGGCATCGTCCACCTCGTTGAGGATGCTTCGCACCCGTATCAGGTAGGCCTGGCCGGCATCGGTGAGCGACAGCTTGCGGGTGGTGCGCTGTATCAGGCGCGCGCCCAGGTGCTGTTCAAGGTCAGTCACCAGCCGGGTCACGCCTGCGGGCGACATGTCGAGCACGCGCGCGGCCGCGGCAAAACCGCCCTCGTCTATGACCTTCTGAAACACCCGCATAGAGAGAAGCCTGTCCATACATACCTTTTTTAACAATCGCCGCGATAGCTTTACGCAATTATTACGGTTTCTGCAACGATGTATTGTGCGTGCGGGGGTTTTTCATTTGTCGGGTAAACCCTAAAGTTCAGTCATCGATGAGCCGAAACCAACAGGCGACTCACCGAGGCCAGTTGGACAGCCAGGGGATCAAACCCCAAAGCGACGATAACTGGATAGGTACTAAAAACTGTTTTATTCCAAAGGAAATTCATCATGAACTCGAAACTGATCGCTTCTACCGTTATCGCTCTCTCCGCATTGACCGGCGCCAGCGCTTTTGCACAAACCGCCCTGACTGGCGAAGCCGCCCTGGCCATCCGCCCCGTCGCTTCCAGCAGCAACGTGACCCGTGCACAGGTGCAAAACGACTACCTGCAAGCCCGCCAGGCCGGCAAGGTCGCCGCCAGCCAGGAAGGCGCTTTTGCAGCCGCCCCAGCAGCTGCCAGCGTTGTGACCCGCGCTGAAGTGCGCAACGACGCTGTGGTGTCGGCCCGCGCTGCCCAGATCGGCAACAGCACGATCTGAACCCGCTGATTTATCAAAGCAAGCAAAAACATTCATTCAAAGGAAAACTCATCATGAACACGAAATTTGTCGCCTCCGCCCTCTTCGCAGTTGCAGCCCTCTCCGGTGCCAGCGCTTTTGCACAATCCGGCCTGTCTGGTGAAGCTGCCCTGGCCATCCGCCCTGATGTCTCTGCCAGCAACGTGACCCGCGCCGAGGTGCAGAACGCCTACCTGGCAGCACGCCAGTCCGGCGCTGTGGCCGTCAGCCCCGAAGCCGCTTTTGCTGCTGCACCTGTTCAAGCCAGCACCCTGACCCGCGCTGCAGTGCGCGAGGAAGCACGCCACTACGTGAT
The DNA here is from genome assembly GCA_040388905.1 of Pseudomonadota bacterium. Lineage (GTDB taxonomy): Bacteria > Pseudomonadota > Gammaproteobacteria > Burkholderiales > Burkholderiaceae_C > Polaromonas. The sequence continues at coordinate 9,455 of JAZKAY010000016.1, forward strand.
CCTGGACGGCAGCAACCGCAAGATCTACCGTTAATTTTCAGTCAATGTCTGGCGCCTTGCCAGGCTGACAATCAAAAACGCCCGCATTGCGGGCGTTTTTTTAGGCTGCTGATCAGGCATCAGGGCATGGGCGGCAAGGACGACAGCACGACGCCGGCAAACACCGCAAACCCGACCCAGTGGTTCAGGCGAAACGCCTTGAAGCAGCCCTCACGACCACGGCTGCGAATCAGCGTGAAGTGCCATGCGGCCTGCAAGGCTGCCGCCGCAATGCCCAGTAAAAACAGCAGCGGCTGCTGGCGCGGCCAGAGGGCCGCCACCCAGATACAAAGAAACGCCGCATAACAGAACATCACCGCCGCCACGTCAAAACGCCCGAGCGTGATGGCCGATGTTTTCATGCCAATCAGCAGGTCGTCATCGCGGTCCACCATCGCGTATTCAGTGTCGTAGGCGATCACCCAGAACAGGTTGCCCAGCAGCAGCACCCAGGCCAGCATGGGCACACGCGACTGCACCGCCGCAAACGCCATCGGTATGCCAAAGCTGAAAGCGATGCCCAGCACCGCCTGCGGCATGGAAACGAAACGCTTGGCAAAAGGGTAGACCAGCGTCACGGCCAGCGCAGCGAACGACCAGTAAACAGTGGTGATGTTGGTCGTCAGCACCAGGCCAAAGGCCAGCAGCGCCAGTACGGCGCCGACTGCCAGCGCCTCCTTGCTTGAGAGCTTGCCGCTGGTGACCGGCCGCTGGGCTGTGCGCTTGACGTGTTTGTCGAAGTCGCGGTCGGCCACATCATTCAGGCAGCAACCGGCGCTGCGCATCAGGAAGGTACCCAGCGTGAACACGGCCAGCAAATGCCAGCCGGGAAAGCCGTGCGAGGCAATCCACAGCGCGGAAAGACCCGGCCACAAAAGCAGCAACCAGCCCGCCGGGCGGTCCCAGCGGATCAACTGCAAATACAGCGCCCCCACGCTTTTCACTTTGTGTAATGCGCTGCCCCCCGAGGGGGCTGTGCTTGCTTGGGGCGGCCCGGCGCTGCGCACGTCCGCTTCGTTCAAAGCTTATTCCTCAAGCAGCGAGCGCAACATCCACGCTGTCTGCTCATGCACGGTCAGGCGCTGCGTCAGCAAATCCGCAGTTGGCTCGTCGCTGGCCTTGTCAGCGACGGGGAACAGCTCGCGCGCGGTGCGTGCCACGGCTTCATGACCCTGCACCAGGATTCGGACCATCTCCAGCGCTTTGGGCGGGGTCACGGGCACATCAGGCACGGACGCCAGTTTGCTGAACTGGGCGTAAGAGCCGGGCGCAGGGTGACCCAGCGAGCGGATGCGTTCAGCAATCGGGTCCACCGCGTTCCACAGTTCGGTGTATTGCGTCATGAACATCAGGTGCAGCGTGTTGAACATCGGCCCAGTGACGTTCCAGTGGAAGTTGTGCGTGGTCAGGTAGAGCGTATAGGTGTCTGCCAGCAGGCGGGAAAGACCTTTCGCAATCGCGGCGCGATCTTTTTCGTTGATGCCGATGTTGATGCCGGGTGCGGGTTTTGCGATTTTTGCCATGGTTTTTTCCTCTGAAAAAGATATCTGAAACGGTACTTTACAAAATCCGGGTGACGCCTGAACAGCCAGTTCAGGACAGCCGCGTTACACCCGGCAGCTCGCAGGCATAAATCGCATTGCGCAGTGCTGCAATCGCCTCGTACCGGGTGAAGCTGCGCCGCCATGCCAGCACCACACGCCGGCCGGGGATGTGGCCCTCAAACGGCAGGTATTTGATGAAGGACGGCTGCTCGGCGGCAACGGTGGCGACTTTGCCTTTTTTGCCTTTGGGCGCTTCAATCAACGCCTCTTTCGGCACGCCCAGGCGCGGCACCAGCGTGATGCCCATGCCGGCGGCGACCATGTGTTTGATGGTCTCCAGCGACGAGCCTTCAAAACTCTTGCTGATGCCGTCGGCGCTGCTTGAAAAGCGTGCGAACTCGGGGCAAACCTCCAGTACATGGTCACGGAAACAGTGGCCATTGCCCAGCAGCAGCATGGTTTCTTTCTTGATCTCTTCGGCCGTGATGCTTTTGCGGGACGCCAGGTGGTGCGAGCTGGGCACGGCCGCCATGAAGGGCTCGTCATACAGCGGCGCAATGGCCAGGTTGGTGTCGGGGAAGGGCTCGGCCAGGATGGCGCAGTCGATCTCGCCGTTGCGCAGCTCTTCGAGCAGCTTGACGGTGAAGTTCTCCTGCAGCATGAGCGGCATCTGGGGGTTCAGGGAAATCATCTGCCGCACCAGGTCGGGCAGCAGGTAGGGGCCGATGGTGTAGATCACGCCAAGCCGAAGTGCGCCCGACAGCGGGTCCTTGCCGCGCCGGGCAATCTCGCGGATGTTGTCCGCCTGCTCCAGCACGCTCTGCGCCTGGCGGATGATTTCTTCACCCAGCGGGGTGACGGTGATCTCGTTGGCGTTGCGCTCGAACAGCTTGACCTGGAGCTCTTCCTCCAGCTTCTTGATCGCCACGCTGAGGGTGGGCTGGGAGACATGGCAGGCGTCTGCGCCCTTGCCAAAGTGCTTCTCCCTGGCGACTGCGACGATGTATTTGAGTTCGGTCAACGTCATGGGCTTATTGTGCTGCTTTTCGCCTGCAGCGGAGGCGTTGTTGGGGAAGGGATTTTTGGATTGGGTGTTTTGCGCTTCACTTGCAGCGGGTTCGCCAATTAGGGTGTATTCGTGACCTTCACTACCAGGCCGGGTCTCGCCCCGGCGGGCGACTCACTTTCTCTTGCTTCGCCAAGAGAA
>JAZKAY010000017.1:0-121831 GCA_040388905.1 Pseudomonadota bacterium
ACCCACGACAACAGGAATCACAATCCTGGACTCTACCAACTGAGCTACAGCCACCGCGAGGGCAAATTATAGCCGCTACTTTCCTCTGCCAAATGCAGAAAGAAAATTAACGGGTGACGGTCTCCGGCGCGGCCTGCGCATCTGCTGCTGCGCTCACAGGTTTGGCAACACGAATCTCGGTCTTGAAACGGTCCTTGAGGCTGTTGTAGTAAGCAAGGCTCTCAGCTGCTGTCCACCACTGGGCGTACTGGTCCTGCTCCTGTTTGGCGCTGGGGCCAAGGGCCGGGTCGCGTGGCAATACCTTCAGCAGTTTCACAACCGCATAGCCCTGCGCACCCAGGTCAACGCCAGTAAATACAGGCAAGGCCGAGGCGTCGGTCTTTAATGCTGTTTCGACAATTTTCGCGGGGAGCTTTTGCAGTTGGTCACGCGAGACAACCATCGCGGGCAAGAGTATCGCTGTATCAGGAGCGGCTTTCCATGCGGCCAGTCTGGCTGCGCCGTCCTTGCGGGCTTCTTCAGCGCCGCGCGAGGCAACAAGACGCTGGCGAACCTCGTCTTTCACTTCGGCCAGTGGCTTGGTGCGTGCCGGCGTGTACTGCGTGATACGCCCGGAGATCAGCAGGTTGGACGCGGCTTCAACCGCTTCAGTGTTACGCTTTTTCTCGACGGCATCAGGCGAGAAGATCGCATTGAGGAACTTGGCGTTTGCAAGCGGGCCGCTGGCACCGGGCTGCGGCTGGCGCGTCACGTTGGCGGCGGTCTTCACTTCAAGTTTGAGTCGGTCGGCAACCGGTTTCAGGCTGTCTGCCTGCTCGTAAACGCCGTTGGTGAAAGCCTCGGCGCTCTCAGAAAACTTCTTCTGCGCCTGCTGCTTCTTCACATCCGACTCAATCTCGGCCTTCATATCCTCGAAGGTGCGCTGCTTGGGCACCTTGATGTCTGTGAGCTTGATGATGTGGTAACCGAAGTCGGATTCGACCACATCGCTGATATCGCCCTTTTTCATGGCAAAGGCGGCATCTGAAAAAGGCTTGACCATGGCATCGCGTGCAAAGAAATCGAGGTCACCGCCATTCGGGGCTGAGCCGGGGTCCTGCGAATTTTTTCGGGCAAGATCAGCAAACGAGTCTGGCGCTTTCCTGACCTGGGCCAGCAGCTCAGCTGCCTTTGCTTTGGCCTTCTGGCGGTCGGCATCGGGTGCGCTCTTGGCGGCAGCGATGAGGATGTGGCTGGCGCGGCGCTCTTCAATGCCGCTCAGGCGGGCTGCATTCTGGTCGTAGTAGGCCTTGAGGTCGGCATCAGCAACCGTAATACCCTTTTTAAGCGTGTCGACATCAAGAATCACATATTCAATATTGGCCTGCTCGGGGGCCTGGAAAAGTTTTTCGTTGGCCTTGTAGAACTGCTCAAGATCGGCGTCGGTCGGGGTAATTTTTGCCGCGTACTCAGCCGCAGGAAAGCTGGCCAGCTGTATCTCGCGTTTTTCGAAATAGGCATTGAGGGCAGTATCTGCAGCCAGCTTTGGCGCAAAACCGCTGCCAGCCACACCCATCAGCACCTGGCGGCTGGACAGGTCGGCGCGCACATTGGCTTCAAACATTTCGGGGCTCATGCCCTGGGCGCCCAGCATGGTGCGGTAACGGTCCATGTCGAGCTTGCCGTCAGGCAGGCGCATCGAGGCGATGTCCGGGTTCTCCTGCAGGTCACGCGCAAGACGCTGGTCGCTGGTGATCAGTTTTGATTTGGCGGCAGCGGCGATCAGCACACGGTCGCGCACCAGACGCTCCAGCGTCGCATATTTTGCTTCGGGTGAATCAAGCAGCTTGGGGTCCAGCGAGGGCATGGATGCACGCAGCCTTTCGACTTCACGTTGATGCGCCCTGTCCCAGTCGGTCTGGGTGATGTCCTGGCCATCTACCCTGGCAACCACAGCCGCCTTGTCTTTCGACTGGTTGTAGCCGTCCAGGCCAAACAATATGAAGGAAGGAACGATCAGCAAAAACAGCAAGCCCATGGTGACCTTGGTGTGCTTGCGAATGAAATCAAACATCTCGAATTTCCTGTAGACGGCCATCGCGGCCAGAGAGCCTCATGAATATGGAGGCCCTAATAAAAAAGGCGAACCATTTGTTCGCCTTTTCACATTATCGCAGTCTGTGGTGGGTGCTGACGGGCTCGAACCGCCGACCTACGCCGTGTAAGGGCGCTGCTCTACCAACTGAGCTAAGCACCCCACAAACTATTAACCACGTCTGTCAGTTCAATGCATCTTTCAATGCCTTGCCCGGACGGAACTTGGGAACCTTGGCTGCCTTGATTTTAATCGCATCGCCGGTACGCGGATTACGGCCGGTACGCGCAGCACGTTTACCCACGGCAAAAGTCCCAAAACCCACCAGGGACACAGAGCCGCCCTTCTTCAATGTGGTCTTGACGGCGCCAATGGTGGCTTCGAGTGCGCGGGTTGCCGCGGCTTTGGAGATGTCTGCGTTTTTGGCGATGTGCTCGATCAGTTCAGTCTTGTTCACAAGGGGCCCCTCGTTAGTGAAAAGTTAATTCGGTGTCTCTAAAAAGTATCTCCCGGGACATCATGAACAGACGTCAGCGGGAGGCGGCATATGCAGGTCAACTGCTGCATGCCATTAGAGCGACGGGCTTCCCGTGTGTCAATACAGCAGCAAATTTTTACAACGTGCGGAGGCGGATTCTAGTCCCTTTTTTCACGCTTCATAAATCTGATTATTTGCACACATTGTAATTTTTTGCCTTGACAAACCACCTCACCCCAACGCTGCAGCGATGGCTTTTCCGACATCGCTTGTGGATGCCGTTCCGCCCAGGTCAGGCGTGCGCGGTGCACCACTCTGGGGGGCAAGCACCTTCTCGATGGCAGCCAGCACGGCATCGTGCGCATCCTTGTGGCCGAGGAACTCAAGCATCATCGCGCCACACCATATCTGACCTATGGGGTTGGCAATCTGTTTGCCCGCAATGTCAGGCGCAGAGCCATGCACCGGCTCAAAGAGCGAAGGAAATTTGCGCTCGGGATTCAGGTTCGCGCTGGGCGCGATGCCAATGGTGCCGGTACACGCCGGGCCGAGATCGCTGAGGATGTCACCGAAAAGATTGCTGGCTACCACGACATCAAAGAAGTCGGGACGCTGCACAAAATGCGCCGTGAGAATATCGATATGAAATTTATCCAGGTTGATGCCGGGATAGTTCTTCGCCATCTCGACCACGCGCTCATCCCAGTAGGGCATTGAGATTGAAATGCCGTTTGATTTGGTGGCGCTCGTCAGGTGTTTTTTGGGGCGGGACTGTGCGAGTTCGAAGGCAAACTTCAGCACACGGTCAACACCGATACGCGTGAACACGGATTCCTGCAAAACGAACTCCCTGTCGGTACCGGGGAAAGCCTTGCCGCCAATACTGGAGTATTCGCCTTCTGTGTTTTCACGCACGATGTAAAAATCGATCTCGCCCGGCGCGCGTGCGCTGCCATCCCTGCGCACGACGGGCGCGATGATGCCGGGCATCAACCGTGCGGGGCGCAGGTTGATGTACTGGTCGAACTCGCGGCGAAACAGCAACAGCGAACCCCAGAGCGAGACATGGTCGGCGATCTTGTCGGGCCAGCCCACTGCGCCGAAATAAATCGCATCGTGCCCGCCGATCTGGTCTTTCCAGTTGTCCGGGAGCATCTGGCCATGCTTCTCGAAATGGTCCCAGCTCGAAAAATCGAAATGGTCAAACTGCAGGTCGATGCCGAACTTGCGCGCAGCCGCATCCATCACGCGTATGCCTTCGGGCATGACTTCCTTGCCTATCCCATCGCCTGCAATAACCGCGATCCGTTTTTTTCCACCAGCCATGATGTCTTCCTTCATTCAGTTTTAAAAAAGTCAAAAATATTCCCGAGCAGCAGCTCCGGTGCTTCTTCAGCGATGTAATGCCCGCAAGGCAGGCTTCGCCCCGTGACCGTTGCAGCGCGCTCACCCCACAGCGCCAATACGTCAAAACACTTGCCTACTGCGCCGTGCTCGCCCCACAGGACATGCAAGGGTTGCAGCAATTTATTGCCTGCAGCGATGTCTTCACGGTCGTGCACAAGGTCAATCGAGGCCGAAGCCCTGTAGTCTTCACAGATGGCATGTGCGGTGCCCGCAATGGCGGCACAGCGCTCATATTTGGAGAGGGCTTGCGGCGCGAACGCAGCCATGCCCGCATGGCGTTTACCCATGACACTGTGAAGGTAACGCATCGGGTCCGACTCAATCAATGCTTCGGGCAAGGGTGGCGGCTGGATCAGGAAGAACCAATGCCAATAGGCTGTGGCAAATGCCTCGCTGGTGCCCGCGTACATCGCCAGCGTGGGCGCAATGTCCAGCAGCATCAGGCGCTCTACAGCCCGGGCATGGTCGGCTGCAAGCCTGTGCGCCACACGTGCACCCCGGTCATGCGCCAGCACCTTGAAACGTTCAAACCCATGGTGCTGCATGACGGCCAGCGCATCCAGTGCCATCTCGCGCTTTGAATAGGCCACATGCCCGGCATCACCCGCAACCCTTGCCGAGTCGCCGTAACCGCGCAGGTCCATCAGTACGACAGTGAAACGCTTCGCCAATGCAGGTGCGACGCGATGCCACATCGCATGAGTTTGCGGGTGACCGTGCAGCAGCAGCAGCGGCGGGCCTTCGCCACCACGCAATGAATGTATCTGGCCTGCAGGGCCGGCAACCCCGGAAGAAACAAAACCTTCAAACATCTGTGCATCGCAGGCCGTGCGATTGGGTTATTGCGGAATTTTGTCTGGACATGGTTAGATCATGCCGGTACCGGACAACAGATTCAATCAATAATCAGAGCATTGATTATTTCTTTAAAAGAAATTATGGACAGAAGTGACCTTGAGCTTGTTCTCGCGATACGTGACCACGGAAGCCTGACCGCTGCGGCATTGAGTCTTGATGTTGCCGCGCCGGCGGTGACAAAACGTCTCGCAGCGCTGGAGGCAAGCCTGGGCCAGCGGCTGTTCCAGCGGACTACGCGGCGCGTGAGCCCCACAGCGGAAGGCGAAACCCTGTGTGAACGCGCACGGGTATTGCTGCAGGGCTTCTCGGCGCTGGAGGACGAGCTGCAGGAGAGAAAGGCCCAGCCCACCGGGCTGATACGCCTTGCCGCAACATTTGGCTTCGGCCGTCTGTGGCTTGGACCTGCGCTGGCCGAATTCCAGCAGCGTTATCCGCGTATCGAAATACAGCTGCAACTGACAGAGCAGTTGCCAGACCTGGCCCGCGAAGGGTTCGACGGCGCCATCTGGCTGTGGTCAGTGAACAGCAGGCAGGCAGCAGAGTGGGTATCACGCCGGCTGGCACGCAACCAGCGCGTGCTGGTCGCCTCCCCCGACTACATAAAAGGCCACGGCATGCCCGCCACTCTGGAAGACCTGCAGAACCACGTGTGTCTCATCGCACGTGAAAACGGAAATGAGGCAGCGCAGCGTTTTGACCTCTGGCAGTTGCACCGTGAGCGCACAAAAACACCGACACGCATACGCGTGAACGGCCCTCTTTCAAGCAACTCCGGCGAACTGGTACGGGACTGGTGCCTGCAGGGACGCGGGGTCATGCTGCGCAGTCTGTGGGATATCACGCCGCAGCTGGCGTCTGGCGAGCTGGTCAGGGTGCTTCCGGCCTGGTCCATGCCCGATGCAGACATTCACTGGCTGGCGCCTTATCGCCAGGACTCACCAAAACGCATACGCCTGCTGATTGATTTTTTGCTTGCCCAGTTTGCGGCAGAGCCATGGAAGCTTGAAAACCGGGCCAGGCAAGGCCTTTAAGAGGGAGATTCAGGCAGGTGTATCGACCTGCTTCGGTTTGGCAGCCCTCACCACCAGGCTCACGCCGATTGCCGTCATGACGGTGCCGACGATGGTGGCCGTGGTGATCAGTTCGTCAAAAAGCATCCAGGCCATCACCGCGGTCGTGGGCGGCACCAGATACAACAGGCTGGTCACGGCGGTTGCTGCACCGCGTTGTATCAAGAGATAGAGCAGTGAACTTCCGCCCAGCGTCAGCGCCAGCACCGACCACGCCATCGCGCCAATGAAGTGCGGGTTCCAGTTGATCGCCTCCCCCTCCAGAAAGGTGAAAGGCAGTGTGATGACCAGTGCCGCAAACAGCTGAATCACATTGGCGGTACGCACGTCGGTCGGCGGGACAAAACGTTTCTGATAGAGCGTGCCTGCGGTAATGCTGAAAAGCGCGATGACGGTGGCCGCCAGCGTCAGCGCCGTGACTTCCTGGCCTGTGCCGAATTTGCGCGACACCACGAGCAACAGGCCACCGAGCCCCAGGGCAAGGCCCATCCACTGGCGCATAGTCACCTTCTGATCACCCTGCACATCATCACCCGATGCGATCCAGGACACCCACAGCGCCGTCAGCACGGGCTGCAGGCCGACGATCAGGGCGGCGAGACCTGATCCCATGCCTCCCTTGACGGCTATCCACACGCCACCGAGGTAACCGGCATGCATGAGCACCCCCGTGACACCCAGATGCAGCCATTGCTTCCGACTGGCGGGCCAGACCGCACGCGCCATAAAAATCCAGACCAGAAAGCAGGCAATGGACAGAGCGTAGCGGATTGAGAGAAAAGTCAGTGGCGGCGCATAAGGCAGGCCGTATTTGGCGACGATGAAGCCGGTGCTCCAGATCAGGACGAACACCGCAGGCATGGCCCGTATGAGGGCGCTATCGGAAGGCTTGGAACTCACAAAAACTGTCTGGACAAAGCGAAGTTGATTTATTTGGCCCGGGCGCGGATTTCCGGTATGGCCTTCTGAAGGTAATAAATCATGGACCATACCGTCAGGATGGCGGAGATCCAGATCAGCCAGGTGCCCCAGATATGCGTATTGATCATGCCAAACAGCGTACCGTCGAAGAGCAGGAAGGGAATGGCAATCATCTGAACTGTCGTCTTGACCTTGCCCAGCATGTGCACGGCAACGCTCTTTGTCGCGCCAATAAGGGCCATCCACTCGCGCAAGGCCGAAATGGCAATCTCGCGGCCGATGATGATGAGGGCGACAAACACGTCTGCCCGTTGGAGGTGTACCAGCACCAGCAGCGCAGCGCATACCAGGAACTTGTCTGCGACAGGATCAAGAAATGCACCAAACGACGAAGTCTGGTTGAGCTTGCGGGCGAGATAGCCATCAAGCCAGTCGGTGGCGGCGAACACCACGAACATGACCGTGGCGATCATGTTTTGTTCGGCCGGCGATATCTTCAGGTAAAAAACACCCACGATCAAGGGGATCGCGATGATACGCGTCCAGGTCATCAGGGTAGGGATAGTCCAGAACATCTTCACGCATTTTGGCATGAGCGGGACACCGCAGGTTGAACCTACTGAAAGTCAGTGCAGCGCGCGATAAATTTCTTCGGCCAGTTCGCGTGAAATTCCGTCGACCGTGGCGATGTCCTCAGCACTTGCCGATGCAATCGCACGTATGCCACCAAAACGCTGCAACAGGCTGGCCCGCCGCTTGGGGCCTATGCCCTCAATGTCTTCGAGTTTGCTGGCCCCTACCCTGACCTTTGCACGTTTGGCACGCATGCCGGTGATGGCAAACCGGTGGGCCTCGTCGCGTATCTGGGCGATCAGCATCAGCGCTGCAGAATCGCGGCCCAGGTAAATTTTCTCGCGCCCGTCGGCAAATACCAGTTCCTCAAGGCCGACCTTGCGGCCCTCGCCCTTTTCAACGCCGGCGATAAGTCCGAGATCAAGACCCAGCTCTTCAAATACTTCGCGCGCCATGGACACCTGGCCCTTCCCGCCATCGACCAGCACAAGGTCTGGCAACTTTGCCTCGTTGTTGCGCGCAGCTTCAGCCAGCTTGCTGTAGCGGCGCGTCAAAACCTGGCGCATGGCGGCATAGTCGTCGCCAGGCGTGATGCCGTCAATGTTGTAACGGCGGTACTCCGCGCTCTGCATCTTGTGCTCCTGAAACACCACGCACGAGGCCTGCGTGGATTCGCCTGCGGTGTGCGAAATGTCGAAGCACTCAATACGCAATGCGGCCAGGTCTTCCATCTTCAGGTCAAGCGCCTCGGCGAGTGCCCGTGTTCTGGCCTGTTGCGATCCCTGCTCGGACAGCAGGCGCGCCAGTTGCAGGCTGGCGTTTTTCTCGGCCATCTCAAGCCATATGCGTCGCTGCTCGCGCGGCTGGTGAATGGCTGCGATGCGGTTTCCCGTCTGCGCAATCAGAGCTGATATCAATTCCCTGTCCACCGGCTCACTGCATACCAGCGTTGGGGGTACCGGCACATCGATGTAATGCTGTGCAATAAAGGCTTCCAGCACCAGCGCTTCAAGCGTCTTGGTCTTGATGCTCCCTGGGCCCTCTGCGGCACCGGCTGGATCAACAGGCTCGGCATCCAGTTCGGCGACATCCACGGCATTCTCGATGTGCGTCGGGAAATAAGGCCTGTCACCCAGATGCCGGCCGCCTCGCACCATGGCCAGGTTGACACAGGCCTTGCCGCCCTGCACTTTCACGGCCAGGATGTCCACGTCCTTGTCGCCGCCGATTTCCATGGATTGCTGGTGCAGCACTTTTGACAGTGCAGACATCTGGTTGCGCAATTCGGCCGCCTGCTCAAACTCCAGCCTGTCGGCATGTTGCAGCATTTGCTGCTCAAGCCCGTTCAATATCTCCTGGGTTTCTCCCTGCAGGAATTTCTCGGCATTGGCAACATCCTGCGCATACTGCTCAGGCGTGATGTGGCCCACACAGGGCGCCGAGCAGCGCTTGATCTGGTACAGCAGGCAGGGCCGTGTACGGTTGTTGAAGACTGTGTCTTCACAGGTACGCAGCCTGAACACCTTCTGCAGCAGCAGAATGCTTTCCTTGACAGCCCAGGCGCTGGGATAAGGGCCGAAGTAGCGGTGTTTCTTTTCAACTGCACCGCGGTAATAGGCCACACGGGCAAAGGTGTGCGAGGCGAGCTTGAGGTAGGGATAGCTCTTGTCATCACGAAACAGGATGTTGAAGCGCGGGTTCAGCGTCTTGATGAGGTTGTTTTCAAGCAACAGGGCCTCTGCCTCGGACCGCACCACCGTCGTTTCCATGCGGACAATTTTGGTAACCATGTGGCCGATGCGCGTGCCGCCATGGTTCTTCTGGAAGTAATTGGACACGCGCTTCTTGAGGTTGCGTGCCTTGCCCACATACAGCACACCGCCTTCCGCATCAAAGTAGCGGTAGACACCCGGCATGGCCGGAAGTGCGGCAACCTCGCCGAGAAGTTGTGGGTCGAATTCGTGGATTTTGGTCATGCAGTCAAAGAAGCCAGCGCATCTGGAAACCCGTATTGTGGACAATCCCGTCATGGATCACAGCGACCAAACCCTGCAATGGGACATATTTTGCAGGGTCATTGACAACTTTGGGGACATTGGCATCTGCTGGCGCCTCGCCACAGACCTGGCCTCGCGTGGCCAGCAGGTGCGCCTGTGGGTTGACGACGCCGGCGCCCTGGCCTGGATGGCGCCAGAAGGATCGCCGGGCGTCAAGGTACTGGCATGGCAGCCATCACTGGCCGACGCTGATCTGGCCCTGCTGGCAACTGCTCCCGGCGATGTGTTGGTGGAAGCTTTCGGCTGCGAGATTCCCGCAGAATTTCTGACCGCATGTGCCATTCAGGCAGCCTCCGGGGGCAGCCAGCCGGTATGGATCAACCTCGAATATCTGTCTGCAGAGCCCTACGCCGAGCGCAACCACGCCCTTCCCTCCCTGGTCAGCAACGGCCCTGCGGCAGGATGGAAAAAATGGTTCTTCTACCCTGGCTTCACGCCCCTCACAGGAGGGCTGCTGCGGGAAAGACATCTGGCGGTAAAGCAGAAAGCCTTTGTGCGCGAGGACTGGCTGGAAGGCCGTGGCATCCCCTGGCAGGGCAAAACGCTGGTCTCGCTATTCTGTTATGAGCCGCCCGCGCTGCCAACGCTGCTGGAGCAACTGGCAGCGCAAGGGCTTGATGAAAAGCCTGTGCAACTGCTGGTGGCCGAGGGGCGAGCCAGGCAAGCGGTTCAGGCCATCGCAGGCACGTCCGGGCATCCCGGCATCTCATACCTGTCGCTGCTGACCCAAAACGATTTTGATCATCTGCTGTGGGCCTGCGACCTGAACTTCGTGCGTGGCGAAGACTCCATCGTGCGGGCCATCTGGGCCGGCAAGCCATTTGTCTGGCAGATCTACCCCCAGGATGACGGCGTGCACAGCATCAAGCTTGATGCCTTCCTCGATATGCTGGATGCGCCGGCCTCACTGCGGGAGTTTCACCATAACTGGAACGCAAGTACCCTGAAATCCGCCACCACCAGGCCTGCAATCGACCTGTCAGCCTGGCAAAGCTGTGCCCATGATGCGAAAAAGCGGCTGACAGCATTGCCGGACCTGACGGCCAGCCTGCTGGAATTCGTACGCAAAAACCGCTAAAATCAGGGGCTTTGCTGGAGTTGCCGGGTGTTTTCACCCAACAAGGCAGCCCTGCACTCCGCCGCAGAACATGCATCAGACAAGACTTCTGAAGCTTTGAGCGGCCTACTTCACTACCGCACTATTTGCGCTGAACCCGTTATGAAAATCGCTCAAGAAATACGCGCCGGCAACGTCATCATGCATGGCAAGGAACCCATGGTCGTCCTGAAGACCGAATACAGCCGGGGTGGCCGCAACTCCGCCACCGTGCGCATGAAGCTCAAAAGCCTGATCGGCAGCTTCGGCACTGAAAACGTTTTCAAGGCCGACGACAAGATCGACCAGGTCATCCTCGACAAGAAGGATTGCACCTACTCCTACTTTGCAGACCCGATGTACATCTGCATGGACGCTGAATACAACCAGTACGAAGTCGAGGCCGAAAACATGGGCGACTCGCTGAACTACCTGCAGGACGGCATGGAACTGGAAGTCGTGTTCTATGACGGCAAGGCCATTTCTGTCGAGCTGCCGACCAACGTCGAACGTGAAATTACCTGGACCGAGCCAGCCGTCAAGGGCGACACCTCAGGCAAGGTCTTGAAGCCCGCCAAGATTGCCACCGGTTTTGAAATCGGCGTGCCCATTTTTGTGGCGCAAGGCGATGTGGTCGAAATCGACACCCGTACTGGCGAATACCGCAAGCGCGTCTAAACAGTCACTGCTCCTTAAAAAAGGCTCCCCAGTGGAGCCTTTTTTGCGCCTGCCGCCTACCTGTCACGCCGGAGAACTGCTTCACAATAGAACTATGCCCAACAAGACCCACGACCTGCACTCCCCCCGTCTCGCTGACGCCTGGGCGGTACTTCAAGCCCATTCCCACGCTGGCAACCAGCTTGAACCGGACGCCTCGCGCCTTGCCTTCGCTGACCCCGAGTTCCTGCTGCGCCGTGAGACGCGCGGCATACGCTTTCAGCTGGAGATGCTCAAGCCCGATCTGGAACAGCAGGCGCACGGCATCGAAAACACCGTTGTCGTGTTCGGAAGTGCGCGCTTCCGAAGTGAGGAAGAATCCGCAGCCCTGCTTGCGCAGGCCGAAGCAGGCAGCGATCATGAACTGACCGAGCGACTGCGCAAGCTGGCGCGCAATGCCCACTATTACGAAAAGGCCCGCACCTTTGGCGGCCTGGTTGCAAAGTACAGCGAGCCCAAGCAGCCGGCTGACAAACTCTTCATCTGTACCGGCGGCGGGCCCGGCATCATGCAGGCAGCCAATCGCGGTGCATTTGAAGCTGGCGGCATCAGCGTAGGGCTGGCGATTGCGCTACCCATGGAAGAAGAAGCCAACCCCTACGTTCCCCCCGCGCTGCTTTTCAAGTTTCATTACTTTGCTTTGCGCAAGATGCACTTCATGATGCGGGCCAAGGCGCTGGTGGTGTTCCCCGGCGGCTTCGGTACGCTGGACGAACTGTTCGAGGTGGTCACGCTGGTTCAGACACGCAAATCAAAAGCCGTGCCCATCGTTCTCTTTGGCAGTGACTACTGGAAGCGCCTGCTCAACATCGACATGCTGGTCGAGGAAGGCGTGATCTCGCCGCACGACGTGAAACTGCTTCATTATGTCGATGACCCACAGGTCGCCTGGGACCTGATCAAGGATTTCTACAAGCTCTGATCACGATGCGGCAAGGGTGGCGCGCGCAATCCAGTGACAGCGCGCGTACCGACACCCACAATGCCGCCGAACACCCAGAACAGGCCACTGACACCTATCAGTGCGCCCGCCAGGCCAAACAACATGGGCATGGCCACACTTGAGGCATTGATGGTCATGAGGCGCAAGCCAAGCGCTTCGCCATGACGTGAATGTTCCGTGATCTGGTGCAACATGCTCATCACCATGGGTTGCACAGCGCCAAGCGCCAGCCCCAACAACACAGAGCAGATACCCATGCCCAGCGCAGAAGTCATCAAGGGATAAACAGCAAACACCAGGGCCGTGACAACATTGGCGGTGATGATGACACTGCGCTCGCTGGCCCGGGCCGCAAACAGCGGCAGGGCCAGCCGCACGCCAGCTGCAGCCAGTGCGAATGCACCCAGTATGGAGCCAATCACCGATGCGCTCAGCCCAAGCTCATGACCAAGCAGCGGCAGCACAAAGGTGTGTACATCCCATGACGCAGCCTGCATCCAGTTAATGAACAACAAGCGCTTGAACATGGGCGCACGGAGCAGGTCCCACGCGCGAGGCCTGACGCCATCCACCTGTGGAGACAGCGGCAACTCCCTGACCCCACGTGTCATCAGCCAGCTTGCCACAGGCAACACCGCGAGCAGAATGAACGCCCAGCGGTAGCCCGGCAAATCACCTGCGGTGTGCCCGGCATGGTCAATCATCAAACCGGCGGCAAAAGGCCCGACAAAGTTTGCGGCGGCCGGGGCGATGGCCAGCCAGCTGAAGACCTGCTTAAGTTGATGCGCGCCCTCGGCGGCACGACCGGCATGGCGTTGCAGCGAAATAACGGCAACACCGGTAGCACCACCCGTCAGCAATGCAGCGGCACACAGGGCAGGGAATACCGGAAATGCCGCAGCAATACCTGCTCCGACAACCGAAGCAATCACGGCAAGAGTGAGCGGCTTTCGCAAACCATGGCGATCAGCAAACCGGCCTGCCGGCAGCGCCAGAAAAACCTGGGTCAACGCGAACAGCGCCAGCAACACGCCTACCGCAGCAGCGCTGTAACCCAGCTGCAGTGCCAGCAGGGGACCTGCCAGACGCATGCCCGTCATGGCGGCATGCAGACATACCTGCGCGAAGATCAGCCTGAGCAGTTCCCGATTCATGTTTTCAAAATACAAATCAGGTCACAAGGCCCGGCCATACGCATTGACAAGCCACATATTTGACAGCAAAGCGCAATCACAGCAGGGTTTGGTCACCCTCGTCGGCGGGCGGCAAAATGGCGTTCGACTGCCCTTCCGGCAAGGCCTCCACCTGCCGCAACGCACGGTGCATCACATTGCTGCGTGTCTGCGCCTGGTCGAGCGTGTTCAGCACCGTCTGGGTTTGCGCCTTCACTTTTGACAGCACATCACCAAACTTGGTGAACTCGGCTTTCACTGCACCCAGCACCTGCCAGACTTCGCTTGACCGCTTCTCGAGAGCCAGGGTTCTGAAACCCATCTGAAGCGAATTGAGAATCGCCAGCAGGGTCGTCGGGCCGGCCAGCACAATCCGGTGCCTGCGCTGCAGGCCCTGCATGAGGTCAGGCCGACGCAACACCTCGGCATACAGGCCTTCGGTCGGCAGGAACAGGATCGCGAAATCGGTGGTGTGCGGCGGCTCGATGTATTTCTCTTCAATCGAACGCGCTTCCAGCCAGATGCGGGCTTCGAGCGCCTTGCCTGCCAGCTCCGCAGCTATCGGGTCGGCGCGTTGCTGGGCATCGAGCAGGCGTTCGTAATCCTCATTCGGGAATTTCGCATCGATGGGCAGCCACAGCGGCTCGCCGTGCGCGCTGCGGCCGGGTAGCCGGATCGCAAAGTCGACCGTGTTGCGGGTGCCGGGCCGGGTGCACACCTGCGCCGCGTATTGCTCTGCGGCAAACACCTGTTCCAGCAGGGCTTCGAGTTGCGCCTCGCCAAAAATGCCGCGCGTCTTGACATTGGTCAGCAAATGCTTGAGGTCGCCGACGCCCTGGGCCAGCGTCTGCATTTCACCCAGGCCCTTGTGCACCTGCTCAAGCCTGTCAGCCACCTGCTTGAAGCTCTCGCCGAGCCGCGTCTCAAGAGTCGTCTGCAACTTCTCATCGACAGTCTTGCGCATCTCGTCGAGTTTGGCGGAGTTGGTCTGCTGGAGCTGGGCAAGTTGCTGCTCCAGCGTCTCACGCACTTCCATCATGCGGCGCGCGTTTGACTCACTGACCGATTGAAGCTGCATGGTCAGCGTGTCGGACAGGGTTTTCTGAAGCAGTGTCAACTGCTGGCCGAAAGCGTCTATCTGGGTGTTCTGTGTGCGGATGGCTTCAGCGCTTTGCTGTACCAGCGTCTGCTGGAAGGTCGCAAAAGTGGCAGCCAGTTCCTGCCTGCTTGCGCGAGAGGTCTCGCTGATCTCGCGCCTGAGTTCACGCTCGGTTTTTTCGTTGCCAGCAGCCAGTGCTGCCAGCAGTTCAACACGCCCTTGGGCGTTGTCTGCCGGCTTGCGCAGCAAATGCCAGGCGAGCAAGGCCATGTTCAGCAACAGCAGGGCAATAATCAGCCAGAGTTCCATAAATACCGCGGGGTGATCTGACTTGTTACCTGGCGGCGAGTTGAACCTGATTGATGGGCGCCGGCGGTGCCTTGCCTTCAAAAAAGGCAATCAGGTTGTCGGCCGCCAGGTTGGCCATCGCCAGCCGTGTGGGCAATGTCGCGCTGGCGATGTGCGGCGTCAACACCACATTCGGGACGGTGAGCAGGTCAGGGTTGACTTTCGGCTCACCCTCAAACACATCAAGACCCGCCGCAGCAATGCGTTTTTCACGCAGGGCGACGGCCAGCGCCGAGTCATCCACGATACCGCCACGCGCAATGTTGATCAGGGTTGCTGTCGGTTTCATCAGTGCCAGCTCTGCGGCCCCTACGGTGTGATGCGACGCCGGCGAATAAGGCAGCACCAGCATGACATGGTCTGCAGTTTTGAGAAGCTCTTCCTTGCTCACATAACCGGCCTTGCATTCCGCCTCAAGCGCAGCGTCGAGGCGCGACCTGTTGTGATAAATCACCTTCATGCCAAAGCCATGGGCACCGCGCCTGGCAATGCCCTGCCCTATCCTGCCCATACCCAATATGCCGAGGGTCGTGCCGTGAAGGTCGGCGCCAGCGAACATGTCATAGCTCCACTGGGTCCATTTGCCCGCACGCAGGTAATGCTCGCTCTCGGTCACCCGTCGCGCCGTGGCCATCAGCAGTGCAAAACCGAAATCGGCCGTTGTTTCAGTCAGTACATCAGGTGCATTGGTCGCCAGTACACCCGCCGCCGTCATGGCGTCGATGTCAAAGTTGTTATACCCAACGGCCATATTGGCGCAGATCCTGAGGTCGGGGCACGCGTTCAGAACCTCAGCATCAATGCGGTCGCTGCCCGTCGTGAAGGCACCGGCCTTGCCTCGCAGATGTTCTATCAGCTGGGCCTTCTGCCAGATCTGGTCAGCCTGATTGGCCTCCACGTCGAAATGTTGCTGGAGACGTTCGATCACTTCAGGAAAAACAGCGCGAGCGACAAGTATTCTGGGCTTATTGACGGTCATGAGAATTTGTTTCCGGTTACCTGAACCATATGAAGGTCATGATGATGAACAGCGGTAAAAGTACCACACAAGACCAGGCCATGTAGCCGAAAAAGCCCGGCATGCGTATGCCGCGGTCTTCTGCAACAGCTTTGACCATCAGGTTTGGTGCGTTGCCGATGTAAGAGTTCGCACCCATGAATACCGCACCAGCAGAAATGGCGGCCAGCGTAGGGGCAAGCGTCGTCATCAACACGGCAGGGTCGCCCCCCGCCGTGTTGAAAAACACCAGGTAGGTAGGTGCATTGTCCAGGAAGGAACTCAGCAGCCCGGCAGCCCAGAAATACATCGCCGGGTCAGGCTGGCCATCGGGCCGGGTGACTGCAGAAATGACCGCCCCGAATGGGCCCTTCAGACCGGCCTTGAGCATGGCGATGACCGGGATGATCGTGAGAAAAATACCTGCAAACAGTTTGGCGACCTCCTGCATGGGGCCCCACGAAAACTGGTTGTCAGTGTGTACCTTCGCCGATGTGGCGTACAGCGAGGCCAGGGTGACAAACACAAGCCCTGCATCACGGACCAGGCCCGGCAGGCCCATGGGCGTACCCAACACATCAAACACAAGGGGTGACTTCCAGAAACCACTCAACAACACCAGGCCAACTACAAGCGCAAGAAAAAAGAAATTGAGTTTGCCGTCAAACCCAAGGGTGGGCGTGTCCGGTGTCGGGTCTGCAGGCAGCACCCCTTCCTTTCTGTAATACCAGCTGTCCAGGGCAAAAAATATGACCAGCAGGCTACCGACCAGAAACAGGGTTTCAGGGAATATGTGGCGGACCGTCCAGAAAAAATCGACGCCCTGCAGGAAGCCTAGGAACAAAGGAGGATCGCCCAGGGGCGTGAGAGAGCCGCCCGCGTTTGAAACCAGAAAGATGAAGAACACCACCACGTGCGCTTTATGCAAGCGGTTGTCGTTGGCACGTATCAGGGGCCGGATCATCAGCATGGATGCGCCCGTCGTACCCATAAAACTGGCCAGCACGGTGCCGATCGCCAGGATGGCCGTGTTCACACCCGGGCCGCCATGAAGATTGCCGCGAATGAAAATACCACCCGAGACCGTGTAAAGCGCAGTGATCAGCACAATGAACGGAATGTATTCAGCCAGCAGGGCATGGACCAGACTGCTGCCGGCTGCCGCAGGCCCGAACATCAGGGCAAAGGGAAGCAAAAACAGCAGGCTCCACCCGGCAGCCACCTTTCCAAAATGGTGATGCCAGAAGGCAGGTGCAAGCAGGGGCATGAGCGCAATGGACAGCAAAATGCCGGCAAACGGTATGCCCCATGCCGCCGACAGCCGTGCGCCGTCAACCTCTGCCGCCGTACCCAGGGCTGGGGTTGCAAAAAGCGCAATAACAACCATAAACCGGTTCAATATCTCATGCCCTCAATTTCGTGTCCGGGTCGAAGCCTTCGCCCGCACCAGTTGTCCGGCCAGGCGTGATGTACGGGCACTACGCCCCTTCGATTTCAAATACCTGCCTGAGATATGCAAGATATTTTTCGTCATCGCACATGTTTTTCGATGGCGTATCGGACAGCTTGGCCACAGGCTGGCCATTGCAGCGAATCATCTTGATGACGATCTGCAACGGGTCGTAGCCCAGATCGTTGGTCAGGTTGGTGCCAATACCAAATGCCAGCTGGCAGCGGCCACGGAACTGCTGGTACAGCTCTATGGTGCGCGGCACGGTCAGGCCATCGCTGAAGATGAGTGTTTTGGTTTTTGGGTCTACGCGGTTTTTGGCGTAGTGCGCCAGCATGCGCTCGCCCCACTGGAACGGGTCGCCGCTGTCGTGGCGCGCACCATCAAACAGCTTGCAGAAGTACATGTCGAAGTCGCGCAGGAAGGCGCTCATGCCGTAGACGTCCGACAGCGCAATGCCGAGGTCACCGCGATACTCCTTCGCCCATGACTCAAAGCCGAACACCTGGCTGTCACGCAAACGCGGGCCCAGGCCTTGGCAGGCCTGAAGGTACTCATGTGCCATGGTGCCCAAAGGCAGAATGCCAAGCTTCATGGCAAACAGCACGTTGCTGGTACCGGCGAACTGGCCGGTCGGGCCTGTACCCAGCCGGGCACTCAGGGTGCGCAGCACTTCTTCGTGCCAGTCCTTGCCGAAGCGCCGGCGCGTGCCGTAATCGGCAATCTTCAAATCCTTCAAACCATCGGCCTGAAGCTCGAGAATTTTGGTGTCAAGCCGTTTGCGTCCCTGCGCCAAGTCAGGCTTCTTTTGGGTATTGCGAAAGTAAACCTCGTTGATGATGGCCAGCACCGGGATTTCAAACAGGATGGTGTGCAGCCACGGGCCCTTGATCGACACCTCGATCTCGCCCGAAGGCTGGGCCGTCACGGTTACATACTTTTCGTTAAGCCTGAAGATGCCTAGAAAATCCACGAAGTCGCTTTTGATAAAGCGCATGGCCTTGAGGTAGGCAAGCTCTGCATCCTGGAAGCGCAGGCTGCAGAGACCGCGAATCTCTTCGCGGATCTCGTTCACATAGGGTGCCAGGTCGCCGATGCCTGCCGTGCCGGCATTGCGGCACTTGAAGCGGTATTCAACCTCCGCGCCCGGAAACTGGTGCAACACCACCTGCATCATGGTGAACTTGTACAGGTCGGTATCAATCAGGCTGGTAATAATCATTGAAAAATCCGGTGCGCGGAAACTTGTCTCTTGACCTGCTTTTCGTGAACCTGCGGGCAATCAGCCCAGGAAATCCACTTCAAACAGCAGTGTTGCATTTGGAGGAATCACGCCGCCAGCACCGCGTGCGCCGTAGCCCAGTTCAGCCGGGATGATCAGGCGGCGCGTGCCACCCACCGACATGCCCTGCACGCCTTCGTCCCAGCCCTTGATGACCTGACCTGCACCCAGCGAGAACTCGAACGGCTGGCCGCGGTCCTTGCTGGAGTCGAACTTGGCACCCTGAACACCGCCGTTGTAAAGCCAGCCCGTGTAATGCACCTTGACGTTCTGGCCGGCCTTGGCGATGGCGCCTGAGCCCAGAACAGTATCTTCATATTGCAAGCCGGAAGGATTGGTGGTGATGGCCATGGTGGTGTCTTTCAGGATGAAGTGCGGCGCCATTGATGCCCGGCTGTGCAGGCGGCAAAACGCAGAATTAAAAAGAAGAGAAAAAGCGGCCGCGCAGGGGCTGAACCGGCCATTTCACGAACCCCTGACTTTACCCGCAACCGGCAGCCAAGGTGGCACCCCCGTCACCCCTGACCTCTTCCTGTAGACATCGAAGCCATGCCTTCGCAAGTTTGAGCCGTGGAACCGGCTCTGCCGGGCCACAGGCGGGCGGCACCCTCGGGGGGCAGGAAGCTACACGCAGTGAGCGACCGGGGGGCCACGGGGCCGCAGCGCCGGGCCGCCCCAAGCAAGGCCAGCCCCCTCGGGGGGCAGCGACCCACACGCAGTGGGGGAGCGTGGGGGCCCTTTAATCCAGCCAGGTTGTGAACTCTGCAGCCGGGACGCGAGGGGTGCGGAAGGTGTTGACGTGCGCCGACTCATCGGCATACCCCAGCGCCATGCCGCAAACCAGCATCTCATCCGGTCCGGCCCCTATGTGCGGCAGGATGATGCTGGCAAAACCGTTCCATGCGGCCTGCGGACAGGTGTGCAGGCCGTGGCCGCGCGCGGCGACCATGATGCTCTGCAAAAACATTCCGTAATCGACCAGCGAGCCGCGGCCCATGACCTTGTCCACGGTGAACATCAGGCCCACAGGCGCATCGAAGAAACGGTAGTTGCGCTGGTGCTGGGCGTGCATCTTGTCCTTGTCACCCTTGGTGATGCCGAGCAGGCCGTACAGGCCCCAGCCGTTCTCGCGGCGGCGGTCAATGTAGGGCGAGACCCATTTCTCGGGGTAGTAATCGTATTCCTCGCTGTACTGCGCGGCCAGTGAGGGGTCGGCGCGCAAGGCATCGTGGGCAGTGACTACCTTCTCTACCAGGGTGTCACGGCTGGCGCCCTGCAGCACATAGGTTTTCCAGGGCTGGGTGTTGGTGCCAGATGGTGCGCGGCTGGCGACTTCAAGAATGTGCGCGATGGTTTCTTTTGCAACAGGTTTGGGCAGGAACTCGCGCATCGACTGGCGGCTCTCTATGGCTTCATCCACCGCGTTGACGCTCGTTGCTGACAGGGCTGCATTCATTTAAGGGTCTCCAGGACAGAAAGTAATTCGGGGGGTAATGGCACGGGCCGGCGTGTATCGCGGTCCACATAGACATGAATAAAGTGGCCGCGCGCAGCGCAGGCCTGCGCTGCGTCTTCGGGGAACAGACCTACTTCATAACGCACGCTGGAAGAACCAATGTGCGCCACACGAATGCCGGCCACCACGTTTTCAGGAAAGGCCAGCGGCGCAAAGTAGTTGCACTGGGTTTCTATCACCAGACCAATCACCTTGCCGTTGTGGATGTCGATGGCGCCCCTGTCGATCAGCAGGCCGTTGACGGCAGTGTCAAACCAGCTGTAGTAGACGACGTTGTTGACGTGGCCGTAAACGTCGTTGTCGGACCATCGGGTGCCAATGGGACGAAAGGCCTTGAAGGCGCTGCGGGGTTCAGCCTGAGGGCGTGTCGGGGATGTCATGAGCGCTTATTTTGCCAGCGACCGAATACTGCAGGCTTCAGCGGTGGTCATGGGTTCCAGCGCCGCCAGTATTCAAGCGCTACCCTGTAGGTGTTGACCTGTACCTGCACGGTCTCGTCTATCTTTACGCCGTAGCCCCCGGCCATTGAAAAGGCCAGCGGTAGGCGGCGTTGCCATGCCCAGTCAAACACGCGGCGGTCGCGCGCCTCCAGCCCGTCATAACTGAGCTTGAGCCGGCCCAGCCTGTCGCCTTCAAAAGGGTCTGCGCCGGCCAGAAAGAAGACCAGGCCCGGCTCGAACCGGCGCTCAAGTTCTTCCAGCGCATGCTCAAGCGCCTCCAGGTAAGGGCCGTCGGTGCAGCCGTCGGGTAATTCGACATCCAGATCGCTGGCCTCCTTGCGAAAGGGAAAGTTCTTCTCGCCGTGGATGGACAGCGTGAACACACTGGCGTCGTTCGCAAAGATGCTGGCCGTGCCGTTGCCCTGATGCACATCAAGGTCGATCACCGCAACCTGCAAGGGTTTTCTTGACTGTTTGAAATGCCTCGCCCATTCGGCCTGCATCAACCGCGCAGCGACGGCGGCATCGTTGAAAACACAGAACCCCCCGCCCTTGTGGGCGTATGAGTGGTGCGTGCCCCCGGCCATGTTGCCTGCCACGCCCTCAGGCCGGCCTGTGCCCAGGCCCAATGCGACGCGCGCTGCAGCCACGGTAGCGCCGGCGGAGCGCCTGGCCCGCTCCGACATGCCCGGGCTCCAGGGAAAGCCGATCTCGCGCTGCGCCGGCGCGGGCAAGGTGCCGTGCGTGATGGCATCTATGTAGGCCGGTGTGTGCACCATGGCAAGTTCGCCGTCCGTTGCGGCGGGCGCCTGCGCCATGCGCACCTGCGGCAGTTCGGCCACCACGCGATCACGCAGCAGGCTGTACTTGGCCATCGGGAAGCGGTGCCCTTCGGGCAGCGGCAGCACAAAGTTATCGGCGTAAAAGGCTTTCAACGGAGCTTTCAGGACAGGGTGGAAAAGGCGTGCTTTCGCTGGAGAAAGAAGGTTCTGGACAGGCCTGAAATAGGGCGTTACAACTAAAATGGTGCACCGCAACAAAAAGTGCTTGCAAGTGCCTCGGGTAATCCCTATACTTCAGGTCATGTTGCAGTGCAGCAATTTAGCGCAGCAACTAGTTTTCAAACCCTTATTCACTATATTGGAGATTAATTATGCTGACCGCTGAACAAATCATCGCTTCCCACAAAGCCAACATCGAAACCCTGTTTGGCCTGACCCACAAAGCCTTTGAAGGCGTTGAGAAGCTGGTCGAACTGAACGTGCAAGCCACCAAGGCTGCCCTGGCTGAAACCGCCAACCACGCACAAGCCGTGATGGGCGTGAAAGATGCACAAGAACTGCTGGCCCTGCAAGCTGGCATGGTTCAGCCCCTGGCTGAAAAGACCGCTGCCTACAGCCGTCACCTGTATGACATCGCTTCTGCTGCTGGCGCCGACATCGGCAAGACCTTCGAAGCACAAACCGCCGACGCACAGAAAAAGGTTCTGGGCCTGGTCGACAACGCTGCCAAGAACGCACCTGCCGGTTCCGAAACCGCTGTTGCAGTCATGAAGAGCGCCGTTGCTGCCGCCAACAATGCTTTTGAATCCATGCAAAAGGCTGTCAAGCAAGCCAGCGACATGGCCGAAGCCAACTTCAACACGGTGGCTGCTTCCGCAGTGAGCG
This sequence comes from Pseudomonadota bacterium, assembly GCA_040388905.1. Taxonomy (GTDB): domain Bacteria; phylum Pseudomonadota; class Gammaproteobacteria; order Burkholderiales; family Burkholderiaceae_C; genus Polaromonas. The sequence goes on from JAZKAY010000017.1 coordinate 22,166, forward strand.
CCACCAAGACCGCCACCAAAAAGCGTTAATTCGCTGATGGCGAGTCCGGACGGGTTGCCTGCAAGGCGCCCTTCCTGAACCGGTTGTCTCCTCGGATCCGTTCGAAATTCTTTTCATGGATCCAGTTAAGCCCAGTCTCGCGACTGGGCTTTTTTTTGCCTGTTTTTTGCCTTCGTCCATGCTGTGCCAAGCGGCTACACAAGCATTTTTTAACGTGTACGGCAAATTTTTAACGTGTACGTTAAATTTTCTTGGAAAGTTAATATGGAAGTTAACTTTTTAGCGTTCTGAGGCTTGCAAAGCTGAAAATTGACCTCAAAAAGGCTCAAAAAGCCTGTTTTAAACCACCAAATCTGGCTGCAGACCAATGGATACGTGCGTGAGAAGCTACGAAAATAATAGCATCATCAAGCCTGGATCCACCTGGGGAACTGCGCCCCTGACCGTCGTTGGGGACTAGCGCCCTGCCGCCGCAGCCTCCAGCTTCGCCCTCAGTGCAGGCAGCGCAGCCAGCATGGCCGCCCTGCCCGAGTCGATGGCACGCTGGCGGGCCGAGAAGTCGGCGCTTTTCAAACCCACCAGTGACGGCCGCACCACCACATCGGCATCCTTCAGCTCGTACTGGTTGATGGTTTTGCCCATGATGGCAAAGGTCTGAAGCAGGATCTGCAGCGTGTCGCCAGCCGGATTGCCTTCGGGCGGGCTGGAGATGTCCACCGCAACCACCACGTCCGCACCCATCTGGCGCGCATAACGCACCGGCACAGGCGAGACCAGCCCGCCATCGACGTACTCACGCCCGTTGATCTTGACCGGCACAAATACCGCAGGCACCGCGCTCGAGGCGCGCACCGCCGTGCCGGTGTCGCCGCGCTGGAACAGCACCGCCTGGCCGCTGTTCAGGTCGGTGGCCACAATACCCAGCGGCATCGGCATGTTCTCGATGAGCTTGCCGGCGACCAGGTCGTTCACATAGCGCGCCAGGGCATCGCCCCTGAACATGCCGCGGCCAAGGATGGGCAGCATCCAGTCGGTGATGGCGACCTCTTCCATGTTGAGCGCGGTCTGCTGCAGCTGTGCGCTGCTCTTGCCACTGGCATACAGCGCGGCCACCAGGCTGCCGGCAGAGGTGCCGACCACCAGTTGGGGTTTCAGGCCGGCTTCTTCCAGCACGGCGATCACGCCCACGTGTGCAAAGCCGCGTGCCGCTCCGCCGCCCAGCGCCAAGCCGATTTTGACGGGTCTTGCAGCCCCAGCGCTGCGGCCTGCAGGCACGGAAGCAGCCGGCCCGGACATGAATGTGGGCGTCGAGCATGCTGCAAGCAATGCCGATAAAGCCAGGGCTGCCAGCACAGCAGCGCACCTGGGTATTTTTTTGGAGTCGGGAGAGGTCATGGAGATCCAGAGGCAGGGAAGGCGTCATTTTGCCCCCGGGCTTGGGTCATAATTGACCTTTACGTTAACGTCAACTGCGGCACCGCTGCAACCCCAAGCAAATCAATCTCAAGGAAGACAACTCATGGACATCGCAGGCAAGGTATTTATCGTCACCGGTGGCGCTTCAGGTCTGGGCGAAGGCACGGCACGCATGCTGGCTGAAAACGGCGCCAAAGTCGTCATTGCCGACATGCAGATTGAAAAAGGCGAAGCGGTTGCCAAGGAAATCGGCGGCGCCTTCGTCAAGTGCGATGTCAGCCAGGAAGCCGACGGCCAGGCCGCAGTCGCCAAAGCCGTTTCGATGGGCAAGCTGATGGGTCTGGTCAACTGCGCCGGCATCGCCACCGGTGAAAAGACCGTTGGCAAAAACGGCGCGCACAGCCTGGCCGTGTTCAACAAGACCATCACCGTCAACCTGATCGGCAGCTTCAACATGATTCGCCTGGCGGCTGACGCCATGTGCAAGAACGAACCCGAAGCCACCGGCGAGCGCGGCGTGCTGATCTCCACCGCCTCCGTCGCCGCCTATGACGGCCAGATCGGCCAGGCAGCCTACAGCGCGTCAAAAGGCGGCGTGGTCGGCATGACCCTGCCGATTGCCCGTGACCTGGCCCGCAACGGCATACGCAACATGACGATTGCCCCCGGCATATTCGGCACGCCCATGATGTTTGGCATGCCCAAGGAAGTGCAGGATTCGCTGGCAGCAGCAGTGCCCTTCCCAAGCCGCCTCGGCACGCCGCAGGACTACGCCAAGCTGGCCAAACACATCATTGAGAACGACATGCTCAATGGCGAAGTGATTCGCCTGGACGGCGCGATTCGCCTCGCACCCAAGTAATCGGCTTAGGGGCGGACCAGCGGCCTGCCCTTACCGGTGCTTTCAAAATGGCTGGCGTCCGACAGGGCGCGGTCTCCCCCGCGGCTTAACATGGCCGGGACTGAAACACCGAGGGGATTGCATGAAACGCCTGATCACGCCACTTCTGCTCACAGCAACGCTGGCCGCCGCACTCACGGCCTGCTCCACCACACCGGCAAATTTCAGCTACACCCCGCCCGACCAACCCGAGGGCTCATCCGGCTATACCGAAAAGCCGGGCTGGGCCACCCGCAAATACTCAGTCGCAGCCGCCAACCCGCTGGCCACCGACGCGGGTTACCAGATCCTCAAGGCCGGTGGTTCGGCCATAGACGCAGCAATTGCCGTGCAGATGGTGCTGGCCCTGGTCGAGCCGCAATCCAGCGGTATCGCGGGCGGCTCTTTTTTGCTGCACTACAACGGCAAGGACGTAGAAGCTTTTGATGGCCGCGAAACCGCGCCCGCTGCGGCCACCGACAAACTCTTTATAGGCGCCGACGGCAAACCCATGGCGTTTTACGATGCCGTGGTGGGCGGCCGCTCGGTCGGCGCGCCAGGTGCCGTGCGCATGCTGGAGATGGCACACCAACAATACGGCAAGCTGCCCTGGGCGCAGCTCTTCCAGCCTGCCATCGGCCTGTCTGAAAACGGCTTCAAGGTCAGCCGCAGGCTCAACACCCTGCTCGTGCCCGAGGTCCACCTGAAGAAAGACCCGGTGGCCCTAGCCTACTTCTACGATGTGAATGGCCAACCCTGGCCAGTCGGCCACCTGCTGAAGAACCCCGAACTGGCGGCAGTGCTCAAACAAATTGCGGCCAGCGGGTCAAAAGCATTGCTTGAAGGCGAGGTCGCCCAAGCCATCGTCGACAAGGTGCAAAAGCACCCGACCAACCCAGGCACGCTGGCGATGTCGGATCTAGCGGGCTACCAGCCCAAAAAGCGGGATCCGCTCTGCTACGACTACGCTGCAGCCGGCAAAAACTATCGGCTTTGCGGCATGCCGCCACCCAGCTCGGGGGCGATTGCCATCGGGCAGATCCTGGGCATGTTGAATACCACGCCCGCAGCCACCCTGCCGCCGCTGCGCACCATGACAGACACCGGCATACGCTGCGTACGCGCGCCCTGCCCAAGCCAGATGGAAAGCGTGCTACCCACGCCGGACTGGCTGCATCTCTACACCGAGGCCTCTCGCCTGGCCTATGCAGACCGCGCGCAATACCTGGGCGACCCTGACTTCGTGCAGCCGCCCGCCGGCAGCTGGATGAGCCTGCTGGAGCCGTCCTACCTGTCCAGCCGCGCCAAACTCATAGGCCAGCAAAGCATGAAGACGGCGACACCCGGCAGGCCGGGCGGTCTGCAGTCGAGCTATGCGCCCATGCCCGGCCAGGTTGAATACGGCACCTCACACATCTCCATCATTGACCCCTTCGGCAATGCGATTGCAATGACCACCACCATCGAGGACGCCTGGGGCTCGCGGCAAATGGTCAACCGCGGCAAGGGCCTCGCCGGCGGCTTCCTGCTGAACAACGAACTCACCGACTTCAGCTTTGCGCCAGCCGATGCATCAGGCGCGCCGATTGCCAACCGCGCGCAGGGCGGCAAGCGGCCCCGCTCATCCATGGCGCCCACGCTGGTGTTTGACAAGGCCACGGGCCAGCTGGTCATGACCACGGGCAGCCCGGGCGGCGCAGTCATCATTCATTTCACGGGAAAAACAATCTACGGCGTGCTGAACTGGGGCCTGAATATCCAGCAGGCCATCAACCTGCCCAACTTCGGCTCACTCAATGGCCCGACCTTGCTGGAAGCCGGCCGCTTCCCGCCAACGACTGCCGAAGCCCTGCGCGCACGCGGCCATGAAGTGCGCGAGCAGGACATGACCAGCGGCCTGCAGGGCATACAGCGCACGCCTACCGGCTTTTTCGGAGGTGCCGACCCGCGCCGGGAAGGTATTGTGATGGGCCAGTAAACCACGGGGCCATGATGTTTTGTGAGAACATCGATTGCTTGCCGTTTCACTGACATTTCTACTGCTTCTGGAGCCCGACTATGCTGCACACCCTGAAAAAACACTGGTTCACCGCCAGCGCCCTTTGCGCGATGGCCGCGCTGGCAGCCCCCGCACACGCCGGCAAAACGCTTGATGCCATCAAGGCGCGCGGCCAGCTGGTCTGCGGCGTCAGCAGCGGCGTGGCGGGTTTCTCGCAGGCAGACAGTGCCGGCAAGTGGTCGGGCATTGACGTGGATGTCTGCCGTGCCATTGCCGCCAGCGTGCTGGGCGACGCGAACAAGGTCAAGTGGGTGCCGCTGGTCTCGCAGCAGCGTTTCGCGGCATTGCAGTCCGGCGAAGTCGACATCCTGTCGCGCAACACCACCTGGACCATGACCCGCGATGTGTCGCTGGGCCTGGCCTTCACCGGCGTGGTGTACTACGACGGCCAGGGCTTCATGGTGCCCACCAAGAGCAAGGTCAAGAGCGCGAAGCAGCTCAAAGGTGCGACGGTCTGCGTGCAATCGGGCACCACCACAGAAAAAAACCTCAGCGAGTTCTCGCGCATCAACAATTTGAACCTCAAGCCCGTGGTGTTTGAAAAGTTTGATGCCGCCAACGCCGCTTATTTTTCGGGCCGTTGCCAGGCCTACACCACCGATGCCTCGGGCCTCGCCTCCATCCGCAACAAGGAAGCCAAAACGCCTGCGGAGCACACGGTGCTGCCGGAGCTGATCTCCAAGGAACCTCTCGGCCCCGCCATACGCCGTGGTGACGACGAGTTTTTTGCGATCACCAAATGGGTGGTCTTCGGCCTCATCGAAGCCGAGGAATACGGCGTGACGCAGGCCAATGTCGATGCGCTGCAAAAAGACAGCAAGGACCCCAACGTCGGCCGCCTGCTGGGCACCACTGAAGACACCGGCAAGCTGCTGGGCCTGGACAAGGACTGGCTGGCCCGCGCCATCAAGGCCAGCGGCAACTACGGTGAGATGTTTGAACGCAATGTCGGCCCCAAGAGCCCGCTGGGCCTGCCGCGCGGCAGCAATAACTTGTGGTCTAAAGGCGGCTTGATGTACGCACCACCAGTGCGCTGATGGCAGAGCCCGCTGCGCAGTTGATTCCGCCAAGGACGCCGGCTCCCGGGCGGCCTTTCGCATGGCGCGGTGCAAAGGCGTGCGGCATTATTTACCAGGTTTTGGCGATTCTTGTCATCGCCTTGCTAGGCTGGCTGCTGGTCAGCAACACGCTGGCCAATATGCGTGCGCGGGGCATACAGAGCGGTTTTGACTTCCTCTCGCAGTCTGCCGGTTTTGACATCGGCGAGAACTGGTTCAACTACCAGGCAGGCAACCCTTACTGGAAGGCTTTCCTCGTAGGGCTGATGAACACCCTGCGTGTGGCCGTCATCGGCTGTGTGCTGGCAACCCTGCTGGGTGCGCTGCTGGGGGTTGCAAGGTTCTCGCGCAACGCGCTGCTGCGTGGCCTGAGCTACGGTTATGTGGAGCTGTTCCGCAACATACCGCTGCTGCTGCAGTTGCTGGTGTGGTACCTGCTGTTCATCGAATACCTGCCCGCGCCGAATGAAGCGCTGAGCATCGGCAAGTTCATTTTTCTCAGCAAGAACGGCCTGGCGTTTCCGTCCTTCGTCTGGGACCAGAATCATCTGGTTTTCCAGGTGCCTGTCGCAGGCGACATTCAGGTCGAGGGCGGCGGCTCACTCACACCCGAATTCATGGCGGTGCTGCTGGGCCTTGTGTTCTACACCGCAGCGTTCATTGCAGAGGTTGTGCGCGCAGGCATTGCGTCAGTGCCAGCAGGCCAGCGCGAGGCGGGTGCATCCATTGGCCTGTCGCGTGCAGGAACCATGCGCCTGATCGTGCTGCCGCAGGCGCTTCGCCTCATCATTCCGCCGCTGACCAACCAGTACCTGAACCTCACCAAGAATTCATCGCTGGCGGTAGCAGTGGGCTACCCGGAACTGGTGTCGATTGCCAACACGTCCATGAACCAGTCGGGCCGGGCTGTGGAATGCATCGCCATCATCATGCTGGTCTATCTGACGCTGTCGCTCATCACCTCTGCTCTGATGAACTGGTTCAACCGCCGCGCGGCAATCCGGGAGCGCTAGCAGATGGCCCAGGTTTTCCAGTCCATTCCCGCAAGGCCTGCACCGGTGCACACCGCTGGCGTGATGGCGCGCTTGCGGACCAACTTTTTCTCAAGCGCACCGAATGCCGTCATCACCCTGCTTCTGCTTGCGCTGTCCATGTGGCTGCTGTGCAAGGCCATCGACTGGGGCGTGCTAAACGCCGTGTTTGCCGCCGACGCAGACCGCTGCCAGGCTGCGCGCGGTCTGGGTGCCTGCTGGGGCGTGATCAACGAGAAGGCTCGTTTCATACTGCTGGGTCGTTACCCGCAGCAAGAGCAGTGGCGGCCTGTGCTGGCCAGCTTCGCATTGATGGCTCCAGTGTTTGCCAGCTGCAGCAGGCGATTCTGGCGGCCGTCCCTGGCTCTGATCTGGGCCGCAGGGCTCGCCATATTTTTTGTACTGATGGGCGGGGGCGTGTTCGGCCTTGGCAAGGTGTCCACAGACCTGTGGGGCGGACTGCCGCTGACCCTGATGCTGAGCGTACTGGCCATGGTGCTGGCGTTTCCGCTCTCGGTGCTTGTAGCGCTTGGCAGGCGCTCCAGCCTGCCGGCCATACGCTCCATCTGCCTGGCCTATATCGAACTGGTGCGCGGTGTGCCCCTTATCTCGGTGTTGTTCATGGCGTCGTTCATGTTTCCGCTTTTTATGCCGGTGGGAAAAACGCCAGACGTGCTGGTGCGTGTCGTCATCGGCATCACGCTGTTTGCGGCTGCGTATATGGCCGAGATCATTCGCGGTGGCCTGCAGACTGTCGGGCGCGGACAAATTGAAGCTGCTGCCAGCATGGGCCTGTCGTACTGGCAGGCACAGCGCAAGATCGTCCTTCCGCAGGCGCTGGCTGCTGTAGTGCCCAGCATCGTCAACAACTTCATCTCGCTCTTCAAGGACACCTCGCTCGTCACCATCGTCTCACTTTACGAATTGACGGGCGCCCTGTCGCTGGCGCTGGGGTCCGACCCCAACTGGCGGCCCTTCAAAATCGAGGCCTACCTGTTTATTGCTGCGATCTACTTCGCCTTCTGCTACGCCATGTCGCGCTACAGCCTGCGGCTTGAAAAACGACTGGCGCACGGGGGACACAAAACCAATGACTGAACCCATCATCCGTTTCGACAAGCTCAACAAGTGGTTTGGCGACTTCCACGTGCTGCGCGACATCGACCTGGCTGTCGCGGCAGGTGAACGCATCGTCATCTGTGGCCCGTCCGGGTCGGGCAAATCCACACTCATCCGCTGCATCAATGCACTGGAGGACTACCAGGAAGGCACGCTCACCGTCGCAGGCACCGTACTCGGCGACAACGTCAAGGCCGTAGAAGCCGTGCGCAGGCAGGTCGGCATGGTATTCCAGCAGTTCAATCTTTTCCCGCATCTGACAGTGCTTGAGAACCTGACCCTGGCACCTGTCTGGGTGGGCGGGCTGTCGAAAAAAGAAGCCGCCGAACGCGCGATGTTGCAACTGGAGCGTGTACGCATCGCCGACCAGGCCAGCAAATACCCGTTGCAGCTTTCTGGCGGCCAGCAGCAGCGCGTGGCCATTGCACGCACCCTGTGCATGCAGCCAAAGATCATGCTGTTCGATGAGCCGACTTCAGCGCTGGACCCTGAAATGATCAAGGAAGTGCTGGACGTGATCGTCAGCCTGGCAGACCAGGGCATGACCATGATGTGTGTCACCCATGAAATGGGATTTGCCCGTGCCGTTGCCGACCGCATCATCTTCATGGACGAAGGCCAGATCGTTGAAGAGAACACGCCAGAAGCATTTTTCACAGCGCCCCGGACGGATCGAGGCCGGGACTTTCTCTCAAAAATCCTCGGCCACTAGCGCACAGTCAAACGTCAATTGCCGCGGCCGACCCGGCCTGCTTGCGCAGCTCAAACTTCTGTATCTTTCCGGTCGATGTTTTGGGCAACTCGCCGAATACAACTGCGCGCGGCACCTTGAAACCGGCCATGTGTTCTTTGCAATGCGCGACGATGTCTTCAGCCGTGGTGCTCGCGCCGGCTTTCAGTTCGATGAACGCACATGGCGTTTCCCCCCAGCGCGCATCGGGTTTGGCGACCACCGCCGCTGCCAGAACGGCGGGATGACGGTACAGCACGTCTTCGACCTCAATCGATGAAATGTTTTCACCGCCCGAGATGATGATGTCCTTGCTTCGGTCCTTGATCTTCATGTAGCCGTCGGGGTACATCACCGCCAGGTCACCCGAATGAAACCAGCCACCGGCAAAGGCTTCCTGCGTGGCCTTGGGGTTTTTGAGGTAGCCCTTCATGCCGATGTTGCCCTTGAACATGATCTCACCCATGGTCTCGCCGTCCATCGGCACCGGCTGCATGGTCTCCGGGTTGAGCACGCGGGCATCACGCTCAAGGTGGTAGCGCACGCCCTGGCGCGAGTTGAGCCGTGCGCGCTCGCCCACATCTAGCTTGTCCCAGCCGTCCTGCGCCGGGCACACCGTTGCCGGCCCGTACACCTCGGTGAGGCCGTAGACGTGCGTCAGGTCAAAGCCCATGGCCTCCATGCCCTCGATCATGGAGGCTGGTGGCGCAGCCCCGGCGACAAAAGCCTTCACGCCTTTCGGCAGGCCCACCTTCATGGCATCGGGCGAGTTCACCAGCAGCCCGTGGACGATGGGCGCGCCGCAGTAGTGCGTGACGCCGTGATCCCGCATGGCATCAAACACGGCCTGCGCCTCAACCTTGCGCAGGCAGACATTCACACCGGCGCGAGCAGCTATCGTCCACGGAAAGGTCCAGCCATTGCAATGAAACATGGGGAGCGTCCACAAATACACCGCATGTTTGGGCATGTCCCATTCCAGGATGTTGGAGATCGCTGCCAGCGCCGCGCCACGGTGGTGGTAGACGACGCCTTTAGGGTTGCCCGTGGTGCCGCTGGTGTAGTTCAGTGCAATCGCATCCCACTCGTCTGCAGGCAGCTTCCAGGCGTAGCCTGCATCGCCGGTGGCCAGAAAATCTTCGTAGGTGATGCTGCCGATGCGCTCGGCCTTGCCGGTGAATACCGCATCCTCCACATCAATGACCAGTACGGGCGTCGTGGCCTTGCGCAGCGCCAGCGCTTTTTTCATGGTGTCTGCAAACTCCGGGTCGACGATGACCACCTTTGCCTCGCCATGGTCCAGCATGAAGGCAATTGTGTCCGGGTCAAGCCGTGTGTTCAGGGCATTCAGGACTGCGCCGGTGACGGGGATGCCGAAGTGCGCCTCCACCATGGGCGGCGTATTGGGCAGCATGACCGCGACGGTGTCGCCCTTGCCTATGCCGTGTTTTTCAAGCGCGCTGGCCAGCTGGCGGCAACGCGTGAATACCTCTGACCAGTTGCGACGCAGGCTGCCATGCACGACAGCCAGGCGTCGCGGGTAAACCTCAGCCGTGCGCTCGATAAAAGACAGGGGCGAGAGCGCTGCGTGGTTGGCCTCGGCCTGAGGGAGGTCCTGTTCGTAGATATTGGGCATCTTGTCTCCGTCATATGAATTCTTGCGTCATATTAGCGCCGTAATGCCTTGTCTATTTGATATAAACCAATGGATATACCTTTAGAACCGCAAAGGCTCGCACGCCGGCAGGACCCGCTAGGTTGTGCAGAGGCACAATACACAGGTGTCCATCCCCCAGTCTTTTATCCAGGAGCTTTTAGCGCGCGCCGATGTCGTTGACATCGTGGGCCGCTACGTGCAACTGAAAAAAGGCGGTGCCAACTTCATGGGCCTGTGCCCCTTCCACGGCGAGAAATCTCCTTCCTTCAGCGTGAGCCCTGCCAAACAGTTTTATCACTGCTTTGGCTGTGGCAAGAACGGCAATTCGATCAGCTTCCTGATGGACCATGCCGGCATGACCTTCATCGAAGCGGTCAAAGACCTCGCCCAGCAATACGGGCTGCAGGTACCCGAAGACGACGTCTCGCCGCAAGACCGCGCCAAAGCCGCGCAGATGCGCGAGCAGCAGGCCACACTGACCAGCGTGCTTGAGAAAGCCGCAGTGGCATACATCAAGCAGCTGCGCAGCTCCGAGAAGGCCATCAACTATTTCAAGAGCCGCGGCCTGTCAGGCGAGATTGCCAAAACCTTTGGCCTGGGTTACGCGCCGGAAGGCTGGCGCAGCCTGGCCAGCGTCTTCCCGGACTACAACGACCCGCTGCTGGTTGAAAGCGGTCTGGTCATCACGGGCGAGCCTGGCGAGGAGAACGCGCAGGGCGAGGCGAAACGCTACGACCGCTTCCGCGACCGGGTGATGTTCCCCATCCGCAACGTCAAGGGTGAATGCATTGGTTTTGGCGGCCGTGTGTTCGGCGATGAAAAACCCAAATACCTCAATTCCCCGGAAACACCGGTCTTCAGCAAGGGACGCGAACTCTACGGCCTGTTTGAAGCCCGTACTGCCTTGCGCGAACACGGTTACGCGCTGGTAACCGAGGGTTATATGGACGTGGTCGCGCTGGCCCAGCACGGCTTTGCGAATGCGGTGGCTACTTTGGGCACAGCCTGCACGGCAGACCATGTACAAAAACTTTTTCGGTTCACAGAGTCGGTGGTGTTCAGCTTCGACGGCGACAGCGCCGGCCGCCGGGCGGCGCGCAAGGCGCTTGATGCCGCCCTGCCCTTTGCGACCGACGTGCGTACCGTGAAGTTTCTTTTCCTGCCGGCCGAGCACGACCCTGACAGCTACATACGTGAGCACGGCCAGGAAGGCTTTGCGGCTTACGTCAGCAAGGCCGTGCCCCTGAGCAGGTTCATGCTGGATGCGGCAGCAGAAAGCTGCGACCTCGACACGGCAGAAGGCCGTGCCCACATGGCCAGCAACGCACGGCCTCTGTGGAGCCTGCTGCCCGACGGAGCGCTCAAGCGGCAGATCATCACCGAGATTGCGGAGAAGGTTCAGATAGACATTCGTGACCTCATGCAGCTTTGGCAACCGGCTGCGACGGGCTACAAGGGCGCAGGCAAGGGTAACTACAAGAGCAGTGGCCCTGCGCAGCGCCAGCCCGCCAGAAGCGCCCGTACTGACTCAGTTGCAGGTCAGGCCCAGTCAGCCCCACCGGATGATTTTGCGGCTTACCCGGAAGCACTGGGCTACGAGGTTGATTACGCGAGTTCCGAGCCGTATTTCTCAGCGTCACCCACCGCCACTCATTCACCTGCGCCCTCATTTGGCGGTAGCAGGCAGCCTGCACGCCGCCACACTGGCCGCCTGCAACCCGCCAGCCGCGAAGACCGCGTGCTGCGCCTGCTGCTCACAGAACCGCAAAGCTGGGACAGGCTGACCAGCGAAGAGCACATGCTGCTGTGCGCCTTGCCGGCCCCTCACGGCCCGCTGTTCACCTGGCTTGAAAGTCAGTTGCACGAACACGGCCCCCAGCCCTGGGCGGCATTGCGCGAAGGCCTGCGCGGGCACGCCAGTGAGACCCACGCAATAACCCAGATTTCGCAGATTCCTGAAGGCATTGAGGGCGACTGGATGGAAGTGCGCAGCATCCTCGACCAACTGGTGCGCCTGGCACGCATGCGGGAGATGGATGGGCTGATCCCCCAGATGGCGCATGACCCCGTCGCACGCCAGCGCTACCAACAGCTCGCCGCCAGCGTCAAAAAAACTGCCTAAAACCGCCACCAGGTCGAAAAATAAGCAAAAACAGGTCGAAAAACCCTGCTTCTTATTGCTTAAAAAACAGGCATTAGGGTATAATCCACTTTTCGATACGGCAAGCGCGACAGCAGCACCTCCGGCATCGGCCTTCCGCAAGCACGGAAAACTCTCAAAAGAGACGGCCACTTCCCGCAAGGACTGCACACCAAATGTTCGCCCAAACAGCTTGCCGGCTGCCCTTCTTTTCGTTGGGCATTTTTTGTGCCCTGCTTTTTTGACCTTCTGCCTTTGCTAAATGCATGGGCGGGTTAAATCATCAGTGCTTGCCTAGTGGTTACTGACAAGTTTTTGCCAACGGAGACATTCCCATGCCTTTGCAGAAGTCGAAAAAGCCAGCCGCCAAGCCCGTCAAAGCCGCACCCGTTGCCAAAAAAGCAGCGAAGCCGGCTGTAAAGCTCGCGGCAAAGCAGTCAAAGCCACTGGCGAAGGCGGTTGAAAAAGCCAAAAAACCCGCCATATCCCCTAAAGCACAGGCCAGCAAGGCGCCGTCGAAACCTGCCGCCACATCCAGTCCGTCCCCGAAGAAAGTTCCCACAGTGCCCTCCAAGTCCGTTCCCGAAGCAAAACCTGTTGCCGCAGCCGTAGCAGAAGTACCCGTCAAAAAGAAACCAGGCCGCCCGCCCAAGAACCCGGCTGCTGCCGTAGAAGGCGGCGCACCTGCCGCTGGCGGCGCCAAGCGCGGCCGCAAGCCCAAAGTCGCCCTTAAGGGTGATGGCGATGAAGACCTGTCCGACGTCGTTGCCGAGTTTGAAGAACCAGTGACCGAGACCACCGAGAAGGTCAAACCACTGCGCATGAAGATCAGCAAGGCCAAAGAGCGGGCCCTGATGAAGGAATTCGGCCTGGACGAAACCGTCCTGTCCGAAGAAGACATGGCCAAGCGCCGTGCACGCCTCAAAGCCCTGATCAAGCTCGGCAAGACCCGCGGCTACCTGACCCACGGCGAAATTTCCGATCACCTTCCCGACAAGCTGATCGATGCCGAAACGCTGGATGCGGTCATCGTCACCCTGAATGATCTGGGTGTGGCTGTATACGAGCAGACGCCTGACGCGGAAACGCTGCTGATCACGGCCAACGCGCCGACCGGTTCCACCGAAGAAGAGGCTGAAGAAGCCGCCGAAGCAGCGCTGTCCACCGTCGACAGCGAGTTCGGTCGTACCACCGATCCGGTCCGCATGTACATGCGTGAAATGGGTACGGTCGAGCTGCTGACCCGCGAAGGCGAAATCGAGATTGCCAAGCGCATCGAAGGCGGCCTCATGAAGATGATGGAAGCCATCTCGGAAAGCCCGGCCACGATTGCAGAAATTTTGCGCCTGGGCGAGGAAATCCGCGAAGGCAAGATCGTCATTTCAACCGTTGTCGACGGTTTCTCGAACCCCAATGAAGCCGACGATTACGTAGCGGAAGAAGACTTCGACGAGTTCGATGAAGAAGACGATGACGACGGCAAGGGCGGCTCCAAGGCACTGACCAAGAAGCTCGAAGAGCTGAAAAAGGAAGCCCTGACCCGCATCGACAAGATTGCATCCCTGTTCGAGAAAGTCCACAAGACCTACGACAAGGAAGGCTACGGCACGCCAACATACACCAAGGCGCAAAAGGCCCTGAGCGACGAGCTCATGACCGTGCGCTTTACCGCCAAGACGATTGAAAAGCTGTGCGACCTGCTGCGCGGCCAGGTGCTGGACGTTCGCAAGAAAGAGCGCGAACTGCGCCGCATCATTGTCGAGAAGTGCGGCATGCCGCAGGAAATCTTCATCAAGGACTTCCCGCCCAACCTGCTCAACCTCAAGTGGGTTGAAAAGCAGGTCGCGGCGAACAAGCCCTGGTCGGTCATCATGGCCCGCAACATTCCGCCCATCCAGGAACTGCAGACCAAGCTGGGCGAATTGCAGGCGCGTGTTGTGGTGCCGCTGGGCCAGCTCAAGGACATCAACAAGCGCATGAATGAAGGCGAGTCCAACTCGCGTGACGCCAAGAAGGAAATGATCGAGGCCAACTTGCGCCTGGTGATCTCGATTGCGAAGAAGTACACCAACCGCGGCCTGCAGTTCCTGGATCTGATCCAGGAAGGCAACATCGGCCTGATGAAGGCAGTCGACAAGTTCGAATACCGCCGCGGCTACAAGTTCTCGACCTATGCAACCTGGTGGATCCGCCAGGCGATTACACGCTCCATCGCTGACCAGGCCCGTACCATCCGTATCCCGGTGCACATGATCGAGACCATCAACAAGATGAACCGCCTGTCGCGCCAGCACTTGCAGGAGTTCGGCTTCGAGCCGGACGCCAGCATCCTGGCCGAGAAGATGGAGATTCCCGAGGACAAGATCCGCAAGATCATGAAGATCGCGAAAGAGCCGATCTCGATGGAAACACCGATCGGCGACGACGACGATTCGCACCTCGGCGACTTCATCGAGGACAGCGCCAACACCGCACCGCTGGAAGCCGCGATGCAGGCCGGCCTGCGCGACGTGGTCAAGGACATCCTCGACAGCCTGACACCGCGCGAAGCCAAGGTGTTGCGCATGCGTTTCGGCATCGAGATGAGCACCGACCACACGCTGGAAGAAGTCGGCAAGCAGTTCGACGTGACGCGTGAACGCATTCGCCAGATAGAAGCCAAGGCGCTGCGCAAGCTCAAACACCCTTCCCGTTCAGACAAACTGCGCAGCTTTATCGATACGCTGTAAGCTGTACAAACCATAAAAAAGGCCGGGCCCCAAACGGGGACCGGCCTTTTTTTGTTCAGGTGAAAGCCAGACTTCTAGCGAGACACACCCAGCAGGCGATCAAGCACCTCGGGCTGCTCGCGCAGCTGCTGCGCAGTACCCGAATGCACAACCGTGCCGCGATCCAGCACCACGGCGCTGTCAGAGATCGCCAGGATGGCCTGCGGATGCTGCTCGACGATGATGGCAGAGAGGCCCTCTTCGCGCGTAATGCGGCGAATGGCACGAAGCAACTCTTCAACAATGATGGGCGCCAGACCCTCAAGAGGCTCGTCAAGCAGCAATAGTTTGGGGTTCAGCACCAGCGCACGGCCGACGGCCAGCATCTGCTGCTCACCGCCCGAGAGTTGTGTGCCCAGGTTGCCCTTGCGTTCAGCCAGGCGCGGGAACATGGTGTAGACCCGCTCCGGGTTCCAGGCACCAGGCCGCTGGACCGCCGTCAGGTTTTCATTCACGGTCAGCGACTTGAAGATGTTGCGCTCTTGCGGCACCCAGCCTATGCCTACAGCGGCACGTTCGTGTGAAGGCAGCTTGTGCAGTTCAATACCGCTCAGGCTGATGCTGCCTGCATGTTGCCGTGTTGCACCCGCAAGCGTGTTGATCAACGTGGTCTTGCCGGTACCGTTACGACCCAGCAGCGCCAGTGTCTTGCCTTCCTCAAGCAAGAGCGAGACGTTATTCAGGACAACTGCTTCACCGTACCCGGCACTCAGGCCTTCAACTTTCAGCAGCTCAGTCATGATGAGCCTCCTCGCCATGACCCAGATAAACGGCTTTCACTTCTGGGTCGTTCGCAATCTGCTCCGGGTCACCTTCTGTCAGCACCGTGCCGTTGACGAGCACAGTCATGCGTTTGGCAAAACTGAAAACCAGGTCCATGTCATGTTCAATCAAAAGTATGGAGACATCTGCCGGCAAGGCGGCAACGGTCTGCAGCAACTCCTCACGCTCGCCTGCAGGTACGCCAGCGACAGGTTCGTCAAGCAGCAGCACCTTGGGCTCGCAGGCCAGCGCGATGGCGATCTCCAGCAGGCGGCGCTTGCCGTAGGCCAGCACACGGGTCTCCTGGTTCATGACCTCGGTCAGGTGGAACTGCTCCAGAAGTTTTTCACAGCGCTCGACCACCAGTGCATTCTTGCCAAGCGGTTTCCACCAGCTGGTGCCCAGGCCATGTTGCTGTGACACGGTCAGCGCCAGCGTCTGCAGCGGCGTCAGGGTGTCAAACAGCTGGTTGATCTGGAACGTGCGCACCATGCCGCGCTTGACACGCCGGTTCGGTGCCACGTTGGTGATGTCTTCACCCAGCAGCGTGATGCGGCCTTCAGTCGGCTGCAGCACACCCGTCAGCAAATTGATCAGCGTGGTCTTGCCTGCACCGTTGGGGCCGATCAGCGCGTGACGTGCGCCTTTTTTCAGATGCAGCGTGACGTTGTTCGTCGCGGTAATGCCGCCGAAGCGCATCACCAGGCCATCAGCGGCCAGAACGGTTTCAACGCTGTCTGCGTTGGTCATGGCGGAGCTCATGCGCGCCCCCGCTTGAACCATGTCCATGGGCTGAGCAGGCGCTCACGGCCTACCAGCATGAGGATGACCAGGAAGAGGCCAATCCAGAATGTCCAGTACTGCGGCGTGATGGTGGAAATCGCGTCCTGCATGATCTTGAATACCACAGCACCTGCCACACCGCCGTAAAGCCAGCCAGTTCCGCCAATCACCAGCAGCAGCATCACATCGGCCGAACGGTCAAACGCAAACACATCCAGCGATGCAAAACCGGTGGTCTGGGCCAGCAAGGCACCGGCAGCACCGGCTGCGCCGGCAGCGATGGCGTAAATAACCGCGAGACGCGATGACACGGGAATGCCTATGGCCATGGCACGCAGCCGGTTGTCACGTATGGCCATCAGGGTCGCACCGAATGACGACTTGGCCAGGCGGCGGGCCAGTACGAACATGATCAGCAACACGACCAGTGAGTAACAGGCAGCCGTACGGCCGCTGAGGTCGAACTCGAATTTGCCCAGCAGCGGCCCCATGACCACACCCTGCAGGCCGTCGGCGCCACCGGTGATTTCGCTGAACTTGTTGGCCAGCTCAAGCAGCAACAGCGCGACGCCCAGCGTCACCATCAGGCGCGTCAGGTCACTGCCGCGAAGAATGGTCATACTGCAAACCGCACCCAGAATGGTCGACACCACAATCGCCACTGCAAGGCCCACGAGCGGGTCAGGCATCACCAGCTTTGCAAACAGCGCTGCGGTGTAGGCCCCCATCCCGAAAAAAGCCGCATGTCCCAGCGACACGATGCCGCTGTAGCCCAGCACCAGGTCAAGGGAGATGGCGAACAGCGCCACGATGGCGATTTCATTGATGATCAGGGCGTGTGAGCCCAGCACAAAGGGCGATGCCAGGGCGAGCAGCCAGAACACCGGCTCCCACACTTTCCAGCGGCTGGTCTCGTGCAGGCCCTTGCGGACGGCTTCTGTGGAATTGGTCTGGTTTGTCATTTGCCGCCCTTGCGTACAAAGAGGCCTTGAGGACGCCAGATCAGGATGATGATCATGAGGCTGTAAACAATGAAGGCACCCATTTTGGGGATGTAGTACTTGCCGGCCACGTCTGCGATGCCCAGCAGGAGGGCCGCCAGCAGCGGGCCGGTAATCGATGACGTGCCGCCAACAGCGACAACGATCAGGAAGTAAATCATGAACTTCAGCGGAAAGGTCGGGTCAAGCCCCAGCACTTCCGCGCCCAGCGCGCCGCCCAGACCGGCAAGGCCGGAACCCACGGCGAAGGTCGACAGGAACACCACATTCACGTTGATGCCCAGGCCGGCCGCCACACGCTGGTCATCCACCGACGCGCGCAGCCTGCTGCCAAAACGTGTTTTGGCCAGGATGTACTGGAGGGCAATCGTCAGTGCGGCACAGACGATCACGATGAACAGCCTGTAATGGCCCATGCCCAGCATCCATGCGCCCTCGCCGAACTCGGAACGGCCCTTGAGCCATTCAGGCAGTTGCACGATTTGCTGGGTTGAACCGATGAAATAATCAGCAGTGGCCACAGCCATGAAGGTCAGGCCGATGGAAAACAGCACCTGGTCCAGGTGGGGCTTGTGATACATCGGCCGATAAAGGGTGCGCTCCAGCAGACCGCCAATCAGCGCCGAACCGATAAAGGCCAGCGGCAGGCATACCAGGAAGGGCACACCAAAACGCTGCATCAGCAGCACCGTGATGTAGCCGCCCACCATGGCAAATGCACCGTGCGCCAGGTTGATGAAATTCATCAACCCCATGGTCACGGCCAGCCCGACGGCCAGGACGAAAAGCAGCATGCCGTAGGCAATACCGTCAAAGAGGATGGTCAACATGGTTTTGGGCGGAAACTCAATTCAAGGAGGGTTCAAGCCAGGAACGCCGCGGAACCGGCTTCGCCGGGCCGCAGGCGTTGCCCCCTGGGGGGAGGGCAGCGAAGCTGCCTTCGGGGGAGAACTTTGTTACTTCGTCTTTCCGGGATCCTTCATGTCCTTGATCACGTCGAACTCCACGTTGTAGAGCTTGCCGTTCTTGCGCTCTACCTTGCGCAGATACATGT
This sequence comes from Pseudomonadota bacterium, assembly GCA_040388905.1. Taxonomy (GTDB): domain Bacteria; phylum Pseudomonadota; class Gammaproteobacteria; order Burkholderiales; family Burkholderiaceae_C; genus Polaromonas. Next base: position 40,624 of record JAZKAY010000017.1, read on the forward strand.
TCTGCACCACGTCGCGGGTTTGCGCATCAATAAACATCGGGCCACGTGGGCTTTCAAAGATCTGGCCCTTCATGGCGTTCAGCAATGCCTCGCCGCCGCCATTGCCTTTGGTGGTGCGCAGCGCTTCGTAAATCACGCGCATGCCGTCATAGGCGCCGACTGCCACGAAGTTGGGGCGCATGCCCTTGTTCGCTTTTTCGAAGGCAGCCACAAACTTCTTGTTGAGTGCGGACGGATGGTCAGCAGAATACTGGTGCGAGGTCACCACGCCCAGGGCGCCGTCGCCCATGTCGTTTAGCTGGTCGTCATCGGTCAGGTCACCGGTGCCGATCAGCTTGATGCCGGCCTTGTCCATGCCGCGCTCGAGAAACTGTTTCATGACGGCAGCGCCTGCGCCGGAGGGCACAAACACAAACATGGCATCAGGCTTCAGGTCACGGACCTTCTGCAGGAAAGGCGCGAAATCAGGGTTGCGCAGCGGTACGCGCAGCGACTCGACGACCTGGCCGCCGTTGAAGGTGAAGCGGTCCTTGAAGTATTTTTCGCCATCGAGGCCTGGGCCGTAGTCGCTGACCAGGGTCACGACTTTCTTGATGCCGTTCTTGGGTGCCCAGTCGGCCATGGCCACAGCGGACTGCGGGATGGTGAAGCTGGTACGAACGATGTACGGCGATGCCTCGGTGATGATGGAGGTCGCAGCCAGCATCACGACTTCAGGCGTTTTGGACTGGGTGGCGATAGGCGCGACAGCCAGTGCGATAGGGGTCAGGCCCATGCCGGCCAGCACGTTGACCTTGTCGTTGACGACCAGTTCCTGCGCAATGCGCTTGGAGGCGTCTGGCAGGCCGCCGTCGTCCTTGACGATGAGTTCAATCTTGCGGCCGTTGACGGTGTCGCCGTTCATGGCAATGTAGGCACGGGCGCCGGCTTCCATCTGTTTGCCGGTGGTGGCCTGCTGGCCAGTCAGCGGAGTGATCAGTCCGATCTTGAAGGGCGTGCTGTTGGCCTGTGCCATCGCATGGCCGGCCGCCAGGGTAGCGACTGCAACAGCCACAGTACCGAGAAAAAATCTTTTATTCATGGTCTCTCCAAAGGTTTCAGACATCAGTAATCACCGCCCGAGAATGTCGCTTGCCCTGCAAAGATGCGCAAGCGATATTTCAGACTCTCAGTTATAGCAGTTTTAAATAACCGCCTGGTTTCTTGCCGTCAGTTCATGCGGGTTTTGGCGCATGCATCAGGAATGCGGCCTTGCGGCTGGCAAAGCGCCAGACGCTGCCATCAAGGACAAAGCGGTCATCAAACTCGCCAAGCACCAGCGGCTGCACTACAGCCCGCCCTTGCGGCCCCGCTTCGCTTCTGCTGTCAGAAGCCCACAGGGTCACAAGGCTGGTCGCCCGGCAACCATTTTCAGACACATCACTGAATCGTGTATTGGAGATTACGTGTAGGGACATGCGGGAAGCCGGCCTGGCCTGGTAGGCCGCCAGGATTGCGTCTCGCCCCTTGAGAACACTGCCATCCGGCCGCTGCAGCGTGCCGCCCTCGACAAACAGCCCGGCAAAAGAAGCGAAATCATTACCGTCAATAAAAGCCGCTGCCGCGTAAATCACACGCTGGCAGGCGGCCTCTGTCTCCAGCACCCTTGAAGCGGCAAGTGTCATGTTTACTTGCCCGTCTTGCCCGGGTCCTTGACATCCTTGATGGTGTCGAACTCGACGTTGTAAAGCTGGCCGTTGACGCGCTCGACACGGCGGATGTACACGTTCTGCACGATGTCTCGGGTTTGCGCATCGATGAAGATGGGGCCGCGCGGGCTTTCAAAAATCTGGCCCTTCATGGCATTTACAAGCGCAGCGCCATCACCCTGCCCTTTGGTCGCCTTGATGGCTTCATAGATCACACGCATGCCGTCATAGGCCGCGACGCCGAAGAAGTTGGGCCGCACGTTGTTGCTGAGTTTCATGAAGGCCGGCACGAACTTCTGGTTGGCCGCCGACTTGTGCGCTACTGAATACGGGTGCGAGGTCACCAGCCCAAGCGCCACATCGCCCATGTCGTTGAGGATCTCGTCGTCGGCCACGCTGCCTTCGCCAATCAGCTTGATGCCGGCCTTGTCCAGGCCGCGCTCTGCAAACTGCTTGAGCAGCGCGGTGCCGGCGCCTGCCGGCACAAAGACAAACAGCGCGTCGGGCTTGAGGTCACGCACTTTCTGCAGGAAAGGTGCGTAGTCCGGGTTGCGCAGCGGCACGCGGAGCGAATCGACGATCTGCCCGCCATTGAAGGTGAAACGCTCCTTGAAGGTTTTTTCTGCGTCCAGGCCCGGGCCGTAATCGGTGACCAGCGTCACGACCTTCTTGATGCCGTTTTTCGGCGCCCACTCGGCCACACCCAGCGTCACCTGCGGCAGGGTCATGCTGGTACGAACGATGTAGGGCGATGCCTCGGTGATGATGGATGTCGCGGCGGCCATGATGACCATGGGGGTCTTGGACTGCGTGGCAATCGGTGCCGTCGACAGTGCCAGCGGCGTCAGGCCAAAACCGGCGAGTACGTCAACCTTGTCGGTCACCACCAGGTCCTGCGCCAGGCGCTTGGTGACATCCGGCAGGCCGGTGTCATCCTTGATGACCAGTTCAATCTTGCGGCCGGCGACCATATCGCCGTTTTGCTGCATATAAAGCTTGACGCCGTTTTCGATCTGCTTGCCCGTCGAGGCAAAAGGGCCGGTCATCGGCAGCAGCAGGCCGACCTTGAAAGGCTTGCCGGCTTGAGCCAGGGCGAGCCCGCCCTGCATGGCAAGGGCTGCGGCGGTCATCTTGCCCAAAAATACGCGTTTTGTTGAATCCATGGTTATCTCCTGGTTGGCTGTTGACTAAGGGTTTTCAAAATACTGATCAATCACTTTTGCGGATAAGGCTTACGCCAGGTGTACGGCCCGCATCATGGCCATCCATCACCTCACGCAAATTGCGCCTGGCGATTCGGGCATGTTCGCGCATGATGCCTTCTGCGCGGGAACCCTCGCGCAGCCGTATGGCCTCCAGCACCTGCCAGTGCTGATCTTGCGCCACGACAAGCATGTCACGCGCATGCGGTGAATCGGCCTGCTGCAATACAAACCCCGAAGGCGAGGCAAATGGCAGGTTGACCACCCGCTCCAGCTCACGCGCAATCACGGTGCTGCAGGCCATCTCGCCAAGCAGGTTGTGAAAGCGCTGGTTCAGCGTCACATACCGCAGGAAGGCCTCACCATCAAGCGCTGTACGCGCCAGCACCTCATCAATCTCGCGCAGGCAGGCGTCGGCCTGCTGAAGGGTGTTTGGGTCAACACCACGCTCTGCGGCCAGCCGGGCCGACAGGCCTTCCAGCGTGCCGCGCAATTCGATGGCCTCAGACACATCACGCTCGGAAAAAATCCTGACGGCATAACCGCCGTTGGCCAGGGCTTCGAGCAGACCTTCCTGCTCAAGACGCATCAGGGCAGCGCGAATAGGCGTGCGGGAAACACCCAGTTTTTCAACAATCGCCAGCTCCGTGATGCGCTCACCGCTGGGCAGCTCCCCCGCCAGGATCATCTCGCGCAGCCGCAGCTGTGCCTTGACGGCCTGGGAACCGCCCGATTCCTGGCCGTCTACAACGGAAATGGGTGAAGGGGCTGAAACATTCATTTTTCAATCTCTGTATACATCTTAGACTCGAAAGATGGCTTCGACCTGCATTTTTGATGCAATTTTGGCAAAATCAGGGTATTCTCTAGGTCGATACAGAGATCAATGTATACATAAACACCATAGAGACGACTGCAAAGCCCTGACGCCTTCATCGCGTTATCCCGATAACCATACCCCCTACCCAAGGAAAACCCATGTTCCCCAAAAATACCTGGTACGTTGCCTGCACCCCCAATGAAATCGATGACAAACCGCTGGGACGCAAGATCTGCGGCATCAACATCGTCTTTTATCGTGGCGAAGAAAACAAGGTCGTCGCCCTCGATGATTTCTGCCCCCATCGCGGCGCCGCCCTGTCACTGGGCACAGTCTGCGAAGGCAAGCTGGTCTGCGGCTACCACGGCCTGACCATGAACTGCGACGGCAAGGTGGCCTCCATGCCCGGCCAGCGCGTGCAGGGTTTCCCAAAAACCCGCAGCTACCCGGTGGTCGAGCGCCATGGCTTTATCTGGGTCTGGCCCGGCGACGAGAAGCTGGCCGACGCCAACCTGATTCACCACCTGGAATGGGCCGAAAGCCCTGAATGGGCATATGCCGGCGGCCTGTACCACGTCAAGTGCGACTACCGCCTGATGATCGACAACCTGATGGACCTGACCCACGAAACCTATGTGCATACCACCAGCATAGGCCAGAAGGAAATCGACGAAGCGCCCGTGAGTACCAAGACCGAAGGCGACACCGTGGTGACCAGCCGCTTCATGGAAAACATCATGGCACCGCCCTTCTGGCGCGCCAACCTGCGCGGCAACAACCTGGCCGACGACGTACCGGTGGACCGCTGGCAGGTCTGCCGCTTCACGCCACCCAGCCACGTGATGATCGAAGTCGGCGTGGCCCACGCCGGCAAGGGCGGCTACAACGCCGACCCGAAAGACAAGGTTCACAGCATCGTGGTGGACTTCTGCACGCCCGAGACCGAAACCTCGATGTGGTATTTTTGGGGGATGGCGCGGCACTTCAATCCAAAAGACAAGGCACTCACGGCGCAAATCCGTGAAGGCCAGGCAAAAGTCTTTGCAGAAGACACTGTGGTGCTGGAAGCGCAGCAGCGCAACCTCAATGCGTTCCCAGAGCGCAAGCTGCTGATGCTCAACATTGATGCGGGCGGGATGCAGTCCCGGCGTATCCTTGACCGCCTGATTGCAGCAGAACAACCCAAACCCGAGCCCCAGGCCGCATGAGACAAAACACATGAGCAGCATTGACAGCATCAGCGTAAAAGTCATCCGCAAGAAACAGGAAGCCATCGACATCGCCAGCTTCGAGCTGGCCCGCCCCGACGGCGCACCGCTGCCGGCCTTCAGTGCCGGTTCGCACATCGACGTGCAGGTGCCCGGCGGCCTGACGCGACAGTATTCGCTGTGCAACGACGCGGGCGAACAGCACCGCTACCGCATCGCCGTGCTGCGCGACCCGGCATCGCGTGGCGGCTCCATCGGCATGCACGATGCCGTGAAGGAGGGCGACGAGATCCGCATCAGCGCGCCAAAAAACCATTTCCCGCTTGAGCATGGCACCAAAACACTGCTGTTTGCAGGTGGCATAGGCGTCACGCCCATCCTGAGCATGGCGCAGCGCCTGGCCGTCACCGGCGCCGATTTCAGCATGCATTACTGCAGCCGCTCCCAGGAACGCACCGCGTTTCATTCAGAAATCACCGGCTCACCGTTTGCGGGCAAAGTGCAGTTTCATTTCGACGACGGTGATGCCGAGCAAAAGCTGGACCTGCTGAAGGTGCTGGGCGCACCCGAAGCTGGCAAGCACCTGTATGTCTGCGGGCCCACGGGTTTTATCGACTTTGTGACGGGCACTGCAAAAACGGCAGGCTGGGCCGCAGGCAACATCCACCTGGAGTACTTCGGCGCAGCGCCGCAGGACACCTCGAACGACGGCAGCTTCGACGTGAAGATTGCCAGCACCGGCCAGACCTACAACATAGGCGCCAAGGACAACATCATCCAGGTGCTGAAAGACAAGGGCATCGAAATCCTCACCTCGTGCGAACAGGGTGTCTGCGGCACCTGCATCACACGCGTGCTGGAAGGCGAGATCGACCACCGCGACATGTATTTCACCGATGAGGAAAAGGCCGCCAACGACCAGTTCACGCCCTGCTGCTCACGGGCAAAAAGCAAGCTGCTGGTCCTGGACCTGTAGAACATTCAAGCACGCAACGGTTCATCATCAACAAAAAGGAAAGAGACAAATGACCCAACTCCCCGCCCGCTTCGACCACGTCGGCAGCTTCCTGCGCCCCAAATACCTGCTGGAAGCGCGTGACCAGAAGGCCAAGGGCCAGATCACCGCCGAGCAGCTTAGATTGGTCGAAGACAAGGCGATCACCGAGATCGTGAAGTTCCAGGAAGACGTGGGCCTGAAAAGCATCACCGACGGCGAATTCCGCCGCACCTACTTCCACATCGATTTTCTGGACCAGCTCGGCGGCGTGAAGACGGACATCCCCGTCACCTTCATCAAGCCCGACGGCTCGCAGGAACTGGCCCCTCCGGTCATGAAGGTGGTTGACAAGGTCACGCACGCCAAAAACATCCAGCTGGCCGACTTCCAGTACCTCAAGAGCCAGGTCAGTGCGGGCAACACCCCCAAGGTCACCATCCCCTCCCCCACCATGCTGCATTTCCGCGGCGGCCGTGCCGGCATCAGCCGCAGCGCCTACCCCGAGCTCGACCCCACGTTTTACGAAGACGTGGCCAAGGCTTATGGCGACGAGCTTCGCAGCCTGTCTGCCGCAGGTTGCAACTACGTGCAGATGGACGACACCAACCTGGCCTACCTCTGCGATGAAAAAATGCGGGAAGCCGCACGCCAGCGTGGTGACGACCCCAACGAGCTGCCGCACCGCTACGCCAGGTTCGTGAACATGGTGGTGGCGCAAAAGCCCGCCGGCATGCTGCTGTCCATGCACCTGTGCCGGGGCAACTTCAAAAGCACGCACGCTGCCGCCGGCAACTACGAACCCGTGGCCGAAGCCCTGCTCAAGGAGATGGACCTTGACGCCTACTTCCTTGAATATGACGACGACCGCAGCGGCGACTTCAAGCCCCTGCGCTTTTTGCCCAAAGGCAAGACCGTGGTCCTGGGCCTGGTCACCACCAAGATAGGCACCATGGAGAGCAAGGACGCCCTCAAGCGTCGCATCGAGGAAGCAGCCAAATACGCACCGCTGGACCAGCTCGCGCTGTCACCCCAGTGTGGCTTCAGCAGCACCGTGCACGGCAACGACATCGCGGTTGAAGCGCAGCGCTCCAAACTGCGCCTGGTGATTGAAACCGCGCAGGATGTCTGGGGCAGCTGATCCACTGAACCGTTTCAGGCAAAAGCCCGGCCTGCAAAAGCAGCCGGGCTTTTTTCATGACGCGTGAAGATGCCAGTTTGCTATTAAAAATATAGCTGCTTACGCACGTATCTATTGGTCTACAGCCGTTTTTGGCAGTCAAAATGGCCATTTTTTAAGCCTTTTTGACCTTCAACAGCAGTTTCAGGCGCCCACAAAACCGACAATGTAAAGTTTACTTTACATTGTCGCTCAGTCACACCATGAAACGGTACAGCGTCTTGCCCCGGCGTGTCTCGCCCGGCAGATGAACAGATGACGGAAACCCCGGGCAATTGGGCGCATTCGGATAGCCCTGGGGCTCCAGGCAGAGCGACTGCTGCTGCAGGTAGACCCGCCCGCTTTTACCCGGCCCGCCCAACAGCGGCTCCCCCGCCTGCAGGCCGGTATAGAACTGCAGCGCCGGCTCGGTGGACAGGACCTCCATCACGCGGCCCGTGGCAGGCGCCTTCACCCGTGCTACCAGAACAGGCACATCGCCCGCGGCGCGATTGACCAGATAGCAGCTGTCATAACCTTCAACACCTTCGGTACCTGCGGGCGCGTCACTTCCGTGCATGCGTTGGCCAAGCAGCACAGGCTGCCGAAAGTCGAACGGTGTGGCCGCCACATCAAGCAGCTCACCCGTGGCGACCAGTTCGCCGGTCGTCGCAAAGTACTGGTCTGCTGCAATCATGACTTCATGGCTGCGCACATCACGCTGCAGGCCGTCGGCTGATTCGCCGTTGAGGTTAAAGAAGGCGTGCGTGGTGAAACTGGCCACCGTGGGTTTGCCCTGCGCCGTGGCTTCGTAGTCCAGCGCCAGCTCGTTCGCTTCGGTCAGGCTGTATTTGAGGCGCAGCATCAACGCGCCGGGAAAGCCCTCTTCACCATCTTCAAACAGGCAGCTCATTTCAACGCTCGAGTCGTTGCGCTGCACTGCCTTGAACACCCTGAAACGCGAACCGCGCTTGCCCCCGTGCAGGCAATGCGGTCCGTTGTTGGCTGCGAGCTGGTGGCGCACACCATTGAGTGTGAATGCGGCGTTGCCGATACGCCCCGCATAACGCCCGATAAAAGCGCCCATGGAGGCCGAGCCCTCCACGGCCGCCTCCAGGCTGTCATAGCCCAGCACCACATCGGCCAGCATTCCATCAGGCCCCGGCACCAGCAGCTGTTCTATCTTCGCGCCGTAGTTCGTGATGCAGGCCGCCATACCGCGCGAATTGCGCAGCGTATAGAGTGCGACGGCCTCACCATCGATGTCGCCTCGAAACCGTGCGGCATCGAGCAACTTTGGCACAGCAACATTGGCCGATGAACTCATGGGCAGACCTCGACTAAAAAACTATTGCCTAGTCTGCCACGATGGTCAGCAGCTCTTCACGTGTCTTGGGGTCGGCCATGTATTTGCCATACAGCGGCCCCATACGGCGCACCATGGGCGAGGCGTCCCTGAGCTTCACAAAGATCGCGCCCTGCTTTGTGGTGGCCTCCAGCGAGGACAGAACACGCTTGTTCCAGAGCTCGCGCATCAGCAGCGCTGACTTCGCGCCTGCGGCCATCACGGCAGCCTTCTCGTCCTTGTCGAGCTTGTCCCACAGCTTGGTGGACACCACCAGCGCTTCGGGCGAGATCACATGGCTGGTCACGTACACATTTTTGGCAACCTTGAAATGCCCTGTCGATTCATACGACGGCAGGTTGTTCTCTGCGCAATCGACCTGGTCCTGCTGCAGCGCGCCCAGCACGTCCTTGAACGGCAAGGCCACCGGCGTCGCGCCGAGCAGCTTGACCATCTCGATGTAGATGTCCGATTGCTGCACGCGGATTTTTTTGCCTGCCAGGTCAGCCACGCTCGATATAGGCTTGACGCAGTAGAACGAACGCGCACCGCCGTCGTACCAGCCGACCACCACAAAACCTGACGCCTTGAGGTTGCCGGCAAACCGTTCACCCAGCTTGCCGTCAAGATGTTTGAACATGTGCGCCGAATCCTTGAACAGGAAAGGCAGGTTCAGCACCTTGATGCCCGGCACCGCATCCGACAGCGGGCCTGAGCTGAACTCGGCCATGTCGATCTCGCCGCTCTTGAGCATCTGCACCGCCTTGGGCTGGTCGCCAAGCGAGCCGTTGGAGAACACCTCGACCTGGTATTTGCCTTTGGTGACCTTGCCCACCTCTTCGGCAAAACCCTTCATCGCCTCTGTGACCGGGTAGCCCTCGGGGTGGATGTTCCAGGCGCGTAGTTTGGTCTGCGCATGGGCCAGGTGGGTAAAACTGGCGGCCAGCATCACACCCAGGCACAGGAGCCTGCAGCTTGTCATCTTCATGGTTTTGTCTCCGTTGTTTTTATCAGGGCCTGTTAACACCCCCTGGGGAATGATTCCCCGCTCCGGCGCGTATGTCACGCCGGGCCACCGTCCGCGTGCCCGTTCAGGCCACGTCGTGATGCGCCATCAGCTCCAGCGCACGCACCAGCGCCGAGTGATCGAGGTCCTGCATGTCATTGGCGGCACACACCTGCATGAGCTGCGCAGCGCCCGCTGTTTGCGGCAAGGACACACCCAGGGTCTTCGCACCCGCGAGCGCCAGGCCCAGGTCCTTCTGGTGCAGGCCGATGCGAAAACCGGGTGCAAAGGTACGCTTGATCATGCGTTCGCCATGCACTTCAAGAATGCGCGAAGCCGCAAAACCACCCATCAGTGCCTGCCGCACCTTGGCCGGATCAGCCCCTGCCTTGCTGGCAAACACCAGCGCTTCACCGACGGCCGCAATATTCAGCGCCACAATGATCTGGTTGGCCACCTTGCAGGTCTGGCCGTCGCCGTTGCCGCCCACCAGCGTGATGTTTTTGCCCATGAGCTCGAACAGTGGTTTGACCTTTTCAAATGCCGCATCGGGGCCGCCGACCATGATGGTCAGGCTGGCCGCCTTGGCGCCGACTTCGCCTCCAGACACGGGTGCGTCGAGGTAATCACAGCCCAGGTCGTTGATGGACTTTGCAAACTCCTTGGTGTCCATGGGCGAGATGGAGCTCATGTCGACGACCGTCTTGCCTTTGGAAAGGCCCAGCGAAACGCCGTCTTCGCCAAACAGCACTTTTGCCACATCGGGCGTGTCGGGCAGCATCATGAAAATGATGTCGGCCTTCCCGGCCACTTCTTTTGCCGACTTGCAGGCGACAGCCTTGCCAGTCAACAGGTCTGCAGGCACCTTGCTGCGCGTAGTGAGGAAGACCTCATGCCCGGCCTTGATGAGATGTGCCGCCATGGGTGCGCCCATGATGCCGAGACCGATAAAACCCAGTTTGCTCATTGTTTTGATTCCTTGAAAGTTGATGCCGGAAACGGCGTGTATTTGCGTGAATGCGCGGAACCGGCTCTGCCGGGCCGCAGCATTGCCCCCCAGTGGGGGGAGGCGCGCGTCAGCGCGCTTCGGGGGGCGTCCTGTACTTGTCGTGCAGGGCCTGCGTCGCCGACCGGAACACGCCCAGGTCGCTGCCCACAGCCACAAAGGTGGCACCCATCTCGAGGTAACGGCGTGCATCTGCCTCGACTGGCGCAAGAATGCCGGTGGGCTTGCCGCAGGCTTTCGCATCAGCAAATACCGCCGCGATAACCTTCTGCACATCCGGATGCCCGGCATTGCCAAGGTGGCCAAGACTCGCGGCCAGGTCTGACGGGCCCACAAAAATGCAATCAACGCCGTCAAGGGCGGCAATGTCTTTTGCAGCCTCAACGCCCTTGCGGCTTTCAATCTGCACCATCACACAGATGTGGTCGTTGATGGACTTGAAATATTCGGGCACTGTGCCATAGCGGTTGCTGCGCTGCGATACCGAAATGCCGCGCACGCCCTGTGGCGGGTAGCGCGTGCCGCGCACGGCACGCAGGGCCTCATCAACGCTCTCTACAAAGGGAATCAGGAAGTTGTAAAAACCGGCATCCAGCAGGCGCTTCAGTTCAACTTCATTGTTGCTGGTCGGGCGCACCACGGGTGCGCTCGGGCTATCTTTCAGCGCCATCAATTGCGGTATGAACGTACCGACATCGTTGGGCGAATGCTCGCCGTCGAGCAGTATCCAGTCAAAGCCGGCCACGCCCAGCACTTCGGTCGTGATGGCATTGGCCAGTGAAGACCAGCAGCCAATCAGGCGTTTGCCAGCGAGCAGGTCCTGCTTGAAGCGGTTGGGAAAGGGTTGGTAGGGTGTGGGCTGTGTCATGGTGGTTTGCTGTTGCTCTAACGGTTTCGATTCGGTTCTATTCAGCCTTGATATTGGCGGCCTTGATGACCCGTGCCCACTTGTCCACTTCGGCCTTCTGGTAGACGGATATCTGCGCCGGCGTCATGTTCGAGGGCTCCATGCCGAAGCCCTTCAGTTTGGCCTGCACGTCCGGCAAAGCCAGCACCTTCATGACCTCGGCATGCAGGCGGTCGACCACGGCTGGCGGGGTGTTCGCGGGCACGAACATGGCCTGCCAGGAGACCATGTCGAAACCCTTCTGGCCGCTTTCGGCGATGGTCGGCACATTGGGATAGCCCGGCACGCGCTGGCTGCCCGTGATGGCAATCGGGCGCAGCTTGCCGCTCTGGATGTGCGGGCCGACGACCAGGCTGGTGTCGAACATCATGTCCAGCTGCCCGCCTATCACGTCCTGCACGGCGGGGCCCGAGCCCTTGTAGGGCGCATGCGTGAACTTGACGCCCGACTGGCTGGCCAGCAGTTCAAGCGCCATGTGCGGCGAGGTGCCGATACCGGGCGAACCCGAACTCAGGCCGCCATTTTTTGCGCGGCTGGCCTTGAGCACGTCGTCCAGCGTGCGCATGGGGCTGTTGGCTGGCACCACCAGCAGCAGCGGGGCTGCACCCAGCATGGCGATAGGTGTGAAAGACTTGACCATGTCATAGCCGATGGGTGTGGTGTAGAGGCTGCCGTTGATCGAATGGGAGCTGATGGTGCCGCCCAGCAGCGTGTAGCCGTCGGCAGGGGCGCGCGCAGCGATGGCCGAGCCGACGCTGCCGCCTGCACCACCCTTGTTGTCAATCACCACGGGCGTACCCAGCGCGGTGGACAGTGCCGGCGCGATGACGCGTGCCAGCGTGTCTGTGTTGCCGCCGGGCGGGAACGGCACCATGTAGGTGATGGCCTTGCCCGTGGGCCAGGTGCCCTGGGCAAATGCGCTCAGTGTTCCAAAGCCGGTGGCAGCGGCGGCCAGTGCTGTGTGAATGAGGGTACGGCGTTTCATGTGTGTCTCCTTGATGTAGGTAATGGTGTCAATGGAAAGCTTTGCCGCCTCATGGCGCTTCGACAATCTCGACCCAGTTCGGGTTCTTGCCCGCCGGCTGGCTCTTGCCTGCACCGGGCATGCCGGTGGCGGCGTCAATCGTGTGCAGGGACACGCCGTGCGAATCCTGGCCGGTGGAAATCAGGAAGCGGCCAGTGGCGTCCACTGCAAAGCCGCGCGGCGTCTTCTCCGTCGGTGTCTGGCCCACCACCTGCAGCCTGCCGTTGGCGGGGTCGACCTTGAAGGTGGTCAGCGTGCTTGAAGTGCGCTCGGACCCATACAGAAACCGGCCGTCCGGCGAGATCTGCAGGTCGGCCGCCCAGACCTTGCCGGTAAAGCCTGGCGGCACAACGGTGCTGCGCTGCAGATGGCTCATCGTGCCTTTCGCTGCGTCATAGGCAAACACATCCACACCGCCGTCCAGCTCGTTGATCAGGTAGGCGTACTTCTGCGCCTTGTCCCAGAGGAAGTGGCGCGGGCCGGTCTTGGCGGGTGCAACATTGACCAGTGGCGTGTCGTTGGGGCTGAGCATGCCGCTGGCCGCGTCGAACTTCCAGCTGGAGAGGTTGTCGCCGCCCAGGCTGGTGGCAAACACGTACTTGCCGGAGGCATCGGCATGAATGGCATGTGCATTCGGGGCGGTGCGCAGGATCTGCTGCACCGGGCCGACAGTGCCATCTTTCTCGATGCTGTTGACAGTGATCTTGTTGCCGCCATAAGAGGCCGCGAACAGCCACTTGCCGCTCGGGTCGAGGTCGATGTTCGGAACGCTGTCTGCCAGCGCAGATTCACCCAGCTTCTTCAGCCCTCCTGTGGCGCCGTCAATGCTGAAGGTGACCACGCGAAACGGTTGCGAACGCAGTGCCACATACAAAAACTTCTTGTCCCTGCTCACCACCATGGGCATGGCCGTGCCGCCCACCGGTACTTTGGCCACGGGCGTGAGGCTGCCGGCTGCACGGTCCAGTTGCATGACCGAGATGTCCTGGCTGTCGGCATTGGATACGTACACCCAGGTCGCGGCAGATGCGCTGCCGATTGCAGCCACACCCAGTGCAAACGACAAAGCAGTCCGACGCAAAGCGCGCGAAGTGAATAAAGAACGGCTCATCTTGTGTCTCCTCTTATGGTTATTTAAGGGTTCAGGTCACGGGTGCAGGGTTGAACAGCACAAGTGCGTTGTGCAGCTTCCACTGCTCTGCCCAGGTCTTCTTGCGGCCGCTGGCCACGTCCAGCATGAAGTTGAAAAGCTCCCAGCCAACGTCGGCAATGCTGGCGTCGCCGTCGGCGATGCGGCCGGCATTGATATCCATCAGGTCATGCCAGCGCCTGGCGAGGTCTGTGCGTGTGGCGACCTTGATGACCGGCACTTCCGCCAGGCCGTAAGGCGTGCCACGGCCAGTCGTGAAGACATGCAGGTTCATGCCGGCGGCCAGTTGCAGCGTGCCGCAGATGAAATCGCTGGCGGGTGTGGCCGCGTAGATCAGGCCCTTCTGCTTGAGCTTTTCGCCCGGCGACAACACGCCCGAGATCGGCGCGCTGCCCGATTTGACGATGGAGCCCATGGCTTTTTCGACAATGTTCGAGAGGCCGCCCTTTTTGTTGCCGGGCGTGGTGTTGGCGCTGCGGTCAACCATGCCTTTTTGCAGGTAGGCGTCATACCAGGCCATCTCGCGGATCATGGCTGCGGCCACCTCAGGCGTGCTCGCACGCGAGGTGAGCTGGTCTATGCCGTCGCGCACTTCGGTGGTTTCGGAGAACATGACAGCTGCACCGGCCCGCACCAGCAGGTCGGTGGCAAATCCAACAGCCGGGTTGGCAGTCACACCCGAAAACGCATCGCTGCCGCCGCATTGCACACCCACGACCAGCTCGCTGGCGGGCACGGTCTCGCGCTGGCGGGCGTTGAGCTTTTCAAGGTGCAACACCGCCGCCTGCATGATGGAGTCGATCATGGACATGAAGCCCACGTGGTTCTCAGCCTGCAGGCACACCACATCGAGCGGCGCTTCTGCCATGACGCTTTGTGTCATCTCCTTTTTCACGCCCACGTCAGCCACGCTGCGTTCATCAACAATCTGTATCGTGCCCGGCGGCATCAGGCGCTCGGGCTGCAGCTTCTCGCAGCCCAGGCTCACCACCATGACCTCGCCGCCAAAGTTGGGGTTGAGCGAGATGTTGCGCAGCGTGCGTATGGGAATGATGGCGTCAGGTGCATCAATGGCCACGCCGCAGCCATAGGTGTGCTCAAGCCCCACCACGTCATCGACGTTGGGAAATTTCGGCAGCAATTCGGCCTTGATACGCCTGACTGCGAAGTCAACCACGCCCGCCAAGCACTGCACCGTGGTGGTGATGGCGAGGATGTTGCGCGTACCGACAGAACCGTCGGCGTTGCGGAACCCCTCAAAGGTATGGCCTTCGAGCGGCTCCATGGGCCCGGGCTTGACTGTTGCGATGGGCAGGCCTTCCAGCCCGCGTGCGGCTGGCATCTCCAGCAGGCGCTCATGCACCCAGCTGCCGGCAGGAATGTCCTTCAGCGCATACCCGATGGGCACGTTGTAGCGCAGCACCGCCGTGCCTTTTGGCAAATCAACCAGCGCGACCTTGTGCCCCTGCGGCACCTTGTCAACCAGGGTGAGGCCATCTGCAAACACCGTACCCGCAGGCAGCCCACCGTCATTGGCGACGATGGCCACGTTGTCGCGTGGGTTCATGAGGATGTGGAGCGGCGCGGCCATGGTCAATAACTCAATGAATCAGTAACGGGGTTGCACGCCGGTGAATGACGGATCGTATTTGCGCATCTGACCGAGGTCGTCCCGGTTGCGTATGCCGCAGTTCAGGTAGTTGTCGTGCAGGCGCGCCAGGGCCGTGCGGTCCAGCGTCACGCCGAGGCCGGGGGTGGTCGTGACACGGAGGCTGCCGTCCTCGAAGCGCAGGCGGCCGCCCTCCACCACTTCTTCGTCCTGCCAGGGGTAATGCGTGTCGCAGGCGTAGGTCAGCAGCGGCACGCTGGCGCACAGGTGGGTCATGGCCATGAGGCTGATGCCCAGGTGTGAGTTGCTGTGCATCGACAGGCCCATATCGAAGGTACGGCACAGGCGGGACAGCTGCTGCGTGGCGCGCAGGCCGCCCCAGTAGTGGTGGTCGCTCAGCACGATCTTCACCGGGCAGCCCATGTCGGCATTGCGGCGGAACTCCGAAAAATCGGTGACCACCATATTGGTGGCCAGCGGCACTTCGCATTCACGCGCCACGGCGGCCATGCCGTCCAGGCCGGGCGCGGGGTCTTCGTAATACTCCAGCACGCCGCGCAGCTTGTCGACGATGCGCAGGCTGGTCGCCACGCTCCAGTTGGCATTCGGGTCTATGCGCAGGGGCGTGCCGGGGAAAGCTTTTGCCAGCGCCAGCAGCCCGGCCGCTTCGTCATCGGGTGGCAGCGCACCGGCCTTGAGCTTGATGCTCTTGAAGCCGTACTGCGCCATCATCTGGCGCGCCTGCCCCACCAGTTGATCAGGTGTCAGGGCCTCGCCCCAGGGGTCGGCAGGATATCCGGACGAAGGTGGCTTGTCTGCGTGCCCTGCGTATTTGTAGAACAGGTAGGCCGAATAAGGCACGCGGTCTCGGGCCGCGCCACCCAGCAGGTCAACGATGGGCGCGCCGGCCAGTTGGCCCTGCAGGTCCAGCATCGCGACCTCGAAGGCACTGACGACTTTGGCCACGTTCTTGGACACATGGGTTCCCGGCGCCAGCGACACCTGCTGGCCGAGAAATTCAGACGCCGTCAGCTTGGGCGGCGTGACCAGTGCAGCCACGCGCGCCTCCATCTCCGTCAGCGACCAGGGCGACAGGCCGACCAGGCTCGGTGCAGCCTTCGCCAGCACATCGAGCATGGGCAGGTCGCCGTAGCTTTCATTGATGCCGACCAGGCCAGAGTCGGTTTCGATCTCGATGATGGACCGCAGCGCCCAGGGCTCATGGATACCGGCCGCGTTCAGCAGCGGCGGGTCACGGAACGCGATGGGCGTGATGCGGATGTGCCTGATGGCGTGCGAAGTCGTCATGACAAAAGCTGTGGCGAGGTGTGGCGGGTGAAAAGACGGACCGGTTTATTTGGCTGCGGCCATGAACATATTGGGCAACCACAGCGAGAACGCAGGCACATAGGTGACCAGCATCAGGCACAGGGTCAGCGCACCGTAGAAGGGGAGGATCGATTTCATGACCTCCCCGACCGATATCCCCCCTATCGCGCAGCCCACAAATTGTGTTACCCCCACCGGTGGCGTGTTGAGGCCAAGCGCGCAGTTGATCAGCATCACCATGCCGAACTGGGCCGGATGCATGCCGAACTGCATGGCAATCGGCAGGAAGATGGGTGTGCACACCAGGATGGTGGCGGCCATGTCGAGGAAGGTGCCCAGCAGGAACAGCATGACGTTGATCATCAGGAAGATGACCCATGGCTCGGTGGAAATCGACGTCATCAGCGCACCGGTTTTCTGCGGCACTTCGTAAAGCGCCATGAAGTAACCGAAGGCCGATGAAATGCCGATCAGCAGCAGCACCACACCCGTCGTCTTGCAGGCTTTGGCACAGGACTTGATGAAGTTCTTCCAGCTCAGCGAACGGTAGACAACTGCCGTTACGAACATGGCCCAGAGTACCGCCGTCGCCGCCGACTCGGTTGCAGTGAACACGCCCGAAAGAATGCCGACCAGGATGATGACCACGATCATCAGACCGGGCAACGCAGCCACCAGTGCCACCAGCACCTCGTGCCAGCCAGGGAAGGCGCCACGCGTCGGGTAGCCGCGCTTGACCGCGACGTAGTAGGCCGCGCCCAGGTTGCACAGCGTCAGCAGCAGGGCAGGAATGACACCCGCCAGGATCAGGCTGAGCACGCTGACCGAGGCAATGCCCGTGGTGGCCAGCGTGAAGATGATCAGGTTGTGCGAGGTCGGCATCAGCACGCCGACCAGCGCGGCGTGGGTCGTGACGTTGACAGCGTAGTCGGCGTCGTAGCCCTCTTTCTTCATGAGCGGGATCATGACCGAGCCCATGGCTGACACGTCGGCCAATGCCGAGCCGGCGACACCGCCAAACAGCGTGCAACCAATCACATTACTCATGCCCAGGCCGCCGCGCACGTGGCCCACCAGGCTGTTGGCAAAACGCACGATGCGCTCTGCGATGCCGCCGTAAAGCATCAGCTCACCGGCAAACACAAAGAAGGGAATGGCGAGGAATGAGAAGACCTGCATGCCGCCCACCATCTTCTGGAAGACGATGGGCACCGGCACGCCGGCATACAGAACAGTGGCGATAGACGCCAGACCGATGGAAAAAGCCACCGGCACGCCGATGATCAGGAAGACTAGGAAGGTGATGGAAAGAACAGCGAGTTCCATGATGTTTTGCCTTGGCTCTGGAGCAGTTTTTTGTTGGAATTTTTTTGGGAATTCAGTGCCAGGACGGCATGACTTCTTCACCGCGGAGCAGCGCGATGACGTGCTCGAACGAGAACAGGACAATCAGGACGCCGGCAATCACCAGCGCCAGGTAGTCCACACCTTCGGGGATGCCGAGCATGGGGTCCAGTTCGGCCCACTTCAGGCGTGTCCATATCCAGCCGGCCCAGGCCATGACGCCACCAAAAATGGCCACCAGCACATGGATCAGGATTTCTATCTTGAGCCGCATCGACACGGGCAGCAGCGCCACCATCGAATCAAGCCCGATGTGCCCCGCGTCGCGCACCCCCACGGCCACACCCAGCGCCGTGATGTAGAGCACCAGTTGCAGCGCCAGCGCCTCCGTCCAGGTCGGGGTGTCGTTGAAGATGTAGCGACCGACCACCTGCACCTGCACCGCAAGGATCAGGACGATCAGGCCGACGATGGCCAGCATCAGCCCGGTCTTGCTGATGACCGCGCAGATACGGTTGAGCAAAAGCGAAGCAGGCGGCTGGCTGTGCGCGTCGGTTTCAATCGGCGACGTTTCTATCGGCCCGGTTTCTATTGGCGCTGTTTGCAATGGGGTGTTCATGTGAGGTCCGACGTTAAGACACGGCAGAAAGAAGAAAGAAGCGGGAAAAGGCAGGAAAAAAGAGACGGGAAAAGCCCGCGCAGACAAGGTCCACGCGGGCTGGGGTGCAGGCTTACTTGGTGTCCTGCGCAGCCTTCACCAGACGCTGGAGGTCAGGCGTGTTGATGAACTTGGCATACACAGGCTGCATGGCGGCCTGGAAGGATTTCTTGTCCACATCCTTGACGAGCGTCGAACCGGACTTGAGCACAACGTCCAGGGCCTTGGCTTCCTGCTCGTCCCACTTCTGGCGCTGGAAGGTCACCGATTCCTTGGCGGCGGCGCGGAACATGGCCTGGTCTGCAGGCGACATCTTGTCGAACACAGCCTTGGAGATCACCAGCATTTCAGGCGCCATCGAGTGCTCGGTGTACGAGTAGACCTTCACGGCCTCATAGTGCTTGAAGCCTTCGTAGGAAGGGATGTTGTTCTCGGCCGCATCGATCAGGCCGGTTTTCAGGGCGGTATAGACCTCGGCAGTCGGCATTGGCGTGGCGTTCGCGCCCATGGCGTTGGCGACGGCCACCCACAGGTCAGACGGCTGGACGCGGATCTTCATGCCCTTGGTATCGGCCAGCGTACGGACGGCTTTCTTGGCATAGACGGAACGGGCGCCGCTGTCATAGAAAGCGAGGCCAACCAGGCCCTGGGCTTCGCAGCCCTTGAGGACTTCTTCACCGACCGGGCCGTCCAGCACACGGCGCATGTGGGGGATGGAGTTGAACAGGAAAGGCATGGTGGGCACCAGGCTCTTGGGGCACAGTGCATTGAGCGAGCTGATGTTGACGCGGTTCATCTCGAGCGCGCCAATCTTGACCTGATCCAGCGTTTCCTTCTCGGAACCCAGGGCGCTCTTGTTGAAGACCTTGATGGTGTACCTGCCGCCGCTTTGCTTGGCCAGCACTTCACTCATGTGGCGCACAGCCGACACGGTGGGGTAATCGTCGCTGTTGTGCACATCGGCAGAGCGCAGCTCGACAGCTTGCGCGGACAGGGCCAGCAGGCCAGCGGCCAGGGCGGTAAGTTTCAGGGTTGCTTTCATTGTCTCTTCCTCTAGGTTGGTGGTTGAAAACTCGTTAACTAACTAACTCTTTGATATTTTTTAAAGCGTGCACGCGGCTTCAGGCAGTCCGCGTACGCCGGGGCGCAACGCAAACACACCACCGGCCAGCGGCTGGTCAGAAAGATCGACGCCCCCCGGGCGTATCGATGTCACGAACAGGGTGTCAAGCCCGGCGCCGCCAAAGGCGCACATGGCTGGTTTTTTCACGGGCACGGCGAGCGAGCGGTCCAGCTTGCCCTCAGGTGTGAAGCGGTGAATCAGGCCTGCGTCGTTGCCGCAGATCCAGTAGCAGCCGTCTCCATCCACAGCCGCGCCATCGGGCCGGCCAGGGAACGCATTCATGTCGACAAACACGCGACGGTTCGACGGCGTGCCGGTGGCGGTGTCGTAGTCGAAAGCCCAGACCATCTGCACCGAGGCGTGCGAGTCCGACAGATACATGGTCTTGCCGTCAGGGCTGAAGGCCATCCCATTGGGAGTGATGAAACCTTCGAGCAGTGACGTCAGACCGGCGCCGCCGTCATAGCGGTACACATGGCCGACCGTCGCACCGGCAGACATGTCCATGAGCATGGTACCCGCGAGGAAGCGCCCTTGCCTGTCGCAACGACCATCGTTAAAGCGCATGCCGGTCATGGCATGGCTCACCGGGGCCAGTTGCGTGAAGCCAAGCTGGCCGTCAGCCTGCGGATCAAGCCTGAACACGCCGCTCTCGGCACCCACAATCCAGCCACCACCCGCCGCAGCACCTATGCAGGCGAGCATTTCAGGCGCTGTCCAGGTCGTCAGGCCATCGGCCGCATTCCATCGGCACAGCTGGCGCGCGGGAATGTCGACCCAGTACAGCGAATGCTCAGCCACGCTCCAGACCGGGCTTTCACCCGTGCCGTTACGCGCGTCAAGAATCAGTTCCGCCTGTACAGACATCGCAGCGCCCATGGTCACTCGGGGAAGGGACCGGCCTTGACGAAACCACCGCCCTGGTAAATGGCGGTCGGGTCAGTCAGGTCTGGCGAAGCTGTTTTTGCAAAGACGGCATCGCGGAACACATCAGAGCTGTCCTGCGGCACATAACCGACGTGGCGTGCACGGCTGTTGTCCCACCAGGTGACGGCGTTATCAGACATGCCGAAGATGATGCTGTGGCCCAGCACAGGTGTGGTCAGGCAGGCGGTGATCAGGCGGTGCAGGTCGTCATAACTCAGCCAGGTGGCCAGCATGCGGCGGTCGCGTGGCTCTTCAAACGATGAGCCTATGCGCACGCAGGCGGTCTCGATGCCGTAGCGGTCAAAGTAAAGGCGCGAGAGGTCTTCACCAAACGCCTTGCTCAGGCCGTAGAGGCCGTCCGGGCGCGGTGGATGGTCGGCCGTGATGGTCTGGTCCTGTCGGTAAAACCCGACCACGTGGTTGGAACTGGCAAACACCACACGTTTGACACCGTGCTTGCGCGCCGCCTCATACAGGTTGTAGGCACCAATGATGTTGCCCTGCAGAATGGGCGTGAACGGCCCTTCGACCGAGATGCCGCCCAGATGGATGATGGCGTCAACGCCCTTGACCATCGCATCAACGGCTGCGGCATCGGCCAGGTCGGCCAGCACCACTTCTTCGCCGGCCTGCGCCGCGCCGAAGTCGGCGCGGTCGGACAGGCGCAGCGTCGTGCAGTTGGCTTTCAGGCGCTGGCGCAGGGCCTTGCCCAGGCCGCCTGCAGCACCCGTGAGCAGCAATTTTTCGTGAACCTTGATCGTCATTTGTTAAATAGTTGCCACAGCGTTTTTAAGACTGGACATTTTTTTGAAGTTTGCTAAAGTTGACCCAGATCCGAAGTCATAGGTTGTCTGATGACTGAATTTTGTTTCCCGCCCCAGGCGATGTCAACGACTTTTTGATGGAATCAAGGAAAACCCCTAGCTTTGCCGAAGACGGCGCTTTAGCCATCGCGACCCTCGCGCAGGATGAATCGCCGCGCCTGCGCAGGCCGCGCGGGCTGGTGAGCGAAATCGTCGAATCTTTGGCCACCAGCATTCGTGAAGGCCGCATGCAGCCTGGCGAAAAACTGCCGACCGAAGCCGAAATCATGGCGAAGTTCGACGTCAGCCGTACCGTCGTGCGCGAGGCGCTGTCCAAGCTGCAGGCCTCCGCGCTGGTCGAGACCCGCCACGGCATTGGCACCTTTGTGCTGCAGCCGCAGGACGCCGGCAACTTCCGCATCAATGCTGAAGACTTCGCCACGGTGGCCGATGTGATCTCCGTGCTTGAGCTGCGCATCAGCCTGGAGACCGAGGCTGCAGGCCTGGCGGCGTCGCGCCGCACGCCTGAAAACCTGGCGGCCATGGAGGCCGCGCTCAAGGCGTTTGCAGATTCGATAGACGCCGACTCGGACGCCGTGCCGCCCGACTTCCAGTTCCACATGGAAGTCGCCCGCTCCACCGGTAACCGCCACTTTGCGGACCTCATGACCTACCTGGGCACCATGATCATCCCGCGCACCCGCGTCAACACCACACAGAATGCACCCGAGGGCAGGCTCAATTACCTGCAGCGCGTGAATGGCGAGCATGAAAGCATCTACAACGCCATCCGCAACCAGGACGCCGAAGCCGCCCGGGCCGCAATGCGTACCCACCTGTCGAACAGCCGCGAGCGCCTTCGCAAGGGCAAGAACGCCCACACCACACAGACGCTGAACAGCCAGTGAACGCAACTCTGCTCACTTAACGTATACGGCAAATTTTTAATATCTACGTTAAAAATTTCCCAAAAGTTAACATGGAACTTAACTTTTCAGGTATTGGGTGGGCCTCGGCAGGAAAAAAATGCGCCCAAAAGCCTGGAAAATGCCATTTTTTGACATAAATCAGGCTGCAGGCCAATAGATACGTGCGTGAGCAGCTACTGAATTAATAGCAAATCGAAGCCTGTCCGCCCCCCGGATGAACACCAAAATAGCAAGTTGACCGTATGCCCGTCACGCACACCGGCAGCCCTTGGTGCCCTGCCCGCGACCATCGCGTATTCGGGTATCCCTTAGGTCTAAACAACGCACTTAGTTGTACGATGACTGATCAATAACCCTAATACCCAGCACTTCATGACCGCCCAGACAAGCCCGCACGTCCCTGCTTCTTCATCAATGGCCTCCCAGCCACGCATTACCCATATGCGCGTGATCCCCGTTGCCGGCCATGACAGCATGCTGCTCAACCTGAGCGGCGCGCACGGCCCCTTCTTTACCCGCAACCTGGTCGTCTTGACCGACAGCCTGGGCCATACCGGCGTCGGCGAGGTGCCGGGCGGCGAAAAGATCCGCCAGACGCTGGAAGACGCGCGGGAACTCATCGTCGGCCAGTCGCCCGGCAACTGGAACCACATCCTCAACACCATGCGCGCCCGCTTTGCCGACCGCGACAGCGGTGGCCGCGGCAACCAGACTTTTGATTTGCGCATCACCATCCACGCCGTCACGGCGGTTGAAAGTGCGCTGCTTGATTTGCTGGGGCAGTTTCTGGGCGTGCCGGTCGCGGCGCTTCTGGGCGACGGCCAGCAGCGCGACTCGGTCGCCATGCTGGGTTACCTCTTCTACATTGCAGATGGCAAAAAAACCGGCCTCCCCTACCTCGCCGACCCGGGCGCAGACGACGACTGGCTGCGCCTGCGCCACGAACCGGCGATGGACGCGAAAAGCATAGTCCGCCTGGCCGAAGCCGCCCACGCGCGCTATGGCTTCAAGGACTTCAAGCTCAAGGGCGGCGTGCTGCGCGGCGACGAAGAGATGGAAGCCATCATCGCGCTGTCGGAGCGCTTTCCCGATGCGCGCATCACACTCGACCCGAACGGCGGCTGGCTGCTGAAAGACGCCATACGCATCTGCAAGGACCGCCACAAGGAACTGGCCTATGCCGAAGACCCGTGCGGCGGTGAAGGCGTGTTCTCGGGCCGCGAGGTGATGGCAGAGTTCCGCCGTGCGACCGGCCTCATGACGGCGACCAACATGATCGCCACCGACTGGCGCGAGATGGCGCACACCATACAGCTTCAGTCGGTCGACATCCCGCTGGCCGACCCGCACTTCTGGACCATGGAGGGCTCGGTGCGCGTCGCGCAGCTCTGCCAGACCTGGGGCCTGACCTGGGGTTCACATTCGAACAACCACTTCGACGTGTCGCTCGCCATGTTCACGCAGGTCGCGGCGGCTGCACCCGGCAAGGTCACAGCCATCGACACGCACTGGATCTGGCAGGACGGCCAGCACTTGACGAAAAACCCGCTCAAGATCGTCGACGGCCAGGTCGCACTGCCGAAAAAGCCCGGCCTCGGTGTCGAGCTCGACATGGACGCGGTCGAGGCCGCACACCATCTCTACCTGCAGCACGGCCTCGGCTCGCGCGACGACGCAGCGGGCATGCAGTTCATGATTCCGGACTGGAAGTTCAATCCAAAAATGCCCTGCATGATTCGTTGAGCCCCACGGTCGCTCACTGCGTGTAGCTTCCTGCCCCCGAGGGGCCGCTGCGCCTGCGGCCGGGCAAAGCCCGTTCCGCGGCCCCTGCTTGCGAAGAGATTAGTCCGATGCGCCGCTATGGTCGGGGATCAATCGGGTTGGCCGAGCCCCAACAGCCGCATCGCATTGCCCTTCAGGATGCCCGGCATCACTTCGGGCTTGAACCCGGCATCTTCAAAATCCTTCATCCAGCGTTCCGGCGTGATCAGCGGGTAGTCGCTGCCGAAAAGAACGCGGTCCTTAAGCAGGGTGTTGGCGTACTGCACCAGTTGTTTCGGAAAGTACTTCGGGCTCCAGCCCGACAGGTCTATCCAGACGTTGGGCTTGTGGGTGGCCACACTCAGCGCCTCGTCCTGCCACGGAAAGCTGGGGTGCGCCATGACGATCTGCATGTCGGGGAAATCAATCGCCACATCGTCCAGGTGCATGGGGTTTGAATATTCAAGCCGCAGGCCGCCGCCGCACCTCATTCCGCTGCCTATGCCGCTGTGGCCAGTGTGGAAGATCGCCGGCAATTTGTAAGCATTGATCACCTCGTAAATCGGCCAGGCCATTTTGTCGTAGGGGTGGTAGCCCTGCACCGTCGGGTGAAACTTGAAGCCCTTGATGCCGTGTTCGGTGATGAGCTTCTCGGCTTCGCGCGCACCCATCTTGCCCTTGTGGGGGTCAATGCTGCCGAAGGCCATCATCATGTCGCTGTTCTTTTTGGCCGCCTCTGCAATCTCTTCATTCGGGATGCGCCTGCGGCCCAGCTTGGACTCGCTGTCGACCGTGAACATGACCAGGCCGATCTTGCGTTCGCGGTAATAGGCGACGGTTTCTTCTATCGTCGGGCGCTTTGAATTCTTGAAGTATTTGTCTGCCGCGCGGTCGTACTCCTCGCCATAGTTGTCAAACGGGTTCCAGCAGCTGACTTCTGCGTGGGTGTGGATGTCGATGGCGATCAGGTTCTTGCAGTCCATGTCGTGTCCCGGGTAAATACTGAGATGAATGATTTTGAGGTGGCTTAAATTAGCTATCCAATATAGCTTTATTCAAATCATCGAACAATATGCAAA
This sequence comes from Pseudomonadota bacterium, assembly GCA_040388905.1. Classification (GTDB taxonomy): domain Bacteria; phylum Pseudomonadota; class Gammaproteobacteria; order Burkholderiales; family Burkholderiaceae_C; genus Polaromonas. The sequence goes on from JAZKAY010000017.1 coordinate 65,695, forward strand.
ATCCCCAAGCCGAAACCAACCCGGGGGACGTTTCAGTCGAGCACCGCGGTGCCATTTCCATCGTACGCCTGTGCCGCCCCAAAAAACGCAATGCCATCAACGACGGGCTGATGGCATCACTGGGCCAGCGCTTTGCAGAGCTGCCACCTGAAACCAAAGCCGTCGTCATCGCTGGCGAAGGCGATCATTTCTGCGCCGGCCTGGACCTGAGCGAACTCAAGGACCGCGATGCCGTCGAGGGCCTGCACCACTCACGTTCATGGCACAAGATACTGACTGAAATGGAGTTCGGCCGCGTGCCCATCGTGGCGGCGCTGCACGGTGCCGTCGTCGGTGGCGGGCTGGAGCTGGCCAGCACCTGCCATATACGCGTGGCTGACGAGACCACTTTTTTTGCCCTGCCTGAAGGTTCACGCGGTATTTTTGTCGGCGGCGGCGGCTCTGTGCGCATACCCAAACTGGTGGGCGCCCACCGCATGCTCGACATGATGCTGACGGGCCGCGTCTACAAGGCGGCAGAAGGTGTGGGCATAGGCATGGCGCAATACCTGGTTCCACCCGGCGAGGCGCTGGCCAAAGCGATCGAGCTGGCTGAGCGCATCGCCGAGAACGCGCCCATGACCAACTACGCCCTCATGCACGGCCTGCCCCGCATCGCAGAACAACCGGCCGACCACGGATTCCTCACCGAATCCATGATGGCCGCGATTGCGCAGTCGGCGCCCGAGGCCAAAGCGCGCGTGCGCGCCTTCCTCGACGGTACCGGCCCCAAGGTCAAGTTCAAATGAAGCACGCGAGCGTCACGCCAGGGGCCACATTTCGCCCCTTCGACTTCGGTGTGACCCGAGCCCTGCGCCGTGATGCGGGGCCGGTAACCTACCTGCAGGCAGACCAGCCACTGCAACCTTACCCGGAGCGCATGACCGACAGGCTGCTGCACTGGGCCAGGCACACGCCCGACCAGCCGCTGTATGCAAGGCGCGACCCGGCACTGGGTGGCGACTGGCGGCACCTCACGTTTGCCCAGGCCCTGGATGCAGCACGCGCGATTGGACAGGCCCTGCTTGATCGCGGCCTGAATGCCGAACGGCCGCTGGCCATCCTCAGCGAGAACAGCCTCGAACACGCCATGCTGGCACTCGGCGCCATGTATGCAGGCGTTCCGTTCTGCGCGGTGTCGCCGCCCTATTCGCTGGTCAGCAAGGACTTCGACAAGCTGCGCCACGTCATGGATACCCTCACCCCGGGCCTGGTGTTCGCGGCTGACTGGCAACGTTATGGCCCGGCGATTGAAGCGGTCGTGCCGCGTGACATCGAAGTGGTCATTGGCGCGGACGACACCCAGGCCGCAGGCCGGGACATCACGCCGTTTGCCGACCTGCTGAGGACACAGGCCACAGCACAGGTCGATGCCGCCATGGCCGCTACCGGCCCTGACACGCTGGTCAAGTTCCTGTTCACCAGCGGCTCCACCAAACTGCCCAAGGCCGTCATCAACACCCAGCGCATGATCTGCGCCAACCAGCAGCAGATGTCCCAGTCCATGCCCGTCATCACCGAGTCACCGCTGGTGCTGGTGGACTGGATGCCGTGGAACCACACCGCCGGGGGCAACCACAACTTCTTCATGGTGCTGTACCACGGCGGCACCCTCTACATCGACGACGGCAAACCCACACCTGCACTGTTGGGCGAAACGCTGCGCAACCTGCGCGAGATCGCGCCCACCTGGTATTTCAATGTGCCCGTGGGTTTTGAAGCGATTGCTGCGGCGATGCAGACTGATGAGGTATTGCGGCGCAACTTCCTGTCGCGTATACGCCAGCTTTTTTACGCCGGGGCCTCACTGTCCCAGCCGGTATGGGACAGCCTCTATGCCAGTGCAGAGCGCGAGTACGGCGAACGTGTCGTCATGACCGCAGGCCTGGGCATGACAGAATCCAGCCCCTTCGGCCTGTTCGTGACCACACCGCATTCAAAGGCAGGCGACCTCGGCCTGCCGGGGCCAGGCCTTGAACTGAAGCTGGTGCCGCTGGGCGACAAGACCGAGATCCGGTATCGCGGCCCCAACGTCACACCCGGCTACTGGCGCAACCCGGAAGCCACGCAGGAAAGTTTTGATGAAGAAGGGTTTTTCTGCACCGGCGATGCCGTGCAGTGGATTGACCCCGCCGACATTCACCAGGGGCTGCGCTTCGATGGCCGCATTGCAGAAGACTTCAAGCTGGCCACAGGCACCTTTGTGAGCGTGGGGCCGATACGCGCCAAAATCATTACTGCTGGCGCACCCTATGTGCAGGACGCGGTCATCACCGGGCTGGACCTGAGGGAGGTTGGCGCCATGCTGATACCCACACCTGCCCTGCGCGCACTGAGCGGCCTGGATGGCGCGGCGTCCCTCAAGGATGTGGTGGCTTCAGCCCCGGTAAGGCTCTGGCTTCAGGACCTGTTGAACAGGCTGGCGGCTGGCGCCACCGGAAGCTCCACACGCATTGCGCGGGCACTCATCATGACGGAGCCCGCATCCATAGACAAGGGCGAGGTGACCGACAAGGGCTCCATCAACCAGCGCGCGGTGCTCAAGCACCGTGCCGCCCTGGTCCAGGCCCTGCATGACGGCAGCGCCCCGAATATTGCCGTGGCAGACACCCCGACAGCAGTGCGCGCAGGGTAAGCGGCGCGACTGCAGTACTGACCCAGCCATTGAAATCACCCGGTCCATAACGTCAAAAACCTCAACAGGAGACTTTCATGCTTCATCGCCGCACCCTTCTTCGTTCAGCAGCCGCCACAGGCCTCACAGCCTGCATGGGCGCGCCCTTTCTGGCGCGGGCCCAGGCACCGGCCATCGACACGGTTCGCGTCATCGTCGGCTTCCCGCCAGGCGGAACCACCGACGCGTTTGCACGCCGTGTGGCCGACAAGCTGCGCGGCAACTATGCCGTCAATGCGCTGGTAGACAACAAGCCAGGCGCAGGTGGGCAGATCGGCGTCACCACGCTGCGCGAAAGCCCGGCGGATGGCTCGGTGATGCTGCTGACGCCCGCTTCCATGCTCACCATTTACCCGCACACCTTCCCCAAATTGCCCTACAAGATTGACGACGTCACGCCCATCAGCACGGCGCTGTACACCGCCCACGGTTTTGGTGTGGGGCCGCAGGTGCCGACCAACGTCAAAACGCTGCGTGACTTCCTCGACTGGGCCAAGGCCAACCCGAACATGTCCAACTACGGCACACCGGGCGCAGGCTCCATGCCGCACCTGGTCGCCGCCCTGCTGGAACGGGCATCGGGCGTGCCGATGAAACAGATTCCCTATCGCGGCTCCGGCCCCGGCATACAGGAATTGCTGGGTGGCCAGATCGCCGCGTTCTCATCCCCGCTGGGCGACTACCTGCCCTACCTGCAGAGCGGACGCCTGCGGTTGCTGGCCGTGACCGGCACCACGCGTTCAAAATTTGCGCCTGATGTGCCGACCTATGCCGAACAGGGCTTTCCTGAACTGACCATGCGCGAGTGGTATGGCATTTTCATGCCGCCACGGGCCACCGCCGCTGCCAGCGCAAGGGCGCATGCCGCCCTGCGCGCCGTGGTGGCACAAAAAGAAGTCATCGACTTTGGAACGCCGCTTGGCCTGGAAGCGATTGCCTCGCCAACCCTGGAAGACTTTGGGCGCACGCTCAAGGCAGATGCAGAACTGTGGGGCTCCTACGTGAAGCGCATAGGCTTCACGGCAGAGTCCTGAGCCACTCCTGAAAATAGTTTGAACAGACCGTGAACCGGCAGCGGCCAGGCGCAGGCCCTGCCGGGCACACCTGAAGCTCGTGTAAGGTGTGCAGTTTTGTAAAACCCGCAAAACAACATGCCCCCATCCGCCGAAAAAGATCTGGATCCGGATTTGTCTCCAGCCACTGACCTGACCGAAGGTCTGGACACCAGCTTCCTCGAAAGCCTTGTCGGATACAACGCGAGGCGGGCCGTGCTGCAGATCATCGAGGTGTTCATCAGCCGCATGACGGACCATGACATGCGGCCCGTCCAGTTTTCCGTCATGTCACTGATCGCACGCAACCCAGGCATCACATCACGCCAGCTCTGCGACGTGCTGGGCATGATGTCGTCCAACCTGGTCGCCATGGTGAGGTCACTGGAAAAGCGCAAGCTGATCAGCCGCAAACCCCATCCCAATGACGGCCGTGCCACAGGCCTGTATCCCACGCGCGCAGGCACGGCGCTTGTGAAGGTCGGGGAGAAAACAATATCCGCGCTGGAAATAGAAGCGACGTCAGGCCTGACCACAAGTGAACGGCAAACCCTTATCCGCCTGCTGAAAAAAATCTACCTCCAGCCATCAGGCGCCAGGGTTTGAGGCCAGGCGGCCGCGCGCCTGTCAAGCCGCAAATGGCGTATATCGTTTTTCAGTAACAATTTTCTGGCCTTTTGGCCGTGAAGCTGCACGCTGCGGTCTTTACTAGCTATAAAACCTGTAGCAGCGTGAATTTTTGCGTTATATTTGCGCCACGCCATGAGATTGCCCGTCCAAGTGTGACTAAACTGTGACCAAATTCGAATCGAGGAGATGAGTTAATGAGTGCCAAGGAAAACGCCGCTGTCGGCCAGCTGTTTGAACTGCTTGAGTCACGTTATGCACTGCGCGTCTTGTGGGCACTGAAAGACGGACATCCCCAGACCTTCAGGCTCCTGCAGGACAGCATCGGCAGCATCACTCCGAACACACTCAACACCCGCGTCAAGGAACTGCGTGCCGCAGGCCTCATGACCCACGGCGATTCCGGCTACACCGTCACCCCGCTGGGCAACGACCTGCTCAAGCGCCTGGGTGAACTGCAGGGCTTTGCCGCCAAGTGGCAGGCCAGCCAGGCCAAGAAAAAGTAAACAACGCATCCAGAAAAAAAGCGGCCTTCACGGCCGCTTTTTTATGGGCGTCGCCGCAGTTCAGATCGCAGTTTCGAGCAGTTCAATCGGGTTGCCGAATTTTTCAGCCGCAGCCCTCACCGCCGGGTCGCGCAGTGCCGTCAAAAAGCCGGCGTCAATCAGCGACTTGCCATCGACCTGCACCGTGCTGTCCAGCGTGACAAGGTCCATGTGCACGGGCGGCTCCTCCCATTGCGGCATGGTGCGCAATATGTACTCGCTGGGCCTGGCGAGGTCTATGCCGAAGTGCAAGGCACCTGGCGCGTTCGAGCCCGCCGGGTAAATCGTGTGGCGCGGCGCTTTCGGGTTAAAGCCACAGCCCAGTTCAATCAGCCGCCCGCCCACCAGCATCTCGCGCAGGATGTGGGCCTCTTCAGATTCACCCGTCACTTCCACAATCGTGTCGCTCTCAAAACGGCAGCCGATTTTTTCTGCAAACGGTTTTACAAAACCCACGGCCCATTGCGGGTACAGCGTGCCCGACATGGTGACCGGCGCCTTGGCGTCGTTGCGATGCGCCGTGCGGTCCCACAGGTTGGGGCCGTGCGTGGGCAGGTAGTGCACATAACAACCAGGCTCATCGGCAAACATCTTGCCTCGCCAGCGGTTGCCGGCCTGCAGCAGCTGCCGCATCTCCGGTGTGTAGTAGATTGAGAAGTCTGTACCGCGCACATCGGAAAACTTCACGGTGAAGTCCTTGCCTGCGGGGTAACGCTGCGCCGTTGCGCGGATGATCTCGCCGACAAGCTCTGCAGGGAAACGCGCCTGCGGTGTGTGCAGCAGGTCGAGGTCGCGGAAGTAGGTGATCTTGACCCAGCGCTGGCCGGCGGCACGCTGCGCAATGAAGAAGGGGTCGAAAATGGAGCAGAACCAGGTCGACACCACAAAGTCGGCATCGGCCACCAGCGCCTTCACCAGCTCAGGCACCTCGGTCACCTGGCTGGAGGTCTCCATGTACTGGCGCACGGTTGCGCCACGTGCGCGCGCAAGTCCCATGACTGCATCGGCTACGCGCGTATCGAGCAATGGGTCTGTCAGCAGCAGCACCTTGCCGCCCTGCCCGAAGGCAAAGGTGCGCTGGAAATTTTCAAGCGCGGCGAAATAGTTTTTGGTGTCCGTCGTGGCGGAACGCACGCCGGGCGGCAGGCCTATCAGTTCGTCTGTGTTCATCATGACTTTTAGTCCACCGCAGCGCCGGAGCGTTTGACGGCATTACCCCACAACGCGATATTGCTGGCGATGTATTTCGACAGTTCTTCAGGCGTGGTCGACACCACATCAGCACCACGCTGCTGCAGTTGGGCGCGCAGTTCGGGGTCTGTCTGCGCCTTGTGGATGGCAGCGACCAGGCGGTCAACGACGGGGCGCGGCGTGCCTGTGGGCACCATGATGGCATCCCACGCACTCACATCAAAACCCTTGAGGCCGGACTCGGCAACCGTCGGCACATCGGGCCAGGCGGCCACACGTTTGGCAGTCGTCACCGCCAATGGTTTGACACGTCCGGCTTTGGCCTGCGGCGCTGCGTTGGGCATGACTTCAATCATGTAGTCCACCTGACCGCCAATCAGATCCGTCATGGCCTGTGCGCCGCCACGGTAGGGAATGTGCACTGCCGACACACCGGCGCTGGACTTGTAGATCTCGCCGGCCAGGTGTGAGGTCGTGCCGTTGCCGGCAGAGCCGAAGGTGTATTTGCCGGGGTTGGCCTTGAGCAGCTTCGTCAGGTCGGCCATGGAGTTGACCGGCAGGTTGGGCCGCACCACGACCATGGCAGCAAGCTGCGTGAGCTGGGACACGGGCTCGAGGTCTTTGAGAGGGTTGAAGCCCGGAGATTTGTAAATGGTCTGGTTGATGGCCAGCGTGCCGTTGGTGCCGTAGAGCAATGTGTAGCCATCGGCCGGCGCTTTGGATGCAGTCACGCTGCCGACATTGCCGCCTGCACCCGCAAGGTTTTCAAACACGACGGGCTGGCCCAGTTCACGGCCCACGCGTGTCATTACCAGGCGCGCCAGGATGTCGCCCCCGCCACCAGCAGTGAAAGGCACGATGACCTTCACGGGCTTGTTGGGGTAGGCGGCTGTCTGCGCATGCAGTGCGGGCACTGCTGCCACGACCATGGCGCCGGTGACGAACAGTTTGGCGATTGCTGCGAGGGTATGTCTCTTGCGGGGGGCGTTCATGAAAATTCTCCTGTATTTATTGCACGCAATAATATCATTTCATCATCGTAATTTTCAATAAATCACGGTTTTTGCATGCAATAATCCGCACGCATGTCTTCCCAGATTGACTACACCATTGAACGTTTGCGCCAGCTGGTTCTCGGCGGCAAACTGGCGCCCGGCGCGCGCATGGTCGAGCTTGAACTGTCTGCGCAACTCGCCGTTTCACGCACGCCGATTCGCATTGCGCTGGCCGAACTCGAAAAGGAAGGCCTGCTGGAGCAACTGCCAACGCGCGGTTTCAGGGTGCGGCAGTTCAGCGTCGACGAAATAGCAAACGCCGTCGATGTACGCGGCGTGCTGGAGGGCATGGCTGCGCGTAGTGCGGCCGAGCGCGGGCTCAGTGCCGAGATCAAAACCCGCCTGCAGGACTGCATCACCGAAGGCCGTCTGCTGCTCGAAAAAGCCGAAGCGGCCGGCCATGTGATTGATGCAGCACGCTGGGTACCCATGAATGCGCGCTTTCATGCCGCGCTGGTCGAAGCTGCGGGCAACAGCACACTGGCCTCGGCGCTGGCCCATGTGAGCAAGACGCCGATGGCGGGCGCCGGCGCGCTCAGCCTCAACGGCGTGCTGCCGCTGCTCGAATACAGATTCATACAACGCGCGCAGACAGACCACGAAGACGTGCTGGCAGCCCTGCTGGCGGGCGAAGGCGCACGCGCTGAAGCGCTGATGCGTGAACATGCGCACCGCAGCCGCAACAACAAACGCGAACTGATTGCGCGCATGCAGGCGCCTGCAGCGGGCAAAGAACCCCGAGGCCGGCGCAAGGCGGCCCCCAAAGCGTTGGCCTAGGCCGCTGCAGGCCGCGTCCTGAAACACATCAGCAGCACACCGACTACTGCCGACAGGGCCAGTGCAGACAGCGCCAGCGACCAGTGCACGCCGATCACCGCGCCCATCAGGCCGACGGTGATGCCGCTGAAGGCGCGCATGCCCAGGGCGGCCATGTTGAACAGGCCAATCACACGCCCGCGAATCTCACCGGGCGCATTGAGTTGCACCAGCGCCTGCGTCATCGAGCTGAAAGACAGCTCAAGAAAACCCGCCACAAACAGCAGCAGCAAGGCCAGCGGGTAACTTGAAGACAGCGCAAAACCTGCGAGCGCCGTACACCAGAGCACGGCCAGGATGAGCGCAGTGCGCGGGTTGGACTTGAGAAGCCCGCTGCCTTCCAGCAGAAAGCCGGCAAGCAAGGCACCTGCCGCATCAGCCGCGAGCAGCATGCTGTACGACACACCCGGGTCGCCATGGCCGAGGTCATGCGCAAAGCCGGGCATCTGTGCCTGGTAGGCACCGCCAATAAAGAAGGATGTGCAGCCGGCCAGCAGCGTCATCGAGACGATGAGGCGATTGCCGGCGATGTCGCGCATGGTCTGAACGATGTCGGCAAAACCGCGCACCGCACCCCTGATGGCGGCCGGCCCCTTGCGGAATTTCGGGCCGTAGGGCGCTTTCCACAGCCACACAATGAGCGGCAGGTAAAACACAGCGTTCAGCAAAATGCCGTGCGACGGGCCCATGGTCAGCATGATGAGGCCGCCGACTGCAGGGCCGACCAGCACGCCCAGGTAACGCGCCGACGCGTTGAGGCGCACCGCGCTCGGCAAGTCCTGCGGCTCGACGATGTCATGCAGCAACAGCTGGCTGGCGGTTTGCCACAGCACACCCGCCACACCATGAATGGTCAGCAGCACCATGGCATGCCACATCTGCAGCGTATCGGTGATGAAGAAGTAACCCCAGCCGATGGACGCGATCATGAAGAGCAGCATGCCGGCCTGGATGATGCGGCGCGGATCGAAACGGTCGGCCAGCGCACCGGCGGCGACCGAGAACAGCAGAAACGGCAGCCAGTGCGACACCACTGCAAAGCCGCCCAGCGCGGGCGACTGGAATTTCTGGAACACCATCCAGTAACTGATCACGTGCTCAATGTTGTCGGCCATCATGGCCAGCACGTAGGTGAAAAAATGCATGCGGTAACCGGGCACACGCATGGCCGCAAATGACGGCCGCGCGGCGGGCGTCGCTGTGGAAGAGGAAGGTGGGGTCAAGACAGGACTTTCAAAAACAAGGGCCGGACCCGCACGCGGGGGCCACGGCATTCTGGCACTGGATGAAAAATTCTGCTGACGGCGAGCTGGCCGCGGGGGGCACGGACATCGCATGCAAGCAGACGCCGCAGAACTGGCTATGCCAGGCTGCAGGCGTCGCCCCCTGTAGGGGGAAAGGTGCTACACGAAGTGAGCATCCGATAGGGGGGAGCTTTTTACCAACCGCGGATTTCCTTCGCCGCGCGCTCGAGCACCTCAGCCACACGCGCCTGCTCTTCAGCCGAGGCGCCGTACTTTTCAATCAGCGCCGACTTGATGCTGCGGCGTGCCTGCTTGAGCGGCGCCGACATACGGTGCCAGCCGTGGTGGCCGCGGCGCTCGTCGAGGTCCTCCGTGCCATCGCCCTCACCGTCTTCAGACTCTTCGGCCTTACCCGACATCGCGCGGCGCATGTGGTCCATCTTTTTGCCGATGAAGGCAAGCTGCTCCAGCAGCGTGTCAACCGCCGTGCGGTTCTGCTCAAGATTGGCAAGACCCGTCTCGGTGATGCTGTAGAGCTTTTTCGCGCCCTCTGCCGCCACTGTGGCGTAGCTGATCTCTTCAAGATAGGTCAGCGCGGGGTAGACCATGCCGGGGCTGGGGCTGTAAAAACCGTTGGAGCGTTCGTCCAGCGCCTTGATGATTTCATAACCATGGCGCGGCTTTTCGGCCAGCAGCGCGAGGATGAGAAGCTGCAGGTCGGCCGAGCCCAGCTTGCGGCCAGGCCCCATGCCGCCGCGGCCGCCGCCCTTGCCTTCGCCGGGAAAGCCGCCGCCGAAGTCAAAACGGAAACCGCCAAAACCCCGGCCACCGATGGCGTGGTGGGTGGCATGGTGCGCGGCGTGGCGAGCCGCATGACGTTCATGATGGGCCGCATGCCGGGCTGAAACATGGTCCTGGATGTGTTTGAAAAAGGGATGCATATGAATCCTTGAATATCTGAAAGAGTTTGATTTCGTGAGGGCAATTATATCAAAGATACATCCAAAAATATATCTTAAGATATAAATTATTCGTAATCCCAGGTGGTCGGGTGCGCGCGGATTGCAGGTGAAAAAGCTGCTCCAGTGCCGCACTTACAATTCCCGATTGCCTTACGCAGGGTTTTTGGCCTGTTATGCCAGGGTTTGGCCCTGTTTTCATCAGGTTTCCTCAGGTTTTTGGCCATTTTTCGGCACAAACCGAATCCCCCCACCCTTGAAAAGGCTTTTGAGGGCCCCAAGTGGTCTGCATCCCGCTTAACAACTTTTCGCTCAAGCATGTCTGACAATCAACAACCTGAACAAAATCAAAACCTGACGGGCGCACCCAGCCCCGAAGAGCTGGAAGCAGCGCAAGCCGCCAACGAGTTTGAGGCCCAGAATGATCTGGCTGCAGCCCAGGCCGAAGTGGCCACCCTGACGGCCAAAAACACCGAACTGGCCGACAGCTACCTGCGCGCCAAGGCTGAAACTGAAAACGCCCGCCGCCGCGCCGATGAAGAAGTCGGCAAGGCGCGCAAGTTTGCACTTGAGAGTTTTGCCGAAAGCCTGCTGCCCGTGGCGGACAGCCTGGAAGCCGGCCTGGCCATCCAGAATGTGACCCCCGAGCAGATCCGCGAAGGTGCTGAAGCCACGCTGAAGCAATTAAAGTCCGCGCTGGAGCGCAACAAGGTCATCGCCATCGACCCTGAAGCCGGCACCAAATTCGACCCGACCAAACACCAGGCCATCAGCATGGTGCCGTCCGAGCAGGAAGCCAACACGGTGGTGAACGTTCTGCAAAAGGGCTACCTGATTGCCGAGCGCGTTCTGCGCCCTGCCCTTGTCACGGTGTCTGCACCTAAATAAATCAAAAAAAATGCGCTGCTTCACTTGAATATGCACCGCTTATCCACAAGTCATCAACACAGTTATTGATACCGGCCCGGTGCCCCGTCTGATCTTTTGATCGCAGCACCGGCCAAGCCTTTTTAAACCTTAACGAATCGAAAAACAGGAGCTCATCATGGGAAGAATTATTGGCATCGACCTTGGCACCACCAACAGCTGCGTGTCCGTCATGGAGGGCAACACGCCCCGCGTGATTGAAAACTCCGAAGGCGGCCGCACCACGCCTTCCATCGTCGCCTACCAGGAAGACGGTGAAGTGCTGGTCGGCGCCTCGGCCAAGCGCCAGGCCGTGACCAACCCCAAGAACACGCTGTATGCCGTCAAGCGTTTGATCGGCCGCAAGTTCTCTGAAAAAGAAGTGCAGAAAGACATTGCGTTGATGCCTTACGCCATCGTGGCTGCCGACAACGGCGACGCCTGGGTGGAAGTGCGCGGCAAGAAGCTGTCGGCACAGCAAGTCTCAGCAGACATCCTGCGCAAGATGAAAAAGACCGCCGAAGACTACCTCGGCGAAGCCGTGACGGAAGCCGTCATCACCGTGCCTGCGTACTTCAATGACGCCCAGCGCCAGGCCACCAAAGACGCCGGCCGTATTGCGGGCCTGGACGTCAAGCGCATCATCAACGAGCCTACCGCTGCAGCGCTGGCCTTCGGCCTGGACAAGCAGGAAAAAGGCGACCGCAAGATTGCTGTCTATGACCTCGGCGGCGGCACCTTCGATATCTCCATCATCGAGATCGCAGACGTTGACGGCGAAAAGCAGTTTGAAGTGCTGTCGACCAACGGCGACACCTTCCTCGGCGGTGAAGACTTTGACCAGCGCGTCATCGACTACATCGTGGCCGAGTTCAAGAAGGACAGCGGCATCGACCTGTCGAAAGACGTGGTCGCCCTGCAGCGCCTGAAAGACTCCGCTGAAAAGGCCAAGATCGAACTCTCGAACAGCGCCGCGACCGAAGTCAACATTCCCTACATCGCACACGACCCAGCAACCGGCCCCAAGCACTTGCTGGTCAAGCTCTCGCGCGCCAAGCTCGAAAGCCTGGTGGACGAACTGATCGAACGCACCATCGCCCCTTGCCGCCTGGCCATGAAGGACGCTGGCGTCAGCGCCTCCGACATCCATGACGTGATCCTGGTCGGTGGCCAGACCCGCATGCCCAAGGTGCAGGAGAAGGTCAAGGAATTCTTCGGCAAGGAGCCGCGCAAGGACGTGAACCCCGACGAGGCCGTGGCCGTCGGTGCCGCGATCCAGGGCCAGGTGCTGTCGGGCGACCGCTCCGACGTGCTGCTGCTCGACGTGACACCGCTGTCCCTGGGCATTGAAACCATGGGCGGCGTGATGACCAAGATGATCAAGAAGAACACGACCATCCCGACCAAGTTTGCGCAGACCTTCTCGACCGCTGAGGACAACCAGCCGGCCGTGACGATCAAGGTGTTCCAGGGCGAGCGTGAAATTGCTTCGGGCAACAAGGCACTCGGCGAGTTCAACCTCGAGGGCATTCCGCCTGCCGCACGCGGCACGCCGCAGATCGAAGTGTCCTTCGACATCGACGCCAACGGCATCCTGCACGTGGGCGCCAAGGACAAGGGCACCGGCAAGGAAAACAAGATCACCATCAAGGCAAATTCGGGTCTGTCGGAATCCGAGATCCAGCAGATGGTCAAGGACGCCGAACTCCACGCCGCCGAGGACAAGGAGCGGGTCGAGTTCGTGCAGGCCAAGAACAATGCCGAAGCCATGGTGCACAGCGTGAAAAAATCGTTGACCGAGTACGGCGACAAGCTCGACGCCGGCGAGAAGGAAAAAATCGAGGCTGCCATCAAGGACATGGAAGAAGCGCTCAAGGGCGAGAGCAAGGACGCCATCGACGCGAAGAACGCCGCCCTGATGGAAGCCAGCCAGAAGCTCGGTGAAAAGATGTACGCCGACATGCAGGCATCGCAGGCCGCACAGGCCGGCGGCGCGGCAGGCGGCGAAGAAGCTGCTGCCAAACCGGCCGACGACAATGTGGTGGACGCCGAAGTCAAGGAAGTCAAGAAGGGCTGATCCCCTTTTTGATGCACAGCCTCCGGGCAGCGAAGCGGAATCGGGGGCTTTCCCCGCATTCCGCTTTGCCGCATCCGGGGCACAGGAATCCTTTCCACTGAACACGCAATTGCCATGGCCATCAAAAAAGACTACTACGACACGCTGGGCGTTCCGAAAAACGCCAGCGATGAAGACATCAAGAAAGCCTATCGCAAGCTGGCGATGAAGCACCACCCTGACCGCAATCAGGGCGACGCATCGAAGGCTGCAGAAGAAAAATTCAAGGAGGCCAAAGAGGCCTACGAGATGCTTTCCGACGACCAGAAGCGCGCCGCCTATGACCAGTACGGCCATGCGGGCGTAGACCCGAACCGTGGTGGCCCGGGCGCGGAAGGCTTTGGCGGTTTTGCAGAAGCGTTCGGCGACATCTTCGGCGACGTGTTCGGCGGCCAGCAACGTGGCGGCGCCCAGCGCGGCGGCCGCCAGGTCTTCCGTGGCGGCGACCTGAGCTACGCGATGGAAGTCACACTCGAAGAAGCCGCCGCCGGCAAGGAAGCGCAGATCCGCATCCCGAGCTGGGACGACTGCGGCGTCTGCCACGGAAGCGGTGCCAAGCCCGGCACCAAGGTCGCGACCTGCACCACCTGCCACGGCCACGGCGTCGTGCAGATGCGCCAGGGCTTTTTCAGCGTGCAGCAGACCTGCCCGCAGTGCAAGGGCACCGGCAAGCTCATCCCCGACCCCTGCGTCGCCTGCCATGGCGTCGGCAAGACCAAGACCAACAAGACACTTGAGGTCAAAATCCCCGCGGGCATCGACGACGGCATGCGTATTCGCTCAACCGGCAACGGCGAGCCTGGCACCAACGGCGGCCCGCCCGGTGACCTGTACATCGAGATCCGCGTGAAGAAGCACGACATCTTCGAGCGCGACGGCGACGACCTGCACTGTGCCGTGCCCATCAGCTTCACCACCGCAGCGCTGGGCGGCGAGATTGAAGTGCCGACGCTGGCCGGCAAGGCCGCCATCGACATCCCCGAAGGCACCCAGGCCAGCAAGCAGTTCCGCCTGCGCGGCAAGGGCATCAAGGGCGTGCGCTCCAGCTACCCCGGCGATTTGTACTGCCACATCACGGTCGAGACGCCAGTCAAGCTGACCGAGCACCAGAAGAAGCTGCTGAAAGAGTTCGACGAGTCGATCAAAAAAGGCGGTGCCAAACATTCGCCCAGTGAAGAAGGCTGGACGGACAAGCTGAAGAATTTTTTCAGCGCCTGAGCAGCCTCTAGCCGTTTGATGAGGACTCGCCCGCCGGTATGAAAGTGCCGGCGGTGCTGTTTCTGGCACCTGAATATGCCGAATTTGCTATTAATTCAGTAGCTGGCCACGCACGTATTCATTGGCCTGCAGCCGATTTAATGCCTGAGAATGGCCTGTTTTTGGCTGTTTTTAGCATTTTGCAGTGCTAAAAAGCCGCCAAAACCCAGAATGTTAATACCCATATTAACAATGTTAAGTTCCATATTAACTTTTGGCCTTTTCGGCCCGGTTTAGCCTCAGTTCCGGTACGGAATGGCTCGCATCAAACCCAGGCAAACCGGCTGGGGCGCTTCGCTGCAAAGTCCGAAGCAGCCGCGCGGTGGTCATCGCTGGCAAATGCCATGCCCTGCGCATTGGCCTCTACATCCAGCATGGTTGCAAACGAACTGACCTGTGACTGGTTCATGGCCTGCTTGGTCAGTGCAATGGCCAGCGCGGGGCCGCGCGCCAGGTTTTGCGCCACAGCATTCGCATGCGCCTGCAGGTCATCAGCGGTCACCACTTCATTGACAAAACCCCAGTCCAGCCCGGTCTGCCCATCGACCTCACGCGCCGACAACATCAGCGCCTTGGCCCGGTGCAGGCCAATGCTGCGCGCCAGTGTGTAGAGCGCCCCGCAGTCCGGCACCAGGCCGACCTTCATGAAGGACATGCAAAAACGCGCACCCGGCGTGGCAATCACCATGTCGGCCAGCAGCGCCAGGCCAAAGCCGCCACCATAGGCACAACCATCGACCGCAGCGATCACGGGCTTGTCGCTTTCGAACAGCGCCTTGATGCCGACATGTGCAGTACGCAGGCGCTGGCGGCCCGCCTCGGCCGTCATGCGCTCGCCGGCGTCCATGGACTTCACGTCGCCACCGGCGCAGAAATGCCCGCCCGCGCCCGTCATGACGATGGCGCGCACCTCAGGGTCGGCCACGGCCCATTGCGATGCCTCATTAAGCTCATCACGGGTGGCCATGTCGATGGCGTTGCGGCGCTCGGGCCGGTTCAGCATGATGGTGGCAACGCCTGAGGCGACGCTGTAATCGATGAAGCGGAGTTTAGGGGTTCTGGTGGTCATGCGATTCCTGTGGCTTTGCGTCTGCATATGGGGATTTGTCGAATATAAATCGGCGGGACGCGCCAATCGCGGAAACAACCCAGTGTCAAGTACACGGCCACTGGCGCCGGTGGCTATCCCCCGCCAGGTGAACAAAGACAGTACACGTGGCTTATAGTGCTTCGTCGCCGCATCAAAGCGGCATCGCAAAAGCCAGCCTTTACAACCTCAACCTGAACCTCAACTTCAAGCATCCACACATGAAAACAAAAGCCGCAGTCGCCTGGAAATCCGGCGCGCCCCTGACCATAGAAACCGTTGACCTGCAAGGCCCGAAGTTTGGCGAGGTGCTGGTCGAGATCAAGGCCACCGGCATTTGCCACACCGACTACTACACGCTCTCGGGCGCGGACCCGGAAGGCATCTTCCCAGCCATCCTGGGCCATGAAGGCGCGGGCATCGTGGTCGATGTCGGCCCCGGCGTGACGACGCTGAAAAAGGGCGACCACGTCATACCGCTGTACACACCCGAATGCCGCCAGTGCAAGTTCTGCCTGTCGCGCAAGACCAACCTCTGCCAGCTGATCCGCGGGACCCAGGGCAAGGGCCTCATGCCCGACGCCACCAGCCGCTTCAGCCTGGATGGCAAGCCCATCTTTCATTACATGGGTACCTCGACCTTCAGCAACTACACCGTGGCACCTGAAATCTCGCTGGCCAAAATCCGCGAAGACGCGCCCTTCGACAAGGTCTGCTACATCGGCTGCGGCGTGACCACCGGCATTGGCGCGGTGCTGTTCACTGCCAAGGTCGAAGCGGGTGCGAACGTGGTCGTGTTCGGCCTGGGCGGCATTGGCCTGAACGTGATTCAGGGCGCGAAGATGGTGGGCGCTGACAAGATCATCGGCGTTGACATCAACCCTGCCCGCCAGGAGATGGCGCGCAAGTTCGGCATGACGCACTTCATTAACCCCAACGAGGTTGAAAACGTGGTCGATGCCATCGTGCAACTGACCGACGGCGGTGCCGACTACAGCTTTGAATGCATTGGCAACACCAAGGTGATGCGCCAGGCGCTGGAATGCACGCACAAGGGTTGGGGCCGCAGCATCATCATCGGCGTGGCCGAAGCCGGCGCAGAAATCAGCACCCGCCCCTTCCAGCTTGTGACCGGTCGCAAGTGGGAAGGCTCGGCCTTCGGCGGCGCACGCGGCCGCACCGATGTGCCAAAGATTGTGGACTGGTACATGGAAGGCAAGATCAACATCGACGACCTGATCACACACACCATGCCGCTGGAAGACATCAACAAGGGTTTTGACTTGATGAAGTCCGGTGAGTCGATCCGCGGGGTTGTGCTTTATTAGCCCCACGGTTGCTCACTTCGTGTAGCGCCCTGCCCCCGAGGGGCCGCTTCGCCTACGGCCCGGCAAAGCCGGTTCCGTGGCTCTGTTTGCACTGGAAAATGGTTATGAGTCTTGAAATCGTCAGTGAGCACGGCTGCTTTGGCGGCGTGCAGCGCTTTTACAAACATGAGTCGCAGGTCATTGGCCTGCCGATGAAGTTCTCGGTTTTTTTGCCACCGCAGGCAAAACAGGCCAGCGCCAAAGTGCCAGCGCTGGTTTACCTTGCAGGACTGACCTGCAATGAAGAAACCTTCATGACCAAGGGTGGAGCACAGCAACTGGCGGCCGAACTGGGCATGGCGCTGATTGCGCCCGACACCAGCCCGCGCGGCGCGGGCGCACCCGGCGAAACCGACAGCTGGGACTTTGGTGTGGGCGCGGGCTTTTACCTCGATGCGACCGAAGCGCCGTGGTCAAAGCATTACCGCATGGAGAGCTACATCACCACAGAGCTGCTGCCGCTTGTCGCGTCAAGCCTGCCGATTGACAGCCAACGCATCGGCATCTTCGGCCACTCCATGGGTGGCCATGGTGCATTGACCCTGGCGCTGCACCATCCTGACCTCTTCAAGTCGGTCTCGGCATTTGCACCGATCGCCGCACCCAGCCAGTGCCCCTGGGGCCACAAGGCATTCACGGGTTATCTGGGTGCAGACACGGCTGAATGGGCAAGACATGACGCGACAGCGCTGATGACTGAAGCGGGCAAGGTGCCCTTCCCCGGCGGCATATTGATCGACCAGGGCCTGGCTGACAAATTTCTGGCCGAGCAGTTGCACCCGCATCTGTTCGAAGCGGCCTGCAAGGCCAAAGGCCAGCCACTCACCCTGCGCCGCCATGACGGTTATGACCATGGCTACTATTTCATCAGCACCTTCATGAACGACCACCTGCGCTTTCACGCCGCGCAGCTCTAGCCACACACTTTCAGGAGACACCGCATGATCGACCTGTACTACTGGCCCACGCCCAACGGCTGGAAGATTTCCATCATGCTGGAAGAGTGCGACCTGCCTTACAACCTGATCCCGGTCAACATCGGCAAGGGTGAGCAGTTCGCGCCAGACTTTCTGCGCATCAGCCCCAACAACCGCATGCCCGCCATCGTTGATCACGCACCCGCAGGCGGTGGTGAGCCGATTGCGATTTTTGAAAGCGGCGCCATCCTGCAATACCTGGCCGACAAGACCGGCCGCTTTCTCTCGCCCGTGCTGCGCCACCGCTACCAGGTGCTGCAGTGGCTCAACTGGCAGATGGGCGGACTCGGTCCCATGGCCGGGCAGAACGGCCACTTTTTGCTCTACGCCCCAGAAAAAATCCCCTACGCCCTGGACCGCTACGGCAAGGAGGTCGATCGGCTTTATGGCGTGCTCGACAAGCAACTCGCCGCCACAGGAGCATTCGTCGCGGGCAATGCCTACTCGATTGCCGACATGGCCATCTTCCCGTGGACACGTACGCACAAGGCCCAGAATGTGGACCTCGCCAAATTCCCCAACGTGCAGCGCTGGTACGACGCGCTTTTCCAACGCGAAGCTGTCAAGCGCGGCCTGGATGTCGGCAAGGATTTGCGCCCGCCGGCGCTGACCGAGGAAGCCCGCAATGCGCTGTTCGGCCAGACCGCAGAGAGCATCAAGGCCGGTCACCACAAGCCTGCGTAGGCCACCTCAGAAAAATTACTAAAGAGACAACGATGATTGAATTTTTCTTTGACTGTTCCAGCCCCTGGACCTACATTGCCTTCCGCAACATCCAGCCCATCGCTGCAGAGCTGAAGGTACCCATCGTCTGGCGGCCCGTGCTGGTCGGCGGCATCTTCAATGTGGCGAACAAGAATGTGTATGCCAACCGCGAAGACATGAATTCAGCGCGTAACCGCTACATGCTGAAGGATGTGCAGGACAACGCGCGCGCTGCGGGTATGATCATCGTCTTCCCGCCCAAGGTGTTTCCGGTCAGCAGCGTGAAGGCCATGCGCGGCTGCATCTGGGTGGCGCAGGATGCCGAGGCGCAGGGCAAACATCTTGCGTTTGTCGAGGCTGTGTTCGCGGCCTACTTCACGCATGACCTCGACATCTCACAAGATGAGGTTCTTGCTGGCATCTGCAAGCAGGTGGGCATTGATGCCGATGCGTTTCTTGCAGGCATCACGCAGCCGGCGGTGAAGGATCAGCTCAAGGCCAATGTGGATGAGGCGGTTGCTCGCGGTGCATTTGGCGCGCCCACATTCTTTATTGGCGATGACATGTATTTTGGGAATGACCGGTTGGGGTTGGTGAGGGATGCTGTGGTTCGGGCGCAGGGACGGGTATAGGATTCCCCGACATTGACGGTGTCGCCCTTCACTATCAAGCCGGGGGAGTTCCCGTCGGGCGAAACACTTCTCCTTACTTCGCCAAAGAGAAAGTTTCCTAAATGAACCTACAGCAAAGCACTACAAGGAAGCGGCGCGCCAACTTAAAGCCCATGAAAGTGGGAGATTGCTCGAGAAAGCTTGAAGGCTAAGGTGCCAAAGGTAAGCCATCTTGGTCCATCTTCGAAGCAATCTTCTGCATAAAAGCTTCAGTCACCTGGAAGATCAGCAGCGCCTCACCCTCCGTGTGAACGGTTTCAGTGTGAAGAGTTGGATTTCTTTGCGCGTCTTTTATTGCATCGAGGCGGTGATAAACATCTTGAAAAAAATCGTTATCAACCCACTTCTTTGATCCAACTGGCGACCTTTTTTCAATCTCTCGATTTATTTCCACCAACCAGCTTCCCCAGTTTGGATTGTTCGGCTGTTTTGCGCCGAGATGTTTGGCAATGGCCTTTAGGCTAACCTCAATTACCCTCATCAAATGGAAAACTGCCGCAGTGCTTCTACCCAATGCTACGCATTTAGACGCCTCATCTATGTCATAAGTCGCTGACGGAAACTTGCTTCTAATATTAAGCCCATAGATAGGCGTTGACGGCGCGTATAGATGCAATTTATCTGGAGGCAAAATCATGGCAGCTTTGGTGGTGGCCTCATGCCGCAAGCATCCAACCAATTGATCTAGCGCATTTGAGGTGCGCAACGACGCAGAGAAATCCAAAGTCCAACTTCCATCTTGGTTTTTATTTGCTCTCTGCAGATCAGAGCAAACCCGTTTTGCCGCCTCATGAGTCACAAGTAAGGATGAATCCAAGCAAAGATCTGAAAACTCCTTCGCAGCCTCTTGTAATTCGATGAAATCCTGGTCTGGCATTGTCATGGAGGCTTGTTTGGGCAGATGCATTTTTAAAACCTGTCCAGTTACTGAAAGCCTTTGAAATGCGGAAAACAAACGTCCTATTGGTAATTGCAGCATGATTCAAAGACTCACTAGGTGAAAAGAGTGAAGAGCGTTTTATCTTACGCTCCAGGTCGATTTGGGTACGGGATATACAACATCGTCAAAAGAACGGCACCTCTGTTCGTCGTCCCCGCCCCTGCACTGAGGTACATCCTCGCCACGCTGATCCAGCGGGGGGCTGAAAAAACTCGCTTCGCTCAACAAGTTTCAGCCCTAATCCGTCTGGCCCTGCGCTTCTCGGCTCCTCTCCAAGGGTTTGGGGGTTGAAGGCAAACACCAATCTACGCCTATGTCATTGCGGGCTTGACCCGCAATCCATAGTGAACGACGCGGGGATGGATCTCGGATCAAGTCCGGGCTGACAGAAAAGTCCCCGAATCCGGACCCGAATTCATTCCCCCAAACCCGTGGAGGCTGGGCCGAGCAGCGCAGACGGAGGCGGAAGGTCAGGCCAAACTTGTTTGAGCCGCAGGCGAGTTGTTTGGACTGCCGCCGGAGTCGAGCAGCGCAGGTTGCCTGTAGCGAAGCGAAAGGACCCAGACGTCGGGTCGCCTTTTCTTTGGTTACTTTTCTTTTGGCGAAGCAAAAGAAAGTGACTTGCTGCCGGGCAACCCCCGGCCTCTGCGTGAAGGGCATCTATTCAAAATAATCCACGGCAGCGACAATAGCTTATGGCCAAGACCTTCACCACAACTAGCTGTACTGATGCCGTCCAAATGCTTGAACTGTTGTCTCCCCTCACGACGGGCAGATACCAAAATGAAGACTACATATTTAGAGGACAACCTGATGTCAACTACGAATTGGAGCCTGCAGCGCACAGAATTGAAGGCGATTTAACTGCATCGAATGTCAATGGCACCAAAGAAATAACAGTTCAACAACAAATTCAATTCGAGGCAAAAGTATTGAGCCTATTTTTGAGAGGCTGCGACTCATCGGGGCTCGTTGTACCCGGAGATAGACGTGATGTTAGAGACACACTAATTTCCCCTCAGCAATTCTTTGATCATCCGTGGCAATGGCCTCCTAGATACATGCATGAATTGCAAGCTGTGGCACAGCATCATGGAGTTCCGACTAGCCTATTAGATTGGACCCGACGCTCGTTTGTCGCCGCATACTTTGCAGCTTCAGCAGCGCTAAGAATGAAATCTGCTGAAGGCCATTTGGCTGTATGGGCACTAAATATTTCGCAACACGAAAAGTGGACAGGATTGAAGCTTGTGGACGTGCCAGGCGGAAACAGCAGCAATCTCGCTGCTCAAGCAGGACTGTTCACGGTATCGCCCACAGTTCTTGTAGATCACGATCTTTTTTTACCCACATCTATAGGCTATAGAGGAGGTTTAGACCTAGATTGTTTTACGCTACCAAAGGATCAGGCGGGGAAACTCATAGAAGCATGCGAAAAATTAGGTGTCAGTGGGGCCACAATGTTTCCAGGGTACGCCGGTGTAGCTCAACAGGTCCGCGACTGGGCTCATATAAATTTCAAAGGGTATGCTGCCGACACAATTGCTCTCAGAGAACTTATGTAACAGGCACATTTAGCCGGCTGAAACCTCATTCCATCCAGACCAAAGCCCCCATCCGCCCGGTAGTCCCAAACCCGTTGCCATTTGCGCCCGCATCACGCCGATGCGAAAAATATTTGTCCGGGTTCAGCACCGTGCACCAGGCATCAGAGCCGTCATTGCCATAAACCCGCTCAACGCCCAGTGCCTGCAGGCGATGGCGCGCAAGGCCCGCAAGGTCGGCCAGGTACTTGCGCGGCGCGGCAGGCGCAAAAAATCGCCCCGCCCCGGCCTGACCGGCTTCAAACGCAAGCTTGACTTCAGCCCCGACTTCAAACGCAGTCGGGCCGATGCACGGGCCCAACCAGGCGATGACATTGGCTGCTGGTACGCCGCCCGTTGCGGAAGAGAGCGATACAAACACTGACTCAAGCACACCCTTGTGCCCACCAGCCGCATCACCCGCAAGCCCGCGCCAGCCGGCATGTGCGGCTGCTACAGCGTTGCCATCAGAAGTGGTGAGAAGCACAGGCAAACAATCCGCAACCATGATCGTGCAGGCGATGCCGCTTTGTGTGGTGATGCATGCATCGGCCTGGCTGCCGTGCGGTGTGGCGGCATCAAGCTTCAGTACATCGACACCATGAACCTGCTTTAAAAAAACCGCATGTGCGCCGCAAGCCTGCTGAAGCAAAGCACGGTTGGCATTGACGCCGGTGATGTCATCACCCACATGGTCGCCGAGGTTCAAGCTGTCCCAGGGCACGGCAGACACACCGCCGCTGCGCGTGGTGAACAGCGCCTTCACGTTTGAAGGCGCAGGCCAGTCAGGTATTAACCAGTCAACTTTCAAAGTCAGGGCAAGCAGAAGGTTGCGCTTTTTGCACGGCTGGCAAAGCCATGCCGGCTTCGTAAGCGGCCATGGTGCGCGGCAAGCCGTCAAAGTTCACCTTGAAGCGCTGGGCATTAAAGATTTGCGGAACCAGGCAGCAGTCGGCCAGCGTGGGGGTGTCGCCATAACAGTAGGTTGATTTGGGTAACTGGGCCAGCTGGCGTTCAAACGCCTCAAGGCCTTCGCGGCACCAGTGGCGGTACCAGGTGTTTTTGGCCTCGTCGTCGAGCTTGAGCACCTGCGACAAATACTTCAGTACACGCAGGTTGTTGATGGGGTGCAGCTCGCAGGCAATCGACTGCGCCAGCGCACGTACCTTGGCGCGGCCCACGGCGTCTGCAGGCAACAGCGCGGGCGTGGGGTGTTTTTCGTCGAGGTATTCAATGATGGCGAGCGACTGCGACAGTTTCTGGCCATCGACTTCAAGCAGCGGCACCAGCGTGTCGGCAGAAATCGAGGCATAGGGTTCCTGCTTGTGCTCGCCCTTGGCGATGTGCACGGGAATGTAGTCGTACCTGAGGCCTTTGAGTTCCATCGCGATGCGCACGCGGTATGAAGAAGACGAGCGAAAGTAGTTGTGAAGTTTCATGCATGAAAGCATAAACCGAAAAGCCCGGTCGCCCTCTGGAATCGCCTGCGCGACTGCAGGGTTGGCCGTGCGCCGCTACCATGCCCTCCTGCCATCCAACCACGGGAGACATTCATGAGCACCGCCATTACCAGCCTCACCAACCACCAGGTCCGCCTGGCCAGCCGCCCCAGCGGCCTGCCAACCCGCGCCAACTGGAGCTTTACCACCGAACCTGTCGCCGAGCCCGGCCCCGGCGGTGTGCTGGTCAAGACGCTTTATTTGTCGCTTGACCCGGCCATGCGCGGCTGGATGAACGAAGGCAAAAGCTACATCCCCCCCGTAGAGATTGGCGCGGTGATGCGTGCAGGCGGCGTGGGCAAGGTCATTGCGTCGAACAACCCCGACTTCAAGGTGGGTGACTACGTCAATGCCGGTCTGGACGTGCAGGAATACTGCCTGATCCCGCAGGAGGGCATCAAGCGCAGCGGCATGTTCAGGATCGATGCGCGCCTGGGCCTGACCTCTTGGCTTAACGTGCTGGGCATGCCGGGCATGACGGGTTATTTCGGCCTGCTGGAAGTGGGCCTGCCCAAGGCTGGTGAAACCGTGGTTGTGTCAGGTGCGGCAGGCGCGGTCGGCCAGACCGTGGGGCAGATTGCAAAACTCAAGGGCTGCCGCGTGGTCGGCATTGCGGGCGGCAAGGCCAAGTGCGACTGGGTGGTGAACGAGATGGGTTTTGACGCCTGCATTGACTACAAGAACGGCGATGTGCGCGCGGGCCTGAAAGAGCATTGCCCCAAGGGCGTGGACATTTATTTTGACAACGTCGGCGGCGAGATCCTGGACATGGTGCTGGCCAAGATCACGCGTGGCGCACGCATCATCATCTGCGGTGCGATCAGCCAGTACAACAACACCACGCCGGTGAAAGGCCCGGCCAACTACCTGTCGCTGCTGGTCAATCGTGCGCGCATGGAAGGCATTGTGGTGTTCGATTACGCCGACCGTTACCACGTCGGCATCGGCGAGATGGCCGGCTACCTGAAGGCCGGCACCATGAAGAGCAAGGAAGACGTCGTCGTTGGCCTGGACACCTTCCCCGAGACCTTGCTCAAGCTCTTCAAC
Source organism: Pseudomonadota bacterium (assembly GCA_040388905.1). Taxonomy (GTDB): domain Bacteria; phylum Pseudomonadota; class Gammaproteobacteria; order Burkholderiales; family Burkholderiaceae_C; genus Polaromonas. The sequence continues at coordinate 90,052 of JAZKAY010000017.1, forward strand.
GGCGAGAACTTCGGCAAGCTGGTGCTGCAGGTCGCCAAGGACGACTGAGCAGCGTCGTATCCGGGCATGCTTTTACCGTTCGGGCTGAGCCCCTTTATCCGTTCGGGCTGAGCCCCTTTATCCGTTCGGGCTGAGCTTGTCGAAGCCTCTACACCTGAACAAACCCTTGGACAAGCTCAGGGCGAACGGGGGGATATCTGAACCCGAACGGTCAGGAGACGGTTTACTTTCCGCGCACCAGCCGCACTGCACCCGGTGAATTGCGCGCACCTTCGCTGGCGCTGCCTTCGGTGAACGACACAAACATGAAGTAGCCGGTGCCGACGCTGGTGGACGTCCAGAAACGACCCGGCGGCGTGCCGGGAAAGGCGCGCGGGTCAATCGCGGCCTTGCCCTCTTCGGCTTCGCGCACCGCGACGATGCTGGACATTTCCTTGAGGATGGGCAGCCGCCATTCACCACCGGCCGCCTTGGCCAGCGCGGCCGCATCGGCCTGGTTTACAAACGAAGCCTTGCCGCTGCAGGTAGTCTTCTTCCAGCTCATGCCTTCGGCGCAACGCCGCCAGGTCAGGCCGGTCTTGCTGTCTGTGATTTCCTGGCCGTCGGCAGAGGCGCTGTAGCGGTCTTGCGCCGCAGCGGGCATGAACGCCGCGCCTGACAGAAGCAGAAAGAGGCCGGATATTTTTGTGATCAAAGCGCGCATTTTTTGTCTCCTCAAGCAAAGCCGATTTCAAAGCGCAATGCTAGGTAGATCAGACAGCTGAATCCAGAGGGATGCTACTTAGCGGGTAATACGTAGCGCTTTGACGTAGCAATTGAACGTAGCAATTGAACGTAGCAATTGGCGGGGAAATACCTGGCCCGGTTCTATTTGAGAATCGTTATCGTTTAAGATTTGGTCTACCCCATGCCTTCCAGGCCCGCGACTCCAACGACCCGAACAATGCGGCGCAAGTCTGTCCTTTACGAAATGGCTGTTTTCAATTGACTTCCACAACGCCGTCAGTCCCGTCAATCCCATCCCCCCTGTCGCTGGCCGATGCCGCCACTGGTGAGGTTTTCACCGTCAGCCAGGTTATGGCCCCGGCCGCCACGCCCGAATGGGCGCTGCAGCTTGAGGACATCGGTTTCCTGGCCGGCGAGCGTGTCGCCATCATGGCGCGCGGCATGCCGGGCGGTGACCCGCTGGTCGTGCGTGTGGGCCTGTCGACCTTTGCACTGCGCCTGGACGAGGCCGCCTGCATACAGGTCAGGCCCCTGCCGGCGGGAGCGGTCTCATGAAAGAGGCTGTCATCAATTTTTTCCCGTCAGGGCCTTTGCTGGCGCTGGTCGGCAACCCCAACTGCGGCAAGACAGCGCTGTTCAACCTGCTCACCGGCAGCCGCCAGAAGGTGGCCAATTACGCCGGCGTGACCGTCGAGCGCAAGGAGGGCAAACTCACCACGCCCGCAGGCAAGGCGCTGCGCGTGCTCGATTTGCCCGGCACCTACAGCCTGAGCCCGCGCTCGCCCGACGAGCGGGTAACGCACGACGTTCTGTATGGGCGCGCCAAAGATGAAAAGCGCCCTGACCTCATCGTCTGCGTGGTAGATGCCACCAACCTGCGCCGCAGCCTGCGGCTGGTGCTTGGCGTCAAGCGTCTGGGCATTCCCTGCGTCGTCGCCGTCAACATGCAGGATCTGGCGCGTGACCGCGGCCTGGCCATTGATGTGGATGCCCTGTCAAAAGAGCTGGGCCTGCCCGTGGTCAGCACCGTGGGCACACGCGGCGGTGGCGATGTGGACCTGCGCCTGCTGCTCGACAAACCCGAACTCTGGAAGCGTTCTGCCGACACACCGGAAAACATCGCCGACGCACCCGCCCATGCGACCGAGGCGGACCACGACACCGTGCGCGGCATCCTGCAGCGCCTGGGCCTGGACGGCCTGATTCCGCACACCGCCAGCGACCGCATTGACCGCGTCGTGCTGCACCCTGTCATCGGCCCCGTCATGCTGGCCATCGTGCTGTTTCTGATCTTCCAGGCGGTGTTCAGCTGGGCCACGCCGGCGATGGACGGCATCAAGGCCGCCAGTGAATGGGTGGGCAGCGCGGTGGGCAGCGTGTTACCCGACGGCTGGTTCAGGAGCCTGATCGTCGACGGCGTGATTGCCGGCGCGGGCGGCGTGATCGTCTTTTTACCGCAGATCGTGGTGCTGTTTTTCTTCATCCTGGTGCTCGAAGAGTCCGGCTACCTGCCGCGCGCCGCGTTTCTGCTGGACCGCCTGATGGGCGGCGTCGGGCTGTCGGGCCGCTCCTTCATTCCGCTGCTGTCGAGTTTTGCCTGCGCCATTCCCGGCATCATGGCCACCCGCTCGATTGCCAACCCGCGCGACCGCATCGTCACCATCATGATTGCGCCGCTCATGACCTGCTCTGCGCGCCTGCCTGTCTATGCGCTGCTGATCGCCGCTTTCATTCCCGCGCGCGACATCGGCATCTTCAACCAGCAGGGCCTTGTGCTGTTTGCGCTGTATGTCGCCGGCATCGTCGGCGCGCTGGCCGTGGCCTGGGTACTCAAGCGCCTGACAGCGCGCGGCCAGGTGCGCACACTGATGATGGAGCTGCCCAACTACCACCTGCCCAGCGTGCGCAACATCGCCATCGGCCTGTGGCAGCGCGTGGAGATCTTCATGCGGCGCGTGGGCGGCGTGATCATGGTGCTGACCATTGCGCTGTGGTTCATGGCCAGCTACCCCGGCGCGCCGGAAGGTTCTGACCGGCCCGCGATTGAATACAGCATTGCCGGCCAGCTCGGCAAAGGCCTTGCCGTGATTTTTGAACCCATTGGCTTTAACTGGCAGATCAGCATTGCGCTGGTGCCCGGCATGGCCGCACGCGAAGTGGCGGTCAGCTCGCTGGGCACGGTGTACGCGCTGTCGGCAGGTGCTGATGAAACCGCCCAGGCGCTGGAACCCATCATCGCCAAACAGTGGAGCCTGGCCACCGCCCTGTCGCTGCTGGCCTGGTTTGTATTTGCGCCGCAGTGTTTGTCTACGCTGGCAACGGTGAAGCGCGAGACCGGCGGCTGGAAGATGCCCATCATCATGGCCGGCTACCTGTTCGCGCTGGCCTACCTGGCGTCGTTCATCACCTACAGGGTGGCGCTGGCCATGGGCGGGGGTTAGCTCCAGATAATTTTAGCGTACACGTTAAATTTTTAATGTTTACGTTAAAATTTCAGGAGAAGTTAACCTCCATATTAACTTTTAAGCTTTTGAAGCCGCGAATCTGGCTAAACCTGGCCCCAAAACCCTCAAAAAGGCCATTTTTAGGTGCCAAATCAGGCTGCAGACCAATAGATACGAGCGTGAGCAGCTATTAAATCAATAGCAAAAGCTTCCACTCGATCTGGCTCAGGTTGCGGTGCGGGGCCCTGACGGGTTCATGGGCCACATGCGCGTCATCCACAGGTAGATCAGCGCGCCCAGCACCAGCGCACCTGCAGCGATTTCAAGCGACAGCGTGAAGCCCGCCTCGACCGTCGTCGTGCGGCGCAGCATCACCGCCACCATAGGCGGCCCTGCGATCTGGCCCACGCCATACACCGCCGTCAGCAGGCCCATGTAGCTGGTGGCGGTGTCAGGCCGCAGGCGACGCACCTCCTGCATGGCAAAAAAGGTCAGCGCCGTGAAGGGTATGCCCAACACAAAACTGCCGACGATAAAACCCGGCAAGGTCGGCGACCACAGGCTGATGCCAATCGACAGCGCCTGGATGAAGTAGCAGCCGGCCAGCAGGTAGCGCAGGTCTCCCGTGAGCGGCACGCGGGTCGAAAGCAGCGCCCCCACCATCACGCCCAGCCCCAGCATGGGCCAGAACATGTCAAGAAAAGGCGAGCCCGGCAATGCCTGGCGCGCAATCACCGGCAAAAAAGTAGCGGTGACGATGTAGCCCAGACCGGCCAGACCGTATGCCCCTGCCAGCACCAGCATCTGGTTGCGGCTGGCGGTTACCGCGGCGGGTACCAATCCGGCAGCCGGGACAGCCGCAGCGATTGGGTCCACGGGTTTCTCGTTGCTCGCATGAAATGTGCGCCAGACGAAGCCGGTCAAAATCGCCGCCATCACCCCCAGGATCACCCAGGCCGTCACCGCATGCCACTGCAGCGCCACCATGCCGCTGCACATCAGTCCGCTCAGCATGATGCCCGCGCCCGGCCCGGCATACATCACGCCGCCCAGTCCGCTGGCGCCATGACGCGCCAGTTGCCCCAGACACCAGCCCGAAGTGAACAGAAACACAAATGCACTGGCCACACCCGCCAGAAAACGCAACAACGGCCAGATACCCGGCAGGTTGAGCGACATACCCAGCGTCAGCAGCGCCGTAGCCACCAGCCCTGCACGCACCCAGCTCGACGCGCCGACGTGAGGCAGCGCAGGAAAGCGCCGCCAGATCAGCGGCTGAAAGGTGCAGATCAGCGCACCAACGAGGTAGCCGATGTAGTTGGCCGTCGCCAGCCAGCTCGCACCCAGCAGGTCAATAACACCGTCGTGCAGCATCATGGGCATCACAGGCGTGAAGGCAAAGCGGCCAATGCCCATGGCCGTGGCGAGGGCGATCATGCCTGCGAGGGCTATGGTTAGGGGGGAGATTTGGCGGGGGGTGGGAGAGGTCGAGTTCAAATCAGTAGCGTTCAAAACAAGATGAGGTCATTAAGATTGGAAAAGAAATTGCACAGCAAGTGTGAGCAGGAAGCTCAAGGCCAGGGCAAAGAACAGCACGAACCACATCCCGCTGCACAATATTTACCACCCTCCTTTGACCAGAGAGGGCAGGCGTCACCCGATTCTTGCGACTTATCCGGATTTTCGCCGAGCGCCTTAGCCGACAAAGCACAGGCATTGAATCTTCGGCTTAACAGCAATAACCCGTCTAAAAAGCCCGATCTTGAAATTGCACGCCGGCCAAATTCTGAGCAGGAAATACGCCCAGTATGCATTCGATGCGCGCAACAAAAGCCTTTGTGTGGCGAGATGTAGCGCTGATAAACATCAATGAAGAACAGCGAAGCAGTCTGAAGCACCGATGCCTTCATGGCTTGGCTGCAACAGGCTTGACCTCATTAGCCGCCAATTCAATCCGTCGCTTCAAACGCGCAGCCTCAGCCACATCCCCGGCCTTCTCCGCCAGCGACGCCTGCACACCCAGCCAGGCCAGCAGCGGCCTGCGCCAGCCTTGGGCTGAGGCGGTGTCCACGGCCTGCTGAATCAATGCAGGGCTGGCATTGCCTGCACGAAACCTGGCGCCGGCTGCGACCAGTTTTGACAGGGGTTCTGCGTCTGCACCCGGAGAGCGTTGCGACTCCGGCAATAAAACTGCACCTTGCGGGCTCAGCGTGCCCATCAAATAGTCGGCATAGGCCCGCTCTGCCGGCGCAGCGTCCTGCCTGAGTTTTTCAAAACCCGTGCAGGGCTCAAACACCAGGCTGGCGACGCGGGTGGCGCAGCGCAGCAGTTCGATTTTGGCCATGAGTTCGATATTGCCGGTGCTCGAAATTTCGTTGCGGGCGCGGGTGAACTCGACGGCTTCGACCCTTGTGTTGCCTTCCAGATAAGCGGCAACGGCGCGGTCCGTTGAACCCTTGGCTTCGAGCTGCCAGTCAGGCGTTTTGGGGCCGGACGAACATGCGGTGAGCGCAGCACATGCGGCAACTGTCAGCAAAGCAGATGAAATTTTCATGGCAGCTTCACCTCGGTATCGCGTTTGAACGGCCATTTGCGGTTGATCTCGTTGATGAGGCCGTCCACCTTGCGCAGGCTGGCTTCGACCTCGCCGCGCAGGCTGCCCAGGTCGTTGGTGGCTTCACGCGCATTGCCGCTGATCGCCTGCGCGTCAACCAGCACGGCATCAACCTTCTTCAGGCTGGTTCGGGCCTCACCAAGCAGGCCATTGAGCTGCGCCACCGTGGCACGCGCCTCGGGCATCACGCCCTTCTCGCCAAAGACCTGTACATCGGTCTTGGCGGCCAGGGTGTCGAGTTTGGTGAGCAGCGCGTTGCTGCGGTCCAGCGTAGCCTGCAGTTTTTTGGCTTCAGCCTCACCACCCAGCAGCACGGACATGGCGCCGCCCGTGCCATTGAGCCTTGTGGTCAGCACCTGCAGGTTGGCCAGGCTGGCACCCAGCGAGCCGTCACTGCTGACGAGCGTGCTGACACTTTCGATCAGGTCTTTGGCCGACGCAATCAGCTTGGGCACTTCGGCTGCCGCATCACCCTGCAGCACGGTGCGCACCGCGCCGTCTTCAAGCGGGGCATCCGTCAGCAGGCCGGTGTAGGCACGAATGTTGGTGCCGCCCACCAGGCCGCGCACCATGGTGAAGACGCTGGACTTGCGCAGCCAGTGCGCGTCCTTGGTAGCGACATCGATGTTGATGCGCGCCTTGCCGTCATCGGCCAGTTCGATGTTGCGAACACGGCCTATCGGGAAGCCCGAGAAGGTGAGGTTCATGCCGGCCACCACACCTTCGGAATCTTCAGAAATCAGTACCAGGCGCTGCGTGCTTTCAAACACGCCGCGCGCATACATGACGTACAGCGCAGAGCAGGCAATCAGCGCGACCATGAAGATCAGCAGCAGCACCGCCTTGAACTCAAGATGCTCATTGAGCGGTGCGGTGTCACCCGGCTCGGGTGCCAGATGTTTGTCGGGGGTTTCACTCATGGGTGGGTCTTATTTTGAGGAATCAGTAATAGTTGCCGACGAGGGACAGCACTTCGATGAGAAGGATGACTGCAAACATGCGCACCAGGCCGCGCATCTCGGCACTGGTGCGGGTGTTGCTCTCTGCCAGGCCGTAAAGGGCTGAGGCCATGGGTATCAGCGACACGGCCAGCGCAAAGAAAAACGTCTTCAGTACAAAGATCAGCGTGACGGCCGGGTTGAATACCTGGCCGAACAGTCTTGTGTAGCTGGCCCAGCCTGCCAGGTTGCCGCCGTAAATGGTGATGTAGGCCACCACCAGCGCAACCACACAACTGAGCACGGCCAGCGTGATGGTTGAAAAAATGCCCGACACCACACGCGGAAGCACCTCGCGGTGAATCGGGTCAATGCCGCTGCGGCGCAGCTTTTGAAGGTCGCCGCGCGACTTCATCTCGGCCAGCTCGGCCCCGTCGGGAATGGTGCAGCGCAAGGCCACAAACAGGGCTGCAGTCAGCGGAATGAGTTCAAGCACCAGCACACGAATGACGACCTGCAGCGAGTATTGCGTCAGGCCGTAGGTGAGCGCGGTGGTGGTCACGATGCGCGTGAGCACCAGGCTGATCAGCGCGCAAAGAACCGTGAAGCCGGTGAGTATGGGGGCCGTGTTGTCGTAAATGTGGCGCGCCATCACCACCCTGTCACTGCGCTTGTAGCTGGACGGCGACATCGCCAGCAAGAGCAGCAGCGCGCCCAGGTGCGCCAGCCGCCACCATTCTGTCAGCCAGATCTTCGCTGTGCGGTTGCTGCGGGTCAGCAGTTCCCGCCATGAATGCATGGTCACCATCCGGCCATGATAACGAATGGCAGCGCTGCACCAGGACGCAGCCCCGCGGCCGTCGGGGCGCTTTTGTAGGGCGCGTGACGACCCAGCTTGTAGGCCAACTACCCGACTGCAGAAAACGGGTCAACAGGGCCTTCGGTGGCGCGTTGCGAGGTGAGCGGCGTGCATTTCACAGCGTATCAATAGCTATCGCCGCACCACCCAAGGAGACACCCTCATGACCCTGCGTCACAAAATTCTGAACATGCTGTTCGCGGCACTGGCTTTCAGCCAGCTCGCGTTCATTCCCCAAACGGCTTCTGCGCAGCAATACGCCGCGCCAGTCATTACCGGCTTTGACGTCAAACAGGTCGCGCGCCTGAGCCCGGGCAGCGAAATGATCTTCACGCTTTACGGCACCGCTGGCGCAGACACCCGCATCAGCATCGAGGGCATCAACACACAGTACCTGCTGCCCGAAGTCGAGCCGGGCGTCTATGTGGGTTCTTACACCATACGTACCTCTGACCGCCTCTCTGCACAAAGCCTGGTGACGGCCAATTTGCGCCTGGGCAACCAGGTCGCCACCACAGTGCTGGACGAATCACTGCTGGCCGGCGCCCCATGGCGCTCACGCACAGGCAGCGTGCCAACAGGTACGGCACCGCGCATCCAGAGCTTTACCGTCGCGCCCACCAGCCGCATCGAGCCGGGCTCCGAGCTGTTCTTCACGCTCATGGGTACGCCGGGCGGCCGGGCCAGCGCACGCCTTAACGGCATGCAGGGCAAGATATTCCTCAACGAGACCACGGCTGGCAAATACGAAGGCAGCTACACCATCAAGGCGCGTGACCGCATCACCGCCGCTTCACGCGTGACCGCCAATCTGCGCCTGGACAACAAACAGGCTGATGCCGTGCTGCGCGAATCACTGGTGGCCAGCGGCGCCGTTCGCCCCTCGAATGTGCCCGCACGCATCTGCCCGAACTGCGGCGTTGTCGAAGCCATCAACACCATTGAAGTCAAGGGTGATGGCAGCTACGTGGGCCTGATTGGCGGCGGCCTGGCCGGCGTGGTGCTGGGCAGCCAGATTGGCAACGGCAATGGCCGCACCGCTGCACAGGTTCTGGGCGCCGTAGGCGGTGCCCTGGCCGGCCGCGAAATTGAAAAGAACGTGCGCAAGAACACCCACTTTGAAGTGGTGACACGGCTGGAAAGCGGCGGCACCCAGACAGTGACCTACCCGACCGCACCTGCCTTCAGGGTGGGTGACAAGGTCCGCATTGAGAACAACCTGCTGGTCGCCAACCAGTAAAACACGCGCGGCCTCCCCGGGGGCCGCCCGTTCAGGGGGCAAAACCTGCCTTCCGGCGCAAATGCTGGACTTGTATGCATCACGTGGTGTATGTTCTAAACAAGACATATAACAAATGGCAGGGGCGCGCAGTGTGAATGGGCCTGCGCCGTTGCGACACCATCGATTGATGCCTGACTTTCCTGATTTCTGGATTTACACCAGCGGCGCCTTTGCCGGCATTTGCCTGCTGGTGGTGATCCTGAGCCTGATCATCGGCCATGCCTACGACGAACACATGTTGTGGTGGCACTCTGCAGCAGTAGCGGGCGCCCTGTGGGCCCATGCGCTGGGCACGGACTATCCGGCCTCGGCATCTGCCATGTGGGCTGTACAACTGGCACTGGCCACCATGGCGCTTTTCATGGCAGTGGGCTCCACAGGCGCCATCGCCCGTCCCGCCAGGGCCATGCAGTACCTCGCCCTGGTATTTATTGTGGTCATGGTTCCGGTCCAGGCCCTGGGTATGGTCACGCAAAGGCACATGGGCCTGCTGGCGATTCCCTGGGCCTTGCTGGCCAGCTGGTACATGATTCGCGCCTGGAGCCAGAGTGGCCCCTGGATTGCCTGGATCGCAGCCGGGCAGATAGCGCTGGTCGTGCAGCACCTGCTGCGCACCGCCAACCTCACTTCGACATGGACAGAAAAGCTGCAGGCGCAAGGCCTGGCGGCGCTGGCTTTTTATGCGGCAGCAACCTATCTGGGCATGGTCTGGCTGAGCCGGCTCAGTTCTGAAAATGCACTGCGCGTGGAAGCGCGCGAACGCACCGACCCGCTCACAGGGCTGGCCATGCCGCGCGTCTTTTTTGACCGCATGGACGGCGCACTGATACGCTCGCGCTCCATGGGCTACACCTGCGCGGTGCTGCTGGTGCGTGCCGAAAACATAGAGCAGATCGTGCGGGAGCGCCGCATGGACAACAACGAGGCCGTGCTGCTGGCCGCATCGCGCGCGATCGCCGGTTCACTACGATCCCAGGATTCCGCAGCGCGGCTGTCGGGCAACCGGTTTGCCATCATGGCTGAAGGCATTGCCGAGGGCACGGCCAGCCAGATTGCCACCCGCATTCTGGCCAATGGCCTGCGCGCCGGTGAGTGGGGCCTGCAAGGGTCTGACCTGCAGTTCCAGATTGCGATTGTCGAGATCGACCCCTCAGACGTCACATCGGCCTCCGTACTGGCGCAGCTTGAAGACCTGTTGCGCGAGATGGCGACCGGGGCAGGTAACAGCCGCATCCGCATGCTGCCCCGCATATCTGACCGGCAGGCACCGGTCAGCGTGCCCCTCGCGCAGGTACAAAGCGGGCTGTTCTGATCGGCCTTTTCTGACCGGCCGTTCGCTTTAACGGGGAGGTGGCGCAGTTGCCGCCACAATATCGGCCAGCTTGCGCAGCGCCTCATCAATCTGGTTTGAAAACGGAAAACCGCAGCTGATGCGCAGGTAGTGGTCAAACCGGCTTGAGTTTGAAAACATGGTGCCCGGGGCCACGCGTATGCCCTGAACAATGGCCGCATCAAACACCGCCTGCGCAGACGTGCCCTCAGGCATCCCGACCCAGAGCAGCATGCTGCCGCCCGGCAGGTTCAAACGCGTACCTGCAGGGAAGTATCTGGCAATGGCCTCTGCCATCTGTTCGCGCTGCGCGTTGAGCATGCGGCGCAGGCGCACCAGATGCCTGTCATAGGCGCTTGAGGCCATGAACTGCGCCACCGATATCTGCGCCAGCGCCTCGTTGGACCGGCTTTGCGCGTACTTGAGCATCTGTATGCGCGCCTGCCACCGGCCGCCTGTCATCCAGCCCAGGCGCAGGCCGGGCGCCAGCGTCTTGCGAAGCGACGCGCAGTAAATGACATTGCCAGTGTTGTCCCATGCCTTGGCTGCCTTCCGCGGCACATCGTCATGGCCCAGCGCGCCGTAGGTGTCGTCTTCAATCAGCGCCAACTGCTGGCGTTCACACAGCGTGACCAGCCTGGCTTTCTCGTCATCAGGCATCACGCAGCCCAGGGGGTTGTGAAAGTTGGGCATCACCACCACGGCCTTGATGCGGTCGTGGGTCTGGAAGGCCAGGTCCAGCGCCTCTATGGAAATGCCGGTGCTGGGGCTGGTGGGGATTTCGAGCGCGCGCAGGCCCAGGCTTTCAAGAACCTGCAGCAGGCCGTAGTAGGTGGGTGATTCGACGGCGATGGTATCCCCCGGCTGGCTCACCGCACGCAACGCAATGTTGAGCGCCTCTATGCAGCCATGGGTGACAACGATGTCTTCTGCAGCAAGCTGCATGCCGGCCTCCAGCGCCCGCCTGGCCAGTACGGCGCGCAGCGGTGAGTCCCGCGGCGAATCAACCGCGCTGACCAGCAGTTGCGGATGCTGGCGCAGCGCCCGCGTGGCGGCGTTCTTCAGGGCGTCTGAGGGGTACATCGCAGGCGAACCGTAAGCCGCCGCAAGATTGGCCACCATCGGGTGAAGGTCGCATTTGGCCACGTAGTCAGACACGCGGTCATGAATGCCAACGTACTGAGCCGGGTCCAGCGCCCTGCCCGGCTCGGGTTCGCTGAGTGGCTGCAAATCAGCGCGGCGCCTGCGCAGCACAAAGTAGCCGGAACGCGGCCGTGCTTCCAGCAGGCCTTCGTCTTCCAGCGTATGGCAGGCCAGCGCAGCGGTTGAGAGGCTGACCTGGTGCAGGCGCGTCAGGTCGCGCACCGACGGCATGCGCTGGCCGGGTGTCAGCACACCCGACTGGATGGCCTGCCTGTAGTGGCTGGAGACCTTGAGGTAAAGCGGTTGTTCCATGGCTTGCATGTTTGAATCATCCAGCTTGGGGCCCGCGCCAGACAGTCACAGATGGTGCGAAATCACACCATAACAGATGAGCCAAACGCCGACTGTACCGGTACAGACAGCAGCTGCGTGTATCTGTTTTTAAATCCCCATTATTTTTAAGCTGGAGGCCTTTCAACCAGGGCCTGCTCGCCCTATCAAGGAGTTCCGCCATGCAAGCCAGACCAGACCGCGACGCTGCCATCCAGCTCAGGGCCGGTGAATCGCTATTCGTTTACCTCAAGGCCGGCACCACCATCACCGGCACTGCGGGAGGACTCAAACTGACAGGCGCGCCGCGCTGGCTGGAAGGTCAGGTTTTTCGTACGCAGGCCACGCTGGCTGAAGGCGAAGCCTGGCTGCCTGAGGACAATGGCTGGGTCATGCTGACAGCAACCCGGGGCGGCAGCACGGTGCACATCTGCCGGGCTGAAGCACCATTGAAAATGATGGAGTGGTTGCGCCAGGCCATCAGCACATTGAGGCCCGGCCACACCGCCCGAAACTTCAGCTGAAACGCTGTTTACTGAGGCAGTAGCCGGATCAGCTTGCCATTGCTGTTGTCGGTCAGCACATAGAGCAGGCCGTCCGGCCCCTGGCGCACATCACGTATGCGTTCACCGACCTCGCTGATGAGTTTGCTTTCGCGTACCACCTTGCCGCTGTAGGGCGCAGTCAGTTCGATGCGGTCAAGGTAGGCGAACTTGAGCGAGCCGACGAACAGGTTGCCCTGCCAGGCCTTGCCGTATTTGTCGCTGGTCAGAAAGGCCATGCCCGACGGTGCGATGGATGGTGTCCATTGATGCAGCGGCTGCTCCATCCCGGCTTTGCTGGTGATGCCCTCGCCCATCTTGCCGCCGCCGTAGTTCTCACCGTAGGTAATCACGGGCCAGCCGTAGTTGCCACCGGCTTTGGGCAGGTTGATCTCGTCGCCGCCCTGGGGGCCGTGTTCGTTCTCCCAAAGCGTGCCGTCAGGCGCCATCGCCAGGCCCTGCATGTTGCGGTGGCCGTAGCTCCAGATCTCGGGCAGCGCACCTGCCTTGCCCACGAAGGGGTTGTCTGCAGGCACAGTGCCATCCTTGTTGATGCGTATGAGTTTGCCGTGGTGGTTGTTCAGCGTCTGGGCGTCTTCCTTGCGTGAGAAACGCTCACCTGTCGTCAGAAAGAGTTTGCCGTCGGCCTTGCCGTTGATACCGGGCGACCGGCTTTCAACGATGCGGCAGCCAAAGTGTGCGGAACTGGCGGTTTTGGGCTTCTGGCTGAAGATGACTTTCACGTTGTCCAGCCTGCTGTTATCAGGGCTCAAGGTCGCACGTGCCAGCGCTGTGCTGTTGGTATTGCCGGGGCCGGGTTCGGAAAAGCAGAAATACAGGCTGCGGTTGGCAGCAAAGTCCGAATCAAGAATGACATCCAGCAAACCGCCCTGCCCGCCAGCCGCCACCGCAGGTACGCCAGCCACAGGCTCACCCAGCTTGCCGCCCGGCTGAACCACACGCAGACGGCCTGCGCGCTCGGTCACCAGAAACCTGCCGTCCGGCAGGAAAGCTACAGCCCACGGGTTTTGCAGGCCGGTGGCCACGGTCTCGGGTTTGACGGCCTGCGCCCATGAAACGGGCGCGGCCACCAGAGCTGCGAACAAAACAATGGCTGGGTATTTATGGCTGGCGTGGTGCCGGGCGGAATCTGGAGCCCTGAATAAAGATGTAAAAAAAGCCATGGGTCCAACTCCTTAAATTACGAATACTTTAGAACTCATTTCAGGACTATTTGGAGGCTAATTAAAGCGCACCAACATGAGACATCCAATAAACCGTTACAAATCAATAGCTTGGCAAGGGTATCAAGAAACAACTTAAGGTTGACGTAGGACCATTCCTTCAAGTATCCTGCCAGCCATGCGAATCACAGCACCCCTACTGGCCTTTCTGCTTTTTGCTTCCGCCATGTTGTTTGCTGTCAGAGCCCATGCAGCGCCTGCTGGTTCCGCTGATGACATGGATAAATTGCTGGCCGACAAGGGTTTGATGGCCCACATCGAACGTGCTGGCCAGACCGTCAGCAACAAGGCCTCTGAACTGGTGGTCAACGCCATGGGTTTCCTGGGCGTGCCCTACCGCCGCGGCGGCAACTCTGCTGACACGGGGTTTGACTGCAGTGGTTTTGTCCGCGCCATCTATGAACAGAGCATTGGCCTGATCCTGCCCCGCAAAGCCGAGCAGCAGGCTGCCGCCACCCAGAATATCGACCGCAACGAACTGCAACCCGGCGACCTGGTGTTCTTCAACACCATGCGCCGCGCCTTCAGCCATGTTGGCATTTATGTGGGCGAAGGCAAGTTCATCCACTCACCCAAGCCGGGCGCTGAAGTACGCGTGGAAAGCATGTCGGTCGCCTACTGGAACCGCCGTTTTGATGGTGCACGCCGCGTTGCTGGTCAGGACACCCAGCCAGCCCAGGCCCGCGAGGCCCGTGCAGCAGCAGTTGTACAGGCCCAGGCCCAGGCGCAGGTCAGCGCCGCCAACACCAGCGCCGTGAGCGCCAGGGTCCCGCTGCTGCAAGCCACAACGCCAGCTGCCCAGCAGTTCAACCAGTACATGCTGCAGGCGCAATAAGCGCCGCCCTCGCTGCCTGGTCATGGCCGTGGCAGCCGGTACCATCATGAGCCCACCCGCCGTCACCCTAATCTTTGTCCGGATCGCCGGCTGAAGTCTTCGCTGGCGATTGATCACGCGTGTTGCGCGGCGAGAGGTCCAGCTCCACAGACTGCCCATTGCTCAGGGCTTCGGCAGCTGCGCCGGGCGGCATCATGACGACGCTACCGCCATCAGTCTGCGCCATCAGGACGCCGGCCTGTGCAAGTTGAACATCGCCAATCCCGTCACCCGCCGTGTTGTCCGCCAGGGCGTTGCCAGCCGGCATGACGCGGCTGTTGTCCGAGTTCGAGGAAAGTTGCGCGTTCCCCTGGGGCTTGCCATTGACATTGACAAGGCCACCGCCGGAATTGGTCACCTGGCCGAAGTTGCCACTGACGCTGCCGCTGGGCGCGTTGACGGTCATCTGCGAAGACGAGCCCGACACCTGCGCATCACCAAGGGCCGCCACGGCAACGACAGGGGCGGCCACGTTCACGACGACCGTGTCACCGGCCAGGGATACCGAATTTGCAGCAACCACGACAAGATTCAGGTCGCCCTGGGCCTGCACCACCACATTGGTGCCGGCAATGTTGCCGGAGATATCGCCAACCGCGCTCATGGCCACATCGCTTGCCGTGACATTGGCGGCAATGTTGCCGCTGCTGGTGATGACCACACTGCCCTGGCTGACGGTGGCGCCCGTGATATCGCCGCCTGCATTGAGTGTGTTGGCGGCGGAGGCATCCTGCCCGCGCAAGGTGTGGTTGCTCAGCGCCACACTGCCCAGGGCATCGATCCTGTATCCCCTGACCCAAAGGGTGTCAAGCAGGCTGAAGCGGTTGGAAGATATCTCAAAGCTGCCCAGCGCATTTGACGCGGTGCCACCCGACACCATGTGCACATTGCCTCGTGTAGCGCCGGTGCCCGCAATCAGGCGCAGCCCGTACGCTGTGCTGCCGGCATTCTGGATGTCGCGGTTGAGCGTGATGTCGGCACCGGTGGTTGCAAGGGTTGTGTCGCCCAGCAAATTGAATGCGGCGCTGGACACGATGCCACCTGCGCCATTGGCTGTTACCCGGCCGCCAATGCCGGATCCGGCTGCGCCGGCTTCAAGCGTCAGGCTGCGCAGCACCGCATCGTTGAACAGCAGCTTGTAGGGATTGGCCAGCGTCACATCTTCGGCATAGGTACCGGCTGCCACGTTAATGGTGCCACCGGAGGAGGACACATCAGCACCGCGCTGGACGCTGCCGCTGGATTGCGTCACGTACACGTTTCCAGCCTCCCATGTCACCAGGCCGCGACCCGTGGTGTCCAGTGCGTGCTTCACGCGGTCCTCAATCGCAAAACCGTCGGCTGCGCCCACGAAGACGGCACCGCGTGCGTCCACATTGGTCTGGCCAACCGTGATATCGGTGACGTTGTTCCTGAACCGGGTGCCGCCACTGATGGTCACTGCTGACTGGCCTCCGGCGCCATTGTTCAGGGTTTCCACGCGCAGACCGGAGACCGAGTCTTCAATGCTGCCGCCTGTGATGTTCACGGACTGCAAGCTGGCTGATGCGCGGGTGTAGTCGGAGCTGTCACCGCTAACACCGCGCGTCTTGAGGACCATCGCGACCCCGGTGCCGGTGTTGGAGCTGTAGCCGGAGTTTTTCACCACAACATTGTCAAAAGTGAGGCTGTTGAAGTCGTCGAACTTGAGATTGACGTCGATGCCCGCGCCGGACTGGTGGAAACTGCTCGAAGCTGAATCAGGATTACCCAGGTTGCCGGCATTGATGACTGTGACATTTCTCATCGCGAGGTTGTCCGCCGTTTCAAAGTAGAAACCCTTGTAGCTGGTCCCTTCGACGCTAACATTTTCAAAAAGTGCATTCCTGAAAGAAGCCTTGCCGGCCCCGGTGCCGTCGTAACCATTCAGGATGTTGACGCCGATCACCCCACCGGTGATGCTGCTGCTCCGCATGCGGAAGTTGTCTGCCCTGACATCCGTCCCGCTGCGCACGCTGTACTGATTGTTGTTGAAGGCAACCCGGTCAATCGTCAGATTGTTGGCCGTGCCCTTCATCTCCAGGCCGTACAGGGAATCGTTGATCGACAGGTCAGACAGGGTGACGTCAGATGCCTTGACGATCACGGCCTTATCGTTGGCCGTCAACGCTTTCAAAATAGTCGACCCCATGCCCGCACCATCCAGGCTCAAGGCCTTGTCGATGGTGACGTTTTCTGCGTAGATGCCTGCGGCGACGTTCACAGTGCCGCCGGTCACCACCGCATTGATGCCCCCCTGAACGGTGTTGAGGGGTTTCAATGCGCTGCCCTGGCTATCAGACGCGCCCCCTGTGGCAACGTTGACGTGGGTGCGGTTTGAAGAGGTGTAACCCTGGTCCTGTACCGACCATCCGCCGTTGTCCGCACTCAGGTCAAGCAGGGCCTCCTGGGTAGACAAGGTCGGAGCGGCGGCAATGGGTGTGCTGTTGGCGACAGGGTTGGGGTTTGATCCCACCATGTGTCCGTTCAGGTGCAGGTTCAGGCCCCACTCGTTGCCGATGGGGCCCTGGCTGTTGCCGGATATGGTGATGTCCGCTCCGTCCGTGTACTGCACTGACACGGCGCTCTTGGTATTTTCAATCCGGTTGCCTGTCACACTGCCGGTGTTGCGGCCGTCGATCAGGATACCGGTGCGAAGATCATGGATGTTGTTGTTGCTGAGGGTAAAACCGGTGACGCCATTGCCGACTGCGATGCCGCGGCTGATGTTGTTGCCCCATGGGTAATCGAGGTAAGACTGGGTGACGGGCCCGGCGATTTCCATGCCGGTCACCGTCACATTGTCGGCGGCGACGGCGATGCCGTTGACTTCGGTGGAATTCGGCACCAGCAGTCTGGCGCCTTCATGACCAGTGAGCGTGAGGCCGGTTTTGTTGAGCACCAGTTGTTCGGCGTAATTGCCGGCATACACATCAACCGCCGCGCCGGTACCCGCAGCGCCTACAGCGGAGGCTATGGACATCGCCTGGTCACCACCTGCCAGCAGCTGGCCTGTGCCGACCTTGAAGTTCTGCGTTGTCTGCGCGCCGTTCCAGCCCTGCACATAACTTGAAGCGGCGGCATCAAGGTTGACCGCAAAGTCGAATGCATTTTGTTGCGATGCCTGCAGCCAGGTGTACTGAAGGTTGCTGTTGGCAGACGAGCTGTTGCGCACCGCATGGTCAAAACCGGCAATACTGAGCGTGCCGAAATCGCGGCTGGCCGACTCATCCTGAAGGTAGACCGGGTTGCGCTCGGTGAAGCTGTTGCTGCCTGCTACCGTGATGTTGTTGACCTGCTGGTCGTAGTAGCGGTTGGACTGGTACAGCGCCAGGCCGCCCCAGGCATTGTTTCGCGTGGTCGAGTTGCTGATCATCACATTGGCGCTGTCCGTGACCTGTATGCCCGCGCCCGCCGTAGTGCCGGCAGTGTTACCCACCTGGGCGCCATCGGCCGTGACATGATCAATCTGCGCGCCGACCACACCATTCAGGTCAAGCTCTGCCCGACCTGAACCGCGAATCGTCACGTTGCTGATCGAAAAATCCCGTAGCCGCGCCGAGTTGCCACCGGATGGCGCCACCTTGATGCCGTAGGAGGCTGCGAGGTTGGCACCGGGTCCGTACAGCGTGAGGTCCTTCAGGGTCACGTTGTCGCCTGTCACCTGAATGCCGTAGTTGCTCACACCCTGGGCGTCGATGATGGTGGCACCCTGCCCCGCGCCGCTCAGCGTCAGGCTTTTGTCGATCTTCAGCGTGGAGGGCTGGACGTAAGTGCCCGCTGCAACATTGACGCTGCCACCCGATCTGGCGATGTCCACACCGTCCTGGATGCGCGCGGGGCCCGAGACATTCACCGTGTTGGAACTGCCCGTGACGGAAGGTGCCTGCAACGCGGACTTGAGCAGGACGGTATCACCGTTAACCACGATGGCTCGGCCCGCATGCTGCACACCCTCCAGGTTGATCACCCCTGAAACCAGGTTGGCAGCATCACCCACACCCAGCAGAATGGTCGCGCCATCAAGGCTGGCGGCACCTGCCGGATTGCTGGCATTAAAAGCATTGCTCACGCCCACGCCTGTCGCCCCGGCCGGAATGACAAATTCGTAAAGGCCCGAATTGAGCGAGATGGTGGCCATGTCAGATCCGGCGAGAGCGATGGTTCCACCAGTTGCCACGATACTGCCACTGTTGGCCACCGAGGGCGCAACAAGTGCCACCAGGCCCGCACTTCGGGCGGTAAGGGAGCCTTCATTGACGATACTGCCGATGGCGCCCGTGATCAGCGCCCCGCCTGTGTTGATGAAGTTGTTGACGTCAATATTGCCGGTTGTGGCTATAAGCGAGGCCACGTTCACCACGGCGCTGGCGCCGAACATCACACCGTTCGGGTTCATCAGCATCACGGTCCCGTTTGCAGACAGGTTGCCCAATATCAGGGAAGCGTCCGCGCCTGCTGAAACGCGATTGAGCACCGCAGAAGCGGCATTGGGCTGCACAAACTGCACAGACTTTCCGGCAGCAATGCTGAATGATGCCCAGTCAATCACCGCACGGGCGGTAGACTGGTTAACAGTCATCTGGTCCCCCGATACCAAGCCAGTTGCAGCACCGGAAAACACGGTGCCGTTTTGCGGCAGGCCGGCCGCACCATCAATTGACCAGCCCGGTGGTGCGAACACCAGTGCAGCTGCCGCCGGCAAGGCTTTGAGCATGAAAAACCGGTTGCGCCAGTGCACAACCCCCTCACGAACAGGTTCGCCAACGGAGCCGTGAAGACATCCATAAATCTTTCCACTACTGACGGTCTGGCAGGGATTGATGCGCATGGGAAACCTCTCAAATTTCGTTAACCACGAAGTTCATGACTTCAGAACCGCAGTACCACCGAAGCCAGGATACGAACAGCCTTGCCCCTGGCGGGATTACTTGCCAGCGGCCTCGTGAGTGGCCAGGCAGCTTCAATCACGCCGTAGATGTTTTTTTCAAAAAACATGCGCGCACCTGTCCCCGCCGAAGCCAGACTCGGGCTGGCAGCTACCCCGGGTGTAGGCGCTCCGAGTTTCCAGACCCGGCCGATTTCATAAAAACCATAGAGCTGAAAGGAGCGAATGCCCTGCGTGTTGAGCGCAGCTGTATGGCGCGGCTCCACGCGCACGGCAAGCGCACGCTCGCCGGTGATTTCTGCCGGTTCATAGGCGCGACCGAAGCGGCGGCCCCCCAGGGCGTACTGCTCTGACGACAGCAGCGGCGTGTTGGCCCATTGCCCGCCAGCACCGACGACCAGCGAAGTACGGGGGCCTAGCGGCTGGGAGCGCTCGTAGTCAAAAATGAATTTGCTGAAAACCCCATCGGCGCCAACCCTGCTCTTGAGCAGGTCCGAAGCCTGTGTGCCGCCCAGGCCCTGGCTGAACTCAAGGTCCATCGTGTTCTGGCCGTCCATCCGGTCGAGGACACGCCAGTTGAGGCCGAGGCGCAAGGCCCGCACATGATCTTCCACGACCCGCGTGCCCAGAATGTCGGTGTGAATATCGGCATGATCGTAGGTCGCACGCAAGAACAGACTCTCGTTGCGCATTCTCAGAATGGGGTAGCTGATGCCCGCCGAGAAAGTGTCTGCATTTCCGCGGACGTCAAACGGTTTGAGCACATCTCCGGGCCGGGTGCGGGCGCTGGAGACGATGGCCGACAGCTTTAAGCCCTCAACGTTGAGCACCTGGCCGTACGCGATCTGGCTAAAGGACATTTCGGAATTGCCTGTGCCTGCCGCAGTGAACCGCCACTGGTCGTTGACGCCCAGCAGCTGGTTTGCCCCCAGGCCCAGGAAGGCCTGCCCCGGCCCCAGATATCTGGAGCCATGGTTGTCGAGGGCGACAAAGCCCTCGCTTTTTTTGACCGAGGCGACCAGCGTCAGGTCCGCCGCACCGGGCAATTGCGACGGCGCCAGCACGCTGCGCAGTGTTACCCCGGGAAAGTCATTGGCAATCAGCAGGTAACGCTCCAGCACGGCGGCATCAAGGGGTCGCGAGGCCTTTATCTTTTCCCCGGCTTCCACAAGGCGTGTCCTGAGGTGCCCACTCACGCCAGCATCTGCCCGAACGCTCACATTCCCGATGTAGCCCTCAATCACATTCAGGGTCAGCAGGCCGGACTCCAGTGATTGCGCAGGCACGACCACCATCGACAGGATATAGCCGGCGTTGCGGTACATCGCGGTGAGCGAGGAAGCAAGCTCAAGAATGTCATCGCCGGAAATTTCACGGCCGGTATAACTGTCCGCCTTTGCCTGCAGGACATCACCGGCCAGCACCGTAGCACCGGCCAGCCGTATGGCTTTCAGGGTCACCCGCGTGGACTTCATCGACTCGGGCAGCACACTTCCCTGCGGGATAGCGGTCTGTCGCTCCTCCAGCGCACGTTCCTTTTCAGGAGGCAAATCTATCCGTTCACGCAAGCGCCCCGCGTCGACAGACGGAGGGGGCACGGTCTGGGCCCGCGCCTGCATTCCGGCATGAAGGGCCAGCAGCAGCCACCAGCCGCTGCAAAAAACTTTCCCGGACCCCAACCACAACCCGATATCTTTCATGACTGTCCTGAAAACAAGATGGACGATGAGCGCCTACGAATCGTGGTTGACAGTTTTGAAACCGAACATGATTTAAAAAATTAGTCAAACCAAACGTCGCAACCAAAGTATGAAAGCTGTTTCAAAAATGAGAAGAGGGGTGGCCGACGGGTTACATTTCCTGACAGGCTATCAATTTGGTCATTCACGCCGTAGCGTGAATTAATTGAACTATTCAGTCCTAATCTTGTGGGGGGATCACAACTTCCGACTTACCTCCTGGGTTGCACACGGGCGGTTGTTCGCGTGGACCATTGCCAGGTCGGTTTCGTTTTGTTGCAAAAAAATCCCGGTTTACATGGTCCACGAACGGTCAGTGCCCGACAAATCGTGCGCTGGGCCAAAATGTTGCAATCGTGAAAATTCACATATACACAGATATAGACAACCTCTTTGGCGCGGCCTGCCGGATCTGGATGGATGTGTTGCTGGCCGCTGGCCATGAGGTCGAGTACGTGGACCTCGGCACCGGGACGGATGGCGTGCTGCCCGCCGTGGGCATTGCCGATATCAACCTGCTGGTCGCCGGCATCTACGCTTTTGAACGGTTCGGCAAGCGCGGGCTGCCGCGCGGCAAAAACATCCTCTGGATGCTGGACCCCCTGACACGCAAGCCCGAGGCCGCCGTGCATGGCTACAAGGCCGGGCTGTTTGATACCTTCGCGCCCAAACTCGACGCCGTTCTGGCCATGGATCAGCCGATTGAGGATTACCTGCGCCTGCACTATCCGGCGCTGGCGGTTTCACAGCTGCCCTATTTGATTGCAGACAAACACATACGTGCGCCCGAACCTGAATCGGTGCGGACCAGCGACGTGCTGTTCATCGGCCACCCTTCACCGCCACGCGAAGAAGGCGAAGCACTTTTCAAAACCAGTGGTGTCCGGGCCGAATTTGTCTGGGCCGGCCTTTGGGGCAAGGCGCGCGAAGACCGCCTGCGGCATGCCCGCATCGCACTCACGATTCATGCCGACCCGCAGCACACCTACTTTGACCAGTTCCGCACGCTTGAGGCCTGGGCGGCAGGTACCGTGATCGTGAGCGAAACAACCCATGGGCTGGCACCACACGCCATCACGCCGGGTGAACACCTTGTGACTGGCGCACTGGCTGACCTGCCGTCGCTCTGCCAGGCCCTGCTGTCCAGCCCGCCCCGGCGCCAGGCCATCGCGCTGGCGGCGCAAACACTCTTGAAGCAGCAGTTTTCAGTACAGCGCTGGCAGGCACACATGCTCGCCACCATCGCCAGCGTGAGCTGATTCGACGGATCACCACACCCCGATTGAGGCCTCCTGCGACACGCTGATACCCGGTTGAACCAACTGATACCTGGTTACAGCCAAGGGTTAATCCGCCTCCGTTTGTCACCTGCCACGACTACGATGTTTGGTGGTATTCCCCACTTTGAAAATTCCCTCAAGAGGAGCCCGCGATGGCACAACTGAATGTCAATGGAAAAGTCCGTCAGTACGAAGCAGAAGAAGACACCCCGCTGCTGTGGGTGATTCGTGAACAGCTGGGCCTGACCGGCACCAAATACGGCTGCGGCATCGCCCAGTGCGGCGCCTGCACCGTCCATATCAACGGTGTGCCGACCCGCAGCTGCGTGCGCCCTGCGTCCACAGTCGATGCCAAGGACAAAGTCGTCACCATTGAAGGCCTGTCCCCGAATGGTTCGCACCCGGTTCAAAAAGCATGGGTAGCGCTGGATGTGCCGCAGTGCGGCTTCTGCCAGTGCGGCATGGTCATGGCCGCTGCCGCGCTGCTGAAAACAACGCCAAAGCCCACCGACGAACAGATCGACCAGAGCATCACCAACATCTGCCGCTGCGGCACCTACAACCGCGTGCGCGCCGCCATCAAATCGGTTTCCCAGGGTGGTGGCACCAGGAGTGCCGGCCTGGCGATTACCCACACCGACGGGAGCGTGTCATGAGCGCCGTGATGCCCACACCAAAAGTCTCGCGCCGGGGCTTCCTCGGCAGCACGGCAGGCGCAGGCCTGGTCGTTGCGCTCCACATCCCGTTTGCAGGCTCTGCCACCGCGCAGAATGCCATGCCCGAAGAGGTCAATGCCTGGGTCGTCGTCAAGCCTGACGAAACCGTCATCATCCGCATAGGCCGCGTTGAAATGGGCCAGGGCACGCTCACAGGGCTTGCACAGCTGGTAGCCGAAGAGCTCGACTGCAACTGGGCGAAAGTCAAAACCGAATACCCGACGCCCGGCCAGAGCCTGGCGCGCAAACGCGTCTGGGGCGACTTCGGCACCGTGGGCAGCCGCGGTGTTCGACAGTCACACGACTACATGCGCAAGGGCGGCGCCGCTGCAAAGATGATGCTGGTGCAGGCCGCAGCCGATGGCTGGAAGGCCTCCCCCGCCGACTGCACTGTCACCAATGGCGTCATCACCCACACACCCAGCGGCCGCAAGACGACCTATGGCAAGGTGGCGGTTGCCGCAGGCAAATTGACGCCGCCTGATGTGGCAACCATCAAGGTCAAGGACGCAAAAGACTGGAAGCTGGCGGGCAAACGCCTGGCGCGGCTGGACACCGCCGACAAGGTCACCGGCAAGCAGGTCTACGGCATGGACGTCGTGCTGCCGGGCATGCTCAACGCGGCCATCAAGGAATGCCCGGTCTTCGGCGGCAAGCTCAAAAGCTTTGATGCATCTGCCATTGAAAAGCGTGCCGGTATCAAGAAGGTTGTGCGTGTCGGCGATACCGCCGTGGCCGTGGTGGCCGACACCTGGTGGCGTGCCAAAAGCGCACTCGATGCCATGCCCATCGTCTGGGACAACGGCCCGAGCGAGAAGGTCTCCAGCGAAAGCATCGCCGCCATCCTGAAGGCCGGGCTTGACGCACCTGAAGGTGCGGTCGGCAACTCGAACGGCGACGCACGCGCGGCCATCGCGTCAAGCGCACGCAAGATCGAGGCGGTGTACTCCTACCCCTTCCAGAACCATGCCCCCATGGAGCCGATGAACGCCACGGCAAAGTGGACGCCGGAGCGTTGCGAAGCATGGGTGCCCACCCAGAACGCCGAAGCTGCACTGGCGGCCTGTTCGGAAGCGGCCGAACTCAGGCAAAACCAGTGCGATATCAACCGCATGCACCTGGGCGGTGGCTTCGGCCGGCGCAGCTTCACCGACTACGTGACTCAGGTGGTGCGCATCGCCAAACAGATGCCGGGCACCCCCAT
Source organism: Pseudomonadota bacterium (assembly GCA_040388905.1). Lineage (GTDB taxonomy): Bacteria > Pseudomonadota > Gammaproteobacteria > Burkholderiales > Burkholderiaceae_C > Polaromonas. The sequence goes on from JAZKAY010000017.1 coordinate 114,223, forward strand.
CAAGCTGATCTGGACGCGCGAAGAAGACATGACCCAGGGCCGTTACCACCCGGTGACGCAGTGCAAGATGACCGCAGGCCTGGATGACCAGGGCAACATCACCGGCCTTCACATGCGCATCTCTGGCCAGTCGATTCTTGCCAGTGCGATTCCGCAGGCTGTCGTGAATGGCAAGGACCCGGCCGTCTTCCAGGGCCTGAACCCGCCGGGCCCCGAGGCTTCCATCGGCTACACCTTCCCCAACCTGCTGGTAGACCACGCCATGCGCAACACGCATGTGCCGCCCGGCTTCTGGCGCGGCGTGAACCTGAACCAGAACGCGATTTACCTCGAATCCTTCATGGACGAAATCGCGCTGGCCACGAAGCAGGACCCCTTGGCCCTGCGCCGCAAGATGATGGCCAACCACCCCAAGCACCTCGCCGTGCTCAACGCGGCGGCCGAGCGCGCAGGCTGGGGCAAGCCCTTGCCTGCGGGCCACTTCCAGGGCATCGCGCAGACCATGGGCTTTGGCAGTTATGTGGCGGCGGTTGCCGAGGTGTCCGTCAACCCCGAGGGCAAGCTCAAGATCCACCGCATCGTGGCAGCCACCGACTGCGGTTACGCCGTCAACCCGCAACAGATCGAGGCGCAGGTTGAAGGCTCGTTTGTGTATGGCCTGTCAGCAGCCCTCTATGGTGAATGCACGGTCAAGGATGGCAAGATCGAGCAGACCAACTTCAACACCTACCAAGTGCTGAAGATGGACGAGATGCCCAAGGTCGAGACGGTCATCGTGGCGTCGGGTGGCTTCTGGGGCGGTGTGGGCGAGCCCACCATCGCCGTGGCGGCCCCTGCTGTGCTCAATGCCATATTTGCGGCAACGGGCAAACGCGTGCGCGACCTGCCGCTTAAAAACACCAGCCTTAAAAAGGCATGAAACGGCGACTACGCCTGGCTGTCATGGCGGGGGCTTTCTGGCTCCCGCTGGTGACGGCCACGGCGCAGTCTGTAAATACCCCGCCGACAATCATCGGCGACACCATTCCCGCCCCGCTCACCGCCTTCCCCGGCGAGGCATCGCGCGGGCGTGCCATCGTCGCCAACCGGCAGCTTGGTCTTTGCCTGCTCTGCCACACCGGCCCTTTTCCCGAAGAACGCTTTCAGGGCAACCTGGCGCCTGACCTGTCGGGTGCGGGGTCGCGCTGGTCTGAAGGGCAACTTCGACTGCGGCTGGTCGACGCTACACGCCTCAACCCGCAAAGCATCATGCCGGCCTACCTTCGCAGTGAGGGCTTCAATCGCGTCGGCCCGGCATTTCGCGGGCAGAGCATACTGACTGCACAGCAGATCGAAGACGTGCTGGCTTTTTTACAGACCCTGAAAAATTGACATGAGCAGCAACCCCTCACACCAGACCCGCCGCAAGCTGCTTGCCGGCGCAGCCGCACTGGGCGCCAGCGTGGTGCTGCGCCCTGCCCTGGCGGCTGCAGGCGACCTGGAGGTGGCGATTGCCAGCTACACCTCGCGCGCGCCCGTCACGGCAGGCAAGGTTCACATCGACATTGCCGAGCTGGTCGACAACGGCAACGTCGTGCCCATCAACATCACCGTGACCAGCCCCATGACGGCGGCAGACCACGTCAAAAGCATTGCCGTCTTCAACGAGAAAAACCCGCAGCGCGATGTGGCCAGGTTTGTACTCGGCCCGCGCGCCGGCAAGGCCAGCGTGACGACACGCATGCGGCTTGCTGCGTCGCAAAAGCTTGTGGCTGTAGCGCAGATGAGTGATGGCAGTTACTGGTCACATTCCGTGGACGTGATCGTCACGGTGGTCTCCTGTATTGAGGGAGAGGCATAAATATGAGCCCCCACGTTCGTTCACTTCGTGTAACTCCCTGCCCCCCAAGGGGGCCGTCGCTTGCTCGGGGCGGCCCGTCGCTGCGCGGCAACATGAGCCCCCACGTTCGTTCACTTCGTGTAACTCCCTGCCCCCCAAGGGGGCCGTCGCTTGCTCGGGGCGGCCCGTCGCTGCGCGCATTCCTTCGGAATTGACATGGCCCGTACCCTCATCAACATCCCCGCAACCGCAAAACGCGGCGAAGTCATTGAAATACGCGCCACCATTGGCCATCCGATGGAAACAGGTTTCAGGCCCGGCGACGACGGCAAGACCCTGCCGCGCAACATCATCCAGACCTTCACCTGCAAATACAACGGCGAGCAGGTTTTCAGCGCCGAGCTGTTCTCTGCGATTTCTGCCAACCCCTACATCGCCTTTCACACCACCGCCCTTGAGAGCGGCAGCTTTGTACTGAACTGGGAAGGCGACAACGGTTTCACGCAGACCGAGACCGTGGCCATCACCGTCACGGCATGAGCACCATCAGGTTGTCATCCCGGACTCGATCCGGGATCCATCCCCGGATTCGGGGTCATGGATTGCGGATCGAGTCCGCAATGACAAGCGCATACCAACCGTGAGCTGACACCGTGATCCGATTCGCGTCACTCCTCTTTATTGCGCTGCTCAACACCGCAATCGCCCAGCCCACCGCCGACACCCGCCGTCAAGGCTCCGAATTCATGGGCGCCTCCACCCAGGCCATGCAGAAAGACGACGCGCTCAACCCCGGCATGCTGTGGGTAAAAGACGGCGAAGCGCTGTGGCAGAAAACAGCGGGGGCCAGCAGCAAGGCCTGCGTGACCTGCCACGCAGCGGCTTCCAGCAGCATGAAAGGCGTGGCGGCGCGTTACCCGGCGTTCGACGAAGCCCTCAAACGCCCCATCACGCTCAGCCAGCGCATCAACATCTGCCGCCAGAAACACCAGCAGGCCGACCCATTGCGTTTTGAATCGCAGGACCTTCTCAGCCTTGAAAGCTACATCGCCCTGCAGTCACGCGGCCTGCCCATGGCGCCAGCCGACAAGCGCCTGGAGCCCTTCAGGCAACTGGGCGAGCAGCGCTTTCTGCAACGCATGGGCCAGCTCAACCTGTCATGCGCCCAGTGCCACGACAACAACGCCGGCGGGCGGCTCGGCAGCGGCATCATTCCGCAAGCCCACCCCAACGGCTACCCGGTCTACCGGTTGGAGTGGCAGGCCATGGGTTCGCTGCAGCGCCGACTGCGCAACTGCATGAGCGGCGTGCGGGCCGAACTCTACCCCTATGGTTCAAATGAACTGGTCGAACTCGAGGTCTATCTTGCGGCGCGCGCCACCGGCATGGCGATGGAAGCGCCGGGTGTGCGGCCATGACGGCTGTAACCCCCTGAATCGGAAAATTGAACGTATACGGCAAATTTTTAACGTATACGTTAAAAATTTAGCTTTGGCAACCTGGCCAAAGCCGAACAGCACGCCAAAACACTCAAAAAGGCCTGTTTTTAGACATCAAATCGGCCTCCAGGCCAATAAACACGAGCGTGAGCAGCTATTATTTCAATAGCAAAAAACGCCGTTCCCCACTTTTGCCATCCTGCGTCGCCACACTTCAAGGTCATCCACATGCATCACCGCCGCCTGTCATCCATCCCAGCCGCCACGTCCTCGCTGCGCCATCGCACCCGCGCCATGCTTGGGGCCGCTACGCTGGCAGCCGGACTGGCCCTCACAGGCTGCGCCAGCACGCGGGGCGAAGGCGAGCCAGCACTGTATGCCTACTCGACCATCGACGCGCTGCTCTCGGGCGCCTACGACGGCGAGCTGACGATGGCGCAACTCGCCACGAAAGGTGACATCGGCCTGGGCACCTTCAACCAGCTCGACGGCGAAATGCTGCTTCTGGGCGGCGTGCCCTACCACTTCAGGGCCGACGGCTCGGTGACCGTCGCCGCACCTGGCGACAAGACACCGCTGGCTTATGTCATGCCCTTCAAACCCGCTATGCAGTTCGTGATGGAGGCCTCGGCAAACGCCCCGCTGCCAGCCACCCTGCCGGCAATCGAGGCGTGGATGGACGAGCGCCTTGTCAACAAGAACGTGTTCTACGCGGTAGAGCTGAACGGCGAGTTCAGGGGCATGACAACCCGCGCCATCGCCGCGCAGGTGCGCCCCTACAAGCCGCTGGCAGAACTGGTCAAGACGCAGGTCGTCTTTCCCCGCGCAAGTATCCAGGGCAGCATGGTCGGCATACGCAGCCCCGCTTTCAGCAAGGGCGTGAGCGTGCCGGGCTGGCATTGGCACTTCATCTCGAACGACAGAAGCTACGGCGGCCATGTACTTGCCGCAGGCGTGGTCAGCGGCGTGGCGCGCGTGGCTTCGGCGCACCGCGTCGAGCTGCAGCTGCCCGCCAACGATGACTTCGCAAAATCAGACCAGACCAAGGACCGCACGCTGGAGTTGCATTCCGTTGAGAGGCAGCAGCACCAGTAGACAGCGGTCAAGGGAACATTGCCGGGCAAGGGCGGGCAGGAAACTCAGGGTCGAAAACGAACGATCACGGCCTGTGCACGAGACTCCAGCGGCTCGAAAGCCTGCAGCATCAATTCAATCGCGGCATCTTCGCTGTAACCGCCCACGCCAGCACCGAGTGCCGGAAACGCAATTGACGAGAAGCCCTGCTCACCGGCTATGGCCATGGCAGACCGCACAGAACCCTGAATGGATTGAGGTGAAGCGCGCCACAGCATGCTGATGCCCGCCACATGGATGATGCCGCGAAACGGTAGTCGCCCGGCAGACGTAAGAACCGCACCACCCAGGGGAATCGCGCCATGCCGGCCGACCTCAATGAACGGGCGAAAGCCACCGCGCCGGCGGACGACACCGGCCACGCCCTGATGCCACAGCAGCCACCAGGGAATGATGTTGCGGTTCCATGGGTTGACGATGGCATCGACCTTCTGGTCGAGCAGGTCACCGTCAAGGATGTGCGGGCGCATGGGTCGGCATCTGCAGTCAGATCCTATGGAAGAACCGATATACCCGTTCGATGAGCGGGTTGGCCAGGGCGGGAATGGTTTTGTCCATCACCCGTATGTTGATCAGGTACCAGAGCGGCACCACGACAAACAAGACCCACTGTGGCCAGTGCAGCGCTATGCCAACAGCGACCGGAAGCACCACACCCCAGCACCAGCCCAGCGTTAGGTTGACGGACACATACCAGGACGAAGGCGGCAGCGGTGCGGGCAGTTCTTCGGTCACAACATGGTCTCCAACAGGATGCGTGTGCGCATGGGCCTGCCTGTGTCATTGCAGACGGCCACGTGCGCGCAGCAGAAAATCATACGCTCAGGCCGGATTGCCGGTCTTCATGTTCCACTTGCCGACGGCAGCTCTGCCCTGGGTCGAATCAGTCTTCTGCGCCGTGTAATCCCACTGGATGGCCGTGAAATTAAGCGTGATGGTCTCTGAGGGCTTGTCGCCTCCTGATGAAGCCGCGCTGACACTGGAGATCATCACGTCCTTGAGTGTGTACACAATCAGGGGCATGACCGTACCTGACTCATTGCGCCCGACCGTGAGCGTGCCGTCGCCGATCATCCTGCCTTCGCAGCAGTACTGGTTGAGCACAGGCGAGGACTCATCCATATATTTCGAGATGGTGAAGTCCTGCACGTTGGGCTTGCCGGATGTGCGCGCCTTGCTGGTGGCGTCGCCGCTCATCTGCATCGCCACCGCATGGCTGTATGACAGGCATTCGATCCTGCCGGCATAGCCAGGCAACGGGCACTCCCCGGCAATGCCGGGCAACTCCAGAAGAATGACATCCACTTTTAATATCCTTTATTGAGATGGGAAGGATGCAGCCAGATGGCAAAAAGCCTGAACCGGTGGGGTTCAGGCTTTGCTCTTGCACGCGCCGCTGATTTACTTGCGTGCCGGCGGCAGATCGGTACAACTGCCATGCGCCACTTCGGCGGCCATGCCAATGCTCTCGCCCAGCGTGGGGTGCGGGTGAATGGTTTTGCCGATGTCGACGGCGTCGGCGCCCATTTCAATCGCCAGCGCAATCTCGCCAATCATGTCGCCAGCGTGGGTACCGACCATGCCGCCGCCGAGGATCTTGCCGTGGCCGTGGGCTTCCGGTGAGTCATCAAACAGCAGCTTGGTGACGCCTTCGTCGCGGCCATTGGCGATGGCGCGTCCCGATGCGTTCCACGGGAACAGGCCTTTTTTGACCTTGATGCCCTGGGCCTTGGCCTGGTCTTCAGTGAGGCCCACCCATGCCACTTCAGGGTCGGTATAGGCGACGCTGGGGATCACACGTGCGTTGAATGCTGCGCTGGCGAGTTCCTTGTTGCCCTGCAGTTCACCGGCAATGACTTCAGCCGCCACATGCGCCTCATGCACGGCTTTGTGCGCCAGCATGGGCTGGCCGACGATGTCGCCGATGGCAAAGATGTGGAGCACGTTGGTTCGCATCTGGATATCGACGGGGATAAAGCCTCGATCACTGACGGTAATACCGGCTTTATCTGCTGCAAGCTTTTTACCGTTGGGTGTGCGGCCCACGGCCTGCAGCACGAGGTCGTAGGTTTGCGGGGCGGGTGCGGTGCCACCGGCTTCTGCCGCTTCAAACGTCACCTCGATGCCGGCCTTGGTCGCCTTGGCGCCCACGGTTTTGGTCTTGAGCATGATGTTGTCAAAGCGCGGTGCGTTCATCTTTTGCCAGATCTTGACCAGATCGCGGTCAGCGCCCTGCATCAGGCCGTCCATCATTTCAACCACATCAAGGCGTGCGCCCAGGGTGGAATAGACCGTGCCCATCTCAAGCCCGATGATGCCGCCGCCCAGAATCAGCATGCGCTTGGGGACGGACTGAAGAGCCAGCGCGCCGGTGGAATCAACCACACGCGGATCATCCGGCATGAAAGGCAGGCGCACGGCCTGGGAGCCGGCTGCGATGATGCAGTTCTTGAAAGCAATGGTCTGCTTTTTGCCGGACTTCTCTTGTGCAGTGCCCGAGGTTTCTTCAACCTGCAAATGATGCGAGCCGACGAACTGGCCGAGGCCGCGCACGACCGTAACCTTGCGCATCTTGGCCATGGCCGTCAGGCCGCCGGTCAGCTTGCCGACAACTTTTTCCTTGTGGGTGCGCAGCTTGTTGATGTCGACGGTGGGCTCTGCAAACGTGACGCCCAGGCTTTCAAAGTGCTTGACCTCGTCCATCACGGCGGCCACATGCAGCAGGGCCTTGGAAGGGATGCAACCGACGTTGAGGCAAACGCCGCCAAGGGTGGCGTAACGCTCGACCAGCACCACCTTGAGGCCCAGGTCTGCCGCGCGGAAAGCCGCAGAGTAACCGCCAGGGCCTGCACCCAGAACAAGCACATCGCATTCGAGATCGGCAGTGCCAGCGAAGCTTGAGGCAACTGGAGCAGGAGCAGGAGCAGGCGGTGCGGCAGCTGGAGCAGGCGCGGATGCCGCAGGCGCTGGCGCGGGGGTTGCTGCGGCTGCTGGAGCTCCCACAGCCGCGCCGCCAGATGCCTCGATGGACAACACGACCGACCCCTGCTTCACTTTGTCGCCCAGCTTGACCTTGATCTCTTTGACCACGCCGGCAGAAGACGACGGGATCTCCATGGAGGCCTTGTCGCTTTCCACGGTGATCAGGCTCTGGTCGGCTTTGATGCTGTCGCCGGGCTTGACCAGCAACTCGATCACGGTCACTTCGTCGAAGTCG